>JAJDYR010000034.1 GCA_022825065.1 bacterium
AAAAAAGACTGAAAACCGCCCCTGACGCCCGCGCCTAACACGTGCTGAAAATGGGCCACTAAGAAGCACGTCTGTTAATCCTCAAGAAAGGAGAAAGGCATGGAAACCACCGTGGTGAATCTGAACGACTATGTTGCGCCCGAATTCGGCGGCGGATTGCTGGTCAGGATCGACCGCAGGACGAAGTGGGGAAACCCCTTCCGGGTCGGCCAGGACGGCGAGCGCGCCGAGGTGATTGAAAAATACCGGCGATGGCTCTGGAGAAAAATCCGGCAAGAGGAGGTGAACCTCTACGAACTCGCCGACCTCCAAGGCTGCGAACTCGGCTGCCACTGCCATCCCCTTCCGTGCCACGGCGACGTACTCGCACGCGCCGCCGAGTGGGCCGCCAGGTATCTCGACGAAATGCCGAAAGAAGTGGGGCGCAACGATCGTGGCTACGCTCTTCCCGAATTCAACCATCCCCTCGCTTGAGGACAACGAAAGGAGTGAACGATGACTGCCACCGCGACACACAAGGAGATGATCATGCACGAGGTTGACAACATCGAAGCGCAGAACGAATCCTTCACCGCCATGGTATGCGAACAGGCCGCCCTCTTCGGCGCGACCCCCGGACCGGACGAGTTCGACAACCGGCCCGTGTGGGGCGAGGCGGAGTCCACCGCCGCCGTCCTCAAGGCCTTCCACCTGCTCGCCGAGGCAGCGCCCGACGGAACGCAATTCGCCGATGAGCGAAGAAACCTCCTGTGGGGTTTCGTCAACACCCTCGACGCCCAGACACAGCGCCTCGACCGCGCCGCCGACAAGCTCATCCCCGGCATCCGTGAACTGCAGCGCGAGCAGGACGGCTCCGAGATCAGGTCTCGCGAGCTCGAACTCGCCACCGACCGGGCGCAAAATCTCACCGCCCGCCGCGACGCCTTCGAAGGGCTCCGTGACGCCGCCTCAGAGGCCTACCGCGTCGAGACCGGCGAGGTATGGCGGCCCAGGCGGGGATCGCACGTCTCGCAGACCGGCAAGCTCACGTCGGCGGTCATCGAGGCGCGCGACTTCCAGCGGGCGAAAAAGAACCGCGAGAACGCCGCGCACTTGCCGCAGGGAACCCTCGTCGCCGTCGCGGGCGGCAAGGAGGCTGGCGATGCGGGCAAAATCATCGCGCATCTCGACAAGGTCAAGGCCAAGTACGCCGACGTCGTCCTCGTCCACGGCGGCGGCCCCGGCGCCGAGAAGGTCGCGGCGGGATGGGCCGAGCGGAACGGCGTCCACCAGATCGTCTGCAAGCCCGACTGGAACGCCCACGGCAGGGCCGCTCCCTTCAGGCGCAACGACGAGCTGCTCAGCCTCCTCCCCAAGGGCGTGATCGCGTTCCCCGGTTCGGGCATCACCGACAACCTCGTCGACAAGGCGAAAACCCTCGGCATCCCCGTCCAAAAAATCGCCGCTTGACGTGAACGAGCAACGGGTCGCGTCGACAGACGGCGTGGCCCGTTTTCTCATCGCTTGTGAATCCAGGCGCAAGCATCAGCCCCTCCGTACAAAACTCCCCCCACTCACGACCGACTGCTCCCTGACGAGGGGGTAACGTGTGAACCTCTCCCTGTTGCGTCAAGGTAACGCGTGAAACCGCAAATCGTTCACTGGCGTCTTGCGGTGCGCGGCGTGTGAAAAACTCATCCGCTCCCTTGCGCCGTGCGCCTGCTTTTGTTACCCCTGTTGACGGGAAGAGGACACGGTACGCGTCCTAAGGTCGCGCCCGGTCGTCTCGCTCAATCGCCGCGAAGGCTCCAATCCCTTGTGTCGTCGACGTTTCAGGCCGATGACGCTCCGCCGATAAACGGTATCATCTGCCGCCCTTCGGCGCTTCGGATTTCACACCGGACGCAGCGGGCTGCGGGTGCAGGACAGGCGCGCGTCCGGCATACAGCCTCTTACGCTAACGACGCCAAAGACCGCCTCCTTCATACCGGAAAAAGTAATACCAAACTGGTGGCCACGTATCCATTTGAAATTCCTGCACTTAAAAGATATCGCATGTCATATGCAATGCGGCGTAACACGGGGTAACACGGGGATTTCCTGTGAGATACCAGATTGGTAGTACTCGGAGGTGCGCGCGAATATGATCCCTCCCTATAGCCGTCGCAAATGCGTCGCAGGACACGGATGCGCAAGGACATGATCGGTCGGCACGAACTGGCCCGGGAAACTGGGGCATGGCTGCGGATTCGGCTTCCGAAAAGCCTTGATGTGGGCCTGCAATATCTCCCATGAACGACCATTCAAAGGACAAACAGAGGCATGGGAAAAACGCTCAACAAATACATCCGCGTTGACAAAGAGCACTAGAAACAGATCGAAAAAGCAGCATTTAAGAGGGGGATTTCCCCGAGCAGGCTGAATATCTCGGCACTATCGAAGCGATAGAGGAAGGGGAATGGCCTCGAAACGAAACGGAAATCTGTTGGGCCAGATGAAAAGTGCCAAGATGAAAAGCGCTAAAGGCTATCTATCGATATCTCATGGCCATTCAGTGACCAGAACCTCTGACAGGAGATTCTCGGTATCGCCAAGCTTTCGTTTTAGTCGTTCCGTAGCATGTCCATCTTTCGCAGTCGTTGGAGAACACCCGTATCTGTTTTCGACGAATTTGTGGCTTAGGTAACCCTATGCCCGCATCTTCATTTTAGTATTTGGTGGATGAAAAATAGTGAATCCCGCAAGCTGTCGATGATAAAGCAGGAGCTATGAGCTAGAAAAACGCGACGACGCCGAAAAGAGTTGCTGTAGTCGGTGGGGGAGTTTCGGGGCTGGGTGTGGCCTGGGCGCTGAGCCACCACCCTGACAGGTTCGATTTCCGTGTGTTCGAAGCGCAGGACCAAATGGGCGGCAACACCGTCACCGCCGACATGCCGCAGGACGACGGCACCTCGATTCCCTTCGATATTTTCATCACCGCCTGCATTCCCTAGGTATACCACCATATTCTAATTCTGATGCGACAATACGGAATCGATCTTGTCGACACTAGGTTCAGCTACAACGTAAAATACCGAGGCGGCGTTTATGCCCGCGATTTCGATTCAGACCTAAGGTGACAGTTGCAGCCTGAAATCGAGAAATCCCAGAAACTCTTGAGAAAGCTCAAGTAGTTCGGCGGCCTCAGCCGCTCTCGGTCTAGGTTTCTGGCAGCCCTGAACCCATTCAACTACCTCAGCATGGGTGCGGTTTTGCATTTAGGCAAATTCTCGGACGATTTCAGGTACAAGATACTCAAGCCCATGTTCGTCAATTTCCTGATGATCACGAACGTGTTCGATATGCCCGCGTCCCTGTTCTCGCGGTATCTGGAGTTCTTCGACATAGAATCCGCCACGCCGATGCAGACTTGGGACCAGGGCACGAGGCGCATCTACTAGGAACTCTCGGCGAATTTCCGCGAGAAGATATACTTTAGCCGACCGGTTCGGAAAGTGCATCGGGGTGCAATCGAGGTCGTCATTGAGGATGAAGAGGGAAACTCGGAGAAGTGCGATTATGTGGTTTTCGCGTGCAACGCGAACCAGACGCTGATGATGCTGGACCAACTGACCCGCTTTGAGTGCTTCTCTCCTCGATTAGGTATGAGAGTGAACTGCACAACCATACGATAGTCTATTCAGACGCCTCGGTGCTGCCCGAAAGCGAAGTCCAGGCGCTCGAAACCCGCAGCAACCACATCGAGCAGTACGGCGTGAGACCCGACAACTACGAAATCCCCTATATCATGCACAACCAGCAGCCCTGGGCGAAGCACTCCGACAAGCCGTGCTTGGTGACGTACAACCCGATCAGTCGCATCGATGAGAAAAAGATATTCAAAAAGTGGTGGTTCCAGCACATCGTGCACGATGGGCCGCATATGGCCTTGCTTATGCCGATGTTCCGCTACGTTCAGGGCCCGGAGAGGCGGACTTGGCACTGTGGCGCTCACACGCTCATCAACAGCCAGGAGACCTGTTTCGTGCCAGGCCTCACAGCAGCGAGGCAAATGAGCGCGGACTATCCGTTTCAGGATTCAGAAGCGAGGAAGTGGTTCAACTTCTAAGGGAATATGATGTACGGTCTGCGCTTCAAGAAGGCGTGAACCGGGGTTTGGGTGCGTCGAGTGACGTAAGAGTCGTATCTGAACACGCGAGCGACGCGTTCCAAAAGCGCTTGTCGTTATCCGAGGTCTCCGCGCCAGGGAGCTTGAGGCGGCTTAAATCATCACTACACAGAACGGCATCAGCCCACTCGGACGGGTTCCGCGGGTTTTCACAAATTCTTTGACACTGTACATTTCATCTCGTAATATTTTTCAAGAAATTGAGCAAATCTGGGAGAAACGTCGAATGACACGTATGCCTGCCAAGAGAGCGAATTCTCGATCCCTTGCAGATCTTGCCCCGGATGAAGTAAAGCCCATGGTCGATGGATATAACGAGATATACGACGCCGGCCCGGAGCGCAGGAAAGAACAATATCGCTCGTTCGTGAATCACTTCTATGACCTGGTGACCGATTTCTATGAGTTCGGCTGGGGCCAGTCCTTTCATTTTGCTCCCAGGCGCCGGGGTGAGAACTTCGAGGCGTCGCTGCTCAGGCACCAGCATTTTCTCGCCGACCGGCTCTCCCTAAGGCCGGGGATAGAAGTGCTTGATGTGGGGTGCGGTGTAGGTGGGCCAATGGGCAATCTGGCACGCTACTCTGGAGCAAGCTTTGTCGGTATCAACAATAACGCATACCAGCTCGAGCGCGCCAAACTACACACACAGGATGTCGAGTCGTTGTGCCGCTTCATCCACGGCGACTATATGCAGATTCCCGAAGACGACGATCGCTACGATGCCGCCATCGCCATCGAGTCCATGCCCCACGCACCAAACAAGACCGCGGCGTTCTGCGAGGTCTGCCGCGTCCTGCGTCCGGGGTCCTATTTCGCTGGCTACGAGTGGTGTCTTACCGAGGATTTCGATCCCGATAACGCGGAGCACCTGCGAATCAAGAACGACATCATGATGGGGAACGCGTTACCGGAACTCGCCTTCACGTCCGAGATTTGTGACGCATTGCGCAAGGCCGGTTTCGAGCTCCTGGAAGCCAGTGACCGCGCTCCCGAATCGGATCTTCAAACGCCCTGGTATCGCGCTTTGCAGGGTCGCGACCTGCGTCTTTCGAGTATTCCGCGCACACCCATTGGTCGCGCCTTGACCAATTTGACGTTAAGGATCGGGGAGAAGTTGCGGGTCGTTCCGGAGGGCGCTACTGCGGTCAGCACGCTGTTGAACGCGGCGGCGGACGCTCTGGTCGAAGGCGGTAAGGCCGGCATTTTCACCCCGATGTATTTCTTCCTGGCCAGAAAACCCTGACCCTCGGAAGACTGAAAGAAGTACGTTTTTGAGCCCGATATACTCGGGGAGGTCGCCCTCGCCCACCTCGACAAGCCTCTGGAGAAGATGCTCGCCGACATCACGCAAGACCTCTCCGAACGCTATCCTGACCTTATCAAGACCGAGCTCGAGTGGTTCTTCTCCAACGCCGGCGGCGCCATGGGACAGCTCGCCATCCTGTACGCCTCGCTCCGGGAGCACGTGATCTTCTTCGGCACCCCGATCGGCAACCAGGGACACACGGGCCGGTATTCGTTGGCCGAGGATTACGCGATCCTCCTGGACGGGGAGATGTGGTACTTCGGCGAAGGCGATGTTCAAAGGGAGGTGTACCGACCGGGCAACGTCATCCATCTGCCAAGAAGAGAAGCGAAAGGCTACCGCATGGTCGACCGCGGCTGGATACTCGAATACGCGCGCGGCTCCATTCCCACCATGCTGCCGTTCGGGGTTGCGGATACCCTGTTCAGCACCTTTGACTTCAAAACCTTGGCGCGCACGTTTCGGGTCTACTTCAAACATTTACGGCGCTCCTCAAGAAGGCGTCGGAACGCCCGCTAGACCGCTTTTCGAGAGGCCGTTTCTTCCCGAACCAATTACTTGTTGCTGCGCTTGTTCGCGTCAACCGGTTGCATCGGCGGCAAGAGAGGCGGGAGTCGTCAGATACAGCCTTTCCCTGCGCCGCTGCTCGTAGAGACCGAGCGCGTGCAATGGAAAATACTGACGGTACAGGGCGTAGTCCAATAGCGCCGTGCGGAAAAAAACCCCGGCCATGTCTTGTTTGGGCCATGCTCCATCCGCCTCCTGGGAGTCGAGCAAAAAGCGGATGCCCCGCGAAATCGCCATCCAGTTCGAATCGCCCGCTTTGAGGAGCGCAATCAACGCCCAAGCGGTCTGGATGACCTGGCTCTTCTCATGCGCGACGTATTGACCGCTCATGCATCCGCTGTGGTGCTCTCCCCATCCTCCGTCTTCGTTCTGGCGATCCAGTAGCCAACGGCAGGCCAGACGTAACGCCGAGTCGCCGCCGTGGGCACCGGTTGCAACCAGACCCTTTATTCCGAAAAAGGTGCCATAGATGTATTGGACCCCCCATTCGCCGCGCCACGCCCCATCGACCGCCTGCGTCCGGCGAAGCCAGGCCTCCGCCTTCGAGACGGCGTTCATCGCCGCGCGACTCAATATCTGCGGCAAGCGCTCCTTGCAAGCTACGAGCGCCTCGAGGCAAGACGCGGTGCACTCGACATAGGAATGCTCGGTCATCGAGTTGCCGAACATCTCTGCCGGGTTCATCCATTCGAGGCCCACCACCGAGCGCCGAGCCTCATAGGTGCCGAAACCACCATCCCAGTTCTGGCCGCGCAGCATGAACCGAACCGCATCGTCGAGAACCGTCGCGTTCGCGTCGTCGCCGTGAGCAGCGATAATCCCGAGCACCGCTTCCGCGGTGCAGTCGGTCACTGGCCAGCCATGCCATCCACCAGCAAAACACCAGCCGCCTTTGGGGTCGTTGCGATACGCCTCACAAAACCCCTCAAAGCTGGCGCCGATTTGCTGCTTGTACAGGAAGTCGGCCCCGTTTCTAAGGGCGTTTCGAACCCCGTCGTGTCCCGGCACCGTTGCAAGCGCCTGCAGGGCGAATCCGGTATCCCACGAGGCGCTTCTCGCTCCGGTGACTCGTGCTCCATCCTCCTCGTCTTCCCAGATCCAGTCATCGAGTTTCACGAACGCCCGGCGGCAGTCTTCGTCGTTCGGATCATGCAGCCACAAGGCAAGGATGTTGAGGAGACCGCTGACGGGAGAGATGCTCGTATGACTAGTTGTTTGCAGTTCCCACTTGATACCACGGATAATCTTTTCTATACATCGCTCGCGAAGACGTTTGCCGTGGAACCGCTCGAACAGCTGCGCAAACCCGTATCCGGCCCGGAGCCACATGCTGGGCCGCGCGTAGAGGTCGGCGTGACGCAGGCGATTGCGGCACGCGGAAAAGTCGACGTTGTCAAACCCCTGTGGGAAGAGTTCCTCTCGCAGCGAGGCGATCAGGGGGGTGACGGGCACCTGGAACCGGTACGGATAAATCGCCGCCATCGCCATGTAGATGAGGCGGGTATGGCAGTACAACTTCGAGGGATGCAGCGCCATCCAGCGCGGCAAGTTCCACAACTCCGGCAGGATGGTGTTTACTCCTCGCCAGTCGTAGAGATTGAGGAGCGCAAGCCAGAACTTTCCCCAACTCGGTATGCCAGCAACCCCTTCCGCCTGCAGGAATCGCCGGGCCGGCTCGACCAGCGGATCATCGCGCTTGATGCCGAGCAGTCTCGCGGCGACGTAAACCAAGGTGGTGACGAACAGATGGGGGGGGGAGTATTCGTGCAATCCCCATGCGCCTCCTTCCAGACGGGTTCGCTCGAAGGATCGCAGCACACGCCGCCGCCGGCCGGGCTCGATCGGCCGTCCCATGATGTGGTGCAACAGCACATATTGCGCAGTGAGCATGGAACACCAGGTCATCTCCCCTTCCCATGCGCCATCTTCGCCTTGGAGATCCAGCAAGCGCGCTGTCGCGCTCTTGAGCGCCGGACCGGGGTCGGGCGACTCGATTTTCTCCGTAGGAACGGGCCGGGGACCACCGGCGCTCGATGGTATGGAGACCAGAAACGCGCGGGACAGCGTATCCCGGATTTGTACGTCTTTTTCTCCGCCCGAGCGTTTCGTCATGTAGAGTTGCCGAAGTCCTCGCAGAAGCCATCCAAGACGAAAGGCGAGCGCTTGACCGATATCGCGGACCCGGCGCCAGCCGGACAGGTCGTAGGGCCGCGGAATCTCCCCGGCAACTGCCCCGGCCACCGTCACACAAAACGCGCGGCCCAAATGGATTATCGATGTGTCTTCACAGGAAAGTAAACGTACGGTCCTGTTACGTGTTTTGGAACTTGCCCGCCAACGCCGGAAGATCGCGCCCTTGAGCGCCACCGACTCGGCCCGGTGATCGGCAAAGACTTCGTAGAGCCCCATGGCGAGGAACTCGGGAGCCCGGCTCGCCCGAGAACGCTTCGCGGCGAAGTCGTGAAAGTCATCGCTCTCGGCCAGTGTAAGCGCATCGCAGAACCCGAGGGTTATTCCCACCGCCGTCATGGGATGGTAATGTCCGGCCGCATCGCCAATAAGCACTCGATTTGGATTCCCGTACGTGACACGCGGCATCAACTCGTTGGCAGCGGTGTGGAATCGTCCCTCCCGCAGTGCTTCGACAAAAGCAGGCCCTATTGTTTCGGGCAGCAAACCCGCATACGCGTCCGAGAGGAAGCCAATCCGGTCTCGGGGCGTCCAACAATCCAGCGGGATGTCGACGATGACCCGGATGCAATCCTTTTTCAGCCGATACATGAGAGTCGGACCCAGCCCGCCGAGCAACACATGCCCGTAACCCTCCAGCGGCAACCTCACGCCGTTTAGCATAACCCCCAACATCCGCGAACAGATAGCCGGATTGGTCGATAACCCCAATGATCGACGCACGATCGAGTTCCGGCCATCGGCACCGACAATCCGCTCTGTGATCAGGTAATTATCGGTACCGTTACGGGTAAAAGTGATCCTCCCGTCCTCGACCGCACATACCCGCGCGTGGGGAATGAAATCGACGCCCGATTCGTTAGTGACAGCTTCACGCAGACTCGTGACGAGCGACGCATGCTCGCATATCATGCCTGGAAATCCGTCTGTATAGGGGAGCACTATTGGTTCCGAACCGTCTTCGGGGAACACCGCAAATCCTTTGCCGACGCTGCTGCCTAGTTTTATGTCGAGCCCTATCCCAACATCGCGTAAAATTTGCACGGCGGGCGGATGCAGCCATTCGCCAGCCAGCCGTCTGGAAGCTTTGGGATTTGCTTCGAGCAGAACTACTCGGGCGCCTTTGCGCGCGTGAAGAAGCGCGCATAAACTGCCGACCGGACCCGCGCCGACGATGGCGACGTCGTAGCGCCCATTAGCGGCGCCGCTCATCGGAGAGAACTCGCTTGTGAGCGACGGCGGTAACGGATCCGGCATGGTCTCTTGGGGCCCGTTACCCAGCTGCCATAATTCGGGGTGGGAATCGGGGTGTCGAGATAAAAATCGAAGCGATCGAGCAAAACGGTCCAGATCGCTTTCAGCTGCAAGTAAGCGAAATGTTTTCCCATGCACTGGTGTTTGCCGCCGCCGAAACCGATCAAGGCGTAGTGGTGTTGTTTGTCCTCACTGGCAGGAGGAGTAAAACGATCCGGAAAGAACCGCTCCGGGTCGGCGAACACGTTAGGCAGCCGGTGAGAAGCCGCCGGTGAAACCATGGCCAGTGCGCCGGCAGGCACGACATAATCTCCGTAGTGTACAGGCTTGAGTACCTTGCGGATCAGGACTATCAGCGGCGGGTGCAGCCGTTCGCACTCGCGTACTGCGTGCTCCAGCGTCACTTGTCGATTGAGACTCGCGAGGCTCATGGCCCCTTCCACGCGGTAGACGTCTTGCAACTCGTCTCTTATCCGCGCCAAATATGCCGGCGTCTTCGCGAGTTCCAAGCCGGTCCAGGTTGCGAGAACCGAGCTCGTGTGTTGACCCGCGAACAACACCGTCAGCAGTATCCCGGTAATCTCATCGTCGCTCAGAACGCGGCCATCCTTGTAACGGGCGTCCATAAGTGTTTGCATGAAATCGTCGGGACGGGCCCCAGAAAGACGGCGTTTCGCCATGATCCGGCTAAAGAGTTCGGCTACTTTTCGCCGGGCCCGGTCCCGGCTTCGGTGCGCTCTCGTTGGAAGATTGGGGAGAAAAAATCCCAGGGTGTTGATGCCTTTTTGCAGATCGTGATACGCCTCGGCAAAACCCGCGTCCATCTGATCTCGGACTTCCTCTCCAATCAGACAACGACTGGCGATTTTGACGGTGAGCTGGTTCATCACGACCGGCAGATCGACCTCTCCATCCTCGCCGAGGGAGTCGGCGAACAGGCTTGTCTCCTCGTACATAATGAGGGCGAACTTTTGCATTGCTGCTTCGCGCAGCGCCGGAAACAGAAACCCCAACTGCTCCGCCATGACTTCGGGGGAGACGTCGTAAGCTACGCCGCGTCCGAAGATGGGTACCGTGAACTGATAGACGGCTTTGGCGTTCAGTTCATCCTCAGGCGCTCTGAAGTAAAAATCGTGGGCTTCGGGTCCGATAAAGAGAAAACATTCGCGCAGACCGAGTCTGAACCGGAAAAGATCGCCGTGTTCGCGGCAGCCTCGGAGCAACATTGAGACCGGATCCATTCGAAAATCCACCAGATGGCCGAGCAATGGCCACCCACCCGCCAGTTCGGGAACGGATGTTGCCACCCGGGGAGGGAGCTGCACCGAGCGCGGAGTTGCTTCACTGTGAGATCGATGCTCCACACTTGCCCTCAATAGATGAACGGCAGCATCGAAAATCGCGCCTGCTGTTTGTAGCGTTCCCACAGTTCGCCATACTTGGCATGGCAGCGTTGTTCATCACGTTTCGATCGATGCACCAACAAACCCGTCAGCCACGCGGGTAGCAGATATGGTATCCAGGATGTGAACCCGGTAGTAAGAGTGAACGCGAGGTAGACGCAGATTTCGCCGGTATAGTTGAGATGTCGTCCAATACCCCAGAATCCGGAAACCAGCAGGCGTCCGTCTAGGGATCGGGCGGGTCGCCTCCAGATCATGGTGGCGGGATCGCGCTTGAAGCGGTGCTTTTGCTCGTTGGCGCCACGGAAGAGCCAGAAGCCGAGAGCGAACAACAAAACGAGCGTGGCGGCGGTGATGGGAGACAGCGTCGCCGATGCGTGAATCAGCCACCAGCCAGCGATGCTATAGAAGAATGGCACCAACACGTAGTCTCCCCAAATCAACATCCATCCGAAACGCTCGCTGATCATGTCCCAGGTGTGGATCATTCCGAATTCGAACTGGAAATAGTTGAGCACGTACAGGAAGGTAAAGACCTGATAGAGCGTCATCGCCAGTGTCAGGCCACCGTAGGTTTCGTACTGCACTACGGCGAACGACGCGTTGAACAGCGCCAGGGCGATGAGGGAAGGACGGTAGCTGAAAAGCTTCAAATCCACTCCGAGCCAAGTTGGATTGAACTCTAGACCAAAGAAGAAACCTCGCAAAAATCCCGTTAGCGCATCCTGAGCCCGGCTCCCTCGGATATACAGCCAGCCGGAAAGAATAAATGCGAATCCGTTCGCCACCACGAACAAGGCAGCGAAGTGGGTATGCAATACGGAAAGAGAGAACCAGTCGGAAACCTGAGCGAGACATACCACAATCATGGTAATCAGGAACAAGGCGAAACCGTTGAGCTTGTAGGTGCGTGCTCCCCCCTCCAAAACCGGTCCCCTAACCCGGCGTCCGGGCAGGAGGATCGAGCCCAGAAACAAAGCGCTTACAAACACCAGCGTCATTGCCGCCGCCTCAAGCACGCTTCTGCCCGACAGCACGGACAACGAAAAGATTCGCTCAGAAGCCGGCAACGCCGTTTTCCGTCCCGCGCACCAGGTACTCGCGCCATTTGCGCACGATCACTTTTTGAAAAGCCCCTACTACCGGATTGTATTCGTAGGCAGGAGCGTCCCAATGTTTCTCGTAACCCTTCTGCTCCGCTTCGACCGCAACGCCATCCTCGGAGAGTAAAGGGCCGATGAGCCGGCGGTTCGCGATGCTCAATATCATGTACATGGCGAAACGGGGAATACGTATCGGCAGTAAAGGCACCTTCAGCGACTTGAAAAAGAACAGGAAGAACACCCGGGTGGTGCGCTCATCGATAGGCAATACAAAAAGCCAGTGTTTTATTGCGTCATCGGTGTTCGACCTTTGGTAGGGGTATTCAAAGCAAAGGTCCATGTGATTGGTGTTGAACCGTTTGTGATCTACAAACAGGCCGGATATGCGCCCGCGCCCGACCCGCGTATTGTAGGCGACGTGCACGTTATCCCCGATGGTCTCGCAACGGGTGAGCGCAGCGTCTTCGAAGGGACGGTATTTACGATGCAGATGTGCGTGGGAGAAGTCGCTTACATTGTCGATGATCATCGAGTGGTGGGCCAACCAGGTGAAGCTCAGCGGTACACAGGCCCACCGATCCGGTCCCTCGAGTTCAGGTATCTCGGGGATCTGGCGTGACTCTGCTACCTCCGGGTTCCCGGGGAACAACCAGATCAGACCGTAACGAACCTTCACGGGATAGGTTTTGAGCGAGAGCTTCGAGAGATCCCGCCCGGAGCCGGAGGGGTCGTAGGGGCATCCGTTTTCATCATATTGCCAGCCATGGTAGTCGCACACGAGCCGACAGCCTTGCACTTCACCCAAGGTGAGTTTGATCTGGCGATGCGCACAGCGATTTTCTATAGCGCGAAACGAGCCGTCCATGCACCGATACAGAGCAATAGAACGTTTCCAGAAAATGATCTCGACCACCGTCCCCGGTTTGATTCGGTGCGCTTCTTCCACCGCGTACCAATAATCCGGGTCCAGGCCCGCAGCGCGCGCGCGCTGGCGAAGGCTGCCGGCATGCTCGAAGCCGGGTGGCGGACCCGGGGCCGTACTCACATCGATTCCCCCTTGGGAGTTATCCATAAACTTCAGCCTCATATGGGATTTTTTGTTTCATAGCGTCCACGCTGGGGCGTTTTGCGAGTGGATTCGTGATCGCGTTACGATTGTAGTGAAATGCGTAGGCTTCCTGAACCGCAGCCAGGATACTCGTAGGCTGATAGCCAAGTTCTTGCTTTGCTTTGCTGGTGTCGGCGTGCCGGCGCTTTTTCAACAGGCGGATGGCGCCAGGAGTGAAACGCTGGGGAAAATTCGGGTGAAACCGGCTCAGGTAAAAGCTCGCCACTTCCGAGAAAATGAGCATCATACGGGTCGGTATCCGCCTGCATGGTCGCGGGACGCCTGTGACTTCCTCGAACAACTCCAGTATTTCGGAAATGGTTTTGTACTCACTGCTGAAGATGTACTTCTCGCCCGAGCGTCCCCGTTGCATGCACAATAAATGTCCTTCAACAATGTCTCGCACCGCTACGAATTCGAAACCGCCGTCAACGTAAGCACGGAACCTGCCGTTGGTGAAATCGCACAGGGTCCTTCCCAGTCTCGAGGGATAAAAATCGCCGCCCCCGACCACCGCACAGCACGTTGCGACTATGACGTCTTGTCCCTTCGCTGCAGCGCGCCAGCATTCATGCTCGACGAGCGCCTTACTGCGCTCATAAGGCATCGTGCGCTCCATGGGATAGAACTGCATCGTCTCGTCGCTTGGAGCGGACGGATCATCCAAATCATAGCCGACTGCGCTGAAAGAACCCGTCACTACCACACGGCCGGCTTCTACCTCACGCGCCGCTTGCAGCACGTTGCGGGTGCCGAGTACGTTGCACTCGAACACCTCCCGGCGATGGGCGCGGTTGCCTTCTATGGTTGAGACCTTGGCAGCGCAGTGATAGACGCCCTGGCAGCCCGCGATCGCGCGTCTGGTGGCATTCAAATCTCGAATATCTGCAATAAAACGTTCAACCTCTAGACCTTCCAGTGCTTCGTTGTTGTCTTCGTTTCTCAGCAACACCCGGACCCGAACGCCCTCTTCTAATAGTCGGCGGACGAGATTGGCGCCCACATGCCCGGCAGAGCCGGTGACGAGAACGGGAGGTGTGGATGAGGTGGGGGATAAACCCATTCCTGTGGTCATCGAGGCCTTCCTCCAATCAAACGAATATAAATCCATGCTATCTTCACAACTCAACTACTGTCAATAATTTTTTAGTAGTCTGCGATCCCGCTCGTAGAGGGTTTGCAAGCTGCAGTACATAGAGGCCGATTAGGGGTTGTCGTCCTACTATCCCATTAAAACCCGTTCCGGCCAGGGAACCTGGGAGATCCTGCCCTTGCCCGTGGGCAAGGACGCTGGAAAGGGGATGCCAGCATGCAAATCCAGACCCCCGGCCCGTCGCCGGGCCTGTACGGCGGCGGGAGCGCCTCATGGCGGACACGAACCCGGCAGGCGCCCGCGGAGCCGGCTGGTGAAAACAATAAGCCGAAGGACATGCAAGGGCAGGATGTCGTAGCGCCCTGATAGTACTGCTGAAGGCGGGGCACCGTGGCCATCGGGACCCGCTGGAGGGAACCGGAGAGTCATCTGTACAAATCCACTGATGAGAAACGTTGGAGAAAACCCTGAGTTCCACGAACACGTACACGAAACAGCAGTGGATAGCCGAACAGGCGAGGGAGCATCCCGAATGGGTGTTCACGTCCCTGCACCACCTCATCGACGGAGAGTGGATGCGCGAAGCGTATCGCTGCACGCGCAAGGATGGAGCGAGAGGCATCGACGGCGTGAGTGCCGCCGACTACGAGAAGGACCTGGAGGCGAATCTTGACGACCTCCTGAGCCGGATGAAGTCGGGTCGTTACTCTGCGCCGCCGGTGCGTCGGCGCTACATCCCGAAGGCGGACGGCACGAAACGACCGCTCGGCATTCCGACGTTCGAAGACAAGGTGCTGCTGGAGCCAATCTACGAGACGGACTTTTTGACGTGCTCGTACGGCTTCCGGCCCGGGCGGTCGGCTCACGATGCCCTGGACGCACTTCGCACGGGCATCATGGAGCAGCGCCAACGATGGGTGATAGACGCGGATTTGAAAGCGCACTTCGACTCAATCCCGCACACCCATCTGCGGTCATTCCTCGACCTGCGGATCAAGGACGGCGTCGTAAGGCGCATGATTGACAAATGGCTGAAAGCGGGGGTGCTCGAAGAGGGGGCCGTGCACAGGCCAGTCGCCGGCATTCTATTCCCAGGATGGGGTGATGTCTCTTCCTTCCCCGGTCGGTTACATACACCGAATCACGAAATCGGGGCTATTTCAACGACCCCATAGGCGCGACTTCATGCGGCTGTCGCTCGATAGATACTGAACAAAATACTTGAAATCTATCGTTTCACAAGATTAGAATGAATCGAATTGACTGCCTGCCGTGGTGGCCCTAGAGTCATGGCCTTTCATTGTACGAGCCGGCTGGAACAAAATATTCCTTCGCCAAGTCTCAGGAAACGACATCGGATGCGACTGACCGAAGAAATCATACTCCTGTTGTTGAACGAAAAGAGCGGCTATCTTGAGCAGGTGGCGGGCTGGAATCTCTCGTGCGTTCTCGCCGGCGCCGTGCTGGCGGACCTCGACCTCGAGTCCCGTATCGACACCGCTCAAGAGATGCTTTCATTGTACGATCCATCTCCTGTGGGAGACGATCTCCTCGACCCCGTTCTGGCGAACATTGCAGCTGAGCCGGAGCCACGCACCGTCAGTTACTGGGTCGAGAAAATCGCCGGCGCGTCGGACGATATCCTGCATCATTCTCTCGAACGGTTGTCGAAAAACGGGATATTGGACTATATGAACGGCGGCTTCTGGGCTCTATCGCGAAACGCGGCTAAGGCGGAAAACGGTATGTCCAGCGGCGAGTCCCGGTCCATAGTACGTCGCCGAATCGTCGAGACGATCCTGGGGGACGGCATACCCTATCCCCGTGACGCCATCATCATCGGTCTCGCCGATGCCTGCGACGCATTCAGGTTTCTTCTGCAGCCGGAAGACTACGAGGCTTCACGTGAGCGTATCGAACTGCTGGGCATGCTGGACCGCACCAGTCGATCCGTCGCCGCCGCCGTCGCAGAGACATCGGTCAGTCGCTCCATCGCGATAGCGACAAAACCCATTCCCAACGTAAGCCTAGGGAAAATGCTCCGCAAAGATTCGCTTTGGCAAGGAAATACGTCTAGACTACTGGCCGACCTTTACCGCGATTACGGCCCGGTCTTCGCGATCAAATCTCCCTTCTCCAGGAAGAGGGTTTTCGTCATCGCCGGGAACGATGCCAACATCTGGGTCAACCGGAACGGTCGGGTGCACCTGCGCTCCAAAGAAACCATGGAGGGGATGGAGACTGTGCTCGGCGCATCGAGAAGCCTGCCGGGCATGGACGGGGCCGAACACTTCCGCATGCGCAAGGCGTTCCAGATGGCATCCTCCCGGAGCCGCCTGAACGACCGTCTCGGAGATATGCTCGAAGAGATACGGTTGTCCCTGGATTCGTGGAACGTGGGCGACGTACTCGTCGCCAAGGACGCAAGCCGCACTCTTATGTCCGGCCAGGTATCCCGGCTCCTCTTCAGCATGGATTTTTCGGAATACGTGGACGACATCCACAAATACAAGAACCGCATGTTGATCACCTACGCGCAGGGGATTTTGCCGAAGTCCTTCATGCGAACGCCGCGAATGAAGGCCATCCGGCGGCGCATCGACCACGTCTATTCCATGATCCGGAATTCGCACACCCCGGCGCAGCGCGAAAACCAACCCCGCGACCTGATCGACGACCTGCTCAGTCTGCACACCAGCGATCCCCAGTACTTTCCCGAAACCGATACCAAGTTCATGATGATCATACCGTTCGTTGCGGCCATGTATATGGGCACCGCCGTGGGTTTCGGGCTCTATTTGATGATCTCCCATCCGGACGTCTTTCAGCGCGTGCGCAGGGAAGCCGAGGCGCTTTTCGCGAACGGAGACCCAGGACCTGAAGACTTGAAGGAGGAGGCCATCGACACCGCCCACCGGCTGATTCTCGAAACCCTTCGGCTCTACCCCAGCGTGCCGTTGCAGTTGAGAACCGTCATGAACAGTTGCATCGTGGAGGGTTATGAACTACCCGTCGGGGCGCGCGTCGTGCTGGCGTCCACCGCCGTTCATTACATGGAGGAGAACTATCCGGATCCTCAGAAGTTCGACATCGACCGGTATCTTCCCGGGCGCGAGGAACACAAGAAACACGGGGCTTACGGGTCGTTCGGTTTCGGTACGCACACCTGCCTCGGCCCGAGAGTGGCGGAATATCAAATGACGATCAACCTCTTGATGATCGCCTACTACTTCGAGCTTGAAGTACTGCCTTCGAGCTACCCGGTCAAGATAAACCCGTTTCCGACCTGCACCCCTCGCAAGAGCCTCAAGCTCCGAATCAAGTCGAAGCGCCCGATCTTCTCATAAGATCGGGCAGCAAGTGACCAGGAGGACGCCTTGCATTCCTGCCCGGCACTGGCCGACGCGGCGTCTTCCGCACTTCCCGGAACGGTGGGTTAATAAGTCCAGGAATATCCTCTGGGAGCCCCTGTCTCAGAGTATAGAGAAGACTTTGCGTTCAACTCTGCGCCGGGGCGGCCGCCCAAACCTGTCTACCGAAGCGGGGTAACTCAGGACTGTTGAAAAAGACCCCCCTTTCAGGAGGTAGAGGGCCGCCCCTATCGACCAGAAAAGGACCCCCTGTCCTCCCTTGTCAGGGGCAAAGGCGATGCCCCCCGACAAGGAGGTGAAGAAAAAAACCTGGCAAGGAAGGACAGGGGGGTACTGCATTGACAAAGGCTATTCAACAAGCCCTTCTGAGTCAAGTTTGACCTTCGGCGGCTACTCAGCGTGAGGTCGATACGGCGGCATGCAAGACTAGGCCAATCGGGCGACCAAGGGGGTCGCCCGTACCATCATCCTGCCTCCGTGAATCAATCCGAAGATCGTAGGGGCAGGCCCCGTGCCTGTCCTCACGAAAGGTTTCTTATCGCACCCCCGAATCCGGGCGGATACGAGGGCCCGCTTCTAAGAGAGACGCGATGTCTATGTAGAGGGGGGGCAGCGCGACTTAAAATGACACTATCACAACCGTAATAGGAGTTTTTAACAGGCCCTACCTGCCACCCCTCGCCGCCTCAAAAAACTTGACAAATATGCGGAGCGTCCGTGAGTATGACAAAGCATGTACATGAAGCGAACCGAATGACACGGTCGTGTCAAGCAAGACGGACGTCGTCATATGGGCCCGGAAACATTACGTGCCGCGCCCCAACTATGCAGGTTCGACGGGGAGATTGGAGTTTTTCGGCGTTAATACGAGCAGTTCTATCCGGATCGTACGGATTGAGTTCAGAGGGCGAGACCGCCGGGAGAACCTTCTACGCCATCGCCGAGACGGGCTTCGACGTAGACGATGAGGGAAGGAAAACACAACGCTATGGAAATAGGCAAACTATCGAAAGATCTCAAGGATGCGTACCGGAGGGAGAACGTCAACCGCCGCGTGCATGACTTCGAGAGCTGGCTCGACCGGGCAACGGCGGAGTCCAATGGCGCGACCGGGTACGATCACACCGAAACAGTAAATACCTACTACGACCTTTGCAGCGATTTCATGGTGTGGGGCTGGGGCGAATCCCTGCACTTCGCGCCCCTCTCGCCCGAGGAGAGTCTGGAGGAGTCCAAAGTCCGGCACCAGCGGTTGATGATCGACAAACTGGAGTTGCAGAGGGTAATGGCGGTGATCGATGTCGGTTGCGGAATCGGCGGCCCGATGCGCCGCGTCGCCCGTGAGGCGGGCGTCCGGGTCGTCGGGATCAACATCAACAAAACCCAGTTGGAAAGGGCGAGGAGGTTGACCGCCGAGGCGGGGCTCGACCACTTGATCGATTACGAGGTATGCAGCTTCATGGATATGAGCACCATCGAGGACGAGGCGTTCGACCGGGGTTACGCCATCGAGTCGACGTGTCATGCGCCGGACAAGCAACGCGCGTTCGCAGAGATATTCCGCGTGCTGAAACCCGGCGCCCTGTTCTGGGGGCAGGAGATGTGCCTGACGGACGAGTTCGACTCGAGCAACGCCCGGCACCGGACCATTAAGCGTGAACTCATGCGCGGTATTGCGCTCAAGGAAATCGCGACGTTCGGGGAAGTGAACCTGGCGCTCGAAGCGGCGGGATTCCAGGTCATCGAGGGGACGGACCGGGACGTCCGGGAAGAACCATCCACGCCATGGTATCAACCTATGGAGAGTCGGCACGGGACGTTGGGCAACGCCTTGCGCAGGCTTCCGCGGGGCCGCAAAGCGTTCCTCGCGGGATCGAAGCTGGCCGAGGTGGTTCGGCTGTTTCCGAAGGGTTCCGCAGAAGTCGTCCGGCTCCTGGAGCGGACAGCAGACGCCTATGTCACGGGTGGAAAAGCGGGCCTCTTCACGCCACTGTACTGTTTCCTGGCTCGCAAACCCCTTTAGGCCCGATTGTCGCCGTGCCCTCGGGTCACGTCAATCGTTCATCATCGGTTACAGATTCCTCCTTTTCCCAGCGACCCCTCCACGACGGCAGGTTGATATGGAGACCTCTCAGGTCCCGGTGCAGTGCGTACGACGGATTATCCGGGAATGTGAGCAGGTAGGAGGACGGGTAAGAGAAAATGGTCGATGAGACAGGATCGGGAAAACCAGGGTATTGCCGAGAACCCTCGAGCTCGCCGGGCCGAATTGGACCCGATCCACGCATCTCCATACAGACCCGCGGCGAATTATATGCCGCACCAAGTGGTCGGACATACGACTGTACCTGACCAAGGACCCCGAATCGTTCAAAAGACATGCTTGCATTTACGGGGTCGTCCACATACATTCTTTCGTGGGGTGATGGAAGCTAGCAAAACATAGGTCCAAAACGACTACACCACACAAATCAACAAATGCTTCCGATACCAAAAGACAATATCACCGCTTAACTGAATGGTTACACCCGCGCGTAACCGTTCGCTGGTGGGGTGATGAGGAACAGGAAAACACCAGATCAAGCTGACTACACCGCACAAAATCAACAAATACTTTCGCTTCCAGAGACAATATCACCGCGTAACCGAATGATTACCCCGGTCTTCGACGACTCGCGCCCCCTGGGATGCTCTGGGGTTATAATGAGTCCGCTTGCGTCTTGATTACATTTATTTCAATGAATTTATAACCGGCTTGAAAACAATAATTTATTTTTCATATTCTGGATAATTCGATAAATTTCGATAAATTTACGGGGTCTTTCGATAAATTGATGGGGTATTTTGGGAAAGGTTCCCGGCCGGATTCAAACCGGGAACGAGGCTGATCCTACTTCGGAGCGGAGGAGGCCGGAAGGTGCAAATGCGAGGAAATGCGGGGAATCGCACGTTCGAGCGGAGGAATCCATAGGATGCAGGGACGAGAGAATCCAGCGCGCGCGCTTTTCCCTGAAATCCGCCAAGTCGCTGATTTATATGAGGTAGAGACGGAAGGCCTCTCCGAGGCGGTCTTGCGCAGAACGAGGGAGGAGAAGAGCTGGGGCGCCTGGTCGATCCGGGATCAGGTGAGCCACGTGGCGTCCCTGCCCTACCGGTGGCTGCTGGTCCGCTGGGGGACGACCCTCTTCGGAGACGGCCTCCCGCGCGATGAGGCGCTCCTCACCCGCTTCGACGGGCGGATGATGAAGGAGGCGTATTGCCCGCAAATTCAAGATCTTATCGGTGTCATGCGGGACTCGTTCGGCCTCGTCTGGGAGGTGCTGGGAGCGGAGACGAGCGAGTCCATCCGCGACGGGAGAAACATCACCGAGCGCGTGCCGCGCGGCATGAAACGGCCCGGAACCGGCGAGGACGTGCGCAGGTGGCGCGAAAACGTCACCCTGAAGGCCCACCGCACCGGCGTGTGGATCGACCCCGAAGATACTGAATTATTTCACTTTAACCTCGAATACACGTTCCGCCACATCCTCTGGGAGGCGTACGCGCATCTCAACACCATCCAGATGCACAAGAAAGAAGAAGGCCTGGAGCCGCTCGTCCGGATTCCGCAAGAGGGTTACATCGGCGTGCTGGAATGGGAATAACACCCATATAAACAATCATTTGCGTGAATGGAATCATTCGCATCCAAACCCGGGAGGACAGACAAACATGGTGGAGAGCATCAACTATCCCTGGCATGAGAGCACCGTGCCCGGCGAGCGGCCGATCGACAAGCCCGAACTACCGAAAGACGGTTACGAGATCACCATGCTCGCGGAGACGGAGACGATGGACGACGGGCAGCTCAAAATCGGGCGATTCCGGCACTTCGAGGTATTCAGCGACGAGCCGCCCCGCATCGGCGGAGAGGACAGGTATCCGCAACCCCTCACGTACATCGCCATGGGGGTCGGCTTCTGACTGTTGACCCAGCTTGGGCGGTACGCCCATATGACGAAAACCACCTTCGAGAAGGCCTCCTGCCGCGTGGAATTCGATTATTTCCTGAAAGGTTCCGTCCTGAAAGGCGACGTGAACTCGGGATGCCGAAGGGTGCGCACGCACTTCAAGGTCGAATCGAGCGAAACGGAAGAGAAAATCCTGAACATCATCCGGTTGGCGAAACAAGGCTGCTATGCCGAGCAGATGGTTCAGACGGCGGTGCCGCTCACGAGCACGGTTGAACTGAACGGCAAAAACCTTGATCTGGAAGGAATTACGGACACGGATTAACGCGAACGAGGGAGTTTCTGGTGCCACGGGACGGAATTGAACCGCCGACACGAGGATTTTCAGTCCTCTGCTCTACCGACTGAGCTACCGTGGCAGTATGTGGAGCAATCGACAGACAACCAAGGGTTGTTGCTTATCGGCCCATTTCCCGGAAAGGCAAGTGTTTCCATACCCTTATCAGGAAGACGGGATTCTAAAACGCGCAATCTCAGGCGTCAACATGAAAACGCCTTGTGCTCTTGATGTTATACCGTCTCCTCCTTATGGTGAGAGCATGGCGAAACGGTTTCCATTTCCCGTGGGTAAGCTTCCCCCGGACGTGCTGGGCGCTCTGCTCGAGAACACGACTTCTCACCCGCGTCTCATCGTGGGTCCACAGGTTGGAGAAGACGCCGCCGTCATCGACATGGGGGATCGCTATCTCGTCGCGAAATCAGACCCCATCACGTTCGTTGAACACCATATCGGGCGCTACGCCGTACACGTGAACGCGAACGACGTCGCCTGCATGGGCGCAACCCCCCTGTGGTTTCTGATGACCTTGCTCCTGCCGGAAGGCCGCGCTGATGAGGCGATGGTAAGCCGTATTTGGCAAGAAGTGGGAGACGCATGCGACGATTTGGGGGTCACCTTATGCGGCGGACATACGGAGATTACATCGGGGCTGGAATTTCCGATCCTCTCGGGCCACATGCTGGGTGAAGTGTCCAAGGAGAATCTGATTCGTGGCGCGGATGCGCAGGCGGATGACCTGATTCTGCTTACACGCGCGATACCCGTCGAGGGAACGGCGATCCTGGCGGATGCGAAATACGATGATCTGAAAAGCATCCTGGATGTCGAGATACTCGAGAATGCGAAAAGGTACCTGGAATCTCCCGGCATCAGCGTGGTGGCGCAAGCTCTGGCGGCGGCCGGAACCGGCTCCGTGCACGCGATGCACGACCCGACCGAAGGCGGCCTCGCCACCGGCGTCCATGAAATGGCGAGGGCAGCGGGTTTGGGGGCCATCGTGGAGGAGAGCCGTATCCCCATCTCCCTTGAGGGTGGAGAGATTTGCAAAGCGTTGGATATCAATCCCTTGGGCGTTATTACGTCAGGAGCGCTTTTGCTGGCGGTTCCGGCGGAAGGTGAAGAAACCGTTCAGGAAGCGCTCACGGCGACGGGTGCGATGGGCGTTCGCATCGGTAAATTCTGCTCGCCGGAATCGGGGGTGATGATTCGCCGCGACGAGAAGATTTTTCCGCTGCAACGCTTTGATGCCGATGAAATCTCCAAGGTGCTGTGAGGAAACAATAATGAAGCGACCTTTGGAGGGCGTGCTGCTCGATTTTGACGGCACGCTCACGAAACCCGCCTTCGACTGGCCCGCCATGAAAGATGAGATGGGCTTGCTGGACGGGGATATATCCATTCTGGATTATCTCCCTACGCAATCCCCCGAACGCGCGAGAGAGATATCGGATATCCTTGAAAAACATGAGCTTAGAGCCGCCGACAAGGCCGAAGCCAACGACGGCGCGCATGATTTGCTCGCTTATTTGAGGACGAAAAGAATCCCCTTCGGGGTCGTTACGAACAACGCGGAGCGGCATGTCCTGAAGATGGTGAAAAAAATCAACGTCTCGTTCGAGGTTCTGATCACCCGGGATATCGGCTACTGGAAGCCGGACCCGAGACCAATGCTGGCAGGCGCCGAGGCCATCGGCGTAACGCCCGGCAAATGCGTCGTCATCGGGGACGGGAAATACGACATGATGGCGGCTGAAGCGGCGGGAATGCTGTCGGTTCACCTGTCGGAGCGTTCCTCGATTCCCAGCGATTTGACCCTTCGCACCCTCCGGGAAGCGCCCGCCCTGCTCGATCAACTCCTTGATACATAAAGACTTGGGGCACGCCCCGAAAGACATGCCCCATTCAGGAAGGAATCCGCCCAACTCGGGCGAATCACTTGGCGAGATGTCAGTGAATCAGCATCAGGGGATCCTTCAACTGACCACCGGGGAGAAAAGGCTCCTCTATGAAAGGCGCCCATTGAGGGCAAAAGGTTCACACTCCTATTAAAAGCAATAATCATGCCAAAATAGGGGATTCGCCGCTCCAAAATCGATCTCTCCCTTAACCCTAAATTTATCAATGCGATACAAGATCTCTCCAGGGCGCGAAAACCCGGAAGAACCCTCCCGGTTGCGGCGTCCGGCTTCTCGTTTGACTATTTTTCGGGAACCGGCGGTTCGGGTCTGACAAAATGTCAATCCGGGGTCCGGGTGAGCGCCACGAAAAACCCTGAATCGCGCTAATCGAAAAAACACCCGCAATTCCCCGCAATTCCGCGCAATTGCCGTCATCGCAGGCCTGGTCGATCATGGCAGAATTCCCCTGCGCCCGGATTCCGCGGCGTCATCTCAAAACAAATAAATTGCCGGATATTTACCGAAAAACCCCGTGAATTTATCGAATTTTATCGAAATTTACGGAAATTCATTTTTCTCCGGACAAACCGGTCGGCTCCGTTATCATACGCGCGCGCTCTCTTCATCCCATCATTGCAAGTGCGGGGAAATGCGACTGAAGAGGGCCTGTTGAAAAAGGCCCGTGGAGCGATTTTGGGAATTCAGGCAACCGACGAGAGAGAAGAATCACTCCCCCCTAGAGGGGGTTGTTGAAAAGCCCTGCCCGACCTTCGATATTGTTCGCCGTAGCGGACGGGCCCCTGCGCCTGTCCGTGGCCTCCGTGCCTGTCCTGACGAAAGACAACCACGAAGAGCAGGACAGGCACGGAGGCCAGGACAACCCTTTTGGGTTGTCCTGCTACAAAACCATCACGTCTGCGCCGCGTGAACCTCCTTGACGCCGATCCCGAAACAGGCTTTTTCAACGTCCCCTTGTCAGGGGGGGTTGGAAAAATCAAAACCCCCTCGGCCCGGCGGTGGGCGCGGCCTTGTTAGACCCCCTGACAAGGGGGGGAGGGGGGTGGTGGGCAGGGCGAGAGGAGCGTCCCGTCTCCCTCCCCGGGGTGAATGGAATCCGTGCGGCCGGCAAGGGGCCGCCGTGTCCGCAAAGGCGCTCTTTCACCCCCCGCTCGGGAGCGAGAGTCAGGCGTACTGCTTCAGATGTTGCGCGTGATTGCTAGATGAACCCGGCGACGGTGCCCTTCGCCGCGTCGAGGAAGCTGCCCGGGAAGATGCCCAGCAGCAGCGTCCCCACCACCAGCACCACCATCGCGAAGAAGAGCGAGGGCGCGCTCGAGAGGCTCATCACCTTCTGGCTCTCGCCCCGGTTCTCCATGTACAACACCATGATGATGCGCCCGTAGTAGTACATCGAGACCGCGCTCATCACGAGCCCGATGGCGGCGAGCCAGTAGTACTCGTTCTGCACCGCCGCGGCGAACAG
Source organism: bacterium (assembly GCA_022825065.1). GTDB lineage: Bacteria > UBA8248 > UBA8248 > UBA8248 > UBA8248 > Bin107. The sequence continues at coordinate 25,214 of JAJDYR010000034.1, forward strand.
GTAGAGCTTGCCCACGAAGCCGGCCGTCACTTCACAAACGTCTGACTCGTCCGTCTTGACACCCAATCGCCCGGATGCCACGGTGCTCATGCGACACGTAAACACGGGTTTGGGAATGTGCAAGGGCTCCTTGGAATTCGGGTCCGTCCTTTCGGACAAACTCCCTTCATTCCAAATACCGACATGGTGGGGTTAGCCACCATCAACGAACGTTGACCTTATGGCGTATCACACCCCACCCGTTCACTCAATCGGGAGGGGTTTCTCATGCGAAAATTCACGGCTGGATTGATTCTTGCAGCGCTCATTATCGGGCTGGGGGCCAGCGTGGCCCAAGCGGAATACACGCTTCCGATGCGCAGTGCTGACGGGAAAATATGCTTCCCGAAAGAGCATTGCTCCGTTCCGTGGACAAGATACCTGGGCAGGTCTACCGGCTATATTCCGGGGTGGCGCGGATGGCATTGCGAACCCAGGAATCGCTTCTGCTGGACGGGTGAGCTCGGTCGTGGATGCGGCCCTTGCTCTACTAAAACGCCTCCCGAAAGCAACTGGGCGCGCCTCCACAGAGAGCGGCCAAACTATAGAGCCGAGATGATGAAGCACATCATCGAACCTTGTTACAGGGCAAAGATTCTTTCCAAAGGTCTCAATCAACATGTGAAAATGTCCGAAGCGCTTGAGTTGATGAAATTATTCGGCAAGGAAAATGAAGAGAGAATGTTCAAAACAATGTTGCCACTGGTTAGGAAAATGAAGAGCCGAAAAGCACGCATGCTTCTCTACAAATATGGAGCCAGGACGTGCATCAATGCCAAATAGGCTTTGGGAGATATGCCGATGATTCGACTGGGAGCGTTGATAGTTTTCGCCACGCTTCTTTGTACGGCCAGCCTGGTGGAAGCGCACATGCCGGACAGATGCCGCAGGTTACTTCTCGCCGCGGAAAGGGAAACGAGGGAGGTGGTGCGGAAGAACGAAAGCGCCCGCGCCCTCATCAGGCGGAAAGAACCGCCAGATCACCTTATGGATGCTGCGGAGAAATTGCTCCGGGCGATGACCTACCAGAATATGGCACTTGGGAAGGTTCTCAACTGCATCGCTAAATTCCGATAGCTCCAGCCATCAAGCTATGTATATAATTCCCAAAAATAAGCCCTAAGCTAAGAAATTCAGTATAGTTATTCACTCAGGACAACAGGACATAATCCATGAGACGAGGCCGACCGGAAGCACACCCCTGAACAAAGCGCGCCTAAACCACAAATGCGCGCTGCATCACCCCCCGCTCAAGCACGAGAGTCAGGCGTACTGCTTCAGATGTTGCGTGTGATTGCTAGATGAACCCGGCGACGGTGCCCTTCGCCGCGTCCAGGAAGCTGCCCGGGAAGATGCCCAGCAGAAGCGTCCCCACCACGAGCACCACCATCGCGAAGAAGAGCGAGGGCGCGCTCGAGAGGCTCATCACCTCCTGGGTATCGCCCCGGTTCTCCATGTACAACACCATGATGATGCGCCCGTAGTAGTACATCGAGACCGCGCTCATCACCAGCCCGATGGCGGCGAGCCAGTAGTACTCGTTCTGCACCGCCGCGGCGAACAGGTAGAGCTTGCCGACGAAGCCCGCCGTCGGCGGGATGCCGCCGAGCGAGAGCAGGAACACCACGAAGGCCATCCCCGCCCAGGGGTGCGCCTGCCCGATTCCCTTCCAGTCCTCGATGTTGTCGCCCCGGTAGCCGTCGCGGCACACGAGAATCAGCATCCCGAAGGCCCCGAGGTTCGTGAACAGGTAGGCGAGCAGATAGAACGCCACCGCGCTGATGCCGATGGAGGAGAACGTCACCTTGCCGTCGATAACGCTCATGGAGACCACCACGCCCATCAGCACGTAGCCCGCATGCCCGATGCTCGAATACGCCAGCATGCGCTTGAGACTCGTCTGCGCGATGGCCGCCACGTTCCCCCACACCATCGTGAACGCCGTGAGCACCCACAACAGGGTGTTCCAGCTCTCGGCCATGGCCGGGAACGCCACGAAGAATATCCGCATCAGGGCGGCCACGGTCGCGAACTTGACGGCCACGGACATGAAGCCCGTGATCGGCGTCGGCGCGCCCGTATAGGCGTCGGGCAGCCACATGTGGAACGGCGCCAGCGCCAGCTTGAAGCCGAAGCCCGCGACGAGGAGGATGAGGCCGAAAATCATCACCGGGCTCTGCGCGATGGCGCCGCCGCCGGCGCCCGCGAACGCCTCCGCGATTCCGCGAATCGAGGTCGTCCCGGTGAACCCGTACGTCAGGGCCATGCCGTACAGCAGGACGCCCGAGGCGAAGGCGCCCATCAGGAAATACTTGAGGCCCGCCTCCCGGCTCAAGGGGTCGTGCCGCATGAACGCCACGAGCACGTAGATGCTGATGCTCATGGTTTCGAGTCCCAGGTAGACGGTGAGCAAATCGTTGCCCGAGGCCATCACGAGCATCCCGAACACCGAGAAGAGCAGCATGGCGTAGAATTCGCCGTAGTTGATCTTCTCCACCTTGGCGTATTGAAGCATCAGCAGGATGGAAATGGCCGTACAGGCCAGCACGCACACCTTCACGAACACGCTCATGTTGTCGACCACGTAAAAGCCGTTGAACGTCGTTCTCGCGCCCTCGCCCCATTGCCCGAAGGCGACGAGCGCCAGGATCACGACCCCCACGAACGCCACGACGCCCACGCGGGACTTGTTCTCGAGCGACACGAACAGGTCGAGGATCAGAACGGCGCAGACGAGTATGGCCAGCCCGATTTCGGGAAGCGCCAGGGATAAGGCGATGTCGGGAATCACCACTTCCATCAGAAAGACTCCATCAATTCAAGCGAAAACGCTGTTTATTTCTCGAGCTTCGTCATCTTGCCGAGCGCGGCCTTTTGCGGCGCCTCCGCCACGTTCACCATCTTCACGACCTTCTTCACGCTCGCCTCCATCCTCCCGAGGAACGGCTTGGGATACAGGCCGATCCAGAACATCAGGATGACCAGCGGCAGGAGATAGAGCACCTCGCGCGCGTTGCAGTCGGTGAGCTTCTCGTTCTCCGGATTATCCAGGGTCCCGAAGAACACCCGCTGGAAGAGCCAGAGCATGTACGCCGCCCCGAGGACGATGCCGATGACGGCGAACGCGGCGTACACGTAGCTCTTCTTGAACGCGCCGATGAGGATCAGGAACTCGCCCACGAATCCGTTCAGCCCCGGCAGCCCGATGCTGCTCAGCATCGTGATGGCGAAGAGCACCGTATAGACCGGCACGATTTTCGAGAGGCCGCCGTAGTCGGAGATAAGGCGCGTATGACGCCTCTCGTAAACGACGCCCACCAGGAGGAACAGGGCGCCCGTGCTGATCCCGTGGTTGATCATCTGGAGCTGTCCGCCGAGCACGCCCTGCTCGTTCAAGGCGAAAACGCCCAGCATCACGAAGCCCAGGTGGCTCACAGAGGAATAGGCCACCAGTTTCTTGATGTCGGTCTGCGCCATGGCCACCAGCGCCCCGTAGATGATCCCGATGATGGAGAGCAACACCATGAAGGGCACGAAAACCTGGCTCGCCTGGGGCAGCAGGGGCAGGGCGAAGCGCACGAACCCGTAGGTGCCCATTTTCAGCAGGATGCCCGCCAGGATCACGCTGCCCGCCGTGGGCGCTTCCACGTGCGCGTCCGGCAGCCAGGTGTGGAAGGGGAACATGGGGACCTTGATGGCGAAACCGATGAAGAACGCCAGGAATATCCATATCTGGAGCGAAAGCGGAATCTTCGGCCCCACGGCGTAGAGCTCCACCAGGTCGAACGTGAGGGTCCCGGTGCCCATTTTCAGGTTGGCGAAGTAGTACGCCAGAATTCCCAACAGCATCAACACGCTGCCGAACAGCGTATAGAGGAAGAACTTGATCGCCGCGTAGAGCTTCCTCGGCCCGCCCCACACGCCGATGAGGAAGTACATCGGCACCAGGGTGATCTCGAAGAACACGTAGAAGAGGAAAATATCGAGCGCGATGAAGGTGCCCAGCATGCCGGTCGCCAGCAGGAGGAGGCAGACGTAGTATTCTTTTTCGCGCTCCTCGATGGCGGTGAACGAGCACACGACCCCAATGATCATCGTCAGCGTCGTGAGCAGGACGAGCAGCACGCTGATCCCGTCGATGCCGACGAAATAGCTCACCCCGATGGTGGGTATCCAGCTCACCTTCTCCACGAACTGAAAGCCGGCTTCGGACTGATCGAAACGGAACCACAGGGGAAGCGAAATCAGGAAGTCCAAGACCACCACCGCCGTGGCGAAACCCTTGATGGCTTTCGTCTGCTCTTTCTTCATGAAGAGCATGATAATCACCGCCCCGACCGCGGGCAGGAAGGTGATCAGCGTAAGAAGCGGCATGTTACTCATAGTTCCTCCAAAACCTCATCGCATCAGCGGAAAAGGTACGCGCTCAGCATCACGAAGATGCCCAACAGCATCACGAATAGATAATTCTGAACCATTCCGGATTGCAGGTATTTGAATACCTGGGAGAAAAAGCGGATGAAGCTCGCCGTGCCGTTCACCGCGCCGTCCACCGTCCGGAGGTCGAAGATGCCCGAGAAGCGGCTCGACACGACGGTGATGAGCGAACTGCCGTTCACCGCGCCGTCCACCACTTTCGCATCGAAGGTCCACAGGCCGCGCATCAGCTTGTATGTCGGCTCGACGATGCAGGTCTGGTAAATCTCGTCGATATAGTATTTTCCGAGCAGCAGGTAATAAATGCCCGGCATGCTCCTGTACAGGCGCCGCGGCGCCTCCGTGTCCTTGACGTACATGTACCACGCCAGGGCGATTCCGCCCACGGCGACGGCGATGGCCAGGATGATCAGGAACACCACCGCCGGCCCGCTGTGCCCGCCGCCGGCCGCGGCGTTCATCAGGTGCACGCCCTGCTCCGTGGCGTGGCCGCCCGCCGGCATCTTCGCCAGCGAGGGCGCCAGGAAGCGGTGTATCCAGCCGGCCTCGGGCGGGAAGCCCGGAATCACGCCGCCGATAACGCTCAGGACCGCCAGGATGACGAGTGGAACCGTCATCGTGGCGGGCGATTCGTGAATGTGCTCGCGGGCGTGATGGTCGACGCGCATCTCTCCGTGAAACGTCATGAAGATGAGCCGGAACATGTAGAAGGCCGTCATGAAGGCCGCGACGGTGCCCATGATCCAGACCGTGTAGTGCCCCGTGAAGAAGGCGTTCGCCAGAATCTCGTCCTTGCTCCAGAAGCCCGCCAGCGGCGGAACGCCCGCGATGGCGATCGCGCCGATCAGGAACGTCCAGTACGTGATGGGCATCTTGTCCTTCAGGCCGCCCATGTAGCGCATGTCCTGCTGCTGCTCTTCCGGCGCGTGGTGAAGCGCGTGGATGACGCTGCCGCTGCCCAGAAAGAGGAGGCCCTTGAAGAAGGCGTGGGTCATCAGGTGGAAGATGCCTGCCGCGAAGGCGCCCACGCCCAGCGCCATGAACATGAAGCCGAGCTGGCTCACCGTGCTGTAGGCGAGCACGCGTTTGATGTCGTTTTGCACCAGGCCGATGCTCGCGGCGAACAGGCCCGTGAGCGCGCCGACGATGGCGATGACGCTCATCGCGTCCGGCCCCATGACGTAGATGGGGCTCGTGCGCGCGACCATGTAGACGCCCGCCGTCACCATGGTGGCGGCGTGGATGAGTGCGCTCACCGGGGTCGGGCCTTCCATGGCGTCGGGAAGCCAGACGTAGAGCGGAATCTGCGCGCTCTTGCCGATGGCGCCGACGAACAGCAGGAGACCGACGGCCGATGCCGCCGCGGCGCTCATCTCGGGAGCCGCCTTGAAGACCTCCGTGTAGGTGAGGCTGCCGGTCAGCGTCCAGATGAGGAACATGCCGAGCAGAAAGCCCGCGTCGCCGATGCGGTTGACGATGAACGCCTTCTTGCCCGCGTCGGAAGCGGATTGCTTCTCGTACCAGAAGCCGATGAGCAGATAGCTGCAAAGGCCCACGCCCTCCCAGCCGACGAACATGACGAGATAGTTGTCGCCCAGCACCAGGAGGAACATCGAGAGCATGAACAGGTTGAGCCAGGTGAAAAAGCGCGGGTAGCCCGGGTCTCCGTGCATGTAGCCCACGGCGTAGACGTGCACCAGAAAGCCCACGCCCGACACCACGAGCAGCATGATGGTGCTCAATGGATCGATCAGGAAGCTCATCGACACGCTGAGGCTCCCCGCTTCCACCCAAGTCCAGAGCGGCACGGTGTGGCTGCCGCCCGCGCCGAATATCATCTCCACGGCGATGCCCAGCACCACGAGAAACGACAGGCCCGCCATGACGGAAGCGATGGGGCCCGCCTTCTCGCCCACGTTCTTTCCGAAGAATCCGTTGATCAGAACCCCGATCACCGGAAAAACGGGAATGAGCCAAGCCAGTTCGATCATGATTCCCCTACCACTTCAAAAGGTTGACTTCGTCCACGTTGACCATCGTGCGGTCGCGGTTGAGCGCGATGAGAATCGCAAGTCCCACGGCCGCCTCGCACGCCGCCACCGTGATGACGAAGATGGCGAACACCTGGCCCGTCATATCCGCCAGATGGCGCGAGAAGCCCACGAAGGTCACGTTCACGGCGTTGAGCATCAATTCGATCGACAACAGGATGATGATGGCGTTGCGGCGCATCAGCACGCCCATCGCGCCGATGAGGAACAATATGGCGCCCAGGACAAGAAAGTGGGTCATCGGTATCATAGCGGGTTCTCTCTCCCCTTTATCGCTCTATCCTGCGCTTCGCGAGAACGATGGCGCCGATCATCGCAGCCAGCAGGAGGATGGAGGCCACCTCGAAGGGGAACAGGAATTTCGTGTACAGGACCGCGCCCAGGGCCTCGACGTTGCCCGGCGTGGCTCCCAGCGACCACTCCCATTGCTTGGGCTTCGCGAACTCCACATCCCCCAGCACGGCCCATATTTCCAGGCCCAGCAGGACGGCCGCCACGAGCACCACGGCGCCCTGGCGGTGCCACTGCCGCATCCGCACGGCCACCTCCACGTTCATCAGCATGATCGAGAACAGGTAGAGCACCATGATGCCGCCCGCGTAGAGCAGAATCTGCACCGCCGCCAGGAACTCCGCTCCCGCCAGCACGAAGACGCCCGCGAGGAAGAAGAACGTCAGCACCAGCAGCAAGGCCGCGTGAATCACGTTCGCGCGCGTGATCATCAGCAAGGAGGTGAGGATCATCCCGCCTGCGAACATATAGAAGAAATATAGCTCCACCCTGCGTATCTCCCGCGAGTTACAAGAACAGGTACTTCAGGAATCCGGTCAGGAAAATGTTGATCATCACGAGCGGGAACATGAATTTCCAGCCCACGCGCATCAGCTGATCGTAGCGGTAGCGCGGCAGCGTCGCCCGCAGCCATATGAACACGAACATGAACACGGAGAGCTTCAGGACGTACCAGACGAAGCCGGGAAGCGGAATGAAATCCGGCCCATCCCATCCGCCGAAGAACAGCACGATGCCCACAGTCGATACGACAAACATGTTGGCGTATTCCGCCAGGAAGAAGAACGCGAACTTCATCCCGCTGTATTCGGTGTGAAAGCCCGCCACGAGTTCGGTTTCCGCCTCGGGCAGGTCGAAAGGCGCGCGGTTCGTCTCCGCCATCGCCGCGATGAAGAAGACGATAAAGGCTATCGGCTGATAGAACACGAACCACACGTCGCTTTGCGCGTGCACGATCTCCTGTAAGTTCATGGAACCGGCGAGCATCAACGGCCCGATGACGGAAAACCCCAGGAAAATCTCGTAGCTCAGCATCTGCGCCGCGCTCCTGAGCGCGCCCAGAAGCGAGTATTTGCTGTTCGACGCCCAGCCCGCCATCACGATGCCGAACACGCCGAGCGAGCTGATCGCCAGGATGAAGAACAGCCCGATGTTGATCTGCGTGATGTAGAACGTCGCGCTGAAGGGCAGCACCGCGTAGACGACCAGGGCGGGCACCAGCACCATCACGGGCGCCAGCACGAACACGATGCGGTCCGACTTGTCGGGTATGATGTCTTCCTTCAGGAACAGCTTCAGTCCGTCCGCTATCGGCTGGAGAAGCCCGTGCCAGCCCACGCGCATGGGTCCCAGGCGCATCTGCGCGTGGGCGATCACCTTTCGCTCGACGTAGATCGTATACGCCACCACGAGCTGCACGACGTTTACTACGATGAATATCTTTATCGCGGCGACCGCGATTTCAAGCGCCATGTCCAACGATACTACTCCTTACCGATCACACTCGCCCAAAACGATGTCGATGCTGCCGATAATGGCCACCACGTCCGCGACCAACTGCCCGACGCACAACTTCTTGAGCCCGCCCAGGTTGATGAATGAGGGCGGGCGGATGCGGACCCGGTAGGGCGTCGTCGTCCCATCGCTCACGATGTAAAAGCCGAACTCGCCCTTGGGGTTTTCGATGCTGTGGTATATCTCGCCCTCGGGGGGCTTGATGGTTCGCGGCGTCTTGCAGGTCACCGGCCCGCCGGGAAGCTGCTCCAGGCACTGCTGGATGATGCGCGTGCTCTGGCGCAACTCCTCGATGCGCACCAGATAGCGGTCGTAGATGTCGCCGTTCTCGCCGACGGGCACGACGAAGTCGAGATAGGGATACGCCGCGTAGGGCTTGGCGCGCCTCAGGTCCCAACGCACGCCGCTGCCCCGGATGATCGGCCCCGTGAGGCCCAGGTCCATCGCGTCCTCGGCGGAAATGATGCCCACGTCGCGCGTCCTCTGCAGCCAGATGCGGTTGTTGGTGAGCAGCGTCTCGTAATCGTCGATGCGGCTCGGGAAAAGATCGGCGAACTCCTGCGTGAGCTGCAGGAACTTGTCCGGCACGTCCTCGTGCAGGCCACCGAGGCGGAAGGCGTTCACCGTCAGGCGGCCGCCGAAGGCCGTCTCGAAGAGATCGAGCACCATCTCGCGCTCCCTGAAGCACCATAGGAACACCGTCATCGCGCCGATGTCGAGCGCGTGCGTGGCGAGCCAGAGCAGATGGCTGGCGATGCGGGAGAGCTCCCCCACCATCGAGCGGATGTACTGCGCCCGCATGGGGATCTCCCAGTCGAAGAATTTCTCCACCGCCGTGACCCACGCGAGGTTGTTCGAGGGCGCCGCGATGTAGTCGAGTCGGTCCGTATAGGGGATGAACATCGTGTAGGTGATGTTCTCGCCGATCTTTTCGGTGCCGCGGTGGAGGTAGCCGATGTCGCAGTCGAGATCGTTCACCGTCTCGCCGTCGAGCTTCAGGATGACCCGGAGCACCCCGTGCGTGCTCGGGTGCTGGGGACCCATGTTGATGACGAGTTCTTCCGTCCCGTGCACGGTGCTCTGCTGCTCGATGCGAGACACGTTCGCTACGCCAACCATTCCCTCATTCCCTCAAAAGGTAAACCGCTTCAGTCGCCGATTTCCTTGCGCGTCGGCTTGGTGTAAATCCGCTCTCCCCTGCCCTCCAGGGGATAGTCTTTTCTCATCGGATGGCTGCCCCAGTTGTCGGGCAGTAGTATCCGCCTGAGATCCGGATGGTCCTCGAATTCGATGCCGAACAAATCGTACACTTCGCGCTCCATCCAGTCCGCGCTGCTCCATATCCCCGAAACCGTAGGCATGGACTGACCATCCTTGATCCGCACCTTCAGGCGAAGCCTGCGGTTATGCTCGATGCTATAGAGGTGATACAGCACCTCGAAGGGATTTTCGGCCTCCGGGTAGTGCGTCGCGGTCAGGTCGGTGAGGAGCTCGAAATGCGAATCGCCGTGATCACGAAGATGGGTGGCCACGGCGACGATAGCGTCGAACCCCACGACGAACGTCGCCTCGTCCTCATCGTCCTGGTAGGCGCTCTGCTCCAGGACGGCGCCCGGAAACGCCGATTCCACGACCTCCTTCAAATCCTCGCCGGGAGGGGTCTTCACCTCTTCGGCGGATTCCTCGGATTCAGGCGCGCCGTCCGTCTGCTCGCTGTTTTCCACTGCTTCGTCGGACATCTTCTTCCCTTGTGCGCCGCAGGCTGTTACCGGCGGATGTATTTTTCCTGTTCGATTTTTTTCTGAAGCTGCATGACGCCCCACATCAAGGATTCGGGCCTGGGCGGGCAACCCGGAACGTAGACGTCCACCGGGATGATTTCATCCACTCCCTGCATCACCGCATAGTTCGCGTACGGGCCGCCGCAGGTGGCGCAGTTGCCCATCGCGATCACCCAGCGCGGCTCGGGCATCTGATCGTAGACCTTGCGAATCGCGTCCCCCATCTTGTGGGTGACGGTGCCCGCCACGATGATCACGTCGGACTGGCGCGGCGTGGCGCGGAAGATCACGCCGAAACGGTCGAAATCGTAGCGCGCAGCGCCCGAGGCCATCATCTCGATGGCGCAGCACGCAAGCCCGAAGGTCATCGGCCATAGCGCGCTCTTTCTCGCCCAGGCGACCAGGCTGTCGACTTTCGACGTGATGAAGTTGTCGCTGAACTTGCCCTCGACTAAGCCCACTCCAACGCTCCTTTTCTCCAAGCGTAGAAATAACCCACCAACAGGATGGCGATGAACAGCATCATCTCGATGAATCCGAACAGCCCGAGCGCGTCGTACCGCACCGCCCAGGGGAAGAGGAACAAGGCCTCCACGTCGAAAAGCAGGAACAGGATGCCCAGCAGGTAGAACCGGATGGAGAAGCGCTCATGCGCCTCCATCAGGGGGGGCATGCCGCACTCGTACGGGGAGTTCTTCTCGGGGTCCGGGTTGTTCGGCCGGATGACCAGCGCGATGATCAGAATGCTCGCGGCAAGAGCGGCCGCCATGAGCGTGATCAGGAAAATGGGGATGTAGGGATTGATGACCTGATAATCCCTGAAAAATGCGCCGACAACTTCCATCGCATCCATGCTAGGCCCCCACTAAAACGTAAACCGCCAGGGGTGATGAGAAATGCGCCGCCCGCATCATTGCCGCAAGGCGCTCATTTCCCTCGAAAACCCCTGGAACAAAAGCCTGAAATCGAACGAACCGCCATGACTTATATCATGGCGGCAACCGAAAAACCAACCCCCGGGGTCAATTAAAAAAGACTGTGGAGCGATGGGCGAAATCCAGCACCGAGGAGGGGAAAATCCCCAGTTGCAGGGTGCTCGCGACGGCGAGCGTGAGCGCCGCGACCGCATAGGACCAGCCCGGATGCGGAGCGGATTTCGCGACGCCGCCCTGCGGTTCGCGCATGTACATCACCACGACGAGCCGCAGGTAATAATACACGGCCACCACGCTGTTGAGCACCGCTATCACGGTCAGCCAGACGTACCCGCCGTTCAGCGCCGCGCTGAACACGTGGAATTTCGCCACGAAACCCCCGGTGGGCGGGAGACCCGAGAGCGACACCATGAACACGGCCATCGCCGCCGCCAGCCCTGGCCGGAAAGAGACCAGCCCCGCGAGGTTGTCCAACTGCGTACCGCCGTCCTCGCGCATGTTCGAGATGAGGATGAGCACGCAGAAAGCGCCCATGTTCATGAAGACGTAGACGAGCATGTAGTACAGGAACCCGCTCGTGGCCAGTTCCGCGCTCGTGCGCGAGGCCACGAGCGCGACCATGAGATAGCCGGCGTGGGCGATGCTCGAATAGGCGAGCATCCGCTTGACGCAGGTCTGCCAGATGGCGACGAGGTTCGCCAGGCTCATCGTGAGGACGGCCATCACCCACAAAACCGTATCGAAACTCCCGCCGGCGTCGCCCGCGGAGAGAAAAACCCGGAAGAACGCGGCGAAAGCCGCCGCCTTGGGACCCACGGACATGAACGCCGTCACCGCGGTGGGCGCGCCCTCGTAAACGTCGGGCGTCCACATGTAAAACGGCGCGGCCGCCACCTTGAAGCCCAGGCCCACCACCATGAAGCCCAGGCCCATCAGGAAGGCCGCCCCCCTCGAGGCGGGATTCTCGTGAAGCCGCGTCGCGATTTCGATCAGGTCGACCGAGCCGGTGGCGCCGTAGACGAGCGCCATGCCGTAGAGCAGAAAGCCCGAGGCGAACGAACCGAGCAGAAAGTATTTGAGCGACGCCTCGTTGCCCTCGGGCCGCGCGCGCAGATAACCCGCCAGGACGTAGAGCGACAGGGAGAACACCTCGAGGCCCACGAAGATCATCAGCAGGTTCCGCGTCGCCGCCATGAGCATCATGCCCGAAGTCGCGAAGAGGATGAGGCCGAAATACTCGCCCGCCGGCGTATCGTCCAGCTCCCGCTGGGCCGCGGCGATGAGGACCGAGAATATGCTCGCGAACAGGATGACGACGTAGAGGAACTGCGTGAACCCGTCGAAGAGGTACATGCCGCCGAACGACGCGGCCAGGCCCGGCAGGGTCCGCGCGCCGAGCGTCACGCCCAGGGCGGCGGCCAGCGTCACCAGCGTGATGATGATGATGACGGAGCGCTCCCCCTTGGCGAGAAAGGCGTCCCACATCAAAACCAGGACCGCCCCGCACACCGGCAGGATCACCGGCAGCAGGTATCCCCAATGGATGGTGGGATAAACGATATCCAAAGCTATTTCACCTCGACTCTATGCGCATAGGCGAGCGCGTTCTTTCGCAATTTCCGCTCTGGCGCTTCCTCCACGCGCAGCACCCGCCGGTTCACCTGCGAGAGCCAGGCCTGGGCCGAGGGCTCGATGCGGTTGAACAGCGGCTTGGGATACAACCCGATCCAGAACATCAGCGCCACCATGGGCAGCATGACGAGCCACTCGCGCCTGTTCATGTCGGGGAGCCCCAGGTTCGCCCGCACGCTCACCTCGCCGAACAGGACGCGCTGGAGCATCCAGAGCATGTAGACGGCGGAGAGAACCACGCCGGTGGCCGCGATGACGGCGAACCAGGCGTTGCGCTCGAACGCGCCCAGCAGAATCGTGAACTCGCCCACGAAGCCGTTCAGCCCCGGCAGGCCGATGCTGCTCAGCGCGGTGATGATGAAAAACGTCGAAAAGACGGGCATCACGCGAAGAAGCCCGCCGAACTCCTCAATCTGCCTCGTGTGCCGCCTCGAATAGATGAAGCCCACGATCAGGAAGAGCGCCCCGCTGCTGATGCCGTGGTTCACCATCTGGATGACGCTCCCCGAGGCGCCCAGCAGGTTGAAGGAGAAAAGCCCCAGCATCACAAACCCCAGGTGACTCACCGAGGAGTAGGCCACGAGCTTTTTCACGTCGGTCTGCACCATGGCCATGAGCGCGCCGTAGATGATCCCCACCAGCGCCAGGCATATGATGAGGAACGCGAACTCGCGCGCCGCCGTCGGGAACAGCGGCATCGCCAGCCGCATGAAGCCGTACGTGCCCATCTTCAGGAGGACGCCGGCGAGGATGACGCTTCCCGCCGTGGGCGCTTCCACGTGGGCGTCGGGCAGCCAGGTGTGGAACGGGAAAATCGGCACCTTGATGGCGAAGGAGATGGCGAACGCGGCGAACAGCCACGGCTGGAGGGCGGCGTCCACCGGCTCGCGGAAATGCGCGAGGATGTCGAACGTGCCGACCCCGCTCGCGAAATAGAGCCAGATGATCGCCACGAGCATCAGCACGCTTCCGGCCATGGTGTAGAGGAAGAACTTGACGGCTGCGTAAATCCGGCGTCCCCCGCCCCAGACCCCGATGATGAGGTACATCGGAATCAGCATCCCCTCCCAGAAGACGTAGAACAGGAAGAAATCGAGCGCGAAGAACACGCCGAGCATCCCCGTCTCCAGGAACAGCAGGGACATGTAGTAGAGCCGCGTCTTTTTCCGCACGTCGTCGAAGGAGAAGAGGATCGCGACGGGCGTCAGGATGGTGGTCAGCATCACGAGCAGCAGGCTGATGCCGTCCACGCCCACCTTGTAGGAAATCCCGAACCTCGGGATCCAGGCCGCTTCCTCGACGAACTGCATGCCCGCGTAATCGGGCCGGAAACCCAGGTACATCACCGCCGAAAGAGCGAACGTGACCAGCGACACCGCCAGCGCGAACGCGCGGACGCCGCCGTCTTTTCCCTCGCCCTCGCGCAGCAACAGGAGCAACAGGCCCCCCAGCATGGGCAAGAACAGTATCGAGGTGATTAGTCCAGGCATTCGCCCCTCACGCTCCTTGAAAAACCATCAGCGCGCCGTGAGATACAGCAGGATCACGAGCGCGCCGACCAACATCGAAACGGCGTAGCTCTTCACGTAGCCCGTCTGGAGGCGTCTCAGGACGCCGCCCAGGGACCGCACGAAAAAGCCCGCCCCGTTCACGGCCGCGTCCACCAGGCCGTCCTCGAACGCTCGCCAGCACCAGATCGACGCCCGCTTCACCGGCTGAACGATGCAGGCGTCGTAAATCTCGTCCACGTAATACTTGTTCACCAAAAGGCGGTGAACGCCCGGCCAGAGTTCCGCATACACGCTGCCGCCGTCGTTTTTCAGCACATAGAGATTGTAGGCCGCATAAATGCCGACGAAGGCGACGGCGAGCGAGAACACCATCATCAACAGCTCGAACACCACCTCGTGGTGCGCCTCGATGTGACCGCCGAAAGAAGGAGCGAGGAAATCACCGAATACGTTCGCCCCCGTGATGACCGGAATCCCCACCCAGCCGCCGATGATGGAGAGCGCCGCCAGCGCCTGAAGCGGGATCGTCATGTTTCTGGGAGATTCATGGACTTTCTGCTGCTCCTCCAGGCTCAGGCTGCAGGTGCCGAAGAACACCCGGAACAGGAGCCTGAACATGTAGAACGCGGTCATGAGCGCGCCGGCCGCGCCGGCGAGCCACAGGAGGATTCCGCCGCGCTCGGCCGTCATGGCCGAGTAGAGAATGGCGTCCTTGCTGAAGAATCCGGCGAAGGGGAATACGCCCGCGATCGCCAGCGCGCCGACCACGAAGGTGTTGCTCGTCCGCGGCAGCGCCGCGTGGAGTCCGCCCATCTTGCGGATGTCCTGCTCGCCGTCCAGGGCGTGGATCACGCTTCCCGCGCCCAGGAACAGGAGCGCCTTGAAGAACGCATGGGTCATCAGATGGAAGATCGCCGCGGAGAACGCCCCCACGCCGCAGGCCAGAAACATGTAGCCCAACTGGCTCACCGTGCTGTAGGCGAGCACTTTCTTGATGTCGGTCTGCACCAGGGCGATCGACGCCGCCATCAACAGCGTGAGCGCTCCGACGACGGCCACCACCAGCATCGCCGCCGATGAGAGTTCGAAGAGCACGTGCGTTCTCGCCACCATGTAGACGCCCGCCGTCACCATCGTCGCCGCGTGTATCAGGGCGCTGACCGGGGTGGGGCCTTCCATCGCGTCGGGCAGCCAGACGTAAAGCGGAATCTGCGCGCTCTTGCCCGTCGCGCCCGCGAAGAGAAGCAGGCAGATGATCGTCGCCGCCGCGCTCTCGGGACCGAGCAGCCCGGGGGCTTTTGCGAACACCTCCGAGAAATCCAGCGAGCCGACGACGCTGTAGATGTAGAAGAGCGCAATCAGGAAGCAGAAATCACCCACCCGGTTCACGATGAAGGCCTTCTTGCCGGCCTCGGCCGCCGCCTTGCGCTCGTACCAGAAGCCGATGAGCAGGTAGCTGCACAGGCCCACCGCCTCCCAGCCCACGAACATGACCAGGAAGTTGTCGCCCAGAACGAGCGTGAGCATCGAGAGCGAGAAGAGGTTCAGATAGATGAAATAGCGCACCACGCCGCGGTCGCCGTGCATGTAGCCCATTGAGTAGAGGTGGATCAGCGCTCCTACGCCGGTGACGACCAGCGCCATGACGGCCGAGACCGGATCCAGCGAGAAGCCCGCCTTGACCTCGAAGGCGCCCACGGGAATCCACTCGAACAGGACGACGCGGATGAGCCGCCCCTTCTCGGGCATCGCCAGCAGGCGGAGCCAGCTCACGAGCGACGCCGCGAACGCGAGCGCCATCGCCAGCGTCGCGGTCCAGCCGGCGAATTTCTCCCCGCGCTTCCAGCCGAAGATCAGGTTCACCAGCACGCCGATGAGGGGGAACGCCAATATGAGGGTCAGACTATCCATGATTCCTTAGCTCTATAGCTTCAGTAGATTGATTTCGTCCAGGTCGGTGGATTCGTGGTTGCGGTAGATCAGCACCACGATGGCCAGCCCGATGGCGGCCTCCGCCGCGGCCACCGCCATCACGAAAAACACGATCATCTGGCCCGCCATCGAATCGAGGTACCGACCATAGGCCACGAACGCCAGGTTCGCCCCGTTCATCATCAACTCGATGCACAAGATGACGACGATGGCGTTTCTGCGCACCACGACGCCCACGACGCCCAGGGAGAAGAGAACCGCGCTCAGGATCAGGTAATGCTCGAGCGGCGCCACGTCCCATCCCTCCTAGCGGCTTCGCCTGCGCGCCAGCACCACGGCGCCGACGATGCCCACGAACAACAAGACGCCCATCGCCTGAAACGGCAGGACGTAATCCGTCAACAACAGATGTCCGATGACCTGCGTGTTGCCCAGCTCATCCACGCGCTCGGTCGGAAAACTCCCCTTCTTGCCCGTCATGAGGGAGGTGGAGAGGAATATCTTGAGCAGCACGCTGAAGAGGGCGAGCCCCGCGATGGCCCCCAGCATCTTCTGGCCGGGCAGTCGCAACTCCCGCTTCTCCTCTCTTCCTAAGTTGATCAGCATCACCACGAACAGGAAGAGCATCATGATCGCGCTGGCGTAGATGATCACCTGAACGATGGCGACGAACTGCGCGTGAAGCGAGAGATACAGCCCGGCGAGACCCAGGAAGGTCAGTATCAGGGCGAGCACGCTGTAGAGCGGACTCGGGAACGCGACGACGGCTATCGCGCCCACCGTCGTCACCACCGCCAGGAAATAAAAAAACAGGGAACTGGCCACTACCGCCCTTCCTCCAGCGGGCGGGCGCCCGCCTGAAATCGAACCCTAGACATACGTGAGCAGGTTTTTCTCGTCATAGCGGGCATGAAGCTCCGGATGATCCTCTGTCCGCTCCACGAGCAAATCGCCCTTCTCGTAGAGGAACTTGCCGCGATCGTCCTGGCAGAATTCATACTCGTTGCCCAGCACGACCGCGCCGACCGGGCAGGCTTCTTCGCAGTATCCGCAAAAGATGCAGCGAAGCTCGTTGATCTCGTAAATGCTGGCGTAGCGCTCGCCCTTGGAAGTCGGCGCCTCGGGGTCGTTCTCCTCCGATTCCACGTAAATGCAATCCACGGGACACGCCGCCGAGCAGAGCTTGCACCCCACGCAGCGCTCCAGGCCGTCCTCCCAGCGCAGCAGCTTGTGGAGGCCGCGGTAGCCCACGGGCATCTCCTCTTTGACGTCGGGGTATTGCACGGTCACGCGGTTTTTGAAGGAATGCTTGATCGTCAGCCACAATCCCCTGCAAATCTCGCCTAACATGAAATCTCCTCCCCCCTCACACGGCCCGCTAGCCCAGGAAAACGACCGCGCCGGCCGTGAGCATCACGTTCAGGATGGACAGCGGCAGAAGGACCTTCCACCCGAAACCCATCAGTTGGTCATAGCGCAGGCGCGGCGTGGAGGCGCGCAGCCACATGAAGAAGAACATGAACGCCAGCACCTTGATCAGGAACCACACGACGGGCGGCAGCAGCGGCCCGCGCCATCCGCCGAGGAAAAACGTCGCCCCCACCGCCGAGAGCGTGATCATGCTGCAGTACTCGGCGATGGAGTAAACCGCAAAGTGCATGCTGCTGTATTCGGTATGAAAACCGCCGGTGAGCTCGCTCTCGGCCTCGGGCAAATCGAAGGGTGCGCGGTTCGTCTCCGCCAGCATGCAGATGACGAAGAGCAGAAATCCCAGGGGCTGCAAGACGATGTAGGGCATCCCGGCCTGGCCCTCGACGATCCCCTTCAGGCTCAGGGTGCCCGAGATCATGACAACGCCCAGAAGCGACATGCCGAGCGAGAGTTCGTAGCTGATGAGCTGCGCCGCCGAGCGAAGCCCGCCGAGGAGCGGGTACTTGCTGTTCGACGCCCATGAGCCGAGCACGATGCCGTACACGCCGATGCCCGCCATGGCGAAGATGTACAGGATGCCGACGTTGATGTCGGCCAGCACCAGGTCCACCTTCTGGCCGAGCACGGTCACGGAATCGCCGAAGGGCACTACGGCGAAGGCGGCCAGCGCCGGAATGAGCGTGACGGCCGGCGCGAGGAGGTAAATCACCTTGTCCGCCTGCGCGGGGATGATGGTTTCCTTGAACATGAGCTTGATGCCGTCGGCGATGGGCTGCAAAAGCCCCGACGGTCCCACGCGGTTGGGCCCCACCCGCACCTGTATGAGCGCGAACACGCGCCGCTCCATCCAGGTCATGTAGGCGGCGAGCAGCAAAAGCCCGCCGAAGCCCACGAGCACTTTTCCGAGGATGATGAGCAGATTGGCCATCTATGCGCCCACCTCCTGGGGTTTCTCCGCCTTGCGGACCCGAATCTCCACTCCCTGGCGGCCCGGCGCGCCGCCTGAGTTGAGCGACGAGGCCCCGTGCGCGCGCAAATAACCCTCCGGCGCGAAGGCGACGCCCACGGGCGCGTTCTTGTCGACGTGCGCGGGTAGCCGAACGGTCTCGCCGCCCACTTCGAATTCCACGAGTTCGCCGTCTTTGGCGCCCAGGCTCTCCGCATCGCTCGGCGAGAGGGCGAGCGCGGCTTCGGGCATGTCGGCCAGATGATAGGCCGAGGCCGCATACGCTCCCGAGAGCCACAAGACGGGCGTCAACAGCATCCTGAGGCCCGGCTCTTGCGCTTCTTTCTCCGGAATCTGCGCGATCTGATAGGCGCGCCGCCCCTCTCGCCTTAAATGCAGACCCTCATCGGGAATACGGCCGAAGGCGTCCGCGTAATCGCCGACCAGCGAGCGCGCCTGAATCCGGATTTTGTCCAGCGAGTTCGCCCGCATGGGCCGCTCCATCGCCTTTGCGATATCGGCGAAGGCCCGCCAGGCTTCGGGGACCATCTTGTCGATCATCGGCTTGAGCGCGCGCGGGAGAGCCTGCGCCCTGCGCTCCAGGTTCGTGACGCTACCCGTTTCCTCATAAAGAGTAGGTGCGGGAATCACGACGTCCGCGTACTGCGCGCTGGCGTTCAAATGAGATGTCTGCAGAACGACGAAATCGGCCTTCTCCAGCGCCTCTCTCACCCGCGCGCCGTCGGGGTATTCCGCCACCGGATCGCAATCCAGAATATAAAGGGCCTTGAGTTCATCATTTATCAGTCCATCGAGTATGCCGCTTGCATCTCTGCCGGCCTGCGCGCCGGGCGGCCTCCCCCACGCCTCCCCGCAGGCGGCGCGCGTATTCTCACTAGACAAATCGCCGCCGGGCAGCGTCTCGGGATGCAGGCCCATGTCGATTGCGCCTTGCAGGTTCGGCGCGCCGGTGGCGAAGAGCATGTTGGCGCGGAGCAGAAGCCCCAGATTGATCGCCTCGGAAACGGCGACCTTCCCCGTCTCCCCGGGTCCTGAGAGTATGCTCACCGGGCCGTCCGCTGCCAGGATCGCCCGGGCTGCGGCCATGAGATCATCGAGCGGCAGGTCCGCCTCTTCGCACAGGGATTCCAAGTCGGCGGAACCCAGGAGCGCGGTGTATTCTTCCGCGTTCTCACCTTCGGGTTTCGCGCCGCCGTCGGCGAGGCAGGCCGCAAGCGCGCGCAGCGTTCGTGAGATGCCGCCCAGCACCGGCACCAGATGATGCACCCGGCCCTGAACGCGCAGGTCGATGCGCCTTTGGTTCACGTTGACGACCACCGCGCCTGCGCGGTGCGCCTTTCTGATCTGGAGCGCGAGGATGGGGTGCTGCGTGAACGGGTCGCTCCCCACGATGATGACGGCCTTCGAACGCCCCAACTCCTCGATGGAGCCCGCGCCTCCGACGCCGCCCAGGGCGGCGCTTTGCAAGTCCGTCTGCACGATGTCGCGCGTATGAATCCGGCTGTCCAGGTGGTTGGTTCCCAGAACCGAACGCATGAAGGCGCCGAACTGATAGGCCGTCTCGTTCGTGGAAGAGGCCCCGCCCAGACCGGCGATGGCGCCGCCGCCCGCTTGCTCCATAACGGCGCCGAAGCCCCTCGCCGCCTCGCCGACCGCCTCCGCCCAGCTTGCGGGGGTCAGTTCGCCGTCTTTTCTGATCATCGGCCGGGTGATGCGGCCCTCGCCGTGCGCCCCGCTCCAGCCGTAGCGCGCGACGTCGCAAATCCAGGTGTCGTTGACCCTTTCGTTTTCCGCCGCCGTCACGCGCTTGATCTCGCCGTCCTTCGTCCAGACGCCCTGGCGGCAGCCCACGCTGCACAGCGTGCAGGGGCCTTGCGTTTCCTCCATCTCCCACACGCGCGCGGTGAATCGGTATTTGTTGTCCGTGAGCGCGCCGACGGGGCAGATGTCGATGACGTTGCCCGAGACGACGCTCGTCAGGGGCAGGTCCTCATAGACGCCCACCTCGGTGCGGTCGCCGCGCTGCGCCCAGCCGAACTCCGCCCCGCCGTCGATCTCCTCGGTGAAGCGGATGCACCGGGTGCAGTGCACGCAGCGGTTCATCTCCGGCTTGATGAAGGCGCTGATCTCCTTGCTCGGATAGATGCGCCGGAACTCGTGCGTCCTGCTGATCGCCTTGCCGTAGGCCATGGTCTGATCCTGCAAGGGACACTCGCCGCCCTGATCGCACACCGGGCAATCGAGCGGGTGGTTCTTGAGCAGGAATTCGAACACCCCCTCCTGCGCTTCGACGACGCGCGGGGTCACCGAACTGATCACCATGCCCTCGGCCGCATACGTGGCGCAGGAAGGCTGGAGTTTGGGTATCGGCCGGCCGTTGCCGGCGTCGAGCACTTCCACGAGACAGGCCCGGCACTGGCCCACGATGGAGAGGTTCTTGTGGTAGCAGAAATGCGGAACGTGCGCGCCGATGCGCAGCGCGGCCTCCAGGACGGGCAGTTTCTTATCCATCGTGATGCTCTGGTCGTTGAATACGAATGTTACTTGCTCATTCGACATCTATCGCCTCTCCCCCATCACATCGCGGCGGGATACGGGCTGCCCAGCGGACAGCGGCCCAGAGAGATGTGCGCTTCGAACTCATCGTGGAACTTCGTCAGGAACGCGCCGAACATCATGGCGCAAGCATCAGACAGCACGCAGATGGTGTTGCCGCGCATGTTGGGGTCTATCGACGCGAGCGTATCGAGATCGTCGGGCGCCCCATCGCCCCGCTCCATGCGCGCCAGAATCTCGGACACCCAGCCGGTCCCCTCCCGGCAGACCGAGCACTGCCCGCAGGATTCGTGCTCGAAAAAGGCGGCGAGCCTGCCCGCGGCCTGCACCATGCACGTCGTCTCGTCCATGACGATGACGCCGCCGCTGCCGCCCATGCTGCCCGCCTTGGCGAGGGAATCGAAATCCATCGTCACCTTGTCCTCATATACTTCCTGCGCGGTGAGGGCGGGCGCGCTCGCGCCGCCGGGAATCACCGCTTTCAAGGCTGCGCCGCTGCGCATGCCGCCGCAGTGCTCGTGAATCATCTCCTCGCACGTGAGACCGAGCGGCAACTCATACAGGCCCGGCTTCGCCACGTGGCCCGATACGCAGTACATGCGGGTGCCCGAGTTCTTCTCGTCGATCCCGATACCGGCGAACCACTCCGCCCCCTTGTTCACGATGTGGGGGAGATTCGCGAGCGTCTCCACGTTGTTGATGACCGTGGGCCGCGCGTAGAGGCCGATGACCGCCGGAAACGGCGGCTTGAGGCGCGGGTGCCCGCGCTTGCCCTCGAGCGATTCCAGAAGCCCGGTCTCCTCGCCGCAGATGTAGGCGCCGGCGCCGCGGTGGGTGTAGATGTCGCACGAAAAACCGCTGCCCATGATGTTCTTGCCGATGTAGCCCTTCTCATAAGCCTCGGCCAGCGCCTTTTCCACCGCGCGCCAGGGGGCGACGAACTCGCCGCGAATGTAGATGTAGGCCTTCTCGATGCCCACGGCGTAACACGCGATGAGGATGCCCTCGATAAGCTGATGCGGGTCGCGCAGCATGAGTTCGCGGTCCTTGAACGTGCCGGGTTCCCCCTCGTCCGCGTTGACGGCCAGGTATTTCGGCCCGTCCACCTGGGGCACGAAGCTCCACTTGAGGCCGCAAGGGAACCCCGCGCCGCCGCGCCCGCGCAGCCCCGAGGCCTTCACCGTTTCGATGACGTCGGCGGGTTCGACGCCGCCCAGGAGCTTGCGCATCGCCTCGTAGCCGCCCGAGGCTTCATAGCCCGCGATGTGCGGCGCATCGGGGTTGTCGAACCGGCCCGTCACGATTTTTTCCAGTATCAACGCCATCTTCAGACCCTCAGCCCTGGCCTTCGCCGTCTGCTTCTTCGGCGCCTGCCAGTGCGGGCGATACCACCTCGTCCGCCCCGATGGGCGAGACGGTCTCGCCCTTTTCCAGCGCGCTGAATATATCGTTCATGATCTCGGGCGTGACGCATTCGAAGTAGTGTTCGTTCACCTGCACGCAGGGAGCGCCCCCGCAGGCGCCCAGGCACTCGACCGCCTCGATCGAGAACTTCCCGTCCTCGCGCGTGTGGCCGGTGCGGCAATCCAGGCGGTTTTCGATCTCGCGCAGCAGCCTGCCCGCTCCCATCAAGGCGCACGAGAGGTTGTTGCACACCTGCACGTGGTATTCCCCGATGGGCTGGGTCTTGAGCATGGTGTAGAAGCTCACCACGCCCCACACCTCCATGGGGGAGACCTCGAAAATCCCGGCCACGTGCTGCATGACCGCGCTGGTGATGAAGCCCTCCTGCTCCTGGGCCAGTTGAAGCGCGGGAATGAGGGCCGAGCGCCTGACGGGATACTTGGCGATGATGCGCTCCAGTTCCACGCGGTTCTCGGGCGTGAACTCGAAGCGCTCTTCCTGCCCGGAATGGGGAAACCGTATCAACGCCAAAACAATGCCACCCTCTGTTTCACTCTAGCGATCTATCTCGCCCAGCACGATGTCGATGCTGCCGATGGCCGCCACGACGTCGCCCATCAGCCCGCCCCGGGTGATCTCGCCGAGCGCGTGGAGGTTCGCGAAACTCGGCGCGCGCACCTTTACCTTATAAGGACCGGGACTGCCGTCGCTGATCATGTAAAAGCCAAGCTCCCCCCGGGGGGACTCGATGGCCTGGTATACCTCGCCCTCGGGCACGCTGTAGCCTTCGGTGAATATCTTGAAATGGTGGATCAGCGCTTCCATGTCGTGGGCCAGCTGCTCCTTGGGCGGCGGCACCACCTTGGGGTTGTCCGCCATGAGGGGACCCTCGGGCATGCCTTCCAACGCCTGCATGGCGATGCGCCGGGACTCGCGCATCTCGGCGACCCGCACCAGATACCGGTCCAGAATGTCTCCCCGCTCGCCCACGGGGACCTCGAAGTCGAACTCCTCATAGCCCGAGTAGGGTTCGTTCTTGCGGATGTCGTAGGGGACGCCGCAGGCCCGGAGCAACGGCCCCGTGATGCCGAGCGCATAGGCCTCCTCGGCCGTCATGGCGCAGACGCCCTCTGCGCGCCTCCGGTAGATGGGGTTGTTCGTGAGCAGTTCCTCATACTCGTCCACGCGGTCGGAGAAGGGTTCCAAGAAATTCCGGCAATCCTCGTAAAACGTCGGGTAGGGTTCGCGCGCGACGCCGCCCACCCGGAAATAGCTCGTCATCATGCGGACGCCCGAGACTTTCTCGAAAATCTTCAGGAGCTGCTCGCGCTCCCTGAAGCAATACAGAAAGACCGTCATCGCGCCCAGATCGAGCGCGTGGGTGCCGAGCCAGACGAGGTGGCTGTTCAGGCGCGTCATCTCGGCCAGCAGCACGCGCAGGTACTTGCAGCGGCGGGGAACCTCCATGTCCAGGAGCTTCTCGACCGCCAGGACGAAGCCGAGGTTGTTCGACATGGGCGCGAGGTAGTCCATGCGGTCGGTCATGGGGAGGGCCTTGTTGTAGGTCTTCTCCTCCATGTTCTTCTCGATGCCGGTGTGCAGGTAGCCGATGACGGGTTTGCACGAGAGCACCGTCTCGCCGTCGAGTTCCAAGACCACGCGCAGAACCCCGTGGGTGCTCGGGTGCTGCGGCCCCATGTTGAGCGTCATCGTCTCGGTCTGGATGGGACCGAGCATGTCGCTGTCGAGTGGGTCCGTTTGCCGGGTTTGCGTGGCCATCAAAGGCTCCTGATCCCTATTCCGCCGCCTTGGGCTTGCCCACGGGCGTATCCCGGAAGGTGAACGCCACCGGCTCGGCAGAGATGTCGAAATCCTTGCGGTGGGGATGACCCTCGAAACCCTCGGGCGTCAGGATGCGCTCGAGTTCGGGGTGCCCCTCGAAGGTGATGCCCAAAAGGTCGTACGCCTCGCTCTCATGGAGCCTCGCGCCCGGCCATATCCCGCAGACGCTGGGGACCGCCGGTTCGAGGTCGTCCGCGCAGGGGGCTTCGATGCGCAGGCGCCGCGATCTCTCGGGATTCAGGAGCGAATACGTCACTTTGAACCGGTAGGAAACCGGCAACTCCAGACAATCCACCCCGCAGACGAAGCTCAGCAGCTTATAGCCTCTCTCGTCGCGCAGAAACCGCGCCGCATCGAGCAGGGCGTACGGCGCGACCTGCGCGGAAATCTGGCCGCGATGTTCCGTCGCTCCGAGAAAGCCGCCCCCGATCTTCGCCTGAAGCAAAACGAGGTCGGGGTCTTTCTTCTCGATCGGCTCCTCGGCCCCGGCTTGTTCCCGCTCCTCTTCATTCAACGGCTCAACCCTTTATTTTTCAAATGTTTGTTTCATTTTACGAACAAGCCCCCATCCTGTATTCGCACCGGTTTTCAACTCAGGTGGCGTGGGGAGCTTTCGCGCATCTTCTAAAGCGAGGTGACGCCGGAATCCTCTCGGTAGAGCTTTTCATCCGCAATCTTCGCCTGGAGCTTCATGATCCCGTCGATGAGCGTCTCGGGGCGCGGCGGACAGCCCGGCACGTAGATATCGACGGGCACGACTTCGTCCACGCCCTGCACGAGCGCGTAGTTGTTGAATATCCCGCCCGTGGACGCGCACGCGCCCATCGAGATCACCCATTTCGGCTCGGGCATCTGATCGTAGATCTGCCGGAGCACGGGCGCCATCTTGCGCGACACCCGGCCCGCCACGATCATCAAATCCGCCTGTCGGGGCGACGCGCGGAACACCTCGGCGCCGAAGCGCGAGATGTCGTATTTCGCCGCCGAGGTCGACATCATCTCGATGGCGCAGCAAGCCAGCCCGAAAAGCGCCGGCCACAGGCTGTTCTTGCGCGCCCATTTGATGACGTCGGTCGCGCGGCCCAGCACCACCTGGCCTTCGAGTTGTTGTTCTAGTCCCATTCGAGTGCTCCCCGGCGCCATTCGTATATCAGACTGGCCACCAGCAAAGCCATGAAAGGCAGAATCGCGACGAACCCGTATACGCCCAGGCTCTTCAGGTTCACCGCCCACGGAAACAGGAAGATGGTCTCCACGTCGAAGACGATGAACAGGATCGCCACCAGAAAGAATTTCACGCTGAAGCGCCCGCGCGCGTTCGATTCGGGCACGATGCCGCACTCATAGGCGACGTCCTTCTCCACCGTGGACTTGCGCCTGCCCAGCAGGAACGTCACGCCCAGGTTCACGATGGCGAACCCGACCGCCAGCGCTATCAGAATCAATATGGGCAGATACTCTTCCGGCATTTCCCGCTCCCGAGACGCTCGAACGCGCGCGCCCATCCATGTCACAAAGGGTGTCAAACCGAGCGCATCTTACGGCTGGCATCCCGTGGTGTCAACAATTCACCGCCATGCGCCGCATCCAGAATAACCCGGCCAGGCTCCAAGGGCCTCTCATCGAGCATCCTCGCCTGAAAGGGGCTGTTGAAAAAGCCCTATCCGCCTCATCCTGAATAACGGCGGAGCGCCAGGCAGGGTAGAACGGGGAGGGAAGGTTCACGGCCGAACCCGGCCCCCGCTCGTCTCCTCGCCTTGAAAAGCAACCCCCCCTACCCCCCCTTGTCAGGGGGGTAAAAAAAGGCGACGCCCGTCGCCGGGCTGAGGGGGTTTTGCTCTTTCTTGCCCCCGACACCGCCATACCTGAATCCTCTCGCCATTTTAGCTGAGTGGGTTTTGCTCTTTCTTGCCCCCCTGACAAGGGGGGGTAGGGGGGGTTGACGTTATGGGATTTCGCTATCAAGGGGGTTGCCATTACCCTCGCAGAGGGTTTTTCAACAAGCCCCTCAAGGGGGGAGTGGTTCATCTCTCCTCCCGGTTGGTTCCATTCACCGAATTACGAAACAAGGACTTTCCAACAACCCCAAACCCGAAACCCGCCCGGGCGGGGCATGATTCCGGCTCCGGCTCGCCGTCCGCACCCGGATATTTTTGCGTTTTCTCTCTCTTGAAAATAAGGTATTTTGTTCTTGTCGCCATCTACCGCCCGGGAGAATGGCGCGCATGCGCGAATACCCGTGGCGTTCTCCCGCGCGCGGGCATGAGGGTTTGAGCCATGAACGAACCGAATCCACTCACCAGGGCGCACCTCGACGCCTTGAAACGCGAATTCGAGGAGCTGGCGCAGCGGCAGGTGGGCTATCCCTGCAACCAGAGTTTCGATTATTCGGAATTGACGCCCTTTCTGGAATACACCCTCAACAACGTGGGCGACCCCTTTCACGACAGCAATTTCCGCAGCAACACCCACGAGATCGAGCGCGAGGTCATCGCCCGGTTCGCCTCCCTGATGCATCTGGAGCAGGAGCAGGCCTGGGGCTACGTCACCTCCGGCGGAACCGAGGGGAACATGTACGGCATCTATATGGGGCGCGAGTTGTTCCCGGACGGGGTGGTGTATTTCTCGCAGGACACGCACTACAGCGTCCTCAAGATCCTGCGCGTGCTGAACGTGCGCAACATCATGATCAAGAGTCAGGAAAACGGAGAGATCGACTACGAGGACCTCCGCGAGACCATACGCATCCACCGCGACGCGCCGGTCATCTTCATGGCGAACATCGGCTCCACGATGAAAGGCGCCGTGGACGATGTGAGCAGGGTGCGCGGCATCCTCGACGACCTGGCGGTCACGAACGCCTACATCCACGCGGACGCCGCCCTGAGCGGCATGATCCTGCCCTTCGTCGAGGAGCCGCAGCCCTACGGGTTCGACGCCGGTTTCGACAGCGTGTCCATCAGCGGCCACAAGCTCATCGGCTGTCCGCTGCCCTGCGGCGTCGTGCTGACGAAGCGCGATTACGTGGCGCGCATCGCGCGCTCGATAGAATACGTGGGCGTGCTCGACACCACGCTGCCCGGCTCGCGCAACGCGCTGACGCCGCTCATGCTCTGGTACGCCTTCGAGCGCCTGGGGATGGACGGGTTCCGGGAACTCGTAGCGGAAATGCTGGCGGTCGCCGAGTACGCGGTCGAACGCTTCGACGAGTTCGGCGTCCCCGCGTGGCGTCACAAGAACTCGGTGACGGTCGTTTTCCCGAGGCCCCCGGCAGAAGTGATGCGCAAGTGGCAGATTGCGCCGCTGGGCGACATCGCCCACATCATCACCATGCCGCACGTCACGCGCGAGATGGTGAACGAGTTCGTCGACGACTGCGTGAAGCAAAAACACAAGCAAACGGCCTGAGGAGGATTCTCGATGAATCGAATCATCATCACGGTGCGCGACGAGGTCGGCGTCATCGCGGACATCAGCAAGGCGCTCGCCGATGAGAACATCAACATCGAAGCCCTGAACACCGAAGTCGCAGGCGAGAAGGGCGTCGTCATCCTGACCACGAACGAGTCCGACCGCGCCCTGCGCGTGCTCATGAACGCGGGCTTCCGGGCGATCACGGACGAGGCGATGATCATCAGGCTGCGCGACGAGCCCGGCGCCCTCGCCAAGGTGGCGGAGAAATTCAAGATCGCGGGCGTGAACATCCAGAGCATGCACATCCTGAACCGCCACGCCGGCTACGCGAACGTCGCCCTGACCGCGGACGACGAGGCGAAGGCGAAGGCGCTGCTAGAGGGCGAGGACGTTCTCTGAAAATTCCCGCAAGGGTCATTCCCGGTTTTGTCGTCGGACAGGCTCCTCTGCCTGTCCGAGGTCGCGACCTGTGCTTACGAGGCGGTGCGGTTTTGTTCGTCATTCCGGTGTCGGAGCCGACCGCGAAGGAAGGGTTCGACGGAATCCATTTGTTTTGCCTTTGTTTTTCCTCTTTTGATTGGTTCCCGCCAATGACGGGGAGATGAAAAATCGGCGTATTGTCATTCTGCTTGAAAATGGATTCCGGCATGCGCCGGAATGACGGGTATTGTGATTTCTCCAGAAGGGTGTCGTAGGGGCGCTTCGTGAAGCGCCCGTTTCTCCGGCAAGGACCGTTCGCGAACGGCCCCTACGGGCGGTATCACTTGGCAGATCGCTCACCCCGCCAGGATCAGCAACACGATTCCCGCCAGTATCACCACGCCGCCCAGCAGCGTCTCGCGCACGCGATCTCGCTCCCTGAAGAGGACGTAGCCGATGCCGATGGCCAGGAGAATCTCGACCTGCTTCACCGACTCCACATAAGAAGTAAGCGTGAGGCGGTAGGCCTCCGCCTGGGCCAGGCTCGTGATGAAGGCGAACAGCCCCAGCGAGACGAAGCCCTTCCAGAGCCTGGGGGCGTCCTTGAAGTGCCCGGCGGATTTCCACAGGGTCAGCGGCAGCACGACGAGCGACGCCGCCGCATAGGTGGCGAAGGTTCCGAAAGTCGCGTCCGAGAGCACCGCCGCCTGCTTGAAGGTGATCACCGAGGGCGCGTACAGCAGCGAGGCGAGCACGGTGTAGCGCATCCCCTTGTCGGTGAATATGGCGCGGACAGGCTCGAACCAGCCGATTTTTGCGCGCGAGACGTTCAGCCCGTAAACGCCCGCCAGGGTGACGAGGATGCCCACCAGCCCCCAGGTGGAAGGCGTCTCGCCCAGCGTGATGAAAGCGAGCACCACCAGCCAGATGGTCGAGAGCTTCCACAGCGAGGTCACCACGCCCATCGAGCCGTACAGGAGCGCCTTCGAGAGCGAGAGCGTGGCCGCAGTCTGCAGGAAGCCGAAGAGGGCGCAATACCACCAGAAGCCGGGCTGTATCTCGGGCACGCCCCTCATCCACACAGCCGCGGCCGCGAAGGGGAGCAGGAACGCGAACCGCCCCAGCACGTTGATGTACTCATCGAGCTTGTGGCCGATGGATTTCATCGCCGCGTTTCTGAGCACCTGCGCGAGGGCCGCTACGGCGGCGAGCGTCACCCAGTCCATGTCCTGCTCCTTGATTCCCTTCCCGCGTGAAAAAACCAGGGCCATTTCTACGCGCACTTTGGGCTCAAGTCCAATCACAGCCAGGTTTCATGAAGTCCCCCGCGCCCAAAACCCTCCCAAAGCAAAACTGAAATTTCCTCTCCCGTCTGACACGGCGGCGCGCGGTGTGATAATCTGGCGATTGTGATTCTTATCCCCTGAAAGGAGTCTCGCGCCATGATCCGCGACGACGTATTCGTATTCGACAACGTGGTGCACATGTACGACTACTCGGACGAGAACCTCGTCTCGGAAAAGAGCGAATACGACCGCCACTACCACGTGAGCAAGGTGCTGGGCAGGAGGCGGACCGCGCCCACGGACGTTTACGCGAACTGGCACCCGGTGGAGGGCTTCAAGCGCCGCTGGACCGTCGAGGACATGGGCCGCCTCGTCTTCGAGGATTCGGGCACCGACATGGCGATGGCCCAGGCCGTGCCCCTGTTCGATCTCTATAAAGACGGCTTCGCTCCCGTGAAGGCGCAGTACGCCTTCGCGCAGGCCTATCCCGAGCGCTGCCTGTTCTGCGGGGCCGTGGACCCGATGTACCCGAGCGTAGCCGCCGCGTGCGAGGAGATGGAGCGCCAGGTGAAGGAGTGGGGGGCGAAATCCATCAAAATCTACAACGCCCACGTGGACGGGAAATCCTGGGCGTGCGACGACCCCGAAATCGCTTATCCCCTCTATGAGAAAGGGCGCGAACTCGGAATCCAGGTGTTCCAGTTCCACAAGGGAAACCCCATCACGCGGGCAAAGCTGCGCGACCTCTCACCGCTCGACATCGAGGGCGCGGCGCTTGATTTTCCGGACATTCTCTTCGGCGTCCACCACCTGGCGGTGCCCTATTTCGAGGAAGTCGTCTGGATGGCGAACCGCTACGAGAACGTATTCCTCGTGCTCTCGGGCATCGGCCACACGCCGATGATCGCGCCCAGGACCTTCACCGAGTGGATGGGCAGACTGCTGCGCGACGTGGGCTCCGAGCGAGTGCTCTGGGGTTCCGAGATGGCGCTCCTGGGGAACGCGAAGCCCGTCATCGAGTGGATATGGGAGATGGAGATCCCCGAATCCATGCAAGACGACTACGGCTATCCGCAGATCACAGAAGAGGACAAGCGCAACATCCTGGGACTCAACCAGGCGCGCATCTTCGGCGTGGACGTGGAGGCCAAGAAACGGGAACTCTGGAACGGAGCGGCGCGATGAACGACCACGAAGCCCTCATCTCAGACGTCGAGGACATCATCGAGACGCAGATCCGCCCGCTTCTCAAGATTCACGGCGGGGGCATCACGCTCGATCGCGTGAGCGAGAAGGGGGAAGTTTCGCTTCGCTTCGAGGGCGCATGTCGGGGCTGCATGCTCAAGAGCGTCACCTACGCCCTGGGCGTGCGCCAGAAGCTCATGCAGCACCCCGGCGTCACGGACGTCGCCGTCGAGGGCGTGCGCATCTCCGATCACGCCATCAAACGGGTGGAGAAATTCTACTCCGGCTATTCGTTTTGGGTGGGGCAGCCGCTCAAAGACCAGTCACCGTCTTGATCGCATCGCGCTACCAGACACGGAAAGAACTGCGCCTGTGGTACGGCTGGGTGATCCTCCTGGCCGTCTTCATCATCATGACGGTGGTCATCGGCATCAGAAACTCCATCGGCGTCTTCTTCAAGGAAATCTCCGGCGAGTTCGGCTGGAACCGCGCGCAGACGGCCGCGGCCTTCACCATGGGCATGATCGGCCAGGCGATAGTCGCTCCCTTCGCGGGATGGGTGCTCGAGCGCTTCAACATGCGCTGGGTGATCGGGGCGGGCATTCTCGTGAACGGGGCGGCGCTCATCATCGGCACCTACATCGACGCGCTCTGGCATTTTTACGCCATGTATTTCCTGCTCTCGCTGGGCTTCGCCTTCACGGCCAACCTGCCCCAGGTGCAACTGCTCGCCAACTGGTTCGTCCTGAAGCGCGGACTGGCGATGGGGTTTTCGCACGCCGCCCAGGGGCTGGCGCCCATCGTGAACATCTTCACGCCCCTGCTCATCGCGGCCTTCGGCTGGCGGGGGAGCTACCTCGCGCTGGCGGGGGTCGTGCTTCTTTTCGTATTACCGTTCGCCGTGGCGCTGCTGCGCGAGCACCCCAGAGAGAAGCGCACCGCGCCCGACGCGCCCTTTCTGACTTCCGAGGAGTTCTCCCGCGCCCGCGCCAGAGCCGCCGTCATCATCCCTGTAGATAAGGAGAAAGAAACCGCCTCATTCTCTTTTTTCTTCACCCGCAGGTTCATGCTGCTCGGCGGCATCTACGGCAGCATCGCGTATATCTTCACCGCCGTCCTGGTGCACCTGATCCCCCACGCGACGGACCAGGGCTTCTCCCCCTCGGGGGGCGCCGCGCTCTTCGCCCTCTACGGGGCGGCCCTCGTCGCGGGAAACGGACTGAGCGCGGTATCGGACCGCATCGGGAGGCTTCCCACCTTCATGGTGGGGGTGGTGTGCGGCGTGGCCGCGTGCTATCTCCTGGCCGCCTTCACGCAGGCGTCTGCCGAGTGGCGGATATACGCGGGCGCGATGGGGGTGGGCTTCGCCCTGGGATTCGTCCGGCCCACGGCGTCCTCTCTTCTGGCGGATCATTTCGCGGGGCCGGGCTTCGGCCTCGTGAACGGATGCGCGATGATGGTCTTCTCGGTCGTGGGCGCTTTAGGCCCCCTCTTGACGGGGATGCTCTTCGACGCGAGCGGGAACTACTACTCGGGTTTCCTCCTCGCGGGCTGCATGTTCATTACGGGCGCGGTTTTCGTCGTGAGCCTCTCGCGCATGCCGCAGGAAGAACGCGGCTAGGGCCATGAACGTCATGCGGGACGAATCGCGCCTCTGGTACGGCTGGGTGGTTCTGGGCGTGGTCTTCCTCGTCATGATCTCGCTCATCGCCTTCCGCGCCACCATCGGGCCCTTCTTCAAGGAAATCTCGGGCGAGCTGGGCTGGAGCCGGGGAGCGACGGCGGCGGCCTTTTCCATCGGCATGCTGGCCCAGGCGCTCGTCTCTCCGCTGGCGGGCATCTTTTCCGACCGCTGGAGCATCCGGGCGTCGATGTCGGCGGGGGTCGTGGTGTTCGGCCTCTCCCTGCTCATCGGGAGCCAAATCACATCGCTCTGGCACTTTTACCTGATGTACATCGGCCTGTGCGCGGGCTTCGCCGCGAGCACGTGGATCGCCCAGGTCCCCACGCTCTCGAACTGGTTCGTGAAAAAACGAGGCCTGGCCCTGGGCATTTCCAACACCTGCCAGGGAGGAGCCTTCTGCCTGAACATCGCCACGCCCTACCTCATCGCGGCCCTGGGCTGGCGGATGAGCTACCTCGCGCTGGCGGGCGTGACGCTGCTCATCGTGCTTCCCGTCTGCATCATTTTTCACAGGGACCACCCGTCCGAGAAAGGCACCGTCGCCGACGCACCCTTCGTCCGGAACCCCCCGGAAGAAGGAGCGCCGGAACCACAGCCTCCATCCGCCGACGGGCCGCCGGTCTCCATGTACAACCTGCCGTTTTTCTTCTTCCTGGGCTCGTTCCTGCCCATGGCCTACGCCTTCGCGGGCATGCTCGTCCATCTGGTGCCTCACGCCACCGACCAGGGTTTCTCGCTCAAGACCGCGAGCGTGCTGTTCGCCATCTGGGGGCTCTGCCAGGTGGCGGCGAACCTCGTAAGCCCGGTCTCGGACCGGCTGGGACGGGTGCCGACCTACCTCATCGGCAACGCGCTCGGAATCGCCTCCGCCCTCATTCTCGCCACCTACGAGAAGGGAGACCCGGAGGTCCGCTTCTACATCGGCACGATAACCAACGGCTTCGCCTTAGGCCTCATACGGCCCACCGGTTCGGCCATCTTGGCGGATTATTTCGAAGGCCCCGGCTTCGGGCGCGTGAACGGCGTGGCGATGATGGCGTTCGCCCTCTGGGGCTCGGCGGGGCCGTGGACGACGGGCTTCCTCTTCGACCTGCACGGCTCCTACCTTTGGGGGCTTTCGGCCTTCGCGCTCATGTTCTTTCTCTGCGGCTTCTTCGCCGTGTTGCTCGGCTGGACGAAAAGAGATAAGAGAGGAGCGTCTCCCGCCTGAATCCTGGAAACATGAATTCGAGGATGAGCATGCCGATCGAAAGAGTCGATGGATTCTATTTTCACCCCACCTCGCGCGAGCGCGTCCTGGCGCAGCGCCACGCCGACCCGGCCAAAACGCCCTGGACGCCGATGGCGAAACCGCTCGCGGAGTGTACGGTAACACTCGTCTCCACGGCCGGCATCTTCATGAAGGACGACGTTTCATACGATTACGAGCGAGAGCGCCGCGAGGGCACCTGGGGCGACCCCACCCACCGGGAGATCCCCAAATCAGCGGGCCAGGACGACGTCGAATACTCGCACCTGCACGTCGACACCTCGTTCATGGCCGAGGACAGGAACGTGTCCTGGCCGGTCGACGTTTTCCTTGATTTCGAGAGGGAGGGGAAAATCGGCGCGCTGGCCGAGACGCTCTACTCCATCATGGGCTACATCCCGAACTTCAACCCGCTGGTGAAGCGCACGGCGCCGCTTATGATCGAGAAGATGAAGGCGGAAGGCGTGGACGCGGCTTTCCTCTATCCGGTCTGACCGCTCTGCAACCGGTCCGGCGGACTGCTTCAGCGCGAAATCGAAAAGGCGGGCATCGCCACCGTCATCATCTCCAACGTGCCCGAGACCACCGAGCGCGTCTGCGTGCCGAGAGCGGTGTTCGTCCAGTATCCCTTCGGGCGGCAACTGGGCGTCGTGGGTGATTACGCGGGGCAACGCCTGATTTGCGAGGACATGGCCGCGCTGCTCGAAGAGGCGCAGGCGCCCAACGCCTACCGACACCTGCCCTATGAGTGGCCCGAGCCGCCCGAGGCCACCAAATGGCGTCCCGACGTGCCGCCGCCCATCTTCTCCGTCCGCCAGGGGCAAGAGGGCGGACACAACCTGCTGGACGACTTCAAGGACGAGGAACGCGCCGCGTATACGGACTCGGGGCGTTAGGCGAGCGCATGGGGTGTGCCTACTACCCTGCGCGCGACGTCTATAACGGGCTTGTTGAAAAAGCCCGTGAGAGGGTAATGGCAACTCCCTTGAAAGGGAAATCCCATAAAACCAACCCCCCCTACCCCCCCTTGTCAGGGGGGCAAGAAAAAGCAAACCCCTCTCAGCCCTGCGGGAGCGCATCGCCTTTTTATACCCCCCTGATAAGGGGGGGTAGGGGGGGTTGCCTTTCGACGAGGGCTTTTTCAACAGCCCCCTCAAGGGGGGGAGTGGTTCATTCCGACGCACACGGGGTTTCTCAACAACCCTATCAACTTTACGCTTTCTCCAACCTTGCGAAGTTGAGGTAAAACCGCCCGTCCACCTCTGCCCGCGATAGGGTCTGCGCGAAGCCTTTCGATTCCACCCGGTAGATTCGCTCTTCTCCCCTCGCCCGGGGCATTTTGGTGAACACCTCGCCATCGAGGCCGCCGGGAACTTTCTCCCCCATCAGGGAGAGGATCGTGGGAGCCAGATCGATGTTGCCCGTCGGCGCGTCCACGCGAATTCCCGCCGGAAAAGCGGGGCCTTGCGCAATCAGGAAGTTGCGAAGCTCATACGGACTGCACGAGCCGTGCGTTCCACCGCTTCCCTTGTTGTTGGCCGATGAATACCCCCAGCCGGGGAGCGCTCCCTCGCGGTTCTCGCCTTGCAAAAACCCATCGCCCCACTGAAAGCCCATGAGCAAATCGGGCGCGCGGGGTCCGCCGCAGCCCACTAGCTCTAAGGCCATCGTCCCCGGAAGCGCGCCCTCCGCTCCTTCCCCACTTTTCGAGAACAATGGCCCGGCCCATTCTTTCGTCCGCAAAAACGAGACCAGTTCCAGAAGTGTCTTATCCGACTCGGCGTAGAAAAGAGCGGCCCCCTCGCTATGCGCCGCCTGCCAACTTTCACCTCGGCCGGGGAGATCGCCAAGTTCCGCTTCCAGGTCGATCATTCCCGCCGTCGTCACGACGCCGTGATCCGAGAACAGGAGAAGGTTCGTCTGCGCCCAATCATCGTGTTCCGCCTGAAACCTCTCCCGGAATGCGCCGAACAGCCTGTCCACTCCTTCGAGCGCCTCGCGGTGAACCTCCCCCGCGGCGCCCTGGTGATGCTGCGTGCTGTCCGGCTCGCTCAGGTGAACCACGAGCACGGCGGGCGCGAGTTTCGGGATCACGTAATCGAGCGCCAGGTCGAGCGCCCACGCGCAGCGATCCAGATCGGGCTCGCCGGCAGGAGGGATTTCTCCATGTTCCTTGATTTTTTCGCGCTCCCCGGCAGGATACGCCGCAACGGGGTGGATCAGGCATGCTGCGCGGCCGGCGTTCCAGAGCCAGGCGGAACCGCTCGACGCCGCGCTGATGATGACGCCGCCCACCCGCTCGAAAAAGGTGTCCCGCAAGAGCAGACGCCCGCCCATGGCGCGCTCCCAGGCGAGGAGGTTCTCATGGCGCCCCGTCGTGATGGTTTCGCCCAAATCGCGCGAGAAGAGCGAATTGCCCGGAAGGCCGTGCTTTTCGGGGTAGACGCCGGTGGCGAGGCTCGATACGCAGACTCTCGTCGAGGTGGGAAACGTGCTGCGGTGGTTCCGAAACCACGCGCCTTGTTCCGCCGCGGCGAGGAGATTCGGCGTTCTCTCCTCACTCAGGGCGTCCGCGCGCAGACCGTCGAACTGGATCGCGATGACACGAGGCGAGGGCATTCGTTCTCATCCCGGAAAAAAAGCGGCGGGGGATTCCGCCCCCGCCGCATGGAAAAGTCGCGCCTGTGATCAGGCGAGCTCGAAAAGAGGCTGATTCAATACAGCGGTTATTGTCCCACCGTATCACGCACAGCGCGAGAAAGGCATGCGGGGCAATGGCAATTTTCGCCCCTGGGTCCGAAGTGAACGAGCCCGTGCAGCACGCCGCCCTCCGAATCGAACCTGGACACGATTTTGTCAAAGTATCGGGTGTCCTGAAACTCGTACCTTCGCCAAACGGCCCATGCGCCGAGATCGGCAATCTGGATGATGCGCGAGGCTTGCGAATCGACAAAGAGCGGCACTTCCGCCATATTTCGGAGTTCTCCCCAGCGCGTTCCCTGAAC
The DNA here is from genome assembly GCA_022825065.1 of bacterium. Lineage (GTDB taxonomy): Bacteria > UBA8248 > UBA8248 > UBA8248 > UBA8248 > Bin107. The sequence continues at coordinate 61,781 of JAJDYR010000034.1, forward strand.
GCGAAACGTACGGGCGAGGCTCTGAAGCGCGCTCTCATAGTTCGACTTGTCCATGACGACGAGGCCACGTTGTTTCCCTTCCTCGTTTCTACCGGATCGATGATAAATGCGGCGCAACTGATAGTTAAAGCGGCTGCATATCTCTTCGAAAGCGTATTCCACCGGGTCATTGGGAGCGCACCGTTCTTTATGAACTGCAATCGCAAACAGACCAATGCTCCAATGACTTGCCTGAACAATTTCCAGAGCATCTTCGATGATTTGCAGACGAGCTTTTCTTGAAATCCCCTTCCAGGGGTTTTCCTTACCGTTTGCGATAACGCTCGCATGAAGTTCTATGTCTTCGGGAGAAGAACCAAGGTTCAGGGACTCGACGAATTCGTCCATGCGCTTGATCAAGTGAAATATCTGGCGCTCGAATACGGAGACGCCGCCGAGGATGAAATACTCTTCGTTCGGGTTTTTGACCGAGCCGGAACCGTCGATATAGAGAAGGTACATATTTTCCTAGAGAGGCGACCTAGACAAAAAACAGCCGGGTGTGGAACCTGTCCACAGCGGACCGTGTAACTCACAGCCCTCCCGACCGTACAACACTTATAAAGTGAAGTGGCGGTTTTGTCAACCTGGTTCGTGACGCCGCCCGAATCTTAAGACGAGACGCTCCCTCTCGAGGCCAACCGCTCTCCGTCCCGAAAAAAAGCGGCGGGGGATTCCGCCCCCGCCGCGTGGAAAGATCGAGACTGTGTTCAGCCGGCCTGCCCCGACGCCTGCACGGCTTCTTCGAGTTGCTCGGGCGTCAGGGGATCGCCCACGCCGATCATCGAATCGCGCGTCACGAGCTGGAAGAGCTGCGCCTCGGTCCAGTCCTCGGTTCCCGCCGGACGCTGGGGGATGATGAGATAGCGGCAATCCGCGTTCGAGTCGATGACGATGAGCTCCACGTCGTCGGGCGCGTCGAAACCCATGTCCTTCAAGGTTCCCCTCGGGTCCGTCACGGCTTTCGAGCGATAGGGGAAACTCTTGTACCAGGTGGGGGGCTGTCCGAGGATTTGCCTCGGGTAGCACGAACACAGCGTGCACACCACCATGTAGCGGGTCGTGTCGGTATTCTCGAGCGCCACCACGCGGTTGATGCCCGTGGTGTCGACGCCCATCTCGCCGCAGGCGGCGTCCGCGTCCGCCAGGAGCCTCTCCTTGAAGCCCTCATCCACCCAGGCGCGCGCGATGATGCGCGAACCGATGGCGGGGCTCTGGCCGTAGATCTCCTCGACCGCGCGCCGCATCTCATCCGTCGTGAGAAGGCCCTTCTCGCGGAGGATGTTCATCAGCGCCATCATGCGCACCTGGTAGTAGTCCAGATCGTGCTCGACCTGGGCCACGGCTCCTTCGCGGTAGGCGTCGTCGGACTGCATCCGCGCGTTATGCGCAGAAGGATCCTGGCTGTAGGTGTGGGGATGGTCGCCGTGGTGGTGAACATGTCCGCCGTTGTGATGATCGTGTGAGTGCGCCATGGTGTGCTCCTCGCTCACGGGGGAGCCGGTGGATTCGCCTAGACCGGCTCCAGCCAATGTTCATAAATTTCGATATAGAGTTTGTCCTGTTTTTTTCCCGCCTGGTGATCCCACAGATCGTTGATGTCGAACTCCACCCAGTAGAGTTCCCTGAGCGGCAGGCCGTCGCCGCCGTAGGCGAGATTCTCAGGATTCTTGTATTTGCCGAAATATCGGTTGATGACGCCCGTTTTTCCCTTCACGAAATACGTCGTTCGGTGATGACCGTCGGGGTACATCTCCTTGACGCGCACCCTGTCGCCCATATGGAACCGGGTTTCCTCCATCGGAACATCCCCTTTGCAGTTGAATCGACTCGAACTGGAACACTTACCTGAATTTTACACCCGGACGGCGCTTTGTCCAGCCCCTATACCGATAGGCGGTACACGCGCCTGGCGTTGGTCGTGAGGATCATCTCCTGCTCGGATTCGGAGAGACGATTCAGGCCCGGAATATCCCGCGCGGGCTGGTGATATCCCATATCCGCCGGATAATCCGTGCCGTAGAGAATCCGCTCAGCACCCAGCGTCTTCGCCGCGAACTCGAAGCAGTCCGCGTTGTGGATGATGGTGTCGTAGTAGAAGCGGCCGAAATACTGCTCGGGGTCCTTGGCTCCGTGCACCCTGGGTTCTCTGCGCTCGCCGTAGCCGTGCTGCCAGCGGCCCCTGATCCAGGGCACGAAGCCGCCCACGTGGGAGAGATAGAAACGAAGCCCCGGGAACCTGTCCATCACGCCGCCGAAGATGAGGCACGCGACCGCAACCGTTGTGTCGAGCGGGTTGCCGATGAAATTCCTCAGGTAGAAATCCTGGAGGCGGTCGCCTCCGCCCAGCACGTTCGTGGGATGCACGAACACGGGCATATCGAGCGCCTCCGCCTTCGCCCAGAAGACGTCCAGACCCGGATCGTCGAGGTTCTTGCCCGCCACGTTCGAGGCGATCATCACGCCCAGGTGGCCGTTCGCGCCCACGCGCTCGAGTTCCACAGCTGCGGCTTCCGGATCCTGGAGGGGCGCCGTGGCCATGCAGGAGAACTTGTCGGGATACTTCTTCGCCAGCGCGCTCAGGCCGTCGTTCAGCGAGGCGGCCAGTTCCTTGTTCGCCTCCGCCTCGAGCGTATAGAGCGTCATGGCGGGGCCGATGGAGAGCACCTGGTGCGCGACGCCCATCCGCTCCATGTCGGCGAAGCGGGGTTCCAACTCATAGTAAAGAGGCGTGAGCTTGTTCCTGAGTTCCGAGTCGCGTCCCAGAACCTTTCCGCGCGTGATGAGCCACTCGCCGTGCTCGTCGGCCTCTATCGACGCGGTGCGTCCGAAGCGGCCCGCGCGCACGTCCGCGATGAACTGCTCCGGGTAGATATGGGTGTGGGGATCGATCGCCGTCATCTTCGTCTCTTCTCTTATCTATAAAGGGAGGAGGCCCTCCCGGGCCCCCTCGCCGCACGATAGTCGAGCCGTTTTCTCAGCTTCAGGTCTTACACGTCCAGCTTGTAGAGCTTCTTCACGTTCCCGTAGAGCATCTGTTCCTGCTCTTCCGCCGAGAAGCGCGAAAGGCCGGGAATCTCCTTCGCCCCGGCCAGATAGCCCATGTCGAAGGGATAGTCCGTGCCGTAGAGAATCCGGTCCACGCCGAGCGTTTTCACGGCGAACTCGAAGGAATCCGCGTTGTGGATGATGGTGTCGTAATAAATCTTGCCGAAATACTGCTCGGGGTCTTTCGCGCCGTGCACCTTGGGTTCCCTGCGCTCGCCGTAGCCGTGCTGCCAGCGGCCCCGGATCCAGGGCACGAAGCCGCCCACGTGCGAGACGAGGAACTTGATGTTCGGGAAGCGGTCGAACACGCCGCCGAAGATGAGGCAGGCGATGGATATCGTCGTGTCGAGCGGGTTGCCGATGAAGTTTCTCAGGTAATAGTCCTTGAGCCTGTCGTTGATGCCCATGACGTCCACCGGGTGAATGAAGATCGGCACGTCGTGCTCACACGCCTTCGCCCAGACGGCGTCGAGCGCCGGATCGTCCAGGTTCTTGCCCGCGACGTTCGAGCCGATCTGGCAACCCAGGTGGCCGTTTTTCACCGCGCGGTCGAGTTCGGCCGCCGCGGCTTCGGGGTCCTGGAGCGGAATCTGCGCCATGCACAGGAAGCGCTCGGGGTGTTCTTTCGTGAGCGCGGTGAGCGCATCGTTCAGCGACGCGGAGAGTTCCCTGTTCAGCCCTGCGTCGAGCGCGTAGTGCGTCATCGGCGGAACGACGGAGAGTATCTGCACGTCGACGTTCTGGTTGTTGTCCATGTCGCTCAGGCGCATCTCGACGTCATAGGTTTCTTTCGGCAGCGGGTTCTTGTGGATCCGCTCCTCGCCGAGGACGGTGTTTTTCGTGACGAGCAGTTCCCACGGGTCGCCCGCCTCGATGGTCACGGCTTCGCCGAAACGGCCCTGGCGTACGTCTTCGATGAAACTCTCGGGAGCGATGTGGGCATGGGGGTCGATGATCACCTGGACTTCTCCTTATCGGTACGTGGATGAGGTAAAACCTAATTTCGCTCAGAAATAGATTCTCGGAATTTTCGAGGGCCGATTATGCACACTTTGCCGCCGCCGCGCCAGAGCGCGCGGCCATCAACTCGATTGTTATAAAGCGTAAACGAGACGACGCGCATCCCGGTCAGCGGAAGCGCTACGGTCCAAGCCTTATTAAAACGCCTTGTCGATCACGATGCGCACGTTCTTCTCCCCCACTCTTACCGGTTGAGCCGTGCGGCCCTCGAGGTCGCCCGCGCCTGCTGGTCCCGCCGAGCCGTCCGCGTCGAGGCGCGCCGAGAGCGAAACCATCCCCTCGAACGGGACGCCCGGGATCATCACGTTCCGCTTCGAAATCTCGAACGCCAGCGGGAAGCGGGGGTTCGCCACGCGCACGACCGCCAGCGGGGGGCCTCCACCGCCCTTGCGCGCGATCAGGAACAAGACGGGCTTGCCTTCGGCCTTGTCCTGCAAGTCGGGAACGACCTCGATCACGCCCGAAATCACGTCTCCCCCCCCTTGCGCCTGCGTGGGCCTTTGCGCGGCTTCGCCCTTCGCTTCTTGCGAGAGAACGATCTCCACGCCGCGCGCGCCCACCTGCACCGGCCCGCGCGCGCCGCCGAAAATATCGCCCGGCTGCGTCCCGACCTTCCCGTCGGCGTCCAGCTTGGCGACGAGGCTGACCTCGCCTGCGAACGCCGCACCCTGCATCATCACGTTTTGCTCGCCCATGGTGAACTCCAGGGGAAAGCGGGGGTTGAGTATACGCATAACGGCCAGCGGCGGACCGGGCTGTTTCCCGCGCGCGATGATGAAAATCGCCGCCTTGCCCTTCGCCTTTTCCGCCAGGGCTGGCGCGACGCGAACCACGCCGCGAATCGTCTTGCTCCCTTCCGCCGCTGGTGGAGTCGCCTCCTGAGGCGGAGCGGGCTTCGGGGGAGATTTCTTCGCCACCTTCGGCGGAGGCGCGGTTCCGATCCGGTCGATCACCACGTCCACGTTCTTGGCCCCCACGGAAACCACGCCCGGCGCTCTTCCCTCGAAATCGCCCTTGACCAGCGGCCCCGGAACGCCGTCCGCATCGAGGCGGGCGCGCACGCGAATGCGCCCTGAGAACCCTTGCCCGCGAATCATCATGTCGTCTTTCGTGATGACGTATCGGTAGGGAAACCGCGTCTCCACCAGGCGCTGCACGGCCAGCGGCGGACCGCCTCCCTCGCGCTCCACGATGATGAAGAGCGTGCGCGTGCGCCACGCCTTTACGGGAAGATTCCCGCTCATCCGGATGACGCCCGAGACGGAATCTTTCGGCGGGCCGAGTTCGGGCAGCAGATCGCAGCCGACCAGAATCAGAGAGAAACAAACCACCGCGAGGGCGGCGCAAGAATTTTCGAGTATGCGCTTCATGGGCTTTCCCGTGGTGAATTCGCCCGCAGAAAGGCTTCCACCTCGCTCAGGCGGGGGAGTGCGGCCCTTCCCCCGAGGGTGGTGCAGTTCATCGCGGCGACCGCGTTTGCGAAGCGCAACGTATCCTCAAGACCCATCTTGCGCAATACGCCGTACAGGAATCCGCCATGAAACGCATCGCCCGCCCCGGTGGTGTCGAGAACGTCCACATGAAAGCCCGGCGATTCGTAAAACCGCGTTCCGTCGTATGCGAGCGCGCCGCGCGCGCCCAGGGTGACGCCCACCACCCCGGGTCCCATTGCGTGGAGCCGTCGCAAAGCTTCGCGGTGCTCGGAAACGCCGGTGAAAAGTGCGGGGAAATCCTCCGCCGCGATCAGGTAATCTGTTAATTCAATGAGGTTTTCGATTCCCTCGGGCGCGCGCTCCGCATCCAGGAACACGGGCGAACCCTCCTCGCGCGCCCACCGTGCGGCTGCGATTTCCGCCTCGACGTGGTGGCCATCCAGATGAAGGGCGCGGCCCGCGCGAACGATCTCCTCGCGCACGTCTTCGGGGTCTAGCGAAACCTCACGCCGCCAGAGGATCGTCCGCGCTCCTTTCTCCTCCCCCTCGCCTTCCCGCTGCACGATGATCAGGGCGAACTGGCTCGCGCGTCCTCGCTGCGTGACGACGCCTTCCACGTTCACGCCCTCGGCCCTCAAGCTCGCGAGGGAAAAAGCGCCCGCCTCGTCGTCGCCCACCGCGCCGATGTAGGCCGCATGCAAACCCAGGCGCGCCAGCGCCGCCATGGCCGTCGCCGCCTGGCCGCCGCCTTCGCGCGCCGTCTCCAGAATGCCGCTCTTCGTGTTCGCTGTCGGATATTCGCGCACCACGCAGAACTGATCCACGGAATTCAAGCCGATCCCCACGGCGTCGAATTTTTTCTGCGGCATGAAGGGAAATTTCCGCTTCAGATGAATTCGCGCAGGCGGACACCTTCGGGGTCTGCGGCGGTGAGAGCGGCGCGCTCGGCATCCGTTGGTTCAGGCGTGGTGGAGGCGCGCTCCAAATCACCGAGGTCGAACCCCGTGGCCGCGCGCAAGGCGTCCGGCGTCACGCCCTCGTGAATCGTCTTGACCCGGAGACGACCGTCCACCTTCTCAAAAATACACAAGGGGGTCACCACCGCATCCACGTTGCCCGAAGCGGTCACGAAATCGCAACGCTCTGGAAAGCTCTTCGCGTCGTGAACCGTCCGCCACAGCACGGTTCGCCTGGCCGTGGGCAGAATGTGCGCGCTGCCCGCGCCGCCCGGAAGACGCACATTGGGCGCAGCAGGGTCTCCGATGAAGGAGAGGTTCATGTCGCCCTGTGCATCGATTTGCGCACCTCCCAGAAACGCGAGTCCGAGCTTGCCCCGGGCGGACAGATCAAAAATTTCCGTGAGGGTGAAATATGAAAGCGCACCCTCCATGAGCTGCCGCGCCACGGTGGAGCCGGGAAGAAAAGAGGGCCTGGGGTCCACACCGCCCGGTATGTTCAGGTAGGTCAGGTTCGGCGCATGGGTGTTCCGGGCCATGACCATCGCCGCCATCGGCAGCGCAGATGCCACGCCGTGGAACACGAGTTCCCCGTCGCGGATGAATCTGGAGAGAAAAACCGCCATCCTGTCGGCGGCGGCGCGCACCTCCTCGGACGCACCTTCGCGCAAGGCAGTGCTCATACAACGTCCCCGGAGACCGCCGCGCTTCCCGCGTAATCGCGCTCCTCCCAGGAATCGAGATGAGCGCGCAGGGATTCCGCGCCGGACGCCGAATCGAGGTACGCGCCCACGGCGTCCTCGTCGATATCGTAGAATGGGTGGCATCCCCCGGGCCGGGCGCCTCCCGGCGCGTGAACCACCGCCTGCACCATGAAGGCGGGAACCGCCGTTCTGTCGGGTTTCTCGACGAAAAACGCGGTCTCCTCGATCCGCTCCGCCGTGAGGATCACCGACTCGGCCGCTCTGGACATCAGCACGTCCTCGAACGCGCCGCCCTCTATCCGCGCGTTCCCCTCCGCATCGGCATACGTCACATGGAGAATCGCGAACCTCGGCCTGATTCCGGGAACCATGTAGACCGACTCGCCCGTGTAGGGGTCTTTCACCTGCCGGAAACCCGTATGCGCCGCCACGTCGCTCCCGTCCAGGCCCGCCACGGGCTGGCTCGGCAGACCGTAGGCGGAGGCCCGGAGACCCGCGATGACCGTGGAGCAGGCGTGTTCGACCGCCCGCACGCTGCCTTCCTCCACGCCCCGGCGGTAGGAGGGAGCGAGACCGAAGAGGTTCTCGAATCCCACGTAGCCCGTCTGCGTCTGGGCCACGGCCCCCGCCGCGCACAGCAGGTCGACGTCATAGGCGCCGGCCGTCTTCACCAGACGCAAACCCTCCCGCCGCCGGCGGGCGAGTTCCCGGACGAAGGCGGCGGGAATTCTCGTAAGCGCGTTTCCGCCCAGGGCGAGCAAATCCCCATCCTGCACCAGGGCCGCCGCTTCCGTGAGAGACATGATTTTGCCTGCCATTGATTCTCCTTCGCTTGGATAATCGCAATCCCGATTATCCCCCAGAGGGGCGCGCCCCTCAAGGCGGACGAGCCGACGCGTCCTGAAGTTCATCCATAACGGATTGAATTTCCTGAAAAACCCGATTTTTTGCATTTGACAAGATCACCCATCTTTCCTAGGCTTGTGAGTAACTCCAGGGCGATGGAGAGCCTCACCGCCCGTGGGCTCGTGAAATTGCCCGGAAAAGACCGCTCGGTCCGCCCATCCGGGGTGAGCATGAATCCCCAAGAAAATAAACCACCGCCAGAGGGCGTGGTTGCGCCTTCAGAGGCGACCGACTTCGCCGATCTGCCCTGGGGCAGCGACATGTCCGCGGGAAACCCCGATAACTGGGAAATCCTGGAGACGGCGCGTACGCCCGAGTCAGACCACACCGAGGGCCGGGAAACCGCCTCCGGGGCTTCCGATGATTCCGAACGATTCAACGTCAAAATCGATGTCTTCGAAGGACCGCTCGAACTCCTGCTCCACCTGGTGCGCGAGCACAAGCTGGACATCCACGATATTCCTGTCGCCTTCATCACGGATCAGTACCTGAAATACGTGGAACTCCTCAAAAAGCTGAACATCAACCTGGCGTCGGAATACCTCGTCATGGCCTCCTACCTGGTTTACATCAAGAGCAGAACGCTTCTGCCGCGGACCGAGGACGACGCGGAAGAGGAAGACCCCGAAGTCCTGCGCCAGGAACTCCAGCGTCAACTCATCGAATACCAGAAATTCAAGAAAATCAGCCAGGTGTTCCGCCATGCCGAAGAGGAGCAATCCTGGCTCTATACGCGTGGCGCCGACCCTCTCCTGCTGGAAGAGGACGAGGAAGAAGAAACGCCCGAACTGCAAGTCACGGTGTTCGACCTCATCAGCGCCATGCAGCACCTCATCGAATCCATCGGGGAAGAGGGCATCCATCTCGTGGACATCGATGAACTCGAAGTCGCCGACATGAGAACCAAGCTGCTGGATACCCTCGAAGACGCAGGGAAAGAGGGTATCCTTTTTCATTCATTGTTCCAGACGAGGCGCATACTGGAAGTGGTGGCGATATTCCTGGCGCTCCTCGAACTCATCAAGGGAAATCTCGTCGTGGCGCAACAGGCGTCCAATTTCGGTGAAATCCGAATTACAAAGGCGGTGCGTGATGAATGATCCACAACCGGAAATCCAGGAAACAGCGCAGGTGGAAACCGGCGTTCCCTATGAACTCGAGGAAGATGAGGCGTCACCCCCGGACGCCGCGGCCAGGGCTCTGGCGGAGCATCAGATGGAAGCCATGGAGGAGCCTCGCCAGCATACGCTCTTCGAGATCGATGAGTCGCAAGAGCACGCCGGGATGGCCGAAGATGCGTCCGAAGATGAGGAAGCCGGAGAAGTCGACAAGGACGCGCCTCTCGTCATGGACCCGGGCGAGGCGAAAAAAATCATCGAATCCATTCTCTTCGTCGCGAGCGAGCCGCTCAGGCCGCGGGACATCTCTTTCCTGTTCAAGGGCGTCTCCAACGTGAACGCCAAAGTCGTCCGAAAACTCCTGGGCGAACTGGTCGAGGAATACCGGGAAAAAACCCTGCAGATCATCGAAGTGGCCGAGGGCTTCCGCCTGTGCACGCGCGCGGAATTCTCACCCTGGGTCAAACGGTTCCTGAAAACGGCGAAAAAAACCAAACTGTCCCAGGCGGCGCTCGAAACCCTGGCCATCCTGGCCTACAAGCAGCCCATGACCAAAGCGGAAATCGAAGAGGTCCGGCGGGTGGATTGCGGCGGCGTGCTGAACACCCTGCTCGAGCGCGGCCTCATCCGCATCCTCGGAAGGCGCGACGTCGTGGGCAGGCCCATCGTCTACGGCACCACGCCGCAGTTCCTGGAGCATTTCGGCTTCAAGAGCCTCTCGGACATGCCGAAGCCCGAGGAGTTCGAAATGACCGAGCGGATCGACTGGGGGCCGGCGGAAGGCCAGGAAGAGATAGTCGCACTCGAAGCCGAGGCCGAGGCGCCGCCGTCGAACGGACATGCAAACGGCCACTCGAACGGACATACGAATGGCGGCGCAAACGGCCATGCGGACGAGGGGGCCGAGCGGGATGACGCCCCGGCGCAAGCGGAGGCGTCGCCGCCGAACGGCCAGGCGGATAAAGACCTCGAAAAGGAGGCGGAGACCACCTCCTGACGAAAACCCCGAGATTCTGGTACAACCAAAAGGAGGAGAGCCCGGGCTTTCCTCCTTTTTCTTTTTCCATGCACGGCGGGAACCGAGTCTTTACAGGAAGGATCGAACATGCGTTTCGGAATCATGGCGACAGGGGGCGTGGGCGGCTATTTCGGGGCCATGCTGGCGAGGGGCGGCAAGGACGTCGCCTTCATCGCGCGCGGAACGCACCTGGAAGCCATGCGGAAAGAGGGGCTTCGCGTGGTGAGCGTCGCGCCCGGTGAATTCAGCGTGCGCGATGGAGTGTTTACGGACTCGCCTGCGGAAGCGGGCGTATGCGACGTCATCCTCTATTGCGTGAAAACGACCGCCGACGAAGCCGCCGTTCCCGCCATCGCGCCCATGGTCGGCCCGGACACCGCCATCATCAACCTGCAAAACGGCGTGGCGGGCGAAGAGAAACTGGCGGCCGTCTATGGTGCCGAGCGCGTGATGGGCGGCGCGGCCTACATATTCACTTCCATCGCGGGGCCTGGCCTCATCCGGCAGATCGGGGGGCCGAGGCGAATGGTTTTCGGCGAGATGAGCGGCGGCGCGAGCGGGCGCGGCGATGCGATACTGGCCGAGCTGAAAGACGCTGAGATCAACGCGGTATATTCAGAAGACATCGAGGCGGAGCTTTGGACGAAGTTCATCTTCATCTGCGCGGTCGGCGGCATGACGGCGCTCACGCGCTCCACTATCGGCGAGATCATGGCCTACGAGGGCACGCGAAACATGATGCGCGAGACGATGCGCGAGGTCTTTCTGGTAGGCCGGGCGAAGGGCGTGAACCTTCCCGAGGGCGCGGACGAGGGCCGCTACCGCTTCATCGACGAGCAGAACCCGGCCAGCAAGGGCAGCCTGTGTCATGAC
>JAJDYR010000035.1 GCA_022825065.1 bacterium
CAGGGGGGTAAAAAAGACCGGCGCCCCGGCAGGTGAGGGATATGAAAAAAGGCGACGCCCGCCGCCGGGCCGAGGTGGTTTTGCTTTTTCTTGCCCCCCTGACAAGGGGGGGTAGGGGGGGTTGCCTTTATCCTCTGGAAAGGGGACTTTTTTGGCAGCCCCCTCTGGTCGCCGGATTTGCGCGGAAATCCTCCGGGCGGTGTCATCCGCCGCGTTTTGGCGTAATATGGCGCGCCATGAGCACCGACATCACGCGCACATTCGAACGCGGGAACCTCCACGAGCTGGCCGAATTTCTCGTGACGCCCGCCCGCTCGGGCATTTTTCTCACGAGAAGCCGCATCCGCGCTCTTGCGGGGGAGATGGGCCTGCGCGCGGGCGTTCAGAACCGCGCCAGGATGCTGGAGAATCTCTTCCGCGAGGCGGGTTCGGACGGCCGGGTGCAGGAGTTGCTCTCGCGCATCGACGGGGTGGCGGAGGAGAACCTCGCCAGATACCGCGCATGGGCGAAGGCGTGCCCGCCGTCCAAAACCGCGTGGAGCGGCTGGACGAAGAAGACACGAGAACTCAGGCGCCACCTCAAACAGGCCCGGAAGTGGGCGCGCGCCATGCAAGAGGAAGTTTCATAGGGCTGTTGAATAATTCCAATGCGGGAGGGTTTAACCCGACCGGCGCGGCAGCGGGTTTCGCGGAACCTCCGAACCCTCATCCTGAGTAGCGGCGGAGCCGCGTATCGAAGGATGCCCTCTCACCCGTCGCGAGGTGTTCGACTCCCCGCGCCCTTCGATACGCCGCCTTCGGCGGCTACTCAGGGTGAGGAAGGTGAGGAGGACGGCGGAGCCTGCCCCGAGCGAAGTCGAGGGAGCCTGTCCTGAGCCTGTCGAAGGGCCGCTACTCAGGGTGAGGCGGGGTGGCGGGAAAAACCCGCGTGGCTCCGAACCGACGCTCTGCCTTATTACAGTATCCCGGCGATGTATTTCCTGTCCGAGAAGGCGAATTCGCGTATCCACCCGGCGAGTTCGCGGTAGAGGTGCGTTTCCGCGTCCTCTTCCATGCTCGACGTGTAGACGGGCATCCAGCGCATGAGGTGCTCGTCCATGAAGCGCGCGCTCAAGGAGAGTTTCTCCCGCGCGAGGCCGGCGTCTCCCTCCTCCCAGGCGTCCGCCTCTTCCGTGGCGAGCCGGGCCAGGAATTCGAGTTCCACGCTCAGGTGGTCCATCGCCAGCACGCTGGGGTGGGCGAGGCCCTCGCTGCCCCGTCCGGGGTTGTAGCCGCACGCCCGGTAGAAATCAGCGACCGCATCCGTCCGCTTCGAGTTCAGGTGCCCGCTTTCATCCATCAGGGCGGCTTCGTAGGGAGGGGAGGAGAGCACGAAGAGGTTCGTGAAATCGACCCGGAGTTCCTGGAGGGCCGCTTCGGTGGCCTCGAATCCTTCGGGGAGGAGGAACGGGTAGTTCTCGCGCAGGAACCCGGCGAGTTCCGCGTCGAGCGGGTCGAGCATCGCCCGGGCCTGCACCCGGTAGAGTTGGGCGCGGAGCCTCGCCTGCTCGGCGTATTCAGCGCCTGAGGCGCGGCGCTTCCAGCGGAGGCTCATTCGGAGATGGTGTAGGCCTCGGCCTGGGGCTTGTTGGGCCGGGCGAACCACAGCGGACGCCTGAGGTTGTCGGGGCCGGGGGCCGGCTTCGTCATCTCGAGCCATTGCTTGTAGTGCTCGAAGCTCTTCTTCGTGTCGACGCTGATGTCGCCGTAGCGATCCGCCGCCCCCGCCTTCGTCACCCGCACCTTCTGGTGCCAGCAGTGCATCCCGCTCACCGGGTCGGGGTTGACCGGGAAGGTGAGGTTCTGGTTCACGCCCACCTCGCGCCACCAGATGCGCTCGGTGTCGGGGTCGTCGCTCTTGAAGGGCTGGACGCCGTGGACCTGGCGCATGGTGTATTCCCCGTCACCCTTCTCGTCGAGGCGAACGACGGCGGAGGCGATCTTGGGCGCGCCCTGCTCCTCGCTCAGACGCCAGCGGCCCAGGTGATGCGCCATGGCGACGATGCCGGGCCGAAGCCCCTCCGTCACCCAGCATCTCGTGACGAAATGACCTATCGCAGTCTCGACCTTCGCCAGGTCGCCCGTGGCAAGTCCCAGGCGCGCGGCGTCGTCGGTATGGAGCCACAGCGGGTTGTTGTGGGTGATCTCGTAGAGCCACTTCACGGCCGAGCGCGTGTGGATGAGGGTGGCGAGGCGATAGTTCGGCAGCAGGTCGAACTCGTTGTTCTCCCTTTGCATGTCGCGCCAGTAGACGTGGGTCTTCATGTACTTGGGTATGGCCTCATCGCCCCAGTCCCAGGCGGCCATGGTCGGGCTGTAGAACTCGAGTTTCCTGGACGGCGTGTGGAAACCCTCTCTCGCTCTTCCCCGGCTCATGTTGCCGATGAGCGCGCCGTCTTTCCAGACCGACCCCGTCGCCTCGTCCACGTGGGCGTCGTGCATGGCTTCGTCCGACAGCTCGTGCATGTGGGGTTCGTACACGTTTTCCTGTACGGCGAAGACGCCGTATTTGCGCATGTATTCGAGCGGCGTCAAACCTTCCTTCTCGGCGGCCTCGGGCAGTCCCGGAACGCCGTTCTCGAACATCCACTGATAGTATTCGTTCACCGTAATCTTCTCGCCCGGCCTGTAGGGACTCTCGAAATACTGGCGGATGCCGAGCGAGCCGTCGGGGTCGATGCGCCAGGAGAGTTCGATGTGGAGTTCGTCCTCCTCCCACACCTCGCCGGGGTTCGTCTCGCGCGAGCTCTCGAACGTCTCGCCCATCTTTTCGCGCAGCGCGCGGAGCACGGGCTGGCGGAAGCCCACCCATTTCGTGGGGTGCGTCTCCTGGCTCTGGTTGTCGTGGCGCTCCGTGGCGTTGCCCATGGGCAGAATGTAGTCCGCGAACCACGCCGTCTCGCTCCAGGTGGGAGTGAGGGCGACGTGGCAGCCTATCTTGTCGTGGTCTTTCAGCATCTCCACCCACATGAAGCCGTCGGGGTTCGTCCACACCGGGTTGTAGACCCGCGTGAAGTAGACGTCGACGCTGTGGCCCTTGTCCTTGACGAGATGGGGCATCAGGAAGCTCATCTCGAAAAACGCGAGGGGGTATTCCCGGGGGAAGAGAAGCTCGTTCCATTCCTTGGGACCCGGCGCGGGGTTGGGGTGTTTGGGCACGAACTTGTGCGTGCTCGCCAGGTGGGTTCCGCCCACCGTGCCCACCGCGCCCGTCAGCGAGGGGAGAAAGTGCAGGCAGCGCGACACCTGCCAGCCGTGGAGGTTACCGGTGGCGGCGGCGCGCCATACGTGCACGCAAAGCCTGCTTCCGGCGCGGGCGACGACCTGTGCCACTTCGGCGATCAAGTCGGCGGATACGCCTGTTTCTTCCGCCGCGTACTCGAAGGTGAACTCGGCGTATTCCTGTTTCAGCTTCTCGATGAAGTTATCGAAACTCGCCTCTTCGTCGGGGTGGATGGTGCGCATGTATTCGGTCCAGTTGAACCATTCCTCGACGAACTGCGCGTCGAACTGCCCGGTGTCGAGCAGGTAGCGCGCGATGGCGAGCAGGATCGCGCTCTCGGTTCCGCTGTAGGCGGGCAGCCAGTAGTCGGCCTTGGCCGCCGTGTTGGAGAGCCTGGGGTCGATGACGATGAGTTTCGCCCCGCTCGTCTGCGCCTCGATGATGCGCTGGGCCGAGGGGTTGTAGTAGTGGCCCGTATCCAGATGGCTGCTGATGAGCAGGATGGCGTCGGCGTTGGTGAAGTCGGGCGAGGGCCTGTCCGACCCGTTCCAGAGGAACTGGCCGATGCGGGCGGAGGAACTGCACACGTTGGTGTGGCTGTTGTGGCCGTCCACGCCCCAGCCGGCGAGCGTCTTGAACATGTAGCCGTCCTCGCCGGGGCGTCCGACGTGGTAGATGACGCCGTTTCGCCGCTCCGCCAGAATCGCCTCTCTAATGCGTCCGGCGATGTCGTCTAGCGCCTCGTCCCAGCTCACGCGCTCCCACTTGCCCTCGCCGCGCTCGCCCACCCGCTTGAGCGGATAGAAGATGCGGTCGGGGTCGTAGACCTGATTCAGCGTCACCCAGCCCTTCGCGCAGTTGCGCCCGCGCGAGGCGGGGTGGAGCGGGTTCCCCTCGATTTTCCGGATCTTCATGTCGTCCTTGTCGACGTAGGCCAGAAGGCCGCACCCCGCCTCGCAGTTGAAGCAGAGGGTCGGGACCAGCGCGTAGTTCCTCGCCACCTTCTGCGGCCACTTGGTGCTCTCGTATTCCGTCCAGTTGTCCCATTGGTCCGGGCTGGGGTAGGAGGTGAGGGCGCCGTTCGTGTTCGTGTAGTTGAGTTGGCCCGCAGGCGCCGCGGGCGGGGCCTTGGCCAGCAGGTCGGGGCGGCCCAGCGAGGCGACGTCGCGCGCGCCCTTGCCGACTTGAAGATGACTTGTGCTCATGTTCTTGAAACTCCCGGATTACGAAAGGGGAACGGCCTGTCCGGCCTTCACCCAGATTTTGTCCCAAAGATACGCGCCCGCCATGGCCATGATGCCGGCCAGCACCGCGCCGAAACCGCCGAAACCACCCGCCCACAATAGAAGCAGGGGGAGAACGCATCCCACGGCGATGGCCCCGCCCCAGAAATCGTTCTTGAACGGGCCTTTCGTCAGCAGGTGGACCGCCCGCTCGTGCGCCACGGAGCCGAAGCGGTGCACGAGAATCGAGAACACCAGGATGCTCAGGTGCAGCAGGACGAGAACGGCGAGCAGCCCGCCCAGGACGTTCAGGGCGGACGCCTGACTCGCGATCGGGAACAGCGTGGCGAAGAGCAGCAGGATGGCCGCGCCCTTGATGCCCGATTGCACGCCGATGTCGAGGGTGTTCTCGCTCCCTTTCCACAAATCGCGCGCCGATGCCTGGGCGAAGAAAAAGCCCGTGTATATCGAGGACAGCACGCCCATGAGGATGGTGGGCCACAGGATGAGGTTCATGAAGCCTTCCGCGCCGAAGAGCGCGCCGAGCACCCATAGCAGGGTGAAGACGCCGTCCAGCGCGATGAACCACGTGCCCCACGCCATCCAGCTTCCCCAGTTTGAGCGCAGCATGATGTAGTAGAACCGCTCGGGCCGCTTGAGGTCGGTGATGAGGACGAACCCCGTGGCGGCGAGGAGGATTCCGCTCAGCGCGGGCATCCAGAAGGAGAACAGCGAGCTTTTATAGCCGAACATCCACAGAAACAGGCTGATGACCAGAAGACCCGTGCTCGCGCCCTTGGTCAAAAGATAAGTGATGATCTTCGTCTCCCAGGGAACCTCGTGGAAGGTGTCGTAGACGGTGCGGCTCTCGCCGGGCTTGTTCTCCCACTCGGGCACGACGTCTTCCCGCTCCATGTCCATCTCGCCCTGCTTGTAGATGCCGGACTGGCCCGCCTCGGTGGGGTCGAGAAGCTGGCGGCTGCCCTCGAGATAGTAGATGTTGGGCGCCGTGTTGTATTCGGGTTTTCTCACGTGGTAGGGGCGCTGCGTGGTGAGTTTCGATATCTTGGAATCCGCGTCCTCCACGTCGCCGAACACGCGGCACTGCGTGGGGCAGACCACCACGCAGGCGGGCTCCAAGTTCGCTTCCAGGCGGTTCGCGCAGAAGTTGCATTTCTCCGCCGTCATCGTGTTGGGATCGATGAAGAGCTGATCGTAGGGACACGCTGCGATGCAGGACTTGCACCCGATGCACCAGTCCGGGTCCAGGTCCACGATGCCGTCCTTGCGCCGGAAGAGCGCCTTCGTCGGGCAGATGTTCTGGCAAGGCGCGTCGTCGCACTGGTTGCACAGGACGGGCAGGAATTCCCGCCTCGTGCTCGGGAAGCTGCCTTTTTCGACTTCCTTCACCCAGCACCGCCAGACGCCGATGGGAATGTCGTGTTCGGATTTACAGGCGATCGTGCAGGCGTGGCACCCGATGCAGGATTCCAGGTCGATCGCCATTGCGTACTTGGGCATGAAGATTCCTCACTTGAGATGATGCGCGTTTCTCATAACGTGGTTTTGGTAGTCCAAAGCTAGAACTTTGCGGCGGGCGTGTCAATTGAGGATGGAGGAAAAGGCCTTGGGGGGGGTGAGGGCTTGGCAGGGGTGGTTGCAAAGCCTCGTCCTGAGCAGGCGCGCAAGCGCCGTATCGAAGGATGAAGGCGTCTCCCGGCGAGCGGAGCAATCGCTTCCGCATCGGGCGCGATTGTCCTTCGATACGCGGCTTCGCCGCTACTCAGGGTGAAGGAGACGGGGACGCTGAAAAGCCCCCTTTTCAGGGGATAAAGGCAACCCCCCCTACCCCCCCTTGTCAGGGGGGTCTTTTTGTTGTTCCCCCCTGTCGGGGGGAGGCCTTCTTTTTTTCTGGCTCCCTCCTTGCCGGGGTTTTGCTCTTTCTTGCCCCCCTGACAAGGGGGGGTAGGGGGGGTTGCTTTCAAAGAGGGAGGTCGGGGGTTCGCGTGAAAGCGGCCTTCCCGCTAAAGGCAATATCCCCCGACGAGGGACTTTTTCAACAACCCCTTATCAGGGAGCAAAGGCGACGCCCCGGCGAGGAGGCTTTTTCCGCGGCTCCGATTGAGGCAGAGTGATCGTGGTTTTTCGCATTTTCGCGCGCTTGGCCGCCGGGGAGGAAGACAGGTGGGTGGGGAGGGATCGATCAACCACAAGCTCGCGTATCTGGCGAGGGGCCTCACGCTCGCGCGGATCCTGGCGATTCCCCTTTTCGTCTGGGCGTTGTACTGCATCGATTCCTTTCCCGATCTCAAGTGGCGGATTCTGCTCATCGGGGCTTACGCATACGCCATTTTAAGCGACCTGATCGACGGCCCGCTGGCGAGGCGCGCGGGTGCCAGGAGTTATTTCTGGGGGCAGGTGGACGCCATCTCGGACGTGGCCTTCAACGCGGCGGCGCTCTCAGCCGCCGCCTGGGCGGGTCGTATCGGCCCCTGGGCCGCCTTGGGCGTCCTGGCGCTGGGCGCGCAGTTTCTCTGGCGCTGCCGGAGTGGGGCCGGAAGCGCGGGCGAGTCTTTGCCCGAGGATGCGGCGGGCAAGTGGGCGGGGGTCTTGTTCTACGCCCTGGTGGGCGTCGTCGTCTGCGAAGCGGGTTTATCGTGGGACTGGCTTGCGCCCGTCCTGCCCTGGCTGGGCCGCCTGGTATTTCTCTACGCCCTGTACCTGCTCATCCGCAACGCGCGCTCGCCTCAAAATAGCCTTTAGGGGGTTGTTGAACAACTTCTCTCCGCCTCATCCTGAGTAGCGGTGAAGCCGCGTATCGAAGGTCAATCGCGCCCAATGCGGAAGCGATTGCTCCGCCCGGCGCGAGGCGTTCGACTCCTCTCGACTGGAAAACCAACCCCCCCTACCCCCCCTTGACAGGGGGGTAAAAAAAGGCGACGCCCGCCACCGGTAGAGGGGTTTTTGGTTTTTCTTGCCCCCCTGACAAGGGGGGGTAGGGGGGGGTGCCTTTATCCCCTGAGGAGGAGGGTTTTCCAACACCCCCCTTCAGGCGGCGCGTCTCTTTCCGAACAGATCCGAGTACGCCTTCGGCATGAACAGCAAGCCGATGGTCCCGTTCGCCAGCATGAAGGTGAGGTGGGAGACGAGGCTGTAGGCGAGGAGGTCCGCTTCCGCCGCGTAGTCGCTGAAGAAGAATATCCATGCGGCCTGGGAGGTTCCCAGGTGCGCCACCGTTACCGGGAGCGCGCCTATCATGAAGACGAGCGGGAGGAAGGTCAGAAGCTGCAGCAGCGGGATGTCCATCCCGAAGAGCGTCAGGGCGTATTTGTGCACGAACAGGGAGAGCAGGAATACGGAGCCCTTGAGCGCGAGGACGGTGAGGCCCTGCCTGAAGCGCACGGCTCTAAACGTATTGAGCAGGGTGTTGCCGCCGATTTTCGCTCCGATAACGCCCAGTCCCCCCCGCGCCACCTGGGTGATCAGCAGCCAGAAACAGGCCAGCCCGGCGGGCAGGGCGAACAGAAAGAGAGGCGCGCCGCCCGGGAAGGCGATGAGGCCGATAGTGGCGAAGGAGATCAGGTTCGTGACTTCGAGCAGGATGAGCATGGCGACCGTGCTCGTGATCTCGGCGAGCGGGGTCTGGAACCTGCGGTGAAAATAGAGCGCGAGCGCCACCTGGGCGAGTTGGGTGTTGATGATGGAGACGACGTAGGTGACGGCGCGCACGGGCAGCAGCGTCGGGAACGTCAGCGGGCCGTGGAACCAGCGGATCATCCGGCTCAGGACGAAGGTGTCCATCAGGAAGAAACAGATCGAAAAACACCCCATCAGCACGAGGAAGGGCGCGAGCCTCGCCTTCGATACGGCGAGGACGAACTCGCCGAACGGAATCCGCCAGAAGATGACGGCGAAGATCACGACCGTGAGGGCGATGGGGATGAGTCGCCCGGCTTTGCTCGTTTGATGCGTATCCTGGTTTTGCTCCAAAACGAAACTCCTTGAAGGCGCAGCGGCTATTCCTGGTGCGGCAGCGAGAGGTCCAGAATCTCATCGACGCCGGTGCGTGGTATGGGCGCGGTGCTTCCGGCTGCCCCGTCGCTGCACAGATGCTCGTAGAAGATAATATCGAAAACGGTGCGGCTCATGGGAGAGGAGGGGGAGAACCGGCTGATGATGCTCGACGCAACTCGGGCCGGCCCTCTCGGGATTGTCAGGATTCTCGGCTGTTTCCCGAGCCTCCTCCCGGCGCGCATCAGCAGTTCACGGTAGAAAAGCGTGTCCGGCCCCACGAGGTTTATTCGCGCAAGCGGCGCTTCTGAATTGAGAATCGCCCACTCGACCGCGCTGATGACGTCGCCCAGGTATATCGGCTGTATCCGCACGGACCCCCCCGCCACGAGGGGGACGACCGAGGAATTGAGCAGGCGCTTTATCTGGTGCATCGCGGGGGTGTCGGGCCCCAGGATCATGGGCACGCGGAAGATCGCGCCCGAGTCGAAATTCTCTACAATCACACCCTCGGCCCGGCCTTTCGTTCGCAGGTATTCGTTTTCGGAGCGTGCGTCCGCGCCCGGAAAACTCAAATAAACGAAGGACTTCACGCCTTGCGTACGGCTCGCCTCGGCGACGTTCTTCGTCGTGAGCAGGTTCGCCCCGGGGAGGGAATCGCCCGCTCTCGGGACCAGCGAACCCGCCAAGTGGGCCACGCAGTCGGCGCCGTCCAGGGCTGGCTTGAGGCTTTCCGCGTCGTCGTAGTCCACCTGAATCAGTTCGGCGGGGAGACCGCGCAGGTTCGCGCTCCGGCCCAGGTCGCGGACGAGCGCGCGCAGGCGGGGAGATCCGTTGGCCGGATTCCCGCCCAGGCGTTCGATGAGCGCTTTGCCGACGGCGCCGTTCGCGCCCGTGATGGCGATGTCGATGGGGCTTCTCCCGTGAACTGATAAGGCGGTCATGCGCAGAGGGGTCTTGGTCGTCTAGCGCGATCCGACGGAGGTCTCCGGACTATACCGTGAGCAGTTCGTGGGTCGGCGCGGTCATCTTCTCGATGGGCAGCCCGTGCGTGCACGCGCCCGCGCAGCTCTGGTGGCTGCAGGTGAGGCACGCCGATGCGCCCGCGCCCAGCATGGAGTACTCGGCCTTGGCGAATCGCACGTCCTCGTAATCCGTCGCATACATGCGGGTGCGGAGCACGTCCGCGATGGGCACGTTCTCGGGACACGCGCCCGCGCAGTCGTTGCACGCATGGCGGCAGTAGGAGGTTCCGTTCAGCCGCGCGTATTTCTTGAGGATCGGCACCTCGCGGCGCGATATCTTCTTCCAGCCCGAAGCGCCCACGAACTCGGTGATGTTGTCCTTGCTCGTCATCGAGATGACGAGGGAGTCCACGTTGGGGTTCGAGAGCACCCAGCGGAAGGCGGCCTGCGAGAACGTCGCGCCTCCTTTTTCATAAGGCCGCATGTCGTTCAGGCGCGCGCCCATGAGCGTCTTCATGGCGACCACCCCGATACCCTTGGCCTTCGCCCGCGCGAGCGCCAGGGGCAGCTTCGGGAACCTGGCGATGAAGTCGAACCCGCGCGTGAAGCGCTGGTAAAACGCCGGGTCCTGCCCGAAGTTGTAGGCGATGAGATACACGTCGACGACGCTGTTCTCGGTGCAGTAATCGAGGCACTGGATCAGGTTGCCCGCGTGGCCCGACATGCCCGAATACCGGATTTTCCCCTGTTTTTTCGCGAGCGCGACGAATTCGCTCCACTCGGGGTTGCTCATCCTGTCCACGTCGTTCACCGCGTGGTTGAAATAGACGTCCACGTAGTCCGTCTGGAGTTTCTGGAGGCTCTGCTCTAAAGAGCGCATCATCGACTCTTTATTGTCGCCCGCGCCCGCGTGCGTCTTGGAGGCGATGTAGACCTTGTCGCGCTTGCCCTTGAGCGCGCGGCCGATCGTGGTCTCCGATTCCCCCCAGGAGTAGCTCTCGGCGGTGTCGAAATAGTTGACGCCTAAGTCGAGGGCGTGGAGGACGAGGTCCTCCTCATCGGAGCCGAGCCTGCTGCTGCCGAACGAGATGTCCGACATCTTGATGTCCGTCGTGCCCAGGGGGACGTAGCGGCGCACCCGGTTCTGTGCTGATTCCGCAGCGCGCGTGAAGGGCAGGAGTCCCGCGCCCAGGCCGGCGAAGGCGCTGTTTCTGATAAAATCGCGTCTCGGAATGAAGTCGGTATGATGGGGCATCGGCGTTCTCCAGGATAGAGAATTGTGGCGACCCGCCTATCTCACCTTATTTTCCCGGTTTGGTCAATGAGCGGGAATTGTTGACGTATTTCGGATCACTCACCTCATTAGAGGCTTGGAGTTCACTCCCCCTCAAGGGGCCGTTGAAAAGTCCCCCTCCTCAGGGGATAAAGGCAACCCCCCCTACCCCCCCTTGTCAGGGGGGCAAAAAAACAAAAGCCCTTCTATCGGCGGTGGGCGTCGCTTTTTTATACCCCCCTGACAAAGGGTCTGTTGAAAAACCCCGTTTTGAAGCGGGCGGTATGGCGTCTCACGCGGCCTGGGAGAGGGAGCCCAATCGGCGCGTGAGGTCGCGGAGAACGCGCGGACGGCGTCTCCGGGCGGCGCAGGCTCTCCACAGGGCGA
>JAJDYR010000012.1 GCA_022825065.1 bacterium
CCTCATGCCGACTTGTTTACCACATGCCGGAAGATGTTACCAGAGCTTCAGGGGGATCTCTTCGATTATCCGGGATGGGCTACGCCGACACCATCACCCCACGACCGAATGCTTACCCGACACTCGCCCGCAGGGATGCGCCGGGGTTTTAATGAATCCGCTTGCGGCTTGATTACAGACTCTACGGGACCGATTCGGGATCAGATCGGAATCAGTTCAGAAAATGAGTAAACAGATATAATATCAACGTGATAGCGAAATCCCGCACATAACGGAAAATGCTCGATAATCCCGGATTCCTGGATATTTCGATAAATTTAGATAAATTCACGGTGTTTTTCGGTAAATATCCGGCAATTTATTTTCCTGGGGTTTGACGCCGCGGAATCCGGGCGCAGGGGAATTCTGCCATGGGCCGCTGCACCTGCGATAACGGCAAATGCGGGGAAATGCTGCGAGTTGCGCCCCCGCCCGGGGTGTCCGCCCGGCGATTCCCGGGGAAAATCAATCGTCGGTGAATGGCGCGCGGCGCCCGCATTTCGAGCGCAACATATCAGGGGATGACGCCATAAGTATTTGATTTCGCTTATTTTCCTTGAAAATCGGCGGCTCTTTTCTCGAGGAACGCGGAGGCGCCCTCGACCTTGTCCTCGGTCGTCATGAGGCAGGCCTGGCCGAGGCGTTCAGCCACCATGCCGGCCTCGGGGCCGAATTTGAGCCCCGTGTTGATGGCGATCTTGGCGATTCTCACCGCCAGCGGGCCCTTGCTCATCATCTTTTCCGCGCATTTGCGCGCAGCTTCGAGCAACTCCCCGGCCGGGACGACCTGGTTCACCAGCCCGATGCGGTGGGCCTCGTGCGCGTCGATGATGTCGCCCGTCAGGATGAGTTCCTTCGCCTTCCCGACGCCCACCAGGGAGGCGAGCCTCTGGGTGCCGCCCGCTCCGGGCATGATGCCGAGATTGACCTCGGGTTGCCCGAACCTGGCGGTTTCGCTCGCGATGCGGACGTCGCAAGCCATTGAAAGTTCACACCCTCCGCCGAGGGCGAAGCCGTTGACCGCGGCGATGACGGGCTTTTCGACCGCCTCGAGCCGCATGAGGGCGCGCTGCGAAGGGGCCGCCAGCCCGTCGATGAGGCTTCGCTCCTTGATCTGGGCGATGTCCGAACCCGCGGCGAAGCATTTATCGCCGGCGCCCGTGAAGATGATGACCCCCACCTCATCGTCCGCTTCGAGTTCTTCCACAACGGCGCCCACTTCGCGCCACGTCCGGGGGTCAAGCGCGTTTCGCTTCTCGGGGCGGTTGATGGTGATGAGCGCCATTCCCCCCGATTTCTCGATCAACAGGTTCTTGTACGGCATTTCGATGAACTCCTTTCGCGTTGCGTATTTGAGGTTCTCCATGGTGAGGAGAAACGTGGATGCATGATTCGATGTGAAGATAGCCTATGGCGCGGCGTTCGTCACCTGATGCCGCGATGGGTGGAGTTTATGGAAATTTGAGAAATCTTCTCGAACCGGAATTTCTATCGATTTTTGGTATAACGCTAAGCCAAAAAGAATCAGCTAGTTGAGCAAAAAAGCCCAATTGTTAGCAGCCGGATGGCTTGAGTGCTAATAACGCTTGACAAACATTCTCATTTTCCATATATACATTCGCGCATAAATAAGGAGTCGAGAATTCGGGTAGGGTTTCGCCCGGAACATGGCTCTGTAGGTCAAGGTGTTTGGATGAAATAGCAGCATTTTTCTACTGACAAGGAGGAAGTGATGGCAAAGACCAAAACCAGGATACAACCTCTTCAGGATCGCATTTTGGTGAAGCGTCTGGATGAAGAAGAGGAACAGATTGGCGGGATCATCATCCCTGATTCCGCAAAAGAAAAACCCCAGGAGGGGGAAGTGATCGCCGTCGGCCCCGGCAAGGTGACCGATGACGGGAAAAGGCAGGCGCCCGAAGTGAGCGAGGGCGACAAAATTCTTTTCGCCAAGTATGCGGGCACCGAGGTGAAGTCCGATGGCGAAGAGTATCTGATCATGCGCGAAGACGATGTGCTGGCGGTCGTCAATTAGCCGGTTGTCCAACAAATAAGGAGTATTACACAAATGGCGAAACTCATTATTTTTGATGAAGAAGCCCGCTCGAAAATCAAGCGTGGCGTGGATCAGCTGGCCGATGCCGTGAAGGTGACGCTCGGACCCCGTGGACGCAACGTCTTGATCGACAAGAAATTCGGTTCTCCCGCCTCCACGAAGGACGGCGTGACGGTGGCCAAGGAGATCGAGCTCGAAGATCAGTTCGAGAACATGGGCGCCCAAGTCGTCAACGAGGTGGCGAGCAAGACCTCGGACGTGGCGGGAGACGGCACCACGACGGCGACCGTGCTGGCCCAGTCCCTGTTCAAGGAAGGCCTGCGCAACGTAACGGCCGGCGCCAACCCCATCGACCTGAAGCGCGGAATCGACGCCGGCGTCGACCAGATTGTCGGGCAGTTGCAGAAACTCTCCAAACCCGTACGCGACAAGAAAGAGATTGCGCAGGTCGGCACCATCTCGGCCAACAACGACCCGACCATCGGCGATCTCATCGCCGAGGCGATGGACAAAGTCGGCAAAGACGGCGTCATCACCGTCGAGGAAGCCAAGTCCATGGAGACTTCGCTCGACATCGTCGAGGGCATGCAGTTCGACCGGGGTTATCTGAGCCCTTACTTCGTGACGAATCCGGACCGCATGGAAGCCGTTTTGGAAGATCCGTACATTCTCTTCCATGAGAAGAAAATCTCCAACATGCGCGATCTTCTGCCGTTGCTCGAGAAAATCGCGAAAATGGGCCGCCCGCTCCTCATCGTCGCCGAAGACATCGAAGGTGAAGCGCTCGCAACGCTGGTGGTGAACAAGCTGCGCGGCACGCTCAACTGCTCGGCTGTCAAGGCGCCAGGATTCGGGGATCGCCGCAAAGCCATGCTCGAGGACATGGCGATTCTCACCGACGGTAAAATGCTGAGCGAGGATTTGGGGATCAAGCTCGAGAACGTATCCGTGGACGATCTCGGAGAGGCGAAGCGCGTGACCATCGACAAGGACAACAGCACCATCGTCGAAGGAAAGGGCAAGGCCAAGGATATCGAGGGCCGCGTCAAGCAGATTCGCAACCAGATCGAAGAGACGACGAGCGACTACGATCGCGAGAAACTCCAGGAGCGCCTGGCGAAGCTGGTCGGCGGCGTAGCCGTGATCAACGTGGGCGCAGCTACCGAAGCCGAGATGAAAGAGAAAAAAGCGCGTGTGGAAGACGCCCTGAACGCAACGCGCGCGGCCGTGGAAGAGGGTGTCGTGGCCGGCGGCGGCGTCGCCCTGGTTCGCGCCCAGAAGTCGCTGGGCGATGTCGAGGTGGCGGGCGATCAGCTGGTCGGCATCGACATTCTCTCCCGTACGCTGGAAGCCCCGATGCGCGAGATTGCGAACAATGCGGGTGTGGAAGGCTCTCTGGTCGTGCAGCACGTAAAAGGCCTAAAAGGCAACAACGGCTATAACGCGGCGTCGGGCGAGTATGAGGATTTGGTCAAGGCGGGCATCATCGACCCGACCAAAGTCGTGCGCTCCGCCCTGCAAAACGCCGCTTCCGTGGCCGGTTTGATGCTCACGACGGAGTGCGTCATCAGCGACAAGCCGGAAGAAAATGGTGCTGGCGGGATGCCTCCGGGCGGGATGCCTCCGGGCGGTATGGGCGGCATGATGTAAGTTGTTGTCTTGAAGTTCGAAGGGGGCCTCCGAGAGGCCCCCTTTTTTTGTGGAGAATCGTTACCGAGTGTCTTTTTGATCATCTTTAACGGAAGTCGAGTCTCTGATAAAGTTACAATCCAGAGAGTTTCTGGTGGCTCACTCCTCTGGTTTACCTCCTCGTACGCATTCAGGCGATGACGGAGATTGGGTGGAGGGGAACATATGGGGAAAACTGAGTCGAAAAAGTTCTCTCTCTCGCTTTTCTTGATCTCGTTATTTCTGCACCTGTTCGTATTCGCGGCATCGAGTCATGAATACGTTTGGAAAATTCCTGATCGAGCGAGCCGTCCACTCAAATTTCGAGTCGTGTCTGTTGAGAAATCTGAGGAAAAACTTCCCCCGAACCTCCAGAGTCGGTTTTTATCGACTGCCAACCGAAAAGAAAGTGGCGCCGGCAAACCCGGCAAGACCCCGCGCTTAAGGCGCGAAGATGGAGACCAGCTTCCTTCTCGCGGGGGTGTCGTTAGCCCTGAGGCAGCGTCTTTGGCGCCGGCTCCAAAGTCGAAGGCTCCACCTCCAGCCGTCCTGCCGGTGAGCCCCAAGCCCCCTGCGGTCGTAACACCGAAACCTGAACCGAAGAAGGTGGAAAAATTACAGGAAAGGAAAGCTCCTGAAACTTCGGAGATAACGGAAACGCCAAGGCCCATCGAAACGGCGAGCCTTGCGCCGGCGCCAGAGTCTTCGGTCAAGACCCCGCCGCCCGCGATTCCAGAAAAGGTGACACCGAAAGCAAAGCCGACGACAACCCAAAAGCCCGAGAGAGAAAAAAAAGAAGCCGAAGCGATTCCGAAGATCGAGAACAAACCCAGGCCGGTGGTCGAGAAAGAAACGGTGAATGCGGTTGCAGAGAGAAAGCCTCGAAAGGAGAGCCGGAAAATCGAGGCAAAGAGAAAAATCAAAGAGGAACTCAGATTGGCCGCATTGCCCCCGGCCCCGAAGCCGAAGGCCCGAGTTCCAGCCGCCCTGCCGGTGAGTCCAAAACCCCCGGCGGTCGCAATACCGAAAGCCAAGCCTAAGGAGGTGGAAAAATCACAGGAAAGGAAAGCTCCTGAAACTTTGGAAACCAAGGAAACGCCAAAGCCGAAGGAAATGGCGAGACTTGCCCCGGCGCCCGAGCCTTTACCCAAGCCGTCGCCGCCTGTTCATAGAGAAAACATAAAACCAAAGCCGAAACCGAAGGCACAAGACAATCCGGAAAAGAAGAAAATAGAAACCAAAACGCTTCCCAAAAAGAAGCCCGAACCCGGGCCGGTGGTCAAGAAAAAAGCGGTAAAGAAGGTTGTCAAAAAGAAGGTTACCAAGGAAAAGCCTCGAGAGGAGAACAAGAAAGTCGAGGCGAAGAAACAGACGGAGGAGAAGGTTGAACTGGCCGCGTTGAAACCGATCTCTCGACCTGTCCGACCGCAGCGCTCATCCCCCAAGCGGCCCCAGTCAAAGGATCCCTTGGCGCTGTTTCGAGTGAAGCCCCGGCCTGGGGGCAAGCCCAAGCTGCCTAAATTCGATCTCTCAGACGAGGTAGCGGACAGAATCGCCAAAAGAAGCTTATCGGATAAAGACCCGGGGAAAGAAGAAGGAGAAACCATTTCGCTGGACACCCGTGATTTTCGATACGCTTCTTATTTCGCTCATATCAAGCGGAGAATCCAAAACGCCTGGATATGGCCCGCCGAGGCGCAAAGAAACAGGGGCGAGTTGTTGTTGCGCTTTAAGCTGCGAAAAAACGGAACTTTGGAGGAAGTGCGCCTGATCAAGTCCGCGGGGGTTCGCATTCTCGATGATCTGGCGATGGCCGCCGTCACCAAGGCGGCGCCGTTCAATCCGTTTCCAGAAGGTCTTGAACGCAAGTCAATCACCGCTACGTTCGTGTATGAGTGAGCCGGGGGGCATCGTTTCCGAATTTTGGGGCGATCTATTTGGTTGACACCTGCAAGTGCTGATTTTAGGATGATTTTTTCTCCGGTTCACTGCTAATCAGAGGGTCACCCTTTGTCCGAATCATCGCCGCGATTGAGCAAGCAAATCGAAGATTATCTGAAGAACATCTTCAAGCTGCAGCAGGAAGCATCTCCCGTCACTACGAGTGCGATCGCGGATTGCATGGAAATATCGGCGGCATCGGTAACGAGTATGGTCAAGAAACTCGATCACCAGGGGCTGCTCACATATACACCGTATAAGGGGGTCGTTTTAAGCTCAAGGGGAGAGAAAGTCGCCCTGGAGATTATTCGGCATCATCGACTGCTCGAATTGTATCTCAACCAGAAGATGGGAATTGAATGGGACAAGGTGGATGTCGAAGCGGAAGAATTGGAGCACGTCTTGAGTGAGGAGCTGGAGGCCGTTCTGGACAAGGAACTCGGCTATCCCACTCTGGATCCCCATGGCGATCCGATCCCCGCCAAAGACGGCACCATGATTGACACGAACGAAATCGTTCTCCTCTCTCTCGAGGTGGGGCGGGTAACGAAAATCACCCGTGTATTGCAGGATGATCCGAATATATTGCGGTACCTGGGAGAGCTTGGGTTTTTCCCCGAAATGCCCATAGAGGTCATCGAACAATCACCCCTCGCCGGTACGGTTACGTTGCTGGTCAATGGAAACAGGCATACGTTGGGTCGTGATATCGCCTCTCGAATTTTCGCGCTGAATGAATAAAACCACCATCGTTGCGTTCTTGAGCAATTTCATTAGGAGAAGACATGCCGGCGAAAAAACAAGCAACCAAAAAGAAGCCCGCCCCAAAAGATTTTGACCACCGCTTCCGCGCCATCTATGCCAAGGATGTCGAATGGCAAGAAGATGTGAGCAACGAACTGCTTACCCTGCCGCCGGGAGTGAAGGTGAAGATTTTCGCTCACGATCCGGTGATGAAGCGAATCGACATGAAGGTGAAATTCCCGAAAGGCTATGTGGAGCCCCGTCATACGCACAAGAGCTGGCATTCCATTCTGGTGACCCGGGGCAGGATGTGCGTGGCGGGCAAGGATTTGAGGCCGGGCGATTACGTTTTCGGGTGGGATTTGCCGCACGGCCCGTATGAATACCCCGACGGATGTGAGGTGTTCGTCGTCTTCATGGGCGAGGGCACGCAGCATGTCTGGGAAGAAGAAAAGCATCTGAAGCACAAACTGAAATGGGAGGCCGAATCGGCCGCGGGTAAAAAGGCCGTAGCCAGGGGCGATGCGGCCAGGAAGCAGGAGTTGGCGGAAAAAAGAGCGGCCGCAAAGTCCAAAGCGAAGAGAAAAACACGTCGTTCGGGGTGAGGTGATGACGCCGCAGCGAATCGCCGTGATCGGCGCCGGCGCCTGGGGGACGGCGCTGGCGGATTCGTTCTCAGGAATCGGCCACGAGGTGATGCTCTGGGTGTTCGAGGCCGACCTGTGCGCCCGCATGGCGTCGAACCGCGAGAATGATTTGTACCTCCCGGGCATCGCCCTGCACGATGATTTGCGTTTCACGTCCGATCTGGCGGAAGCCGCCTCGGCGGGCCAGGATTTCCTCGTGAGCGTGATGCCGAGCCACGTCGTCCGGGCGGTGTGGTCGAAGCTGGCGCCTTCGGTTCACGAGGAAACGCTCATCACAAGCGCCACGAAGGGCGTGGAAGAGGGTACCCTGCTCCTGCCCACCCAAGTTATCGCAGAATGCCTCGCCGGGGCGGGCGGCGGCGGGCGCGCACTCGCCTGTCTCTCGGGTCCGACGTTCGCCCGGGAACTCGCGGAAAGAAAACCCACGGCCATCACGACGGCGTCGGACGATGCCGGAGCCGCGAAGGCGATCCAGGAGGCGCTCGCAGCGCCCAATTTCAGGATATACACGGGCGCCGATCCGGTCGGCGTCCAGCTCGGCGGGGCGCTCAAGAACGTCATCGCCCTGGCGGCGGGAATCGCGGACGGCATGGAACTCGGCCACAACGCGCGGGCGGCGCTCATCGTGCGCGGGCTGGCGGAAATCGGGCGCCTTGGCACCGCGATGGGCGGCCGGGCGGAAACCTTCGCGGGCCTTGCCGGTATGGGCGATCTGGTGCTCACGTGCACGGGAGATCTCAGCCGGAACAGGACGGTGGGCGTGCGGCTGGGGAAGGGCGAGCCCTTGCAGAAGATCCTCGAATCCATGACGGCCGTCGCCGAGGGCGTTTCCACCGCGCCGGCGGCGGTGGGGCTCGCGGACAAGTTCGGCGTGGAGATGCCCGTATGCCGCGAGGTTCACGCCATATTGTTCGAGGGCCGGAGTCCCAGGGACGCCGTGCGCGACCTCATGGCGCGTCCGCTCAAGGCCGAACTCCCCTAGGCGGCCGCGCGCAATTGCGGGCAGGTGCGGGCAAATGCGGTGGAGACGAAAAACTTTTTTCGCCGCTGAATCTGAGTGCAGGGCGCTAAGATTTTGAAAGCAACCTTTTATATTACAACCAGTTAAACGGGAAATAATTTTCAGGAATTTATCGAAAAACCCCGTGAATTTATCCAATTTTATCGAAAATATCATTATTTTCATTACTGCCTTTATCCTTGCATCCATGAGCGCAACTTCCCGGTGAGAAAAAGCCCCCCTGAGGAGATCAGACGCGAGTGAGAAACGAGTGTCGAACGCGACTGATGAAGGAGCGGTAGAAGACTTTTCGGAAGGGTTCGCCGCCCTCACTCCCGCTCCATCACTGCATCCCATGAGAAAGCCTCCTCGCCCTGACGGCGGTCAATCCTGACCTCCCGCGGCGCGCGCACGATAGCGCAGTCCTCGGTTTCGCGGAGCACGGCAAATGCGGGGAAATGCGGGTCAATCCCGACCGGGGAGGGCGCGTACACCTCGTCTCGAATCGCAAGTCCCGTAGGGACAGGTCGCGACCTGTCCGGCGTTCGTTTTTGCTCGTCGCTCCGGCGCCGCGCGCGATCCGCTAGTCTGGTGAACGCGGGTCCGCCGGCGGCCAGCGCCTGTGCAAGTCATCGATTATGTAAGGATGAACGTGTTCGCCCGCGCCGCGCAGGTGCGGGTGATGGGGAGGCAGGTCGTCGTGACGATGCGGTATCTCAACCGGATCGGAGCCCGGCCACAGCAGCAGCGCGAGCGCCGCGCCGAACAGAGCCAGCGCGCTCAACCCGGCGAGCGCGGCGAGCGCGCCAAAGGCGGTCATCAACCAGCCCGATAGCGGATAGGTCGCCAGCCAGCAGGCGTGGCTGAGCGCGAACTGCGCCGCGAAGAGCGCGGGCCTGTCCTCGGGGTTCGAGGAGCGCCGCAGCAGGCGTCCCGACGGCGTGAGTACCCCCGAATAGCCGATCCCCACCGTGACCCACGCGCCGAGCAGAAGAGGCCAGGAGAGCCCGGCGCCCGGGATGAACGCGGCGAGCGCGCACAGGCCTGCGATCATCAGCGCGGCGCTCGTCAGCATCACCGCCCGTTCCGGCGCCCGGTCGAGCAGGCGCGGCAGGGCGAGCGCGGACAGCATCGAACCTCCCCCGAAAGCGCCCATCGCCCATGCCACGGCGCTCTCGCCCAGCCCCAGCCCGCCCCGCACCAGCACGACGGTGTTGACCAGCACCATCGCGCCCGCGGCCGCCGCCGCGAGATTGAGCGCCAGGAGCCCGCGGAGCCGGGGCGTGGCGAGATAGATGCGGAGCCCTCGGGTCGTGCGCTCGTATATGCTTCGCGGGGCCTTGGGCGCTGTGCTCGGCAGAAGCACCGAAACCACCAGCAAAGCGGAGGCGAGAAAGCCGGCCGCCGTGCCGAGGAACAGGGCGTCGTAGGACATCATCGCCAGCAGCAGCGCCGCGAGGGTCGGGCTGAAGATGTTCTCGAGGTCGTAGGCGAGGCGCGAGAGCGAAAGCGCGCGGGTGTAGCGGGATTCTTCGGGCAGCACGTCCGGAATCGTCGCCTGGAAGGTCGGGGTGAAGGCCGCCGAAGCCGATTGGAGCACGAAGATCAGGAGGTAGAGTTGCCATATCTGCGTCACGAAGGGTAGCGCCAGCGCCGCGGCGGCGCGTACGATGTCGAGCGCTACGAGCAGCGCCCGGCGCGGGACCCTGTCGGCGAAGGCGCCGGCGATGGGCGCGACCCCGACGTAGGCCGCCATCTTGATGGTGAAGACGGCGCCCAGCACCATCGCCGCGTTCTCTTCCGCGAGGTCGTAGGCGAGAAGGCCCAGCGCAATCGTGGCGAGCCCCGTGCCCGCAAGGGCCGTGACCTGCGCTGCGAACAGGTGGCGGTAGGTGCGATCGGCGAGGATTTCCAGCACGGGCGGCCTCAGCGGAAACGGCGACGAGAAACGCGAACAGGCGCATTCTATCCATAAAAGAGAGGGGCATGCACGGGGTCGGCGCCACCGAAGCCGGGGGGGTCTTCAGCGTTAACATCCCCCTCAAGGGACTGTTGATAAAGCCCTTTTTGTTCAGGGGATAAAGGCAACCCCCCCCTACCCCCCCTTGTCAGGGGGGCAA
>JAJDYR010000003.1 GCA_022825065.1 bacterium
AACATGATGCGCGAGACGATGCGCGAGGTCTTTCTGGTAGGCCGGGCGAAGGGCGTGAACCTTCCCGAGGGCGCGGACGAGGGCCGCTACCGCTTCATCGACGAGCAGAACCCGGCCAGCAAGGGCAGCCTGTGTCATGACCTCGAAGCCGGCAGGCGCCTCGAGATCGACGCGCTGTGCGGAACGGTCTCGCGCATCGGGGCGGAGGTGGGCGTCGAGACGCCGTGCAACGATTTCATCTCGCACACCCTGAAGCTCGCCGACCTTCAAATCACGGGTGAGGTGAAGCCGGCATCCTAAGGGGTCGTTGAAAAACCCCTTATGAACGAGAGTTTGACTCGACCGGGGAGGGGACGGTTTTGTAGGTAGCGCTCCCTTCTTGGGAGCGCTACAGACATGCGGCCCTTGTAGTGGGTGAAAAACCAGGGACGCATATATGCGTCCCCTACACATGAACAAATTTTCTCTTTCTGGCTTTTTCAGCAGCCCCCTTAAGCGCGCCGTTCATGCTTCCATATTTCACCATCAACCGCGGCGTGGTAGGCTCCTCATAAACCTGAATTCATCCACGCCAACCATGGAGATACGTTTTCGATGGCACGAAAATACTGGCTCATGAAGAGCGAACCGGACGCTTATTCGTTCGACGACCTCATGGCGGAGCCCGAGCAGACCGCCTGCTGGGACGGCATCCGAAACTACCAGGCCAGAAATTTCATGATGGAGATGAAGGTGGGCGACTACGTTCTCTTCTATCACTCGAACGCGAAGCCGCCCCACGTCGCGGGCACCGCCCGGGTGGCGCGGGAGTCCTACCCCGACCACACCCAGTACGACAAGAAATCCAAGTACTACGACCCGAAAGCCCCCGCCGACGCCCCCCGCTGGCAGATGGTCGATTTGCAGGCGATGGAAAAGCTCCCCCGGCCCGTCTCACTGAACGAGCTCAAGGAGAACCCCAGACTGACCGAAATGCGCGTCACCCAGAAAGGGCAGCGCCTGAGCGTTCAGCCCGTGACCAGAAAGGAATTCGACGAAGTGCTGCGAATGGCGAAGAAGTGACATCCAAGAAAACCGTTTTGAGCAGAGAATCCTTACTTTTTCTTGAGTCGGGCTGCAGAGCTACCCGGGCCCGCATAAAGCAAATAACGCGTACCTTTGGGCGCATCGTCCAATTCATACAGCTTTTCCCTTATGTCTAAAATCGCACACGCCTTCTCCAACTACTCTTTATTGTGAAGTTTTCCACTTATCAATACATGAGTAATGCCATTCTCCCTGCACACAATAGGCAAGGGCGTTCCCTTTCTTCGACTACCAGAACCTCTGTCAGCAGAGATAACTATCCAGCCTTCACCGGCAAGTCTCGGCACCCAGGACTCATCCCGCAAACCTTCTCCAGAATAATCAACTATCAAGTGCGCAGTTTCTATATTTCTGGTTTTCGAGAGTTTCAATAAAGCTGAAAGCGCTCTGTAAAGGCGCGCGCCGATATTCTCATCGAAAAACAATTTGAGGGAGTTTCTCACGCGGCTATATGGTGTGCTGTCGATGGTGTTAAGTGATCAATATATCTACAGGCAATATCCACATCTTCAGGATCAACCTCATACATATCGGCTGCAGCTTCGATGCTTCCTTCCGTAATACTGGCTTCATAAAGCGTTTGCGGTGTGATCCCGCACGATTCCACCAACGGCTCACCAAATCTTTTTTCTGGATGCAAAACAATCTTCTTGACCTTATTTTTATAAGGTCGACTAAATGCAGTATAGAATTCTACCAATCCATCGGGTTTGAATTTCAGGTCCTGCATATAGACTTCGACAACCCGCCTCAAAGCAAATTGACCTTTAGAGTTGCCGGATACAGCAGTGTAAAAATTGTCCTCGGATTCATCCTGTTGGCGAATATAAAGGGTCTTTTGAAACAGGTAGGCCACATGCTCACGCGCAAAAGGATGACCGATTCCGTATCTGTCTTGAAACTCTTTGATGCCATCACGGATATTCCGCAACGGAACTTTATACTTGTAACGCAATTCCCGAACGGCCAGCATTTGAACGAAATCAAGAAATGAAATTACCCGCTCGTCTTTCAATTCCAATTCTGGAGAAAATACTTTTTCACCCTGCTTGTTCCCGAAAAACCATCTATTGATGAGACGCGTCTGGACACGCGCGTAAAATGCGGCTTCGGCGAGTGTGTAAATTCCCCTGCCAACCAATTTACATGGAGATTCATTTCCCATAAGCGCCACCTAAGTTCTTTGAAGTTCAAATGAACTCCTGAATGATATTTCAACGACTGCGAAAAGACAATGGCAGCGCCGGACTGACGCGATCAAACAACGAAATGCCTGCGCGATTGCGCAACATGATTCTTGATTTTCATTTCTTGAGTGCTGTAATTGTTCGTGAGTCTAACTCGCCAGTTGCTGTTTCATCGCCTCGAAGTCCGCCTCGTAGAAGAACTCCTTCTCCCCGAAGGCCGGTTTGAGGCCGGTGAGCCAGGTGGCGTTTTCGTCGTACTCGGCGAAGAAGACGCGGCCCAGCCACTCGGGGTTTCTCGCCTGGAGGAACTGAAGCGCGATGATGCGCTCGCCGCGGATCTCCTCGATCCCCAGGACCTGCACCTTGCCGGGCGCCGCGCTCATCGAGGGACCCCGCGCGGTGCGCGCCAGACCGGACACCTGGGAGTACGCCTTCCGGTAGATCGCGTGAGCCTCCACCAGGGGCAGTTCGAAGTAGCGCTTGGCGCCCGTGTCCCTCTCCACGAACATGTAATAGGGTATCAGGCCCAGCCGCACCTGCTCCTTCCACATGCGCGCCCACATGTCCGCGTCGTCGTTGATGTGCTTGAGAAGCGGCGCCTGCGTCCTGATGACGGCGCCCGTATCCCGCACCCTTCTGATGGCCTCGCGCGCCATCGGGGTCTGGACCTCACGCTCGTGGTTGAAGTGCGCCATGATGGCGATGTGCTTGCCGCCTTCCACCATCCTCTCGAACAGACGCAGCAGATCGTCCGCATCGGCGTCGGTGGTGAAGCGATACGGCCAGAAGGTCAGCGCCTTCGAGCCGATGCGGATGTCGCGGATGTGCGCGAAGCGCGAATCGTCCAGCAGGGGCTCCATATAGCCCTCGAGCGCCTTGGTCTTCATGATCAAGGGATCGCCGCCCGTGAAAAGGACGTCCGTCACTTCTTTGTGCTCGGAGAGATACCTGTGCAGGATGTCCGCGTCCGTGGAGATGAAGCGAAGCTCCTTGTCGCCCACGAACTGCGCCCAGCGGAAACAGAACGTGCAGTAGGCGTGGCACGTCTGTCCCTGGCCGGGGAAGAAGAGCACCGTCTCATGGTATTTGTGCTGCATGCCCTCTACGTGCTCGTCGTCGAGGACGGGCACGTTCAGCGTCTGCTGCCCGGCGGGGTGGGGGTTCAGGCCGGCCCTGATCTCGTGGATGGCGGCGTTGAGCTGCTCCTTGGGCGCGTCCCGCCTCAGGAGGTCCGCCACGGAATCGAAATCCTCTTTCGAGATCATCCCCTCCTGGGGAAAAGAGAGCTGGAACAGGGGATCCTCGGGCACGTTGTCCCAGTCGATGAGATTCTCCACCATGTAGCGGTTCGTGCGGAAGGGCAGCACGTGACCCACCACCTTCATGCTGAAGCGAATGTCATCGGGGAGGCTCTGCAACTCGGGGACTTTGTCTATCTGCTGGACCACGATCGGTTTGTAGCGAGGCGGGTCGATGGACAGCAGGTTCTGGCCGTTCGGACCGCCGTTCTGGGTTTTTGCAGCCCCCGTCTCGGCGGGATTTTCTGAAGAAGACATGTTCATTTCATGGCCCTCCGGGCAGTGTCCAAGGGGTTTCGAGACAGAATTCGAAATTTCTTCGTGCCGTTTATCTCTTTATGCGTTCATCGCAATTCATCCTGTTCTATAATAGATGATACTCCCAACTTTGAAAACATGCCACAAAATACGCTCCGCCCTCATTCGGGAAAGCCAGTTTTTTCCGGGAAAAATGAAAGGCGCCGCCCGAAACCGAGAGAATAAAATCTCCACCCATCCCTCATCCGCCGAAGAGGCGGTTTCCTTTCGCTCCTTCAGGGGTTGTTAAAAAAGTCCTTGAAAGGGTAACCCCATAAAAGCACCCCCCCTACCCCCCTTGTCAGGGGGGTATAAAAAGGCGATGCGCCCTCGCCGGGCTGAAGGGGTTTTGCTTTTTCTTGACCCCCTGACAAGGGGGGGTAGGGGGGGTTGCTTTCAAAGAAGGAGGTCAGGGGTTCGCGCGAAATCGACCTTCCCCCTAAAGGCAATATCCCCCGACGAGGGCTTTCTCGACAGCCCCCTTTAGTGCGGCATGTGGGCGGGGTTCCAGAACTCGCCCGTGCGGATCGTGTGGGCCTGCTTGTCTCCGCCGGGGTCCCAGCTCTCCTCGTTCTTGCGCGCCTGCTCCTCGAAATCATACTCGACGCGGTGAATCTCCCCCTCCCAGTTCCCGCCCCCCTGGTATTCGAGCAGGACGTAGGCGGGGCGGTTGTCCCCGTCCCAGTTCACCGCGGCGGACGCGGCGCATACGAGCGTCTGGTCCCCGACCTGGCGGATGTAGGGGCCGTGGCACTGGCCGAAGGCCACGACTTCCGATTTCTCGCCCGCGAGGCGCTCGAGTATCTCCTCGTCGGTGAGCCTGAGCGGGAGCGCGCCCTCGTCGTTCCCCGGCGAGCCGTGGAAGATGCGCAGGTCGTGGCCGGGTTCGGGCGTAAGCGTCATCTCGCGGGGCAGTCCCCGGAGCCAGTCGAGTTGATCTTCGCTCAAGTGCTCGCGCGTCAGGCGGGAACTATCGTTTCTCGCGGGAAAATCGTTTTCCCCCTCGTCGACGTGGTCGATGACCCAGCGGTCGAAGTTCCCCAGTATGGGCAGGCAGTTCTTTCGGGAACGCAGGCGATCCACCACCTCGCCGGGTTCCGGCCCGCCCATCACGTGGTCGCCGGGGACGATCTCCCAGTGCACGTCGTGCTTGTCGACTTCCGCCAGAACGGCGTCCAGAGGTGCGAGTTGGGCATGAATATCGGAATAAAGCGCCAGTCTCATTTTCTTTCTCCATAATGGATGATGTATGAATACAGATATATGACGATGTGCGAGCTAGTGTAGCAACCTCCTGCCTGATTCCGCCAACGCCTCCATCTTCTCCCGCAGGCGGGGGTAGAGCAGCTTCCCGTTTTTCTTCATGATCTTTCCGGCCACGAAAACCGTGTCCACGTTGGCGAACGACGCCTGGAAAACGGCCGTTTCGAGCGGGTCGTTCACGGGGTAGAGGTTCAGGTCGGTCTTTCTGATCAGGACGACGTCCGCCTGTTTGCCGGGCTTGAGCGTGCCCGCCTTGAATCCAAGCCCCAGGGCGTTGGCGCCGTCTATCGTCGCCCACTCCAGCGCGCGCCTCGCGGGAATCGCGATTTGCGCCGGAGAGGTTCTCCCGTCGAGAATCTTCTGGTTCTCCTGCGCGCGGGCGAACTGAAGCCCCGCCCGTATCATGGTGAACATGTCGCCGCTGATGTTCGATTCCACGTCGATCCCCAGCGTCGGCCTGCCGCCCAGGGCCAGCACGCGCCCGATGACGGGCTCGCCGTGGCCCATCTGCATCTCCACCTCGGGGCAGGAGGTGACCGAGCAGCCCGAGTCGATGAGGATTCTCAGCTCTTCCCCGCTCAACTGGTTCGCGTGCACGGCGTTGAAATCGGGCCCCAGAAGCCCCTTCCGCGCCAAATCCCTGATTCCGTCGGGCGTCACCCGGTGGAACCCGCCGCCGATGTGCGCGCTCCAGAGCAGATCGTACTCGCGGGCCAGGCAGATATCGTGCACGCACATCTCGAGCGTGGAGAGATCGGGGCCTCTCGTGGCCAGGGCCAGCTTGATGAGGCCGCCGTCCGAAGCCAGCCGCCCGGCCCGCAAACGCCTGACCTCATCGGGGGGATGCGGCCTGTGGCTGAGCGGCGTCTCGCCCTCCGCGATTTTGGGTTTGGGCGTCCCGTGGCCGAAAACAGCGCGGATACCCGCTTCCTCCAGGCCGTCCAGGCCCGCATCGGTGTGTTCGGGCGTGGGGTTGTTGTGGCACCAGTCGAACA
Source organism: bacterium (assembly GCA_022825065.1). Taxonomy (GTDB): domain Bacteria; phylum UBA8248; class UBA8248; order UBA8248; family UBA8248; genus Bin107. The sequence goes on from JAJDYR010000003.1 coordinate 6,127, forward strand.
GCGTCGTGACACCGCCATTCAGCTGATTCAGCGCGCCCACAAGGTTCGCGAGATATATATCCTCAGGCCGGAACCTCGGGCCGAAACCCTCGTGCATCTGGCGGACATATTCCACCAGCGTCCAGTCGCCGGCGACGCCGCGGATGCCCGTCTGCCAGGTATGCTGGTGCGCGTTCACGAAACCCGGCATGACGATGAAATCGCCCGCGTTCATCTCCTCGGCCTCGGGCGCATGGACGTTCCGGCCGATTTCCCTTATCTCATCGTCTTCGATGAGCAGGTCGCCGCCTTCGATATCGCCGAGCACGGGGTCGAGCGTGAGGATGCTCCCCCCGCGCAGTAACGTCTTTCCCATTACAGAGACCCTCCCGCAGGCGGCGCGAACTCCCGGAGCGCCTCTTCTTTCCATTCCAATCCGAGACCGGGCTTGTCGGAGAGAACCAGATTCCCGTCCTGAAACGCCATCGGCTCCTCGATGATGCACTCCCACCAGGGCATGTTCTCGCACCAGACGCCGTGTTCCTCGGCACTCAGAAGATGCGCCGAGACCTCGTGGAACAGGTGCGGGGTCACCGGCTTGCCGAACTCCTTCGCCAGCGCCGCCGCGCGGCGCCAGCCCGTGACACCCGAGCAGCGCTCGAGATCGGGCATGAGAATATCGGCCGCGCCCGCGACGAGCAGGTGGCGCATGCCGCGCGGGTTGTAGTTCGTCTCCCCGGTGCAGATGGGGATATTGCTGGCCTTGGCGACCTCCGCGCACCCCCTGATGTCCTCGTGATCGACCGGCTCCTCCACCCAGTAGAGGCCGAAGGGCTCGAACGCCCTGCACGCCTGTTTGGCGGTTTCCACGTCCCAGGCCTGGTTGGCGTCCACCATGAGCGCGACCTCATCGCCTATCGCCTCGCGCACCGCGCGAATCCGCTCGACGTCGTCATTCACCTCTCCGCCCACGCGGAGCTTCATGGCCTTGAACCCGCGCGCCTTGAGCGCTGTGGCTTCTTCTACGAGTTCGTCTATCGTGAGATTCAGCCAAAGGCCCTCGCTCGCGTAGCAGGGAATCTCGCGCTTCTCACCACCGAGATACTTCCAGAGCGGCTGGCCCGCCGCCTGGGCCGCCAGATCCCAGCAGGCGGTGTCGAGTGCCGACATCGCCAGGGCGCTGATGCCGTCGCGTCCCACGAAGCTCACCGCCTTGCGCATCGCCTCCCAGTTCGCCTCTGTGTCCGCCGGGTCCTTGCCCAGCAGGTTGGCGAACAGATCGCGCGCCATCGCAATCATCGCGCGGGTGCGCTCGGGGCCGAAGGCGAAGCACCAGCCGTGGCCCTTGAGACCCTCTTTCGTTCGGAGGGTGACGCAGCAGGTGTCGACGGCGTGCACCTCGAAGGTGGCCACCTTGAGCGGCCGGGCCAGCGGCACGCAAACGTGCGCCGGCGTCATGCTGATGATGGTTTGAGAAGACGGCAAAACGGACCTCCTCCGCAAAGAGTGTGGGATGTCGCCCTGTTCATGAGTTTGCGCGACAGGTTACCCTGTTCGGCCCTGTATGGCTATAATCGCGTGGCTCGTAATTGTCGTAGAACAGGTCAGGGAGAAAAATAAAAAATGTCCGTAATCCGGCTTCAGAAAATCATCGCCCAGGCGGGCCTCGCCTCGCGCCGGGAGGCGGAGCGCCTGATCGCGGAGGGCCGCGTCCAGGTGAACGGAGAGCGCGTGCTCACCCTCGGAGCCAAGGCGGATCCGCTGGCCGATTCCGTCAAGGTGGACGGCAAGCTCATCACGAAAAAAGAACTTCCGGTCTATCTGGTGCTGAACAAGCCGAAGAACGTGCTCACCACCATGCGTGACGAGGAGGGCAAGGACAGGCCCACGGTGGCGGACCTGTTGCCCCAGGGTCTTCGGCGCGTATTCCCCGTGGGCAGGCTCGATTTCGACGTCGAGGGCGTCTTGCTCCTGACCAACGACGGCGAGATGGCGAACCGCCTCGCCCACCCGAGATACGAAATACCCCGCGTATACGAGGCGAAGGTGAAGGGAATGCCCACCGAGGCCGCACTCGCCCGGATGGCGGACGGCTCGTGGATGCGCGGGCGAGGCAGGAAAGCCCAGCCTGCCGGCGTGCGGGTCATCCGAAAAAAGACGGAGAAGAACGCGTGGCTCAGAATCGAACTCCGCGAGGGAAAACAGCACCAGGTCAAGAGAATGTGCGAGGCCGTGGGGCATCCCGTCATCAAGCTCGTCCGGCGCGCATACGGGGGGATCACGGCCAGGGGCCTCCCCGGCGCCAAGGTGAGGACCCTCACCCGCGATGAAGTCGAAAAGCTGAAACAAATGACGAACATCAGTCCCAACGCCTCCAGGCGCCCGGCTTCCAGGACGGGCTGGGCCAAGGCCAGGGCGAACCCGAAACGCACGGCGCGCAAAGGGTCCGCGAAACAGAAGACGAATGAGCCCGGGAAATCCCGCCCTTCGTGAAGCACGTGCTCGATGAACGGACCGGACAAGGGAAACCGCGAGGCTTCCTGTGGTATGATGCGGCAACACACTTAGGAGAAGTAAAAAGGCCGCTTAAAAGATGAGCGCAACAGCTTCAAACAAATTAACGCTGGCGACCAAGATCACGCTGGTGCGGGTTTTCCTGATTCCCGTTTTCGTGATGTGCCTCGCCTACAAGAAGCCGGGAATCGCCCTGCTCGTCTTCATCATCGCGGGCGTGGCGGACGGCGTCGACGGCTATATCGCGAGACGGCGCGGCGAGATGACGGAACTGGGCGCCATGCTCGACCCCATTGCGGACAAGCTGCTCATGTTCACCGCCTACATGATGATGGGGATTTCGGGACAAATCCCGATCTGGCTGGCCGTCTCCGTGGTGAGCCGGGATTTGCTGCTGTCCATCGGCTGCCTGATGTTGTTCATGACGGTGGGCTTCCAGACGCCGTCTCCATCCATGCTGGGGAAAACCACGACGACCGCCCAGATGGTCACCGCGGGGGCAGCACTTCTGGCGGCGGCGCTGGCGGCGGAGCAGAACGTCGTGCTGTTGTCCACCTACCTGATCACCTGCGCCCTGACGCTCGCCTCGGGTGTTCATTATCTCTTCTTCGTGGGCACTCGGATGATTTACGAGAAACCGGACGACGACCAGGCGGAGAAATCCACCCCTGCGGCCCGGAACTGAGGCAAGTCACTCAAAATGGACGACCAAACCCAAATCCTCACGTGGAAGCGAATCTGGCTGATTCTCATACTCATCGCCGCCGTCTGGATATTGGTGAGCGCCCGGGCGGCGCTGGTCCCCCTGGCGGCTTCGTTCATCCTCGCCTATCTGCTCCAGCCGCTGGTCGATGCGCTGGAAAGATGGAAGATACCGAGGCCCCTCGCCGTCCTGATTCCCCTGCTCGGTTTGGGCGTGGGACTGTTCATCCTGTGGGTCAGCATATCGCCCGTGGTGCAGAAGCAGGTGGCGGCGTTCGCCAAAAAACTTCCCGGCTACGTCACCATCGCCGAATCATGGCTCATCGCCACGTTCGATAGATTCGAACTCCCCCAGACGGCGGAACTCAAGAAATACTTCACCGAAAACCTCTCCTTGCTGGGACAGTTGCCCGTTACCGCGCTCCGGTTTCTGCTGAGAACGACCAGCGGCATTTTTTCCATCGCCATCGGCATGATCTATCTCGTCCTCATCCCCGTGATGACGTTCTACGTCCTGAGGGACTGGAAAGAGTTATGGGCGGGGTTTTTCGCCTACGTTCACCGCGACTACCGCGCAGAGGTGGAGAAAAGGGTCTTCCGTCTCGACGAGCTCCTCGGTTCGTTCATCAAGGGGCAGTTGCTGATCGCCTGCATCCTCTCCGCCTTCTACGTGCTGGGCTTTTACATCGTGGGGATGCCGCTGTGGCTGGTGATGGGCATCTTCACGGGTATCGCCTGCATGTTCCCGTATGTGGAATGGATAGTGGCCCTGCCGATCGCCCTGCTCCTCTCGGGGCTCGCGCATCAGGACTGGCTCCATCCGCTGGCGACGCTGGCCGTGTTCGGAGTCATCTCGCCCATCGCGGGCATGGCGCTCGTTCCCCGCATTCTGGGCAACCGCATCGGGCTTCACCCCGTGGTGGTGCTCGCGTCCATCATGATAGGGGGCGAGTTGATGGGCTTCGCGGGAATCCTCCTCGCCGTCCCGCTCGCGGCGGCCATCAAGGTGGCCCTCGAAGCCATCAGCGACTACTACCTCGCGTAAGTTCTTCCGGACGTTCCTGGAAAGATAACGAACTGCAACGCGGATCAGGGGGCTGTAGGAAAAGTCCTGCAATGCCGGAAGGACGGTAATGGGATTCCGTCTTGGCGCAGGGAGTGTAGGGGCCGCATACATGCAGCCCGTCGTTGGAAGGCAAAAAGGCCGGGTCGCATATATGCGACCCCTACAATTTCTCATCCGTCGAACCGAATCACGAATTCAGGCTTTTTCAACATTCCCCTCAAGGGGGGAGTGGATTTCTTGTCTCGTGGATCGGCAAAGACTTCCAATACGGGAGTAATTTCGGAACATGTTGGTTCCGTAGGGGCGGGCCTCTGTGCCCGCCCGATTCTGGTTGTTCGTCAGCCTGATCGTAGGGGTCGTTCGCGAACGACCCCTACAGGCACACACGTCATCCGCCCTGGTTCGTCATTCCGACCGGGGAGGGGGTTCTCAAGGGAATAACCCCCCCTACCCCCCCTTGACAGGGGGGTATGAAAAGGCGACGCCCACCGCCGGAAGAGGGGCTTTTGTTTTTTCTTGCCCCTTGTCAGTGGGGTTTTCTTTTTTTGCCCCCCTGTCAAGGGGGGGTAGGGGGGGTTGCCTTTATCCCCTGAAGAGGGGCTTTTTCAAAGGCCGCTCAGGCGGGCACTTCCACGCCCCTGTCCACCGCGCGCGCCATGAGGAAGAGGAGGTCGGAGACGCGGTTGAGGTAGACGAGCAGCTCGGGGTTGTCGATGTAGCCCTCGTCCCGCAGCTTGACCGACCACCGCTCGCCCCGGCGGATGATGGTGAGCGAAATCGTCCGCGTCCCCGTCTAAACCTGGATGTTTCCTCCGATAAAGGCTCTGGCGCACTCGTAATGCCAGTTGGTTCTGGTCTTCGTATGGAACCGCCGAAGCACGCAGCCGTTCGCTTTCGGCGGGCTTTTGGAATTGAACCAGATGTATCGTGGGCCTTTGACGTTCTCCGTCAATGAGCAAAACAGGCCCGCATAGTCCTTGCCGCCGAAGAAAACGACAGGTTCGGTCGTTTCGCCGGGCAGCATGCGTAAGTCATCGTATTTATCTTTCTTGCGTCTGCGTTTGTACGCATCAGCTCTGGGGCTGAAGGTGATGTCATAAGCCGGTATCAGGAAATCGGAGCGGATCAAGCCCCACCCTGCGGAGAGGATATAAAACCGCTCCGGCTTGTAATGGTCTTTCAAGAGTGCATAGACCGGGTTTTCGTAAAGCCGCCAGGCGGTAAGAAGTCCGTTTGGATTGTCATGTGGCTCGGCATTGTATTCACGGAGAGTGGTTCGCCACGGCTTCCCGGTGTCGGAAACACCATCGGGTCGCGCATATGTACAATCCGGATTATTGGGCGCAAGGTCAGGATCGGCGACGAACAATACCTTCCGTCCGTCTCGGGTAGGCAAATACCCGGCTTCGGGATTTTTCCGGGCGGCGCACTGGATGACGAGAATCATCCGGGTATCTCCATTTCATCTATCAGGTGCTTGAGAATATCGAGAAAGCGCGGATCGTAGTCTTCATCGACGTGGTTCGAGTTCCAGAGGCCCGAGTTCCGCACTTTTGCCCTGTCGCAACGCAGGCCAAGCCATGACGGGGAAGGCGGATCGATAGGTTGCTGAGCATAATTGCTCAGGAGGGCGATTGCGTTGCGCTCGATGTATCCGCGACAGCTTTCCCGCCCCGGCTCGTCCTCAATGGCGAGCCAGAGAAAAGGCATGTCGCCGATCACCGTGCTTACTTTTCTTTCCAAGGGTTGTTCGATTTTTCTCACTTCACGCGGTGCCGAGTCGCCCCTGCCCCAAGTAGGATATTCGAGGCCTTCTTTCTCTTTCTGAATCAGGGCTGCTCCCACGATTTTTCTGAAAATCGAGCCCCGATGATTGCCGCCGCCGGATTTCGCCACTCCTTTATGCTGTTTCAGGCGCGTCCAGAGTTTGGTTTTGGAACCGGCTTTCAGAGCGTGCGTGCCGACCCGCACGATGCGAGGGCCATCCCCGGTTTCGGTGCGGACTTCGCCCTCCTCCATAAAAAAATATGTTCCGCGCGCAGGCCATTTCATTCGACCGGAGCAACCGGACAATCGGCGCGCTCCACCGAGGCGTTCTTCAAGCTTGGCGAGAGAGGCATAGAAACGCTTCAAGTGGTCGAGGCGTTGAGGAGATAACAATTGGTTTTGGGGCATAGCGTCCTACAGACAGAGCACGAAGGCTGAACAAACCGCAGATCGTTTGGCGTTTTTCGAATCTAATCAGAGGGCACTTCCACGCCCCTGTCCACGGCGCGGGCCATGAGGAAGAGGAGGTCGGAGACGCGGTTGAGGTAGACGAGCAGGTCGGGGTTGTCGATGTAGCCCTCGTCCCGCAGCTTCACCGACCACCGCTCGCCCCGGCGGATGATGGTGAGCGCCATGTCCAGCGCGGCGCCGCAGGGCGAATCGCCGGAGATCACCCAGTCGGTGATCTGGATCTCCTTTTCATAGCGCGCCACCTGCGCGTCGGCCCACGCGACCTGCTCCGCGCCCACGCGCTCGGCGAGCCTGCCGAGCTTGCCTCGGAGCGTCGCCAGGTCGCTGCTCACGAGGTAGAGGTCTTTCTGGATTTTGAGGATTTCGGGCTTCAGCCATTCGGGCGCGGTCGAGCGGGCGAGGCCGAGCGCCGCCTTCGCCTCGTCGAGCGCGCCGTAGGCCTGCACCTGGGGGTGATACTTGGGAACCCTGTCGGCGAACCACAAATCGGTGTTCCCGTCGTCTCCTCTTCGCGTGACGATGGACATCGCGTCACTCCTCCGGGCTAGAGTCTCTTGATGACGTCGGTGGCGACGGAGCGCGTCGTCCCGGTTCCCCCTAAGTCCGCCGTGCGGTTGCCCCCGGCCAGATGCGCGCGGACCGCGCCGTCGAGCCGCTTCGCCGCGCGCTCCTCGCCCAGATAGTCGAGCATCAGGGCGGCGGAGATGAGCGCGGCCACCGGGTTGGCGATCCCCTTGCCCATGATGTCGGGGGCGGAGCCGTGCACCGGCTCGAACAGGCCGGGCGCGTCGCCCGTGGGATTCGTGTTGGCGCTCGCGGCGACCCCCAGCCCGCCGACGATGGCGGCGCCCAGGTCCGTCAGAATGTCGCCGAAGAGGTTCGTGGACACCACGACGTCGAAATGCTCGGGCCTCCTCACGAACTCGAGCGCGGCGGCGTCAACAAGATATTTCGCCGTCTCGACTTTCCTGTAGCGGGGCCTCGCTGCGACTTCCTCGAAAATCTCATCCCACATCACGAGCGTGTGGCCCTGCGCGTTCGATTTGGTGACGTTCGTGACGTGCTTTTTCCGCTTGAGCGACGCCTCGAACGCCGCCTCGATAATGCGCTCACAGCCCATGCGCGTGAAGACCGTAATCTGGGCCGCCATCTGCGAGGGGTGCCCCTCGTAGTGCCTGCCGCCGATGGGGCTGTACTCCCCCTCGGTGTTCTCGCGGAAGAAGAGCATGTCGATGTCGCCCGGCTCGTAGCCGCGCAGCGGCGATTCCAGTCCCTCGTACAGGATGATGGGGCGCATGTTGACGTAGAGGTCGAATCCCCGGCGCAGCGGCAGCAGAAGCTGGTTGAGCGTGATGTGGTCGGGGATGTCGGGCCGGCCCACCGCGCCGAGCAGGATCGCGTCGTGTTTTCTCACGCGGTCCAGGAAATTCTCAGGGCACATCCGGCCCGTCTCGTGATAGAAATCGCTCCCCCAGGGGTATTTCGTGAAAGAAAACTCCAGACCCCGCTCGCTCTTCGCCAGCGCGCGCAGGACGCGCACCGCCTGGGTAACGACTTCCGGCCCGATGCCGTCCGCCGGGATCAAACCGATGCTGTGCTTCGCCATCGCTTCTCCTTTATTACTCCGTGCACGGCGGGTGCGCCGCTCGCATCCTCGCCGCGAAGAATTAAAGTCCCCTTTCGATGAGATATTCCACCGGATTGTAGTCGTCCGTCAAAACCGGACCGTAGAGGCGCGCACCAGGCGGCGCCACGCGAGCGCGCGCGGCGAACCCGAACCTGGGCTCCCGGCGCATCGCCTCGCTCACGCGGCGGAAGCGCTCCGCGTCCTCGTCTCCGAACGCGAAGAACAGAATGTTCTGCGCAACATAGGGATTCGCGGGGTCCGTGCTGTAGATGAGTATCTCCGGGAACACGCTTTTCATGGTCCGGTAGACGGATGCGTATATCGCGCCGCCGGCCCCCGCGCGGTAGCCGATCAGGTTCAGCATGAAGGCGCCGCCGGGCGCAAGACGCTCTCGCGCTTCTTCGAAAAACTCCTTCGTGACCAGGTGCGGCGGTATGTTCCGCAAACCCCGGTAGGCGTCGCCCACGATGAGATCGTATTTTTCACCGGATGAGCGCAGAATGCGCCTGCCGTCTCCCACCAAGTTCTTGAGCTTCGGGAATTTCTCGAGCCTGAAGAACCTGCGCCCCGCATCGACCACTTCCGGGTCGAGCTCGGCCACGGCGATGGACATCTCCGGCTTCATGAGATGCAGCGCCTTGGGCATCGTGAATGCGCCGCCGCCGATGAAGATCGCGCGCTTCATGTGCGGCACGAACAGCGGCCCGAGTTCCAGGAAGCGGGTGTATTCGTAGAAGAACTTCCTGTCGTCTCCCACCACCATCGCCCCTTCGGGCTGATGATCCAGGAACATCTCGCGCACCCGTGCACCGCCCGCTTCCTCCCTCTCGAACACGCGGATCATGTGGTACATGTTCTCGCGCACCCATACCGTATCCTTATCGACGCCGGGGATGACGCCCAGCCACGCGGCGCCCGTCCCCATCGAGGCGAGCACGAACGCCGCGAGAAGCAGGTTCGCCCGCGCGTTCCGCTTCGAGAACAGTCTGGCGAGATCGCCGCAGAGGTAGAGCCCCAGCGTCGCCGTGAGCGTAAGCGCCGCCGCCGTCGTCAGGAAGATGCCGTTCAGTCCGAAAAAGGGAATGAAGACGAAGCCCGTCGCGAACGTGCCGAGAATGCTCCCGATGGTGGACCAGGTGAAGAGGTTGCCCGTCACCGCCCCCAGGCTTCCCTCTCCCCGCGCTGCGAGCTTCACTGCGAAGGGCGTCAGCGTGGCGAGCACGCACCCCGGAGCGGCGAAGAGCAGAAGACCGGCGATCACGGGCCCCGATTGCAGGCTCAGGCTCTCCTCCATCGTGGGCAGCAGGATCCCCCGAAGGGCGGGCACCAGGGCCACGAGGCCCGCGCCGGCCAGCATGAGGGAGAAAAACAGCCTGCTCGACGGGTTCCTGTCCGCGAGCCTTCCCCCGATGGAATAGCCGAGGCTCAGCGCGGCCAGGATGATGCCGATCATCGAGGTCCACGTATAGAGCGTGTTGCCGAAGTGGGGGGCGAGCACGCGCCCCGCCGCGATCTCCATGACGAGAATCGAACCGCCGGAGAGAAAGACCGAGAAATAGAGGTACAGGCCCACCACGCTCTTCCCTGTAGCCTGCGGTTCTTTGGCCTGCGGCGTTCGCCTGGGCTGCCTGGCCACCACGCGCTCCTCGAAAAAAAGAAAACCAAGCCCTGCAAAAAGAAAACCGCACTCTATGGCACTGAAAGGCCTGAGGCAAGCCGGGGTGCGTCTGGATTTTTTCGGGTCGATGCCTCATAAATAGAATGAAATTCACCCGGAATCATGCTGCATGGATTTTTCCTCAATAAAGAGAACGACGAGTTGGCCTCCGACAAGGTGTATCCATCATCCAAAGCCGCCATCGCCGACATCCCCGACGGCGCCACCATTCTGCTGGGCGGGTTCGGCGGCGCGGGCATCCCGGAAAACCTCCTGGTCGCCATGGCCGACCATCCCGCGCACGACTTGACCGTCGTCACGAACCACGCGGGCTTCGGCGAGCGCGGCCTCGCCGTGCTGCTCAGGCAGGGGAAGGTGCGGAAAATCATCTGCAGCTACGCCTTCCACAGGAGCGCGTTCGTGTTCCGGGAACTCTATCTCGAGGGGAAAATCGAACTCGAACAACTCCCCCAGGGGACCATGGCCGAGAGGATCCGGGCGGCGGGCGCAGGCGTTTCCGCCTTCTACACGCCCACCGGCGTCGGCACGCAGGCGGCCGAGGGCAAGGAGACCCGCACGATCAACGGACGCGAGGCCGTGCTCGAATACCCCCTGCCCGGCGACGTCGCCGTCATCAAGGCGCACCGGGCCGACGCGATGGGAAACCTCGTCTACCGGGGCACGGCGGCGAACTTTAACCCCGTCATGGCGACGGCGGCGCCGCTCACCATCGCCGAGGTGGAGGAAATCGTGGAACCCGGCGTCATCGCGCCCGAGAGCGTGCACACGCCCTCGATATACGTGCAAAGAGTCGTCAGAGGAGAAGACCTTGGCCTCAGATCCGAAACTTGAGAGCTGCGCCTTAAAGCCTGCCGACATCGCCCGGCGCGTGGCGGCGGAACTGCCAGGCGGCGCGGTGGTGAACTTAGGCATCGGCATCCCCACGCTGGTGGGCAATTACGTGGATGCCGGGCGCGGCGTGTTGTTCATGGCCGAAAACGGAATCATCGGCGCGGGCCCGAGGCCGGAGGAGGGCCGGGAGGACAAGGACTACATCAACGCGTCGCGCGAACCCATCACCACCCTTCCGGGGGCGTCGGTGTTCGGGCACGCCGAGTCCTTCGCCATGATACGCGGCGGCCACATCGACATCGCCATTATGGGCGCGCTGCAGGTCTCGGCCCAGGGCGATCTGGCCAACTGGACGGTGCCGGGGCTGGGCAAGGGCGGCATCGGCGGCGCGATGGACCTGGCGGCGGGCGCGCGCGAGGTCTACGCCATCATGACCCACACCATGAAGGACGGCGGCCTCAAGCTCCTGGAAGATTGCAGCTATCCCCTCACCGCTAAAAAAGTCGTCACCAAGCTTTTCACCGACATCGCGTTCATCGAGATCACGCCGGACGGCCCCCTCTTGAGAGAAGTGGCCGAAGGCTTAACGGCTGAGGACGTGCAGGCGGTGAGCGAACCGAAGCTCATCACGGACGGATCGCCCGGCGTTCTGCCGCGCGAGGAATCTCCATGACGCGCGCGGGCAGCGGCTTATCCGCGAATCCCGATTCCGCCGCCGCCGCGCAAGAGGCGATAGAAGAAGCCATGGCGGAGGCGAAGCTCGACGCCGCCTCCCTCGTCTTCCTGTTCGCGACGCCGGGGCACCTGAGCAGATGGCCCGAGGTGGTCGCCGCCGTCGCCGAGGGGACGGGCGGCGCGCGAATCGTCGGCTGCACGGGCTTCGGCGTCATGACGGCGCAGGGCGAAATCGAGCGCACGCCGGGAATCTCGGTCCTGGCGGTGGGCGGCGACGCCCCGCCCGCAGCGCCGTTTCTGGTCGAGGGCCTGGGCGACTCACCGCTGGAATGCGGACGCGCCATCGGCCGGGCGGCGAAAAAAGAACTGGCGGACGCGCTCTCGCAAAAGAATCCGCCCCTGGTCGTCATCATGCCCGACAGCTACCAACTGCAGGCCGACGCGCTCTTCGAGGGAATCCACGAGGAACTGGGCGAGGAGGCCATCATCGTTGGGGGCGGCGCCGCGGAGGACGGCTCGGCGGGCAGAACCTTCCAGTTCCTGGACGGGCAGGTGCAGACAAACGCCGTCTCGGGCGTCGTGTTCGCGGGCGCGCCGAGGCGGTTCATCGGGATATCGCAGGCCTATCTGCCGGTGGGCGAGCCCAGGCTCATCACCCGGGCGGAGGAGAACGTGGTCTGGGAAATCTCCGGCGAGCGCGCGTATGACGCCTACGCCGAGGCGGCGGGCCCCGAATGGATGGAGAACATCCGCTTCGCCGCCATGAACCTGTTCATCGGCATTCCGGGGGATCCGGACAAGGTGACGCTCGACCACGGCGAGTACATCGTGCGGCCCATCGTGGGCGCGGACGAGGAGCGCGGCGTCATCGCGCTGCCGACGCCGGTCAAGACCGGGCAGGCCATCACCTTCGCCAAACGGGACGGATCGCGCGCGCGTGAGGACCTCCGCACCATGCTCGAAAAAGGAGCGCGCCGTTTCGGCGCTTCAGAAGATGCGGACGCTAGCGCGTTCGGCCTGTATTTCAACTGCGCGGGCCGTGGCAGTTCCCTCTACGGGGAGATGGAGGTGGACGCCATGGCGATCCGGGAGAAGATGCGCGGGCTGCCCGTCGCGGGGTTCTTCACGGGTTCGGAGATCGCGCCCATCGGAAAAATCGACCATCTCCACCAGTATTCCGGCGTCCTCGTTCTGCTGGGAGAGGATACGGCTTAAGGAAAATTTCTCATCATCCACGGGAGTACGACTCATGGGATACAGCACGGGAAGCATCATCGTCACGACCCTTCATATACTGAGCGCGATACTTGCGGTCGGCGGCGTGGCCTTTCTTCGCTTCGTGGTCATACCCACGGCGGCGGACCTGCCCGAAGCGGAGCGCGGGCCGTTCATGGCGAAAATCCAGAAACGGTTCATCCCGATACTCCACGGCTCGTTCCTGATCCTGTTGCTGACGGGGCTTCACCACATCACCCGCCTCGTGCGGAGCGGCCTCGCCATTCCGGGATCGCTGATCGTGAAGATCGTCCTGGCGCTCGTCATCATCTTCGTGGGCGTAGCGCTCACCATCCCGAAGGGCTTCGGGGGCATGAAGGCGCAGCGCAAGATGTGGCTTCTCTTTAACTTGATCCTCGCCCTCATCGTCGTCTATCTGGGCGTTTCGTTCACCCACGGGTAAGGCGGGCAAAGGAGAGCGCAAGTGATGCGGGCGGGCTGGTACGAGCGCAAGGGCGGGGCGCGCGAGGTGGTCGAAGTCGGCGAGATGGCGGCGCCCGAACCCGGTCCCGGGGAAATCAGGGTGCGGCTTCACGCATCGGGCGTGAACCCCACGGACTGCAAGCGCCGGGGGGGACAGGGGTCCGAGGATTGGGGCTATTTCGAGCATTTCCCCGATTTCCCGAGAATCATCCCCCACAACGACGGCGCGGGCGTCGTGGACAAGCTCGGCCCGGACGCGGGCGGCCATGAAGCCGGCGACCGCGTGTGGGTCTACAACGCGCGCTACAAACGCGCGTTCGGCACCTCGGCGCAGTACGTCTGCCTGCCGGAGAAGTTTCTCGTCCGCCTGCCCGAAGAAACAACGTTCGCGGAGGGCGCGTGCCTGGGCATTCCCGCCATGACGGCCCACCGCTGCCTGTTCGCGGACGGCCCCATCGACGGCAAGACGGTTCTGGTGACGGGAGGCGCCGGCCGCGTGGGGGTCTACGCGGTGCAACTGGCCAAATGGGCGGGTGCGGAAGTCATCGCCACGGTTAGCTCGGCGGCCAAGGCTAAGCGCGCGGATCGTGCGGATCACGTCATCAACTACCGCGAGGAGGACGTTTTCGAGAGAGTCATGGAGGTCACGGACGGCGCGGGCGTGGACCGCGTGGTGGACGTGAACCTGGGCGTGAACTGGGAGACGAACTACAAGATACTGAAAATCGGCGGCGTCATCACTTCTTATTCCTCCATGGGGGATCGAACGCCCCCCTTCCCCCACTACGAACTCATGCTGAACAACATCACCATCCGCCTCGTGATGGTCCACTGCTGTCCGCCGGAGGCCCTGCTCCACGCGGCGGCGGACATCACCCGCGCGCTGGACGCAGGCGCGCTCACCCACCACGTCGCCGAGCGTTTCCCGCTCGATGAACTCGCCGGCGCGCACGAGGCCGTGGAAGCGGGCGAAGCGGTGGGCAACGTGATCGTGGAAATCGACTAGCTGAAATCAGGCAGAGCCTGGGAGGGTTGTTGAAAAACCCCTCGTCGAGGGACATTGCCTTTGGCGGGAAGGCCGCTTTGGCGCGAACCCCCGACCTCCCTCTTTGAAAGCAACCCCCCTACCCCCCTTGTCAGGGGGGCAAGAAAAAGCAAAACCCCTCAGCCCTGCGGGGGCGCATCGCCTTTTTATACCCCCCTGACAAGGGGCTGTTGAAAAACCCTGCAATGCCGGCAATGGGAAACCGCTTTGCCGAAGGGATTGTAGGGGCCGCATATATGCGGCCCGAGTTCTGACGTCGAAAAAGCTGGGACGCATACTATGCGTCCCCTACAAAAACCACCCCCTCCACGGTCGCGTCGAATCCTCGTTAATCGGGCTTTTTCAACAGCCCCCGGGAGCAAGGCCCAGCTTCTTGATGCCCGATTCCAGGGCGTCGAGCGTCCTGTCTATCTGCGCTTCGGTGTGCGTCGCCATCAGGGTGGCGCGGAGCCTGCTCGTTCCTTCGGGCACCGTGGGCGGGCGGATGGCGAGCAGATATATGCCCGCCTCCATCAGGTATTCCGCGAGCGCCAGCGTTTTCTCCGTATCCCTGATGATGATGGGGAAAATCGGAATCTCGGCCCCCGGCGGCGGTTCGTTCAGGCGCACTCCGATAAAGCGAAGTCCGGCGCGGAAGCGCGCGCAGAGATTGCCCAGATTCTCCCGTCGGCGCTCCCCCTCGTCGCCTTCCACGACCCGGACGGCGGCACAAGAGGCGGCGGCCACGGCGGGCGGAGGGCTGGTTGAATATATATAAGGGCGCGACTTGTTGACGAGGTAATCCACGACCTCCGAATCCGCGCAGGCGAACGCGCCGTAAGAGGCGAGCGCCTTTCCCAGCGTGCCCATCGTGACCGAAACGCCCTCCTCCACCCCGAAATACGCGCCGCTCCCCCTGCCCCCCTCGCCGATGACCCCCGTGCCGTGCGCGTCGTCCACCACGAGCATGGCATTGTATTGATCCGCGAGGTCGCAGATTCCGGGGAGAGGCGCCAAATCCCCGTCCATGCTGAACACGCCGTCCGTCACGATGAGCTTCCGGCGCGCCTGGGAATTCCTGAGAGCGTCTTCCAGGCGGTTGAGGCTCCCGTGGGGGTAGACGTGGACCCGCGCTCTAGAGAGCCTGCAGCCGTCCACGATGCTCGCGTGGTTTAACGCGTCGCTGAAAACGGCGTCTCCCTCGCCCGTCAGCGCCGTGATGAGGCCTAAGTTCGCCAGAAAACCCGAGCCGAAGACGAGCGCAGCGTCTTTTCGCTTGAAGGCGGCCAGCGCACGCGCCAGCTCCTCGTGGGCGGCCATGTGGCCCGAGATGAGCGGCGAGGCGGCCCCGCTCGCGCCCGCGGTTCTGGCCGCCTCGACGGACGCCTCGATGATGGCGGGATAGCCCGCGAGGCCCAGATAGTTGTTGCTGGAGAGATTGACGAGGGTCCTGCCGCCATAACGCATGGTGGGGCCCTGCATCCCCTCGACGGTGCGCAGACCCCGGCGCAGGTTGGCTTCGGTGAGTTCGCGCAACTCGGCGCCTAGCTGCGCCTTCCAGTCCTCTTGGGCGTTGCTCACGCGCGTCTCATCCATCCGCTCATTTTAGGAGACAAAGGCGCGCCCGAAAAGCGAGGGACAGCGAAACTCTTGCGCCGTATGCGCAATGGTGTCATTTTTTCCGGGTACCGAGACGGTGCGGATTCCACACGGTGGAAAGGAGTTTCACTTGAACTGGCTTTTGGTGGCGGGCGGCGGCGCAATCGGCAGCGCGCTGCGCTACGGACTGGCGCTTTTCGTGCAGAGATCGCTCGGCGCAGGCTGGCCCTTCGGCACGCTGGCGGCCAACGTCATCGGCTCATTCATCATCGGTTGTATGTATGAGCTACTCGTCGCGAGGGAGGTGTTCAGCGAAGAAGTCCGCCTGTTCACGATGATAGGCCTGCTGGGCGGGTTCACCACTTTCTCCGCTTTCAGCCTCGAAACCCTCCTCATGTTCCAGGAGGGCGACTGGCTCCTCGCCGCGCTCTACGTGGCGCTCTCGGTCGTCGGCTGTCTCCTCGCCGTCTGGGCGGGGTTTCAATTCACCGCCGCGATGACATAGCGAAGCCAATACTTCCCCGGCGAGGTTTCCTCATCTTCTGGTCGGGCAGACCGCCTTGTTGCGATTGTCGTGCCACGGATCGTACCAGTCTATCTTGACCTAATGTCGGCAAATCTCCTGATGATGTATCTATTGAAAACCCGGTTTCGGGCGTGGGGTGGTATGAGGGGTTAAACGCAACTGATGAAGGAGGAGACTACACTTCTCCCTTGCAGAGTGCCAACCAATCACTCCCCCCTTGAGGGGGAGTCGAAGAGGCCGAGCGGTTTATGCGAAGGCCGATTCGGTGGGGGGTAAAATGCGTTTTTGCCCACTCCGATTTATCCCCCCACCAGTTCGCTTTCGGGCTTGCGCCCTCACCTCACTGACTCCCCCTCAAGGGGGGAGTGATTCTTCCTCCTTCATCAGTCGCCGACGACCCTCAAGGGGGAGTCGATTTCCCCTCTCCTTGAATAGCAATAACCCTTAAGAGGAAATGATTTTGGAATTCTCTTCGATGGGGAACGATCTTTGTAGAGGTCGCATATCTAGTTTTCCAGCAACCCTGCGGTCATGAGATTCGCTTATTTCCTGACGGACTTCCTTGACGGATTCCCTGCTTGAGGGGCTGGATTGTCGGGGAATTGTTTTTCGCCGCCTGCCTCTATTCCTGGAGGGAGCCATAATATTCCGCCAGTGATTCATGTGAAATAACCTGATTGCCTCTTTCCCTGGTCGGAATACCCTTCCTTGCGTTCATCCATGGGGGTTCGGAATGCGTGAGATCGCTCAGTTGCTGACCGCTGTATTCCCCGTAATGAGCCACCACGACATCAACGGTTTCACGCTCGCTCTCGGACAATGCGTCGGGGATCGCCCGGACCGTGGTGACATGGAAAAACCCTTGATGCCTTTTGTATAAATCGGGACACACCGGACCATTCGCCCACGCCTGAATCTCTTCGGGGAACAAAGGCTCTTCATCCCAAACGAGATGCCAAGCCTGCGCATAATAAACCAGCTTTTGAAGTTTCCACGTCGTGATCCTGCCGGTTTTCGATAGAATATATTCCGCGACATCATAAACCGACGTCATGTCTCCCTCCCCTTCCGCCTTTCTGTATTCACCCATTCTGGACGTGAACATTCAAAAATTCAGTGGGCGAATATAAAACGATAATAAAACGAAATTTTCCGGTTGAATACCCCTAAAAAAATTCCCCGCGCCGCGTGACCCCTCAGATCGCAGACATCTCGCCCCCGTCGACCTGCAGCGCAGCACCCGTGATGTAGCTCGCGCGCTCGCTGGCGAGGAAGGCCACCGCCGCCGCGAACTCCTCCGCCTCGCCGAGGCGGCCGATGGCGATGTCCTTCGTCACCTCGGCGTAGACTTCCTCCTCGCTGCGGCCGGTCTCCGCCGCCATCTTCGCGATGCGCTCGGGCCAGTGTGTGTTGAAACGCCCCGGGTTCACGACGTTGACGAGAATGCCGTCGCGCACGAACTCGCCGGCCAGGGACTTCGTGAAGTTGAGCAGCGCGGCCTTCGAGACGTTCGAGACCACGCGGCGGGGCCGGGGCTGGCGGCTGCTCGTGGAGCCCGTCATGATGATGCGGCCCCACTTCTGTTTCTGCATGTGGGGGATCACCAGGCGGCTGAACTCGGCCGCCGCGAAGAGGATGCTGCGCATCGAGTAATCCCAGTCCGCGCGCTCAACATCCAGGAAATCCTTCGTCGTGCTCACGCCCGCGTTGCTCACGAGGATGTGCACGGTCCCGAAAAGGGCGACCGTCTCCTCCACCACGGCGGCGATGTCTTCCGCCACGCTCACGTCGCAGCGCATCGCGCGCACGACGCCTTCCGAGACCGACTGGATTTCCCGTTTCGCCGACGCCAGGCGCTCCTCGTTCCGTGCACAGATGCAGACGTCGCAGCCCTCACGCGCGAGTTCCCTGGCGACCGCGAGGCCGAGGCCCGAGTTCCCGCCGGTGACGATGGCGGCTTTTCCGTGGAGTCCCAAATCCATACCGATCATCCTTTTTGATGCGGAAAATCCCGTCTTTTCAGGGAGCAACATCCAGTCCTGGCCAAGAAAAACGAAAATACCGTAGGGGCGGACCTATGTGTCCGCCCTGTTTTTATGTTTTCACCCAGCATGTCTTGACAGGATGCGGGCGGGCGGACACATAGGTCCGCCCCTACAACACATGAGCATCTCTTTGCGACCTTATCGCATTTCACAACATCCCATGGCGATTGAGAATGCGCATACGCCCCCTTATAATCCACCGATTCCGCCGTTCGCCACCCGAGGAGAGAAAATATGACCGAGCGCGCCGATTTCCGCCAGTTCTACCGCGACGCCCATAAAGTGGACCTGCTCACCGACCGCGAGAAAATCCTGATGGGCCTCGCCATCGCCATCGTGCGCAACTGCCAGCCGTGAGTGGACCGCCGCCTGGCGGACGCCGGGAAAGCGGGCCTCTCCGAGGAGACGCTCGACGCCGCATTCGATTTGACCGCCGCCGTCATGGCGGGGGTCGCCCAGAGCATGAACCAGCGCTACAAGGCTTCTCTGAAACAGAGCGACTCCTAGAGACTTAGCGTATGAAAGACTGGTTCAGGAGATTCACGGATTTCGACGATCCGAACAAGCTGATGCCCTGGAAGGACAAAAGCCCCGAACCGCAGGGGGAGACGCCCGAGGACCATCCCCATATCCCCATCAAGCCGGTCTGGTATTTCGCCATGTATTTCATCATGGGCGTGGGGTTCGACACCCTGTTCCCCACCTACGCCTTCCCGGAGAACGTGCGATTCACGCTCGGGGCAGGGCTGGTTCTCGCAGGCGCCGTGATGAACTCGACCTCCCTCGTCTGCTACAGAAACGCCCGCACGAACCACGAGACGGACAAGCCCGCGCACGTCCTCATCACCGACGGCCCTTACCGCTTTTCGCGAAACCCCATCTACCTCGGCTACATATGCCTCTTCCTGGGACTCGGGATTTTCCTCAACAACCTGTGGATATTCGTCCTGGGCGCGCCGCTCCTCGCCACGGTGCAGGTGGCCATCGTCGCGCGGGAGGAGGACTACCTCGCGGAAAAATTCGGCGGGGAATACGGCGAATACTGCCAGAGCGTGCGCCGCTGGCTGTAGGGGTTGTTGGGAAAGTCACATTTCAGAGGTAGAGAAGAAGCCCCTCTCAAATGGAAAGGCACCCCCCCCTACCCCCCTTGTCAGGGGGGTATAAAAAGGCGATGCACCCTCGCCGGGCTGAGGGGGTTTTGCTTTTTCTTGCCCCCCTGACAAGGGGGGTAGGGGGGGTTGCCTTTCAACGAGGGAGATAGAGGGTTCGCGCGATAGCGGTCTTCCCGCTAACCCGGATATTTCACCGACAAATGGCATGGGGCCTCTGATTGTCGGATAATGTGAGTTGTCTCAATAACTTACACCCGTCCGACAGAGAGGCCCCATGGACACGCATTGTACACCGGAACAGCTTCACTTTCACCCC
>JAJDYR010000032.1 GCA_022825065.1 bacterium
CTACCTCGGCGGCGACGGACGCGCGATCTGGGCCCACCAGGTGGCCGTCGCGCGCACCCTGGAATGGGTGGAGCGGAACGTCGCCGAGACCAGGATGAGCGAGCCCGGGACCGGGCGCATGGTCCGCGCAGGCGATCAGAAAACCCTGGTCGCGACCTTCCGGCACGACACCTCGCGCAACCTCGACCCCCTGCTCCACACGCATGCGGTTATCGCCAACATGGTGCGGGGGACGGATAACAAGTGGCGCACGATGTCCAACGAGAAACTCTATGCGAACAAGATGCTGATCGGCGCGATATACCGGACCGAACTCGCCCGCGGTCTCGAAGGGTTCGGCTACCGGGTGGAGAAGACCCACGCGGACGGGCGCTTCGAGATCGAGGGCGTATCGAGAGAGGTGATCGAGGCGTTCTCGAGCAGGCGGGCCGAGATCGAGAAGGCGATGGAAGAACGCGGCCTGGGCGCCACGGCTGAGAACCAGCGCGCCGCCCAGCGGGTCACGCTCATGACGCGGGAGCCCAAGCGGGAGGCCGACAAGGGGACGCTCATGGCCGTATGGGAGAAGCAGGCTGCTGATCTCGGCTTCGACGCAAGGACTCTCAAGGCGCAGGCGATGGCGAGGAGCGGCTTGTCCCGCGACGCCGGCCGGAGCGGTCCAGCCAAAGAAGCCGAACCCGCCCGCGAGGCCGTGGAGTGGGCCGTGGCGCATCTCGCGGAGCGGGAGGCCGTCTTCGACCGCGCGGCCCTGCTCGCGGGCGTGCTCGCCTGGCGGCCCGGCGCCGTGTCGATGGCGGGTGCCGAGCGCGAGGTGGCGAGACTCGAAAAAACGGGCGTCCTGCACGCAGCGGACCTGCCAGGAAACAAGGACATGCTCACGACGGAGAAGGCCGCGGCGGCGGAGCGCGAGACCATCGCCCTGGTGGAGGCGGGACGCGGACGGGGCGCTCCCGCCATGCGCGGCTGGATGGTGAGCGCGCACCTGCGCAAGGGACCGCTGACGCATGGCCAGCGCGAGGCCGTAAAGCTCATTCTCGCGGAGAAGGACCGCGTGGTGGGCGTGCAGGGCTACGCCGGCACCGGCAAGACGAAGATGCTCAAGCGCGCCCGCGCGCTATTCGAGAAACGCGGCTACGAGGTCCGGGGTCTCGCGCCCTCGGCCTCGGCCGCGAGGACGCTCGAAGCGGAAGCGGGGATCGAGAGCGAGACGCTCCAGCGCTTCCTCACGCGATACGCGGACGTCGCACAGGGCCGCCTCAAGAGAAGCGCCCAAAAACACTTGCGCGCGGGCTACGCGAAGACCGCCCTCGTCGTGGACGAGGGCTCCTTGGCCTCGACGCGCGAGATGCGCGAGCTGCTCCGCATCTCGGAAGTCCTGCGCCTGCCCCGGGTCGTTCTCGTGGGCGACGCGAAACAGCTCGACGCCGTGGACGCCGGCAAACCCTTCGCGCAGTTGCAGGCCGCGGGCATGAAGACGGCCACCATGAACGAGATCATGCGCCAGCGCGACCAGGACCTGAAGGCCGCTGTCGAGGCCACGCTCGCGGGAGACGTCAGGCGCGCCTTCGACAAGCTCGGCTCGAACGTGGCCGAGGTGAAACCCGACAACCTCGCGGGTGCCGCCGCGGCACGCTGGCTCGCGCTCCCGCCTGAAGAACGCGCAAACGCGGGGCTCATGGCGCCGAGCCAGAAGATCCGCGAGAAGATCAACGCCATCGTCCGCGAGCGCCTGGTCCGGGAGGGCGCCGTCTGCGGCCCGGCCTTCCTCACGAATCGCCTCGTCTCGCGCGGCTACACGAACCCCGAGAAATCGCTCGCCGCGAACTATTCTCCGGGCGACGTCGTCGCCTTCCACCGCCGCTACAAGCGCCTCGGCGTCGAGAAGGGGGACGAGCTTCGCGTGACGGGCGTCGACCACGAAGGCGGCGCGGTCATCCTGCAAGGTGGGCGCGGAGAGGAAATTCGCTGGGAGCCCCGCCGCATCGGGGCGCGAAGCGGCGGCGTCGAGGTCTACAAGGTCGAGCGGATGGAACTGCGCATCGGCGACAAGGTCCGCTGGACACGCAACGACAAGGAACTCGGCCTGGTCAACAGCCAGGCCGCCGAGGTGACGAGCGTCAGGAACGGCCGCGTGACCTTCCTGGTCGAGGACGGGCGCACGATCGGCATGACCGCAGGCGTTCCGCAGCTTCGCCACGTCGACCGCGCCTGGGCCTCGACCGTCCACGCCTTCCAGGGCCGGACGGTCGATACCGTCATCGCGGCCATGGAGGCGAACCACCCCGACCTCACCAACCAGAAGACGCTCTACGTCGAGATCAGCCGCGCCCGCGACCGGGCGGAACTCGTGACCGACGACGCGAGAGCGCTGCGCGAGCGGCTCGAAGCCGCGACGGGGGAGCGCATCGCGGCTCTGGAGGCGATAGGAGCGGGCAAGGCGGAGAGCATCGGGGCGGAGAAGCCGAACGAGGCGGCGCGAACCATGGAGAGGCGGACGCCGGCGATGGAGAAGACACGATCGGATCGAGGGTTGGAGCTATAGACCGATTCCCCGGGCGTTGCACCGGTGACCTACAGCACGTCTTCGGCGATGCTCGCGGCGACCCGCCCGGCGGGCTCCCGCACCCGCCGCGGCGAGTCGTGGGAGCGAGCGCGTTCCCTCTTCTTGCATGGTCACCGTATCTGCTTCACCCTGAGTATCCGCCGCAGATCAAACACGACTGGAAAAGGAGCGTTTGTATCGAAGGGCGCTCCTCTTCGACGCACTCGATATGCACCCCGTTTGACCTTTCTTCCTCGGCAGGGTCAAACCCTCGATACGGCGCGAACGCGCGTCTACTCGGGATGAGGGTGGTGTGTCGTCGCGGGTCAAATCCGATTGATGAACGAGGGTTCGACGCGACCTGTTCTGGAAGAGGGAGGTATTTATGTTCCCGGGTTGTGAATGCGTCACAGGTATTTTCCCCTCAAAGGGCTTTTTCAACAAACCCCCAAGAGAGAGTGGTTCTTTTTTTCGTCAGTCGGCAATGCCGGTATGAACAGGGGATGGCGTGTCGGCGTTATGCTTTGCAAACGACGCTCGTCCGAAAATTTCTTGACATCTTCCGGTGCATTATTTATTAGAGTATTCATAATTACTGAAATCAATTTCTTAAGATTACGAATATTGAGGTATGCATGATTACCAACGTCTGCAAAAAATTATTTACACTAATCGCCCTTATTGCAATTTCACTGACGACGGGCTGTGTCGGTGGCGGCGGTGGTAGTTCCGAACTGCCTCCAATCCCGACACCCACGCTCACGCCCGTCCCCCAACAGTTTCGTACGCAGACGACATTCGTCGACAACGTCCTCAGCGTCGACGTGCGCTACCACGACGGCCGCACCCGCACCCTCGATACCGTACGAAATCAGGACGGGTCGTGGGGGCTTTACCTCCCCCCGCCCCTGCAACCCAACCATTCCAGCCGCGAATGGATACTCTCGGATAACTACTACGACGGCAGGATTATGCTCTACGCCGTCGTCTCCTGGAACGACGACGACCCTGCCGACTACCTCGCGGCCGGATGGTGGCTCGTCTACCCGCGCGGCGCACCCGTTCATGCTTTCGAATACGCCACGCGCGGCGTCTTTCTCGACGGCCCGGAACTCGACCCCGCCAGACCCCCCGACCTCCCCCTGACCGGCACGGCCACCTACGTCGGCGGCGCGGGCGGCCTGTACACGTACAACTACGGCCGCAACTGGGGCGAGTTGGCCGGCTCCTCCGAGTACACCGAATTCCAGGGGACTATCGCGTTTACCGCCGACTTCGGCAACAAACGCATCGCCGGCTGCCTGGGATGTCTCCGACCGATCGGGATCGATCCCGGCCGCCACCTCTATCCGTTCGTAACCTGGCGGGATCCCGATCCCGAGGCGTCGCCGGCCGACTACGACCTGCACTTTTCCGCATCCTTTGACGCCAGGGGCGCATTCGAGGATACCGAGATCACCGTCACGCATCCGGAACGAAGTATCACGCAAGCCGCCGGGACGTGGCGCGGTCAGTTCTCGAACGTGCCGGACATCGACGGCAACCCCCGCCGTGTGGTCGGCTCGACAGATGTCCACTTCGCCGAAGAAGACGGCTCGAGCGGGAACTTTACAGGCATCTTCGATGCGCTTACGCCCGCAACGCTCAGGCCCGATGACGACAACACGCCCAACGCGAACTGACATAAGCCCCCTGCGGCCAAAATCACATCTTTTCTTTTCCTGAAATTCTCACGCGCCCGGTCCGCAGGTCATCCCGGCGGACCAACGTCCTTTCCGCTCCCTCATCGGACGCAAGGGATATCACCTTGCCATGGCCGTCCGGGGATATGGCGTCATGCGTCCATTGTAGCGCATCGGATATTCGGTTTCGAGAGATTCCGGGCAGAGAACACGCTGCCCGGAGCGCGGGCATCTTCAGGCGCCGGCGTTCTTCCGGCCCGGGCTTCCACTCGCGGTTTCCGCCTGCCCTGGGCGAAGAGAACAGAAACAGCGGGGAGCCATTGCTGATGGCTCTCGTCGTGAACAAAAAGAGGCGCCTGCCTGGACGAGGTTTTTCAACGCGATTGACCCTTGCCCAGGGCTAGCTCGGCACGCACGCCAGGAGGAATGCCTTGAGGAGTTATGGGGTTTCCCATGTCCGGAGGGATGATTGGCGCGGCGTCAGCCTAAACGCTCGGGCGGACCAGCCACCCAGAGCTTCCATGTCTCGATTGGAGGAACACCGGGCGGCAGATGAGCGTTGACGACATCCAGCACTCGTTCATAGCGATGCCCTACTTCCTCGCTTCGCTCATCCTCGCCGAACCCGATGGCGGCGCGAACCCCGCCGGCGAGCCGGGGAACATGGGCGGGCGTCAGACCCAGAGCCACGCGGGCATCGAGCAGCCTTTGCAGCGAATCCCGCACCGCGTCGAGAGCATTGTGCCACTCCCAGACGTATTGCAGAAGCTGAATCGGCGCGTAGTAAACATCCGACGCGGATGCGTCCTTTAGCTCGACAATCACCAGGCGGCCTTGCGGATCGACGGCAATCTGATCGATCTCGTTACTCTTTTTCCTTTGCGGCAACTTCGCCCAATGGTCTTTCCGGGAGGGCAGCTTCCGCCTGGATGCAACGATGGCGCCCAGCTGGACATACGCATCGTCGATCTTCTGGCACTCCATGGCTTTCGCCTTTTCCGTTTGGGACTCATACGCGAGCACGGCATCCCGGTCGAAGGGTACCCAGGGCTCCGTGACGCGCGACCAGCGTGCCTGTATGCCACCCTCACGCGCCGTCTGCGCTTCGGCTACGGCCACGTTGTCCAGGTAGTTGCTCAGCGTCTCCTCGAAGCCAGGTTCCCGGGTGCTCCATGCCCGGAACAGATCCCCTGCACAGGGTTGTGTCGTGTACGTGCTTTCTGCCGTAAAGTCGGCCATCCCGTTTTTCAGACATAAATCGACGAGCTTTGTAAGGCCGCAGTAGACGATTACCTTATCGTCCAAGCGCAGATGCACATCGAGGTGGCAGCGAGCGACTTTACGCTTCGAGAGTGCAAGCAGCGGCGCGAGAAATCCTCCCGGAGACAGGAGCGCCTGCAACTCCGGCGAAGGTGCGCGATCATAGGCGGGTCCTGGCGTCATCATGTACCTCCCGGCATTGACAGCGGCGGCGCATCCGAGAGCCTGAGCATTATACTCTCCCCCTTCGCCGCTTACCGCACCTCTATCATGAGGTATCGGAACTGCTGATCAGTCGCTTCGCCGAAGCTGAAATAATCTCTCCAGACACAATCGTAAGAACCTTTCAGACGTATTGGCTCTTCCCTGCCATTCGTGGTGCCTTTAGCGGCTTTGGGAGACCATGCCATCTCACCCGAAATCTCTCTTTCTTGGTGGAGACGAAAATCGGCGTCAATCGTCGATCTCGAAGAAAGTCTCCAATAGGACGGATCATTGGTCAATAGAATTGCGTACCCCACCTCAGCCAATTCAAAATCGGCCACCACGCGTTCCAGTCTTTGTACATCCCTGAGGAAGTCATATCGGCGGATGTCTTGTGCCCCCTGGTCCAGTAGCGCAAAAGACTCTTGCTTCGAGCACTGCTCCAGCCTTTTGGTCAGGTACTTCAGCTCTATCGCAACTCCCGCGCCCGGAAGCCAGATGTCCAAATACATCCTTTCGTTTTGGAAAGGCTTGTACTCCAGGCGAATTTCATCGTTCGGCATTGCCTTGTGAAGCTGCCAGGCAAGAGCATGCTGAAAATCAGCTTCCGAATGAAAGATCGGACGTTCTTCTTTCAAGTTCTCCATCAGTCCGGATACATCCAGCGTAATCAATTGAGCCTCCATCAATTTACACGCCTGCCTGTCACAAGCGATTCCACCCCATCGACCTGGTCTTGCGGGTTACTATCACAGCATCCGCTATGTATTGATCGCAAGCCTGCCTCCAGCCTTCTCAGAGAATATCCTCCGCGATGCTCTCGGCGACGCGCTCCGCGGCCTCCTGCGCCGAATCGCGCGCGAGGTGGGCGTAGCGCGCCGTCGTTTCCAGTTGGCCGTGGCCCAGGAGTCTCCCGATCATGGGTAGGCTCTCGCCCAGCGCCAGGGCGCGGCTGGCGTAAGAGTGGCGCAGGTCATGGACCCGCACGCCCCCGAGGCCCGCGCGCTCCCTTATCGCCCGCCAGGCCTCGTCGATGTTCCTAAGGTGCGTCCCCGGCATCCTGCCGGGGATGACCCACGGATTGCCGGGGATGCGCGGGAGACCTGTGAGAAGCTCGGCCGCCTGCGGCGGGAGCGGGATCACCCGCGCTCCCGTCTTGGAATCGGGCAGTCTCAACTCCGCCGCTTCCAGCGCCACATGCTCCCAGCGCAACCCGAGTATCTCGCTCCTCCGGCACCCGGTCAGGGCCAGGAGCCTGATCGCCGCCACGGCGGACGCGGACGCGCCGCCCTCCGCCTCGACCCGGTCGAGCGCCTCCCCAAGGCGGTCGAATTCCGCCTCGGTGAGGAACCGCTCGCGCCTGCGCTCGGGGAACTTGACGAGGGAGCGGCAGGGGTTCGGGGCTCCCTCGGGAACCATTCCCCAGCCCTCGGCCAGCCCGTACATCGAAGAGAGGATGCGGACCGCCATGTTCGCGACCGCGGGCGTCTGATACATGCTCTGGTGGAACTCGGCCGCCTGCGCGCGCCCCACCGCCGCGAGCGGCAACGAGCCCAGGGCGGGCAGGATATGGCGCTCGACCACGGAGCGAGCCGCTGCGGCGGTGCTCGTCTTGCAGCGCACCGGGACGTATTCGCTGAGGTAGCGCGCGCACAGTTCGGCCACCGTGGGGCCTCCCACAGGCTTCATCGGCTCGGGCACCGCTTCCTCGCCCGCCTTGACCCGCGCGATGATGAGGGCGGCGCGCTTTCTCGCCTCATCGGCGTTTATCACGCCGTGGCGTCCTACCGCCACGCGTTTGGGTCCCTCGGGCCCCCGCGCCTGGGCGATGTAGACCTTGCTCCCGGTGGGATAGACCCTGACGCCGAAGCCGGTGAGCTCCCCGTCCCAGAACACCGTGTCCTTCTGGACTTCGATCTTCCCGACCGAGCGGTTCGAGAGCGTCTTCATCGTGGGCTTCGCCATCTTCAACCGGCCCTCCCGTTCGTGACGTGGGCGCCGATGCTCCCGCCCACCCGGTTCGCCGCCTCCTTCTCGGCCTCGCGCATCAGGTGCGCGTAGCGCGCGCTCGTAGCCACGCTCGTGTGTCCCAGCAGCTTGCCGATCGTATAGAGGCTCTCGCCCAGCGCCAGCGCCCTGGAAGCATACGAATGGCGCAGGTCGTGGATGCGGACGTCATCCAGTCCCGCCCGCGCCCGGACGGACCGCCAGTAGTATTGCAGGCCCGTGAGGCGCCTCCCCGGCCTTTGGCCCGCGATCACCCAGGGAACCCCCGGCTGACGGGGAACCCCGTCCAGTACCCTGAGCACGGGCCTGGTCAACGGGACCATGCGGGGACCCGCCTTGGCGTCCCTTAAGCGTAGATCCCCGGCCGTGCGGTCCACATCGTCCCACTGGAGGTTCAGTATCTCGCCCCTCCGGCATCCGGTAAGTGCGAGCAGACGAATCGCCGCGATCGCGGGCGGCCAGACCGCGCTTTCCGCCTCGGCGTCGGTGAGCGCACGGCCCAGACGGCGATATTCTTCCGGCGACAGAAACCGCTCCCGTGGCTGTGTCCGGTAGCGGCGCAGCCTCCGGCAGGGGTTCCGTCCGGGCGGGACCAGCTCCCACGCCTCGGCAAGTACGAACATACGCGAGAGGAGATGGACCGCCTGGTTGGCCAGGCCGGGCGTATTGCGCAGGCGGTGATGGAGCGCGGTGACCTGCGCGCCTCCGACTTCCGCGACCGCCGTCCCGCCCAGAGCCGGCAGGATGTACTTGTCCAGCACCGAGCGGTACGACGCGACGGTGGCCGGCTTCAGATGCCGCTCCACGTAAATGCGCATGAAGCGCTCGGCGAGCCCGGCCACCGTGAATTTCGCCTCGGGCGGCCCGTGTACGGGGTTCTCGCCACGCTTGATGCGGTCGATAATGAGGGCGGACTGTTTCCTCGCCTCGTCGACGGCCAGTTCTCCGTGACGGCCGAGCGTTACGCGCTTTGGCCCCGATGGTCCCCGGGACTGCACCACGTAAGTCTTCCGGCCCGTGGCGTGGACGCGCACCCCGAAGCCCGCCAGCTCCCGGTCCCAGAAGATCGCGTCCTTCCCTTCGACCTTCAGAGCATCGACGGCGCGCTTCGTGAGTTTCAGATCGCTTCGCTTCGGCATCTCGCTTCCTCAAATATGTAATCAAATCGCATACGTGTGGCATCAAACAGGGGAGTATTCAAGCATATGTATGACGAAAATGCAAGGGGCATCAAGGTGGGAAATAACAGAAATATGTTATTATAAACAATTAGTTATCGTAGACAAACGGAGTCAATCATACTATCGCGCCGACACCGGTTTCATGACAATGATTAATCGAATTGTTCGGGAATTCCCGGTTCACGCCCGCGCGCCCGCCCGGCCCGCTCCCCATCGCCCGGCCGGAGCCGCCGATGCCCGGAAGGCGCGCGGAATTCTCCCGCCTCCCCGGATGCGCCGGGGTGAACGGCCCGCATGAAATTCGCTTCGTCATCGTCTCATCCTCATGAAAGCGCCGCCGGGGATTCACCGGCCCGTCTCGTGAAGAGGCCGGGACGCTTCGCCACCATACCGAAACCCCCGCCGCACGCAAGAACGGCAATTGCGGGCAAATGCGCTTTCCCCTTTATGTGAAAATTTCCTGGGGATAAAAGATAAAACACCGCAGATCCAAGATGATACGCCGACGAAAGGCGATAAATCCCCGGACAAAAACCGGCCCGACCGGGGAGACGCGCCGCAGGGATGGCGATTTTCCCCGAGGAAGGGGAATTAAAAAAGCCCCTCTTGTCAGGGGATAAAGGCAACCCCCCCTACCCCCCCTTGTCAGGGGGGTAAGAAAGAGCAAAACCCTCCACCACGGCGACGGGGGGCGGCGCCTTTTTTTACCCCCCTGTCAAGGGGGGGTAGGGGGGGTTGGTTTTTGAGTCGAGAGAGGACCAGCGGAGAGGGAGCGATTTCCCGGCTTGGGATTTTGCTCGTCTTCCCGCCTTTCGCCGGAATGACGGCTCTCTGCGAACATTGTTATGCGGCCTGGCAGGAAATGAACTTTCGTAGCCCAGTTGTTCGTGAACGCCCCGTACCGGGCCGCTTCTTTACGCCGCCGTTTCGCGCGGCTTCACCCGCTTGGCGATCTCGCGGCCCTGCGCAATCTCGGCCCGGCGAAGCTCCCAGGTCTTCTGCAGGTTCATCCAGAGTTCGGGCGTGGTTCCGAAATACCGCGCAAGACGCAGCGCCGTATCCGCGCTCACGCCCCGCCGGCCGTTCAGTATCGTCGTGATCCGGTTCACGGGCACGCCGAGCGCCTTCGAGAGCGCATTGGCCGAGAGTTCCAGCGCGCCCATTTCCTCCCGCAGTATCTCGCCCGGATGCACCGGCCTCATTTTGTTCTTCGCGTTCATCGGCCTGTTCCTTCAATGGTAGTCCACAATCTCCACGTCATGCGGTCCGTCGTCTTGCAGGCGAATGAGATTGCGTAGAGGCAAGCCCCCTGTGCCTGCCGCTTCCCTACGCCGCCGGTAATAACGTTTAGCTTCCCATCCCGCTCAGGGGGTTTTCTTGCCGGCGATGAAAGCATCGAAATCAAAAGGCGTTGCCCGGCCGGACTCCTCGCCTTCGATGAGCGCCTCGCGCAGGGTCTGCAGGCGATCCTCGTCCTCCGCGGCCTGACGCTCCAGGGGGCGGATGCCTCTCTTGAGCAAGCGCGATTTCCCGGTGGGCCGCTTCATTTCCGCCTGCTGCTTGAGGGGGAAAATCCGATTCTGCCTTTTTTCTCCAGCTTGGGCGGGGCCATCAGTCCCCGGATGGCTTCGAAAACGACCTTGAACTTCTTGTCATATTTCTTCTCCAGAGCGGAGAGCTTGCGTGCGAGGCCGGCATGGCTCGCCTGCATCCGCCGCAACTCCACGAAGGCGCGCATGATCTCGATGTTCACCCGAATCGCCCGCTCGCTGCGAAGAACGCTGGAGAGCATGGCGACCCCCTGTTCGGTGAACGCATAAGGCGGATATCGCCTGCCGCCCCAACTTGAGATCACAAATTGTGATCTCAAATCCTCGAATTCGGGTTTCGTGAGCTGAAACATGAAATCCGCCGGGAAGCGCTCGACGTTCCTCCTGACGGCCTGCACGAGTGTCCTGGTATCGACGCCGTAGAGGGCGGCCAAGTCGGCATCCAGCATGACTTTCAGTTCGCGGATGAGATGGATGGACCGTTCGATTCGCTCCAGTGTCGCGGAAGGAGCAGCTTCGTTCTTTTTCCTGGTTCCCACACTCCGATCCCTTCAAGGTCGTCAGTAACGGCGGCGAACCGACACCCCCTCCTCCGCAGCCCTATTGGGCTCGGCATGGCGAGGGTCCTCATGGAATCGGTACAGGTAGATTACGCCAATCGCCTGCACGGAGCAAGGCGATTTCAGCGTGGTTAAATCCCCGACTGGTGAAGAGCATTTTTTGTAGGGGTGTCGAACTTCCCCGAGGAGGGGGAGTTCGAGTGTGTCCGCCCGCCTTGGGGTCGCCGCCTCCTGGTCATTCCGGTGTCAACCCCGATTGAAGAATGAGGGATTGAGGAATCCAGAACAGATGAGTTTGATAACGCCTGCCGCTCCGACTTGAGGTCACAATTTGTGACCTCAAGTCGTCGTATTCGGGTTTCGTGAGCTGAAAGGTGAAGTCCGCCGGATGATTTTGCTCGTCATTCCGGCGAATGCCGGAATCCAGAACCAAGGCGAGTGAATATCTTATAGCTTTTCATTCCCTCATTGATTAGGAGACAAGCAGGAAAATCAAAAGGCAAAAAACAAATTCCCTGGATTCCGGCATGCGCCGGAATGACGGCTATCTGCGATTATTGTTAAGCGGGTAGAAAGGAAATGAACTTCCGTAAGGGCGGACCTAAGCGTCCGCCTCCGCAGAGGTGCGCGTTAGGCCACCCTATGTCCCTTGCATATCGCACACTGGCATCCCGCATCCGTGAAGTGACGAACCCCTACCACACGTCTGCGATTTCGATCTGCACGAGTGTATATTTTGTTGAATAGCGTCGTCTCTCCATTCTCCACAAATCGCCGCAACGAATAGCTGCAGAGGTCGGCGATCTGAACCATGCTGGTCAGTTGACTGTCGACAAACAGTGGCGTCTCGATGATTCTCTCAATCCTCGTCCAAAGAGTCCCTTTCCATTGAAATTCCCTCATTAGCTGCGTATGTTTTTTTTCAACGGTTTCGTTGTTGTCATGAACAATAAGTCCATAATTCCTCTGACCATTCGTATCATCCGTGTTCTGGAGATATTGCTCGAATCTGGATATTACTTGTTCGAATGCTTGCTCATCCACGGGGGATTGCGCTCGTTGCGGGTCAAAATAAATCTTGTCTATGCACTCTGCGAACAATCGAGCGAATCCCCATCTTGAAACGCAATCCGCTATCTCGGCGAGAAAATTTTGACGCTCTTGCAAGGTCATGTGGATGTACGCTTCCGTCTTCGCATAATTTTTTCTGGTTTGATGATAAGTCCGACTGTTGTTTGAATTCTGAAGTCGGAGAAGTTCTCTTGTTCGATATCTCCGAACTTCCGACTCTCTTTGTATACGGCTAAGGTTATTGAAGTTGTTGATTCGAGTTTGCTCCAGGTACTTCCTTAGCATCCATGCAGTGTGTATTTCCGCATTATCGAGGCCGTATCGACGTTTAATAATCGTAATTTCACGATCTGCGTCCCGCCAGTGCCAGATAGGCAATGAGAGCCCTGCGAGGACGAAGTGAGATGTGTTGCCAGGAATATCGGAGGTCCCAGATTCATCAATGTAGCAAAGATACATCGAATCAACCTCCTGATTTTGGACAAAAAAAAGCGACTGGGCTTTTAGGGCCTTAGGCCCTAAGACGAGACGCTTGGCGACTCATCCCAGACGCTGTTTGAGTCCTAATATATCATTACACTGAAGTCAAGCGCAAAATTCACCCACTTATCATCTCCCCTACCCCCCCAACCGCTTATACGCCTCCGTCCCTCTTAACGGCGAGTCGGGCTTGACGCCCTCGGCGGGGGTCCTGCCCGCGGAATCTTTCGCGGCGGGGTCGGCGCCGGCGTCGAGCAGGGCCTCGACGACCTCCAGGAGGACTTCGTCTTTCGCCGCCGCGTAGTGGAGGGGGGTTCGCACGCGGTTGTCGCGCACGTCGGGGTTGGCGCCCGCCGCGAGCAGAGCCTTCACGATGGCGGGGGCCGAACTGCGCATCCCCGCCCAGTGCAGGGGCGCCAGGCCTTTTCTGTCCGGCGTGTTCACCCGGGCGCCTCCCCGCACCAGGATCTCCACGACGTCCGAGGCTTCGCCGAACGCCGCCGCCGCGTGCAGGGCCGTCCATCCGAATATGCCCTCCGCGTTCGGGTCGGCGCCGGTGTCCAGCAGCGTCGTCACGATCCCGGGAGCCGCGTTGAACGCCACCGCCGTGTGGAGGGGCGTCGCTCCTCTCTCATCCGGCGCGTTCGGGTCGGCCCCGGCCCGCGTCAAGGCGGTCAGCACCGCCGAATTATCGGCGAAGCATGCCGCCCAGTGGAGGGGCGTCCATCCTTTATTGTCCCGCGCGTTCACCTCGGCCCCGGCCTCGAGCAGGCCCCCCACGATTTCGGGGGCGCCGTCGTCCATCACCGCACGGTGCAGGGCCGTGGTGCCGTCTTCACCCCGCGCGTTCGGGCCGCTTGCTTCCGTAGACATCGTGTTCTCCCGTTTTACGGTCGCCCCGCACTTGAAATTCCGGCGTCCGGGTCTTCACGAGGCGCTCGCCTAGGTCCTTTCGTTATGTATCGAACCGCATGATACCAACTATATACGAAAACCGAAAAAATGCGTCTTAACCCTCCGCCCCGGGCGGGCCTCCCCGCTCGGCGAACTTCTCCGCGCACGCCACGCTGCAGAACGAACGCCTGCCGCCGCCCGCGCGCTTCGTAATCCCGATGCGCGAGGGGAAGAACGTCGCACACTCGGGGCAGTTGAGCATCTCATCGTCGAGGCCGCCTTCGGCCTCGGGACTCTTCCGTCCCGCACCCGTGATACCGCTGATGAGACTACGAATAAGATAATATATCAACCAGGACAAAACCAGATAAAAAATGATGCGCAGCATGAGCCGGGGCCTCACGAGGTGCAGCGAGATTCGGAACAGCGCTACTCTACACTTTGGCTCGCAAGATGGGAATCGCTAGGCGCGCACGAGCGCGGGCGCCTTTGCGTGGTAATCCTGCAGGGAGCGCACCGAATACTCGTTTTCACGCAGAATCCGTATGGCGCGGATGGCCGCCTGGCCGGCGGCGAGCGTGGTGCAATAGAAAATGTTCCTCAAAAGCGCCGTCCTGCGGATGGAGTAGCTGTCCTTGATGGACTGCTTGCCCGCCGTGGTGTTGAGAACGAACTGCACCTCCCCCGCCTCCATCCGGTCCACGACGTGGCCCGGCTCCCCGTCGGTCACCTTGTGGACGAAGTCCGCCTCGATGCCGTTGGCCAGGAGCGCCGCCCTCGTCCCCGACGTCGCCACCAGGGAGAACCCGAGCTCTACGAGCAGCTGCGCCAGGGGGATGATGGCCGCCTTGTCCCCGTCGCGAACGGAGATGAACGCCCGGCCTTCCAGGGGCAGGACGGAGCCGGCCCCCTCCTGCGCTTTCAGGAATGCCGTGGGGAAATCCGCCCCCAGCCCCATCACCTCGCCGGTCGATTTCATCTCGGGGCCCAGGATCACGTCCACGCCCGGGAATTTCTTGAAGGGGAACACCGCCTCCTTCACGCCGAAATGGCGCGGCTCCACGTCGCGCTCGAGGCCGAGCGCGGGGAGCGTCTCGCCCGCCATGGCCCGGGCCGCGACCTTGGCGAAGGGCACGCCGACGACCTTGCTCACGTAGGGCACCGTGCGGCTTGCGCGCGGGTTCACCTCCAGGATGAAGACCTGGCGCTTGTGGACCGCGAACTGCACGTTGTTCAAGCCCACGACGCCCAATGATTTCGCCAGAATCCGCGTCTGGCGCTTCAGCTCCTCCACGATGTCGGGGCCGAGCGTGTAGGGGGGGATCGAACAGGCCGAGTCGCCGCTGTGGATGCCCGCCTCCTCGATGTGCTCCATCACGCCCGCGATGATGACGTTCTCGCCGTCCGAGACCGCGTCCACGTCGACCTCCACGGCGTCTTCCAGGAACCTGTCGATGAGCACGGGCCGCTCGGCGGAGGCGCGGACGGCGTCGCGCATGTAGGCCGCGAGTTCATCCGCGTCGTGGACGAGCGCCATGGCGCGCCCGCCGAGCACGTAGCTCGGCCGCATGAGCACGGGGTAGCCGATGGCGTTCGCGATCGCGAGGGCGTCTTCCGTATTCGTCGCCGTCCCCGAGGGCGGCTGGGTGAGGTGGAGTTCCTTGAGCAGGTGGCTGAAGCGGTCGCGGTCTTCGGTCAGGTCGATGCTCTCGGGCGAGGTTCCCAGGATCGGCGCGCCCGCCTCCTTGAGCGCCAGGGCGAGCTTGAGCGGCGTCTGCCCGCCGAACTGCACGATGACGCCAGCGGGATTTTCGCGGTGGATGATCTCGAGCACGTCCTCGAGCGTGAGCGGCTCGAAGTAGAGCCTGTCGCTCGTGTCGTAGTCCGTGCTCACCGTCTCGGGGTTGCAGTTCACCATGATGGCCTCGAAGCCCGCTTCGGCCAGCGCCGTCACGGCGTGGACGCAGCAGTAGTCGAACTCGATGCCCTGCCCGATGCGGTTGGGGCCCCCGCCCAGGATGATGATCTTCTCACGCGCCGTCGGCGGGGCCTCGTCCTCCTGCTCGTAGGTGGAATAGAGATAGGGCGTATGGGCCTCGAATTCCGCAGCGCAGGTATCCACCTGCTTGTAGACGGGCCGGACCCCCAGGCGGTGCCTCGCCGCGCGAACCGCGCTCTCCGCCACCCCCTGCCTTCCGGCGATCTCCAAGTCGCTGAAACCGTTTTGCTTCAAATAGCGTAGACGGAATTCATCATCCAGAAGACCGGGCGCACTTAAGTCTCCTTCCAGTTCCACGAGTTCGGCCAGGTGCGCCAGAAACCACGGGTCGACGCCCGAGGCGCGGTATATCGCATCTTCCGTCCACCCCTCCCTGTAGGCGCGGGCGATGGTCCAGAGACGATCCGGACCGGGGATTCTCAATCCTTTTGAAATCAGTCCCTTGCGCTCTTCTTCCGAGAATCCTTCGAGCTCCCGGGGATTGGGGTCCGCCAGGCCGTAGCGGTCGATTTCGAGCGAGCGGACCGCCTTCATCAGCGATTCCCGGAACGTCCTGCCGATGGACATCACCTCTCCCACCGAGCGCATCTGGGTGTCGAGGACGGGGGGCGTCTCGGGGAATTTCTCGAAGGTGAAGCGCGGTATCTTCGTGACGCAGTAATCGATGGAAGGCTCGAACGAGGCGGGCGTCTGGCGCGTGATGTCGTTCGGTATCTCGTCGAGCGTGAGGCCCACGGCGAGCTTGGCGGCTATCTTGGCGATGGGGAACCCGGTGGCCTTGCTCGCGAGGGCGGAGCTTCGCGACACGCGCGGGTTCATCTCGATGACGACCATCCGGCCGTCGATGGGACTCAGGCCGAACTGGATGTTCGAGCCGCCGCACTCGACCCCGACCTTGCGGATGCAGGCGATGGCCGCGTCGCGCATGGTCTGGTATTCGCGGTCCGAGAGCGTCTGCGCGGGGGCGACGGTGATGGAATCGCCCGTGTGGACGCCCATGGGGTCGAAGTTCTCGATGGAGCAGATGATGGAGACGTTGTCCTTCAAGTCGCGCATCACTTCGAGTTCGAATTCCTTCCAGCCCAGGACGCTCTCTTCCAGCAGCACCTGATCCACCGGGCTTTCCGAAAGCGCCCAGGCGAGTTTCTCCTCGAATTCATCCTCGGTGAACGCCACCGCCCCGCCCGAGCCGCCCAGCGTGAAGGCGGGCCGAAGGATAATCGGGAAGCCAATGTCTCGCGCCGCCGCCCAGCCCTCGTCCATCGTGGTGACGACCTCGCTGTGGGGCAGATCGAGGCCAATCTCGCGCATCGCCTTCTTGAAGAGGTCCCTGTCCTCCGCGCAGCGGATGGCGGGCAGCTTGGCGCCGATGAGCTCCACCTCCAAAGCGTCGAGCACACCGCTCTCGGCCAGGGCCACCGCCGTGTTGAGACCCGTCTGGCCGCCCATGGTGGGCAGCAGGGCATCGGGGCGTTCTTTCCTGATGATTTCTTCCACCACCTTCGGCGTGATGGGCTCGACGTAGGTGGCGTCGGCCATCTCGGGGTCGGTCATGATGGTGGCGGGGTTCGAGTTCACCAGCACCACCTCGTAGCCCTCCTCGCACAGGGCCTTGCACGCCTGCGCGCCCGAATAGTCGAACTCGCACGCCTGCCCGATGACGATGGGGCCGGAGCCTATGATGAGAATTTTCGATATGTCCGTTCTTTTCGGCATGAATCAGGCCACCCGCTTGAAAAAGGAAAATATAAAGGGCGTTTCAAATTCCCGCTGATGAAATCGCATCCCCGCGCCTCCCGGTTTTCGGGATGATATACTCCGGCTGACGACTCCTTTTCGCCGGTCAATTCATATTTCTTCTCCGAAACCACGCTCCGCCGCCCGGGTTTTCCCACTCCCCCCTTGAGAAGCTGTTGACAATGCCCCCGTCGGAGGCATCGCTTTTGCCCCCTGATGGGGGGCCGTTGAAAACCCTCTTGTCAAAAGAGCAACCCCCCCTACCCCCCCTTGTCAGGGGGGCAAGAAAAAACAAAACCCCCAGCCCGGCGAGGGCGCATCGCCTTTTTATACCCCCCTGACAAGGGGGGGTAGGGGGGGTTGCCTTTCGACGAGGGAGGTCGAGGGTTCGCGCAAAAGCGGCCATCCCTCTAAATGCGATGTCCCCCGACGAGGACTTTTTCAACAGCCCCGACAAGGGGAGGCTCCCCGGCTCAAAAGGCGCAACCACTCGTTCCTCACTCGTATCCGACCAGCCCACCCCTCACTCCCCCACGCAGAAGCTGAAGAACGCATCGAACAGCGCGCCCGCGTCGTGCGGGCCGGGGCAGGCCTCGGGGTGGTACTGCACGCTGAACACTTTGGGGGATTCGGACCTGAGCCCCTCGCAAGTCTTGTCGTTGAGAGACGAATGCGTAACGGCCACGCCGGCAGGCAGGCTCTCGGGGTCCACGGCGAACGAGTGGTTCTGCGAGGTGATGTCCACCTTTTTCGTGCTCAAATCCTGCACGGGATGGTTCGCGCCGTGGTGGCCGAACTTGAGCTTGTAGGTCTTCCCCCCAAGGGCCTGCGCGAGAATCTGGTGCCCGAGACAGATGCCCACGACGGGCACCCGGCCCATGATCGATTTCACGTTCTCGACGACGTAGCCGAGCGCGGCCGGGTCGCCGGGGCCGTTCGAGAGAAAAACGGCCGCCGGCTTTCTCGCCAGCACGTTCTCGGCGGTCTCGGAAGCCGGCACGATTTCCAGATCGAAACGCGCCCCGAGCTCCCGGAAAATGTTGTCCTTGGCCCCCAGGTCATAGGCCACGCAAAGCGGGCGGCCCTTACGCTCGCCCCAGGCGTGCG
Organism: bacterium; assembly: GCA_022825065.1. Lineage (GTDB taxonomy): Bacteria > UBA8248 > UBA8248 > UBA8248 > UBA8248 > Bin107. The sequence continues at coordinate 18,275 of JAJDYR010000032.1, forward strand.
CGGCATCGCAGGTGACGTCGCGCACCATGTCGCGCCCGTCCAGGCCCGGACTCGCCTTGGCGCGCGCGATGAGGTTTTCTTCGTCCAGGTCGGTGGAGGAGAGCACCGCCTTGAGCGCGCCCGCTTCCCGGATGTGGCGCGTGAGCGCGCGGGTGTCGACGCCCTCGATGCCCGGAACCCCCTGTCTTTTGAGGTAGGAATCCAGGTCCTCGTTCGCCCGGAAGTTGCTGTGCCGCCTGCACACTTCCTTCACGATGAAGGCCTCGACCCAGGCGCGGCGGGATTCCTCATCGCCCGGGATGACGCCGTAGTTCCCGATGTGGGGATACGTCATCACCACCATCTGGCCGCGGTAGGAGGGGTCGGTGAGCACCTCCTGGTAGCCCGTCATCGCCGTGTTGAAGACGAGTTCGCCCTCCGCGTCCGCGTCCGCCCCGAAACTTGCGCCCCGGAAGACTCTGCCGTCCTCCAGGGCCAGGAGCGCCGGTTTGATTTTCCGTCCTCTCATGTGGTGAGCGCCTCCTGTCCGGAGATTCTCATTTCACCCCCCAGCCTGCTCATCCGCACGTCCCCCCCGACGACCGTGGCGACGGCGCACCCCTTGAGCTTCCAGCCCGCGAAGGGAGTGTTCCTGCCGTTGCTCTCGAAGGCGTCGGGGTCGACGGTGACTTCGCGCTCGGGGTCCAGGATCGTCACGTCGCCCGGAGCGCCCTCTTTGAGCGTGCCGTGGGGCAGGCCGAGCACCTCGCACGGCCCCGCCGTGAACTTCGCGATCATCTCGGGCAGCGTGAGCACGCCCCCGCCCACGAGCCTGTCCAGCGCGAGCGACACGGCCGTCTCCAGCCCCACGATACCGAACGGGACGGCGTCGAACTCCCTTTGGGTTTCCGCCTCGTAGTGCGGCGCGTGGTCGGAGGCGATGGCGGATATCGTGCCGTCTTTCAGGCCCTCCAGCAGCGCCGCCCTGTTCGCCTCGTCGCGCAGCGGCGGCGCCATCTTGGCGGCCGAGTCGAAGCCGTGAATCACCTCGTCCGTAAGGGAGAAATGGTGCGGCGTCACCTCCGCCGTCACGCGCACCCCGCGCGCCCGCGCCTGCCGCACCAGGTCCACCGCGCCCGCGGAGGAGATGTGCAGGATGTGGAGCCTGCCGCCGGTCAGTTCCGCCAGGCGGATGTCGCGGTATACGCAGATGTCCTCGCTCGCCGCCGGGTTGCCCGCGAGGCCGAGCAGGGTGGAGACCGCTCCCTCGTTCATCACCTTGCCGCCAGAGAGCGACATATCCTCCGCATGATCGAGCACGCTCACGCCGAGCATGCCGGCGTATTCCAGGGCCGCGCGCATGAGCGCCGCCGTCCTGACGGGCACGCCGTCGTCGCTGAAGGCCACCGCGCCCGCCTCTTTCTGCTCGGCCATCTCGCTCAACTCTTCGCCCTCGAGGCCCACCGAGACCGAGCCGATAGGGAACACGCGGCAGGCGCCCACCTCGCGCGCGCGCTTGAGTATCCGTTCGGTGATGGAACTCGTATCGTTCACGGGGTCGGTGTTCGCCATGCAGGCCACGCCGGTGAAGCCACCCGCGGCGGCGGCGCGGGTGCCGCTCTCGATGTCTTCCTTGTATTCCTGCCCCGGTTCGCGGAAATGCACGTGCATGTCGATGAACCCGGGCGCGACGACGAGCCCTTCTGCTTCAATAATCTCATCCCCGCCGCGGGGCAGGATGTTCTTTTTCCGGTGCGCGACCTTTCCCTCCTCGATCAGGATGTCGCATTTCTCATCGACGCCGTCCGCGGGGTCGATGAGGCGTCCTCCCTTAATGAGCAACGGCATCTCGCACCTCCTCCCGCGATTTTTCAGGCTCCGCGGCGTTCGCCCCTTCCGTCGCCGCATCCCCCGCCTCCTCTTCTTTTTTCACCGAGAGGAGATAGAGGATCGCCATGCGGCAGGCGACGCCGTATTCGACCTGCTCCAGGATGACGGAGAACGGCCCGTCGGCCACGTCGGGGGACATCTCCACGCCCCGGTTGATGGGCCCGGGGTGCATGATGAGCAGGTCGCGCTTGGCCCCCTGGAGCTTCTTCTTGGTGATCCCGTAGGTGTTGGCGTACTCGCGCGCGCTGGGGAAGGCGCTCCCCGCGCCTCTTTCCAGCTGGATTCTGAGGGCGATGAGCACGTCCGCCCCGTCGATGGCCTCGTCGAGCCTCGTCGTCACGCGCGCGCCCAGGCAGTCGACCTCGGCGGGCAGCATCGTGGAGGGGCCGCAGAAGGTGACGTTCGCGCCCAGCTTCAGGAGGCCGGCCACGTTCGAGCGCGCCACGCGGCTGTGCGCGATGTCCCCCACGACCGAGACGTTCAGGCCCTGGAACTTCTTCTTGTGCTCCCTGATGGTGTAGAGGTCGAGCAGCGCCTGCGTGGGGTGCTCGTGGCAGCCGTCGCCCGCGTTCACCACGGCGCAGTCGAGTTCCCTGCCCAGGTAGGCGGGCGCGCCCGACGCCCAGTGCCGCACGACGAGCACGTCGGTGGCCATCGCCTCGATGTTCCTCGCCGTGTCGCGCAGGGTTTCCCCCTTGGCCGCCGAACTCGTGGAGACCGAGAGGTTGATGACGTCCGCCGAGAGGCGCTTGCCCGCGATCTCGAACGAGGCGCGCGTGCGCGTGCTGTTCTCGAAGAACAGGTTGACGATGGTCTTTCCCCTGAGCGTGGGCACTTTCTTGATGTCGCGCTCGTTGATCTCCCGGAATGAGTCGGTCTGATCGAGCAGGAACGTGATTTCCTCCGGCTCGAGTTCGCGGATCGAGAGCAAATCCTTTCTCCGGTACGTCTCCATGTTCATATCGTCCCCCCCTTGTAACGCCCGGGCCACCGGGCATATTTATCGCTTGAAAACGGCGTCCTGGCCGTCGGTCTCCTCCAGATGCACCCGCACCTCCTCGGGATGGACCGCCTCGATGTTCTTCCCGACGAAATCGGCGCGGATGGGCAGTTCGCGTCCTCCCCTGTCCACCAGGATGGCGAGCCGCACCCTGCGGGGGCGGCCGAAGCCCACGAGCGCGGCCAGGGCGGCGCGCGCCGTGCGGCCCGTGTAGAGCACGTCGTCGATCAACACGACGTCCTTGCCCTCGCACGAGAAGGGGAGGTCCGTTTTCTTGAGGCTGGTTCTCACCCCGCCCGCCTGGTTCAGATCGTCGCGGTAGAGCGTCACGTCGAGCGCGCCCACGAGCGGATGCACGCCCACGAGAGACTGGAGTTCCCGGGCCAGCCTCTCCGCGAGAGGCACGCCCCTCGTGCGGATGCCGATGAACACCAGGTCCGACAGATCGGCCGTTCGCTCGATAATCTCATGCGAGAGGCGCCTCAAGGTGCGCCTCAGCTGCTCGGCGTCGAGTTGTTTCATCGTCAAAGCGAAACCCGGCCTTCGGGCGGTTGCTCGTCAAAAAGGAACAAAAAAAACTCCATGCCCACAGGGCATGGAGTTCCGGGAAAAGGCGAGAGAATGGCAAGCATCCGCGTTTCCTCCTTCGCCGCCTCACGGGACGACATTAAAGGGGAATTTCTATGTCACCATGTCATTTCCGCCCGGCGACGCAAACAGCCGGGGAATTCCGGTAAAATTAACAGTCTTTCCGGGAAAGAGCAAGGGCGGAATCAGGAGCGCTTCAAAAAATCCATCGGCGCGCCCGAAAGGCTCTCCTTCTCATCGAGAGCGTGAGCGGATTCCTCCAGTACCTCGAAGAGGCCGGAGGCGTCTTTTTTCGACAGATTGCGCCTCGCCTCCCCCAATACGCGGATCCGCAGGGTCTTGTTCTCGAACCTGAGCCTCAGCACGTCCCCGATTTCCACCCGGGAAGAGGCTTTGGCCGTTTTCCCCTCGATTTCCACCGCACCCCCGTCCGCCATGATCTTGGCAAGGGGACGGCGCTTGACCAGACGGCTGTAGCGCAAAAACTGGTCGAGGCGCATTTTACGTCATCATTGGGTGATTTCTTTGGGATCCGCCACGATGCTGCGCGTCTTCTGGACCTCCACCTCGAAATCGAGGCGCGCGGCCTTGTTGTCCGTTTCGAAGGACATTTTCTTCGCCTTGGCTTTCTGCTCTTCGCCGTCGCCCTTCGACTGATCCGAGAACGCCTTGATCATATCCGCAAAGCTGATTTTGCCGATATACGAGTCGGGCAGCAGGTACACGTAGCGGAACAGATAGAGATTCGCCGAAGGATCGGGATTCACGAACAGCCGATTCCCCGCCTCGAGGGCCCCGATGGCGTCTTTCCCCACAGCGGCCCCCTCGCCCACTATTACCCTGCCCGATTTCCAGCGGGGATTGTCCCTGTTCGAACCGTAGGCCCACAAAACCCTGTCCCGCCCGAACAACCCCCCGCGCTGTTTGAGCTTGATGCCGACCAGCCTGAAGCTAATCTGCTCGCGAACGTCCTTGAACACGGAAGACAAGCCGCCGGGCGTAGCGACGGGGTCGTAGCTGATTTCGAGAAAAGCGGCTCTTTTGAGTTCCGTTATCCACTCGCGTCGTCTCTTGGTGAATTTTTCCTTGAAGAGTTTGTCGCGGATCCTGCCGGACACCCTGTCGAGGGTAATCACGGTTCCCGGCTTCACTTCATCGACGTGGATGACGTGAAAACCCACCCTCGTTCTCGTCGGCTTGCTCGTCTCACCCTTCGCCGTCGAGAAAATGAGTTGTTCCAGTTCGGGGAAAACCTCGCCTTTCTTCACGGAACCCAGGGCGCCGCCCCGGCTTCGGGCGGGACCTTCGGAATACTTCTCGGCCAACCGGGGGAAATCAGCGCCCGGCTTCGCGGCCTCCCCGTAAGCGAGGTCCGCTTTTTTGCGCTGCGCTTCGATTTCCGCAGCGGAGGCGGCCTTGTCCACGGGAAAGAAAATCTGCCGCACCGTCCGGTGCTCGGCCTCACGGTAGTCATCGGAATGCGCGTCGTAATAATCCGCTATTTCCTGATCCACCACCGAGACGCGCACGCCGACTTCCATGTTCTCCACTTTACGCGCCAGCAGCTTCTTGCGAAGCTCATCGCGGTATTTCTCCATCGTCATTCCCTGCGAATCCAAAAAGGCGCGCAGTCCGGCCGTCGTCGTCTTGTTCTGGCGAAGTATGCCCGCGACCGCGTTTTCAACCTCTTTTTCGCTGACGCTCAGTTCGAGAGCAGAGGAGCGTTTCAAGATGAGTTTGTTCTGGATCATGGCGTCGAGCGCCTCGAGCTCGAGTTCGCGAATCCGCCGGTTCAGCTGCTCTCCCCTGTAATTCCTCCTCAACTCGTCGACGCGCGGTTTCACGAATTCCTGAAGCTCCGAAAGCATGATGATGTCATCGTCAACCTTCGCGATGATTCTCTCGATCGTCACGGCGGAGGCGGCCGCCGGGGCGGTGGCCGCCGGAAGGAGCGCGCCCGCCAGGGCGAAAAGCGCAATCGCCAGAACGCAAAACCGCCTAGCCCGATACGACATTTTCAAGATTTTCCGGATAGTATTTGATTTTTGCATTTCGCTTGAGTTCTCCGAGCCAACTCTCGAGCCGCGCTCTTCCCTTGTCGGCAAGCAAGCGTTTCTTGATGTTTTCCTTCACGGACGCCAATGTTTTCTGGAACGGCAGCCTTCTCTCCGAAACCTCCAGAAGGTGGAAACCCGCAGGGCTCCTGACGACCCGGCTCACCTCGCTCAATTTCAATGATTCCACCACGTTCTCGATGTTTTCGGGCAGTTCTCCCTGCTGGAAATAACCGAGATCGCCCCCGATGCTGCTTTCGGGGTCGATGGAATGTTTCTGCGCCAAAGACGCAAACGATTTCCCATCGAGAAGAAGCTTTCTCAACCGGGAAGCCAGTTTAGCCGAAGGGACGACGATTTGGCGAACCCGCAGGCGCCTTCCGACCCGGAATTTCTCCTTGTTGAGGTTGTAGTAATCCTCTATCTCCGAGTCTGAGACCTTCAGCTTCGCATACACTTCCTTTTGCAGAAGATGTTCAATCTCGAGCGTCTCGCGCATCGTCTTGACCCAAAACTCCTCGTCGATCCCCTGCTCCTTCATGATGGTATTCAAATCCACCTGGCCATATTGGCGGCGGATGAATTCGACGAAGCGCTTCACTTTCCCCTCGCTCACATATTCGCCCGTCTCCCGGAAACGCTGAAGCAGGAGGCGTCTTTCCACGAGTTGATCCAGCAGAACCCTGGATATGGATATTTCGGCTTTGCCCTCCATTTCCTGCTGCCCGCGCGCCATGTAATGCGCGCGCACGTCCTGCCGGGTAATCGGCTCCCCGTTCACCTGCGCCAGCAGAACTCCTTTTTTCTCGCTTTTCGTCTGAAACGAAGAATCACAACCCGCCGCGATGAGCAACGCCACCCAACAAGCCCACGCCCACCGGGTTCGACCCCCTCGAATCAGACGCCGCGCGCTCCTTTCGTTTCCCATGATGAGAGCCTCATGCTCCTTCCGCCGCCAACTCGCCTTCGGAAACCTTGCACACTTCCAAAGCATCCAGCACCTGAACGAGAAAGTCAAAATCCTCCGGCCAGCGCCCGCTGATGCCCGCGCGGAAAGCATGCGTGTCGGTGAAGACCATGCCCGGCATATCAAGGAAAGCGGCCGTCAATTCATAGTCGCCCGGAAAAATCTCCAGTTGCGCCTCCTTCCCGCGAACGTGGAGGGATTTGATTCCGCAATGGCGGGCGCGCAAGCGGATTTCCCCCAGTTGCAGAAGATGGAGGGCGCGCACCGGCACGGCGCCGTATTTATCCTGGAGTTCCACGCCCAGCTCCCTCAATTCCACCGGCTCCTGCGCCGATGCGATTCGGCGATATACGTCGAGCCGCTCGGTCTGGGCCGGAATCCAGGAGGGAGGCAGCGTGCCCGCCACCGGCGCGACGATCTCGGGTTCACGGCGCTCGACGGCCTCGCCCTTGGCCTCCTGCACGACTTCCTCCAGAAGGCGGCAATACATGTCGAACCCCACGGCCGCGATTTGCCCCGATTGCCGATGCCCGAGCAAGTGGCCTGCGCCGCGAATCTCCAGATCGCGCATGGCCAGCTTGAAGCCGGCTCCCAGTTCGCTCAACTCCTCCAGGGCCTGGAGCCGCTCTCTGGCCTGCTTCGTCAGGGAGCCGGCGCCCGAGACCAGCAGGTAGGCGTGCGCCTGGAACCTGTCGCGCCCCACGCGGCCGCGCAACTGGTATAGCTGCGCCATGCCGAACGTGTCCGCCCGGTTGATCACGATCGTGTTGACCGAAGGGATGTCCAGGCCGCTTTCGATGATCGTGGTGCAAAGCAGCACGTCGGCCCTTCGGGTCACGAACTGCTCCATCACCTCTTCGAGCTCTCTTTCCTTCATCTGGCCGTGACCCACCAGGATTCGCGCGTCGGGCGCCAGCTTCTGCAGGAGCCGCCGCATGGCGGGGAGGCTCTGCACGCGGTTGTGCACGAAAAACGCCTGCCCTCCCCGGTCGATTTCCTTGGTGATGGCGTCTTTGATGAGTTTTTCGCTGAAGCGCGAGATATACGTGCGCGGCGCAACCCTGTGGCGCGGGGGCGTTTCGATGACGCTCAGGTCGCGCGTTCCCGAGAGCGCCATCTCCAGGGTCCGGGGAATGGGCGTTGCGGTGAGCGTCAGAACGTCCACGTTGACGCGGAGTTTCTTGAGTTTCTCCTTGTGGGAAACGCCGAAGCGGTGCTCCTCGTCGATCACCAAAAGCCCCAGATCGCGAAACGACACGTCTTTTTGCAACAGCCGGTGGGTGCCGATAACGATGTCCACACGCCCGGCGGAGAGCCCCTCCACCACCTCGTTCTGTTCTTTTCTGCTCCTGAAGCGCGAGAGCATCTCCACGTGAACCGGCAGCGATTCGAAGCGCTTTCGAAAGGTGTCCCAATGCTGGTGCGCCAGCAGGGTGGTCGGCACGATGACGGCGACCTGCTTGCCCGCCGAAATCGCCCGGGCGGCGGCCCTGAGCGCAACTTCCGTCTTTCCGTACCCCACATCCCCGCAGATGAGGCGATCCATCGGCCGGGCGCGCTCCATATCCTCCAGCACGACGCGAATGGCCTGTTCCTGATCGGGCGTTTCCTCGAACCCGAAGCCGGCGGATATCTCATGATCGAAAGCGCCTTCCGCCGAAAAAGCATGCCCCTCGGCGGCGCTTCGCTCCGAATACAAACGCACCAGATCGCGGGCGATTCCCTGAAGCGATTTCTTGACGTTGTTCTTCGTCTTGTTCCAGCGGTTTCCGCCCAGCTTGTCGAGAGGCGGTCCAATTCCGCCTCCCCGGTATTTGTGGATGCGCTCGACGTCGTCCATCGGGACGTAGAGTTTGTCGCCTCCCGCATACTGGAGGGTGAGAAATTCGTTCTCGCCGTCGAGATGCTCGATGACGCGCGTGCCCATATAGCGGCCCACGCCGTGCTCCACGTGCACCACGAGGTCGTTTTCACTCAGGTCCTTGAAGCCCTCGCCGGGCTTCGATTGCGGCAGGCGCCGTGAATCCCGGCCCAAAGCGCCGACCAGCAGGTCCTGCGCGCGAAAGAACACCCGATGCTCTTCGGGCAGCCGGAAGCCGGCGCCGAGTTTCCCCTCCGCCAGAACGACGTCGTGACGCCCGTCGATGAGCGATGCGCCCTCGGGCAAAATTTCCACGCCCACCTCATGCTCGCGCAACAGCGCCTGTATCCTGAGCGCGAGGGTCCTCTCCTCCGCAACGATGACGACGCTGTCATTCTCCCGGCGCCATGAACGCAGCTGGCCGACGAACGCCTCCACCCGCCCCCGGAAGGGGTTGATGTTTTCCGCGCGCAAGGCCCCGCCCGCCTCGAAGCCATCATTGGTATCCGGGGCGTCCAGCCCCAGCGAATCGAACTCGAGGCGCGGCCAGATGGAGAGTTCCTCGCGAATTTCCTCCGGCGCGAGCCACAAACGCCCGGGCGCGAAGGAGACGAGGCCCCTTTCGGGCGCAAGACGCGCCTCCTCGTTCACTTCGTCCCACATCTTCTCCATCGCTTCATCGAGGGCTTCCGCCTCGTTCAAAATCCAGAGCGCGCCTCCGGGCGCCACGTCGAACAAGGTCGTCATGTCGGACAGGAACATGGGCGCGAGACCCTCCGCTCCCGAAAAATACCCGTCCTCATCCAGGTATTCGAGAAGGCGTTCGACTCGCTCGCTCGTCTCAGGCCCACCGGCTTCCGAGAGGGCGCGGCGGCCCCTCTCCCGTTCTTCCGGGGAGAAAACAATCTCTTTCGATGGAAAGACGTCCACGCTTTGCAGCGTGTCCAGGTTCCGCTGCGTCTGGGGATTGAAGTTTCTGAGGGAGTCGATCTCATCCCCGCGAAACTCCAGGCGCGTCGGATACGCGTTCTGGGGGGAGAAGAAATCCAGAATGCCGCCTCTCACGGCATATTCTCCGGGGGATTCGACCAGCGACCTCCTTTGGTACATCAGCGATTCGAGCGAGCCGATGAACGGGTCGCGCTCAATCGCCACCCCTTCGCGCAAGTGAATCATGGCGTCGTTCAGCCGCTCGGGCGGAGGTATTCTCGTCCCCATGGCCGATACGCTCATCAGCACGACGCCCCGCTCCCCGCTGCGTAAAAACCGCAGCGCGGACATCCTCTCGCCGACGACTTCACTGGATGGGGACAACCGGGAGAAGGGATACACGTCCCATGCCGGAAAACCCAGGATCGGCAAACCCTGCGCCCCCGAAGCGCCGACGAAAAGCTCCATGTTCGCCTTAATCAGATCGAGGCGACGCTGCTCCCCCTCGACGAAAATCACGGGTCCGGCGTGTTCGCGCGCAATCCTGACCAGCCACCAGGCGATCGACGCATCGTTCGCGCCACGCAGGGAGATCCGCCTGGCCCCGTTCATTTCCCGAGGCAGTAAAAAGGATTCATTCATGACGTGAATTTTCAGATTTCAAATCGAACATCAGGCAGCAAAGTATGTCTGAGCATCCCGTATCGCATGAAAATTTCAGAAAGAACGCTTAATTCAAATACTTCTTCGTGATCATGAAATCCCGGAGCACGTTGGAAGACTTCTTGGGCAACGCGACCTCCGCGCCGTTCAAGGATACCTGCGTTCCCGCGATGTTCCCCACGGTGAGCGCGAATTTTTCAGACGCCTTCCAATTCCTTTCCTTGCCCGCCAGCAAGAGGAGTTCTTCCGTATTTTTCGCATCGACCACGATTCGCAGCCATGTGTCTTCGGTCGCAAAAATCTTCAGACTCAGAGGGAGTTCTTCGGAAGCCGCCGGGGCCTGCTGTCCCCGTGGCGCCGCCGGAGCATTCGACGGGGTGTTGAGGGCTACCTTCTGCTCGGTTGGAGCGCCTGTTGGAGCTGAAGCGTCCGGCGAAGCCGGAATACCCGCCTGAGCCGCGGGGTTTTGCGTGGCAGGCGGACTCTCTCGAGACGAGGGTTCTTCCCGTGCAACGGGAGTCTCCTCGACCTGGGCGCTCACCTGAACCGGTGGACTTTCCTGCGCCTGAGCCGGCGGGCTTTCTTGCGTCACGGATGCGTCCCGGGCAGGAGGGGGCTCCTCAGCCGCACGATTCTCCCGTGCGGGGGCGCTCGTTTGAACCGCAGGCTCCTCCTGAGCGGAAGAGGGTTTTTCCGCCTTCTCAGAAACCGGAGGCTCCTTCAAATTCACCGTCGAAGCGGGAGGACGATCCTCCCCCGGAGCCTTTGTCTCGACAACGTCGGTTTCTTTCCCCGCTCCGATCTCGTTTTTCGCCTTCTCATTCGCTCCATTCAGCAGAGGGATATTATCCGCCACGGGCGCAACCGCGGTCCTGATCCTGCCGACAATCGATCCAATCGGAACCAGCTGTTCCGTTCTCCCTTTCATGAACCACAGGAGTCCGCCGCCGGCGACGAGAAAAATCAATACGAAAGCAATGGTTGCAACGGATGAGAGCCGATTTACTCCGGAAACGGGGCTGAAGCGGGTTTGGACCTCGGGCTCCAGCTCGTACGCTTCCAATGGGACTCCGCCCGCAATCTCCTGTTTATAGCTCGCGGCAACGGTCGTGCTGTCCACGCCGACCGCATCCGCAAAAGCGCGGATGAAACCCAGACCCACCGGCCCCGCAGGCAATTTATCGAAATCACCGGTTTCGATACTTTCCAGGTAATATGTGCGGATTCGCGTCTTCTCGGAGATCGAACGAAGGGGTATCTCCTTTTCCTCGCGCAAACGACGCAAGAAAGGCCCCACACCATCTTTTTCTATTTGTTCCATCAGTCTCGGGTCGAGCTCATCCATCACGCGCCCCATTTCACCAAATTCAACAGAAACGACCCGAATTATGAGGAACGAGTCTATTTCATAACCGGGTCGAAAGTCAATGTTTTAGAAAGATGCGCTCCGTCTTTTTCCGGGCTGTTGAAAAAGCTTCTCCGTTGGAACTGACGATTCGTTTCGCGTGCGCCCGGATTCGGGCGTCGTTACGGCGACGGCTGATGCGGTTCGCCACGAAGCCGTCATTCCGGCGCAAGCCGGAATGACGAGCGAATACCACGCCCGTTGCAGAGGCGGTTCGCGAACCGCCCCTGCGGTCGGGAACACTCCGATGAAGATGGTCCGGGCCGGCTGCATACGCCGAATCACGGAATCAGGACAGGAACGGAGGCCTGTCCCTACGGGGTCTTTCGAAAAACCCTTCATCGGGCAGTTCTCTTGCGTGTAGGGGTCGCATATATGCGACCCGGCCTTTTTGCCTTCCAACGACGGGCCGCATGTATGCGGCCCCTACACTCCCTTCGCCAAGGCGGAATCCCATTGCCGTCATTCCGGCATTGCAGGACTTTTTCAACAGCCCCCTACGGGGCGGCGCCTCCTCGGTCGGTTCGATCGCCCCCTCATTTGTTGAAAAGCAACCCCCCCTACCCCCCCTTGTCAGGGGGGCAAGAAAAATCAAAACCCCCCTCAGCCCGGCGAGGGCGCATTGCTTTTTTTACCCCCCTGACAAGGGGGGGTAGGGGGGGTTGCCTTTATCCCCGAACGAGAGAGGCTCTTTCAACAGTCCCCTTTCGGGGCGGATATGACCCTTGAGTGAGGAGACAACAGGCAATCTTTGCGAAAAATTTACGAAATCATGGAGAGAATCAGGGGCGTTACGTGGCAGATACTCGGATCCACCGCATCCGAGAGCAAGGTGTCCGCACCTTTCCCGTAGAGCAATATGGGTACGGGGTTTCTGGTGTGCGCGGAGGTTTCCATATCCTCCACGTTGCCGTGGTCGCTGCTGAGAACGAACGTATCTTCATCCGGGTCGAGCCGCCGGAGCGCGGCCTGCAGGAACCGGTTCAAGTCCGCCAGAACTTGAGCGGCCTCCTCCACGGTTCCGCGATGCCCGACGTGGTCGGTCTTAAAAAACTCATAGACCAGCAAATCCTTTGCGCGCGCCATATTTCCCAAACGAGCGCCCGCCTCCCCGGCATCCAGCGTAGGGACATCATGGCCCTGCTCGACGATAATCGCGTTCGTGTAGTCGCGGTAAACGGCCCTGCCCTCGACGAGGTCCTCGAGTCGGTTCAGCCGCATTCCCGCGCTCTCGGCCATCACCGTGGTCACCGAGCGGATGCGGTTTCTGCCGCGCATGAAAAAACGGGGCGTATACGTGTTGGCGAACCCGACGCCGGCGCCTCTCTCGCGGGCGCGCCTCAAGAGTCCGTTTCGAGCAATGATGCGGCGCAACTGCGTATTCGGCAGGGCCTGGACGTGCCTGCCCACCGCCTTGGGCGCGTTCACGCCCGTGAACAAGGCCGTGCCGCCCGTCGCGCTCTGTGGAATCCCCTCGACGCCGAGGCAGGCGTCCGCCTCGATGAGGCGGAAACCGGGCGCCTCGTTTCCGCACAAAAGCCCCAGCGGAGGCTCCCTCACGCGGGAGAGTGGATTGCCCGGCGCAGGCGGCGCGATTCCCAGGCCGTCCACGAACACGAAAAGAACGGACATGCTACAGCGTTCTTCCGGCGGCCTCTGCGAAAATCTTGAGTTCCTCGACGAGGGCGGTGAACTTCTCGGGTTTGAGCGATTGCGGCCCGTCGCTCATCGCCCTCTCGGGTTCGGGGTGCATCTCCAGCATCAGGCCGTCCGCCCCGACGGCCACGGACGCCTTCGCCAGGGGCGCGACGAACCGCCAGGCGCCCGCGGCGTGGCTCGGGTCCACCACGACCGGCAAATGCGTCTGCTCCTTGAGCACGGGCACGGCGCTGATGTCCAGCGTATTGCGCGTGGCCGTCTCGAAGGTGCGTATCCCCCGCTCGCACAGCACGACGTTCGGGTTCCCCTGGCTCATGATGTATTCGGCCGACATCAGGAACTCTTCTATCGTCGTGGACATGCCGCGCTTCAGGAAAATGGTCTTCTTCGTCTTGCCGACTTTTTTCAGCAGCGAGAAGTTCTGCACGTTGCGCGCGCCGATTTGCAGCACGTCCGCATACTCGCAGCACACGTCGATGTCTTCTGAATCCATGACCTCCGTCTGGATGGGAAGCCCCGTCTTCTCGCGCGCCTCGGCGAGGAGTTTCAGGCCTTCTTCCGCCATGCCCTGGAAGCTGTAAGGCGAGGTGCGCGGCTTGTAGGCGCCGCCCCTCAGGACGTGGCCGCCGCCCGCTTTGACCGCATCGGCGGATTCCATGATCTGCTCCCTGCTCTCCACGGAGCACGGCCCGCCGACGATGATGATTTGATCACCCCCGATTTCCACTCCCTCGCCCATCGGCAACTGGCTGCGCTCGGGCCTTCCCTCCGCGCTCGCCAGTTTGAAGGGCTTGAGAATGGGCATCGCGCTTTCCACCCCATTCAACGAAACAAGTGATTCCAGCATGTATTTCCCCCGTTCATCCCCGATGGCCCCGATCACCGTGCGTTCCACCCCTTTGATGACGTGCTCCTTGTAGCCGAGTTCGTTGATCCTGCCGATGGCGTTTTGTATTTCCTCATCCGTCGCGCCCTGTTTCATCACGATAATCAAGATAAATCTCCTTTTCCTCTCGAAATTTTCAGTGTAATCGTCAAAAAAATCGCCGTGAGGCTCTCCCACGGCGAGTGTTTCTCTCTTTTACCGTGGCGACGGGCTGTCCGCCCGCCGCCGTTCGTTTTCTACATCACGGCGCGCGGACGGACGGGGATAAAGCCGAAAAAGCGATATCCACCAAAATATCTTGCCGTCGTCCGCATCTTGCATGCCCCTGGATGTTCAAAAAAGTTTTATGCCCCTGAAAAACAAGGCCGTAAAATAATCCCGCCAAGCCGGGGAGTCAACCCCCCAAGGCCGGAATTTCAGATTATTTCCGTTTTGCCGATACTTCGGTGAGTCTTCGCCGATCCTTCCCAGACGGCCTGAGCAGCCTGCCCCCCAGAACCACGTGCGTCGCCTCGAGCATCCGCTCCCCCTTGCGCCGCGCTCCCATGGCGTCCTCGAATACGAACCTGCCCTCCTTCACCCGGAACACGGCGACGTCGCCCCTGGCGCCTTTTTGGAACGTCCCCACCTCCCCCTTGAGGCCAATCCACTCGGCGGCCGTCTGCGTGCTGAGGCGCACCACCTCGGCGAGAGGGAGTCCTAAGGCCAGAAACTTGCTCATGAGGCTGGGAAAATCATACACCGGGCCGTGGATGCAGTGCGTATGGAGGTCCGTGCTCAGGTTCCCCGGCATCAGGCCCTGCGCCATGGCTTGCTCCATGATCTCGAAGCTGAAGCTCGAGCGCCCGTGGGCCACGTCGAGCAGCACGCCGGAATCCCTCGCCTCCCACACCGCGCGGCGCACCCGGCCCCGCCTGTCGAGTATGTTCTCCCGCCTGCCGTGAAAGGCGTGCGTGAGCACGTCGCCGGGGCGCAGCCGCTTCAGGATGCTCGGCAAAGAGGACGGCGTGTCGCCCACGTGGACCATGAGGGGCACTTTCAGGAACTCCGCCGCTTCGAGCGCCGCATCCAGGGGTTTCGAGCCGCTTCGCTCCACCACGTTATCGCTCAAGCGCACCTTCATGCCGATCAGGTACTTCCGGTGCGCCTCGTAGCACGCCACCGCCCTGTCGGCGCGCAGCGCGCGCATGTCGATGTTCTCGCCCAGGCCGTCTATCAGGAGCCCGCCTTCCGAGATGTTCAAGTAAGCGCGCACCGTCGGGCGCGCCTTCTCCAGGAACCATTCCTGGAAACCGGGGTACGTCTGCGCGCCGGCGCTGCCCGTATCGACCGCCGTCGTCACGCCGCGCGAGAGCATGGCGGCCTCTAAATTCACGCCGTAATGCGTAAAACCCTCATAAAAATGGCAGTGGAGGTCGACCAGACCGGGGGTGACGATTTTCCCCCGCGCGTTCAGGGTCTGCCTGCCCCCGGCTTCGACGTGAGGAGCGACTCTCCGCACGCGGCCGCGTGCGATCTCGACGTCCATCGTCCCCTCCAGACCCTGTGAGGGATCGACCACGTACCCGCCGCGTATCACGAGGTCCATGCGCAAAACTCCTCCATCGGGACAGGGCGCGCCGAGTGGTTCGGCGAGCGCCGGAACTATCAACAAGTGGATTTCGGCATTATTCCCCCGAGAGCGTTGACATGCAATCGCTGCAAAGAGGGATGAAACGCCTCCCGTGTAAATCAACGCAAAATTGACAAAGCGAAAGCGTGAAATTATATTGCGCATACCCATGGACAAGGAGAAACGGGATGGGCCGGAACGCCGCGAAAAATCTCGAAGATGTCGCGGACCACGAGGAAACCGGAGAGTTCGAAGACGCCGTCGACGCCGAAATGGCCGGGAAAATACTGAGAGATGTCGAAGAAGGGCGTGAGAAACTCGTATCGGGACAAGAATTAACCGAGAACCTCGATCGCATCACCAAGTAGTGAATCCGTCCGAAGTTCGGTATACGGACAGGGCGATACATGCCCTTGAAAAACTCCCGACCAAAAAGCTGAAGCGACAGATAAGGAACAGGATTGACAGATTGGCGGGCAGCGAGACGCATGGAGGGACAAGAGTCCGCGGTATTTCGAGCGATGTATACAGGATAAGATCGGGCGATTACCGGATTTTGTATGCTCTTGAGGGCGGCTCCAGAAACACGATTCTCGACATCGGGCACCGAAAAGACATCTACCGTTAGCGCAGATATTTAATGGAATTGTTTCAATATCGCCTCATAACTTATTGATTGGACAATTTTTATAAGGTTTTATCAACTTGCCTATTGCATTCCCACCGAAAATCAAACCGCTGGAGCCATGAAATGAGTCTGCAAACGGAAACCACGCTTCAATTCGACCTCGACGAAACCCAGAAGATGCTCCGCCAGACGGTGCGCGAACTCTCGGAGCGCTACATCGCCCCGCGGGCCGCCGACATCGACGAGAACGAGGAATACCCCGAGGACATCTACCAGCTCCAGAAGGAACACGGACTGCTCGGCATCTTCTTCCCCGAGGAATACGGGGGCGGCGGGATGGGCTTTCTGGGCGGGTGCATCGCCATCGAGGAGATCGCGCGCGTCTGCTCGAATTCCCCGCTCTTCATCGTGCTCAACATGCTCTCGAGCCGCGTCATCGACCTGAGCGGCACGCAGGAGCAGAAAGACCACTACATGACGGGCCTCGCGAAGGGCGAACTCAGGGGCTCCTACGCCCTCACCGAGCCCCACGCGGGCTCCGACGCCGGCAACATCCGCACGCGCGCCGTCAAGGAGGGCGACGAGTGGGTCATCAACGGCACCAAGTGCTTCTGCACGGGGCCCGACAAGGCGGACTTCATCACCGTCGCCGCGAAGACCGACCCCCACGCGGGCACGCGCGGCATCACCTACTACATCGTGCCCACCGACGCGCCCGGCTTCAGCATCGCCAAGCACGAGCGCAAGATGGGGATGCGCGGCATCGCCACCTGCATGCTCAACCTCGACAACGTGGCCGTCCCGCTCGAGAACCAGGTGGGCGATCTGAACGGGGGCTTCAAGACCGCGATGATAGGCTTCAACCAGATGCGGCCCGCCATCGGCTCGCGCGCGGTGGGTCTGGCCCAGGGATGCCTCGACTACGCGGCGAACTACGCCAAGGAGCGCGAGGCGTTCGGCAAGCCCATCGCCCAGCACCAGGCCGTGCAGTTCATGCTGGCGGACATGTTCATGGACATCGAGGCGGCCAGGCTGCTCGTCTACCGCGCGGCCGCGATGGTGGACGCGGGCGAAATCGGCAAGGAGAACGCCAGGTACTTCTCGACGGCCAAGACCTACGCGGCCGACATGGCGATGAAGTGCGCGATAGACAGCATCCAGGTCCTCGGCGGGGCGGGCTACATGAAGGACCACCCGCTCGAGCGGTTCATGCGCGACGCCAAGCAAATCCAGATCGTCGAGGGAACGAGCCAGATACAGCGGATGATCATCGCCCGGAACCTGCTCGACCTCTAGGAGTGGGCCGGGGGTGACGGGTAAGGTGGATACCGGGGGCGCGTTCGAACTTGACGAATCCCAGCGGATGCTGGCCGAGACGGTGTATGAACTGAGCCGCCGCCACGTCGCGCCGCGCGCCGCCGCGATCGACGAGAACGACGAATACCCCGAAGACATATTTCAGCTCTTGAAATCCCACGATCTGCTCGGCCTCTACGTCCCCGAAGCCTACGGCGGGGCGGGACTCGGGATACTCGAAACCTGCGTCGCCATCGAGCAGATGGCGCGGTTTTGCTCAAACTCCCCTCTTTTCTTCTCCGTCCACCTGCTCGCCACGCGCCCCGTCGCCATCGGCGGAAGCGAGGAGCAAAAGCGAACCTATCTCACCGGCGTCGCGAAGGGTGAATTGCGGCCCGCCTTCTCGCTCACCGAGCCCCACGCGGGCTCTGACGCGGCGAACATATCGACGCGGGCGGTCCGGGACGGCGATTCGTGGGTCATCAACGGCCAGAAATGCTACTGCACGGGCTCGAGCGTCGCGGATTTCATCACCGTGGCGGCGAAAACGGAACCCGATAAAGGGGCGAAGGGCATATCGTTCTTCATCGTTCCCAGGGAGGAATTCCGCGTGGGCCGCCACGAGCGGAAAATGGGGATGCGGGGGATACCGACCTGTGAGGTGTTTCTCGAAGATGCGCGAGTCCCCCTGGAGAATATGATCGGCGAGCAAGGCCTCGGCTTCAAGACGGCCATGCTCGGCTTCAACCAGGCGCGGCCCGCCATCGGCGCGCGGGGCGTGGGTCTGGCGCAGGGGTGTCTCGATTACGCATCTGAATACGCCAGGGAGCGCGAGGCGTTCGGCAAACCCATCGCGCACCACCAGGCCGTGCAGTTCATGCTCGCCGACATGTTCATGGAAACCGAGGCGGCCCGTCTGCTCGTTTACCGCGCCGCCTCGATGGTGGATAATGGCCGCTACCGGAAAGAAGACGTGCATTTCATCTGCGCCGCGAAATGCTACGCCACCGACGCCGCCATGAAGGCCGCCGTGGACGGCGTTCAGGTGCTCGGCGGCGCGGGCTACATGATGGACCATCCGCTCGAGCGGTTCATGAGAGACGCGAAGCAGTTGCAGATTATCGAGGGGACCAACCAGATTCAGCGCATGGTCATCGCCCAGAATTTATTGAGTTTATAGTTCAACATCCCCATCACGGAGATTCGAGATGAGCCAGATGATTGAAATCGTAAAACCCACCTCTTTCGTCCGCGCCGGCGACCACCCCCTGGCGGAGCGGCCCGAAGACCTGGGGGGTCTCAAAATCGGCTTTTTCCACAACAACAAGCCCAACGCCGACGTCCTTCTCGAGCGGATCGAGGAGCTTCTCGCCCGGGAGGACGAGACGCTGCACGTCGTCCGCTGGGGGAAACCGAACCCCACCCTGCCCGAGGATCGCATCGAGGAATTCATCGAACAGGTGGACGTCGCCGTCTGCGCGGTGGGCGACTGAGGGAGCTGTACGTCATGGAGTATCCATGACTCGGTGAAGATGGAAAAAGCGGGCGTTCCGACGGCCACGTTCTGCTCGAGTGAATTCTCGGCTCTGGGCGCAAACGAGAGAACGGCCCTGGGCATGCCCGGCCTCCCGATAGTCGTCGTGGCGCACCCGGTGGGCGGCATCGCGCCCGAACAAGCGCGCGCCCTGGGCGACGGCGCGGTGGATGAAGTGCGGCGCATCCTCACGAGCGATACCGAATCGCTCAGAAAAGAATACCGGGAGCGCGAATACGTCCCGCCACGCAAGACGGTGCGCCACAAGGCGCTCTTCGCATAGGCGGGCTTCGATGTGAACGACCATTCCCAGGAAAATCCCGGCCTCAATAGCGAGCGCGTGAAGGTGCGCGACACGCCCGAGGCGATGGCGCGCCTGCTCGAAGCGAGGGGCTGGGGCGACGGTCTGCCCGTCGTTCCCCCCACGCCCGAGCGCGTCGCCCGGATGGTAGAGGGCGCAGGCCTCGCGCCCGATGCGGAAATCGGCCTCATGCCCCCCCGCCAAGGCGTCATCACGGTGGAAGTTCTCGCCGTGAACGCCGTGATGGCCGGCTGTCATCCGGCGTACATGCCCGTTCTGGTTTCGGCGGCCCGCGCGGTGCTCGAACCCGAATTCTCGCTCCACGCCATTCAGGCGACGACCCACCCGGTGGCGCCCCTAATCATCGTGAACGGCCCCATCGTCGGGGAAATCGGACTGAACGCGGAATATGGATGCTTCGCCCCCGGAAACCGCGCGAACGCGACGATTGGCCGCGCAATGCGGTTGACGCTCCTGAACGTGGGTGGCGCGAGCCCCGGCGTTCTGGACCGCGCCACGCAAGGCTCGCCCGCGAAATACGCGTTCTGCATCGCCGAGAACGAGGCGGCCTCCCCCTGGGAGCCGCTGCATGTGGAGCGCGGCTTTGCGCCCGATGAGAGCGCCGTGACGCTCGTGGGCTGCGAGGGACCCCACAACATCAACGACCACGTGAGCCACACGGCGGAGGGCATCCTCGCCACCGCCGCCGACACGATGTCCATCATGGGGTGTAACAATTTCTATCTGCGCGGAGAACCCGTTCTCGCCTTGGGCCCCGAGCACGCGGCGACCATCGCGGGAGACGGCCTCACGAAAGCGGACGTGAAGGGGAGAATTTTCGAACTCGCCCGTAAGTCCGTTCGCCAACTCAAGCGCGGCGCCATGTGGGGAATGCAGACCTGGGGCGAGGAAATAACCGAACACGAAGACGACGATGATTTCGAGATCCCTCTTCTCGACGAACCGGAGGATTTGCTCCTCATCGTGGCGGGCGGCGCCGGCAAGCATTCGTGCTACATGCCCACCTTCGGCCCCACGCGCTCGGTGACCCGGCGGATCGATATCGTTTGAGGAAAGCAGGGATTCCCGCCATCAGAGAAAGACGCCTCAGTTCAATCGGTTGGAAATGACCCTCAAAAGGGAGGGTATCGCCGCGAATCGCTCTTTCAGGAAGCCTGCGAAACCGGGACCGGCGGCGGCAAAAGAGCCTCGGCCTGATCCACGACGGATTCCAGAAAGCTCTCATCGGGGGAGACGCGCGACAGCACCCTGAGACCCAGAAAAAGACCGAGCAAAGATTTTGCAGTCTGCTCCGGATCGACTTCAGGGGAAATCTCGCCGTTGGCCTGGCCCCGCTCGATGGAAGCGCGAAGAAACTCCGCCATGCCGGCGAACGCGCCGGCCACGAACGAAGCCACCTCCGGATCGTGCGCACCAAGCTCCAGGGCAACGTTTACTTCGAGGCAGCCGTCGCTCGAACCGCTCTCTATCACCTCCGAAGCGGCGGACTCGAACACGGACAGCACCGCCTTTCTCGGCGAGGCATGTTTTTCGAGCTCCTTGATCGGCGCCTCGCGATAGAGTTGGTCGTAGCGGCGAAGCGCCCGCAAGAACATCTCGCGCTTATCGCCAAACGCGTGGTACAAGCTCCCTCTGAAAAGGCCTGTGGCGTTCTCGAGATCGCGAATCGACGTCGCCGAATAGCCGTAACGCCAGAATTGGTTCATCGCTTTCATCAAAACCTCGTCCATATCGAACTTCGGCAGTTTTCCCATGGGTCCTCTCTCCATTTGCCCGGTCAAGCGCAAATTCCCTCGCATGTTACATTCCGGTTTGGCGGATCCGATCATCAAATCGGACAAATATTGTCCAAAGATTAGCATACGAAAAAGCCCATTTCACGAAAAATCGCACCCTGTCGGCGCGGTTGGAAACACCACCCTGGCCTCCCTTTTCAGGGGGTAAAAGCAATGGGCCCCGACGATGGGGGGAGTGGATGAAAAAGCCCCTCTGACAAGGGGCTGTTGAAAAAGTCCTTCTTGTCCGGGGACAAAGGCAACCCCCCCTACCCCCCCTTGTCAGGGGGGCAAGAAAAAGCAAAACCCTCTCAGCCCGGCGGGTGCGCATCGCCTTTTTATACCCCCCTGTCAAGGGGGGGTAGGGGGGATGCCATTCAACAAATGAGAGGGCAATCGAACCGACCGAGGAGGCGCCGCCCCGCAGGGACAGGCCTCCGTGCCTGTCCTGATTCGAACCATCCTGCAAAAGGACAACCACGGAGGGCAGGACAACCCCAAAGGGTTGTCCCTGCTACAACCGCAACACCGACTGACGAGAGGTTTTTCAAAACCCCGTTCGCGTTGCCTCGGGTTCGGCCCCGTGCTAGATTTCCGTTTCCGGGGAAGATGACCTTTCTTTTCTGATGAGATGCAAGGGGGAGAACCCATGCCGAAACAACAAATCAATTCCGATAAAGTGAAGCCGGTCGCCGCGTATTCCACGGGCTGGAAGGTATCGAACGGACATCTCATCATGCTGGCGGGCCAGGTGGCGGTCGACGTGGACGGCAACACCGTCGGAGGCGACGACATCAGGGGCCAGACCCGGCAGGTGTACGAGAACATCAAGGCCGCGCTGGAGGCGGCGGGCGCCGGGATGGCGGACATCATCCGCCTGACTGTCTATATCACCGACCCTGCGAATGTCCCGGGGTGCATGGAGGTGCGGCAGACATACTTCAGCGAGCCGTACCCGGCGAGCACGCTCCTGGTCGTGAGCGGCCTGGCGAAACCCGAATGGCTCATCGAGATCGACGCGATCGCCTTCGTGGAAGACTAGAAGCATGAGCAGCCGCAGGTCCATCACCGAAACGCTCGTGCTCGTCAAGGGAGGCGGCGACCTCGCCACCGGCGTTGCGCACCGCCTGCACCGCGCGGGTTTTCCGGTCGTGATCACCGAAATCGAAAACCCCACCATGGTGAGGCGCACCGTCTCCTTCGCCGAGTGTCTGTATGCGGATGGGTGGAGAGTGGAGGGCGTGGCCTCCGCCCGCGCGGACGGCGAGACGCCCGCGGAAAAAGCAGAGAACGCGCGCGCCATCCTTGATGCCGGTTCGGTTCCGGTGATGGTGGACCCGCGCGCCGAGGTGGTCGCTCATCTTCGGCCCGCCGTCGTGGTGGATGCAATACTCGCGAAGCGAAACCTCGGCACGCGCATCGACGACGCGGAGGTCGTCGTCGGCCTGGGGCCGGGCTTTACGGCGGGCGTTGATTGCCACGCCGTCATCGAGACCTCCCGGGGACACGACCTGGGACGGGTGATCCTGGAGGGCGCCGCGAAGCCGAACACCGGCGTTCCGGGCCCGATCGGCGGCTACACCACCGAGCGGCTGCTGCGCGCTCCCCAGGCCGGCGTATTCACCTCCATCGCCAAAATCGGCGACGTGGTGCGCGCCGGAGAGGCCGTGGCCCGCGTGGACGGCGCCGAAGTGACCTCCGCCATCGACGGTGTTTTGCGCGGGCTCCTGAGAGACGGCATCGAGGTGAGCGCGGGCTTCAAGGTGGGCGACGTCGACCCGAGGGCCGAGCCCGCCCATTGCCACACGATATCCGATAAATCGCGCGCCATCGGCGGCGGCGCGCTCGAGGCCATCATGATGTTCCTGTTCGGCGTTTCATCCATGGAGTATGCGAATTGACTACCGAAATATTGAGTGAAACCGTGGAAAACGGCGCCTACCGCATCGGGCGCAGCGAAATCCCCATCAACGAGACGAACGGCAACTCCTTCGTTCCCCCCGCGCAGTTCTATCTCGCGGCGGGCGACGCGCTCGAGCGCATCGCGTGGGCGGTGAGCAGCAACCTGCCCGTCCTCCTCGTGGGGGAGACCGGCGTCGGCAAGACCCTATCGGTGCGCCACCTCGCCCACATGACCAACAACGGCTTCCGGCGCGTGAACCTGAACGGCATGACCACGGTCGATGAGTTCGTGGGCAAGCTGATGATCAACGAACAGGGCACCTACTGGGTGAACGGCATCCTGGTCGACGCCATGGAATCGGGCGACTGGCTCCTCATCGACGAGATCAACGCCTGCCTGCCGGAAATCGCCTTTTGCCTGCACAGCCTGCTCGACGACGACCGCATGATCGTCTTGTCCGAATACGACGGACGCATCGTCAAGCCCCACCCGAACTTCCGGCTCTTCGCCAGTATGAACCCGCACGAGGACCGCAGATACGGCGGCACCAAACCCCTGAACGAGGCGCTTCTGGACCGCTTCCCGGTCACCGTGAAGATGAGCTACCTGCCCTTCGAGGCGGAAGTCGAAGTCATCATGCAGCAGAGCGGGAACAATGACGAGGAACTCGTCAAGCGCATGGTGCGCGTGGGCCACGACGTGCGCGAGGCCATGCAGAACGAAAAGGTGTTCTGCACGTTCAGCACCCGGCGTCTCATCGACTGGGCGCGCATGGCGTCGCAGTTCGACCCCATGGAAGCCGCCGTCTCGACCATCTTCAGCAAAGTCAACTCTTTCGACGCCAAAGTGCTCGAGGACATCGTAGACAACCACTTCTAGCCGGGAGATGAGGCATGGAACGCCGACGCGCCCGTCTCGAAGCGCTCGCGCAGGTGACCGCGCACGATTACGACCTCGCCCTGAACTTCGGCCCCAAGGCGAAGAACGGCGAAGACGCCATTCACGTCGAAGACCCCGAGCAGACCCTGGCGCGCCTGGGCGGCGGACTCAACGACGAGCACGTCTTGAGATTCCAGAAGGGCATGACGCTCATCGAGGTGGCCCACAAGATCCACGGCACGTTCCGCTGGGCGGGGCGCGCCGCGCTCGTGAACCGCGAGAGGCCGGGTCTTTTCCACATCTGGCACACGCTCGAGGACGCGCGGTGCGAAAACCGCCTCGCGGAATCGCTGCCCGGCACCAAGAAGAATTTCCGCGCCTTCATCCTCCCGGCCATCGAGGCGGCCCAGCGCAACCAGATGAGCGGGCAACTCCCCTTGTTTCTCCAGATCCAGTGGGGAATCTACCTCGCCGGAATCGGGCAGACGCCCGGCGTCCCCTCCTCCAGGCCCGGGGATTTGCCCGCGGCCTGGTTCGATTCCGCCGTCGTCCAGATTTTCCACAGGCTCATCCCGCTGGTAGACCGCGCCTGCGCCGCCAATGACCCCAAAACCGCCTTCGATTGCGCCAACGAGATTTATGACGCCATCCAGCGCTATCTCACCGAAGAACAACTCTCCCAAATGAGCGAGGACCAGGATTTATCGGAAATTCCCGAGGAAATTCTCCAGAAGATCGAGAGCCAGAACCTGGAGGGCGACGATGACGAAGCGCTCGAGATGCTCCACCCCGAGGCGGCCGAGGAAATCGACGAGGAAGACGTAGGCGAGCAGGTCGAACTCAGCCCCGAGGAACTCGCGGCGCTCGGGCACTGGGCCGCCCCCTGGTTCGAACTCGAAGGGAACAAGAAGGAAATCCACCCCACCGCCGAGCACCCTGATGAGCGCACCATCGTACTGCCGCCCGAGGGCAAGGCCGAGGAATACGCGGCGGTCATCGACAACGCGGGCAGCCACATCAAGGTGCTGGTGTGGAAGCTCATGCAGATCATCCAGGAGAGAACCTACACCCGGTTCAGCGGCTCGCACCGCTCGGGCAAGCTGAACCTCCCGAAGCTGTGGAAGCAGCGGCTGGGGAAATTCCATCTCTTCCACCGGAAAGAAGAGCCCGAGAAGCTCGACGTGTGCTTCACGCTGCTCGTGGACGAGAGCGGCAGCATGAACCGCGAGTCGAAGTACATGGCCGCCAGGGAGGCGACCATATTCTTCGCCGAGGCGCTCGACCGCCTCGACGTGCCCTTCGAGGTCATCGGCTATTCCACCGAGAGTTCGGAAGCCGCCATGGCGGCGGCCCTGGGCCACATCCCCGCGTTCAAGTTCCGGCACATCCGGCATTCTCCGCTCCAGCACCGCATCTACAAGGGTTTCGAGGATCATTTCTCCCAGGTCAAGAACAGGCTCGTCAACATCTATCCGCGCTTCAACAACTGGGACGAGGAACACCTGCTCTTCGCCTACCGCAGGCTCATCCAGCGGCCCGAGGAGGAGAAAATCATCATCATCACCTCCGACGGCCAGCCCAACGGGGACGCGACCCACCTCGTGAACACGGTGAACCGGCTCCAGAAGCTCGGCGTCCGCGTCATCGGCGTCGGTGTGGTGGACCCATTCGTCGAGCAGATCTACCCCAACCACATCGTGGTGCAGGACCTCTCCCAGCTATCCACCGAGCTCGTGAACATCCTGAGGCGAGAACTGCTCGGCGGCCTGGAGAGCCGCACTTGGTAGCGGATGACGACGTCGTTCGCTCCTTGGGCATCGGACCCGGCCAGAGCGTCGCGGCGGTCGGCGGAGGCGGAAAGACGAGCCTGCTGACGGCCATCGCCAGGCGGTTTCATGCGCAAACCGGAAAACCGGCGATTCTCACGACGACGACGAAGATTTTCGCGCCGCTCCCCGAGGAAGGGCTCGGGCTC
Source organism: bacterium (assembly GCA_022825065.1). Classification (GTDB taxonomy): domain Bacteria; phylum UBA8248; class UBA8248; order UBA8248; family UBA8248; genus Bin107. Next base: position 44,081 of record JAJDYR010000032.1, read on the forward strand.
GCCCTGGGCGACATCGATACGCTCTCCAAAAACCTCCGCCCCTGCATAGACGCATGCGGCGTCTCGTGGTTCGCCCGCAGCCGCGAGGGAAAAGCGCCGGTTCCGGGCCTGGAGAGCGAGCAACGCATGAAGCTGAGCGGATTTGCGCCCCCAGAAATCGAACGCCTGAAGCTCGGCGACGCCCTCACGCTCATCGAGGCGGATGGCGCGAGAAGACTGCCCATCAAGGCGCCCGGGCCTGATGAGCCCGTATTGCCCGAAGGCCTCGACGCCGTATTGGGCGTCGTGGGACTCGACGCGCTGGGCGCGCCATTGAGGGAGTCGCACGTTTTTCGCCCCGAGGCGCTCGCTCGAATCTGCGGCCTGGGGTCCGGTGAGGAGATAACGGCCCAAGCCGTCGCGAGATTGTGCGCGCATCCTGATGGTCTTTTTCATAAGGCGGAGGGCGGCGCGCGCAAATGGATCGTCATCAACAAGGCCGATCTGGAAACCTCGCTGGAAAAACTCGAAAAAACGGCCTATACTATATGGGAACTGGCCGGAAAGCCTCATGGTCCGGCGGACGGCATCCTCTTCACATCTTGTATGAACAGCGAATGTGAAGTATTCATGCGGATCGCATCGGACGCGTAGCGATCATCACTTCACGTAGGCGGAACAAGCGATGAGCAAGGACGTTTTCAGGGAAATGGCGAAGCTCAAAGGAGACGGCCAGAGCGGCGCGCTCGCCACCGTCGTGGCCCGCAAGGGGTCCGCGCCCATGAGCGGCGATGCGAAGATGCTCGTGCGTGAGGACGGCAGCACGGAAGGCACCGTCGGGGGTGGTTGTCTCGAGGCCGAGGTGTGGGAAACCGCGATGAGCGTCTTGGAGACGGGCGAACCCGAAAAGCTCCGTTTCGACCTCACCCAGCAGGAAGCCGAAGACAGCGGCCACATCTGCGGCGGCGTGGTGGAGATACTCGTGGAGCCGTTCCAGGCGTTTCAGTCGGATTTGCTCGATGAGATCAACCGCATCAGGAACCAGGGCGGCAGCGCGGCGCTGGCGACCATCGTTCAGCCGGGCGATCTCGACGTCCCGGCGCCGGAAGGGAGAAAAATGCTGTTCAGGCGCGACGGCAGCGCCTTGGGCGAGATTCCCAACTATTCAACGGAGATATGGGCGGAGAGCACCCAAATCATCCGAAACGGCAGCCCCACCCTCCTGCAGTTCAACACGGACGCCGCACGGGCGGGCGGGAAAAGATCCACGCTCGAAGAAGCTACGGAAATTTTCGTCGAACCCATATCCGGCCAGCCCCTCGTCTATATCTTCGGCGGCGGGCACGTGTCGTTCTGCGTCGCGCAGGCGGCCTATCTCGCCGGCTTTAGGGTCTCGATCGTCGAGGACAGGCCCTCGTTCGCCAACAAGGAGCGCTTCCCGATGGCGGAGTCGTTCTTCGTCGGCGAATTCCCTGAAATCTTCGAGAAAATCCCGGTCGACGAGTCCGACTACCTCGCCATCATCACGCGGGGCCATTCGAACGACGAGGTCGTCCTCGAATGGGCGATGGAGACGCCCGCGCGTTATATCGGGATGATCGGCTCCAAGAGCAAGGTGCTGCTCACCTATCGCCACCTTCAGGACAAGGGCTACGAAAGGGGCGAGCTCATCGAGCGCGTCCACGCGCCCATAGGCCTCGACATCGGCGCCGATACGCCGGGCGAGATTGGCGTCGCCATTGTCGCCGAGCTCATCCGCCACCGCCGTCAGGGCGAGGCGCGGAGCGAGGGTACGGGCAGCAAACGGGTGCAACTCAGAAGAAAATCTTAAAGTTTTCGCCGCAATCGGCTCGCGCGAGGGGGGCCGTGATCCTTAAAACCCAGGACCCGAAGCGAGTTATTGCAGGTCATGGGTTATCTTCGCAGGCTCATCGGCGCAGCGACGGACTTCCTCATCCCCCCGAAGTGCCTCTTGTGTTCGGCTTCGATGGAGATCGGCGCTCCCCACGCGATATGCATCCCCTGCACGGATGCTTTCGAGCGCTTTGAACCCCCCTGGTGCCCCAGGTGCGGAACTCCTTTTCACTCCCTGACCACCCTCACCCATTCCCCGGCCCACGTCTGCGCGGATTGTCTGGAAAGCGGACATCACTACGACATGGCCCGCGCCATCGGCGCGTATGAGGACTCGCTGCGCGAAGCGGTCCACCTCTTCAAGTTCCAGGGCTTCACGAAGCTCGCGCGCGAGTTCGCGCCTCATCTCGCAAAACTCGCGGCAGAGGAATTTGGTACCGGAGAAAACGCCCGAAACGTATTGGTGACGCACGTGCCCATCGACCCCGCCCGCTGGAGAACGAGAGGCTTCGATCAGGCGATGCTGCTCGCCCTCATGACGGCGGAATGTCTGGGCGTCCCCCACATGGACATCCTCGAACGCGCGAAGGCGACCCGCTCGCAGACCGGCCTCTCCGCAAGGGAGCGGCGCCGCAACATGCGGGGCGTCTTCCGGGTTCGGGCCAAGGTGGTGCGCCAACAGATCGAAGCGGCCACGTGCATCCTCGTCGACGACGTCGTCACGACCGGCTCGACCGCCTCGGCCTGCGCCCGAGAACTCAAAAAAGCGGGCGCCGAAGCGGTGCACCTGCTGACGATATGCCGGTCGTGAGGGGCGCTTTTGCAGCGCGACCTGTCCCTACGGGTTAGGGCATCAAAAAGTCACAAGCAAAAATAATGAAATCAAGCAAATATGACGCAAGCCGTAAAAACCATTTCGATGACAACAAAAAAGTTGACAACAAATTTGTTGTATGATTGAATTCAACTGATTTGTTGAATCACAAAGAGATTTACGAAAGGAAATCGTATGAAATCATCCACTGGCCGCTGGGTGAGCGGAATCGACTTCTTTAATCGAGAAACCGAGTTGCGAATACTGGAATCACGAGTGCGCGACAACAACCATGTGTTGTTGACCGGACAAAGGCGTATGGGAAAGACCAGTATTCTGAGGGAACTCGGTAGACGTCTCGAAGACGAAGATTGGGTATTCCTCTTCGCCGACGTCGAGGGCGCGACCTGTCCGGAGGACGTTATTGCCCAAATCGCACAGGCCGCTCACCCGGTTCGTTCCATCTCATCACGTTTTGCCTCTGCTATGGGGCGCTGGTTCACCGACAACATTGAGGAGATAAACACGTTAGAGTTTGGCGTGAAGATACGCGCCGGGCTGGATGCCGGTAGCTGGAGGCGTCACGGTGAGCAATTGCTCCGTAATTGCGCCGAGTATGACAAGCCGGTTCTCCTCGTAATCGACGAGTTGCCGATTTTCCTGAAACGGATGCTCCACAATGACGGCGACGCGCAACGGGTGGACGAGTTCATGAGTTGGTTACGCGGTGCACTTCAGTCACTCGGGGATGATTCACCGGTTCTCGTTTTATCAGGCAGCATCGGCTTGGGACCCCTCATGCGTAGACTCGACCTACCAGATCGGATTAACCATCTCTACTCCTTTCGCCTGGGTCCATGGGGTCGAGACATCAGCATCGAGTGTTTCCAAAATCTCTCGAATAGTTATCGATTATCTGTCGATGAAGGCGTAGCGGATGCGGTGTATGAAACTTTGGGCGTCGGCATTCCGCACCATGTGCAATCCTTCTTCGCGAGGTTGCGAGATTTCGCCATGATGCAGGAGCGGGATCGAGTGACTGTGGAAGATGTCGACGAGGTCTATCGAAATGTGCTTTTAGGGGCTTCAGGACAAAACGATCTCGTGCATTATGAAACACGCCTCAAGGAAGGCCTTGAGAACGAGAGCTACCCCCTAGCCATGGAGATTCTCGCCGAAGCGGCGACTCAGGAGGTGTTCACGCCCGCTGCGCGACAGTGTCTTGAACGCTTGTATTCCAAGGTGGTCGACGGCACAGCCGGGCGCATCGCCGACGCTCTCGAAATCCTTGTGCACGACGGCTATCTCAAATCCGATAATGCTCGCTACCGTTTCCCGTCTAACCTGCTCAAGGATTGGTGGTCGGCGCGCTTCCGTGATCACCACACGCCCCTCGAAAAACGTCGTTTCGAAGGCAAATCACAGGAGCGGATGCAGTGAGCAAAACGTCCAATAGGCAAATTCGCAAGTTCAATCCGGGCACATTTCAGTCGGATGAGGAGTTGATTCAACAATTCGTCGTCCGAAAACACGAACTCGGCATCGTACTCGAAACCCTGCGCGGGAACATGGATTCGCAATCGTGTCAGCACGTTCTGGTCGTCGCCCCACGCGGTCGGGGGAAAACCATGCTTCTGGCCCGTGCCGCCGCGGAAATACACACAAATAAGGAGCTCTCGGGGCGTCTCTTGCCAGTTCGGTTCACCGAAGAGAGCCAGGAGATTTTCAATATGGCCGACTTCTGGCTGGAGGCGCTTTTCCACCTGGCCAGAGAAAGCGCCCCTCACGATTCCGATCTCGCGCAAGAACTGCGAACAACACACGCCGACCTGTCCGCTCACTGGGGTGACAGATCGCTCGAAGATCGCGCCCGCGCCGCCGTTCTGGGAGCGGCGGATCGACTGGATAGAAAACTCGTGCTGATGGTCGAAAACCTGCAATCCATTTGCGATAGCGTGGATGCGGATTTCGGCTGGAAACTGCGCGGGGCGCTGCAGTCCGAACCCAAGATGATGCTCCTCGCCTCCGCTACCAGCCGCTTCGAGGGTCTGGACGATGCGGAGCAGCCGTTCTTCGAGTTGTTCCGCATCATCGGCCTGGAACCGCTGAACACCGAAGAGTGCCGTCTCCTTTGGCAGGCGGTGAGCGGCGACGCGGTGAGCGGGCGCGAGGTAAGGCCGCTACAGATACTTACCGGGGGCAGCCCCCGCCTGCTCGTCATCGTCGCCGGTTTCGCACAACATCATTCCCTGCGCCAATTGATGGAAGAGTTGGTGACGCTGATAGACGAGCACACCGAGTATTTCCGCAGTCACCTGGAAGTCCTGGCGAAAACAGAACGCCGCGTCTATCTCGCAGTCATCGATCTGTGGCGGCCATCGAGCACCGCCGAAATCGCGGCGCGTGCGCGCATGGACGTTCGAACCGTTTCGACCATGCTCGGCCGGCTGGTCGATCGGGGCGCGGTAATCGCAGAGGGAAGCGGCAGGAAGCGCCTCTACGCCGCCGCAGAACGCCTCTACAGCATCTACTACAAACTCCGGCGCGAACGTGACGAGGCGGCTATCGTGGAAAACCTGATCCACTTTATGGTGGTGTTCTATAACGATGCGGAACGGGCAGAGATTTTTCCCCGCCTGATTCGGGAGGCGGTGGAATCACCGGCCATTCGGGAGGGACTCGAGCGTACATTCCAACATTTTATGATCGAACGACAAACCCCAAAAGCATTCCATACGGCTGTTGAAAAAATCGATAAAGCAGTTGAAGAGATCAGTAAATTTCCTGAAAAAATCCATGCCGCATTTCAGGAAAAAGCATTCCAAAGAGTCATCGAGATCGCAGGTCAGGCACTGGCTTCTTTAACTGCGAGTTCACCTGAATTGTCGAACATGCGTTTGCCCGAATTATTGGAATCATATGTCGCTTGGCTGTGGCTTGTGAAGGTTCAAGCATATCTCGGACTCGAAGATTTCAAGGCGGCGATTGCGGCCTGCGACGGAATAACCGAGCGCTTTGGTAATAGCTTCGAGCCAGGCACCCAAGATATGGTCGCCGCAGCATCGTTATACAAGGGAGATGCGCTGGGGCAACTCGGCGATTTCGAGGCGGCGATTCCGGCTTACGAAGAAGGTATCAAGCTCTTCGGCGACATCAATAGACCGGAGATCCAGAGGTTTGTTGTTATTGCACTAATCAACAAAAGCTTGACACAAATCCAGGGCGGTCGTGCGGATGAAGCTCTGCAAACATGCGAAGCACTCGAACGAAGACTCGGGACGTTCTTCACGGGTGAAGAAGAAACGGAGTTTCGATGGCGGATGATATACATGCGATCCATAGCATTACTGCTCAAGGGAAAACACCGATCCGCCATGGACGCGTTCCGCTCCGCGTATGCCTTGTTCACACCCGACAACGAAATGATGTTAGATGAGATACTACAGGTTGCGCAGACCTTACTTTCAGCTGGCGCATCGGCGGATGAACTCGTCAAAATCCTTGCGAGCGACGAAGTGAAATTCGGCGCGCTGGCGCCACTCACCGTTGCCCTGCGTCAATATGCCGGCGAGGGAGTTCGCGTACCGGCGGAAGTTCTCGAAGTAGCTGCGGATATCCTCAAAAACATCGAGGAAAAAGCGGCGAAGGGTGTTCCCTAGATTTCTTTACCGCTTGAATGAAGCTGTATCGATACATCCCAAAAATCTTAATTCTCAACTATTTACAGTCATCCGCGCCGCGAGGATGAGGGCGTCCACCATACTGGAGGGGTCGGCAATACCCTGCCCGGCGATGGGGTAGCCCGTCCCGTGCTCGACCGAGGTTCTGACGATGGGCAGGCCCAGCGTGACGTTCACGCCGCGAACGCTCGCCTGCCCATGGGAATCGAAGCGGAAACACAGCAGCTTGCCCGGAATGTGGCCCTGATCGTGATACATCGCCACCACGCCGCTGTAGTAGCCGCCCCGTAGTTTGCCGAAAATCGTGTCCGGCGGCTCGGGGCCGTGCGCGTCGACGCCCATCTCCCTCAAATCCGCGACCGCGGGCGCGATTTCCTCCACCTCTTCCCTGCCGAACAAGCCGCCCTCGCCCGCGTGGGGATTCAGGCCCGCGACGCCGATTCTCGGCGTTTTTCGGTCGAGCAGGCGCAGGGCGTCGTCCAGAACGCGCGCCACGTAGACGATTCGCTTTCTACTGACGCGCCTGAGCGCCACCCTCAAAGAGCAATGGGTGGACAGGTGCGCGATGCGTATCTTGCGGTGCGCGAGCATCATGACGGGCCGCCCGCCGCCGCACAGATCGGCGAGCATCTCGGTATGACCGGGATAGTCGTATCCCCCGGCTTGTAAGGATTCCTTGTTGATCGGCGCGGTCGCTACGGCGTCCACGAGGCCTGTGCGCGCCATCGAGACGGCCTTTTCGATGTACTGGCCCGCCGCTGCGCCCAATTCGGGGAGAACTTTTCCGTAAACGCGGTGCTCGGGGGCCACGTTTTTGAGATCAATCACGGGCGTGGCAGCCGAGTCCTGGTATTTCGCCAGTTTGGCCTCATCAGCTACCCGTTCCAGATGCGCCGGAATCTTCATCCGCCGGGCGTGTTTCCTGAGCACGGCCATATCGCCCACGATGAGGGGGACGCATTTTTTCCGAACGCTCGCCTCAAGAGCGGCTTTCAGGCAAACTTCGGGCCCCACCCCCGCCGGGTCTCCCATGGTCATCGCGATTACGGGTCGTCGTTTCAACGCGGCTTCCTTTCCTTTCAAGCGCGTCATGTGCGGAAAACTCATCTCGTCTCAAAAAGCCGAAACATATCACTTCGGGCAGGTTATCATATTCCCGGCCTCTACGATTCCAGGATTATTTGGCCGGGAACTCTTGACTTGGGCGTTATGCGGCGCAGAAGATGACCCCTCGGCAGATAAGAATATGCAATTCTCACCATGAGGAAAATTCTTGAGCGAAAAGGGCGCAAGCGCAAACAAAACGGTCCGGAAACTTCACGAACTCGGCTTCACGCACGCTCTCATGATCCCGGACAGCGAGAGCCGCCTTCTATACGAAGCCCTGGAAAACGACCCGGAAATCGACCTGATCACCCCCTGCCGGGAGGGAGAATCCGTCGCCATCGCGGCCGGGCTCTGGACGGGCGGGCTCAAGCCGTTGCTCGTGATTCAGAACACGGGCCTGATGGAGGCGGGAGACTCTTTAAGGGGCTGCGGGGTCGGCCCCAAGGTGCCCCTGCGCATGATGGTCGGCTGGCGTGGATACGGAGGGGCGACGGCCGGAAAGCTGCCGATCGATTCGGCATATACCTTCACGGAGCCGCTGCTTCAGGCGTGGAGAATCCCGACCTGGCGCATGATGTCGGACGATGACCTGGGAACCCTCGAACTGATGGACCAGACGGCGGCGGAAACTTCTTATCCGGCGGCCGTGATCACCGGCTACGGGTTCAAACCTTGAAAGGCGGATCACCTTGATAGAACGCATGGAACTGTTCCGGACAGTGGCGGAGCGAAGAACGAACGAGATCGTGGTGATGACCATGACGGCTACTCTCCAGTGGCCGCTGGTCTCTAAAAGCGACCTCGATTTCGATTTTCTGGCCTTCGGCATGGGGCACGCCGCCGATTTCGGCCTGGGCCTGGCCATCGCCCGGCCCGAGCGAAAAACCATCGTCTGGAAAGGCGACGGGGGGATACTGATGAGCCTGGGCTCGCTGGTGACGCTGGCCAGGTATGCGCCCGAAAACCTTGTCGTATTCCTGCTCGAGAACAGGAGCTACGAGATGGTGGGCGGGCAGGAACTCCCCCCGCGGGCCGATTTCGTCGAACTGGCGCGCGCCTCGGGCTTCGAAGGCGGAGGCGCGGCGGGAAAAGGCAAGGTGGAACGAATTGATTCCCTGGAGGCGTTTCAGGACGCCCTGCCCCGGATTCTCACCGAGGCGGGTCCACATTTCATCGTTTTGCCGGTGACGAACAGGGAGAAACTTCCGCCGGTGAACCATTCGGACCATGCCGAGAGAATCCGGACTCTCAGAAAGGCCCTGGACGTGTCATAGGGCATCACTTCTGAATCAATATCTTGTCCAGTTCGTCGAGTGAGGTGATTTCCGCGTCGATTTCATGCGGGACGCGCTCTTTCTTCTGCCCGAAACGATTGACCCAGACGACGCGATACCCGAAATGAGAGGCCCCCGCGATGTCCCAGCCGTTCGAGGAGAAGAAACAGATTCTATTCGCTGGAACGCCGAGCCGATCCACCGCCAGTTGATAGACCGATGCGTGCACCTTGAATATCCCGGCGCTCTCCACGGATAGAACGTCTTCGAGATATTCCTCGATTCCGGCGTTCTTCACCGCGCTGCCGAGCATTTCGGGAGAGCCGTTGGAGAGAATCGCGGCCCGCACCCCGTCTTCCCGCAGCTTTTCGAGCACGCCCTTCACCTCGGGATACGCGCTAAGCTGCTTGTAGAGCATCATCAGTTCTTCGCGAAGGTCCGGGTTCTCCATCCCCAGCGTATCCATGGCGAAATCGAGCGCATCGCCCGTTACCCGCCAGAAATCCGCGTGGTTGCCCATCAGGCTTCTCAGCCACGTGTATTCAATCTGCTTGGTCCGCCAGAGCGAGGAGAGCGCCTGCCAATTATCGCCGAGTTCGGATTGCTTTTCCGCCGCCGCAGCGGTTACATCGAACAGCGTGCCGTAGGCGTCGAACAGACACAGGTCGATTTCATGATCACCCAGCCGGATCATCTCTCATCCACCTCCTTAAAATACGGGGATTCCTCTTCTAGGGCGCCAGATTTATCTTGCCCAAAAACTTGCCACTCAGAAGAACCTCGTGCGATTCATTCGCTTGTTCCAGGGGCAGTTCCCGCCCGATGTGAGGCCTGATGGCGCCTCCTTCCAGCAAGGGAGCCAGACGCCTCAATATGCCCGGGACGAGAGGATTCAGATTGCCCGAGGAGAGCGCCAGAATCCGCGCGTCCCGGCCCATGGCCGCAGGCAGGGGAATCGTCACATCCGGGCCCTTGCCCGTCCCCGTTCCGACGATGACGATCCGGCCGTTGACGGCGTTGAGCTTGAGGTCCGACGGCAGATTGTCACAACCCACCGTTTCGACGATGACCTCGACGCCTCTCCCGGAAGTCAGTTCCATCACGCGCTCGGGCACGTCTTCTTCGCGGTAGTTGATGGCCGCCTCGGCGCCCGCCGCAAGGCAGAAATCCGCCTTTTCCCCGGAACTCACCGTCGTGAACACCCGGCAGCCCAACGTGCGGGCGAGCTGGATCGCCAGATAGCCCACGCCGCCGGCTCCCCCCTGCACGAGCACGCAATCGCCCGGGGCCGCCTCTCCCTTCACGACCAGGGCGTTCCAGGCCGTGAGAAGCGGGATGGGCAGCGCGGCCCCTTCCGCGAATGACATCGAGCCCGGCAGCTTGCCCGTCGAGCCAGCGGGCAGCAATCCTTTTTCGGCGTACGCCCCGGTGGAGGCGCGGCCCCACACCCGGTCGCCCGGCGCAAACGACTCAACGCCCTCGCCCACCGCTTCCACTTCTCCCGCGACGTCCGTGCCGCAGGTATAGGGCAGCGTCATCGCCCCCGCGCGCGGATGATTCCCCGAGCGAATCGCGACTTCCAGGGGATTCACGCCCGCCGCCGCTATCCGCACCAGCATCTCTCCCGGCCCGGGTTCGAGCTCCGCCACCTGCTCCAACTCCATGGGATGCTCGAGCCCGAACCGCGTCACTCGTACCGCTTTCATCGCATTCTCCTTTTACGCCTCGTCACGCAGCTACGGGACCAGGACGACCTTGCCCAGGAATTGACCCTCCAGAACGTAATCATGCGCCTCGTTCGCTTCCTCGAAACTCGACGCCTTGTCGACGTTGACCCGGAACGCGCCCTCGCGCAGCAGGGGCGTGAAGCGGCGCACCAGCTCCGGCATTTTCGGAAACAGGTTCACCACGGCCAGCCCCAGCACCACGGCGTCTTTCGTCATGACCGCCGGAACCCGGAATTCCGCGCCCGGACCTTTCCCCGTGCCCGTACCGATGACGATGATTTTCCCGTCCACGCGGATGGCGTCCAGATCCTTGTCGAAATTATCGCAGGCGCAAAGCTCGACGACGACGTCGACGCCGCGCCCGCCTGTGAGTTCCATGCAGCGCTCGGCGAAATCCTCCTCGCGGTAGTTGATCGTCTCGTCCGCGCCCATCTCCTTGCAGAACTCCGCCTTCGCATCGGAACTCACCGTCGCGAAAACGCGGCAGCCCAGGCGCTTGGCGAGTTGAATCGCCGCCATCCCGACGCCTCCCGCGCCGCCCTGCACGAGCACCGTCTCGCCGGGGCCCGCCTGCGCCTTGATGACGAGCGCGTTCCAGGCCGTGTAGAACGCGACCGTGATGCACGCCCCCTCTTCATAAGAATAAGCCTCGGGCAGTTCCGCCGTGGCGTCGGCGACGAGCCGCACGTTCTCTGCGTAGCTTCCCCCCATGGCGCGGCCATATACGCGCTGCCCGATCCGCCAGCCTTCCACGCCCTCGCCCAGGGCGATGATCTCTCCCGCCGCCTCGGCGCCCGGAACATAAGGGGGCGTGACCAGCTTGGCGTAAGGGTGCTTGGCGGCCCGTATCGCCAGGTCCACCGGGTTCACGCCGACGGCGCCGGCTTTTATCAATACCTCGCCGGGTCCTGGTTTCGCGTCTTCCACCTCGTCCAACCGCATGGGAACATCCATGTTGAATTCATGTACGCGCACCGCTTTCATCAGATTTTCCACTCCTCGGTTTAGAGAAACAGTCCGAAAATTATCGAACGATTAGAATATCCCGCCTCATACTTTATCAGGCATAGGTGGAAATTTAATACTCATCCGTCCAGCTTCTGCGCCGCTTCTCGCCGGCGTCACACGGCGGGGCCGCCCTCGACACCAGAACCGGGCCTTCCTCCGCTATTCCCGGGTCATGCGCCTGTTGCCGCCTCTCCTTCCCCGGCAGGCCGACAATCTCCAGAATCAGTTTCCTGCGGATGGCGCGACCGAAAGACTTGAAGTCGTTCGCGACCACCAGGAAAGAGCGCCTGCCCCCGATGACGCATTTCCTGTAATACAGATCCAGGTTCGGCATCGGCATCCTTCCCCAGGGACTCGGCCGGTTGTTCACGATGGGAAGCCCGTTTATCGTCACGCCGGCCCGTACGGCCCTGTCGCGCGCATTCGTCACGTAGTCCCCGCTGTTGTTCGGCCCGTCGCCGGAAATGTCGATGGTGCGGCGCTCGCTCGAGAATCCGTTGTTCTCGAACAGCGGCAGCGCGAACTCTATCGCGCCGCTTATCGACGTATAGGGACCCACCCCCACCGGCGCCTGGGAGAGCAGGTAGGCGAACGCCTCGGCGCTCGCCCTGTCGTGAATCCGCTTCCAGCCCACGACGATCCTCTGAGAATCGAAGCACGCCCACTCCATGTAGGTGACCGCAATGCTCTTGTGTCTTCCCGATTGGATGGCGCGCAAGACAGACGGCGAGCGAAAGGCGTTCACGTACCCCATCCGCTGGAGTTTCCCTTCCTCCTTATCCACGCTGCCGGAAACGTCGACCGCCAGGACGAGTTCCAGGTCCACGCTGACAGGGGCGGACCACGCGAAACCCGCATGCAGGACGAGCGCGAAAATGGTCAGGAAACCCGCCAGGCCGCACCGCACTCTCGAATAGCGCATCATTTCTCTTTCAGAACACCGGCCGCGGATTCCACTTCCAGGCGAATCTGCTCCATCAGGGAGGAATACATGTGTTTTTCGGTCAGCAACTCCCTGGTTTCCTCCTCCACGTCCTGGTGTTTGCCTGAAGCGTAATCGCAGCGAATCACCCGCCATCTTGAAAATTCGCGGTACAGGCCCGAAATCCCGTCTTTCGCCCCTTTCAACCGGGACAGCAGTTTCACGTATTCCGCCCGCGCGCGCGGGTAATCCCCGGCGATGAAAAAACTCTCCGCGTATGCGACGTCGTACAGGGCGTTCCTGGGATAGCGCGCGCGCAGGTGCTCGACGTCCCCTCTCGCCTCCTGGAATTTCTTCGCCCTGTAGAGCGCCCAGATGAGGGCCAGCCGCGCCGAGTTTGAGATCCAGCCTTTCCCGTCCACCGCGCGCCGCAGATAGGTTCTGCCCTTCGCACTCGTATCGCCGATGAAGAACCGGAACATCCTGACCCAGCTCTCGGTGCTGCCCCGGATGTGGTAAATCCCCAGTCCGTAGTAGGCGTCGTGAATTTTCGGATCGAGTTCGAGCGCTTTTTCGAGATGATTCTGCATCGCGCCCGCCCGCAGGAACGCCGTGAGATAACTGCTGCTGTCGAGCGCGTCGACGATGCGCATGCCCTCCGTCAGGCCGGCGAGGAGGAGCGCCCTCGTGTCTTCGGGGTTTTTCTCAAGCAACGCCTCGGAGAGGGCCATCGCCTTCTCGGCGTTTTTCCGCCAGGTTTCCCGAAAATCCTCCCGCCGGATATGCCCTTTCAGGATGTGGAAAACGGACGCCTTGAAGAAATATCCCTCGGGACGTTCGGGCGCGGACGCTATCACCCGGTCGAACGAATCAGACGCCGCGGAATAATCGCCCGCTGCGACCCGTTCGAGCCCTGCGTCAATCGATTTCACGTCCAAAGACGCGCCATGACATACGCCCGCCAAGGCCGGGAAAACGACGAAAAAAACGAGTATCCTCGCGAAACGGGACGCCATAGCTCCTCCGGTCATCAACGCGCGGGCGGCCGGCCCTGAAACGGGCGGGCATCTGCGCGAACGACGGTTTGCCCGCGCCCGTGATTGGGCATATCGTAGTATCGAGATTCAGGTATTTCAACCATAGCGAGCCGGCCATGCTGAACATAAAACCTCCCGATGCGGCGATTCGGATCATCCGGGCGCTTGAGGCCTCGGGCCACCGGGCGCTCCTGGCGGGCGGATGCGTGCGCGACGCCCTGCTCGGCCATGAACCGAAGGACTGGGACATCGCCACCGACGCGGCGCCCGAAGCCGTTCAGGGCCTTTTCCCGAAAACCGTCGCGGTGGGAGCGCAGTTCGGCGTGGTGCTCGTGCGGGTGGGCGGCCAGGAGTTCGAGGTGGCCCGGTTCCGCGAAGACGGCCCCTACGGCGACGGGAGGCACCCCGACTCGGTTCGTCCCTCCGACGAGAAAGGCGACGCGAGGCGGCGCGATTTCACCATCAACGGGATGTTTTACGACGTATCGAACGACCAACTCCTCGACTACGTGGGCGGCCGGCGCGACCTGGACGAGGGAATCATCCGGGCCATCGGCGAGCCGGACTCGAGGTTCCGCGAGGACCATCTGCGCATGATGCGGGCGGTCCGCTTCTCGGCGAGGTTCGGCTTTGCGATCGAGGCGGCGACCGCCTCGTCCATCGAGGCCCATGCGGAACTCATCGGGAAAATCAGCCCCGAGAGGATCCGCGACGAACTGACGATCATCCTGACCCAGGCGAATTCCGATATCGCCTTCGCCGCCCTGGATTCCACGGGCCTGCTGGGACACGTCCTGCCCGAAGTCGCCGCCATGCGCGGCGTGGCCCAGCCGCCTGAATTCCACCCCGAAGGCGACGTGTGGACGCACGTGCTCGCCATGCTGCGCATCAAGAAACGCTCCGCCTCGCCGACGCTCGCCTGGGGCATACTCCTCCACGACGTCGGGAAGCCGCCGACGTATACAGAAACCGACAGGATCCGCTTCAACGGGCACGACAAGGCCGGCGCGGCGATGAGCGACGCCATCTGCGCGAGGCTCCGCATGCCGAAGGCGCGCGCGGCGAGAATCCGCGAACTCGTCGCCAACCACATGCGCTTCATGCACGTGGAGAAGATGCGCGAGGCCCGCTTGAAGCGCTTCCTGCGCGAGCCGTATTTCGAAGAGTTGCTCGAACTCCACCGGGTCGACTGCCTCGCCAGCCACGGGAACCTGAGGACCCATGAGTTCTGCACGCGGAAACTCGGGGAAATCCGCGAGGAGGCCCTGCGTCCGCCGCGCCTGCTCGACGGCCGCGACCTCATGGCGATGGGCTACCCGGCAGGCCCCAAACTCGGCGAAATCCTCTTCGCGCTCGAGGACGAACAGCTCGAGGGGCGCATCTCCACCGGGGAGGAGGCCCGGGAGTTCGCCCGGCGCCATTACCCGCTTCCGGGGGGTTGTTGAGAGAGTCTCCCGATGCGGGATTGTGGTTGCGCGCACGCTTTTGAAGTTCACTCCCCCCTTGATAGGGGATAAAGGCAACCCCCCCTACCCCCCCTTGTCAGGGGGGTATAAAAAGGCCTCGCCCCCCGCCGCCGGTGGAGGGGTTTTGATTTTTCTTGCCCCCCTGACAAGGGGGGGGGTAGGGGGGGTTGGTTTTATGGGGTTTCCCTTTCAAGGTGGTTGGTTTTCCGGGCGAGAGGGCATCCTTCGATACGTCCCTCGACAAGCTCAGGACTACTCAGGAGGAGGCGGAGAGGGCTTTCCCGACACCCCCCACCCGTGGGGGCTCGATTGATCCGCGCGGCCATACGCTCTAGGATGGCCTGAACCGCTTTCGCCCTCCCCCGACGCCGGGTGCCCCCTATGGCTCCGATATCCATCATGACGGCGACCGAGCTCGAACGCTCGCTCAGGAGGATCGCCTCCGAGATGACCGAGGCGTGCGCCGCGCCGGAAATCGCGCTCATCGGCGTGCTCACGCGCGGCGAACCCCTCGCGCGTCGGCTGGCCGGGCACATCGAGGAGCTCGAAGGCGTCTCGCCTCCCCTGGGCGCGCTCGACATCGGCGTCCACCGCGACGACGGCGGCCATCCCACCGAGGGGCGCGGCTTCGAGCCCACCCTCATCGATTTCGACCTCACGGACCGCCGCGTGTTCCTCGTCGACGACGTCTTCTTCACGGGCAGGACGGCCCGCGCGGCCATCGACGCCCTGATGGAGCTCGGACGCCCGCGCAAGATCTGGCTCGCCGCCCTCATCGACCGCGGCCACAGGGAGCTCCCCTTCCGGCCCGACTTCATCGGCAAGAACGTGCCCACCTCGCTCGCCGAGCACATCCAGGTGCGCGTGCGCGAGGTGGACGGCGAGGACGGCGTCTGGCTGCTGAAGCGCTGATCCCCGTGCGGGGAATTTTCGGGGAAATGCGGGCAGATGCGGTGTCCAGAAAAACTTTTTTTATTCGATAAATTTCGGTAAATAATTCATTTTCTGCTTTACGTTATCCCGGTAACCGGCTGAATAAAAGCGATATACCGTTTCAAGTCCATTTCGGTAAATTTCCGGAAATTTATCGAAAAACCCCGTGAATTTATCGATATTCATGACAATGATTAATCTGATTTTATCGATATTTACGGGAAATATCATTACTTTCATTTCCGCCTCGCTCCCGTATCCGTGCGCGCCGCCTCCGGCGGGAAAAAGCCCCCCGGGGAGGCGCTGCCGGAATATCTTCGTGATGGTTCTGTAGCAGGACAGGCCCCTCCTCGGGGTAGTCCTGCCCTCCGTGGTTGTCCGGGGACCGAGAAAAACCAACCCCCCCTACCCCCCCTTGTCAGGGGGGCAAGAAAAATCAAAACCCCCTCAGCCCGGTGAAAGCGCATCGCCTTTTCATACCCCCCTTGTCGGAGGGACAAGAAAGAGCAAAACCCCTTCCACCGCGGCGGGTGCCGCCTTTTCATACCCCCCTGACAAGGGGGGGTAGGGGGGGTTGCTTTTGTCCCCTGACAAGAAGGGTTTTCCAACAACCCCCATGCTGGAGCGTTCGCCGGCCGGGAAAGAGCGGCGCCTGCGTTCGCGGTCCGCCCGCCCCGCCGCTGCGGGGGGTCTGGCCGCTCCGCCACCATACACCGGCCCGCGCCGGGGCGATGACGCCAAATGCGGGCAATTGCGCGGCGAAACCGGCGGATGCGGGGGGCGGGACAAATATATTCCCGTATCGCCAGGACGTAACCGTAGCGGACAGGCCCCTGCGCCTGTCCGGGGAGCGAAAAAAACCACCCCCCTACCCCCTTTGACAGGGGAATAAAAAAGAAAAAACCCCTGATAAGGGGGTGTTGAAAAGCATTGATTTCATAATTCCCCATATTTTCCCGTATGAAGCCGACCGGGAGAGGGGTGCTGTAGCGGACAGGCCCCTGTGCCTGTCCGGGGTCGCGGCCTGTCCGCCACGCAACGGGATTCTATTCCCGCATCTGCAGGGACAGGCCCCTGCACCTGTCCGGGGACCGAGAAAAACCAACCCCCCCTACCCCCCCTTGACAGGGGGGTATAAAAGAACAAAAGCCCCCCTGACAGGGGAATACAAAAAGGCGATGCGCCCTCGCCGGGCTGAGGGGGGTTTGCTTTTTCTTGCCCCCCTGTCAAGGGGGGGTAGGGGGGGTTATCGCCCCGGAGAGGGGCTGTTGAAAAAGGCCTGCTTTCATGATTCAGGGTATGGAGCCGACGAAAGAGTAGACAACATTTTCCCCTTGCAGAGCACCCAACAATCACTCCCCCCTTGAGGGTCGGTCTTTCCTCCTCGGGAAGACCGACGAAGAGCTGAGGGCGTAAGCCCGAAAGCGATTCGGTGGGGGGTATAATCCGGAATGGCGATAAAACGCAGTCTACCCCCCACCACCTCGGCCTTCGCACAAACCGCTCGGCCTCTGTCGGGCTTTCCCCTCGGGAAGCCCGACCCCCTCAAGGGGGGAGTGATAAAACCTTAAAACGACAATCGCTTCCTCTCCGGTCGCGATTGACCTCACACAAAAGAGGCGGCCCGCTCATCGTGGGCCGCCTCTTCGGTTCCATGCGTCCGGGGGGTCAAACGCGACCAATGCGGGAGCGTTTGATTTATTCCCTGCCACACCCTACACAGGGGAATTATATACTTAACTTGATGAGGTTCTTCCTGCCGCCCTGAAATGCAAGTATTTTATTGCGACGGCCAGGTGACTTACTTGGCTTGATGGCTTCTGAAGTCTCTCGTTTCGAGTTTGAACCAGTTCGTAGAATATGCGGTAGAGGTGGTTTTTATCATAGTGGTCTACCATTCCCATACGATAATAGCGAAGACCCTCCAGCCAATCAGGCATAACTTGCTCCCATAAAACAATAAAGCAGTGGCCGGGCCATTGGATGGACTACCCTTTAGATGGCCCGGCCACCATGTTTGTCTATTCGGCCTTCTTTGCTCCGAATGCGCCTACCAGTGTTAGGGCTGGAGTCGATGCTGTTACGGCTCGGCTTCCGGTCATAAGTCCGCCTATTTCCTCTGCCGCAGGGCCGTAGAAGTGGCCATTCATATCACCGCTGAAACCTCTGACGGTTTCCCTGGGGATACTGTTCGGGTTTGTGTCAACGCCCATCCAATCTGCGGCAAACCCGTTTGGTGATATCTTTCCGTTCGATATTTCAATGGTGTTTGTATCGGCCAGGCGCATATAATCGGCAGCATCCGGCCATTCTATGTGAACGGCTTCTATTCTTCCGGTCAATTCGCCGTCATCAAAATTCACATTCAATGTCATGGATTCGTCCAAGCTTCGGATGCGTGTTCTGCCGGTGCTGCTGCTTGGATTGTCATTATCCCATGCGTCTGAACGCATAAGCCCGATATAAGTGGCACTGCCTGTGACGGGCATGTTCTCAGGCATGGTGTTCACACCATGCGCGGCGAATCCCCAATGGCTGTCTGGTCCTGCTTCTGGCCCTATGAGCCAACCATTAACGTCGAGATAATCCAGAGAGTCGAACTGGCGATAATTGATTAGCCCATGAAACACACCGCCTGCTCGTATGCTATACAAGGAATTTGAATCATTGAAATCATCTGGCGTGAAAGTAACATCTGCTTCCGTTCCGTCTACCACATAAACGACCCGAATACCGCCGTGGCCATCACGTACGATGGTTTTAATTGAAGCTGATCCCGGTGCAGATGGGGTAGTTGTTGAATTGGCTGAATCTCGGTAAACTGAGGTCGTTATGGGCGTGAACTCCTCAGTGCTCATATTCACGCCGACAACCTCTGGCGGTGGGTCTGGCATCATCACGGGAGGCGGTTGTTCTTCCTCCATTGCGGCTCTGCCACCACCGCCACATCCAGCCAGTGCAAAACCGACTGCGATCATTGTAACCAGTAAAGTGTTTTTGAGTATGTTCATGCCTGTCTCCTTTTGAAAAAACTGAGTAAACTTACCGACATTTTCCTGGAGGTGGAGCCGCCAGCTTCAACAAGCTCAATGGGCATAGGTCTTACATCTCCAACTCTCACAACCACTGCGTTCTTCCTGTCCATCGGGCGCGTTCTATGTTATTTGCCTATTTCAATTCATAAGTTGTCCGGCCTATCTTCACCGTTCCGTCGCCAAACACGACATCCTGGCATTTATCAGAGTAGTCCCTATTCGCTATAGTCAAAGACCTGCAATACCTATCATTCTTAAACCACCAATTTCCGCTCATCTCTCTGCTCTTGTAACTGCCGGAGTATGAGCCATCGGCATTGAATAAAACCTCTGACTCTTTAGAGGTCAGTTTCTTTCCGACAATCTTTGCGCGGAACTCTGCCTCGTTTTTCAGCATTCTGTTGGCCGCTTCGACTTGAACGGAAAAAGCCAAAAGAACCAGCGCACCGGCAACCGCAATAGTTTGCTTAAACATCTCTTGTCTCCCTTGTAGTATGTTTAAGATTGGAGTTAGATGGAGAGGCCCGGCGAGCGAAGGCAATGATCTTGCTTGGCGGTGTTTCTACAGGACATTTTGCATTAGGCTATCAAGTAACTTGTCAGAATTCTCCCTTTGGAGGCAGAGCAGTTAAGTATATAATGCCCCTACAGGGCTAGCTGGGGGTTACTCATTATTCCCGTCCCAAACCGAGAGGACTCAAACTCTGTAGCATGGGCCGGTACAATTTGCTCCCGACGATGTAGAGCAACCAATGAGTAACCCCCAAAGGTCACGCGTCCCTTCCCGGCAACCTGCCCTTTTCTGTTTCCGACTTGCTTGTCAGGCCCGCCCCGGCCCCGGGGTCAGGCCCGAGGCCAAAGGCGTCTTTCCCCGTTATCTGTGCGCTCCGAACGATCCGATGAAGGCGGCTTCATCCGCCGGATTGCTTTTCTGGATAACCTGAAAGGTGCCGGCGACCGAACCGGGGACCTCGGGCGAGTACGTTGTCGTAATTGTTGTTTGTATATCGGCCGGATTGTCTCTATTCGTTACCGTCTCTTGGGTCCTTGTATATCTCATTCCGAAAAACTGGCCCCTCCACCCGCCGCTGAAGGATTTGCCGTCAACCACGCCGACAGCCGCACCAGTGAAAGCGGTGCTTATGTCATTTCCAAGGTCTTGTTTCTGCAGCTCGATGCTGCCCGCCAAGGACTGTCCGCCGGCGGTGATGTTCGTGACCGCGCCCTGGATGCTGCCCTCGCCATCATCAGCGGTATCGCCTGTCGGATTGTTGAACTCGGCGGTGAGTTGGACGCTCGCCGTGAAATAGCTCGTATCTCCTCCAGCGATGTAGGCGCCGTTCGCATTCCCGTTGTAGGTTGCCGTCACGTCTTTGCCGTCATCCACAATTTCATCAATTTCGTTTAGGCCGGTAGTCTGAGCACATGTTCTGGTAGTTGTCGTCGTTCCCGACATAGATGATGCTGGAGTTGTAGGCCCATCAAGACCGCTACAGAAATTGTTATCTGCAGGAATGGGTTGGCTCCCATACGCGAATGCCGAAATCGTGGATTCAGCAAAAGTAGCGCCCACCGTGAGCCAAATTCCGGCGACGAGATAGTCGGTGTCGGCCACATCTCCAGTTGTATAACGCTCGTCCATGTTGGTCGTACCCGTATCGTCTTCTAGGACGCTCGTTCTTGATCTTACATTAGCTCTCGTTTTCGTGATGTCCGTGTAGGCGCTGACGAAAACGGTAGGATTGTCGTCGTCGTTTTTCAGATCGAAGCCGTGGGGAAGGGGTCCCGTTCCGGTAAGTAGGGGCGTCTTGCTGTCAGATGTAAGACCCTGCATATTGACTGTCCGCTGTCCAACGACCCTGTCTGCGCCCGTCCCGGTATCCGCAGGGTATTCGGAATTGCCGTTATTACCAGCCGCGCCATCACCAACCTGGCCAACGAGAAGCCTTGCATTGCCTCCATCTGCGCTTATCAAGTCGGCCAACAGCGCGTCCGAGAGCAGCTTGTTCGCTCTCACGTGCTGGATGAGCGAGGACCCGCCCGTCAGGGCAGCCACGTCCGCCATCCGTTGTTGACGTTGGCTCTCAGCAAGCAGTACGGCGTCTTGAATGGATTCCGCCCCAGTCTGCGCGGCTATCAGGTCAGTGAGCGCCGCCCTCGCGTCCGCAAGCGCCATTTCCGCAACCTCAGGCGTGGTGGCCGCATTCGCCGCGGCGCTCGCGGCTGTGACGTCAGCCAAGGCGACTTGCGCGGCTTGTGAGTATGCGAGCGCGGTTGCTATCTGATCAGCCGTGGCGTCTACGTGGAACTGCACCTGCGCCGCCGCCGTTCGCGCCGCCAGTTCCCGCGAACCAGCGTCAGCGACGATGTCCGCGATTGTATCCTGCGCGTCGGCTATCCTTTCCGCATCGGTCGGTGGCGGATCCATGCAGTCCGGGTACGTCCCGACTTGACCCTGCGGGCATTCCATCACCGGCGGCGGCATCTCTTCTTCCATCATGGCGCTGCCGCCCCCACCGCCACCGCCGCAACCTGAGGCAAATGCCGTCAGGCACACCACCATAATCGTCAAACCCAAATACCTGAGCATTTTCATCATTTGCCCCCTAAGGCTACGCCCCCCTTCCAGGAACGGAAGGGGGCGGGCGGGTGAAAATCAATTCCATTTACCGCTTGCGCGCGCCGGAGCGCCGCGCTCGTTCACCCCCGGCCCCGGGCGTCAACATGACGCCCGGGAACCGAAGGAGTCATGCGCTGTTGCTTACTCGGCCCTCCACGTGCCGAAAGAACCCAGGATGCTGACCCCTGGGGCACCCGCAGGCGTTCTGGCGCCGAAGGTGCCGGCCGCGGTCGTGGGGAATTCGGTTCGAATCGCCACGCCCTGCGCCCTTTGGGGGCCGTAGAACCGCCCCGTCCAGGAACCTTGTATGGCCCTGCCGCCCAGGGAGCCTTGGGTGTTGCCTCTGAAGACGTTGGCCGGGGAACCAGCAGTAGGAGCAGTAGCAGGTGTCGTAACAGCAGGATCACCGGCGAGCAGCGGAGCTCTACCCAGCGTCAGCGAACCTTCGACGTCCATGCCGCCGGCCCTGATGTTGGTGATGGATCCGGTGACGGCGCCCAGGAGGCCATTGTCGTTCGGGGTATCATCCCTGGGAGCAGAATCGTTAGCTCTCCTGCCGCCGAAATCGGCCGAAAGACTGGCATCGGCCTCGAAGTACTCGACCATGCCGCCCGCCGCATACAGGCCGTTCGCGACGCCGTTATACGTCGCCGTGCCCGTGAGATCGGCCGGAACCTGGAACGGGTCCCTGCCGCTGGCGAATGCGGCGGCGGTTGCGGGGTTCGTAAGAGCAGCATCTGCAGCACTAGTTCCGCTCGTCTGTTGCGGGTCGTTCGGAATGTTCACCCAAACGCCCCAGGTCATATAATCCGAGTCTCCCCGCATCACGGATCCAGCGATGGCGGGCTGGAACACGTAGCCCGTAATCCCCCTGAGGACGCCCGAGGCGTCTACGCTTATGGAGCAGGCCACGCCGACACCACAGAAGAACCGTCCCGGAACAGGCGGGTTGTTGTCGGTGGGGTTCTGATTATACGTTCCCGTGAAGTGGCTTCCGTCTCCCGGGATTTCTCCACCGATGATAGCCCTGTTTACGCTTTGGGTATCGCCTGCAGTAGCAACTGCGAGGGCCGCAGCATCACGGAAATTCGCGCTAGCGGGGATGTCGGCATCAACAGCGGTGTAATAACTCTGCGCCGCCGGATTGATGTCCGTGAAGACGAGGGCATACCCTCTGTTGCCACCCGGAGCGCCCGAGCCGCTCAACAATTCGGCGCCCACCCAGCCGCCGCGCGTCGTGATCGCCGTCGGGCTTTCGCCTCTCAACTGAGCGGTGGCGGTGCCGCCGGTCGGCGCCATTACCGTGAATCTGGGACCACTACCGATGTCTCTCGCCGATGACGTGACCACTGCGCCCTGCTGGGTGGTATCTGGATTAGTAGTGTCAGCGTTACCATCGACATTGCCATCGGCGCCCGCAGCTACCGTCGTCGCAGCGGCTGCCATCGCCCTGCCCACTCTTCCCGCATTCGAAATCGGAGCGGGGGCAGGCACGCCGACGAGATTGGCGCTGTCGATGGCGGCCTGGTTGGAGGCCGCGTTCGCGCGTGAGGTGATTGCCAGGCCGCGCGTCATGGCCGCTTCCACCGCCATGTCGCGGGCCGCCTCGGCCGCCGCCTGGTGCTCCATGGCCGTCGCCGAATCCGTGGCCGCCGCCGCCATGTCGGACGCCGCCATGGCCGCGGTTGCGTGCGGCTGCGCGTTCGCCATCGCCACGGGGTCCACCGCGCCGGCCACCGCCGCCGACGCCGCCGACGCCGCCGACGAGGCACCGCTCTGCGCGGCGCTCAGGGCCTCTGCTTCGGCCATTTCCGCGGCAAGATCTTCGGCAGAGGTGCACGAACCGTCTTCGTTATACCGGCCGCCGTCACCCTCGCACATTTCCTGCGCGGTGGGTTCCGGCATGGCGGGCGGTTCCGGGTCCGGCGCAGCAGCCGTGCCGCCTCCGCCGCCGCAGCCGGCCAGCGTCAGCGCGAAGGCGGCCGCCAGCATGAATGAAAAGATTTTGTTGCTGGTGAGTTTCATCACTTTGAGTCCTCCTAGTCTCGTGACATTAAAGAGCTTTGCAACAGAAGAAAAAACCTGAAGTGTCCGGATTTAACCTCCTTTCTTTGACTTTCCGATATTTCATTCCATTTAAGGGCTTTTATCCCGTTTTCGGGCGTATGCCGTTTCATCGAACCTGGGGCCTGAGCGCGCGGCCGCCGGCCCGGACTCCCGCGTCCGGGCCGGCAGCCGGCTTATCCACGAGACTGGTGTGGGATTCCTGGCGCTCATCATGATGGTTAGAGTCCTCCAGCCCCGTGCTATGAAAACTTCCCAGGCTCCAGCGAATCTTTCTGCCTCCTTCTTTCAGGCGCCTTCGGGGGTTCCGCGTTCCCGGAAGCCCCGGCGCCACGGCCACGGCGAAAGAAAACGCCGGGCCGTCTGATTGATAGATTCACGAGGCTGGAGAGGGATTTGTGGCGCGGTGCATCCTGGGTTGAGTCCTCTGGCCTCGTGATATCTGCTGCTCTCCCGGCTCCCGCCGGGCTTTTCGTCTTTCTTCGGGACCGGAGCCGCCGCTTGTACGAACGGGAGAATCCGGGCCTTTACCTGATTCGGTTCACGAGACTGGAGAGGGATTTGTGGCGTGGTTCATCATGAGTTGAGTCCTCTAGCCTCGTGATAGTTCATCTTCCGGCTTCCGCCGGGCCTTGCCGTTCACGAGACTGGAGGGGGGATTCGCGGCGTGGTTCGCCTCGGGTTGAGTCCTCTGGCCTCGTGATGTTTGCTGCTGAAGCCCGGCGTGTTTCTGGTTTCTGGGTCGTCGTCTTCCGGGCTTCGCCGGGTACTTCAAGAGAGCGTTGTTCAGCCGCCGGGTTCCCGCCTCATCCGGCCATCGCGGCGTGATCCGCGTTGCGTTGAGCGGGCGGCCCTGTAAGCAACTGCTCTCGTGTATTACTCGGCATTTATGATAGTGCGGTAAATATTCCGCTTTTGTCAACCCTTTAATTGAACTTGCGCGCAACTCTTGTGCGGGCGTCCATCGCGCGAGTATGACCGAACCCGCGCGGGTTATCAAACGGGAGGGAGGAACGGGCGTTTGACGGGAGCGGGGAATGGGGATTTGAGGGGGGTGGGGAGGGAGCGTTTGACGGGTGTGAGGAAGGAGGACGTGGGGTTTTCGTAGGGGCGGTCCGCGAACCGCCCCTGCAGCCGTCATTCCGGCGTCGATTTCGACCGGGGAGAGGGGTTGGGGGGTCTGTAGGGGCCGCATACATGCGGCCCGTTTTTCTGTACGGATGATGTGAACCGATGCGGGCAGACGGGACATACCCGTCGGAACGTCCTCACCGGTCGGGACGCATGTATGCGTCCCCTACAACAGAACATCCCCCCCACCACCGCCCCTTCGGACAGGCACGGAGGCCTGTTCGGTACAAAACCAACCCCCCCTACTCCCCCCTTGAGGGGGGGGGCAAAAAGAGGCAATGCGCCCCCGCCAAGCTGAGGAGGCTTTGTTTTTTCTTGCCCCTCTGACAAGGCGATGCGTCCCGCCGCGGTGGAAGGGGTTTTGGTTTTTCTTGCCCCCCTGACAAGGCGATGCGCCCGCCGCGGTGGAAGGGGTTTTGGTTTTTCTTGCCCCCCTGACAAGGGGGGGTAGGGGGGGTTGCTCTTCATGCAGGAGGCGAGCGGGACGTGTGAAGCATAATTGCTTCCGAACTCCCCATCTCTCCTTGTTTGTAATCACTCCCCCTCTTGAGGGGGCTGTTGAAAAAGCCCGAGGAGAGAGGAATCACTCCCCCCTTGAGGGGGAGTCGATGAAGCCGAGCGGTTTGTGCGAAGGCTGAATCGGTGGGGGGTGAAATGCGTTTTATCGCCAGTCCGAATTATCCCCCCCACCGAATCGCTTTCGGGCTTACGCCCTCAGCTCTTCGACTCCCCCTCAAGGGGGGAGTGATTTCTTCTTTCGACGGTGGGAAATTCCCTCAAGGGGGGAGTGATTGTTGGGTACTCTGCAAGGGGGAAATGTTGTCTCCTCTCTCCTCGGATTTTTCAACAACCCCGCACCAATCGGGTTTGCCAGTAGGGGCGCTTCGTGAAGCGCCCGGTTCTCCGGCAAGGGCCGTTCGCGAACGGCCCCTACAAAATCAGATCCCCCACCGCCGCCCCTTCGGACAGGCACGGAGGCCTGTCCCTACAAACCCAACCCCCTCCCCCGTCCCGCTCGACCCCATTTTCACGGATTCGTCATCAACCCCGCCTACCCCCCTTCCCGCCGTTGTTGTAAGATGTCTCTCCCGGCCTTTAGGACGGCGCGGGACTTGTACCCGCATTTGTATGCCGCCGCACCGAAGGCCGGGGCTTCATGGATTGGGAGATACCCAGATGGCCTCCCCGCCGGAGCTTCCCGAACGCCTCCTGGTCGCCGTGGGCGGCAACGCGACCCACCCGCCCGAGATACGCGGCACCGCAAAAGAGCAGGCCGCCATCGCCGCCGCCACCGGCCGCGCCCTGCTCCCGCTTCTCCAGCTAAAAAACGAACTCATCATCACGCACGGGAACGGCCCCGTCGTCGGCAAGATACTCATGCGCCAGGCCGTCTCGAGCGAGCAGGTGACGCCGATGACGCTCGACATCTGCGTCGCCCACAGCCAGGGGGGCATCGCCTATCTCCTGATGCAGGCGTTCGAGAACGCGCTGAGGCGCGCGGGGAATCCCCGCCACGTGGTCTGCCTCCTGACGCAGGTCGAAGTCGACCCGGCGGACCCGGCCTTCGACGCGCCGACCAAGTTCGTGGGCTACACCTACACGGAAGAAGAGGCCAGGCGGTATGAGCGCGAGATGGGCTGGACTTTCAAGCGAGACGGCGGCCGCGGCTGGCGGCACGTCGTCCCCTCGCCCAGTCCCAAGCACATCGTGGACATCTCGCTCATCGAGACGATCGCCAAAAGCGGGGCGGTCGTGATAGCGGGCGGCGGCGGGGGCATCCCCGTCGTGAGGGAGGCCGACGGCGCGCGGCGGGGGCTGGCCGCCGTCATCGACAAGGATTTGACGTCCGCGCTCATGGCGAACGTATTGGAGATCAAGACGATGATGATCCTCACCGCCGTGCCCCGGGTGGCGGTCCACTTCGGGACGCCCGAGCAGCGCGAGCTGGATAACGTCTCCCTCGACGAGATAAAGAGATACCACGCCGAGGGCCACTTCCCGCCCGGCAGCATGGGCCCCAAGATAGAGGCGGCGATCCGCTTCCTCGAGGGCGGCGGCGAGCGGGTGCACATCGCCGCGCTCGAAGACGCCGTCCCCGCCCTGAGGGGTGATGCGGGGACGTGTGTTTATAAGAGGTAGGGGCGAGCCGCGTGAGAGGCATTCACTCCCCCCTTGCCAGGGGACAAAGGCAACCCCCCCTACCCCCCCTTGACAGGGGGGCATGAAAAAGCAAAACCCTGGCCCGGCGGCGGGCGTCGCCTTTTTTCATGTCCCCCACATGCCGGGGCGGCGGCCTTTTTTACCCCCCTGTCAAGGGGGGGTAGGGGGGGTTGGTTTTCAAGGCGAAAGCGAGGGGGTTGATTTCATCAATCGCGTTTGACCTGTAGGGGCGGACCCGTGTGTCCGCCCGGTTTTGCGTTACGACGCAATTACGCGGTGGCCCATGGGCGTTCGAAGCGGGCGGACACGCAGTCAGACATATATGTCTGACCCCTACAAAACCCCACCTCTTATATACACGCCCTTTGGACACGCCCGTCTCACAAGTGCTAATTTTTCCCCCATAAAATTTCCAGTATCCACGAGCGCGCCCGCGCGCGCCTTTGCGAAAGGGGGGACGCAAGATGCAGGCCGACTTGTTCCGCGTGGCGATGGACTCGCCCGACGACATCTCAGGGGTCGCCGCTCTCATCGAGGGGGGCGAATGCCGGGCGGAGGACGTCGTCGGCATCATGGGCAAGACCGAGGGAAACGGCTGCGTGAACGATTTCTCGCGCGGGTTCAGCAACTTCGTCCTGCTCGATTATTTTTCAAGGACGATGGGCAAGACGCGCGAGGAGGTGGAGGCGCAGATCGCCCTCATCATGTCCGGCGGCACGGAGGGCGTCATGTGCCCGCATTTTTCCGTGTTCACGAAATCCGAGAACGGCGCGGGAGACGGGAGCGCCAAGCGCCTCGCCATCGCGTCCGGCCACACGGCGGATTTCCTGCCGGAGGAGATGGGCCGGATGGCGCAGGTGCGCGCGACGGCGGACCTGGTGCGAGAGCTCATGAGAGAAGCGCAGATCGAGAGCGCGGCGGACTTGCACTTCGTCCAGGTGAAGTGCCCGCTGTTGACCGGCGAGCGCATGGCGGACGCGGCGGGGCGCGGGAAGAGCGTCTGCACGGAGGACACGTACAAGTCGATGGGCTACTCGCGCGGGGCATCGGCGCTGGGGGTGGCCCTGGCGGCGGGCGAGGTGGCCGAGAGCGCGCTTAGCGACGAGGTGATCTGCAAAGACTGGTCGCTGCAGTCGGGCGTCGCCTCGACATCGGCGGGCATCGAGCTCATGTGCAACGAGGCGATGGTGATCGGCAACAGCGCGGCCTGGGGCGGGGACCTCGTCGTCGGCCACAGCGTCATGGAAGACGCCATCGACAGGGACGCGGTGAGAGACGCCATCGTGAACGCAGGGATAGCGTTCGAGTGGTCGCTCGCGCCTGAGCAGCGCGCGCGCGTCGTGAACGTGTTCGCCAAGTGCGAGGCCTCCCCCGACGGGCTGGTGCGCGGACGGCGGCACACCATGCTCGACGACTCGGACATCAACAACACGCGCCACGCGCGCTCGGTGGTGAACGCGGTGGTGTCATCCATAGTCGGCGACACGATGACCTACGTCTCGGGCGGCGCCGAGCACCAGGGCCCCCCCGGCGGCGGCCCCGTCGCGGCGGTCGTGCGGGCGGGGTAGGGAGAGGCCGCAATGATGCGCGATCCCCCGGCCTCCCTCGACGAAAACCAACCCCCCCTACCCCCCCTTGACAGGGGGGTATAAAAAGGCAATGCGCCCCTGCCGGTGGAGGGGTTTTGATTTTTCTTGCCTTCCTGACAAGGGGGTAATAAAAAGACGTCGCCCACCACCGGGCTGAGGGGGTTTTGATTTTTCTTGCCCCCCTGTCAAGGGGGGGTAGGGGGGGTTGCCTTCATGGGATTCCGGACAGGGGCGGGGGCCTTCGGACAGGTCGCGACCTGTCCCTACGGTCGCCATTCGAGGGGGAAGTGTAGGGGTCGCATATATGCGACCCTGGTTTTTTTCACCCTCTACAAGGGCCGCATATATGTGTGGGGCGGTCCCGAGGAGGGACCGCCACCTACAAAACCGCGCACCCTCCCTCCTCGGTCGGGTGCGACCTACCCCGCCCTCACGCTGCGGCGCGCCTGCACGAAGACGACCGTGAGGACGATGATCGCCTGGAAGACGAACACGGCGGCGCCGGGGAGGCCGATGCTGCGCTGGAGGGAATCGGAGCCCGAGACGAGGACGGCGAACACGGCGGCGGCGATGGTGACGCCCAAGGGATTGTTGCGCCCGATGACGGCGATGAGGATGGCCATCGCGCCGTAGTTGGGCGCGCCCTCCGCCCCGCTGATGCCCAACAACAGGCTCTGGTGGAAGCCCGAGACCTCGATGGCGCCCGCCAAGCCCGAGAGCGCGCCGCAGGTCGGCATGATGATGAGCGTGACGCGCGCGACGTTGATGCCGCCGAAGCGCGCGGCGCGGGGGTTGTCCCCCACCGCGCGTATCTCGTAGCCCGCGATGGTGCGCGTCATGAAGAAGTACATGCCGACCGCCGCCGCCAGCGCGATGAGGAAGCCCGCGTGCGCGCCGGCCCTCGGCATCACCTGGGGCAGCACGGAGGCGTCGGGGATCGGGAGCGAGATGGCCTCGCCCGCCAGCGGGTCGTTCCAGGGGCCGTTGGCGAGGTAGTCCACCAGATAGAGCGCGACGAAGTTCAGCATGACCGTCACGAATATCTCGCTCACCTGAAAGCGCACGCGCAGGATGCCGGGGATGAAGCCCCAGAACCACCCGCCGAGTATGCCGCCCAGAAGGCCCAGCGGGACGAATACCGGCCAGGGGAGGTTCATGCCTTCCAGGGCGAAGGCCGTGCCCGTCATGCCGATGGCGCCCGCGTATATCTGCCCGTCCACGCCGATGTTGAAGTGGCCGCCGCGCATCCCGAAGGCCACCGCGAGCGAGGCGAGGAGCAGC
The DNA here is from genome assembly GCA_022825065.1 of bacterium. Lineage (GTDB taxonomy): Bacteria > UBA8248 > UBA8248 > UBA8248 > UBA8248 > Bin107. The sequence goes on from JAJDYR010000032.1 coordinate 73,762, forward strand.
GGGCAGAACTTGTTGAGCGTCTGCGCGAACCCGCCCCACGTGCCGAGCGAGGAGCGCAGCACCGTGCCGAGCGCGACGAGCACGTCGCCGCCGAAGGCGACGATGAAGACGGCCCCGCACGCGAGCGCGAGCGCCCCCGCCGCCGCGTAGGTGACGGCGAACTCCATCGCCATTTTTTTCCGCTCGCTCACGCCCGCCGCCACCTCAGGACACCTCTTCTCTCTGGCCCGCCATGAGCGCGCCTATCCGGTAGATGTCGTACTCGGGGCCGTCGAAGGCGCCCAGAATCTCGCCCGCATAGATGACGACGATGCGGTCGCTCATGAGGCAGAGCTCGTCCAGGTCTTCCGATATCAGCAGCACCCCGGCCCCGCCCGCGCGAAGCTCGCGCAGCCGGCCGTGCACGAACGAGGCGGCCATGACGTCCAGCCCGCGCGTGGGGTTGTTCGCGATCATCACCTTCCCGCCCGTCTCCTGGGCGAGCATGACCGCGCGCGCCACGATGGTCTTCTGGATGTTCCCGCCCGAGAGGTGCGCTGCGGGTACGTGCTCGTTTCTGGCCAGGATGTTGAATTCCGCGATGGCGTTCCTGCCGAGCTCATGAGCGGCCTCGCGCTCGAACACGCCGCGCCGCCTGAAGATGTGGGGATGCAGGCCGAGCACGAAGTTCTCGGCCAGGCTCAGGCCCGGCAGAATGCCCTCCTCTATCCTGTCCTGCGGCAGGAGGCTCATCCCCCGCGCGATGCGCCCGGCCACCGAGAGGTTTGATACTTCCTCACCGTCGATGTGGACCTCGCCTTCTTCGACTTCGATCAGCCCGGCCACCGCTTCCGCCAGTTCCTTCTGGCCGTTCCCCGAGATGCCCGCCATGCCGACGATGAGCCCCCGGGGGACGTCGAAGGCGACGCCGGCGAGCGGCACCCCCCATTTCCCGGAAGTGCGCACCCCCCGCACGGAAAGCGCGGGCTCCCCTTCCCTTGCCGCAGAGGGCCCGGCCGGCCGCTCGCCCTCGGGAGGCATCCCGCGCTCGCCCATCATCATCTGCACCAGCCTGTCGCGGGTGGCTTCCCGGCGCGGGATCGTGTCGATCTTCCGCCCGCCCCGGAACACGGTGATGCGGTCGCAGTTGTCCAGCACCTCCTGGATCTTGTGCGTGATGAAGACGACCGTCAGCCCCCCCTTGGCGAAGGACTTGAGAATCGAGAACAGCCCGTCCACCTCGTGGGGGGTCAGCATGGTCGTCGGCTCGTCCAGGATCAGGATGTCCGCGCCGTGGTAGAGCGCCTTCAGGATTTCGACTTTCTGCTGGATGCCCGCGGGAAGGGTTTTCACCCCCTCATCGAGCGGGATGGAGAGGCCGTAATTCGCGGCGAGTTCCTCCACGGAGCTGCGCCGGGCTTCGACGTCGAGCCGCCAGCGCGAACCCTCGCGCCCGAGCAGGATGTTCTCGAGCGCCGTGAAGTTGCCGATCAGCTCGACGTGCTGGTGAACCATCCCGACGCCGACCGCGATCGCATCCTGGGGCGAGTGGATATCCACCTCGCGCCCGTCGATCGCGATCTGTCCCTCATCCATGCGGTAGAGGCCGCTCAGGATGTTCATGAGCGTGGTCTTGCCCGCGCCGTTCTCCCCCAGGAGGGCGTGGATCTCCCCCTTGGCGGCCTCGAAGTCCACCGCGCCCAGGGCGCGGACCTCACCGAAGGACTTGCTGACGCCGTACATCTCGACGCAGGAGTCAATTTTTCCCATCATCGCTTCCATCCATTCTTGCGCCCCGCCCTCTTCGCAGGCTGTTGAATAACCCCTCTCCGCCTCATCCTGAGTAGCGGCCCTTCGACAGGCTCAGGACAGGCTCCCTCGACTCCGCTCGGGGCAGGCTCCGTCGTTCCCCGACACCCCTCATCCTGAGTAGGCGCGCAAGCGCCGTATCGAAGGACAATCGCGCCCAATGCGGAAGCGATTGCGCCGCCCGGCACGAGGCATCCGACTTCCCTCGCCCTTCGATACGCCGCCTTCGGCGGCTACTCAGGGTGAGGAAAGAGGTATTGGCGGTTTGCGAGCGTTGCAAACGGGACTTTTTCAACAACCCCTCTTCGCAGGGCGGGGCGCTCAGGTGCCCTATTTCGCCAACATGACCTTCTTCATCTCCAGCCGGGGCTTGATCTTCCCGGCCCGCACCTTTTCATACGCCTCCTTGGTCCGCTTCATGGCCTCGGCCGACACGTTGCCCAGAGAGGTGATCTCGAACCCGACCCCGAGCTGCATGGGCACGTATCCCCCGGGCGATCCTTTCAGAATGCCCGCCAGGGCCTTGCGGTAGGGCGGCCGGAAATCGATGATCAGCGTGCCGGCGAAGTGCTCGGGCGCCTTGTCCGTCTTGTCGGTGTAGAAGGTGGTGACCAACACCTTGCGCTTCGACTTCTTGGCGGCCTCGACCACGCCGTACACGCCCAGGTTCACCATGTTGATGATGAAGTCGACGCCGCCCGCGATCATGGCGTCGGCGGTCTGGCGCGCCTTGACCGGATCGTTCTGGTTCCCGGTGAAGGAGTAGGTGAGCTCCGCCTTGGGGTTGGTCGCCTTGAGCGCGTCCGAGATGGTGTTGATGGAAGCCTTGAAGTCCGGCAGCGGGATGCCCGCGATGACGCTCACCTTGTTCGTCTTCGTGGCGAGGCCGGCCAGCACGCCGAAGGGGTAGAAGGCCTGGAAGTAGTGGCGGTGAATGTTCCAGACGTTCTTGGGAACCTTGAACTTCGCCGAACTCTCCATGATGAAGGTCACCTCGGGGAACTTCGGCGCCAGCTTCTGCACGAGCCGGACGTACTGCCCGCCGTGGAAGCCGATGATGGTGAAGCCCGAGGAGATGTACTCGCGCGCCACCCGCTCGGCGTCCGCGGGCGAGATGCGCTCGGAGTAGGAAGTCTCGATCTTGAACATCTTCTTGACGTCCTGCGCCACCTCGTAGCCCCGGAAGTTATAGTCCGCATCCTCGATGGGTCCGGGCAGGATGATGGCGAACTTGTGGGCCTTCGCGGCGAGCACAGGGCCGGGTGCGGCCAGCGCCAGGGCCGCGAACGCGGCGGCGGCGAAGAACAATCGGCGTGTCCATTTGGTTTTCATTTCACACTCCTCCTTGATGAGAAAGCACGATTGCCCGGGCGCGGGTCAATCCCGGGCTTCACGGTCGTATGGCCTCGTCAGCGCGCGCGGGCTCTCCGCCCCCCGCGCGACCTGTACCAGAACTATCATGGCGAACACGTACGGCAGCATGAGCAGGAATTGCGGCGGAATGATCTTGGCGAACTGCGGCAGGGCGTTCACCTTGAACTGGAAGGCGTCCACGTAGGCGAACAACAGCGCGCCGACGAACGACCAGACCGGCACCCAGCGGCCGAATATCACCAGCATCAGGGCGAGCCACCCTCTCCCGTTCACGATGTTGTCCGTGAACGAGCCCGATATCACGAGCGGCAGGTATGCGCCCGCCACGCCCAGGAAAAGCCCGCCCACCGCGCACGCGCCGTAGCGCATCCGGGCGACGTCGATCCCCACCGTGTCCGCCGCGCGGGGGTTCTCCCCGCAGGCGCGCAGCCTCAGGCCCAGCGGCGTCTTGAAAAGGAAGAAACTCACCGCCGCGACGAGGAAGTAGGACAAATAGACGAGTCCGTTCTGCGCGAAGAAAATCTCGCCGATGAAGGGAATACTCCCCAGGAGCGGGATGTGTATCTCCTTTAACGTCGGCACCTGGGGGATGGACTGCACCACGCCCACCGCCAGCCGGTAGATGGTGGGCGATATCCCCAGCCCCAGGACGAATATCCCCAGCCCGATGACGATCTGGTTCGCCCGCAGGGTGACCGAGAAATACGCCAGGAGCAGCGTGAGGACGCTCCCCGAGAGCGCCGCGACCATGCAGCCGATGATCGCGCTGCCCGAATAGTAGGTGAGGAGAAAGCCCGTCACCGAGCCGAGCGTCACGACCCCCTCGATGCCGACGTTCAGAATCCCCGAGCGCTCGATGATGGTCTCGCCCAGGCAGGCGATGATAAGCGGGGCCATCATGAGCATCGTGAGCTGGAAAAGGGATATGTCGAACAAGAGGGACAAGAAGGCGCACTCCCCGCAGTGATATGAATATGCGAAAACTAGTCTCCGTGCATCGCTGCCCGGGAGACTCGGGTATCATCCTTGTCGATTTCCGCCAGTATGCCTCATGTATTTCTAAATTCAAAATATACGGGTTTCATGTTTCCGGCGTGTAACACGGATTCCCCTTTCCAATTATTTGTTCTGGTTCCACAAATCCGACCCCTCCGGGGCTGTTGAAAAAGCCCGAAACTCTGGATTTGTCGTATGTAACCGATCGACGAGAGAGAAAAATCACTCCCCCTCGAGGGGATTGGTGAAAAAGGCTCCTTTCCGCTTCACCCTGAGTAGCGGCCCCTCGACTTCGCTCGAGACAAGCTCCGCCCCCACCTTCCTCATCCTGAGTAGCCGCCGAAGAGCCTGTCCTGAGCTTGTCGAAGGGCGGCGTATCGAAGGGCCTGTCCTGAGCCTGTCTAAGGGGCGCTCCCTCGACCTCCCTTGCCATGAAAACCAACCCCCCCTACCCCCCCTTGTCAGGGGGGCAAGAAAAAGCAAAACCCCCTCATCCCGGCGAGGCGCATCGCCTTTTTATACCCCCCTGTCAAGGGGGGGTAGGGGGGGTTGCCTTTCCAGTCGAGAGGGCATCCTTCGATACGGCGATTGCGCGCCTACTCAGGATGAGGTGGATAGGGCTTTTTCAACAGCCCCCGTCGCATCCCGTTCGCGGTGAATACGAATACGTTGCCCGCCGCTTCGGGTTCATACATAATGCGCGCATTGCAAACGCTTCCCGAAATGAACCGACCACCCGAGATGGAGATCGTTTCTTGATCTTCCTCCCATAGGAGACTTCCGAGATGGAATTGATCGATCTGAGCATGGAAATCTACCGGGACATGCCGATTTACCCGGACCTGCCCGGCCCCTCCCTCACCGTCGATGAAGACTGGGACACCGTGGCAAGGCGCACGGGCTCGATCAACTATGGCGCCCCCATCGTGACGAACCACTGCGTCATCTTCATGAGCGACCACACGGGCACGCACATCGACTCCCCCTGGCACAACAACCCCGACGGCTTCACGACCGAGCGCATCCCGCTCGAATGGTGCATGTCGGACGGCGTCGTCCTCGATTTCACGGATAAAGAGTCGGGCTACGCCATCACGGCGGCGGATGTGGAAGGCGCGCTCCAGAAGATCGACTATTCTCTTAAACCGCTCGACATCGTCCTCATCCGCACCGACGCGAGCGTGGACTGGCAAACCAACCCCGACTACACGATGAACCAGCCCGGCATGAGCGCCGAGGCGACCCACTACCTCATCGACAACGGCATCCGCGTGATGGGGATCGACGCGAGCGGCTGGGACGTTCCGATCTGGAAGATGCACGAGACGCGCAGCTACTGGGAGGCCCACCGGGTCATGCTGGAGAAGGACTACTGCCACATCGAGAACATGATCAACCTGAACCTGATACCCAAGTCCCACGGGTTCAAGCTCTCGGTGCTGCCCATCAAGTTCCGCGGCATGTCGGGCTCCCCCATTCGCGCGGTGGCGATCATCGATTAGCCCCCGGGGGAGCAAGTAAGATGGCGCTGGCCGTCCGCGTCTTAAGCGGCGCGTACCACGATTCGGTGAAGCTCATGCGCATCAGCGCCGCCGCCTCGGAGAAGACTCACATCAGGCAAGCGGCGGCCTTGATGGGCACGCCGATGAACCTGGAGCAACTCGCAGCGAGCGGCCTGCTCTCACAAGAAGCGAAAGGCGCAGGCCCGAACGACCTCGTCCTCGTCGTCGAGGCGACCGCTCCGGAGACGGCGCAGGAAGAGCTCGCCGCCATGGAAGCGGCGCTCACCGCCCCCCGCACGGGCGGCGGTGGAGCGGGCGCGCTCGCGAACCTCACAGCGCCCACTTTGGACGCCGCCCTCGGCGCAGACCCCCTCATCAACCTCGCCCTTTTCTCGGTTCCCGGCCCGAGCGTGCGCCGCGAGGCCGAACGCGCGCTCGATAAAGGCCTCCACTGCCTCATCTTCAGCGACAACGTATCGGTGGAAGACGAGGCGGCGCTCAAGCGAATGGGGCGCGAGCGGGGCTTGCTCGTCATGGGTCCCGACTGCGGCACGGCGCACATCGGCGGCGTGGGTTTAGGTTTTTGCAACGTCATGAGGGCCGGCGGAATCGGCATCGCCGGCGCCGCCGGAACGGGGATTCAGGAGGCCATGGCCGCCATCGACGCCTCGGGCGGCGGAATCTCCTGCGCCCTGGGAACAGGGGGGCGGGACGTCACCGACGCCGTCGGCGGCCTCGCCATGATCCAGGCGATCGAGACCTTGAGCGAGGATGCGGCGACGGAGGTTCTCCTCGTACTCGGGAAACCGCCCGAGGCCGCCGCTTTCGGGAAGATAGTGGAAGCAACGGCCACTTGCGGAAAGCCCGCCGTCGTTCATTTCGTCGGGGACTGGAACCAGGACATCCTCGAACATCTCGGTCTTCACGTGGCGGACTCGCTGGCCGAAGCGGGGAGGCTCGCCGTCTCGCTGAGCGGCGGGCGCGCCGGCGCGGTGCCTCCTGATCTCGATTCCGAAGCGAGAGAGAGAATCGCCGGGTGGAGCCGCACGCGCGCAAGAGGCCGCCGGTTCCTGCGCGGCGTCTACACGGGCGGGACGCTGTGCGCCGAGGCGCAGGCCATCGTCGGTGATACGGTTACAGGTATCCACTCCAACGCGCCCCTCAATAAAATAAGCAGACAAATGCCCGACCCCCGGAAATCGGAAGGCCACGCGGTCGTGGACCTGGGCGACGACCTCTTCACCCGGGGAAAACCCCACCCCATGATCGACCCCGCGCCCAGAAGCGAGCGCATCCTTCAGGAAGCGGGAGACCCAGAATCCGCGGTCGTGCTCTTCGACGTGGTGCTGGGTCTCGGCGCGCATGAAGACCCGGCGGGAGAGGCGGCGAAGGCGATAGAGCAGTCGCGCGCGTCTCACCCGGACGTTTTGTTCATCGGCGCCGTCACCGGAACCGAGGGCGACCCGCAGGGATTGAACACCCAGCGCGCCAGACTGGCCGAGGCCGGTGTTCTCGTGGCGGATACGCACGCCGAGGCGTGTCTCGCCGCGGCCGCCGCACTCGAGGGGCTGGGCGGATGAGCGCGAAAAATTTGCTTAATGGCGTCCGCGTCGCAAACGTCGGCGTGGAGCTGTTCGCGGAGAGTCTGGCCGCGCAGAACGCCCCCGTGGTGCAGGTGGACTGGCGTCCCCCCGCCGGAGGAGACCCCGACATGATCGAACGACTCGACCGACTGGCCGGTTGCGATGCGGCCAACGACATCGCCATCGAGCGCCTTCAGGCGGCCAAGCCCGTATGGGTGGATATCGGCGTCGCCATAGAAGATATCCCCGGCATGGGCGAGCGCACCCTCCTGCACGCGGGCCCTCCCATCGCGTGGGATAGAATGTCCGGCCCCCTCAAGGGCGCGATGATCGGCGCGGCGCTTCTCGAAGGCTGGGCGCAGACGGCGGACGCGGCGGAAAAACTCTGCGCAAGCGGAGAAATCGCCTTCGAGCCATGCCACCACCACTCGGCGGTGGGGCCGATGGCGGGCGTGGTGTCGCCCTCGATGCCGGTGAGCATCATCGAAAACCGGGCGCCCGAGGAACTCGGCGGCGGTGGGAGGGCCTATTGCACGCTGAACGAAGGCCTCGGCAAGGTGCTGCGCTACGGCGCGTATTCAGAAGACGTGCTGTCGCGCCTCAGATGGATGGCGGACGAACTGGCCCCCGCCCTGCGCGCGGCGCTTCGCGCCATGCCGGATGGCTTGGACATCAAGAACGTCATCGCGCGCGCCCTGCAGATGGGCGATGAGGCGCACAACCGGAACGTCGCCGCCACCTCGACGGTCGCCCGCACTATCATGCCCTGGCTCGCGGAGGCGGTGAGCGATCCTAAGGTGATCTCCCGCGTGGCGGAATTCCTCGCGGGCAACGATCACTTCTTCCTGAACCTCGCGATGCCGGCCGCCAAGGCGAGCCTCGACGCCATGGCGGGGGTCGAGGGCTGCTCCCTGGTCTACGCCATGTCGCGCAACGGCACGGATTTCGGCATCAGGGTCGCCGGCCTGGGCGAAGCGTGGTTCACCGCGCCCGCGAAAAATCCCGTCGGCCTGTTCTTCCCCGGCTACTCGCAGGAGGACGCCAATCCCGACATCGGCGACTCGGCCATTATGGAAACGCTCGGCGTCGGCGGCTTCGCGATGGCAGCGGCGCCCGCCATCGTCGAGTTCGTGGGCGGCTCGACGGCGGAGGCCTTTCAGGCGACGAACGAGATGTACGGCATCACCTGGGCGCGGAGCCGCGACTACACCCTCCCCGCCCTCGATTTTGCAGGGGTGCCGACCGGGGTCGACGTGCGCAAGGTGATCGAGACGGGCATCTATCCCGTCATCAACACCGGAATCGCCCACCGGGAGCCGGGCGTAGGGCAGATAGGCGCAGGCGTCCTGCGCGCGCCCGAAGCGCCGTTCCGGAAAGCCTTCGAAGCCCTCGTCGAGAAGACGGGCGGGTAGCGCGAGGGCTTGCCGAGCAAGGCCATCTGCTCCCCTGCAGGGACAGGTCGCGGCCTGTCCTTACGCATTCGGTGATTGCGTGATTCGTTTGTCATTCCGGCATGCGCCGGAATGACGACGATTAACGACAAAGCCTGATCGAAAAGACAGGAATTGCGGTGTCATTCCGGCAATCAATGCCGACTGAGGAGGAGCTGTTGAAAAAGCCTTTGTCAAAGGAGCAACCCCCCCTACCCCCCCTTGTCAGGGGGGCAAGAAAAAACAAAAGCCCCTCAGCCGGCGGCGGGCGAACCGGTACTTGGCGTGGCCTTTTTTACCCCCCTGACAAGGGGGGGTAGGGGGGGTTGCCTTTATGGGGTTTCCCTTTCAAGGGGTTGCCATTCCCCTCTCAGGGACTTTTTCAACGACTCCTTCATCACTCGCGTCCCACCTCAAGCCGCCTGCCAGATGATCACCACCATCCCGATGAACAGCAATACCGCGCCCACCGTTTTCTGCCAGGTAATTTCTTCCTCCCCCTTGAGCCATATCCGCGCGAGCAGCAGGGAGAACAGCGGCGCCGTATACACGATGGGGGCGATGATCGAGACGTCCCCGTAGCGGTACGACGTGAAATGGCAGAAAAAAGAGAGCGTGAGAATCGAGCCCGCCAGCGCGAACCCCATGACGCCCGCGCGGTTGAAGGAGAGCCGCTCGTTTTCGGGCAGGAAGGGATAGAACACGAACAGCACCGGGAGGGAAATCGCATAGGAAAGCGTAGCGCCCAGCAGCGGTTCGGGCATGATGGCGAGCACGTGTTTCCTGATGGATGCGGCGAAGGCGAACGAGACGGCGTGCGCCATCGGCATGAGGATGAAAATCCGCCGCCAGGGTTTCTCGCCTTCTCTCTTGAGCGCAAGCAGGACGCATCCCGCGACGACGAAGAACGTCGCCGCGAGGACCACGGCGCCCGGCCGCTCGCCGAGCCAGGCCATCGCCACGAGGGTGGAGAAAAAAGGCGTCACCGTGATGAGCGGCATGGCGCGGCCCACCCCGATATAGCCGATGCTCAGGAACATGAGCGCCTGCGCCAATCCGGGCGCGAGCGCGCCGCCCGCCAGAAACCACAGGGCGACCGGCAGCGTGAGCTCCCTCCACGAGGAGAGAAAGGCCGAGAGCGCGACGAGAACCACCGTGCCGATGCTGAGCGTGATCAGGCTGCCCGTGAAGGCGCTCGTGTGGCGCATGTTCCGCCGCGCCATGACGCTGAAGACGGCGAACAGGATCGACGAGGCGAGCGCAAAGAACGAGGCCAGCAAGGGGTTCAAGGAATTCTCCAGAGTCAGGCTTGCTGACTTACATGGTACACGCCGCTCACGCGCTCGCCCGGGCAAAGATCGCCGCGCCGCAAAACGGCGCTATCCATCCGGCCGCCAAAGCCTCAACAGCCCGTATTCTTGCACCTCACGCACTCGACGATCCGGTCCGGCTCGCTCGGCCTGGAGGAGTTTCTGACATCGTAGCCCTCCATCTTCCCGTCACCGAACAGGCCGATGAGCATTCGCCCGTCTTCGAGAACGATGTAATCCCCAATCAAAACTCTTCCGGCTGCTTCATCCCGGGCGGCGCGCCGGTAAATCTTGCGGGTCTTGATCCTGTGGTTGCACGAAGAGGCGTACCGGAGTCCATTCTTCAGCGTGTGAACTTTCCCGTCCGCGATTTCCGTGTGCGTCGCGCGTTCGCCCCCGGAAGCCCAGCCGTCCATGAAGGTCACTCTCGTGATCCCGTCTTCACCCACCGCGAAGGATATTTTCAGATACCGGATCTCCCCGCAAATCCACTCGCCGGCCATCGCCAGGTTGCACTCGCTTACAGGCCCGGCGGCGGACGCGCCCCCTGCGGGCACTATGAGAACGATCGAGAGTAGTAGCGCTTTCAGGGCGGAAGAGAACATGGGCGCCTCCCGTGCAATCTTTGGTTCCGGGATTCTACACCACACAAGCGAAAAGCGCCGCCCGCATGGGGGAAGCAAAGGGGCGTCCCCTTCGACAGGCTCAGGGCAGGCTCTCGATACAGCGGGAAGCCAGGATCATTTAGCAGACGGAAATTTGACGGCAGCAACAAGTCTCGATAGGATAGATGTGTATGCGCTTATGTGTATATGCGCAGGAGGCTGGCCCATGACCCGATGGAACCTTTCCATCCCCGAAGAAACTGATCGCGCAGTCCGCACCTTTCTTGCGCGGAACGGCGGCAAGAAAGGAGACCTCTCGCGATTCGTGGATGAAGCCGTGCGACGCCGCGTATTGGAACTCACCGTCAGCCGGGTCAAGGAGCGCAACGCCCGGTACGACCAGCAAGACCTCCTCGATCTGATCGACGAGGAAGTGGACGCCGCGCGTGCGGGTCGTTCTTGACACCAATGTCCTGATCAGCGCCCTCATCACCACCGGCACCCCACCGGGCGGGTTGTATCGGGCATGGTTGCGCGGCGATATCGAACTCGTGACATCTGCCGCGCAAATCGCCGAGATAGCCGATGTAATTTCCCGTCCCCGCCTACAAAAAATTTTGGACGCCGACGAAGCGATTGCCATCGTCGAGAACATCGGCAGCCGCGCCACCATCCTCGATAATCCGCCAGCAGTGAACCTATCTCCCGATCCAAGAGACAACCCGATTCTGGCCGCGGCAATCGCAGGTCATGCCGACCTGATCGTTTCAGGCGACAAGAAGCACATGCTCGCCCTCGCAGAGGTCGAAGGCGTACCTATCGTGACAGCCCGCGAAGCTCTTCAACGTATAGGCGACACGTGAAGCTGAAAAGACCCATCAAGACAGCGGATTAACGCTCGGCGTCCCCGCCTCTCGCTCCCTCTAGAAATACACCTCGCCGGGTCTCACGGGCGGCGTCCACTCGCACTCGCCGAAGGGGCCGTCGCCGTTTTCCTTGACGTAGGCGACGCGGTTCTCGTTCACGCTCTCGCCTATCAGGGCGCGGTGCAGCCAGTCGAGAATGTACTGGTGGTTGTCGACGCCGCCCAGGTTCGAGAGGCTCACGAGGGGGTGGAACTGGTTCTCGAACACCCACATCTCCTTCTTGCAGGTCAGATCCTCATACACCTCGATGGCGTCCTCGAGCGGGCAGAGCGGGTCGAACTCGCCCGTCACGAGCAGCGTGGGGCACTCAATCTTGTCCATATAGCCCTTGACGGTCATGTTGCGCGCCATCTCGTCGAAGGCGTCCTCATCGTCCATGCCCGCCATGTACATGAACACCTGCTTGAAGCGCGGCGAGGACTGCGTGAAGATGGTGTTGTTCGGGTTGAAACACGCCACCGCGCTCGCGACCGCCGCCGCCCGGTGGTCGTAGCTCGCCAGACGGAGCGACCAGAAGCTCCCCATGCTGATGCCGTAGATGCCGATCTTGGTGGGTTCGATCTCCTCGCGCCCGAGGAGGTAGTCCATCACCGCGGCGCCCGCGCGCTCGTAGTTGTCGCCCACGGCGCGGATCTTCTGGATGTTGGAGTTGCCCTGCCCCGGCCCGTCCATCGCGATGACGTGAAAACCCCTGTCCGCCGCCACGTTGTGCCGCGCGTGGGGGAAGACTTCCTTCGACTGATCCATGCCCGGCACGTAGATGATGCACGGCGCCTTTCTGCGGTCGGGCAGCAGGTGCAGGAGGCAGGAGATGGTCTTGCCATCGTCGAAGGGCACCTCGACGCGCTCGATGGGGTAGGAGGCCGTCTCGGAGCGCCTGTCGACCACTTCCTTGAGCTTGTTGCAGAGATAAATCTTCACCGGGTTGTCGTCGTAGAAAATCGGGTGCTGCGCCATGCGGTAGGCCTCGATGGCGTGGTCGTAGTGCTCCGTGGCCGTGGCGTCGAAGCCCTCTCGCTGGGCCTTCTTGCCGAGCGTCTCGTGAAATTCCGCGGACTCGCGCCAGACCTTGGGCAGCATCTGGTAGTTGTGCGCGCGCTTGCCCTGGGGGACTTCCAGGTAATCGCGCTCGAAGTTCTGGACGCGGCCCCTCATGTTCAGGGCCAGGTCGAGCATCCACTGCTGGTTGTCTCTTTCGGTGCGTAGTTTGCGAATCATTTTCCTCTCCACGTTTGATGTTTAATGAAAATGGCAAAAAGAAGTTTCGCCGGGAAATTTATCTGCCCTTGATTCGGGCGGAACGCCAGGCCCGCCGACATTCATCAGTCAATCCCACCCGACTTGAAAGTAAAATCCGTTAGCGGACGACGTCCTCCCTCCTGAGAGCGGCAATTTCCTTATCTGACAAGCCGAGTTCTCCGAGCACCTCATCAGAATGCTGGCCGAGCACCGGCGGCGGCCTGCGGACGGAAGAAGGCGTCTTGTCGAACTTCACGGGAATGCCGCCGAGCCTCAAAACCCCGTATTCGGGATGCTCCGCCTGTGCGAGATAGCCCATCGCCTTCATCTGGGGATCCTCATACAGATCCGTGGGCTTGCGCACGCGCGCGCAGGGCACGCCCTCGCCCTCGAACCTGCGCACCCACTCCTCGCCCGGCGCGGTGCGCAATACTTCCTGCACGATGGGGATGATTTCCTCGCGCGCCTCGTGCCTCCCCCGAAAGGTCCGCCAGGCCTTTTCTTCGAGCAATTCGGGAAGACCCAGAATCTCGGAGGATTTCTCCCAGAAGCCGTCCACGTCCATATAGAGATAGATGTGGCCGTCCGACACCTCGTAGACGCGGGCGATCCGGTCGTTCAGGGCGTCCACCACCTCCGAGACGGGTTCCGTATCGCTCGCCCAAATGAGGCGTCCGAACTGCATGGCCGTGGCCCCGCCCAGAAGCGATGCGTCGATACGCTGGCCTTGGCCGGTGCGTTCGCGGGCGTAGAGCGCCATCATCACCGCGCCGTAAGCGAGCGCGCCCGTCATGTAGTCCACAAAGGAGCCCTGCACGAGCTGCGGCGCGCCGCCCCCGCCCTGCTCTGCGGGGATGCCGGCCGTCGTCTGGATGATGGGGTCGATGCCGCGCCGTTCGCGCAGGGGGCCGCCCTGCCCGTAGGCGGATACCGAGAGATAGATGAGCCGGGGGTTTTCGCGCATCAGGGCGTCCGCGCCAAGGCCGAACTTCTCGATTGCGCCGGGGCGGTAGCCCTCGACGAACACGTCCATCTGGGCGGCGAGCTTTTTGGCGATCTCCCTGCCCTGCTCCGCGCGCAGGTTCAGGGCGAGGCTGCGTTTGCTTCGGTTCAGGCCTAGGAACAGCCTGCTCTCCCCGGCGAAGGAGGACGGGAAATTCCGCACGCGGTCGCCTTCTGGCGGCTCTAACTTCACCACGTCCGCGCCCGCATCCCCCATCATCAACGTGCAGAACGGCCCCGCCACGTAATGCGTGAGGTCCAGCACCCGAATCCCTTCCAGCCCGTCCATATCTTTCCTTGAAAATTGTTGAAATATATCTAATATCTATTTGTTTTATTATCGTTTATCAACTATTTGAATCTTCTCCATCAGCTTTTCGTTCTTGCGCTCTTTGGGCACGATGAAGCGCTCGTTCGTCCCCCGGGCGACGAGTTCGACCTCATCGTGAATCTCCACCTCGAAGGTGCAGCGCCTGCGGTCACGCTCGACCAGCCGCGCCCGCGCCTCCACGCGCATCCCCCTGGGCGTTCCCGCCATGTGGGTGAGCGATACCTTCGTCCCCACGCTCGTCTCATCAGGCCCCAGGTGCTGCGCCAGCGCGTCCATGGCGGCCTTCTCCATGAAGCGCACAAGCTCGGGCGTCGCCACCACCTCGGCGTTCGTGCCCCTCAGGTGCATGGGGACGTGCTCCTCCGCCACGACGACGGAATACGTCCCCGCAAGCCCCGGCTGAATTGCGTCTTCATTCATGTGGGTTCACCAGGTGGCCGCGATACGGCGGCTAGCCGCCCGTCGTGAGCACGATTTTCCCGAAGACCTTCCCGGTCATCAGCACGTCGTGGGCGCGAGGCGCATCCGCAAGCGGCATCGTCTCCCCGACCGAGGCGCGCACCCTGCCGTCGGCCAGCATCAGGTCCAGCTGGCGAATCATCTCCGGGAATACGGGGTCCGAGTTGAAGAGGCTTAGGCCCCGCACGTCGATGTCCTTGGAATAAAACGGCGGATAGTTCACCGAACCCACCGGGTTCTTGCCGGTGCCCGCGCCGAGCACGACGATCGTGCCGTATTTCTTGACCGCCCGGCAGTCGGCGTCGAAATTCTCCGCCGCCACCATCTCGATCACCGAATCCACCCCGACGCCGCCGGTCTCGGCCAGGCAGCGCTCCGCGACATCCTCCTCGCGGTAGTTGATCACCACGTCTGCGCCGAACCCGCGGCAAAACGCGGCTTTTTCTTCTGAACTCACCGTCGTGATGACGCGCGCCCCGGCCGCCTTCGCTATCTGAATCCCCATGCAGCCCACGCCGCCCGCGCCCGCGTGGATGAGCACCGTCTCGCCCGCCTTGAGCCCCGCCTTGTAAATCAGCGCGTAGTACGCCGTGTACAGGACCACCGGCAGGGACGCGCCCTCTTCATAAGAGAGGCTGTCGGGCAGTTTCGCCGTGCGAAGTGGATTCAGGAGCGCCTTTTCTGCGTAAGAGCCGCTCATTGCCGCGCCGAACACCCTGTCGCCGGGGGCGAAGCCGCTCACTCCCTCGCCGACGGCCAGCACGTCGCCCGCCGCGTCGACGCCGGGCGTCCAGGGCAGCGCCAGGCTTTTCGAGAGCGGGTGCGCGCCCGAGCGGAAGGTGGTGTCCACCGGGTTCACGCCCGCCGCCTTCACGTCCAACAGTATCTGGCCCGCCCCGGGCGTGGGGTCCGCCGCGTCTTCTAAAACCATCACTTCGGGGCCGCCGAATTCATGCACGTGTATGGCCTTCATCTTCATCTCCCATCGAATTGGGGCGCCGTGCGCCTCGTCGTTATCTCAGAAATGGACAATGGATTGTTCCGATCCCCTATTCCTTATCACACATCGGGAGAAAATGCTCTTTCTTCCGGGACCGCCCCCCGGCAAGGCGACGAGAGCAAACACTCATTCATCAATCGCGTTTGACCTTCGATACAAACGCTCCTTTCCCGGGGTTGTCGCAAAAGCCTTCGTCAAAGGAGCAACCCCCCCCTTGTCGGAGTTGTTGAAAAAGCCTGGTCTGCTCCTCCGCAAGCCGTCAACGCCTCTTTCCTCACCCTGAGTAGCCGCCGAAGGCGGCGTATCGAAGGGCGCGGGGAGTCGAACGCTTCACGCCGGGTGAAAGGGCATCCTTCGATACGGCGCTTTCGCGCCTACTCAGGATGAGGAGTGTCGGGGAACGGCGGAGCCTGCCCCGAGCGAAGTCGAGGGAGCCTGTCCTGAGCCTGTCGAAGGGCCGCTACCCAGGGTGAGGCCTGGGAAGCTGCCCCCTTGAGGGTGAGGCGCGTGGGGGATTATCTGCACAGAAGCGGACCTGCGCGTTCGCCGCGCGGGCGGCCTCAGGCCTTGACACGGAATTTTCAGCGGGGATAATGCCTTATTCTCATCAGCGTAAACAAAAGCGCGCGCCCTGCCTTTGCGCGTCAGGGGCGGAGAATACCGACAGGCGGAGGACTCGAGTTCACGGGGAACTCTGAATGGTCCTGAGCGTTCATCTGGTGATGAGAGGTCATCACCATTAGGTCTGCATGTTTTCACCATGAAAAGGAGCTTGTAATGAAGAAATTCGCATTCCTGGCAACAGTGGCGGCAGCCGTGGCGTTCACTTTCGCCGCGGCCGATGCGGCCGAACGCTATCGCTTCGGCGGAGGCCCCTCCGGCGGCGCGTGGCATCCCTCCATCAGCGCGGGAACCCAGCTTCTGAACCGAAAGGTCGGACGGAAGTTCTACTTCCAGTATTCCCCCTCGGCCGGTTCGGTGGCCAACGTCCGCCGCGTGAGCCTGGGCGAGTTCGCCACCTCGTGGGGACACGTCGGCCAGGTGTACCAGTCCTGGACGGGCACCGGCCTGTTCAAGAAAGACGGCGCCAACAAGGACTTCCGCATCGTCGCCAACGTCCGCGCGCAGTCGCAGATCATCGCCGTGCTGGCGGACAGCCCCATCAAGTCCTACAAGGACATGGTCGGCAAGCGCGTGAACCTGCTCAAGCAGGGAACGGGCAGCCACGTGAACTGCAAGAACATCTTCGCCGCCGTCGGCATCCTCGACAAGATCCAGCCGCGCTACCTGGGCTTCTCCGCCTCGGGCCGCGCCCTGGGCGACCGCCAGATCGACGTGTACTGCTCCGCCGGCGCGCCCTTCACCATCCCGGCCCTCACCCGGCTCTCCATCCAGAAGCCGGTGCGCTACATCAGCCTGAGCGAGGCCGAGCAGAAGAAGGTGACCTCCGATCACAAGTTCTACGTGCCGATCACCATTCCCGTTCAGAAAGAAGTCCGCGGAATGAAAGAGCCGGCGCGCTCCATCGCCTACGACGTCTGGTGGATCGCCCACAAGCAGATGTCCAACGACGCCGTATACAACATGCTCAAGGTCATCGCCTCGCCCGAGAACCTCAAGCAGCTGACCAAGACGGCGCGCTACTGGCGTGACCTGAGCGGCAACTTCAACGCCCTCAAGGTGCACAAGATCTGGGTGCACCCCGCCGCCGCGCGTTACTGGAAAGAACGCGGCGTGAAGGTGCCCGACGAGGTCGTGAAAGGCTTCTGATTCTCGCAACGATAATCCGGCGAGAAATCGCGCCCGGGGAGGAGGAGAAACCGGGAAAACCTCCTTCTCCCCGGGATTCTTTCGCTTCACGGCTTTTCTCGCCATTCCAGGCCCGCTCGCCCGGGCCGAGGTAAGGACGCCATGTACCGAAATCTCCTGCCCTTTTTGATGAAGATCGGCCTCATATCGGACGAGATGGTCGTCCCGCGCGACCTGCGGGGTTATTCGCGCGTCATCGTCTCGATTATTTCCGTCGCGTTTTCCTACTTCTTCGTTCATATCTCATACTTCGGCCCCCCGCGTTCGGAGATATTCAAGGGCGTCTACATCCTGGCGACCGCCAGCTTGTGCATCCTCGTCTACAAAGGCAGGCAAAGGCCCGTCCGCGAGGGCTTCGCCTATCTCGATGAAATCTTCTCGTTCTTCGCCATCGTCGTCATGTGCGCCGCACTGGCCCTGTGGGCGTACTGGGGCGCATTCTTCGGCGACGTGCTCTGGAGCGAATTCATGGTCGGGGGAACCTACCTGGTCGCCCTGGCAGGCGGGCTGTTCGGCGCGTTCCTCTACCGGTTCGAAGCCACCGCAGAGCGCATATCGGAATTCCCGACGCTCTCGGACTGGCTGTTCATCATATCGGCCGTCTCCCCCATCATCTGGTGGAACATCTACAACATCGAACTCACAACGCGCATCGGCGGTCCCGTGCCCACCTCGGTGGTGATATACACGCTGCTCCTGACGGTGGTGAGCTTCGACATCGCCAGGCGCGTCATCGGCCCCGTCATCCCGTTCATCGGCTTCCTGTTCCTGATCTACAGCTTCAAGCCCATCGCGCAGATATCGCCGGGACTCCTCTACCACGAAGGCTTCGGGCTCGACCGCGTGACCGAGTTCCTGATGCTGGAGGCCGACGGCCTCACCGGCCTCATCGTCGAGGTCTTCGCCACCTACATCGTCATCTTCGTCGTCCTGGGCGCCTTCCTGGAAAAGACGGGCCTGGGCGAATTCCTCATCGACGCCACCTACCGGGTGACGGGCCAGAAGACGGGCGGCCCCGGCCTCACGGCCGTCATGTCGAGCGGGCTGTTCGGCATGATCTCGGGCAGCGGGGTGGCCAACGTGGTGACGACGGGCACGTTCACCATCCCCCTCATGAAGCGGGTGGGCTACCGCTCGGAGTTCGCCGGCGCGGTCGAGGCGGCCGCCTCCACGGGAGGGGCCTACATGCCGCCCATCATGGCGGGCGGGGCCTTTCTCGTCGCGCAGCTCACCGAGACCTCTTATTTCGACATCGTCAAGATAGCGACGCTCCCGGCCATTCTCTACTATCTCTCGGTGGGCTACATGGTCTACATCCGCGCCGTACGGCGCGGGCTCCACGGCGTCGACCCCTCGGAGTTGCCCCCCTGGAGCAGAATCATCCCGCGCCTCCACTTCCTGCTGCCCATCCCCGTGATGGTGTACTACCTCGTCATCGGTGATTCCGCGTTCCTGGCGGCGTTCAAGACCATCTGCCTCATCGTGATGCTCAAGACCTGCGAGCTGCTCTCGAACATCAAGGTGCCCACCGCCGATCAGACGGCCCGCCCGTTTCTCGCCGTCTCGATCGCCTTCGGCGTCTTCTCCTATTTCTTCGGCCTCAAGGTCGGCGCGCCGTTCGCCTGGTTCGCGGACACGCTGCGCGGGATGAACTGGGGAGACGCCCTGTTCTGGACGGTGACGGCGTTCATCGTCCTGAAGCTCGCCGAGATCATCTCGACCGGGATGCGGGCGGAGACCGGAGAGTCCGAATACGAGACGGGGCCGATTCTCTTCAGGCGGCTGTGGGAACTCGTGGTGGATATCGTCAAGGTCACCTGGATATCCCTCGAAGCGGGCGCGCGGAACACGCTCGTCATCGGCTGCATCGCGTGCGTGCTGGGCATCCTGCTCTCCTGCGCCACGCAAAGCGACCTTTCGGGCCGCATCTCCATACTTCTGACCGAGTTCAGCTTCGGTCTCCTGCCGCTCACCATCCTCTGGGTGATCATCGCGGGCTACATCGTCGGCATGGGCCTGCCCATCACGGCGAGCTACGTCGTGCTGGTCATCTTCGGCGTCATCGCGCTCACCAACCTGGGCGTGCCGACCCTCCACGCGCACCTCATCTGCTTCTGGGTGGCCGTCGTGAGCGCCGTGACCCCGCCGGTCGCCCTGGCGGCCTACGCGGCGAGCGCCATCGCGGTGTCGGACCCGGTCAAGACCGGTTTCCAGGCGCTGAAGCTCGCTTCGTGGCTGTTCATCATGCCGTTCCTGTTCGTCTACACCCCGCTTCTCCTGGACGGCACGAGGACCGAGGTGACCATCACCTTCATTGCATGCGTCATCGGCATCGTCGGCTGGGCCGGGTGGATGGAGAACTTCATGACGCGGTACGCGAACGGCCTGGAGCGAGCCCTGATGTTCATCGGCTCGGTGTGCCTGCTCCTGCCCGTGGGGAATTTCGTGGTATTCGTCACCCCGCTGGAGGGAGACTTGCGGTATGCCTCCTACGGCGTCGGCGTCATCTCCCTGGCAGCCGTGTTCGTCATGCAGCGCACGCGCGGCGGCGAAGACCCGGTACCCACTTAATTCAAAAGAATCCCGAGAAGGAGGCATCATGAGCGCAACTCCTCCCGCCCTCAGGCGCATCCAGCACGTGGGCCTGAAAGTCCACGACCTCGACGAGGCGGTGGCCTTCTACCGCGACGTCATGGGGCTCCGGGTCTCGGACCGCTACGAGCCGGGCGACAACCCCCACAGCCCGTGGGGGATCTGCTTCATGCGCTGCGGCGAGGGGCATCACGAGGTATCCCTCATCGCCTATCCCAAAGAGGCCGGCCTGGCGCCCAAAGAGGGCGACATGCGAAAGCCCGAGGTCGGCCTGCACCACGTGGCCTTCGAGGTCGGCTCGAAGGCGGAGCTCGAAGCCTGGGCGGCGCACATCCGCTCGAAGGGAATCGAGATCGCGGCGGGGCCGCTCGTCCACAGCCCCACGCACCCCGAGGGCGACGGCACGCTGGGCGAGAACCGCGCCTTTTACTTTCACGACACGTGCGGAAACGGCATCGAGATCTTCTGCGACCTGGCCAGGATGGACGCGGACACCAACCGCATCAACGAGGCGTGGTTCCGCGACAGGCTCGAGCGCGACGGTTTCTCGCGCGACGAGGCCGACCCGCCCCCCGCCTGGCGGCCCGGCACATCGAGCATGGCGGACGCGAAAGAGAAATTCGGCCAGCCCTCTTCATGACGGGGGTGTTGAAATAGCCCGGATTTCACGATTCGACAAATGTAATCGACCGGGGAACGAGGGTTCACGTCGATGGGGGATGGAGGGCGCGGAGGAAATCATGCTTCACTCGCCTCCTCGCCCTCCTTCGCCTCGAAAACCAACCCCCCCTACCCCCCCTTGACAGGGGGGCAAGAAAAAACAAAAGCCCTCTATCGGCGGCGGGGGTCGCCTTTTTTTACCCCCCTGTTAAGGGGGGGTAGGGGGGGTTGCCTTTATCACCTGACGAGGGGCTTCTTCAACATTCCCGTGACGCACCGACTCAATGGAGGAAATCATCAAAATGACACACCGCGTCTTGAGCGTGGATGAGCGCACGAAAACGCAGCCCGCGCGCCGGGCCTTCATGGTGGAATACCTGCACGAGGGCTATGAATTCGTAGAGCCGGAATCCTTCGACGACGCGAGTCTGCTCGAGGCGGCCGCGGGCGCCTGCGCGCTCACCACCGGGTTCGCCCCCATCACGAGGGAGATGATGGAGGCGGGGCCGGATATCAAGGTGGTCGGCAAGGTGGGCACCGGCGTGGACAACATCGACACGCAGGCCGCCACCGAACTCGGCATCCCCGTCGCCAACGCGCCCGGCTGGATGCGCTGCATCCCGGTGGCGGAACACGCGATGGCGCTCACCCTCATCATGGCCAGGAGGCCCTGGCTCTGGCCCATAGGTGAGCGCAAACTCCACATTCAGCTTCAGGGCGCGACGCTGGGAATCGTGGGTCTCGGGAACATCGGGGGGGCGCTGGCGAAGCGCGCCGCCGCCTTCGAGATGAATATCTGCGCCTACACGCGCACGCGGGGGAAATTCCAGCCCGAGGGCTTCGAGGTGGAAGAGGTGGAGACGCTCCACGACCTCCTTCCGCGCGCCGATTTCGTTGCGCTCACCCTGCCGCTCACGCCCGAGAACACGGGCATGATTGGCGAACGCGAGTTCGAACTCATGAAGGAGACGGCCTGTCTCGTCAACGTCTCGCGCGGCCCCCACGTGGATACGGCGGCGCTCACCCACGCCATCAGAGAGGGGAAAATCGCGGGCGCAGGGCTGGACGTGGTGGAACCGGACCCGTTGCCTGCGGATCACCCGCTCCACGGTTTTCCCAACGTCGTCATGTCGCCCCATAACGCCGCCCAGACCGAAAGCGTCCAGCGTGAGAGCTACAAGCTTTTGTGCGATAATATCAAGCGGGCGGTGGAGGGCGAGAAGGTCACCTCGCTCGCCAATCCCGAAATCTACGAGTAAAACGCGCCGCTAAGGAGAGTCGTCATGGAAGATACACCGGTTCGGGGCCTCGAGGGCGTCATCGCGGCCGACACGCGGATATGCTCGCTCGACGGCGTGAACGGGATTCTGGGGTATTACGGCTACGACGTGCCCGAGATGGTGCGCAAGAAGGTCACCTTCGAGGAGATCGTCTACCTCCTGTGGCACGGCGAACTGCCCACCCGAGAGCGTCTCAAGGAATTCGACGGGGCCATGAAGGCCGAGCGCGCGCTCTCGCCCGGAATGCTGCGCGCCTTGAGACAAATCCCCCCCGGTGAGCAGAGAACGGCGGCGCTGCGAGGCGGCGTGGGGATTCTCGGGTTGTTCGACGAGGAGGCCGAGGACGACTCCGTGGACGCGAACCGCAGAAAGGCGCTCCGGCTCACCGCGAAGATGCCCACCATCGTCGCGGCCCAGCACCGCCTCGCGGCGGGTCTCAAGCCCCTCAACCCCCGCAGGGGACTCGGACACGCGGCGAATTTCCTCTACATGATCACGGGCGAAGCGCCCGACAAGATAGACGCCCGCGCGCTCGACGCCACTCTGGTGCTCTATGCCGAGCACGAGTTCAATGCGTCCACCTTCGCGACGCGCATCGTCACCTCCACCATGTCGGACATCTACTCCGCCGTCACGGCGGGCATCGGCGCCTTGAAAGGCCCGCTCCACGGAGGCGCGGGCCTGGCGGTGATGGAGACCCTGAGGGAGATCGGCGATATCGAGAACGTGGAGCCTTTCGTCGAGGCGGCGCTCGCGAAAAAGCGCCTGTTCATGGGCTTCGGCCACCGGGTCTACACGAAGAGCGGCGACCCGCGCGCAAGCGTGCTCATCGAACTGGCGGAGGAGGTATGCCACCAGCCCGGCCGCGACGCCAAGTGGTTCGACATGGCGCGCGCGCTCGACCACGCCGTGCAGAGCCGAAAGGGCGTCATCCCGAACGTGGACTTCTACTCCGCGCCCCTGTGGCAGGGTCTGGGAATCCCGATGGAGCTGTTCGTCCCCATCATCGCCATGTCGCGCGTCGCGGGCTGGACGGCCAACATCCTGGAGCAACAGGCCGACAACCGCCTCATCCGCCCCCGGGCGCGCTACACCGGCCCCGACAAGCGGCCTTACAGGACCATGAGAAGCCGTGGCTGAGCAGGGCTCGCGCAGCCTCACGCAAAAGCTCATCGACGCGCACCTGGTATCGGGCGCGGCGAGAACGCCGGGCGAAGAAGTCGAGATACGAATCGACCAGGTGCTGTTGCAAGACGCTTCCGGCCCCACCGCCCTGCTCCACTTCGAGGCCATGGGCTTAGCACAAGTGAAGCAGAAGACAGCCGTCATGTACGGCGACCACCAGACGATTCAGGTCAACAGCCTCCACACCGACGCCCACCGCTTCATGCTCGGTTTCTGCCGCAAGCACGGCATCCATTTCTCGAAACCGGGAAACGGCATCTGCCACAACGTGCATCTGGAGGAATTTTCGGTTCCGGGCGAGAGCCTCCTCGGCACGGATTCCCACACCCCGCAGGGGGGCGCGGTGGGGATGCTGGCAATCGGCGCGGGCGGCATGGACGTGGCGACCGCGATGGCGACGGGCGCGACCATCATCCCGCGTCCGGCCATCGTCGAGGTGCGGCTCACCGGGAAACTCGGCCCCTGGGCGACGGCGAAAGACGTAATTCTCGAACTCCTGCGCCGCCTCGGCGCGCGCGGGGGGATCGGCAAGTATTTCGAGTACACGGGGCCCGGCGTCCGGGCGCTCACGGTGCCGGAGCGCTTCACGGTTGCGAGCATGGGCACCGAACTCGGCCTCACGGGCAGCATCTTCCCGAGCGACGCGCAGACCAGGACGTTCTACGAGCGCATCGGCCGCGCGGCCGACTGGAAGCCGCAGGAGGCGGAATCGGGCGCGGCGTATGACGAGAGAATCGATCTCGACCTCGGGGACGTCCAGCCCCTGGTCGCCCTGCCCTCGAACCCCGAGAACGTCGTGCCTGTCTCTGAAACCGTCGGCACGCCGATCCAGCAGGTCATCATCGGGAGCTGCACGAACGGCACGTTCACCGACGTGGCCTCCTTCGCGCAGGTGCTGAGAGGCCGCAAGGTGGCGGACGGCGTCGACGCCATCGTTTTCCCGGGCAGCAGGCAGGCGTTCGAGGAACTCGCGAGAGAGGGCCACCTGGCCGACCTGCTCGCCGCCGGCGTCTGCGTGTCGGAATCCACCTGCGGCTCCTGCCCCGGCTACGCCCACATCCCCGCACCCGGCATGAACTCCCTGCGCGCGTTCAACCGCAACTTCAAGGGCCGCTCGGGGCTGAGCGAGGACGCCGTCTATCTCGCGAGTCCCGAACTCGCTGCCGTGGCGGCGCTGCACGGCGAGATAAGAGACCCCAGGGACGAGGGCAAGGCGCCCGAGGTACTGCTCCCCTACCGCTTCGCGAGCGACAGGACGGGAATCGTCGCCCCTGCGGAGGATCCCGCGGCGGTGGAAATCATCCGGGGGCCGAACATTCAGCCCGTGCCCGTGGGCGAGGCTTTAGGGGATTCCTACGCGGGAGAGGTACTCATCAAGCTCGGCGACAACGTCTCGACCGACCACATCAGCCCCGCCGGGGTCGAGGCCATCACCTACCGAACGAACATGCCCGCGCTCGCGGACTTCACCTTCAGGCGCGTGGATGAGACCTTCGCCTCCCGCGCGCGAGAAGCCGGCGGCGGCGTCATCGTCGGAGCCAAGACATACGGGCAGGGCTCCGCCCGCGAGCAGGCGGCGATTTGCCCGATGATCCTCGGCATCCGCGCCGTCCTCGCCAAGAGCTTTGCGAGAATCCACCGGGCGAACCTCATCAACTGGGGCATCCTGCCCCTCGCGTTCAATGATGAGGACGATTACGAAAAAGTGGACGCCGGTCAGAAGCTCTCGATATCGAACATCCAGGATTCGCTCGTCACGGGAGTATTCGAAGTCGAAAACACGGATACGGGGCACACGTTCGGCGCGACGTGCGCGCTCACCGAGCGCGAGCGCCGCATGCTCGCAGCAGGCGGCGCGCTGGCGCTGGCGCGCATCGAGGGGGGCGGCGCAGGCGCAACGAACCCCGCCCCGGCGCGGGACGGCGCCTGATATGGGCCAAAGAAAATATCCGGCCGTCTTCATGCGCGGGGGCACGAGCCGCGCCATCGTCTTCCACGAGAAAGACCTGCCCGAAGACCGCGCCGAGCGCGACGCCATATTCCTGAAGGCGCTCGGCAGCCCCGACCCGAACGGACGCCAGCTCGACGGCCTGGGCGGCGGGATATCGTCTTTAAGCAAAATCGCGGTCGTAGCGCCTTCCGGTCGCCCGGATGCGGACGTGGATTTCACCTTCGCGCAGGTGGGCGTGACGGACGAGACGGTGGACTATGTCGGCACCTGCGGGAACATATCGAGCGCGGTCGGGCCGTTCGCCGTGGACGAGGGTCTGGTGCGGGCGGATGAGGGAACCGCCACCGTGCGCATCTTCAACACGAACACGGGCAAGACCTACCACGCGCGCTTCCCGGTGGAAGAAGGCGCGGCGGGCGTGAATGGAGAGTTCGAGCTGCCCGGCGTCTCGGGCGCGGGCGCGCAAATCACGCTCGAATTCATGGACCCCGGCGGCGCGGCCACGGGCAAACTCCTGCCGTCCGCCAGGGCGGTGGACGCCTTCGAGATCGAGGGTGTCGGCAGGGTCGAGGTGAGCATGGTGGACGCCACCAACCCGATGGTCTTCGTGCGCGCCGCCGACCTGGGCCTGACCGGCGGCGAAGGCCCCGGCCTCATCGACGCCCAAGTCGAGGTGATGGTGAATCTCGAGCAGATCCGCGCCGAAGCGGCGGTGCGCATGGAGCTTGCGCGCGACAGGCGGGAGGCTTCCGAAAGCGTACAGGCGGTGCCGAAGGTGGTGCTCGTCGCGCCGCCACTGGAATACATGGACCTCAAAGGCGAGATCATCTCGGCGGAGGATTGCGACATCGCGGCCCGCATCGTCTCGATGGGAAAGACCCACCGCGCCTTCGCCCTCACGGGCGCCATGTGCCTCGCCGTCGCCGCGCGGATACCGGGCACCATCGTGCACGAGGCCGCCCGGGGCGGTGCGGGCGACATCCGCCTGGGACACCCCTCCGGCGTGCAGACGATTAACGCCGTGGTCGCAGAGACGCCCGAAGGCCCCGTGGCCGAGAAAGTCATCGTCTACCGCACGGCGCGCCGGCTCATGGAAGGAATGGTCTGCGTGCCCGCGACCCGTTGAAAGTCGATTTTCAGGGGAGTGATGCACCTGCCCTGCCCTGTAGCCGTTCAAAGATTTCCTGAATCGTTTTTATCGTCTTGACAAACTCAAACAAAATACCCAAGATTCTTCCTGCCAGATAATCTGCAGATTGACCTGTTTTCGGGTCGCCTGCGAAATACAAAACCGCAATCCTTGCGGAAATACGCGGGATCCTCCCGTTCCATCTGTGGATTGTCTGGCAACCGGCCCGATTTGGGATCGGGTTGGACGAAACTCGTGCCGGAACAATTCATGGAGACTGGAACGAAAAACAGATCCGTCCCGTTTCGGATTTCGAGCGGATTTGCGTTTCGTCCATATCGCGCATCCTGAAATTCTCCTCCTGTTCCGAAGCACTCGCTTGCGATTTCCCGTGTCCGGGCAGGCGGGCGCCCGCAGCCCGGCAAACGACGATTTTTCACCGTTCGAGGAGAAAGGAAATGCCCCGACTCAAAAAGCAATCCCCAGGAAAAACTTCGCTCTCTTTCGCGGCGAGACTGCTCGCGCTCGTATGCGCCCTCGCGCTGGCGGGCTGCGGCGGAGGTGGTGGTGGCGGAGGTGGAGGCGCCGCCGTCATGCCGGACCCGATGCCCGGCGGGGGCGGTCAACAAATGCCCGGCGGCGGTTCCAATTCACCGGACTGGCCGGTAAATTCCGATGCCGTGCTTTCTCATCTCGGAAGCGCGACTTCTTCCAGCCTCTCTCCTGAAGAGGTCAGAACTCGTATTCGCAGCTACTCGGGTCAAGACGGAGCCATCGGAGAAAAACCGATCGCTGACGAACCGACTGCCGTATCCATTTGTCTGGTCGGCGGCGGCATCTGCACATTGGACTCGGAACAATATGAAGCCGTGGCGACGTATCGTGGTATTCCCCTTGTCCAATCTATGGGGAAGTGGACAGACAGTACTGGTGGATATACCGATCTCGTTTATGGAGGTCTTCTCGAACACGGTTATTTCATGGCCGGAGAAGCCATAAATCCACACAGGACCGGCTACTTCGCCGTCACTAAATTTCCAAGATTTGATTACGGCAATCTCGACGATCTCCGAAGAGCAGTGCTCAGGACGAATGCCCGGTGGGAGGGCGTTATGGTCGGAAGAGATACGACTGAATCGCCCTCGCGCGGCCATGTCATCCAAGGAGATGCGGAAATTACCGCCACACTGGGAAACGTAGTCTCGCAACGTCAGGATCTGCCGGTCTATTCTGGAACTTTGGAAGTGGCGTTCACCAACATTCGCGATCTCGATGCGGGCGGCAGCAAACCGAACATGGAATGGCGAATCAGTGGCTCCATGGATTCCCCTCTTTATCAAACCGAGTACGGTCCACTCGGATATACTGATGCCGAAAGGTTCATGCGTCTCAGAATCATCGGGCCAAACCGTGAAGAAGTGGTGGGGGAATTCCATACCCAGGACATGGTGGGCGCATTCGGAGGGAAACGGCAATAGCCGGCAGCCGCATCCTCGTTTGGTGGGCGGCGGCGGCGCAATGCCCGTTTCAGGCTTATCGCACATGAAAATCAACTATTCCTGGAAGGAAACCGAAAGATGAAAAAACTGCTTGTCCTGGCAACGTGTTTCCTGTTTTCCATCGCGCTCGTATCCACGTCCTCCGCGGCGGGCTTGAAAGTCTCCTTCACCGATTCGACGTGGAACGGCTCCACCGTGCCCGACAAGGGAATCTGCAAACACCGCGACGGAGAGGGATGGTCGCCTGCGCTCAGGATATCCGACATTCCCGCCGGCGCGGTGAAGGTGGAGCTTCGCTTCACGGACGAGGATTGGGATTCCGAGGGTTTCCACGGGGTGGTGGCCGTCAAGGTTCCCACCGGGGGGACGAGCGTGGACGTGCCCTCCTTCGAGGGCGAAACGGATGATTTGCCCGCGGGCATCGAATCCATCCGCTCTCACGGATGTTTCGAGTGCGGCTCGGGCGTATATCTGGGGCCATCTCCGGCGGCCGGGACCACGCCTATACGGTCTACGCCTACGCCATGAACGCGAAGGGCGAGACGCTCGCCAAAGGAGAACTGGCGCTCGGCAGCTATTGAAGAGTCCGCAACCTCAAAGGAGGAACGCTACCGGGAGGAGCAGGACCAAAATTCCCGCTCCTCCCGTCCACCTCCGCTCCCCCGTCACGAGCCACGCGCCCGTCGCCGCAAGCGCCGCGCCGAGGAGCAGATGCCGGCCCGGCCGCTCGCTCGAGGCGGGGAAGCCGCAGGGGCATCGGATTTTCGTTTGCTCGGGAATCGAGCGCCGAAACCTGTATCATAGAGGAGAGGAAAATGCGTTTTCATCAGGTAAAACTGACAGTACCGGCGATCTTGCTCCTGTTAGCCGGATGCGGGGTCAGGGGAGGGGCCGAAGGGCCGCTTCTGGCCGAAATCGCCAGCATGATGAAATCAACCGATGGTGTCTATCTTGAGCTACAGGGTGGCGTTTTGCACGCGACGGGCACACGATATCCGATAAGAGGCGATACATTTGAAATCCCCCTGAAAGAGGTGACGATTCATGGTGGCGGGAGCAACATCGGCCCTCAGCTCAAATTCAGATGCAAGGGTTTCAAAGATTGTATCGTCAGCACCGACAAGCCGGCCAGCCTTCTTAGAAAGTCACGCAAGGACGTAACCCCCTTTCAAAGCTTTCATATGAGCAATTCCGACGACGCAGCCAGGATTGCATCCAAGCTTCGCGAACTAGCCGCCAAAAAACCAGCCGTCAGTGGAGATTGGTACGCCAAGAAAGCCGAAGTGCAAACCGAAGCGCGCCGGAAAAGCGCGGAAACCAGAGCATACTGGGCAGAGAGAGCCAGGACGGGCGGCGGTTCCCGCTCTTCCGGTTCAGGGGGTCTCTTCAAGGCCACGGAAGGATCGAAAGCGCTTGAGCGCATACGGCGGCAGCGCAGGGCGCAGGAGCGTGAGAACGCGAGAATCCGCGCGGAGAACAGACGCAGGCAGGCCGAACACAGAAGGCGGCAGGAAGAGGCCCGCAGGCAGCGCGAGGAGGCCCGGAGAGAGGCGAAATACAAAAAACAACAAGAGGAAAACAGGCGCCGCCAAGAGGAGGCGAGACGCGAACGGCAGGCGCGCCTGCGCGAGGAAACCAGGAAACGCGAGGAGATGGCCGCAAGGCGGCGCGCCGAACGCCTGAGACAACAACAAGCCCGAACGCGGACGACCTGGAGGCCGAAGCAGGCACTCAACGCCGACGCCGCGCACTGCCTGAAAAGGAAGCGATTAAAGGGCGGGTTCAACGTAGCCGACAACGAGATAACGAACACGTGCAGCTACACGATTGAAGTCGTTGGGGTGTGTCTTGGCGAATACCCTTTCAAGACGAATTATCCCTTCAAAGGCGCCTACACTTCCCCCGGTGCTTGGGGGAAGACGCTTCGGCCCAACAGATGGGAGCCCGACCCGAATATGGACATATGCCACAACAGAGGTCGAACCGCTCGACATATCGCTTGCAAAGCCCCGTTCACTCCACGCTTCCTGTCGGCGAACGGGGGCACTTACGGCTGTTTCGAGTAGGGAACCGGCGGGACGACGGACTTGGATGAGCGGCGAGAACACGGGAGAGCCGCCATTCCCGCTTCCTCGCCCTACCTCCTCTCTCCCGTCACGAGCCACACGCCCGCCGCCGTAAGCGCCGCGCCGATAAGCAGATGCCAGCCCAGTTGCTCGCCGAGATAGAGGGCGCTCCCCGCCACGCCGACGATGGGCGTCATGAAGAAGAACACCGATATCTTGGGGGGTGAGTAGCGGAGCAGCAGATGGCCCCAGTAGGCCAGGAGCAGCGCGCTCGCTATCACGCCCATGTAGATGACCGCGAAAATCTGCGGGCCGCCGATATGGGCGATCCCGAAATCGGGCTGGGAGGAAGAGAGGAGGAAATAGGTCGGCGCGCCGATGAGCATGGACCATCTGGCGATCGAGGTAACGTCTGATTTGCCGAGATACCGGCGGTAGTGAATCGTCTGCGTCGCCCAGCCCGCGGCGGCGATGAGGATATAGAAATCGGCCCGCATGGAGCCGCCCGCGTCGAGGCTGTTCGAGAAGACGGTGACGGTGCCCGCCATCGCCGTCGCGAAGCCCAGCGCCCGCACGAGGGTGATGCGCTCGCCCGTGAGAAAGAGAGCGCTCAGCAGCATCACCCAGACGGGCTGCGTGTAGAGCAGCACCGAGGCGCGCGCGGCGGCGGTTCCGAACATCCCCTGGTAGAGGAACCAGACGTAGGCGTTGTGCATGCAGGCGTTCAGGATGCGGTGGCCCTTCTCCCGCCAGGGGTCGTGGTAGGTCACGCTCTCGGGGATGCGCATAAAAAGCCTGTATAGCGTGAGGGTCAGCACCCCCGCGCAGCAGCGCATCCATATCATGGCGTAGGGGGTGACGCCCGCATAGGCGCCCTTGATGACGGGCTGCGCCATGCCCCACACCGTCGTGAGGAGGAGCGAGCCCAGCACGAGTTCGAGCGTCATTCCCGCATCGGCGGATGGTCTCGGTGAGGCCGGGCGGCTGGTCAATCGTTCTCCCCGGACGCGCGGGGCCGCTCGCATATCTCGACGCGGATGTTCTCGGGCCCCTTGATGAAGGCGATCATCCGCCCGCCCACGCCCGCGGCCACGGGCGCCATGTCGACCTCCGCCCCGCGCTCCACGAGCCGGGCGACCGCCGCTTCCACGTCGTCCACCGCGACGCCGAGATGATCGAGGCCGTGCGTCAGCATGGGCGCCACGGCGTCGGGTTCATCGCCCGGGCGGTAGCCCCGGATGCGCAGGTCCCCTTCCCCGAGCTTCAAGATGGAGTAGGACGCGCCCTTGAAGTCCTCCTCGTAGGAGAGCAACTCCAGTTCGAAGACGTGCTCGAAAAAATCCGTCATGGCGCGCACGTCGCGCGTGAGGAAGTGCACGTGGTCGTATCGGTATTCCACAAAAAACTCCTTTCGTGATTGTTCATATTCGCGCGGTCATATTACGCTGAACCGAGAATCCCACAGGAAGCGCCGTTTGCACAAACGATTTCTACGTTGGGGGGGTTGTTGGAAAAGGCCCATTGACGGGAAACCTTCTTGGGAGCAACCTCCTGGCCGCCTTGTCGGGGGATAAAGGCACCCCCCCCTACCCCCCCTTGTCAGGGGGGTAAAAAAAGGCAACCCCTCGCCGCCGATGGAGGGTTTTGCTCTTTCATACCCCCCTGACAAGGGGGGGTAGGGGGGGGTGATTCTGACGAAGGAGAGAGGTTTCGTTCACGCCGTAAGGGGTTTTTCAACAACTCATATTCAGAAAGGATACCCATGCCGAACACAAAGATCACCGGCGAGGAACACCATGCGCATCACGACGGCGCCGACCTGTTCTTGTGGAGGAAGCGAATGGAGGGCACCGATAAACCGGGGGACGCCGTGCTCCTCGTGCACGGCTCGTCCATGGCTTCCACGCCTACGTTCGACCTCCAGGTGAAGACCCGGCCCGGATACTCCCTGATGGACCATCTCGCCGGGCGCGGCTACGACGTCTGGTGCGTGGACTGCGAGGGCTACGGGAGGTCCACCAAGTCGAGGCGGGTCTCCTGCGGGGTCGAGCGCGGCGCGAGGGACGTTCTCGCGGCGGCGAACGTGATCCGGCGAATCAGCAGAAAGAACGCGCTACACCTCTACGGCATCTCGTCCGGTGCGCTGCGGGCCGCCCTGTTCGCGCAGAAAAACCCCCGGCGCGTGAAGCGGCTGATCCTCGACGCCTTCGTCTGGACGGGCGAAGGCAGCCCGACGCTTGCGGAGAGAAGCAGGCGATTCCGCGGCGTGGCCTCCACGTCGAGAAGGCCCGTGAACGCCAGGTTCATCGAGAGCATCTTCACGCGCGATCATCCCGGCACGGCCTACCGCGACGTCATCCGTGAATACGCGAAGGCCATCTGCGCGCTCGACGACACGATCCCGAACGGCACCTACATCGACATGTGCGAGCGGCTGCCGCTGGTGAATCCCAAAAAAATCACCGCGCCGGTGATGATAGCGCGCGGCGAGTTCGACGGCATCGCCCATCTCGACGACCTGGTGGAATTCTTCCGGCTGCTGCCGAACCCCGACAAGCAGTTCGTCATGATGCCCGGCATCGCCCACGCGAGCCTGCAGGAGAAGAACCACGGCATCGTCTTCCACCTGATCGAGCGCTTCTTCAGCCAGCCCGCGCCCGTCTACAAGGGCTGAAGACGCCCGGCGGGGGGAATGACCCCAGGGCGTAACGCACGGCGTTGTTGAAAAAGCCACCCTAGAAGGGAGTGATATCGTCTGTGGCTGTCACTCCGGCGCGAGGTTCCCATACCCGATTGGATGCGAGAGGGTTTGGTTTTGCAGGTAGCGCGCTCCCTTCTTCGGAGCGCTACAGACATGCGGCCCGCCTCGTGAAGACGAAAAAACAGGGTCCATAAAAGCAACCCCCCCTACCCCCCCTTGTCAGGGGGGTAAAAAAAGGCAACGCCCCTCGACGAGGGGGGTGAGGCGACGCTCGCCACAGGTGGAGGTTTTTTTTCTTGCCCCCCTGACAAGGGGGGGTAGGGGGGGTTGCTTTTCAGTCGAGCGGGGCGTCTCCTCTACACCCGAAAAAGGGACTTTTTCAACAGGCCCTTTCAGGGGGGTGGAAACGATGCCCCGTCGGGGCTTATTCGACAGCCCCTACCCCGCCCCCGCTTGATTCGCGCGGGGCAATGGGGCTAGATTAGGGCCATCGATTCGTACAAATGGTAAGGGCGAGAACGTCCTATATCCTAAAGCGAATAAATTCTTATCCCTCAAGCAGAAAGGCTTTTCTATGGAAACCCAGGACTGGTATTCCGTCAACAATTTCGCACCGGGCAGCTACCAGATTACCGAGGGCGGCAGGTTCAACATGCTTCTCCTGGAAGGAGACGAGAAGGCGGTCGCCATCGACGGCGGCATCGGTATCGCGAATCTGAGGAAACTCTACGAGAGCATCACGGACAAGCCCATCGACTTCATCCTCACCCACACGCACTGGGACCACGTGGGCGCGGCCTCGCAGTGGGACAGCGTGGGCGTCCACCCCGTCGGCAAGGACCTGCTCGCGAATGATTTCTCGAAACTCGAACAGGCCTTCGTGAACATGTGGAAAAAGAACGGGAACGCCTTCCCCGACTGGTTCGACGAGGAGGCCTACGGCATCAAGCCCGCCACCTTCGGCTGGACGCTGGAGGAAGGCGACACGTTCGACCTGGGCAACAGGAAGTTCCACGTCTACGAGACGCCCGGCCACTCGCCCTGCAGCATCTCGCTCTATGACGAGCGCGAGAAGATTCTCGTCTCGGGCGACCTGATCCGCTGCGAGGAGTACCTCTTCCTGCAGGTGCCCACGGCGGTGCTCTCCGACTACGCGCCCTCGCTGCGCAAGCTGGAGAAAGTCGCCGCGGAGAACGAGGTGCGCTGGATCACATCGGGCCACACCGACCCCTACCCGGACCCCTCCATCATCGGCGAACTGGCGCAGAACATGGAGGATCTCGAAGCCGGCGCGCACGACCCGCCCGCCAAGGTGGACGGCGGCGCGTGGGGCGAGGTGGACGAGTACGTGTTCCCCCGCGCCAAGGTGTGGATACAGGACCACGCGAGAAAGTAACTCCGGGGAAAAACGCCATGGACACGCAAGGCTGGTATGAGGTCACGGAGTTCGCGCCGGGCACCTTTCAGATATCGGAAGCCGGGCGGTGGAACATGTTCCTGCTCGTAGGCGAGGAGAAGGCCCTCTCGCTCGACGGCGGAATCGGCGTGGGCAGCGTGCGCAGGCTCTGCGAGTCGATAACCGACCTGACCGTGGAGCACGTCCTCACCCACACGCACTGGGATCACGTGGGTGCCGTCCATGAATGGGAGTCGGTGGGCGTCCATCCCAACGGAAAGGACAAGCTCGCGAACGACTACACGGCGGGCTGCAAGGATTTCGTGGAA
Source organism: bacterium (assembly GCA_022825065.1). Lineage (GTDB taxonomy): Bacteria > UBA8248 > UBA8248 > UBA8248 > UBA8248 > Bin107. Next base: position 107,904 of record JAJDYR010000032.1, read on the forward strand.
ACGTGGAGCGGTAAACCCTTTCCCGAAGGGTTCGACCCGGATACCTTCACCATACCGCCCGGCAAGTTCGGCTGGGCGGTGCAGGAAGGCGACACAATCGACCTCGGCGGCAGGAAAATCCACGTCTACGACACGCCGGGCCACTCGCCGTGCAGCATCTCGTTGTACGATGAGCGAGAGCGCGTCCTCATCACGGGCGATCTCGTGAAGCCCGGCCAGCCGCTCTTCATCCAGGTGCCGACGGCCGTCCTGTCCGAATACGGCCCCTCGATGCGCAGGCTCCAGAGCATCGCGGAAGAAAACGACGCCAGGTTCGTCTGCTCGGGCCACACCGACCCGTGCGAGGATATCGCCGTCATCGGTCGGATGGCGCAGTTCGTCGAAGATGTGGCGGCGGGCTCGCACGAGCCGCCCGCGAAAGTCGAGGCCGGCAAATGGGGCGTCGTGGACGAATACGTCTCCGGCGACATGAAGGTCTGGACGAACGACAACGCGAGAAAATAGCGGAGGGTACATGCAAGTGAACGCCTCGGACATCATCTGGCGGCCGGATGAGGATTTCCTGACGAACAGCCACGTCGCCAGGCTGATGAAAAAGCTCGGCATCACCGATTACCGCGAATTCCTCAAGTGGTCCATCGAGGACATCCGGCGCTTCTGGGAGGTCGTTTTGGACGACATGGGGCTTACATGGTACAGGCCCTACGACGAGTTGCTCGACCTGAGCGGCGGCTTCCCGTGGGCGAAGTGGTTCATCGGAGGCGAAACGAACCTCGTCCTGAACTGCATCGACCGCCATGTAGAGGGCGGGCGCCGCGATCAGACCGCCCTCGTCTGGGAGAGCGACGGGGGCGAGGTGCGGGCGTTCACCTACGCCGAACTCTCTGCGGAAGTATCGCGCCTCGCGAACGCCATGCGCGGGATGGGTCTCAAGCCGGGCGACGTGGCGGGCGTGTTCCTCCCCATGGTGCCCGAAGCCGCCATCGTTATGTACGCGTGCTTCAAGACGGGGGTGGCCGTGCTGCCCGTCTTCTCGGGCTTCGGCCCCGAGGGACTCGCCGAGCGGTTGATACACGCCGAAGCGCGCATCCTCTTCACGGTGGACGGCGCCGTCCGCCGGGGCAAGAAGGTTCCCTTGAAAGGCACGGCGGACGCGGCTTTAGAGCGCGGCACGAAGGTCGAGAAAGTGGTCGTCCTCACGCGCTCGGGCGATGAGGTCCCCATGCAGGCGGGGCGCGACGTCACCTGGGATGATTTCGTCGCGGGGCAATCCCCGCAAGCCGAGACCGAGCGGCTCCCCGCCGACGCCGTCTCGATGATCATGTACACCTCGGGCACGACCGGAAAGCCCAAGGGCACCGTCTACACCCACGCGGGGCTGATGAGCGGCCCGGGGCGCGAACTCAAGTACTGCCTCGACATGCGCGACGGCGACACGGTCTTCTGGGTCACGGATTTCGGCTGGGTCATGGCGCCCTATGAACTCGTGGGCTCTCACTTCAACGGCCACTCGTGCCAGCTCTACGAGAGCGTGCCGAACCACCCGGCGCCGGACAGGCTGTGGCAGATTATCTCCAAGAACGGCGTCACCCACCTGGGGCTTTCCCCGACGGCGGTGCGCGTGCTGATCAGCGCGGGCGATGAGTGGGTGGAAAAACACGATCTGTCTTCGCTTCGGGTGCTGGGCTCCACGGGCGAGCCCTGGGACCCGGAATCCTACATGTGGTATTTCGAAAAGGTGGGCGGCGGCAGGTGCCCGATCATGAACATCTCGGGCGGCACGGAAATCGGCGCCTGTCTCCTGCAGCCCCTGCCCGTCATGGACCTAAGCCCCTGCACGCTGGGCGCGCCCGCCATGGGCACGGACGCCGACGTGTTCGGCGAAGACGCCAAACCCATTCGCGGCGAGGTGGGCCACCTCGTGCTCAAGCAACCCATCCCCTCGCTCACCAACGGCTTCTGGAAGGAGCCGGACCGCTACCTCGAGACCTATTTCTCGCGCTGGGAGGGCGTCTGGTACCACGGCGACTGGGCCAAGGTGGACGAGCAGGGGCTGTGGTATCTCTACGGGCGGTCGGACGACACCATCAAGGTCTCCGGCAAGCGCGTGGGGCCGAACGAGATCGAGTCCGAACTCATCAAGCATCCCGGCGTTATCGAGGCCGCCGTCGTGGGGACGCCCCATCCGGTGAAGGGTGAAGGCCTCACCTGCTTCGTCGTCATGCACGATTCCTTTGAGCTGAACGACGCCCTGCGCGAGGAGTTGAAAGACCAGGCGGTGGAGTATCTCGGCAAGAGCCTGCGGCCCGATGAGGTCCGCTTCGTCAAGGCCCTGCCCAAGACGCGCTCCGCCAAAATCGTGCGGGGCGCCATCAAGAAAGTGTATCTCGGCGAACAGGTGGACCACATGGACCTGAACTCGCTCGAAAACCCCGCGCACCTCGACGCCATCCGGGAAGCGGTGTGAGGCGGGAGGCAGGGGCATTCTGAAGGGAGACAGTTGAGTGCAGTACGTGAAACCAGAAAGAATTTGGCTGAAGGATCCTTATCATCCCGAACTGGACGAAAAATGGGTTCATAAAAAAATCGACGAGGACCCGTCTATTCTGGGCTTGGGTAATCTTATCGTGAAAGATAAGGAACGAAGACAACCCGGAGCAGGCCGTCTGGATATGTTGCTTCAAGATCCAGACACGTACCGCAGGTATGAGGTTGAGGTTCAGCTTGGAGCAACCGATGAATCGCACATCATCCGCACTATCGAGTATTGGGACATTGAGCGGAAGCGTTATCCGCAATACGAACATTCCGCGGTTCTGGTCGCCGAAGACGTCACCAGCCGTTTTCTGAACGTCGTTTCACTTTTCAACGGCGCGATTCCTCTAATCGCGATTCAATTTCAAGCCTTGAAAATTGGGGAGTACACCTCGCTGGTTTTCACGACCGTAATGGACGAGCTGACGCGAGGATTGGTAGACGAGGACGAAGATACTCAAGAATCTGTAGATCGGGCATATTGGATAGAGAAGAAAGGGACCAAAGATACTGTCGGGCTTGGTGATCAACTGCTGGAAATGGTCAGGGAATTCGAGCCAGACATAGCACTAAATTATACCAAATTCTATATTGGGCTCTCCAAAAATGGCCAGAGCAACAGTTCGATTCAGCTTAGACCTCAAAAAAAGCGTCTCCTTCTAGGAGTTCGCTTGCAAAGATCGCAAAAAACCGAAGAACATCTCGCAGAAAAAACCGATCTCGACTTTGCATATAACAGGCACAGACATTCCTACGAAATTAAGCTGAATAAAAGCGACATTGAAAACCACGGCGATGTGCTTAAACAACTCATGAACTCAGCCTACGAACGTAAGACGCATTACCTATTTGAGGAAATACCGTGAGTACTCCCGACATCATCTGGCGGCCGAACGAGGATTTTCTGGAAAACTCGAACGTCGCCCGCTTCATGAAGAAACAGGGGCTTCCGAGCTACGAGGCGCTGATCGATTTCTTCCGGGAAGACGTCGGCCGCTTCTGGTCGGCCATCGAGAAGGACATGGGCGTCTCCTGGTACAGGCCGTATGACGAGATCATGGACGCATCGGGCGGCCTGCCCTGGACGAAGTGGTTCCTGGGCGGTGAGCTCAACATCGTCCACAACTGCATCGACAGGCATCTCGAAACGCCAAAGCGCGACAGGACGGCCCTCATCTGGGAGGGCGACGGCGGCGAGGTGCGCCGCTACACCTACGCCGAGATGAACGCCCACGTCTGCCGCCTGGCGAACGCCATGCGCGCGATGGGGATGCGGCCCGGCGACAGCGCGGGCATCTTCATGCCCATGCTCCCCGAGACGGTGTTCGCCATGTTCGCGTGTCTCAAGATCGGCGTCGTGGCGATCCCCATCTTCTCGGGCTTCGGCCCCGAGGCCGTCGCCGAGCGACTGGACCACGCCGACGCGCGGCTCGTCTTCACGTCTAACGGCGGGATGCGCCGGGGCAGGGAGATCGGCGTGAAAACCCTGATGGACAAGGCCCTGGACCTCGGCACCCGGGTCGAGAAGGTCGTGGTCTTCAGAAGGACGGATACGGACGTCCCCATGCAGGCGGAGCGCGACGTCGATTGGGAGGATTTCATCGACGGGCAACCCGATACCGCCGAAACCGAGCGCCTGCCCGCCGAGGCCCTCTCCCTCATCATCTACACCTCGGGCACGACGGGAAAGCCGAAAGGCTCGGTGCACACCCACGCGGGGTGCATGCTGAACGTGGCCAAGGAGATCCGCTACTGCATGGATTTGCGGGATTCGGACACCCTCTTCTGGGTGACGGACATCGGCTGGATGATGGGTCCCTGGAAGATGATAGGCGTCCAGTTCGGGGGCGGCACCTATCTCATCTACGAGGGCGCGCCCAACTGGCCAGAACCCGACAGGCTCTGGAAGATGCTGAGCGACCACAAGGTCTCCATCTTCGGCGTCTCGCCCACCGCCGTGCGGCTGCTTATCAGCGCGGGCGATGAGTGGGTGAAAAAACACGACCTGTCTTCGCTCAGGGTGCTGGGCTCCACGGGCGAGCCCTGGGACCCGGAATCCTACATGTGGTTCTTCGAAAAGGTGGGCGGCGGCCGGTGCCCCGTCATGAACATATCGGGCGGCACCGAGCTTTGCGGCTGCATACTCCAGCCCTACCCCATCGTTCCGCTCACGCCCTGCTCCCTGGGCGGCCCGGCGCTGGGCTCGGACGCCGACGTGTTCAACGAGGAGGGCGAGCCCGTGCGCGGGGAGATCGGCCATCTCGTGCTCAAGCAGCCCGTCCCCTCGATGACCAAGGGCTTCCTGAAAGACGACGCGCGCTTCCTGGAAACCTATTTCTCGCGCTGGCCGGACGTCTGGTACCACGGCGACTGGGCGCGCCTGGACGAAGACGGGCAGTGGTATCTCTTCGGGCGTTCGGACGACACCATCAACGTCGCGGGCAAGCGCGTGGGGCCCGCCGAGGTGGAAGCCGCCCTCATCCGGCACCCCGCCGTGGTGGAGGCCGCCGTCATCGGCGCGCCGCACCCCATCAAGGGCGAGGGTCTTTGCTGTTTCGTGGTGCTGGTCGGGGGCCATGAGCCAAGCGACGCGCTCCGTGAGGCGCTCAAGGAAGAGACCGTGAAATACCTGGGAAAGAGCCTGCGCCCCGATGAGGTCAGGTTCGTCGAGGCGCTGCCCAAGACGCGCTCGGCCAAAATAGTGCGCGCCGCCATCAAGAAAGTCTATATGGGCGAAGACCCGGCCAACATCGACACCTCGTCCATCGAGGTGCCGGAATTTTTACGCGCCATCACGGAGGCGCGATGAGATGTCTCTGCTCAACTGCCCCGAATGCGGGGGACTCCTGAGCACCGAAGCCAGAGAGTGCCCGCACTGCGGCTATCCGCTCAAGAAAGGCAGCATCGCGGGCGTTTTTTCCGCCATCGCCCAGATTCCGTGTTTCGTCGCGGGCCTGATCCTCATCTTCATCATCTTGTTCTTCGGCCTGGTGCTCCTCGACGTCTACTACTTCCACGGCCTGCTCTCCAAGTTGTTCGGGATCGAGGGAGGCGTCACCACGTTCTAGGGCGGCCGCACCGCGCCGGAATGACGGTGAAGGGTCCCCGTAGGGACAGGCCTCCGTGCCTGTCCTGGTCGCGTCCACCCTGAAAAAGGACAACCACGGAGGGTTGTCCCTACAGCCCTTGCGGTTTTGCCCTCCTCGCCCTGAACCCCCCCTACCCCCCCTTGTCAGGGGGGTATGAAAGAGCAAACCCTCCACCACAGCGGCGGAGGGCGAGGCCTTTTTTTACCCCCCTGACAAGGGGGGGTAGGGGGGGTTGCCTTTATCCCTTGACAACGCCTTTTTCAACAACCGCGCGAACCCGCCCGGCCCTTGTTCCCGGCCCCCCGAATCGCTAAGCTGGCGCTTCTTTTCGTCAAAGGCTTGCAGGGGACGTTTTGGACTACACGGCGCATCAGCTTCTCGCATTCGGGATCACCGCCTTTTTCGTCGGCTTTCTGAAAACCACCTTCAGTTCCGGTATCGGCATCCTTCTCGTTCCGATCATGATCATGTTCTGGCCCACGCGGTTCATCATCGGCATCGTGGCCGTCATCATGTGGGTGACGGATTTCTTCGCCATCCCCATGTTCTGGAAGCAGTGGGAGAGCCGCTTCCTGCGCTACCTGGTGCCCGGCTTCTATATCGGCATCATCATCGGCGTCTACTGGCTGGTGACCCTGCCCGATTTCTGGCTGAGAAAGGGAATCGGCCTGACCTGCGTCCTCTTCGCCGTGGTGCTCTTCTGGCGCGAGGCGCGCGGCGAGATGAAGCCCCCGCCCATCAGCCTGCCGGCGGGGGTGGGCATCGGTGTAGGCGGCGGCATCATCAGCGCCATGTTCCACTCGGGCGGCCTCGTGCTGAGCCTTTTCTTCGTCAGCCAGGGCATGTCCAAGACGGCGATAGTGGCGAGCATCCTCGTCGTCTGGTTCTGCGTGAACCCCTTCAAGGTCGCCTCGCTCTGGTACGGAGGCATCGTGCAGACGCCCATGCTCGTGGCGGGCGCGCTCGCCTTTCCCCTCGCCTGGGCCGGAAGCTGGTGCGGCAAGCAGACGCTCCATAAAATCCCCCAGAAAGGATTCACCTACATCCTCCTGCTCCTGTCCCTCATCACGGCTCTCCGCCTTCTGCTCGAAGCGAACTAGGGATGCCGGATTTCACCTGGGTCGAGTGGGGCTTCGTCCTCGCGGCGGCTTTTTGCAACGGCTTTCTGGTGCGCACGTTCGGCGCGGGCGTGGGACTGGTGATCACCCCTTTCCTCATCTTCGCGTTCTCGCCCACTTTTTCGCTCGGCCTCATCGCGATGTTCAGCTGCTGGTCGGGCCTGGGGTCGGCGCCGCATTTCTGGGGAAAATGGAACCTGCGCTACGTGTTCCTCCTGGCGCCCGGCATCGTGGTCGGGCTCGGCCTGGGCGTCTGGCTGCTCACCTGGCTCCCGGGTGCGGGGCTGAAAATGCTGATCGGCGCCATCTGCTTCTCCCTCGCCGCCTACCAGGCGCTCGTGGAAATCAGGGGCAGACCCTTCGATATCCCTCCCCTGCCGATGTGGCAGGGCGGGGGCTTCGGCGTCATGAGCGGGCTCTGCTCGGCACTCGCCAACAGCGGGGCGATCTTCCTCACCCCCGTCCTCATCAGCCAGAGACTCGAAAAACTCACCCTGGTGAGCACGATATGGGCGCTCTACGCGGTGATGAACCCCGTCAAGGTGGTCGCCTTCTGGCAGGTGTCCGTCGTCACCTGGGACACCGTCTGGGCGACCGTCGCCGGCCTGCCCGTCCTGTGGCTCGGCATCAAGGCCGGCGCATGGGTGCAGGAGAGGCTCAGCGGGCGCACGTTCAACCTGTGCGTGCTGAGCATCGCGCTCGGCGGTTCGATACGGCTTTTGCTCGTTTAGGGAACATTCGCCCGTAGCCGGACAGGCCCCTACGCCTGTCCGGGGTTCGCGAACCGCCCGCTTTTTCGGGAAGGGCCGTTCACGAACGGCCCCTACAAAAACTCTCTTGAAAACCAACCCCCCCTACCCCCCCTTGACAGGGGGGTAAAAAAGGCCGACGCCCCGGCAAGTGGGAGATATGAAAAAAGACGACGCCCGCCACCGGGTGGAGGGGGTTTTGCTTTTTCTTGCCCCCCTGTCAAGGGGGGGTAGGGGGGGTTGGTTTTCAGGGTGAGCGAGGCGGGACAGGACCCGATTTCGCATAGGCGACCCCGTCTATGGGCAAGTGTAGGGGCCGCATACATGCGGCCCTTGTAGTGGGCAAAAAAATCAGGGTCGCATATATGCGACCCCTACACACAAACAAATTTTCCTCTCGGACTTTTTCAACACCCCCGACAACGGGGGTTGGGGGGCAGGCCGGTCAAATATATAATCCCCCCAAAAAACCGCATGGAGGATCGAATATGAGCACGACGCCGCAAGCCGCGAAAACGCCCCTGCCGGTCTCGGAATCCAGCATCGGCATGGTGGACGCGGACATCCACCACGTACCGCCCTCGCTGGACGCCCTCAAGCCCTACCTGCCGCTCGTCTGGCGCAACTACGTGGAGGAGACCGACTACACGAAACTGCCGAACGCCCCCTACCCCAAGACGGCGGGCGGCGGCGTCCGCAAAGACGCCATACCGCCGGACGGACCGGCGGGTTCGAGCCTCGCCATGCTTCAGGAGCAGGTGCTGGACGCCTACGGCGTGAGCTACGGGGTGCTGAACGGCGCGTACTACAACGTCTCCTTCATGGGAATCCCCGAGTTCGGCGCGGCCCTGGCAAGCGCGCACAACGACTGGACGATCGAGCACTGGCTCGAAAAGGACGAACGTTTGAGAGGCGCCATCACCGTCTCGCATCAGGACCCGCAGCACGCCGTGGACGAGATTAAGCGCGTCGGCGGGCGCGAAGACATGGCGCAGGTGCTCTTCCCGGCGGGTTCGCACGCCCCCTACGGGCAGCGGCGCTACCACCCCATCTACGCGGCGGCGGAAGAGCGCGGGCTGCCCATCGGCATCCATTTTGGCGGTACGGGCGCGGGCAACGCGCCGCCGCCCACGGCTTCGGGCTGGCCCACCTACTACATCGAGTGGCACACGGCGATGAGCCAGGCCTTCATGACCCACGTCGTGAGCTTCATCTGCGAGGGCGTGTTCGAGTTTTTCCCGAAGCTGAAGATCGTCCTAATCGAGGGCGGCCTCTCCTGGATTCCGGGGCTGCTCTGGCGTCTGGACAAGAACTACCGGGGCATGCGCGCGGAGGTGCCCTGGCTCAGGAAGCTGCCGAGCGAGTATTTCTACGAGCACTTCCGGGTGACGAGCCAGCCCATCGAGGAGCCCGATAAAGACGAGCATCTCGTCCGGATATTCGAGATGGTCCACGCCGAGAAAATCCTGCTCTTCGCCACCGACTACCCCCACTGGGACTTCGACTCCCCCGTCCACGCCCTCCCGCGCCAGGTGAACGCAGACCTCCGCGCGCGCATCATGCGCGAGAATGCGGTGGAGCTGTACGGGTTGGGGGAATAGGAGATTTTGACGGGGGTTAATGCGTAGCGCATAATTCCGGGCGAATCGGGTAAAGAGACTACCGATCTCTGATACACCTTGCTCGCCTTGGAGAAAGCGTGATGATCAGGCACGTCAACCTCAAGAATTTCAAGGCATGGCGCGAGCTCGACATAGAACTCGGCCCGAGGATCACCGGTCTGTTCGGAACCAACAGTTCGGGCAAGAGCAGCCTGATCCAGTTTCTCCTCATGTTGAAAGAGACGAAAAACAACTCCGACCGCAATATCGTTCTCGATTTCGGAAAATCCGGCGGGGTGATCAACCTGGGCGGCTTCGGCGACGTCGTTCACCGAAACGATAAAAGCTTGAAACTGGAATGGGAGTTGTCCTGGGATGGGCTGGAAGAACCTTGGATCGCAACCGACCCACACACAGGTGAAGATGAGATCCGTTTCAACTATAAAGAACTCGTCATACAAGCAGTGGTGGAAATGACGAATCCAGAGGAATCGAAGTCTCTGAAAACGCAGTCCATTCATTACGCCATAAAAGACACCGCGACCGGCGAGATGACGATTTTCGGCATCGAGCCAAACCCTGATCGGGATAACGGCTTTCAGTTTACAACGGGGCAAAAAAGCGAGTCGAGTTTTGATACCCAGCAACATACGGAAAATATTTTTTCAGGAGAATTCCCCGGTCCCATCAAAACCCATCTTTTTCCTTTCCAAGCCAGATCCCATTTGCCACTAAAAGATCAAATAGACCCGCTGAGCGATCTGGAAGCCGATTACGAAAAACTGATGGACAGGATTTATTACCTTGGACCACTACGAGACTTCCCGCACCGACAATACAACTGGAGCGGAGGCAGCCCTTCAGACGTGGGGACACGAGGCGAATTGACGATCAACGCCATCCTCGCCGCATCGGAAAAGGGAAACGCCTATCAGATGAAGACAGCGAGCAGAAAACGCTCCTTTCAGGAAGTGGTCGCCATGCGGCTCAAGGAAATGGGCCTCATCCATTCCTTCTCGGTGGCCGAGGTCGCCAAGGGTTCCAACATCTACCAGGCCAAAGTATCGGTGGACAAGAAAAGTCCGAAAGTACTCTTGACGGACGTGGGCTTCGGCGTATCCCAGGTTCTCCCCGTCATCGTCCTGCTGAACCATGTTCCAGAAGGCTCTACCGTCATCCTGGAGCAACCGGAAATTCACTTACACCCCGAAGTGCAGAGCGGTTTGGCGGACGCCATCGTCGGGATTGCCGAAACGCGGGACTTGCAGGTGATCGTCGAAAGCCACAGCGAGCACCTGCTGCGACGGCTCCAGAGAAGGGTGGCGGATGAAACGATTCAGGCGGACCTGGTGAAACTCTACTTCGTCTCGCAGGAAAGCGGCGAAGCACGCCTGGCGGACATCGGATTGAACGAATACGGAGAGATAGAGAACTGGCCCGAGCATTTCTTCGGCGATGAGATGGAGGAAATCTCCGAGACGAGAAAAGCCGCTATCGAACGCAAGATGAAAGTCGAGGAATGAGGGACAGGATTGTCGTCGATACGAATGTCTTGATAGTGGCGAATGGAAGAGGCAATCCCCCGGCGGATTACGAGTGCGAACGCACGTGCATCAAGATGCTGGAGGGAGCGGCCAAAGGGAAACAGGTCGTCCTACTCGATGGCTCCAATCGTATCATGAATGAGTACAGTGACCATTGCAGTCGTCGCGGAACACCCGGCGTCGGGGATATGTTCTTCAAATTCCTGCATGACCATCAGCATTCTGAAGAAAACGTCGTTCGTGTGCCGATTCAAGAAACGCCGGATACGGAAGGCGGATTCACAAACCTTCCCCCGAATGACTTAGACCCGAACGACCGGAAATTCCTGGCCGTCGCCGAGGCCGGAGACGGGCGAGTCGTGAACGCCACGGACTCGGACTGGTCGGAACACGCCGACTTCATCAAGTCCCTTGGCGTCCACGTCTGTGAACTCTGCCCCCAGTGCCTGAAATGAGAAAGGAACCGGAATTTCGTTATCGATAGCTTTGCGAAAAGCCAAGAAACTTGGAGCAAAAAACCGACGTAAAATCTCTCGACGATAAACCGAATAAAAGGAAAATCGCAATGACGGAAACAAAAGGACTCGGACGCATCGAAAAGATTGAAGACCTTAGCAAGGTCTGGCCGCACGAGGCTGCCGATTTCACGCCCTGGCTCGCGGAGCACATATCAGAACTCGGCGAGGCCTTGGGACTGGAGCTCGAACTGCAAGATCAGGAAGCGCCGGTCGGTTCATTTTCCCTGGATTTACTGGCTCGCGAGTCGGCAACGAATCGAACGGTGATCATCGAGAACCAACTAAAGCCGACGGATCACGGCCATCTGGGCCAACTACTCACATACGCAGGCGGCTACGATGCGAACGTGATCGTCTGGGTGGCGAAAAACTTTCGCGATGAGCACAGGCAAGCCATCGACTGGCTGAACCAGCGCACCGACGAGGACACAAAGTTTTTCGGAGTAGCGGTCGAATTGTGGAAGATCGACACTTCACGCCCCGCTCCGCACTTCAACGTGGTCTCCGCTCCCAACGAATGGCAACGGGAAACCAAGCACAGTGTCCAAGGTGCGAAGAAGTCGGAAAGAAACCTTCGCTACCAGGCGTTTTTCCAGAAACTACTAGATAAGCTCAGAGAGCAGGATTTCACGAAGGCACGCATAGGACAACCCCAAAGTTGGTACTCCTTCTCTGCGGGACATGCGCAACGCGTTCACTACGGTGCAAATTTCACGCAAGGGAAAAAGACTAGAGTCGAAGTTTACATTGGCCATACAGATCAAGAGTGGAATAAAGACCTGTACGACCGGCTTATAGAGCAAAAAGACAAAATCGAACTCGAACTCTCCGAATCCCTTGAGTGGCAGCGACTGGACAATGGCAAAGCAAGCCGCATTGCGTTGCTACGCCAAGGCAGCATCGACGACGACGAAAAGACGTTGGATGAACTCAGAAACTGGATGATAGAGAAACTATTCGACTTCAAGCGCGTCTTCGGTCCGAGGCTGGACGACTTGGCGACGTAATCTTCGATTCTTGTTGTCGGTAACCCTTCCCTCCCCTCTCGGGTTTGACTGCGCAATTCCCCGCATTTATGCGTACCGCGTATCGGGCGGTTTTCGCTATCCTCCTGCGCCGAGGCTCGCCGCAGAGACCCGCTCGATGGTCCCGGACGGGGCGCGAACCGAAAGCCGTATGAGGAGGGTGGACGATGATGCGAAACGCGGATGACAACCTGACGACGAAGATTGATTTCCGGACGAAGCACCGCCTCGAAACCCCTCATGAATTTCCGAAAAATTCGATAAAATTAGATAAATTCACGGGGTTTTTCGATAAATTTCTGAAAATTATTTTCCGTTTAACTGATTGTAATGAAATGAGTTGTCATGTAAATCTTAGCGCCGTGCACTCATATCCGGCGGCAAAAAAAGTTTTTCAGGTACCCGCGCATTTCCCCGCATTTGCGATGAATCTAGCGGGCCTTCGCGCACCAGCAGCGCGGGTCGTGGGGCGCGGGTATCCTGCCCACGCTCTCGAGGTAGGCTTCGGCGATCTTGGGCCCCATGAACGTGAATTCTTCGCGGAATATCTTTTGCAGCGAGGGAAGATCGTCCGGCAGGGAGGCGAGGTAGCGGTTGAACGAGCCGTGTTTTTTCTTAATGGCGAGGAATTTTTTCGCGTTCTCGATTGTCGCCTCGATCTTTTTGCGGTTCCGCACGACGCCCGGGTTTCCGAGGATTCGCTCGATGTCCTTTTCCGTGAAGCGAGCGACTTTTTCGGGCGAGAACCCCATGAATTCCTTTCTGAACGCCTCGCGCTTGTGCAGAATCGTGCGCCAGGAGAGGCCCGCCTGAAAGATTTCGAGCGTCAGTTGCTCGAAGTGTTTCCGGGTCGTTCGGACGGGAAAGCCCCATTCCTCGTCGTGGTATTTCTCCATGGCCGGGTCGCCCTCGGCCCACGTGCATCTCGTGGGGTTGGGGATGTCTTTTCTCGTTCTGGGGGACATACGCTCTCTCGACAGGCGGCCTGGGGCTACAGGGGCCATTCCTCCATCTTCCAGCTCATATCCCAGAAGAGATATTCATACCGCGTGCCCATCAGGAAATGCGCGCGCATGCGCTCGCGCTCGGCGGGGCCCGCCGTCGATGCGGCCTCATCGAACATTTCGCGCAGCCAGCGGGCGAGCCCGGCAAACTCTTCGGACGCATAGGTCTCAATCCACTCGGCGTGGAGCGGCGCGTTTTCGGGTATGCCACCGGCGGCGAGCAACTCGCCGATGATGGCGTAGTCCCACTGGCAGGGGAGCATGGCGGCGGCGACCTCCCCGAACGTGCCCGCATAGGCCGCCTCGAGCAGGAAATCGGTGTATCCCTTGCACGTCGGCGCAGGTTTCGTCGCCTCGATCTCGTCCTCCGAGATGCCGAATTTCGCCGCGAACCCCCGGTGGAGTTCCATCTCGGTGTTCAGCGTGGCGTTCAGGAGATCGGCGAAACGCCCCATTTCCGCCAGTTCGGGGGCCTTTGCGACGGCCAGGGCGATGACGCGGCTGTATTCCTTCAAAAAAATGTAGTCCTGGCACATATAGAAGCGGAACTGCGCGAGCGGCAGGGTGCCGTCTCCGATGCCCCGGACGAAGGGGTGCGCATGAATTTTTTCCCAAAGCGGCGCAGCCTCCGCGCGGAGCGCCTCGCTCATCCTCGTTTCCGGGTTCAAGATGGCCTCACAGGTTGTCGAGAATTTTTTTCGAGCGTCCCTTCTCCAGGGTTTCGCCGAAAGAATCGCCCAGGTCGACGCCCAGTTGCTGGGCGCGCTTCTGGGCCCAGAGCCCGATGTTGCGATCGTCCTTGTAGAAGGAGCTGTCCTGCGGCTTCGAGGGGTCGAACGAATCGAGACGCTGGGCTTCCGTCTGATGCGAGGAGAAGCGCGACATGATTTTCCTGAGTTTCCTGTTCCCGCAGGAGCGGCAGGTGAGTTTTCTCCTGTCCGCCGGCTTCATCACCAGGTGGCCGGAGACGAAGCCGCACTCCCTGCACTCGTATTCATAGATCGGCATCGGGTGAATCCCTCGTCTCCATCTCCGCGCCCAGCGACGCCATGCGCTCGCAAAAATCAGGGAATGTTACCGCCATCGCCTCCGCCGTGTCGACCGATACGCCCTCTTGCGCCGCGAGTCCGGCAACGACGGCGGACATGACGATTCTGTGGTCGCCGAACCCGTGGACCGCTCCGCCCCTGAGGCCGCCGCCCTGGACGACGATGCCATCCGCCAGCTCTCTCGCTTCGCCGCCCAGCGATTCGATGACTTCGCGCATGGCGGAGATCCTGTCCGTCTCCTTGATGCGGGCCTGGGGCGTGTTGACGAGCCGGGTCTCTCCCTCCCCGAACGCGCCGAGCACGGCCATGACGGGCAGCAGATCGGGCGTGGCGTTCAGGTCGAATTCCCCCCCGCGCAGCGCTTTTCCGCGTACTCGGATGCCTTCCTCAGAAACCAGAACCTCGGCCCCCATTTCCTCGACGAAGCGGAGAATCTCCTTGTCGCCCTGTGAGTCGTCGAGATCCAGACCCTCGAGCGTCACGTCACCGCCCGGCAGCGCGCCTGCGGCTACCAGAAAGGCGGCGGAACTCCAATCGGCAGGCACGGTGACCTCGAATCCCGAAAGCGCCTGTCCGCCCGGCACGGTGAAACGGCGGTACTCATCGCGCTCGTATTCCAGGCCCAGACGGTCCAGCCACCATAGCGTCATCTCGACGTAGGGACGCTCGTTCAGGTCGACCGGCTCGATGGTGGTCGTCTCCTCGCCGAAGGGCGCGTTCAGGAGCAAAGAAGACGTGAACTGGCTGGTCGTGCCGTCGACTTTCGTCCTGCCGCCGCGCCACGGGCCGCCGACTGCGACGGGCAGATATCCGTCCCTGCTCGATTGCGCCGTTGCGCCCAGATTCGAGAGCGCGTCCAGCAGCGGCCCCATCGGGCGTTTCCTGGTCTGGGCGTCGCCGTCGAAGCGCGCTTCGCCCTCCCGTATGAGGGCGGCGGTGCCGAGCGCCATCCGGCAGGTGGTTCCCGAATTGCCTACGTCCAGAATCCCTTGCGGGGCTTCGGGCCGGGCGCCGAAGCCCGCCACCGACCAGACGTCTTCCTCCTTGTTTATCTCCGCGCCGAAACTCCCGTAAACGCTCGCCGCCGAGAGGCCGTCCGAAGAATCGAGGGGGTTCAGGATCACGCTTTTCCCGGAAGCAAGGGACGCGAACGCGACGGCGCGGATGGAGTGGGATTTCGAGCCGGGAACGCCGGTGATTCCCCTGGCGGCGGATGGCTTGACCGAGAGTATCATGACGATGGACGTGTCCGGCGGCGGTTGTTAGCGGTCATCGCTCAGGTAGCGGCCCAGCATGTCGCGGGAGTGTTCATCCTCGTGGCAGTCCACGCACAGATTCTCCCAGTTGCTGCCGTCAGGCGGGTTGTTCTTGTGGTCGCCGTCGCGGTGGTGGACCGTCAGGACGTGGAGGTTGTTCTCATCGAAATCCCGGCCGCATTTCGCACAGAACCAGCCGTGGATTTCGAGCGACTTTCGTCTGTAATCCTGCGCGCTCCTGCCCACGCTGGCCGAGGACTTGAGGCGCGCGGCGATTTGTTTCGCGCTTTCTCCGGTAGGGGCGGCCGGTTTGGGAGCGCTTCTTCTCCCCGGTCGGCGTCTGTTTGCGCTGAATCTCGTTCTGGCCATCGGATCAACCTCCCGTGCTCAGGAGCCATCCTAGCAAATCGCGCTATAATGAGGAAGAGATGGATTGGGCGACGATTATCATCCTGGCGGATCAAAGAATGGAAAATGACATGCTTGCGCCGAGGAGAACCTGAATGCGAAGCTCCCGGAGACGCTGGTGGCGGTGGCTGATCCTCCTCGTCTTGCTGTCCCCCCTGCTCGGAGTCGGCAGTCTGTACGGGATTCGCGCCGTGGAGTCCTACGACCCGTTCTGTACGGTCTGCCACTTACAGGATCACCAGGACTACCTCGACGACGGGGCGCGCGCGGAGAACATGGTCAAGACGCTGGGCGGGTGGCACAAGAGTGCGGGCGGCGTGAGGTGCATATCATGCCACGGGGAAGAGGGCATCACGGGGATGATCCGCACGACGATTCTGGCGAACAAGGACCTTTACAAGTTCATCATCGGCGATTACGAGCAGCCCTCGCGCGTTTTCCATCCCATCCTCGATAAGGACTGTGTGAAGTGTCACGACGAGGAGCGCCTCCTGGAGTTGTCCGACGACGCGTTTCACGCCATCAGCGACCACGCGGAACTCAAGGCGGACTGCGTTCAGTGCCATAACGGCCATCGCCTCGGAGGCGACCGGGAAAAAGGGTTCATGGTGGCTGCGACGGCGCAACCGCGTTGTGACGCCTGCCACGACGAACTGGAGCAGAAAGTGGATTTGAAGGATCTTGAGCCGTTTCCCAGGAAAAGAGAATCTGACAGCTAAAGGCGTGCTTCCCTCGGATTTCACCCGCCGCCTGATTCCCGGTACAGATCGGATTCGCTGAAAGGACAGGCAGGAATTGCGATTTTTCGTTTTGATCTTCACCGTCACCTTTCTGTGGGGTCTGAGTTTTCCGGCGGCCAAGATAGGCCTGCGCGGCGTGGAGCCTTTCACGTTCCTCTGGCTGCGGGGCATCATCTCCTCGGCGAGCGTTTTCCTGATCATGTTCGCCCGAAAGATGCCGGTCCTGCCGCCACGACCGTCCTGGAGGGGAGAGAGCCGCGATTTCTGGCTCAACGCCTGCCTGCACAACTTGATGTTCATCACCTATTACCACGGCGTGGACCACACTACCGCCGGGCGCGCCTCGTTGTTCCTCTACTCCCAGCCCCTGCTCCTGACGGCGCTCGCGGCGTGGATTCTGCCCCAGGAGAGGGTGGGCGTCCGCGCGGTTTCGGGCTTCATGGCGGCGAGCTTCGGCATGGTGTTCCTCTTCGGCGACAAGCTCTCATCAGCCGGCGGCTCCACCTGGTACGGGGACGCTATCGTCGTCCTGGCGGCCGTGATATGGGCGGTGCAGTCGATCTTTTTGAAAATGCGCTTAAGGAGTTTCGACGCCTTCAGAATCACGGCCTGGACGCAGCTTCTGGCCGTACTCCCGTTCTTCATCGTCGCCTCGTTTCTGGGCGAGCCCTGGCCCGACCTGACGGACGCGAACGTGCTCACAGGCGTGGGCTACAGCGGCCTCATCGGCACGGGGCTGGCCATGATCCCCTGGCTGTGGCTGCTGACGGACTACCCGGCGAGCCGCGTGGGCGTGTTCATGTTCCTGACGCCCGTGTTCGGGGTCCTGACGGGCGCCTTGCTTCTCGCGGAACCTTTAACGATGCTTATGCTCGGAGGGGCCGTTCTCATCTCATTGGGCATATATTTTGTGAATTCCGATTCGAAATAAAATTGATAATTCTATTTATTTCAAAAATATATGAATTATAATTAAAGTTTTTTCTCACTTGGCGAGTCTGTCCCGGCGTAGTACGGGTTGGCGGAACCTGGCCGGAGCTGGAGCGGACCGTCCTCCTTCAAATCGCTACGGGCACGGGCAATTCGGGCATTTGTTCATCCTATCCGCCAAGCCGTCACGCCACCCTGCGCGTCGAGCGCGGCAAGCGCGCGCCCGTCTGGTCGCCAATACAGCTTCGCCCCGATTCCCGCCAGAACCGCGGTCCCGATCGGACGGCCATTTCCGTCCCTCTCGAGCGACCACACCACCACGGCGCCATCCCGTGCCGCCGATGCCAGGCGCATCCCGCGGCGAGCGAAGGCAAGCGTCGTGACGGGTTGAACATGATGCTCCAGTACACCGGGCCGCGTGCCTTCGGGACCACTTCCTTGGAAGCTCCAGACCGTCACCGCCTCCCCTCCGCCGGTGGCCAAAAGGGTGCCGGTATCATCGAAAGCCAGGGCCGACGGCTTGGCGGAATATCCTGACATCATGGCGTCCTGCTCCGTGGAGCGGCGCCAGAAGTGCACGGTGTTGTCCTGGCTGCCGCAGGCCACGATATCCCCGTCCGGGCTCAGCACCATCGACACCAGGGAGCCCTGCCACTCCAGCTTCTGGCGAAGCTCGCCGGTGGGCACGTCGAAAAACGTCACTCGGCCGTAACAGGCCGTCGCCAGCTCCCCTGCGCTCGACCAGGCGATCGCGCTGACCGTGCTGGGATGATCATCAGATCGCCAAACCTCCGCGCCGTCCACGCCATACGCGCGAACCTGCCGGGAGCAGGAGGCCGCCAACCACTGGCCGTCCGGCGACCACGCCACGTTCTCCACCCAATCGTCCCCGATGTCGATAGCCTGTTGTACCTGACCTTCGGCGACACCCCAGATGAGGACTCGTCCGTCCTGGCCGGCCGTAGCGAACGTGGTTCCGCTTGGGTGGACCGCCACCGCGAGCACACCGCCTTCATGAACCCCGCGCCGCTCCCAGTTGGTCGCGCCGGACTTGCCGTCGAATGCGTAAACGCCACCCGCAGCGTCACCGACCATCAGCGCCTCACCACGCAGGCTCCAGCCACCGGCGATAGCGTAGTCGCCAACCGCCGCAGACCAGCCCCGGCGAAGAACACCCCTTGGGCCGTCGTCATTTTGAATTGCCGCCGACATCTCAATCAGCCTCGGCAGTCGCAATCGCTGCGATGTTAGCCAACAGCCATGCGGATGCAGCAAACAACTGCAACCAATCCCCACCGGACCTGATCCCGTAAGTCAGCATGCTGCCAATCCAGCAAAGGCTGGCGGCCGTTTGTCCGAGCCATTCGATGCTCCGCACCCTGGCCAGTCGGTTTCGCCTCGCGCCAGACGCGACGGCCCCTTCGTCGTTTCCCGTCAACATACGCAATCCGCCCCACAATAGGAGAGGTCATCGAGATACATGCCCCAGTTGCGGTACTCTTCCAAGTCTTCCGCCGGCAGCCCCAACGAGGTCGCAATTGCTTTGGCGACAACGGCGAATCGTTGTCGATACTTGTAGATAAAACAGAAGACGTGATTGTCATGGCGAACTGCGGGGCCGCAGAGAAATACTCCCGGTACGATGGTTGATTCATCGTTTTCGCTCAGAAGCGGAAAGCCATCGTCGCGTCGCTCAAACAAATCCGCGACTAACTTGTGACTCCCCTCAAATCCGCCCGCCCATAGTGGCGGCACGCGGGTTTCAAACCGATGCCCGTCTCGAGCCGTGACTTCATACATGGCGTCCACGCGAGTGACCGATTCGATAGGTGTGTGCGGAAACAACTCCACTTGCTCGACAAACCAGTCTTCACGCATCCGCTCGAGCGTAAACGGGGAAAGCGCGACACTGGGGTCGGAACTCTCTTCCTCCCACGGGCAATCCTTGTCGAACAACCGCACTCGTTTGTCGCGATACGCCAGGTGGTAGGCCACGTCGACACCACTTTCGTAGCCGCCCACAACGATGAAGTCGTCACCGTCAAGCTCTCCATAACTGGCGATGGTCGCGGTGTGACGACACAATTGGCTGCCAACAAACCCATTCAAGAGTGGGTATTGGAACTCGCCGGCGGCCCAAATGACATGCTTGGCTTGCAAGGTCTCGTCGGCCGTTTCGATACGAAAGCCGTCGCCAACCTTTGCTATCTGCATCACGTCGGTATCCTGGCGTACAGGTAACTCAAAGAAATGTGCGACTGCACGCAAATATATCGCGTACTCTTCACCCGTCGGATGCTCAACCTCCAAACTGAACGCGGGTGAAGTTCCAATCGCGATCGAGTTCAAATCGAGCATGCCAATCGAATTGGTTGGGTACGAGGGCGTGATGAAGCGAGTCTCGGCCGGCCATGAGGTGAACGATGCGCCGACCGTGTCGCGATCGAGGACTACGAAGTTCTCGATGCCGGCATGCCTGAGAGCCACCGCGGCGCCCACGCCTGCGGCGCCGGCGCCGACGATCGCTACGTCATAGAAGATTTCACTGCTCTCGGTGCCGATCATGCAAACCCCTCCTGTCGATATTCAAACCAGGCATGCCTCGAATCCCTGCCGAATGCTCTGTTCATCGAGGTCGCGGCCGATGAAGACGAGCTGATTGCGCCGGGGCGAGTCTCCCCATGGACGATCCGGCTGGCCGTCTATGAGCATGTGAACCCCCTGGAAGACGAAGCGACGCGACTCACCCGCGAGGCTGATGAAGCCCTTCATTCGGAAGATGTCCACCCCGCGCTCACGGAGCAGTTCGCCAATCCAGGCGTCGAGCTTTTTGGGATCGACGTCGCCGTCCCTCTCGATCGCGATCGAGCCCACCTCGTCGTCGTGCTCGTGCTGTGCGACCCAGGTGCGCTCGACCTCTGGCATGATTTCTGCTCCTTCCGCGTTCCCCAGTTGGAGATCGAACTCATCCGCGCCGTGCTCGGCGTAGAGGGCAACCCGCACCTGCGTGTCGACCTCCAGGAAGAACGACTTGCGCCCCGGGGAATCGAGCAAGAGGTTCACATGCTTTCCGAGGGGAATCTCTTCTCCCGGGCGAATGAGCTCCGCAGGTTCAGCGTACCGCCGCACACACCACTCCGCGCTCTCACGGAGGGCGGCGTCATCCGTGTCCTGGTCGGACACGACGACGAGCGACATCGACGGATCAGGTCCATCGTCGAGGTCGAGTTCGTAGCGGCCGGTATCGAGCGAATAGACTCCCGTCCATTCGAACGGATACTCCGGCTCGAGGAAGGTGGGGCGACGCTCGAGCACCTGGTCCAGGTCGAAGGCGCCGAGGTTGAGGACCGTGTCGACCGAAACGTCCGCTCGCTCGCTGCGCACGACGCGCGCCATTCGGTTCATGTCCCGGAGCCGGGCTTCGAGCCTGTCGAGCGCCTCGTCGTTGACGAGGTCCGTCTTGTTGAGCACCAGGATGTCTGCGAACGCGATTTGCTCGGTGCTTTCGTCGCTTCGGCCGAGCTGTTGCTCGATGTGGGCTGCATCGACGAGCGTGACGATCCCGTCAAGCGCGAACTCCGCGCGAATCTCGTCGTCCATGAAGAAGGTCTGAGCGACCGGGCCGGGATCGGCGAGCCCTGTGGTCTCCACCAACACATAGTCGAACTTGTCGCGGCGCTTCATGAGATTGCCGAGCACGCGAATCAGGTCTCCGCGCACCGTGCAGCAGATGCAGCCGTTCGCCATCTCGAAGATCTCTTCGTCAGCGTTGATAACGAGCGCCTGATCGATGCCGACCTCTCCGTACTCGTTCTCGATCACGGCAATGCGCTTGCCGTGCTCTTCACTCAATATCCGGTTGAGCAGGGTCGTCTTGCCGGAGCCGAGGAAACCGGTGAGGATGGAAACAGGTACTTTTCGCGGCGTGTTCATCTAGTTTTCTCCTGGAGCAGAGGTAGGGGAATTGGAATTTGGACGGCGAACGTCCGCGTGATGGCCCATTGGGCTCTCATGGAGCGTCGCGCGAAGCTCTTGATAGATTTGAATCCGGCTCGACTCTCTCGTGCGGCTCACGCGGAGAGCCGGGCGCCCTGCAGGACGTGCGCACGTGAGGTGCGGATGACCGGGAGGCGTCACGAGATGCCGGTGACCCTTTCGCCAAAACGGACGAGGCAGTTTCGGTCATGCCGGCTCCTCGGCCATGAGAAGTTCCGGAAACGGGTTCTGCAGTTCTGCCCAGGCCTTGCTGTCAGCCGAGGCGAGGCGCTCGTCGAGCAGGCACGCGTCGAGGCGGGCGCGCATCTCCGCCTCGTGCATCTGCTGGCCGATGAAGACGAGCTGCTGCGTGCGGTCGCCGAAGCGAGGATGCCAGTCCGGCTGCTGGTCAGGTCGCTCATCCTCGGGGTGCTCCCAGTGTTCGCGAGGCACGGCCGCCCACCACATCCCGGCGGGTTTCACGTCGCTGACGCCGCCGGCCAGAGCCCACTCGTAGGCGATCCGGTGGTCAGCGGCGACCCAGAAAAAGCCCTTCGAGCGGAGCACGCCGCTCCAGCTCTCGTCGTCGTGCAGGAACGCCCACAGCTTCTCGGCGTCGAAGGGCTGTGACGTCCGATAGGTGAAGCTCGAGATCCCGTACTCCTCGGTCTCCGGCGTGTGCTCACCCTGTAGCTCTCGAATCCAGCCGGCGGAGCTCTCCGCCTTCTCGTAGTCGAACAGGCCCGTGTCGAGCACGCATTCGAGCGGGACCCGTCCGCGCGTCGCCATGAGGATCTTCGCGCCGGGGTTGAGCGCTTTCACGATAGCCTCGACCTCGCGAGCCTGATCGTTGCTCACGAGATCGATCTTGTTGAGTACGATGACGTCGGCGAACTCGATCTGGTCGATGAGCAGGTCGGTCACCGTCCGTTGATCTTCTTCGCCCAGCGACTCACCGCGGTCCTGGAGCGCTTCGGCGGCGTTGTAGTCCCGCAGGAAGCTCTCCGCGTCCACGATCGTGACCATCGTGTCGAGGCGCGAAACCTGACCCAGGCTCACACCGTTCTCGTCCTCGAAGGTGAAGGTCTGCGCGACGGGAATGGGCTCGGAGATCCCGGTGGACTCGATGAGCAGGTAGTCGAAGCGCCTCTCCTGCGCGAGCCGTGAGACCTCGGCGAGCAGGTCGTCTCGCAGCGTGCAGCAGATGCAGCCGTTCGACATTTCGACCAGTTTCTCCTCGGTCCGCGAGAGTTCCGCACCGCCGCGCTCAACGAGCGCCGCGTCGATGTTGACCTCGCTCATATCGTTGACGATGACCGCGACGCGCATGCCCTCGCGGTTTTTGAGCACGTTGTTGAGAAGAGTGGTCTTGCCTGCGCCGAGAAAGCCGGACAGGACAGTAACGGGAAGTCTCTCTGGCATGGGCACTTTGGTTCCCTCACTCAAAGGGTGATGACGAGGTCGGGCGCGGCGGGGGCGAGCGCGGCGTATAGCTGCGGGAAGCAGCCGGCGCCCACGCCGGCCACCAGGCCCTTCGCCTTGACGTCGCCGGAGCCGCACTGTTCGAACGTGCCCTCGGCGAGGTTGCGCCGCACGGCGCACTGATCGCAGACCATGAGGAGGATGTTCTGCTCCGCGGCGACTTTCGCCAGGCGCTCGCCCACCTCGTCGCCCTCGCGCAGGCAGAACAGGTTGTCGTCGAAG
>JAJDYR010000021.1 GCA_022825065.1 bacterium
GGTGCCGGCCGAGTGCCTCCATGCAATCCGGTTCATCCCCGCACGGGCGGGGAACATGACTGCACATCCTCGATGTAAGCCTCATAGACCGGTTCATCCCCGCACGGGCGGGGAACATGCGTTCAGCGTCGGCGCAGTGAACGTCGCGGCCGGTTCATCCCCGCACGGGCGGGGAACATGGGATCGGCGTGAACACGGATCGGGACATGGGCGGTTCATCCCCGCACGGGCGGGGAACATCCTCGTCCGCCTGGGCGCGAGAAGGGCGACGTCGGTTCATCCCCGCACGGGCGGGGAACATGAGCTTCAAGCCTTCTGCGTTTCTCGCCATGTCGGTTCATCCCCGCACGGGCGGGGAACATAAGTGAAGCGGGTGCTGCGAAACGATGGAACGCGGTTCATCCCCGCACGGGCGGGGAACATATAAATTCATCGCGATCCTGCACCAGCAATTCCGGTTCATCCCCGCACGGGCGGGGAACATTTGCCCTGTACTGCATCGGTTCGGTCCAGCCACGGTTCATCCCCGCACGGGCGGGGAACATAACTCACCAGTCGAGCAGGCTGATTTAATTGACGGTTCATCCCCGCACGGGCGGGGAACATACGCTGGCCCGGAGTTTTCATGGACGGTTGAGCGGTTCATCCCCGCACGGGCGGGGAACATTCAATGCGGTTCGGGGCGGCGAACGGGTGATCCGGTTCATCCCCGCACGGGCGGGGAACATCGCTGCTGCGTGCCGGTCGAGGCGATCCTGTTCGGTTCATCCCCGCACGGGCGGGGAACATACTACCTCGACGATCCCGTATGGCTCAGGTGGCGGTTCATCCCCGCACGGGCGGGGAACATGCCTTAAACTGACAATGTATGGCGGGGCGGCCCGGTTCATCCCCGCACGGGCGGGGAACATCCACTTTCGCCGTCATGACGGATTCAACGAGTCGGTTCATCCCCGCACGGGCGGGGAACATCAGCTTCCCGATCAGGTTTCCGACGCTTCCCCAGGTTCATCCCCGCACGGGCGGGGAACATTGTTTGGGCCGCTTCACGAACAGGCTCGAGAACGGTTCATCCCCGCACGGGCGGGGAACATGATATGCACACCGCCTCTGCGATTTCCCCCGTCGGTTCATCCCCGCACGGGCGGGGAACATTGCGTGATATTTTCAGGCAATCGCTGATCCTCCGGTTCATCCCCGCACGGGCGGGGAACATCGTATCCATGAACGTGGTCTGCTTCCCTGTTCCGGTTCATCCCCGCACGGGCGGGGAACATTTGCCGGGGTGGTAGTCTCCAAGTTCCGTACCCGGTTCATCCCCGCACGGGCGGGGAACATCTGACGACCGTTACATGGCCCTGCTTGACCATCGGTTCATCCCCGCACGGGCGGGGAACATCTCAAGAAGAAGAAACAAGACTGGCTCATGTTCGGTTCATCCCCGCACGGGCGGGGAACATTCAGTAATAACTCTGGCACCTGATGGCAGCCCCGGTTCATCCCCGCACGGGCGGGGAACATACTTCTTGGAACCCATTGATTCAAAAGGAATATTTGGGAGCGTTCCGAGTTACCAACTTTTTCGGGACTTTGGTCATGGCTTTAAGCGGCTTCTAACTGCTTACTCAGCCGTTTCCTCCTTTGCCTCCCGGGGTGCAAAAACAACCAGCTTGAGACCATCAAAATCCACGGGCATGCGCCGATTCCGGCCCACCGTCACGAAGTCATAGCCCTGATCCGTGGGAGTTGCCCAGGCCATCACGGCGTCGCCGTCACCGATCATATCCTCGACGTCGCGCCAGATACGCTCACGCACCCGCCGGGAATAGCGCCCGACATAGACTCCCGCTCGAATCTCCAGCAACCAGACGGCTAGCCTTCCGCGCAGGCGAGGCGGCGCGTTTTCAACCACGATGACCAACATCGCCGCCTCTCGGACCATCCTCGAAAGCTGGCCCCAAGGCCTCGGAGGACGGCTCAGGGACCGGCAGGTTCCCGGCCTTCAGTACTTCCTCGATTCCTGGGATGATCTTCGAGAGCAATCCCGTCGCTCGAAAACTGTCACGACACGCGAGGCGGACGGCGCGCTCAATCGGCATGTCCAGTTTTCCCTTTTGGGCCTGGGCCGCGACTCGAAACGCTTCCGGGACCACCGTCTGGGTTTTCCACAAGTCGGCGATGTCGTAGACGAACGACCGCGGCTTGCCGGTATGCAGGAACCCGATGGCAGGCGCATATCCGGCGGCCAGCACCGCCGCTTCAGCGAGACCATGCAAACAAGCGGTGGCCGCGCTCAGGCAGCGGTTGGGGAGGTCGGCGCTGTCCCAGTCCGCCGGGTCATAGCGTCGCCGTTTCCATTTTACGCCATGTTGCTTGGCAAGCAGGTCATAGCTAGCCCGGACGCGCGCGCCTTCTATGCCACGCAGTTGTTCGATCGATCGTTTCAGCGGCGCCGCCTCGTCGAAACGAACGCGGTACATCTCGCGCACCACTCGTAGCCTCGCCGCCGGGTCGAGGGCAAGCGAGGCCTGCCACAACAGCTTGTCGGAACGGGCTCCTCCCGGCTGCCCCGCGGCGTAGAGGCGTACGCCGGCTTCGCCGATCCAGGTCACCAGCGTTCCGGCGCGCGCGGCCAAAGCTACAGCGCTGTGCGAAATACGTGCTCCCGGTTCGAGCATCAGACAGGCCACGCCGCCGACCGGAATGTGTATCCGCGTGCCGTCGGCGTTGATGGCGACGAAAGCCCCGTCTTTGACGTCGAGCTGCGCCCGTTCGATGAACACCATAGCCGCCCGCTCCTTGAGCGGAATCGGCTTTGGGGGAACGGCTCCCGGAAGCGACATCGATCTGGCCATGTCAGACGCGGCGCACCAGCATCAGGCCACAGCCGTAAGCCTTGGAGCGGCCAAAACCCGTGAGCAGCGCACTGGTGAAGACTTCAGGGTCTCGAACGGACAACAGGCCTTTGAGATCAATCACGCCGAAGGTTGCCTCTCTGCCACCCCGGCGTTTTAATTTACAGACCTGATAGTCCTCGACCGCCAACGCGTCGACAGAAAAACCCCGACGCTCACCCTGAGCGCTGAGCCACTCCCGCGCCGCTTCTCCGGCTATATCCATGCGCCGGTCGGCGCGGGAGTCGGCGCCGGTAGTCCCGCCCTTGATCTCTTGCATCCGCATCGCGTGCATCACTATATCGACACGACGATCCTTGCGTGGCCTGCGTCTGGTTCCGGGGGCAACATCGTCTTGCGGTTCTGAGCGGCGGTCTCTGGTGGCGTTGGTTCGCAATAGAAACATTAGCCGGTCCCCCTCCGCCAGTACCGGCTCGAAGGGCTTGGACTCGAGCGGCTCGAACAGGCGCGAGCCCTGCGGTTCCCGGGCAGAGAGAATCAAGAACTTGCCTTTGTCGTCAGCGCGCCACAGGAAGTCGCGCTTCGCATCGGGATCCGGGAACAACGTCCACACCAACCGGTGATGGGCATCCAGCGCCGCATTCTCGTCCAATGGGTCGAGCAAAGGCCTGAGAGCGTGTTCCGGCGCCTTCCGGTTGAGCACGGCGCGGGTCAGGTAATGCGTCATGCCCGCTCTCCATGTTCGTTCCGGTGATCTCCCAGATGCCAGACGCTCCGATCACCGAAGATCCAGGCCAGGCGATCTAGCGGCTCGCCCGGAACCTGTTCTATCGACGGAGGGCGGTCAAGAGCGTCTACCGGATCGGAGTGCACTAGGTGTCGCCCACGCTCTTGTTCCAACCACCTTTCGGGGCGCAGCCATTCGGGTATTTCGATGTGGGCCAGCGCCTCGACCGGCCCGGCCGCCATCACTACGTCAGGATTGAGGGGGTTTGTCGGCGGGCATGACTTGCGACCGAGATAGAGGGGAAACACGGGTCGTCGCAGGTGACGGGCAAGATCATCAAATGTCCACTGTCCATCGCCCCACAGCGCAACGCCAATCAGTACGTCGCACCGGTAATCACGAATGGTGATGACCGTGTTGGCCTCTCGTCCGACGCGTGCCAGCGCATGTTTGCGGGTCGGCGGTCGTTTTGCCTTGGCCGTCGGGACCGTTTGCACCGTGTGGTAATCGCGAAGCGGCGCCGATTGTTGAAACGGCTGCACGGCCGCCGAATACGCCCGAAGGGCCGCCTGTCCCTCGGCGTCTGCCCGCTTGATGCCGAGCGCCGCGCCCACAAGTCCCAGCACCGCCGAACGCATGGGTACGACTCCGCTCCCTCGACGTTCGTGTCCCGCATAGCTGCCGCACGAAGCCATGGGCCCGGACAACAGGAAAACCAGATGCTCACGCATCGCCCACCTGCCTGGCCACGAAGGCCTTGATTTCAGCCAGGGTGCCGGAACCGCCGACCAGATCCATCTCCGCTGATTCGTCGACCGAAGCGCCATAGGCCTGGTCGATGGTGTCCGCCGTCTTCCTGAGCCGGTTGATGGATTCGCCGAGAAGGTCCTCCGTCCTGACGGGGTTCAGGAACGCCGCCGCGAGACTCCGCGGCTGTTGGTCTCCGGCCTCGGCGCGAATGTAGGAGGCGCGGGT
Organism: bacterium; assembly: GCA_022825065.1. GTDB lineage: Bacteria > UBA8248 > UBA8248 > UBA8248 > UBA8248 > Bin107. The sequence goes on from JAJDYR010000021.1 coordinate 4,558, forward strand.
GTGGTGGCTGTAGCTGTTGCGCTTGCCCGACGGGCTGGAGGTTGCGAACGCTTCGGTCACCGCCTCCAGCGCTTTTCTCGCCAGTGCGCGATCGTTTTCGAGGTTCTCCACCAGGCGGGCGGTATCGATGCAGACATAGAGGTAGTATACGCCGGAACCGAACCCGGCCTCGCCGACGAACCCCGCGCCCATGTCCTCGGCCGGTTTCTTGAGGTCGTCGGCGGCGGTGTAATAATCGTCCTCCACTTCGGCCTGGTGCGTCGTGATGGCGTGCGATACCTGCACCGCCGCCTCGCGGTTGAAATCGGGCGCATCAGCCAGCATGCGCCCGAACATGGCGAGGTCGACCGCCCCGTCGGCGGCGCGCAGGATATTCTTGCCGCGATTCCTGGCTTCCTTGTCCAGGGATTCGCCGGTCAGTACCCGTTCCGCCATCTCCATCGCCGCTTGTCGTTCGTCGGGCGAGATGAACGCCAACTGCCTGATGCGGACATGGTCCGGATTTTTCTTTTTCGCCTCGGTGTCGAGCTTGCCGAAAACCGCGGCCACTTGCTGGGCGATTTCGCGGGCCTTCCCGTCGTCTGCGCCCCGTTCGCGCAGATGCTTCATTACTTCGTCGCCGAGGCGCTGGGTGCGCTCGCCCATGTTGCCCTTCAAAGCCTCGGACATGGCGGGAGAGAGACGGGCCGCTCGCTTCAAAGACTGAGACGACAGCCGAAGCCGATGAACGCCCCCGTAGACCGCCGTCTTCGGACGGCCCATGTCGTCACGGTTGGGGTTCGAAGGCGGATAGACGGTCAGGAAGTGAAGTTGCACGAATGGCATTATGTCACAATCTCCTCTTGGCTGATTTCGGCGAACTCGGCGCCGAAGTATTGGAAACACCACCGATTGCGGACCCCGTCGTTCCAGAAGTAGAGATCTTCAGCCAACGCGTGTCCATCACAGGCGGGATTAGCTCCACGGACAGCGAGGGAACGGCGCAGCGGCACCATCAAATCGCGTCGCGAGCGAGTGCGAATCAATTGCTGGAACCGTAGTTCACTGAGCGCGCGCGGCCCATCCCTCATCGCCTGTCTACCGAGCAGGGTCGCTAACTTTTCGCCGTTGACGCCCGCGAGTCGGGCAAAGACCGTGGCGAGAAGCGCAAGCTGATCGCTCGTCGGGTTTTGATCAAGTCTTTTCAGCCTCGCGTTCAGGTCGTGCGTCTCTGCGACCGCAAGCGCCTCGGCGGGCGATTCACAGCGTCTTAGCCGGGCGCGCGCGGCCCGCGCCCCACCATCGTCACGGCCCAGCGAAGACCGCCACCATTCGATGACGATACCACCGACACTCATGCCTGTTTCTCCTTCTTATCCTTGGTGGAAGCGGGTAGGTCCAGCAGTTTCCGAACCTGTTTCCCCAATACACCGAGCAAGTTGCGCCGGGCGAAGACGCGAGTTTCGATACCCTTCATGTCGCAGTGGCAGAGTCCGCCAAGGACGCGCTCATCGAACATGCGCACTGCCTGAGCCTTGAGGGCTTGGTGCCATGTTTCCTCTACTTCGGCACCCGCGCCATTAATGATTCGCCGAACCGCACCCATGAATTCTTCCTCGGTCTCGGTGAAGAAGGCTTCTTCCACCAGATCGGCGGATTTGCCGTTCAGTTGACAAGCGTTCTTGAGCGCCTTGCGAAGGGCGCTCGCAGCGGCGTTCGCGGTGTCCACCAATTGGCGAACCCGGTCCTCACCGTCCTCGCCCAGACCCGGAAACCCGGGGTACGCGTCGAGCGTAAAATCGACCGGCTTCATATTGTCCATCGCCCAGCCGCCGACCATAAGCTCGAAGTCCGGCGTTCGAGAAGAGTTGCGGCGCTCGCGGACGGTTCTGGCGATGCGCCGGGTCCCCTTTCCGTCTTGACCGGGTTCCATTGTGATCCCCATCCAATTGCGGTAACTAAAGCGCCCGGCCTTGGGGTGTTTCGGCAGCCATTCAGGGTCGTCTTCCTTCTTTCGGTAGTATGGCGTCAGGGAATGCTCCCACGCCGCGTAGTTCGTCCCGTGTTTCTTTTGGACTATGCCCACGACGCGACCGTCCTCGAATACGAACCTTAACCGTCGAGGCATGCCGAAGAACGCCTCCAGCGGGTGCGCTCCACCCTGAATCACGACCTGGCCTTTCTCCGACGTCCGCGTCGGACGAAGCCAGGGCAACGCGGCCTCCACATCATCCACCGCGAGTGGCGTTCCCGGTAGGACATTGGCGAAGACCAGCCGCCACAACGGGAAGCGTCCGCCTTCTTCGTCGAGAGGATGAACCAGTGTCGTCATCGGCCCGCCGCCGCGCATGGACGTCCGGTTGCCCGCTCCACCGGATGGAGCGAACGCCTGGAGCGTGTAGAGCGCCATGGCGGCTTCTGCAGGCGAGAGGGCATCAAACCGGTCACGCTTGACCATCAGATCGGCGTTGTCCCGTACGGTTTTGTCGCCGGCGGAATCGATGAACAGCATGTCCACTGATTTGATGTCGGAACCTTTCGTCGCCAGTTCGAAAGTTTCCCGGTCCTGAAGAAAGCGCGGACCGTTCCCTCCAAGCGCAAAGTAGGGTGCAAACGGCACCAGAACCTCGCGAAGACGGCCGGCGTCGGGCCGGTCGAGGCGCGAGAACCAATCGGCATCGTCCTTCGGCGGATCGGCCATCGAGACCAGCCCGATCAGGAGTTCAAGACAGGCGAGGTTGAAATCCGCCCGCTGCCAGGCAAGCGCGGTGATGCCGGGTTCGGCAATCTGATCGGGGCGGATGGTGACGCGCTCCCCGTCCCGAAGGGAAGGAATCCATGGATCCGTAATGAGGTTCAACGACATCCGGTTGCTCCGGGCGCGATAGCTATAAGGATGCTAAATGATTCAATCTCAACGTCCCAAGTCGCGAAAAAGCGGAACAGCTTCGTCAGGGCGGGTCGCGGAATGCGCGCAGATGGAGTCCTCGCTCGGAATCATATAGCATCCCTTCGCCAATCGCGCCAGTCTTGTCGACCGGGCAGACATGGCATGCCTCGCGTCGCCATTCGGGCCAATCTTCCTTGACATCACGGATCTCCGGCGCCTCCTGATCCGGCAACAGGCGCTCGAATCGCTTGCGGGCGGCCGATACCTCCGACAAGGCCCAAGCCACTGCCGGATCGTCATCCTCCGCCCATGGAAACAAGCGGTCATCGTCGCGTCGCGCCAGCACCATCGTTACCTGCGGCTCCCCGAGACGCGTCGGGAACAGCGCGTCGTTGCCGACCGATCCATGGGTTCCCGCGAGAAATCCGGCTGCGCCTTCCACCACGTTGATCTGCGCCAACCCCGCCTCGGCCATCGCCTCGCCATCGGCCCTTAGCTGCGCTTCCGCGAGCAACTCGGGCACCTGCAATTCTCCTTCGCCGTGTACGGCCTCAATCAAGGAGCGAAGTCCCTCCGGCGCGACGATCTCGCCCGCATCGAATAACGTCTTCGCCGTCCGCCACTGGTGGTCCATGCGGTAAACCCACGCTCCCCGGTCGAGCACGTCGTGAAGCCAGCCGTCTCCCTCGACTTGATCCGGATCCGGCGAAACCACGTGCAAGGTGGGACCGGCGAACGGACGAGCGGTCTCGGGACGCACGTCCATATGCCGCCAAAGCCTGCCCGCCCTTTGGATCAGCGATCCAATCGGTGCGAGATCGGAGACCATAACGTCGAAGTCGAGATCGAGCGACGCCTCGACCACCTGTGTGGCGACCAGCACTCGACTCTCGCGTCCGGAACTGTTTTTCCCGAATTGGCTCAACAGCGCTTGTTCGTGGCGTAACCGATCAACCATCGCGAAACGGGCATGCAGCAGGTCTGCATTCACACCCCACCGCTTCAATGCCTCGACCGCCTCGATGGCGTCATCGACGGCGTTCCGCACCCATACGCAAGCTGCACCTCTCTCTGCCGCCTCCTGCAAGAGGCCCATAGCATCGTCCGCTTTCGGAAGTCGAATAACCGAGACGGTCCGAACACTCTCGGCCAGGGGCTCGACGACCCGACTGCACGACCCGTGCCCGACGAGATGCAATCCGGGATAGTGCGTAGCCGGGAGGTCTATCGTTCCCGCCTCAATCCCTTTCCGGAACGCTTCGACGTACGCCCGGCGCATCTCCAGCGGCAGGGTCGCAGTCATCAGTATGGCCGAACCGCCGAGTCGGGCCTGCATTCTCAACAACGTCTCCAACTGCTTTTGCATGTAGGGATCGTAGCTGTGGGCTTCATCGACGATCAGCACCTTGTCCGCCAGGCCGAACAGCCTGAGCGTCGAAAAGCGGGTGGGGAGGATGCCGAGCAGCGCCTGGTCCACCGTCCCGACTCCCACTGTCGCCAGCAAGGACCGTCGGCGGTTGTCCGTAAGCCAGGAAGCGCCATCGGCCTCCGGGGTTCCGTCATGTCTCGCTCCGCATAAACCCCGCACGGCTTCACTCAGTTTCGCCCGGCTGTGCGTCAGCACCACCGACGGCGAAGACTTGAACAACTTCGGCGTGATCTTTTTCATGCGCCCGAACATGGCGTCGGAAGTAGCCATGGTAGGAAGGGCAAAAAACAATCCCCGCGCCTTACCCATCGCCATCATGCGATGGGCAAGGATGAGAGCTGCCTCGGTCTTTCCGGTACCGGTCGCGTCTTCAAGAACGGCCAGTTGCGGTCCTTCCTCCAGCTCAATCGCCAATGCCGCCTGTTGCATCGGCCGCAACCCGGTCAATCCGACATGTGCGCCGCCATCGACCGATGCAGGACAGGACGGATCAAGCCCAGCCGTCTCTATCGCGTAAGCGGCGAGTCGTCGCGATTGCTCAAACGTCTCTTCCATATCGCGTAGGCCCGGCTCGACCGGGAACCAGTTGGTGTTCGACCCCACCCAGTCGGCGGCAACGGTCAGGCCGCTCAATGCCCAGCCGAGCGCCTTGGCGTCGTGTATCGTGATGCCTTCCAGCGACGCATCCGGGAACAGTTCCATGAGTCGGGATGCCCACTCCAGCGCCGCCTCTTCACCCCTGCCGACGGCGCGCTGCCGCTTTCGTCTCTCGGTTCGATTCCCGCTTGCCCGCGTCGGTGGCCGCCCGTGGTGCCCGGCCACGGCAGCGTACAGCTCGGTGCGCACCCACTCGTCGGCGCCGAGTTTGCTCAGGGCCTCATCAAGAACTCCACAGAGCAGAAAATCCGAGAGTTGCCAATGAAGCGGCGCTCCCCTCTCTCCATCGCGGATAAGGGAGCGAAAACTTTCGGACAGCTTGCCGACATCATGGAGCGCGACCAGGACCACAAGCGCGCGGCGCTGGGCATCGGAGAGTTCGTCGAACGCCGCGTGTCCGTCGATCAGGCGTTCGGCGCAGGCTGCCACGTCCAGCATGTGCAGGACCGCCGGGCGCTCGTTGCCTTGGTTGTCCGACTTGCCTGGCCAATCGAATATGGAGTCCACTTGCTCTTCCCGTTCGGTGATCGATCTTCTATGTCCAGGATATTAACAGGGCAGCGTGGCGAGACAATATACACAAGCTGTCATTGCGCCACGATTGTCCTTGATGCAATAAAGTTTCAAGTCAAGCGCCTTGGCGGCTTTGACGCGCCGGAAGTGTTTTCGGGCCGGGTTCTGGAGGAGAAGCCTAGAAATGCTGTTTTCAGGATTTGATGAGGCGGTAGTAATTGACCTTGAAACCACGGGCCTTGATCCGGAACGCGACAGGGTGGTTTCAATCGCCATGATACGCTCACGCTTTGCAGATTTGAAAAGAAATCCAGACAGGGTGGAAGCTAAGACAATGGATGCCGTGGTTCACCCACAGCGGCGCATTCCTCCCGAAGCCTCGCGGGTGAATGGCATCACCGACGAAGATGTGGCGGATAAGGCGCCTTTTGCCGAAATCGCTCGACGTCTTCGTGATTTCATTGGTGAATGCCCGATCATTGCCCATAACGTATCGTTCGACAGGAAATTTCTGAACGCCGAATTCAGGCGGGCTGGCGTAAAAACTTTGGCTCGCAACAGGAGTTTCTGCACGATGCGGAAATTCCAGGAACTCAATCCGAGACGGAAAAAGAATCTGAATGATGTGGCCGCCTCGATGGGAATCAAGGGTCGAACCGGCCCCAGGCATGGGGCTATCGAGGATGCGCGGATTACGTGGGAAATTGCGGCCCGGTTCTACATGATGGATCATGGGATGAATGCAACCATTATCGGCTGGCGTCCTATTCCCAGGGCTGATTATCCTTTCCAGGCTCAATAGTGTGAAGCTGCTCTCTCCCATTTACGACACAGATCCGCTGAGCTGCGCAGGAGTTGCAATTCGCCCGCTTCCGTTTTGATTACTTCTCACAGAATGCGATTTCCGAGCGAGATTCGCAAAAACCAATACCTTACAACAGTTTTAACAAACTACTAGCATTCCTCTGCTATTGAAAATCCTCCGCTGCCTGAAAACACGCGAGAGTCGATACCGAGGGGAGTGATTCTTCAGGAACAACCAAGAAGAGGTGACAAACTCCAGATTAATTGATTAGAGCAGAAAAAAGATACGAGTCAGTCTGATATTTCGCCGTTCAAGCTCCTTCGTTCTTACATTTCTTTCTTGCTCTATTGCGTTCCACCGAACCCGGCTGACATATCGCTTCTCTCGACGACACCGCCCATTCCTTCGTGCTGTGCTCCAAAGAACGCACCCGTAATTTCGCCGGCATCACCGCCAGTTTGCGTGAACGTATTGCCCCGGACGACGACACCATAGCGCAGGTCGCCGTCATTCCACATCTGGCCTGAGCCGACAGGGCCGGGAGCGGCATTCACGCCCCAATGCTCTAGCTTGGTGAAGTCAATCCGGCCCCTAAGTGTTGCCAGGTTGATAGTGAGATCCGCAGCTCCGGCGAGCGATTCCGATTCAGATGTGAATCCTAAGAGCCTGCCTGCCCAACTCGCGCTGCCCATGCCGGATAAGTCGGTTGATGGACTAGGGCCGTGCGCCCATGGCTGAATCAGACCGTTCCTCGAGGATGCGCCGAACGACACGTCGTCCATATCGCCGCGAAGGTGAAAGGATACATCCGTCCACGGGCCCAGCTTGTTCGGGTCGTACAGGCTGGTTCCGTATTGTTCCAGAAAGCGAGTGTAAAGAGCATAGAGCGTATCCGTATCAATCTGATGAAGGATATGCGCCGGAATGATGTTCCGATAACCCGTATTCATAATAGAGTTGTAGTCTCCCGGCTCGATATGTTCCCACAAGCCGAGCGCATGTCCAAGTTCGTGAGCCAGGGTCTTTCTTCTACGATTTACATTGTACGCAACGTCCGTATTGAGCCAGATATAGATGCCGGACGAACTGCTTCCGAGCTGCGTTCCTGCTACACGTCTTTCCGGTATTTCATCCGGAGGCCATGAGCTTTGCGGCTCAATGCCAACGAATATGTGTTTTTCGGGAATGTAATTAGGCCAAAATTCCTCGAAGCCTGGACGCGGGGCGCGCTCCGGGGAGACAATGATTCTTTTATCGTAGGGCAGTGCGGTATTCATAAGCTGCACAACACGGATCACCTCATCGATATATCTGTCCGGCGTTGTTTCCCGAATGCGGACAACTGGAGTCCCTTCGAACAGTCCCAAGTATTTATTCCCCGGATCATCTGAACGCCTGATGACCGCATGTTTCTCTATGACATCAAGTACGCGCCCAGAACTCTCCCCGTCGCGGACGCGGCCTGTAGATACGGCTGCGTCTCCATGCGCTCCGGCCGGCGACAGGTCGCTAAGCGACGGCCTGACGTCACCGCCAATCTGGACACCGTCTCTCCTGTGAATGACCGGTGCGTTCAATGCCTGAGCCGGTATCAGGGCGGGCTGCCTGGGGAAAGACGATCCACCACCTCCACCACCCCCGCCACCGCAGCCGGGCAATATCAACGTGAACACCAGAAGGACTGTGAATGTCTTTTGAGCGAAACAATATTTAGTTTTGATTTGGTATCCTAACTAGCGTTAGTGCGAACATGCGCTAATAAGAGAAATGGGAAATTTTCAAGCATTATAGACACATATGCGCGATCTGTATAGAGGCGAACCCGGAGTCGTTCACGCCTGCCAGGGCAGTGAACCTTCCGACTTGACCGGGTGATTCCTTACGGAATGCGGCCTTGACCGCTCATTTTCCACAAATTCGCTTGCGCCTCTTGTTGTGCCTGATGATCCGGTCTTCCGTTCCCTTCGTGAGCTCATCCTTTCTGCTCATCAGGATATATTCGGTCCAGTCACAACCGTTCAGCACCTTAGTCGCGATACCATTCCGAGCGCATCCGCTCGCGAGCATCATGGCCAGCAACATCAGCCCTGCGTATTTCCTCATCGACTGCCTCCTTGATCAGCTGGTTCTTTCGAACCTGGTTAATGGCCTGCCGCGTCGCCGCGGCTTCCGCCGAGCGAAGGCCTGCACGATAGAAGCCCAGGAGAACCAAGAGTACGCCCAGCGCGACGGCGGCATAGCCGTATATCCTTGCGCCGGCTCCACCGAGAAGCGAAACAACAAGCGACATCACTACCGCAGTCCTTTCACCGTGTCGTCGTAGCGCTCCCAGATCACCCATCCGACCCCGGCCAGCACCACAACGACCCATACCCATGGCGGAACCACCCGGATCCATTGGACCATCCGGTCCAGCACCGGAAGAGCAGGGGTGAACTGGCTCATGGACTCGGCAACCGGAGTCGCGAGAGCAGCACTGCCCGCTATTTTCGCGGCCTTCATGGTCTTGTCCTTCTTGAGCGGCGGGACGTCGGGCATGAGGTTGCATCGCCTGAGCGCCGCCTCGATCTGCTTCGGTTCGGCCGCCATGCCGCCGTTTTCGAACCGGATCATCGCATCGATCAGTTCGAACATCGTGCCGTAGCAGTGGTGGTTGAGTTTCTGGCCCGGCTGGTATCCCATGTGGCGCCGCACGAAATCGGCATATTCGTCCGTCGGGTTCTCCACGTCGGGAGCGTAGCGTTCCAGGACTTCTCCCACGGTGTCGATCGGCGTTCCGTCAGAAGAAAGAACGCCACGCTCACAATAGCCGGTAATCAACACGACCATCGCGCGTATTCCGTCCGGCATGGTCTTGAAACGACAGAACCTGCCGTCGTTTCGAACCTCGGCCAGTCCGATCCAGTCGTTCACGTACCGGCCGTTCGCTCCTTTTGCGTCAAGAATGTTTCCGGGGTTGTTGTTCCTGAATCCCCTGGGAAGCTGCTCTGTTCGTTTGCGCATCGGTTTTCCTTTTCTAATTAACCTTCATGATTACCCGCATCAAATGGGGTTATTCATTCCTCTTCCTGATGCCGGCGATGATCTTGTCCCTGGTGTTTTTCTCTTTCTCCGGGATGTCTGCGTATTGCTCGAGGTAGTCGAGCCGCACGTCGGTGACGCTCCTGTGGACGTGCGTATCGCGCATCGGTTTCCCCAGAAAAGCTTCGTATGCGCGGTAGATAGCCCAGACGTGAAGAGCAAGGACACCGAGTGTCCCGGCTACCGTCGACAGGGCGCTGAAAAGTTCCATGTCTCCATACCGATGTGTGCGTAAAGGCAGTCGCAACGATTACGAGAACGGGGATATCTCAGACGATGGTGTTAGTTATCCGGTCCGCTCTCGCGCACCTAGCGATCACGTCGAAAAAAATTCGCCGATATCATTGCTTCCGACGAGCGAAACTTCGGTGTGCAGGTCGATGTTCTCTCTCTGAAACACGGAAGAAACGCTCCGCCGCCGCGTCTTTCGCCATGCCGTCCGCCTCGACGATGGCGGTTGTGAAGGTGCCGAGTTGCCCGGCCATTGTCTGGGCGTATTCCTTTTCCCTTCCGCGATATTCGTCATCAGCCATCATTCTCTCCTTTCATCTTTGCCTGTTCGATTGCTTCTCTCAAAATTTCATTAAGCCTGTCGGCCACGACCTTGACGTGCGTATCGTTCCTGAAAAGCCCGCGCTTGAAACGCACGTCGATCTTCATGTCAGGGCTGTTTGTTTCCGCCTTGGAGCCATACCCCTGGGCAACGGAATCGAGAGCTACGGTTGCTTCGAACTCGACTTTCAGTTGCCCGAGGGCCAATCCCCCCGCCCTGGACAACACATACCGCGGAGCGGGAATCACCTTGCCGTCAATGATGATCCCGATGGTGTCCGGCTTGTAGCTTTTCTGGTCCTTGCAGAACGTGCCGTGATCCAGGAGCCGTTCTTCGCTGTACTGGCTGGCGGCATGGGCCGCTATGCCTCCGGCGCGCCCGATCTCCGCAAGAAATTCCGATAGCCTCATTGAGCGTTTCATGCCTCCTCCCACCGCTTCGTGGACATCCGCAAGCGCCGCATGAGCGTCGGGCTCAACTCGAACGACTTACCGGGTTTCATGGATTCCTCCCGTTCTCATACGACCAGTCACCTCTGCATTTATGACATCGCCCGCACTCTTCCCATCCTCCCCTGCCGTCAGATAAAGGATGCGGCACGAGACCGTGAGGTCAATGAGCTCCTGTGGCGCCATACGCAGCGCATCTTCCTTGAGCATCGGGTTGGGCCAGCCGAATGGATCACGCCACTCCAGTCCGCGCCGGTCCCGGCACAAGGCGTTGTGGAAGGCGACCCATGCGCGTCGCGTCTGGCCGCGCTTGGCTGAATATCCCGCATCGTGAGCGGGTGCGGCGCGCCAGATGCGCTTGATGTCCGTGTATGCCAGCACGTAGGCGGCTCGGATGGATGCGAAGTGGTGCATATCGTTTTGGGCGACCCCGAGCGTGTCAGCTGCCGGCGTGTATTTGATCACGTCAAAACGAACGGGATGCCTGGATTTTTCGCGAACGTAACTGACTATGCGGTGAGCGGCGTCTTCCTCCGCTTTTCTTCTTATCGGATGATTGGAAAGCTGTACGTGGACGGCAAGAACCGGCCCTTCCCTGGCGGCAAGCCACAGAGCGGTCGCACTGCCGGATCCACCGGACAAAAAAACCAATTCGGAATATCCACACGCTTCGGGTTGTCTTTGTTTCGGCAGAATCCCCTTGCACTTGAAACATTTTCCACACGGGGACCATTCACCGTCTCCGTCCAGTACCGGCCTTCGACAGGAGATTGACATTCTCATGAGGTGTTCGGGCATAAGAAGATGCGAATCCTCACGTTTCAGCGGATTGGACCAACCGAAAACGTCCCACCATGCGAATGGTTCATTCCTCTCCACGGAAAGATTCACCATCCGTTCTATGGCCATGGATGCACGCTCCCGGCGCATAACGTAAATGGGCTTCAAGAAGGTTTCATCGCTCGATATGCGCGCCACCCGGTGAATGTCTTTGTGGGCGATCAGGTATACGGCTTCCAATCCGGCCAAATGGTAGCAATCGTATACGATATCGGCGACATTTCCTGGAATATCGTAATCCACGACATCGAGACGTATATCGTGTTCTACTTGTCGCGAAACATATTCCACGATTCTATGCGCCGCTGTTTCCTCGGCTTTTCTTCGATTTTTTCTCGGAGCAAAGCGCACATGGACGGCCAAAACGGGGCCTTCCTGCGCGGCGATCCACAAGGCCGCCGCGCTGTCAGGTCCTCCTGACAGCATGAGAAGTGTTTTTTTCGACATTTCAATTACCCACTAGAGTCATCATTGTAGTCATCAACAGATAAGTGATATCCCCAGCGGCGTTCCCGGTGTCTCTCATCGCGGACTCCTGGCTAGGGGTTGAATTCGCCCTTGAAGAAAGCGGCGCCTGATTCTCTTGACGCTTGATTCGTTTTCTGCAGATGCACCAGGTGGAACGCTTTGACGCCCTCGCTGGACAAGCGCGCTGCTCCTGTCTTCCAGTCGTAGCAAACGATTGTCAGAACGCCCTCCACGCTGATTCCCTCTGCACCCAGCACCTTGATTGCGCGCATCGCGGTGGATCCGCCCGATAAAATGTCGTCGACAAAGACAACGCTTTCCGGCCGGGCGCCCTCCACAATGCGCCGCCTGTCATACTTTTTTCTTTCGGGACGAATAATGCAGGCTTTCATATCGGGAAGTTGCGCGAGCAAGGCGCCGACCACAAGAGTTCCCGGAACGCCGCTGCTTGCGATGGCCCGGGTATCGAAGACGCCCCCGCGCAGCGCCCAGGCAAGATGCTTGCCGATCCATCCTGCCCGGGCGCCGTTTGTCAGCGGAAGCCGCATGTCCACCATCCGGGGGGAATGCTCTCCCTTCCAGTTGATGATTGGCGCTTCCGGGGTTCCGTGAATCAGGGCGTCATTCAGCAGATGCTTCCATTCATCCACATCCCCCCGGCACGCGTTTATCACATACGGAAATTCCTGTGACATTATTCGGCGTCGTCTCCGGAGCCATCATCATCGTGTCTCTCGTAATGCTTTACCAACTTGATTTCGTTTCCCACCTTGTCGATACTCCATCCGGTAAAGCGAGTGAAAGAACCTTGCCCTGTGTATTTCGTTTCCCGAATCGTGCGGATCAAATCTGCACCGGAATCCCCTTTTGGGCCTACAGGGCCTCGTAAACCTCGAGGACCGGTATCGCCTTTGTCTCCTTTTACTCCTCCCGGGCCGGTCGCGCCTCTTGCGCCAGTGTATCCCCGATAACCCCTGTCTCCTTTGTCGCCTTTCTCACCGCGAGGTCCCCGTTCCCCCTGGTCCCCCTTATCGCCTTTGGGACCCTGTGGACCGGCCGGCCCCGGCGCTCCAGTTTCTCCCGTATCCCCTTTCGGCCCACGCGGCCCTGCGGCGCCAGGCGCACCAACAGCACCGGCATCGCCTTTCGGGCCCTGAAGACCGGTGGCCCCCGTATCTCCTTTCGGTCCTGCCGGACCTGCGGGGCCGGCAACGCCTTGCGCTCCCGTGTCGCCCTTGGGGCCTTGTGCGCCGGCGGGACCTTGCAGGCCTTGCTCCCCTTTCGCAGCCGCCTCTCCAGGGATGCCCTGCTCGCCCGGGTCACCTTTGTCACCCTTGGGTCCATGCGGACCCTGGGATCCCGGGTCGCCCCTGTCGCCCTTGTCGCCTTTCGCGCCGTCCTGGCCGGGCTCGCCTTGTTCCCCTCTCTCTCCGCGTTCACCCTGAACGCCTTGCTCGCCCGGCTCGCCCTTGTCCCCTTCGGGGCCCGCAGGGCCTTGCTCACCCGGCTCGCCTTTTTCTCCTTTCTCGCCCGCAGGGCCAACCACTGCAACTTTGCGGACAACTTCCGTCATGGTGTTCACGGCATCGAGGATGGTGGACGGCTCCGATTCAGGAACGACCATGACGGAAACCAGATCCCTGTGTGTGACGCCGTTGTTGGTGACAGCGAACATAAAGGAAAGAGTCGTTTCTTCCTCTATTCCTTCATCGGCCGTGAATTCAGGTTCGGCGACATCGGTGGCCGACAGAGAACCGCCTTTACCCTGTATGAGCGTCCACAGATAGGAGGTAGCTCCGACGGCGTTTTCGATAACGGCCATTCCGTGGATTGTGACAGTCTGGCCGCTTTCAACCGTGATATCGGGACCGGCCTTTGCTAGAACTGTTGTGGGTGGCATTTGAGTGTTCCTTTCATGAATAAGAGTTTTGGTTGATTCTTCCGTTTGTGATGGAACGACCACGCCGGCGATGCTGCACCGGGCGTGATTATCAGGAACCATCGTGGGCGTTGCGTCCGGTTGTAGTCCTACCGGAAACTGAAACTCGAACGGCATTCAGGTTTGCGCGTTTTCTTGCGGCGCGCGTCCATCCGTCGTTGACATCGACTTCATCTCAAGAGCCCTGCCAGCCTCGCGGCGATCAAAGCCGCACCGGAATCCCCTTTGGGGCCTTTTTTGCCTTGCAAACCTCGAGGGCCGGTATCGCCCGTATCTCCTTTTGCTCCTCTCGGGCCAGTCGCGCCTCTTGCGCCGGTATGTCCACGGGGGCCTCTGTCGCCCGAGTCACCTTTTTCACCGCGAGGTCCCCGGTCGCCCGGGTTCCCCTTATCTCCTTTGGGACCCTGCAGGCCGGCTGGCCCCGGTGCTCCCGGCGCTCCCGTATCGCCTTTCGGTCCTCGCGGTCCTGCGGCGCCTGGCGCGCCATCGGCACCGTCATCGCCTTTCGGGCCTTGCAGACCGGTGGCTCCCTGATCTCCCTTCGGTCCCGCCGGGCCTGCGGGGCCGGCAATGCCTTGCGCTCCCGTGTCGCCCTTGGGGCCTTGTGCGCCTGCGGGACCTTGCGGGCCCTGTTCCCCTCTTTCTGCCGCTGCCCCGGGGATGCCCTGCTCGCCCGGGTCGCCTTTGTCACCCTTGGGTCCTTTTGGACCCTGGGGTCCAGGGTCGCCCCTGTCGCCCTTGTCTCCTTTCGCGCCATCCTGACCCGGCTCGCCTCGTTCCCCTCTCTCTCCGCGTTCACCCTGAACTCCTTGCTCGCCGGGGTCACCCTTCTCCCCTTCGGGGCCTGCAAGGCCTTGCTCACCCGGCTCGCCTTTTTCTCCTTTCTCTCCATCGGGGCCGGTCACCGCGACGCTGCGCACGACTTCCGTCATGGCGTTCACGGCATCGAGAATGGTGGACGGCTCCGATTCAGGAACGACCATGACGGACACAAGGTCCCTGTGCGTGACGCCGTTGTTGGTAACGGCGAACATATAGGAAAGTGTCTTCTCTTCCTCTATCCCTTCGTCGGCCGTGAAATCAGGCTCGGCGACATCGGTGGCCGATAGAGAACCGCCCGTTCCCTCTAAGAGCGTCCAGAGGTAACTGGTGGCCCCGACGGCGTTCTCGATAACGGCCATTCCCCGGAGTGTGACAGTTTGGCCGCTTTTGACCGTGATGTCGGGACCGGCCCTTGCAATTACTGTTGTGGGTGGCATTTTGTTTTCCTTTTAAAAATAGGTGTTTTGGTTTGATTCTTCCGTTTGTGGTGGAGCACTTACGCTGACGAAACCTGAACGGCCTTTCGGTACCGGGCGGTGCGCGCCCATCGGCCGTGAACATCGACTTCGTCTTCAAGCCGATGCGCCCGCAGGAGTCATCCAGAAGAGGTTCTCCGCTTACACATGCGCTTGCCTGACTCATACCGGTTCTCCCGTGAAATGAAATCCCTGGAAATCGCCTACGCCGATATTTGCGATTAGCAGACATAAAGAGTCGCAATTACCGGTCGTCAGGCCCCTTCGAGGCGAAAACAAATGGAAAATCTGCGAAAGAAGTTGTAGAATGATGAGTAAATTGTTCTTCATTCCCAAAAATTTCTCTTGACATGTCATGGAGAGGTGTATAGTATTATCCGTAATCGCAATTATCGGAATTCAGAAAATCCACAGCCCCGGGTGGATATCCGCGTCCAGAATCAGCTTTTTTTCCTGGAAATTCCCCGCCGTCGTCTATACTCTGTCATCGAGGAGGTTCTCGAGCGTAGCGAGGCGCTCGGGCGGCCTCAGGGAATGGAAACAGCCGCTGACCCGGAAGGTTGGCTTCTCACCATGACGACGGGGGCGACACCACCCGACCCCACCCAGGACATCACTTTGACGAATACGCCGGCCGGGGGGCCTGCCCCGGACCGCGCGGCCGCGGACCTGGCGAAGGCCTCGATGGCGAAGAACACGCGGCGGGCGTACGAGGCGGCGCTCCGGGGGTTCGAGCGTTCGGGATACCCCGAGACCGACGCCGGGGTGGCGGCGTACCTGGGGGACCTCTACGAGGAGGGGCTTTCCGCGGCCTGCGCCGCCATGACGGTCGCGGCGCTCCGCTTCCGGGCGAAGCTGGGCGGCCGGCCCTCCCCGGTGGGGGCGGCTTC
Organism: bacterium; assembly: GCA_022825065.1. Taxonomy (GTDB): domain Bacteria; phylum UBA8248; class UBA8248; order UBA8248; family UBA8248; genus Bin107. The sequence goes on from JAJDYR010000021.1 coordinate 20,349, forward strand.
GGAGCGGGTGCTGGCCGGCTTCAGGCGCCTCGCCGCGGAGCGCGGCCGCGGCCAGGTGACGGGGGTGCGCTGGGAGCAGGCGGACCGGGCGGCGGCGATGGCCGAACGCGCGGGGGGGCTGGCCGGGCTGCGCGACGCCGCGATCATCGCGGTGGCGAGCGACGCCCTGCTCCGGGTATCGGAGATATCGGCGCTGGACGTGAATGACCTGGACCTCGAGGGGAAGACGGTGCTGATCCGGCGCTCCAAGACGGACCAGGAGGGCGAGGGCGCCCTGCAGTTCCTGGGCGGGCCGACCGTGGAGCGCGTGCGGGCCTGGCTCCTGGGCGCCGCGCTGACGGAGGGGCCGCTCTTCCGGGGCGTCCACAAGTCGGGCCGGGTGCAGGCGGAGCGCCTGACGGAGCGGACCCTCCGGCGCATCATCATCCGCCGCGCCCGGGACGCGGGCGTGAAGGGGCGCATCAGCGGGCACAGCCTGCGCGTGGGGAGCGCGCAGAGCCTGGCCTCCGCGGGGGCGTCGCTGGTCGAGATGCAGCTCGCCGGCCGCTGGAGCTCGCCGGCCATGCCGGGGCGCTACGCGCAGGGCCAGCTCGCCCACCGGGGCGCGGTGGCGAAGCTGCGCTACGGGATGTGAAAGCAACCCCCCTTGTCGGGGGGGCAAGAAAAGAAAAAGGCCCCCCTGTTAAGGGGGGTTGGGGGGTTTCGGCAAGGCGGACCCCGGAAAGGCAACCCCCCCTACCCCCCCCTTGTCAGGGGGGCAAGAAAGAGCAAAACCCCTCCACCCCGAAGGAGCAAAACCCCCTCAGCCCGGCGGAAGAGCGAGGCCTTTTTTACCCCGCGGCGGAAGGGCGAGGCTTTTTTATACCCCCCTGTCAAGGGGGGGTAGGGGGGGTTGCCCTTGTCCCCCGGTTTGACGGCGGGCGGAACCACTTTTTATACTGAACATCCACGAGAGTTATATGTGGCCCACTCCGGGGAAAGCCCATGACCACGTACGAATAC
>JAJDYR010000045.1 GCA_022825065.1 bacterium
GGGCGGTATCGCCCCCGGGTTCGACGCCCTCGCTATCAGGTGTGGCCGTATCGGATGCGCCTTCCGGGTCCATGACGCGCCTCCTCGTTTGTGTCGATTGTCACGATTATGAACGCAGGAGGGGGGCCGCGCAAGGGAAAAAGGGTTGTTGGAAAGGCCCCGATGAATGAGGGTTTATTGTAGGGGCCGCATACATGCGGCCCGCCCGGTTCGTGGCATATGGGTCGCATGTATGCGACCCATACAATCGCCGCGCAAGTTCTTTCGCAGGATGGTTTGAATCAGGACAGGCACGGAGGCCTGTCCCTACGGGGCGACACCTCCTCGGTCGGTTTAATTGCCCCCTACATGAAAACCAACCCCCCCTACCCCCCCTTGTCAGGGGTCAAAACCGACCGAAGAGGGAGGTTTTGCAAGACAATGTGTTTCTCGTCACTGGCTCATGCAAACGCTCGTTCATCACTCGCGTTTGACCCCTGACAAGGGGGGGTAGGGGGGGTGCCTTTGCCCCCGCCGAAAACGAGACGTTGCCCGCCCGGATTTCGTCTGTTATTTTTAAGAACAGAGGTATAGGTTACCGTCCGCCGCCCGTCTCGCCGGGATGCTGCAGTCTTCCGCCGGCTTCTTAGCAAGGGAAAGGGGGGTAGATGCGATGGATTGGCTGAATTCCATGATAAACACCGTGAACGCCTTCGCCTGGGGGCCGCCGATGCTCGGCATGCTGGGCGTGACGGGCGTGCTGCTCACGCTGGGGATGGTCTTCATGCCCTGGCGCAAGGTGGGCTACGGCTTCCAGCTGCTCTACGACAAGGACGGGGCCGTAGGCGAGGGCGAGGTCAAGCCCTTCAACGCGCTGATGACGGCGCTCTCCGCCACGGTCGGCACCGGGAACATCGCCGGCGTCGCCACCGCCATCGCCCTGGGGGGTCCGGGGGCCATCTTCTACATGTGGCTCATCGCGCTGTTCGGCATGGCGACCAAATACGCCGAAGCCGTCTGCGCGGTGACCTACCGCGAGGTGGACGCGGCGGGCAAGTACGTGGGCGGGCCCATGTATTATCTCAGAAACGGCGTGGGCGAATTCGCGCCCGAACTCGCCAAGTGGCTGGGGCTCGCCTTCGCCGTGTTCGGCGCGGTGGCGGCCTTCGGCATCGGGAACGCCGTGCAGGTGAACTCGATGGCGACCGCGCTGCAGGACAGCTTCCTGGTTCCCACCTGGATCACGGGAGTCGTCGTGGCGGCGCTGGTGGGCTTCGTCATCCTGGGCGGCATCCAGCGGATCGGCGAGGTGGCGGGCAAGCTCGTGCCCGCGATGATCGCCCTCTACGTGGGCGCCGCGCTCATCATCATCCTGATCAACATCGCCTCGGTGCCCGCGGCCATCGGCCTCATCTTCACCCACGCCTTCACTCCGGCGGCTGCGGCGGGCGGTTTCGCGGGCGCGGCGGTGGTGGCGGCGGTCCGCTTCGGCGTCGCGCGCGGCGTGTTCTCGAACGAATCGGGGCTGGGCTCCGCGGCCATCGCGCACGCGGCGGCGCAGACGAACAGCCCGGTGCGCCAGGGCATCATCGCCATGCTGGGCACCTTCATCGACACCATCGTGGTCTGCACGATGACGGCGCTGGTCATCCTTACTTCCGGCGCGTGGGTGATGAAGGGCGGCGACGGCGCGGGCCTCACGGGCGTCGTGCTCACCTCGGCGGGCTTCCAGAGCACCATCGCGGGCGGGAAGTACATCGTCACGGTCGCGCTGGCCGTCTTCGCCTTCACCACCATCCTGGGCTGGTCGTACTACGGCGAGCGGTGCTGGCAGTACCTCTTCAGCGAGAACAGCCTCATGGTCTACCGGGGGCTGTGGGTGCTGGCGGCGCTCGGCTTCGCGAACGTGAAGGTGGCCTTCGTCTGGAACCTGTCTGACACGCTGAACGGGCTGATGGCGGTGCCCAACCTCATCGGCCTGCTCCTGCTCGCGCCGATGGTCTTCAAGGTCACGCGCGAGTATTTCGACGCGTAGCGAGCCGCATCAAACAGGGGCCGTCCTTGCGGGTGCGAAAACGCTTGTAAGGGCGGCCCTTGTTGATATGAGGCAAATGCCTCTGACCTGGTGGTGAGCCAAAAGAATTCACTCCCCCTTGAGAGGGCTGTTGAAAAAGTCCATCGAGGAGGAAGTGACGCCTCCGCCCGGTTTCGGGTTTTGGCCGTCATTCCGGCGAAAGCCGGAATCCATTTTCGCTTTTGTTTTTTCGTCTCCTCGCTCGGACATCTCTACTCTCGGACGGGGAAGAGCGGAATCGAACACGAAAGGCGAATTCTCCGGATTCTGCATCCGGGCGCCGGCCAACAACAAGATCGTGGCCGCCCCGCCCGGTAAAAAGTCAAAATGGATTCCGGCTTTCGCCGGAATGACGGCGGTGGTCAATTCCGACCAAGGGTGTCTTTTTCAACAGTCCCTCGAGGGTCGGTCTCTCCCCCTCGGGAAGCCAGTCCCTCAGGGGGGAGTGATTTGGAGACGCTTATCTCCTTGATATTTCCGCCCCATGCTATACTGCTCCTGTACCGACATTCCCCCTCCCGTTCATGAAGGCCGCCATTGGAATATCTCTCCTTCGCGTGGAACAACCGCCGGTTTCTGGCCTTCGGCCTCCTGCTCACGTTTTTCTCGTGCTTCGGGCAGTCCTATTTCATCGCCGTGTTCAACACCGACATCCGGGCCGCCTTCTCGCTCTCCCACGGGGAGTTCGGCCTCGCCTACGCCGTCGCCACCGTATCGAGCGCGGTGTGCCTGATATGGATAGGCAAGGTGATCGACAGGACGAGGCTGAAGCGCTTCGCCCTGTGCGTCTGCCTGGGGCTCGTCGCCTCCTGCGTCCTGATGGCGGCGGCGCCCGTTTTCCCGGCGCTGCTCTTCGCCCTGTTCGCGCTCAGGCTCACGGGGCAGGGGCTGATGGTCCATACCTCGGTGACGAGCATCGGCCGGCATTTCGCAGCGGAGCGCGGGCGCGCCGTGAGCATCATCTCGATGGGCGGGCCCTCGGGCCAGGCGGTGATGGCGCTCGCGGCGGTCGGCTTGAGCGCGTGGCTCTCCTGGCGGCACATCTGGCTGGTGATGGCGGCCTTCTCCGCCCTCGTGCTGATTCCCAGCGTCGCCTGGCTGCTTGCGGAGCACCAGGACGAACATTTAGGTCGCAAGACGCGCGTGCCGGGGGCGTCCGCCTCCGGCCCCCAGGGGGTGTGGGGGAGAAGGGAAGTGCTCAAGGACCTGCGCTTCTACTTCATCATGCCCGTTTCCCTCGCGCCCTCGTTCATCGCCACGGGCTTTTTCTTCCACATGGGGCATCTGGTGGAGGCCAAGGGGTGGAGCCTCGCCTTCTTCACGGGCGCGTACACGCTCTACACCCTTTTCTCCGTCTCGTTGACGCTGCTCACCGGCCCCGTCGTGGATCGCGTGGGCGCGGTCCGGATCCTCCCCTGGCATCTCGCGCCTCTGTGCGCCGGGCTTCTGGCGCTGGCGAGTTCCGACCACTGGTCCGCGGCCATCCTCTACATGGGCCTGACGGGGATCACCGTCGGCGTGCGCATCACCATCGGCGGGGCCATCTGGGCGGAGATCTACGGGGTGGAGAACCTCGGCGCCATCCGCTCCCTCGCCACCTCGTTCATGGTGGTGTCGACGGCGCTCTCGCCCGTCGTCTTCGGCTGGATGATCGACTACGGCGTGAGCGTGGAGGCCCTCGCCCTCATGTGCCTGGCCTACGCGGCGGGGTCGTCCGTCCTGAGCGGCGCGTCTCTTAAGATGCGGCGTTAAGAGGAAAGGATTGTGGTTTGTGGGAGATTTTCTTCTGTAGGGGCGGTTCGCGAACCGCCCCTACGCATCGTCGAGTTCGGCGATCAACTCCTCGACGCTGGCATACGTGCTTAGCCCTTCCCCGGCGCGCGCCTGCCGAATGGCTTCGCGGGTTTCCTCGTTTGGAATCGGTGCGCGGGTCATTTCCGTATCGGTCATATAATGCCCCCTTTCACCGCTCCCGGCGCTTGGGGGGCGCGAAGCGGCGTCGCCAGCTCGCCGTCTGGGAGCGCGTGATGCGGTAGAGCATGAACCCCCCCGCCGTCACCGAGACGAGAATGAGCGCGAAGCCTATCGTCATCGTCTTCTGAAACGGCGTGGCGCGCCGGGTTTTCTCCGCCGCCTGGCCGGACGCCTTTTCGCCTGCGGCGGGAGGCTTCTCCGGCGGCGCGAGGTCGGGCAGCCAGACGAAGGGAATCGCCACCATCCCCGCCACGAAGAGGATGGGCAATATCAGGCGCGTGAAGTAGAGTCGGAACACGATCCGGCAAACCTCCATCATCGCCACGAAGCGCGTGGCCGGCGCCGGGAGCGTGAGATACGGAAGAAGCGAACCCCCATCAAACTCCCGATTCGGACTATAAAGGGCGAAGGCGCGCGAATCCACCCCTGCGCCGCCCGGCGGCGCAGGCTCTCGCCTGGAAAAGCAACCCCCCCTACCCCCCCTTGTCAGGGGTCAAAACCGACCGAAGAGGGAGGTTTTGCAAGAAGATATGTTTCTCGTCAATGGCTCATGCAAACGCTCGTTCATCACTCGCGTTTGACCCCTGACAAGGGGGGTAGGGGGGTTGCCTTTGTCTCCTGACAAGGGAGCTTTCCCAACAACCCTCATCCGCCCGGGCGCAGCCACATGGTGCGTTTTTCGCCTCATGGGCGCGCGCGGTTTTCGTTTCGCCCTAAATGTGGTGATATGGATTATTCACCTGAAGTAAGCGAGCGGGAAGTTTTTTATGCGTTTTCATTTGGTTTTTTATGTTTCAGGCAAGGGAGGCAGGGACGGATGAAACGGCCGAGAATCGGAATCACCTGCGACGTGGGCAAGCGGAATTTCCCCGAAGAACCCAAGGTGCGCCCGCGCCACGTGCTCATGGACGCCTATGTGGAGTCCGTCATCAAGGCGGGCGGCGCGCCGCTGCTGCTCCCCGCGGTGGAAGACGAGCAGGCGAGCGTCTCGTTGCTCCTGGGCATCGACGGGTTGATCATCTCGGGCGGCGGGCACGACATCGACCCCATGCTCTACGGCGAGGAGCGCTTGCCCGAGTGCAGCCCCACGAACCCCAAGCGCGAGACGGCGGAGATGGCGGCCTGCCGGGGCGCCATGTCGCGCGACATGCCCGTGCTCGGCATCTGCGGCGGGATGCAGGTCATCAACATCGCGGCGGGCGGCACGCTCTATCAGGACATCCCCTCCCAGGTGCCGGGCGCGCTCACGCATCGGCCCGAGAACACGGACGAGAACACCTACACGTTCCACGAGATAGAGATCGGCGATTCCATCCTGGGCGAGGTGCTGGGCGCTTCGTCGGTGGTGAACAGCCACCACCACCAGAGCGCGCGCGAGGTCGGGCCGGGCGTGCGCGTTTCGGCCAAGACCGAAGACGGTGTCATCGAGGCCATCGAGTCCCCCTCGCACCAGTTCGTCGTGGGCGTGCAGTGGCATCCCGAATCCATGTCGGCCTACGGCTACGCCGACATGGACGGGGCGGCGCAGCTCTTCTCCCGCTTCGTGGACGAGGCCCGCATCTATTCGGACTAGGGCCGCGTGAGGCCTTCTTTTTTCGCATAAGCCAAAGGAACCCTCCTGATGGACAAACGACTGGACCCCTACCGCTTCGACGTGGGAAGCGCCCGCGTGGAGCCCGAAACCCCCGTCGTGGCGGGGGCGTTTTTCACCCGGCGTGTCATCTTCACGGCGGGCAGGTACGGGGTGGACGAGGGCGCGCAGATACTGGTCTGCAAACGCTTATCGAGCGACATGGAGATACCCCAGTTCGATGCTCCGGCCGCGTCGGGCTACGTGAGCGTCTCGTGCTCGAATCCCGAGGTGGGCCTGGCGCCCTCCTATCAGGAACAGGGCTATCTCGACGACTGGCGCTCCGGCGTCGCCATACGCGTGGCGAAGGGGTTTTTATGCGAGGGCGATGAGGTCACGCTCGTCCTGGGCGATACCGCGGGCGGCGGGCCGGGCATCCGCGCGCAGACGTTCCCCGAGACGCGCCACACGTTCAAGATCGTCGTGGACACCTTCAACCGCAAGCATTTCTACGAGCTCGAGAACGACCCCGAAATCCGCGTCTTAGGCGGCGCGCCCGAAACCTGGCATCTCGCCTGTCCCCAGACGCCACCGCGCGGCGAGGCGTTCTCCGCCATCGTGCGCGGCGTGGACAGCTGGGGGAACCCGGCGGAAGAATTTATTGGCGAGGTCTCGGTCAGCAAGAGCCTCAGGAGTTGGCGCGAGGAGGATGAGGCGCCGGGCCGGGTGGAATTTTCAGCTGATGACGGCGGCGTGAAGCGCACAGGCGGCGCGCGGCTCACGGGCGAGGGGCCTTACCGCCTGCGGCTCGAGGACCCGGCGGGGCTGGTATCTCTCAGCCCGCCGATTCTGCCGAAAGCGCCTGACGATCCCTACTCCCTCTTCTGGGGGGACATCCACGGCCAGACGCGCTCCACGGTCGGCACGGGTACGGTGGAGGAATACTTCCGCTTCGCGCGCGACAAGGCGGGCGTGGATGTCGCCGCGTGGCAGGGCAACGATTTCAGGGTCAAGAAGGAGGACTGGGCGGAGGTCGTGCGCGAGTGCAAGGCGTTCAACGAGCCGGGCCGCTTCGTGACGCTCCTGGGTTACGAGTGGTCGGGCACGAGATCGGGCGGGGGCGATTACAACATCTACTACGCGGGCGATGCGGGAACCATCCACAGGAGTTCCCATGCGGGCGTGGACGATCTCTCGGATGTCGATGACGACAGGTTCCCCATCTCGGCCCTGTGGGAGACATTCCGGGGCCGGAAGGACGTGATGAGCGTCGCCCACGTGGGCGGACGCGCGTGCAATCTCGATTTCTTCGACCCCGAGTTCGTCCATCTCGCGGAAATCCACTCCCACCACGGCACCTTCGAGTGGTTCGCCGAGGAAGTGCTCGCGCGCGGCTTCCGCGTCGGCTTCATCGGCGGGAGCGACGACCACACGGGCCGCCAGGGGCTTGTCTACCCCAACCGCCGCTCGAACAACGTCGTCACCTTCGACGTGAAGGGCGGCTTGATGGGCCTGTATGCCAGGGAACTCACGCGCGAGGCCGTCTGGGAGGCGATGCGCGCGCGCAGAACCTACGCCACGAACGGCGAGCGCATCTATCTCAAGACCGCCTGCGGGGAGGCCCTGATGGGCGAGGAGGTGGAGGTAGAAAGTTCGCCGACCATCAAGGTCGAGGTCCACGGCACGGCGCCTCTTCTGGACGTGGAACTCAAGCGCGGCGCAAAGACCATCCACCGCCATCCGGTGAGTGCGCCCGACGGCGGCGGCCGCGTTCGGCGCATCCGCGTGCAGTGGAGCGGGGTGACGCAAAAAAGCGGGCGCGACAAGAAGGTCGAATGGCGCGGCGGCATCGCACTCGACAGGGGGGCGATGCTCGCGCACACGCCCTACGCGCTCGATCAGTACGACGACGCGATCACACGCGTGTCGAACAAGCTGCTCCGCTTCGCCACCGCAACTTCCGGCGACCCCGACGGCGTGCTCATCGACGTGGACGCCCCCGGCGACGCGCGGCTTTCCTTCTTCAGCAACGTCAAGAGTTTCGAGATCCCGCTCTCTGACATTTCGGCGGAACCCACCATCATCCCCGCCGGCGGCGTGAACATCCGCGTTCTCGTCGCCGAAGTCTCCCCGACCCTCAAGGACTGGAGCGCGCGCTTCCAGTTCACCGACGAGGACGCCTCCTCCGGCGCCGTCAATCCCTACTGGGTGCGCGTCCTCCAGGTCGACGGCGGCCAGGCCTGGTCGAGTCCGGTGTATGTGAGCAGGTTGGGGTGAGGGGTTTCGTTTGATGCGACGACATAATGTATTTCAGGTGGTTGCTCTGATGGAGGTGAAGGAATAGATGGTTGATGATGAAGCCAAGGGAAAGACTTCGTCTCCTGAACCAACAATTCCTCCTGAAGGGGATAAAGAGGAAGGTCATTATAATCAGCCTTGGCCCAAAGAGTCGTTTAATCGAAAAGACATGATAGGCTGGGGGTTAGGTCTACTCGGTATAATAGTTAGTATCTTGATAGCTCTAGGGTACTTCCCAAAATTCCAGGGAGAAAATCAACAACTTCTTGAAGAAATTAGAAAATCAAACAAAGAAATAAGAGAGTACATCAAAAGGATTGGTGCCGAGAGCTTCTCGAATGATCCTGATAAGACAGAAAAGGCTATCGAAAATTTCCGCAAAAACCCTCAAACCGCCCTGTTGGGTGAGGCGATTAAAGAAGCGTTCAAATTCCAACAACAGGAAAAGTTCAAAGAGGCCATTAATAAATGGTCTGATATCGCAAGTTCCGCCGCGGAAGCTAGCGATAATAATCTTGCCGCCAGATCTAGGCTTTCCGTTGGTTTTCTACTCGAGAAACAGGGAAAACTCCAAGATGCGATTGCTGCATACAACGAGGTGCTCCACCTGAAACCTGACTATGCCACAGCTTACTTCAATCGGGGGAATGCAAAGAATAAGCTAAAGAAATTCTTACCCGCTATCGCGGATTTCAACGAAGCACTCCGTTTTAAGTCGGACTATGCTGCAGCCTATAACAACCGGGGGACTGCTAAAATCAGCCTAGGCCAACATAAAGCCGCCATTGCAGATTTCAACGAAGCCATCCGCCTCAAACCGGACCATGTTGGAGCCTATAACAACCGGGGTCATGCGAAGAGCGACTTAGGACAACACGATGCCGCTATCGCGGACTACAACGAAGCTATCCGACTGAATCCAAATTTAGGTAAAACCTATAATAACCGGGGGACTGCGAAAAGCAATCTTGGCCGACAAAAAGCCGCCATCAAGGATTACAATGAGGCTATCCGTCTAAACCCAAATCTGGCCCAACCCTACTACAACCGAGGCAATGCAAAGTTCAAACTGAGTCAATACACAGCCGCCATCATAGATTACGACGAGGCGATTCGATTAAACCAACATTATACGAAGGCCTATAACAACCGGGGTCTTGCGAAGGCTAAATTAGGCCGTAAAGTTGAAGCTAGAAAAGATTTCGAGAAAGCGCGTGATTTAGCGCGGCTGGCTGGTAATGAAAGCCTCGCAGGCCGGGCTGTGCAAGAACTAAAAAAACTCGACGAAGAATAAGCAACATCAAAAAGCTTCCCCAATCACCCCTCTTCTAGACAATAAGACGAGCTAGGCAAGAGCCACTCCCCCCTTGAGGGGGAGTCGAAGAGCTGAGGGCGTAAGCCCGAAAGCGATTCGGTGGGGGGGATAATTCGGATTGGCGATAAAACGCATTTTACCCCCCACCGATTCAGCCTTCACCTATCGGTTCGGCTTCCTCGACTCCCCCTAAAGGGGGGAGTGGCTCTTGGGTGCTCTACAAGGGGGAATGATTTCCCTACTTCTTCGCTTGGAAGCAACCACCGCCGTCATTCCGGCGAAAGCCGGAATCCATTCTCACGCAGAATGACTATGCTCCGGCTTTTCATCACCCGTCATTGGCGGAAACCAATCAGAAAAAAAATCAAAGACAAAACAAATGGATTCCGGTTTTCGCCCGAATGACGAAGGATAACCACGCACGTCCGTAGGGACAGGTCGCGACCTGTCCCTACAAACCCCATACCCCTCCACGACCGGTAACCTTTCCTCCCTTTGTAGGCTTTGACCCACAATCCCTTTTATCTTTTGACCTCTTGCCTCCGTTCTCCTACACTCCCGCGCGTTTGTTCGTTCATGGCTCATCAGGGAGTTCAAGACGTGAAAATTGGCATCATCGGTCCGGCCGCATCGGGCAAGACGACGCTGTTCAACGCGCTCACGGGCGGCGTTGCCGCAACGGGGGGATACGGCGCGGCGCGGGTGAACATCGGCGCGGCTGCCGTGGCGGACGCCCGGGTGGACGCCCTGAGCGGCGTCTTCAAGCCGAAAAAGGCGACGTATGCGGGCGTCAACTTCGTGGACGCGGGCGTGGGCGATGCGGGCGCCGCGAAGAGCGCCGAGGCCATCCCGCAGGCGCTGGAGGGCGCGGACGCGCTTCTGGTGGTGGTGCGCGCCTTCGAGGACGCGGGCGTCCCGCACCCGAAGGAGAGCGTCGACCCCGCGCGCGATCTGGCGGACGTGCGCTTCGACCTGATGCTGCGCGACCTCGCCGTCGTCGAGCGCCGGATGGAGCGGCTGGAGAAGCTGGTGCGCGTCAAGAAAGACCCGGCCGAGGCGGCGGAGTTGGCACTCCTGGGCCGCATTCGCGAGGTTCTCGAAGAGGGCCGCCCGGTTCGCTCACTTGATATGAGCGAGGAAGAGGCGCGCTCCGTGAAAGGGTTCGGCTTTCTCTCCGCCAAGCCGCTGCTCGTCGTGGTGAACATCGGCGAGGATCAGCTGGGGGAGGCGGACGCGTTCGCCAAACTGAACGGCGAGACGCCCGTCGTCCTGGCGGCGCGTCTGGAAGAGGAACTCGCGCAGTTGCCCGCCGATGAGAGGGCTGCGTTTCTCGCCGATTACGACCTCGAATCCTCCGCGCTCGACAAGGTGGTTCAGGCGTCGTTCGCTCTTCTCGACCTCCGGTGTTTCTTCACCGTGGGGGAGGACGAGGTGCGTTCCTGGCCGGTCCGTGCGGGCACGGTCGCCCTTCATGCGGCAGGGACGATCCACTCCGATCTGGAGCGGGGCTTCATCCGCGCGGAGGTGATCTCGTTCCCCGACTTCATGGCGGCGGGTTCGCTCGCCTCGGCGCGGGACAGGGGAACCTTGCGGCTGGAAGGCAAGGACTACGTCGTCAAGGACGGCGATATCTTTCACGTGCGGTTTAACGTGTAGCGTAACTCAAAACCAACCCCCCCTACCCCCCCTTGACAGGGGGGCAAGAAAAAACAAAAGCCCCTGTACCGGCGGTGGGCGTCGCCTTTTTTTACCCCCCTGACAAGGGGGGGTAGGGGGGGGTGCCTTTGTTCCCTGACTGTCTGGCTCCTTTTAGGGCCGCGACGATCCTCTCCCTCGCCTCCCGGTGCGCAGCACACCCGATAACCTCGAGCATCTCCGCTCGCCAGTTCGGGCGGCAGTAGCTCTCTTTCAACCTGCGTATCCGGTCAGAAGACGCCTCTTCCTGTTCGGGGGATATATCGCCGCTCCGGATGGCTTCCGCAACCGCATCGACGGCGCGTTCCTGCGCGTCTTCGGAGTGGCAGATGAGGGCGATGTCGGCCCCGGCGATGACGGCGCGCAGGGCCGCATCCGCCGGGTCTTCTATCGCGCCCATGTCCAGGTCGTCGGTGACGGCGACGCCCCGGAAGCCGAGATCTCCGCGCAGGATATCTTGAAGAAAAACGGGGGACAGGCTCGCGGGAGTCGTTTCGTCTATCGCCTCGAAAACCGCGTGGGCGGCCATGACGCAGGCGGGAGGCGCGCGGCGGATGAGATGCCGGAACGGCTTCAGTTCGCGCGCTCTCAGATCGTCGAGCGTGATGCGCGAGGTCGGCAGCACCTCGTGGGGGTCGGGCGCCATGTCGCCGATGCCGGGGAAGTGCTTGGCGCACGCGGCGACGCCTTCCTCTTGAAGGCCGGTGGTTATGGACGCGCCCATCAACTCGACGACTTCCGGCGTTTCCCCAAAGGCGCGGTCGCCGATGACGGCGCATTCGGGGTTCGTGAGGATGTCGGCGACGGGCGCAAAGTTGATATTCACGCCGATAGCCTCTAATTCACTGCCGGTGACCCTTGCCGCTTCCCGCGCGAGGGTATGGTCGCCCGCGTCGCCGAAACCCCGCGCCGCCGGGAAGAGCGTGAAGTCATCGGAGAGCCTGCTCACGCGCCCGCCTTCCTGGTCGATTCCCACGAGGAGCGGAGCTTCGAGCTGGGAGTCGAGGGCGGCTTCTTGCAGGGAGGCGATGAGCGCCCCTGTCTGGCGGGCGGTCTCGATGTTTCTCTTGAAAAGAATGACGCCGCCGATCCTGCCCGCGCGGACGCGAGCGAGGAGCGAGGCCGGGGCGGCGGTTCCCTCGAAGCCGGCCATGATGCGCCGGCCGGCCCTGGTTTCCGGCGTTTCCTCGTTCATGCGCGCCCTAGCCTTCGCGCATCCGCGTGATGACGAAAGACTCCGCTACCGGAAAGCCCGCCGCGCGGCCTGCGTCTTCGAGCCGCTGGCGGGTGCGCTTCTCGAACGCTTCGGGGTTTTTGATCTGGCACTTGTGCGCGCACACCGCGCGGACTTTCGTGTCGAATGTCTCGGTGATGTCCACGAAGAAATTCGGCTCCCGCGTGTTCAGGAACAAGAGGTTCTTCGTGTGATGCGCGCCGATGCCGGCGTAGGTGAGTTCGGGCAGGAAGTGGTGGTCCCGCGCGTAGACCACCGCCTTGAACGTGGCGTGGCCGATGGCCTGGTGGTCGGGGTGCTGGTAGTAGGTGCGCCACGGGTCGTGGGTGAGGATGGTGTCGGGCTTCAAGTGGCGTATCAGGAAGGCGATCTGGTTCCTGAACGCGCGCGTGTCCTCGAGTTCCCCGTCGCGGTGGCGCAGGAACAGCGTCTCCCTGACGCCCAGGATGCGAGAGGCTTCGAGCTGTTCCGCCTCGCGGATCCTGGCGAGGTCGAAGGGGCTGATGTCATCCTTCGTGCCCTTGTCCCCGTTCGTGCAGACGACCGTCCGCACGGCGGCGCCCTCCCGCGTCCAGCGGGCGATGCTGCCCCCCGCGGACAGTTCCGCGTCGTCGGGGTGGGCGACGACGACGAGTATGTTTCTGAACTCTTCTTGACTCACTGGCGTTTCCTTCCGTGTCTATGAAGCGTGTGGTGATGAGAGCGCAGCCGTATCTCGCAGGCGCGCCCGGATATCGAGTTCCGCCTCCGCGATGCGCCTCCAGGCGAAAGATTCCGCCCATCGGGTAGCCGCCCGGCAGGGACGCTCACGGGGGTTTTCGAGGGTTTGGATCATCTTCCGCGCGTAGGCGTTTATATCGCCCTCCGCGATGAGGTGTCCGCTCACGCCCTCGCTTACCGCCTGGGAGATTCCCCCCACGTCGAAAGAGAGCGTCGGCAGTCCGCACGCCGCCGCCTCGATTGCCGTCATGCCGAAGCTCTCGTAGCGAGAGGGCAGGGCGAAGAGGTCGGCGGCGGAATAATACAGCGGCAGCGCCTCCTGCGGCTTGGCTCCTGCGAAGATCAGATTTTCCGCCACGCCGAGTTTGCCTGCCAAGTCTTCCAGACGCGCGACTTCCGCTCCCTGCGCGGGCGAGGCGAAATCTTCTGCGCCGTAGCTTTCTCCGGTTCTCGCCGCGCCTTCTCTTATCTCGCCGCCTAAATGCAGAAGACGCACATCCGGCCCCGGCCGCTCCTTGCGCATGTGGGCGAAGGCTTCTATCAGGCGGTCGAGACCCTTCACGCGCTCGATGCGGCCCACACTCAGGATATAGGCGGGGTCCGGCTTGAGGCCCAGACGCGCGCGCGCCTCGTTCTTCGGATGGGGCCGGAAGGTCTCGAGGTCCACGCCGCAGGGGACGACGTGGACTTGCCGTCCGCCCGATATTTCGCTGATCGCGCGCGCTTCGGCGGGCGATGAGGCCAGAACCGCATCCGCCGTCTGCGCGAGCCGGGGTTCGCTCGCCAGCCGTATATCCGACTCGCGCCTTGTGTCACGCGGCAGGGCGTCGTTCTTGAGCGCGGCCAGCGTGTGGAAGCGGAGGGCGAGGGGAACGCCCCACGTCCTGGCCAGAATCTCGCCCGCGAGGCCCGAGAGCCAGTAATGGGCGGATACGCCGTCATAATGCGCGCCGTCTTTCTCCGCGAACGCTGCGATGCCCCGCGCGAAGTCGTCGGCCCATTGGACTTGCGCGTCCTTGTCGAGTCTTTCCCTGGGGCCTGCCTCTATGCGGATGAGGCGCGCCCCGGCCGCGATGGGGACCTCTCTGGCGGACGAAGCCGATTCCAGGCGGGTGAAGACGTCCGCACCGACGCCGAGGCTCGCGAGCGCTTTCGCCACCTCGCGGGCGTAGACGTTCATCCCGCCCGTGAAGTCGCCCCCCAGGGGAGCTAAAGGGTCGGTGTGCATCGAGAGGATGGCGAGACGGGTGGCCTCTGCTTTCATCGCGCGCTCCGCTCGATTCGGATGCGCATCACGCGCTCATCCTGTGCGCCGAAGCGGTATTTATAGGCTTCATCGCCCCGCAAGAGGTCGAACGACGCGCGCCCCGCCTGAATCGCCTCGTCCACGTTGTGGGCGAGCAGCACCAGACCCCCGCTCAACTCGTGCTCCACCGGGTCGAAGCCCGAGTTGTAGAGATATATCCTGTCCGCGTAATCGAAGGAGAGGTTGGCCGCGACGGGGTGGCCGTCCACGCGCATGATCGACAAATCCAGACAGCCGAGCCCGAGCATCGCCCTGGTCACGTCACCGAAAAAAGCCCTCCTGTCGGCGTTCCAGAAATCCGCCTTCTCCGGCTGGCTCAGCGCGTGAAGGGTGATGAAATCCTCCAGATCACCGGCGAGCGCGTCCGCCGATTCCGTCCGCTCGTATTCCAGCCCCGCCTCCATGTTGGCCTTGCGAATCTTGCGCCTCAGGTCGCGCTCGTCCCGCGGCGCGAGCATCCCGGTGTATTCATCCCACGAGTCGGGAAGGGCGATGACGGGGCAGACCTCTTCTTCGGATATCGAGGCGGCCCCGCCCGTCAACTCCTCTATCGCCGCGACCGTGGGGGAGGCTTCGGGAATCCCGCGCAGGGAGAGTTCGCGCCATTCGGGCGCTTCGGGCTCGTCCAGGGCGGCGAGAACCGCCCGCCAGCAGGCGAGATGCGCGCCGTCCGCGGCGATGATGTCCAAGTAGTCCGAGAGGTCGTCCCCGCCCGTCAGGCGCAGCCGCCCGCCCTCGCTCAGCACGAAGGGCGCCACGCCCGCGAGCGCGCCGCTCTCGTCTCGCAGGGCGTAGACGCGCAACTCGCCCGCGCCGAAGTTCCGCCACCACGCGGCGTGCCAGGCGGGGTCGTAGAACGGGTGCGCGTGGGCGGAGCGCGCCATCAGCGCGCGCCATTCGGTCTCCAGACCCGTGAACGCCTCGGGCGCCGTGAAGGCTTCTATCTGCAATGCGGAGCAAGAACTTTGCGACATCGGGATTCCTTCGCATCCATCGCGCCCGCGGGCGCGCGTTGATTCCGCCGTTACGCGAACTCAAGACCTACGAACGTGGCCGTCGGGTGCCCCTCCAGGGGGTCCGAGAGGTTCGAGCGGCTGAAGACGAAAAACCGGTTGTGGTAGAGCGTCTGGAACTGGATGAAGCCCGCCTTGTCCACGCCGCGCCTCGAGGCTATGTTCTTCGCCTCAACGAAGATGAGCGAGCGCGCGAGGCCCAGCTTCTCCCCGTATTCGAGCGCGCGCCTGAGCACGGCGGGATAGAGGTTCCGCCCCCGCCAGGGCTCCAGCGTGAAGGCGTCGTAGAGATAGATTTCCCTGGCCTCGGGCTTCACGGCCTTGTCGATCTCCTCCACGCCCACCACGCCGCGCGCGCCCCAGATGTAGCTGACCGCCTTGCCGTCTTCGAGCGCGACGAAGCACTTCTCGCCCCGCTCGAAGCGCCGCGCCGTCAGGCTCTCGCCCTGAACGTCGGTGATGAGGTGGCGGTTCTCCGAAGCGGCGTCGAGGATGACGTGCTCCACCTCGATTCTCGCCTCGCTCGGCGGTATTTCTTCCGTGTGCAGAAAATCATACAGGCAAAGCTCCACCGACGTGAGGAACGTGTTTTTGAGGAAATCCAAAAGGGGATGACTCCTTTACTTGAGAAGCGCGTCCAGGAAGGGCTCGAGCGAAGCATGAAGAGGCCCCAGGTCCCTCCTTTTTTCGAAATGCTCCTGCACCATCCGGACGGTATGCGGAATGCTCGCCAGATAGCGCTCCGCCCCTCGGGCCGCCTTCTGATAGGCGAACGTGCCGATGGCCTTCAGGTTTCGCTGTATGGCTGTCCCGCGCAGGGCGCGTTGGTATTCTTCTTTAGCCGAGAAGAGGCGGTGGCCGCAAGTCTCCCAGTAGCGGTCGATGAGATATTCCCGCGCGCCGGCTCCGAGATCGACGTAGCTGTCGAAGACGAGAGAGGCCAGATCGTAGGTGGCCGGCCCCATGCGCGCATCCTGAAAATCGATGGCGATCACCGCTTCATCCAGCACCATCAGGTTCCTGCCGTGGTAGTCGCGGTGGGTGAGGCGGAAGGGAATCCGGCAGATTTCCCCGCACAATGAGCGGAACGCTGCATCGAACGCGCGCTCATCCGTCGCCATCCCGAGGAGGCTCTCGAACGCGTATTTGCGGGTGTGGTGGAGTTCGTTCGTGAAGAATTCCGCGTCGAAGCGCCGCGTGAGGGCGATTCTCCCGTCTGCGGGCGTGTTCGGAGCCTCCTGCATGGCGGCCATCATGTCGATGGCCTCGTCGTAACGCGGCCCGGCTTCCTCCCATCCGCCGCGCCGCCAGACGTCTTCGAGCGAGTCATCGCCGCAGTCCTCCAGGAGGATGACGCCCGCCGCCTCGTCCATCCCGAAAATCTCAGGCACCCTGACGCCGATTTCCCCCAAATGCGCGCACACGTCGATGAAGGGGAGTGTCTCTTTCGTGAAGGGTTCGGGCATGATCATGCCGACCGAGCTTGGCCGCGCGCCGCCAGGGTGGGTGAGGCGGACGTAGTCGCGCGTCGAGGCGTCGCCGGCAAGCGGCGTGAGCGAGGTGACGTCCGCGCCGAAATGCTCCTGCGCCAGTGTTTTCAGTCGCTCATGCGTCTGCTCCGCGAGGTTCGCCTTCATGCGGGACTCGGTTTGATATGTGGAGTGAGCGTCTTCATCGCGCGCGCTGCGGTGGCCAGCGTCTCGGCGTAAGGCTCGTCTTTTCTTCTGAGTTCGAGCGCGAGCGTTCCCGCGTAGCCTTGAGCATCGAGCGCAGCGAAAAAGGAGGGCCACTCGAACGCGCCCTCGCCGGGAATCTGGTGCGTGTCGTTTCGTCCGTCGTTGTCGTGCAGGTGCGTTGCGGCGCAAAGGGGCGCGAGCCGCGCGACGGCGTTTTTGGTGTTTTCCCCTTCCGTGATGAGGGCGTGGCCGGTGTCGATGCAGATTCTGAGCCTCGGGTGATCGATGCGGGAGACGAAATCAGCGAGCGGCTCCGCGCAGCCCAGAGCCGAGGGGATGTTCTCGAGCGCCAGCACGGCGTCGGTCTCCTCCGCCACCGGGAGAAGCCGTTCGATGCTCGCCTCCAGCGCCTCGTAGGTGTCCCCGTCCCCCGCTCTTCCCGGCGCGCTCGGATGGAGCACGGCGATTCTCGCTCCCAGGGGGCGGAAGGCCCGCAGGGCGCTTGTCGTTTTCTGGAGCGCTTCTGCGCGCGCACCGGCGTCGGGATCAGCGAGGGAGAGCCAGCGCCCTTGTCTTGCTTCACTCAGATCGGCGTAAAAAGGCGCATGAAAGCTGGATGCCGTGAGGGAGAGGTCCGCCAGCCAGTTTTTGAGGGCATCCAGCTTTGCCTCATCGCCCACATCGAAATTGGGCGTCATCGCCCATAGTTCGATTTTCGAGAAACCGGCGTCAGCCGCTTCTTTCAAGTGCTCGAAGCGGAGCGCCTCGTAGGCGAACAGATGCGCGGAGAGGGTGTAGTCGCGTGCCAAGGGATTTCCTTCGGTGAGGGGGCGGTGAAGCGCGCTTGATGGGGCGCGATTATACGCCCTTCAAGATAAGAGCGGCAACGCGGGGGCGCATGCGGGGGTGTTGGAAAAGTCTTTCTTCTCAGGGGATAAAGGCAACCCCCCCTACCCCCCTTGTCAGGGGGGTAAAAAAAGGCGACGCCCCTCGCCGATGTGGTGGAGGGTTTGCTCTTTCTTACCCCCCTGACAAGGGGGGGTAGGGGGGGTTGCTCCTTTGACAAAGGTTTCTCAACAACCCCATGCGCGCGGCTCACGAGATGAAAAATGTGCTCACACCTGTTGACAAGGGCGGGTGCGGGCTGGTAGTGGTCATACCATCTGACCAGGAAGTTTTCAGGTTGATAAATACAGTGATAATCCCCGTTCGGTTTCGTTCATCGCTCGGGATGGTTTGCGTCCCCAGGGAGGCGGTTTCTTGCTCAGGCCGGTGAGAAAAACGAGGCTTTACGAAGACGTGGTGGAGCAGATCCAGCGGCTCATCCGAAAGCGCAAGATCGCGCCCGGCGACAGGCTGCCCTCAGAACGCGAACTCGCGGCGACGCTCGGCATCGGGAGGCCTTCGGTACGAGAGGCCCTGCGCGCCCTCGACACCACGGGGCTGATTGAAGTCAGGAGCGGGCAGGGCGCGTATCTCCGCAACCTCACGGTCGACCCCTATCTCGCCACGGTGCGCGAGAGCCTGGCCTTCCTGCTCGACGTGAAGGAAGACACCCTGCTCGAACTCTGGGAGGTGCGGCAGGGGCTGGAGGAGCAGATCGCGCGCCTGACGGCGGAGCGCCGGACGCAAGCGCAGATCGAGCGCCTGCGCGGCCACACCGAGGAGATGCGGAAGCGCATCGACAGGCCCGAAGCCTTCGTGCGCGCGGGCGTCGCCTGGCACCGCGCGCTCTGCGAGGCGGCGGAGAACGCCGTCCTGCGGACGGTCTGGGAGGCCATCGCGGGGCTGATCGAGAAGAGCCAGCGGCGGATCATCGGAACGCCCGGCCAGCCTGACGAGGCGCTGCGCCAGCACGAGAAGCTGCTTGCGGCGGTCGAAGCGGGCGAGCCCGAATGCGCCGCACTCGCCATGCGCGAGCACATGGCGGCCGAGGGCGCGCGGCTCAAAGAGGCGTTGGCCGTTTCGCGAAACGGAGGTGCAATGCGCGTCTGAGGAGTAGCGGGCGCGCTTTATGGTTGGTCTGGATTCTGGACGTTTTTTACTGTCGTTTTTGTAACGCTTCACCCAAATTTCTAGGAGGAATTTTCATGGTGGAAATGAGCAAACAGGGCATGCCGATGGACTTTCTGCAGAGAGAGCATTACCAGTCCCCCCGGCGCGTCTTCAGCCAGACGGGCAGTGACTGGCAGCGCCGCGTCGACTTCGAGCAGATGCGCAAGGACAGGCTCGCCCGCGCCAAGGCGATGATGGAAAAGCACGACATGGACGCCATCATCATGTACAAGGGCGAGAACATCCGCTACACCGCGTCGGTCTTCCAGGGCAACTGGAAGAACAACATCTTCATCCGCTACGCCGTGCTCTGCCGGGGAGCGGACACGCCGGTGCTCTTCGAGACGGCGGGTTCGGACTATGAGTGCGCCAAGATCGACGCGCCCTGGCTCGAGGGCAACATCCGCCCCGCCATCACCTGGAAGTGGTCCGAGACCGCCGAGCAGATGATGGTGAACCGCATGGCGGATTCTGTCATCGACGTTCTCAAGGAGAACAACATTCCGCTCAACGGCCGTATCGGCATCGACATCATGGACATGCAGGCCTACAGCGCCTTCACCGAGAAGGGCGTGAACCTGGTGAACGCGTGGCCGGCGATGAGCGAGGCGCGCGTCATCAAGACGCCCGAGGAGATCGAGTGCCTGAAGATCAGCTCGACCATCGGCGACACCTGCATGTGGAAGATCAGGAACGAGTGGCTCAAGCCCGGCATCCGCGAGTGCGACCTCACCGCGTGGGTGAACAACCTCCTCTATGAAGAGGGCTTCGACTTCGTCTACGACATCATCGTCGCCTCGGGCGGCAACACCAGCCCCTACCGCCGCTGGCACACCGACAAGATGATCAGGGACGGCGACCTCGTCGTCGTCGACATCAACGCCATCGGCCCGGGCGGCTACTTCGTCGACTACGTGCGCTGCTTCAAGTGCGGCGGCGGCTGGACGAAGAAGGAAAAAGAGCTCTACCGGGAGGTCTACGACACGATGTACGCGGGCATGACCCAACTCGTGCCGGGCAAGACGTCCAAGGACGTGGCCGAGCAGTTCCCCGTCTACGCCGATGACAAGTACGGCACGGTGACGCTCCAGCAGTTCGCGCACTCCATCGGCTTGGACCTCTACGAGGGCATGTGGATCAGCCGCGCCTACAGCCTGGATTACCCGGTCGAGATCAAGGAGAACATGTACTTCGCCATCGAGACGTTCGCCGGCCATCCGGGACTCCCCCAGACGGTGCGCCTGGAAGAGAACGTGCTCGTCGGCCCCGACGGCCCCGTCGTCTTCACGGGTTCCTCGCACTACGACGAGTGCATCGAGGATTCGCCCTACTTCGACTTCTCGGCGAAGTCGCGCGGCGAGCCCCGCTTCGAGTTGCCCGAATAGCGGTTGTCGCCTCCCGTCCGTGTCCCCGCCGCCTGGGGCGCGGGCGGGAGCGTTTTTCATATTCGCAGTGCAGGGGAAATCGCCTCCCGAAAAGGCGAATAGGAGAATCATGAGATGAGCGAACCCTGGAACACCGATATGTGGTTCACCAGCCCGTGGAACTTCGAGGGCGAGGTGACCTCCGGCATCAATTTCGACCCCAACCCCAAGATCCACGACGTGACGCTCCGGGACGGCGAGCAGCAGGCGGGCGTCATGTTCAACAAGGACGAGAAGATCCGCATCGCCGAAGCCCTGGCCGAGACGGGCGTGCACCGCATCGAGGCCGGTATGCCGGTGGTCTCGCCGTCTGACGAAGCGGCGATCCGCGAGATCGTCAAGCGCTTGGAAGGCACGGACACCGAGGTGTTCAGCTTCGCGCGCTGCATGGCGGACGACGTGAAGCGCTCCGCAGACACGGGCGTCAAGGGCGTCGTGATGGAAGTGCCGAGCTCCACGCACATGATCGAGCGCGCCTACAAGTGGGAACTGGATAAAGCCATCGACACCTCCGTCAAGGCCACGCAGGTGGCGAAGGAATGCGGCCTCTACACCGTGTTCTTCCCCATCGATTTCTCCCGCGCCCCGCTCGACTGGGTGCTGGGCCTGTTAAAGAAAGTAGCGACCGAGGGTCACATGGACGCGCTGGCTATCGTCGACACGTTCGGCGTGCTCAGCCCGCACACCGTG
Source organism: bacterium (assembly GCA_022825065.1). Taxonomy (GTDB): domain Bacteria; phylum UBA8248; class UBA8248; order UBA8248; family UBA8248; genus Bin107. Next base: position 21,024 of record JAJDYR010000045.1, read on the forward strand.
CCCTACGTCATCAAGAAGATGCGTGAGGTCTTCCCGGACGAGCCCTTCGAGCCCCACTTCCACGACGATTACGGGATGGGCGTGGCGAATACGCTCATGGCGATGGCCGAGGGCTGCCAGGTGGCGCAGACTTCCGTGAGCGGCATCGGCGAGCGCGCGGGCAACGCAGCGTATGAGGAACTCGCTCTCGCCATGCTCACCATGTACGACGTGGACATGGGTCTCAAGACCGAGAAGTTCACCGAGGTCTCGCGCCTCGTGCAGGAGTGCGGGCGCATCAGCCTGGCGCCCAACCGCTGCGTGGTGGGCGACAACCTCTACGATATCGAGAGCGGCATCATCGTGAGCTGGCTCAAGAACTGCGAGAAGGACTTCCCGACGGAACTCGTGCCCTTCCGCGCCGGCCTCGTCGGACAGAGCGAACCCGAGCCCGTCATCGGCAAGGGAAGCGGCATCGACTCCATCAACCTCTTCCTGGAGCAGTTGGGCATCACGGCGTCGGAAGAAGAGAAGATGGCGCTCCTGATGGACGTGAAGGAGAAATCCCTGAGCCTCCATCGCCTGCTCACGATGGACGAGTTCAAGGAACTGGCGGGCGCGAAGTAGGTTTCCCGCTTCCATATAACGGGGTGGATGGACGCCGCCCCGATTGTCTCTCATCCGTAGGGGCCGTTCGCGAACGGCCCCTACGTTTTTAGTGTCGTTCTATCCTGTAGGGACAGGTCGCGACCTGTCCCTACCAAGGCATCGCGGTTTTGATCGTCATTCCGGCGGACATTGCCCTTGAGCAGCATCGCCAACCAACGAGAGAGAAGAAAACCACTCCCACCTTGTCCGGGGACAAAAGCAACCCCCCCTACCCCCCCTTGACAGGGGGGTAAGAAAGAGCAACCCCTCTACCACAGCGGCGGCGGGGTTTTGGTTTTTTTTACCCCCCTGTCAAGGGGGGGTAGGGGGGGGTGCCTTTCATGCAGGGGTTGTTTGACCCTCCCTCCCCGGTCGGGTCAAACCCTCGATACGGCGCGCGAGCGCGCCTACTCGGGATGAGGGTGAAGTTTCGTCGCGGGACGTGTTGCGGGCGATGGACTTGTCATCCCTCCTTCCTTTATCATCTCCCCATCGAACAGATTCCGACTCCCCGCACCGGAGGACATCCCATGACGGATTGGAAGAAAAAGCTCGGCTTCATCGTCCCATCCTGGAATACGGTGATGGAGTACGAATGCCAGCGCATGGCGCCTGCGGGCGTATCGGTCCACTTCACGCGCATTGCGCACACCGACGACGAGGAGGAAACCCTCCTGCACATGATCGAGGTGGTGCCCGAACTCGCCGACCTGCTCGGCCACGCGAGCCTCGACGCCATCTGCTTCGGCTGCACCGGCGGCAGCTTCGTGCGCCCGGGCATGGATGAGGACATCATCGCGGTCATCGAGGAGCGGACGGGCATCCCCGCCACGACGACCTCCACCGCCCTCACCGAGGCCATGCGCGAGATGGGCGTCGCCAGGGTCGCGCTCGCCTCGCCCTATCCGCAGTGGCTGAACGAGCGGCTCACCACTTTCCTGAAAGATAAAGGGATCGAGGTGGTGGCCGAGCGGGGCCAGAACGTCGAGTGCCCCGCCTTCCTGCCGCCCGAGAACTCGGAAGCCCTGGCGCGCGAGGTGGATTGCGCGGAGGCGGACGGGGTCTTCATCAGCTGCACGAACTTCCGCTCGCTCGAATCGGTCGATAAGCTGGAAGCCGCGCTCGGTAAGCCCGTGCTCACGAGCAACACCACGGCCATGTGGCACACGCTCCAAAAGGCAGGTTTCGACGAAGCTGCCACCGCCGGCGGCGCGCTCATGCGCGAGCATCTGGCGCCCGCCCGCCGCGCTTGAGGACCGGATGAGCGACAGGAGCCGCCGCGGCCAGCAGTGGGTGACGGAGGAGTTCTACAAGGTTCACGACGTCTACGCCTTCCGCTCGGTGATGTACGTGGAGTGGGGCTTCCGGCCCGCCGACGTGCGGAGGACCACAGAGCGCATCAAGTTGCCCGGCTCCGTGCCCAAGGAGTGGGCGCGAACCGCCTCTCAGGAAGAAGCGCTCGCGCGCGAGGCCGAGGCGGCGGGCCACCGTGAATCGGCGGCGGAGTTCTACCACCGCGCGGCGCTCTATTACGGCCCCGCCTGCGGCGTCATCCACAAGAACACGCCGCAGAAGCTCGAACTCTACGCGAAGATGATCGCCTGCTACGAGAAGTTCATCGAGCTTTTCGATGAGGCGCCCGTCGAGCGCGTGGAGATTCCCTTCGAGAACGGGAAGATGATTCCGGGCATTCTTCAGACCGTGCCGGGTGTTCCGAACGCCCCATGCGTCATCATCGTGCCGGGGATGGACACCATCAAGGAGTTTCTCCCCAACCCCTACCACAACCACTTCAGGCGGCGCGGCCTCGCCACGCTCAGCATCGACGGCCCGGGGCAGGGGGAGAGCAACACGCGCGAGACATGGGTGACGCTGGACAACTTCGAGCGCGCGGGTTCCGCCGCCATCGACTATCTCGAATCACGCCCCGAGGTGGACGGCGAACGAATCGGCCTCTACGGCTGGAGCATGGGCAGCTACTGGGGGCCGCGCGTGGCGGCGCACGATAAGCGCCTCAAGGCCTGCGTGGGCGCGATGGGCGTGTATCTCCAGAAGGACTCCATTTTCAAGGGCGGAAAGCCCGCCTACCGCGCGAATTATATGTACATGTCCAACATCCATGACGAGGACGAGTTCGACGCCATGGCGGAGCAGATGACGCTCGAGCATATCGCGGGCGACATCAAGTGTCCCACGCTTCTGGCGATGGGCGAGTTCGACGAGCTGTGCCCGCTGGAAGACGCCGAGCGGCTCTTCGACCTCCTGGGCGGCCCGAAGGAGCTTTGGGTCTATGAGAACGAGGCCCACACCATGGGCGGACGCCTGCCCGATTTCTACCTCATGGTGGCCGACTGGCTGCGCGACGCCATAGGCGGCAAGTTCAGTCCCGACCACGCCGTGCGCCGCTTCTTCGAGGCAAGGTGAGGGGAAGCCCGTCGGCAAGATGAGAACATGAGTCATCACTCCGGCGGATGCCGAAATCCGGAGGCCGCGTATTTTCAGGGAAGGCGGCCTTTGGTTTCGTAGGGACAGGTCGCGACCTGTCCCTACCGTTGCGTTCCCCTGCCGTTAAGGCTCTTGGAGAGGCGAGAAACCCATCCGCCTTGGTCCGCTGCGCCTCGCATCGAACGCGGCATCCCGTAGGGGCGGACCCATGTGTCCGCCCTCGTCATCAACTGGAAAACCAACCCCCCCTACCCCCCCTTGACAGGGGGGTATGAAAAGGCGACGCCCGCTGTTGGTAAGGAGGCTTTTGTTTTTTCTTGCCCCTTGTCAGTGGGGTTTTCTTTTTTTACCCCTCTGTCAAGGGGGGGTAGGGGGGGTTGCTCCTCTGGCAAGGGCTTTTTCAACAGCCCCGGAAAAAAGGGCTTTCTCCGGCCGCGCTTTTCCTGATGGCTTTGATGCCGTATTCTTGGGCCTTTGCGATTCCCATTTTTCCAAAACGTAACCTCATGTTCCGACGGAGAAATTCATGAAAGCGGCTTTGCTTGAAAAAACGCGGGTGATGAGCGTGGGGGATCAGCCCGACCCCGGCCTGCCCGCCGACCACGCGCTGGTGCGGGTGGCGACCTCGGCCATCTGCGGCACCGACGTATCCATCTGGGCGGGGAAGATGCCCGCGCGCATCCCGCTCATCCCCGGCCATGAGTGCACGGGCACGGTGGAGGGGGTCGGCGAGAGCGTCACGCGCCTGAAAGTCGGCGACCGGGTGGTGCTGAACCCGCTTTCGAGTTGCGGGACGTGCTTCTACTGCGTGCGCGGGCTGACGAACATCTGCCTGCACGGCGGCCTGAGAGGTCGCGAGGTGCCGGGCACTTTTGCTGAGTACATCGCCGTGCGCGAGACCGAAGCGTTCGCCTTTCCCGAACAAGTGAGCTTCGCCGCTGCGACGAACTTCGTGGGTCTTTACACGGTCGTCTACAGCCAGAGGAAAGCGCCCTATATCGCGGGTTCGCGCGTTGCGGTTCTCGGGCAGGGGAGCAGCGGCCTGCTCCATACGCAGTTGGCGAAGGTCTCGGGTGCTGCGTCCGTCATCGCCGTGACGAGGAGCAAGTGGAAGCTCGAGGTGGCGAAGGAAATGGGCGCGGATGAAATCGTGCCCGCCGGCGAGGTGGACCCCGTCGAGGCCGTGCGCGACCTCACCGACGGCCTGGGCGCCGACATCGTCATCGAAACTGCCGGAGCCGCCGAAACCATGGTGCAGGCCTACGACATGGTGCGGCCCGGCGGCGCGATTCTCCAGTTCGGCATCGGGCCGACCGCGGTCGACGGGGTGCCGGGCCAGGCCTATTACTTCAAGGACCTGACCGTCATCGGCTCGCGCGCGGGCCTGCCGGAGGATTTCGAGAGCGCCATCCGCCTGGTGGCGACCGGGCAAATCGACCTGGAGCCCCTCGTCACCCACCACTTCGCACTCGATGAGATTCAGGCGGGCTTCGAATTCGTCGACGCGGGCGGAGACGGCGGCACGCTCCGGGCGGTGATTGAGATAGCGAACTGACTCCCGCAGACCACCGCGGGCTTGACTCCAGCAGACAAGGAGGCCGTCATGGCTTTTGAACACCCGTTCATTCGCATCGCAAACGTGACGCCCGAGAAACTCGACGAGAAAGAGGGCTGGAGCGTCTCCGATTTCCGGGTCGTCGTCAGCGGGAAGGAGGGGTCTTCCTCCATCATGTACCACGCCACGCTGGCCCCCGGGGATCGCCACCACAAGCACCGCTACGAGAACTGCCAGATGCAGTATTACGTCGTGAGCGGCCACGGCCTCGCGGGAGCGGGGGAGGACCGCGTGGAAGTGCACGCGGGCCACTTCCACCTCATCCCCAAGGGCGTGGAGCATTGGCTCGTGAACCTGGGCCGGCACGATCCGCTCGTCATCATCGGGTTCTACGACCGCGTTCCCTATTTCAGGGACACCGGCCGCGTCTATCTGGGCGATATCACCGAGGCCGACATCGCCGCGCCGCGTACGCTGAGCGCAGCCGCTCTTCAGCATCCCCTCGTGCACAACGACGAGGTTCCCCACGTCAAGGTGTCGCATGAGGAGGGCTGGACGCAGGATTACTTCAACGAGCCGCTGAACCGCAGCGTCGGCGCGGGATCGTGCTGGATGCAGGGATATTTCGGCCCCAAAACCGTGCACATGAAGCACCGCCACAACAACTGCGAGGAGATTTGCTACATCCTGAAGGGCCGCGGCCTGGCGGGCATCGGGAACGATCGCGGAGAAGTGTTCGCGGGCGACGTGAACTACATCCCCGCCGGGGCGGAGCACTGGCTCGCGAACATCGACGACACCGAAGACCTCTCTGCGCCCGGCTGGTACATCGGCGTCGGCGGGCTGGACGAGAGCGGCTTCGAGTACCTGGGGCCGGTGACGGACGAGGACCTGAAACAGCGGACGGGCGTTATCGAGTAGTTCAGCCCCGCACCCTGAGAAGTACAACCAATTTGTGAGGAAAAATTCATGCCGCTTCAATACCCCCTGGTGCACGTAGACGACATCGCCCCCGAGAAGATGGAGGAAAAGGAAGGCTGGGCGATTTCGGAGTTCCGGCTCCCCATCACCGGCGCGCACGGAAGCTCGACGACGGCCTTTCACTCCATCTTCCGGCCCGGCTCCACGCACGCGAAGCACGCACATTCCGAGTGCGAGGAAATCGCGGTCTATCTCAAGGGCCACGGCGTGGTCGGCCAGGGCGACCAACGCGCCGAGGTGCGCGAGGGCCACTGCCGCCTCATGCCGAAGGGCTCGACGCATTTCTTCTACAACGAGACGAAGGACGAGGAGGCGATGGTGGTCGGGTTCTACCTCGGCGCGCCGAGCGTGGCGGGCACGGGCTATGAATTTCACGGCGACGTGACGCAAGCCGATCTCGACATGCCACGCGGGGGCATTACCGACGGCATCCTGGTGCATCTGGACGACGTGCAGCCCGAGAACATGAACGAGGGCGAGGGCTGGTCGATCACCGACTTCAGGCTCCCCCTGGGCAGGCACAACGGCAGCGATACGACGCTGTTCCGCGCGCGGTTCTTCCCGGGGGCGGTGCACAAGAAGCACAGGCACGACAACTGCGAGGAGATCTACTACATCATCAGCGGCCACGGCCTGGCGGGGGCCGGCCCCGACCGCGTCGAGGTGCGCGGCGGGCACTTCCACTACATCCCCAAAGGGGTCGAGCACTGGCTCCACAACCTGAGCGATACCGAACCCATCGAGGCGGTGGGCATCTACATCGGCAGCGGGAGCGTGGCGGAGACGGGCTACGTCTACATGGGCGACGTAACAGAAGCGGACATCCAAGCGCGCACGCCGCTCTAGTGGCGCATCGACTTTAAGCGGTGTTCGCCCTCGGCCGGGGGCGTCGTCGCAGGGACAGGCCTCCGTGCCTGGCCGACGTGGGACAACCACAGGGGGCGGGACAACCCGGAAGGGTTGCCCCTGCAAGCCAATTTTTTCTTTCCTCTCCGGGGCTGTTGAAAAAGCCCTGCGAGGATAATGGCAACCCCCTTGAAAGCGAAATCCCATAACATCAACCCCCCCTACCCCCCTTGTCAGGGGGGCAAGAAAGAGCAAAACCCTCCACCACGGCGGCGGGGGGGAGGCGCCTTTTTTTACCCCCCTGACAAGGGGGGGTAGGGGGGGTTGCCTTTCAAAGAGGTAGGTCGGGGGTTCGCGCGAAAGCGGCCTTTCCTCTAAAGGCAATGTTCCCCGACGAGGGGTTTTTCAACAGACCCCTTGGGGGGAGTGACTCCTCTCTCCTCGGACTTTTTCAACAACCCCCCTCAAGGAGGGATTATGTCATTCCCCTTCACGCCTGGAACACGGAACTCCATGAAGATAATTCCCTTTTCTTTCTTTTGCCTTTCGGGCACGCCGTGGTATTCTTGAGGGGCATGGGGAATTGGCGCATATATACGAGACAAATCATTCGGGAGCAAAGCCATGAAGATAACTGAGGCGGCGGCGGATAAAGTCAAGGAAATCATGGAGCAAAACGGCGGCGGTTTCGCCGGAATCCTCATCAGTTTCGAGGGCGGCTACAAGCTCGACCTGGTGAAGGATGAGGATGCGGCTGAATACATCCGGGTGGAGAATCCCCTGCTGGGCGTTTTCGCTTCGCCCGAGCATGTCGACAGGGCGGAGAAGGCCCAGATCGAGTTCGTGACCGAAGGCCCGACGAGCGGCTTCAAGGTGACGCGCGAGATGACCGACGGCGATACGTCCCTCCTCGATCAGATTCAGGAGATCATCGACACGGAGATCAACCCGGCGGTGGCTTCCCACGGCGGCTTCATCAGCCTGCTGGACGTGGAGGAAAAGCGCGTGTTCGTCCAGATGGGCGGCGGCTGCGCGGGCTGCGGCATGGCGGACGTGACGCTCAAGTCAGGCGTCGAGGCCAGGCTTCAGCAGCTCGACCCCGAGATCCAAGTGGTCGACACCACCGACCACGCGGCGGGCACGAACCCCTACTACGCGCCGACGAAAAAGTAAGTTTTTCTCACTGGAAGATGGAGGGCCGGCCGTTTGGCCGGCCTTTTTTCTTGGGGCTATTCCCCGATATCGAAGCGCAGTTTCCCGTGCGCTGCGCGCAGGGCGGCCTCCACCTCATCGGGCCGCTCTCCCTTGGCGAAGATGAAGCCCAGATATCTCTCTCCCTCGGGCAGCGGCACGACGCGGCCTCCGACGTGGATGGATATGTCGACCTCCACGACCCCGGGCACGGCGAGGGCCTCCTCCTTGCCCTCGACCCCTTTTAAGACGCCCTCGCCGGGGATGGGAATCATCATGACGCCCGAAGCGCTCTTCTCGCGCTCCAGCGAGGGGGGCGCGACGCCCAGGGCCTGGGAGAGGATGAGGCATTCGAGCGAGACGCCGCCGCCGAATTCGAGCGCGCCCGAGCATTTCCCGCCGATGGCGCGGCTCGCCACGTCGATCACGCGGATTTCGCCCGCGTCGTTGATTCTGAGCTCCGCGTGGAGGGGGCCCTCGCGCAAGCGGATGGCCCGCGCGGCGCGGGTGGTTTCCTCGCGGATTCGATTTTGCGTCTCATCACTCAGCCGCGAGGGCGTAACGTAGATGGTTTCCTCGAAAAAAGGGCCTTCCAGGGGATCGGGCTTGTCGAAGATGGCGAGTATGTGCACATCTCCGCGTACGACGAGGCCCTCCACCGCCACTTCGACCCCCTCCAGATAATCCTCCACCAGGATCATCCGCGCCTCCGCTCCGCCGCGCGCGATGGTGTCGGGATCATCCAGTATCGCGCCGACCCGGCGGTAGGCCTCCGCAAATTCCGCTTCGTCGTTCGCGCGGATCACGCCCCGGCTCGCAGCCAGAAAGGTGGGTTTCAGCACGCAGGGGTAGCGGAGGCCTTGGGCGATATTCTCCGGCTCCTCCTGGGCCGAGACGAGCCTGAACGAGGGCGAGGGCAGGCCCTCTTCCGAGAGCACCTTTCTCAACTCATACTTGCTCCGCGTCGTGCGGGAGGCCTCCACGGGGTGGTAGGGCAGCCCCAGCGCTTCGGCGGCCATCGCGCCCAGGATGAGCGTGTCGTCGTCCACGGGCGCAACAGCGTCGATGGGAAATTCCTTCGCGAACGAACGGATGAGGGCCGCGCCCGCTTCGGGTTGGTTGTAATCGAGCGTGATGGAGGCGCCCGGGTTCAGCCCGGCCAGAAGGTCGGGCCGGTCGGTTCCCACCGTGACGCGGACGCCCATCTCCCCCGCCGCCGCCATGTAGGCGGATGCGCGGTAGGTGGCCGTCGTCATGAGCAGGAGGACGCGTTTTCCTTCTTCAGGTGGCATACCATCCGCCGTCCACCAGGAGCGACGTGCCCGTGACGAGGCTGCTCGCCTCGGAAGCGAGGAAGATGGCCGGCCCCACCAGCTCGCTCATCTGCCCGAAGCGGCCCATGGGCGTTCTCTCGCAGATGGCGTCGTAGATGAGCTTGTCCTCCTGCAGAGAGGCGGTGAGCTCCGTCTCGATGAAAGTGGGGCAGATGGCGTTCACCTGGATGTTGTCCGTCGCATACTCGCGGGCGAAAACGCGCGTGAGGCCGATGAGGCCGCTCTTCGACGACGTATAAGGCCCGTAGCACTGCTGCCTGGGGTTTCGGAAGACCGACCAGCCCATCAGGGATGAGATGTTGATCACTTTGCCGCCGCCCGATTTTTTCATCTCCTCGCCCGCGCGCCGCGTGATGAAGAAGATGCTCTTGAGATTGAGATCGAGGATCCTGTCCCAGTCCGCCTCGCTGATGTCCCAGAGTGTTTTCCGCACGTTCGTGCCCGCGTTGTTCACCAGAATGGTGAGGCCGCCGAGTGCGGCGGCTGCTTCCACCACCATGCGCTCGGCGGATTCCATGTCGGTCACGTCGGCCTGGATGAGCGCGCATTTGCGGCCCATACCCTCGATGGCTTCTTTCGCTGGGCCTGCGGGTTCGATGTCGATGTCCGCGATGACGACGTCGGCGCCCGCGGCGGCGAAGCCCTCGGCCAGCGTGCGCCCGATGCCGCGCGCAGCGCCCGTAACGAGCGCCTTCGCTCCGCTCAGATCGAAAAGGGATTGACTCATGTGTGATTCTCCTTTTTTGGGGTATCGGTTTTTCCCGATTCTCTCCGCCGTGGCGTTCGGGGTCAATGGGCGAGGGCCTTCTCGTTGGCCTTGGGGGGAGAGTGTGATAATCAATAGGGAGAATTTCTTCTAGTTTCCGTTCTCATTTGAGAGTGGTTTTCGGGGCCCTTGAGCGGGAGTGAGCGATGGCCAAGCCCAGGGATAACGGCGCGAAAAAAGAGCGCCGCATCCGCGATGCGGCCTACAACTCGGGCAAGCCCGTGCCCGTGGTCTACGGGCCGGACTCACCCGATGAGTCGTACCGGGAAAAGCTCGGCGCGCCCGGCGAATACCCCTATACGCGGGGCATCTACCCCACGATGTACCGGGGCTCGCTCTGGACGATGCGCCAGTACGCGGGCTTTTCCACCTCGGCGGACACCAACGCGCGGTTCCACTTTCTGCTCGGAAACGGACAGACGGGCCTCTCGATGGCCTACGACCTCCCCACGCAGCTCGGCCTCGACTCGGACGACGAGGCCGCGCAGGACGACGTGGGTCGCCTGGGCGTCGCCGTGGACACCGCCCAGGACATGGCGGACGTTTTCGAGGGGATACCGCTCGACAGGGTGAGCGTCTCGCACACCATCAACTCCACCGCCGCCGTCATCCAGGCGTTCTGGCTCATCGCCGCCGAACGCCAGGGGGTCGCGCTCGAGAAGCTGCGCGGCACCTTCCAGAACGACATGCTCAAGGAATACATCGGCCGGGGCACGTGGATATTCCCCCCGCGGCCCTCCATGCGCCTCGTCGCCGACATCATCGAGTACAACGCGAAGCACTGCCCGCGCGTGAACGCCGTCAGCGTCTCGGCCACCCACATCGCCGAAACGGGCGCGACCCTCGCGCAGGACGTCGCCTTCCCCATCCTGAACGCGCTGGCCTACATACGCGAACTCACCGGGCGCGGCCTCCACGTGGATGACTTCGTGCCCACGATGTCGTTCCACCTCTCGGTCGGCGGCGGCGTGGGGCCGTTCAACCTGCTCGAATCGATCGGCAAGCTGCGCGCCGCGCGGCGCATCTGGGCGCGCACGATGAAGGAGAAATACGGCGCGAAAAACCCCAAGACCATGCAGCTCAAGTTCTCGACGGGCAACTGCGGCAGCCGCATGGCGGCCCGCGAGCCGCTCAACAACATCGTGCGCCAGACGCTCTACACCCTCGCCGCCGTGCTGGGCGGCACGCGCTCGGTCAACATGGCGTGCTTCGACGAGGCGTTCGAGATTCCATCGGACGAGTCCATCCGCACGGCGCTCCGGATCCAGCAGGTCATCGCCCATGAGAGCGGCGTGGCCGACACCGTGGACCCGCTGGCGGGCGGCTATGCGGTGGAAGCCGTGACGGATCAGGTGGAAGAGGAGATTCAGGCCATCGTGGATGATTACGAATCGCGCGGCGGCATCGTTCCCTTCATCGAGAGCGGCGAGATACAGAGGCTTCTCGCAAGGCAGGCCTATGAGCACCAGCGGAAGATCTCGGAAGGCGAGCAGGTGTGGGTGGGCGTGAACAAGTTCACCTCCGAGGAGGAAGACCGCATGAGCGCGGGCGAGGGCCTCTACGAGGCGGACGACTCTGCGCTCGAGAAACAAATGGCGCGTCTTGCGGAGGTGAAGGCCGCCCGCGATGCGGGCGAGGTGGCCGATCAACTGGAAAAGCTGGCGAGGGCGTGCGAGTCGAAGGAAAACCTCGTGCCTTATCTGATGGACGCCGCCCGCGCGCGCCTAACGGTGGGGGAGATGACCGGGGTGATGCGCGGCGTCTTCGGCGCCTACGTGGAGCCGTCGGTCGTCTGATGGCGAGCGGGACCAGGCGCATACGGGTGCTGATGGCGAAGCCGGGCCTCGACGGGCACGACCGGGGGGTCAAGGTCATCATCCACGCGCTGAGAGACGCAGGGATGGAGGTGATCTACTCAGGATTAAGGCAGACGGTCGAGCAGATCGTCTCCGTCGCGATTCAGGAGAACGTGGACGTGATCGGCCTGAGCATACTCTCGGGCTCCTACATGGGGATTGCGCGCAGGCTCATGGCGAGAGTCGAGGAAGAAGGCCTCGATGATTGCCTCGTCATCCTGGGCGGGAACATCCTGGAGCGCGACGTGGCGGGGCTCAAAGCCTTAGGGATAGCCGAAGTCTTCAACCACCATGCGGAGATGGCCGAAGTCGTCTCCTATATCAGGAACAACGCAGCAGCCGGCGCGGCCTGACGGCGGCGCATTTTCGTGGGGGAGCAAGTTTTGGAAAAGCCGCTGGAGGGCGTGCGCATACTCGATCTTTCCGCCCTGCTCGCAGGCCCGTACGGCAGCATGGTGCTGGCGGATCTGGGCGCGGACGTCATCAAGATAGAGGTGCCGGGCCGGGGCGACCTCGTCCGCACGATGCCGCCGCACTACGTCGGGGAGACGAGCGCCTACTTCATCGCGCTCAACAGGAACAAGCGGGGCATTTTCCTGAACCTGAAAGACGAGGAGGGCTACCGCGTCTTCTGCGAGATGGTGAAGCGCTCCGACGTCGTCTATGACAACTACCGTCCCGGTGTCCTCGAGCGGCTCGGCGCGGACTACGAGACGCTGAAAGCAGTGAACCCGCGCATCATCAGCGCCTCCGTCACCGGCTACGGCCTCACCGGCCCCCAGAAGGACAAGCCCGCGCTCGACCTCATCATCCAGGGGCGCGGCGGCATCATGAGCTTCACCGGCGAGCCGGGCCGGCCGCCCGTTCGCCTGGGCGTGCCCATGGGGGACATGGGCGGCGGCATGTTCGCCGCCCACGGGATTCTGGCGGCGCTTTACAAGCGCGAGCGCACGGGCGTGGGCCAGAAAGTGGACGTCTCGCTCCTTGATTCCCAGCTCTATCTCGCGAGCTACCGCGCGCAGTATTACCTGACGGCGGGCGACGTGGCCGAGCCGATGGGTACGGGCCACGCATCCGCTGTTCCCATCGGCGCATACCAGTGCGGCGACGGCAAGTGGCTCGTGCTCGACGCCATCCTGGATCATTTCTTCGAGAGCCTCTGCGACGCGCTGGGTCATCCCGAATGGAAGGACGACCCGAGGATGAAGGATCGCCCCACCCGCCTCGAGAACCGCGAATACGTGGACGCCAAGCTCTCGGAAGTCTACAAGACGAACACCGCCGCGCACTGGATCGAAAGAATCGATGCGCACGGCGTTCCCTGCGGGCCGATCCAGAGCATCGAAGAGGCGCTGAACGACCCCCAGACGCGCTCACGCGAGATGGTGGTGGAGATGACGCACCCCGACCTCGGCGATATGAACACGTTCAACACGCCCATCAAGATGGAGGGCACGTGGGGCTCCACCCCCTCGCCGCCTCCCCTGATGGGCGAGCACACCGAAGAAGTGCTCAGGGAAGTGCTCGATCTGGGCGATGCGGAAATCGAAAGGTTGAAAGAACGCAAGGCGATTTGAGGGGCCTGTCATGTTCCATGACAAGAAGGCTTTCGTGTTCGACCTGGAAGGGGTCTTTTTCGCCGGGGACGAGGTGATGCCCGGCGGGCGCGAGTTGATGCGCGCCATCAAGGCGAGGAACCTGCCCCATCGCTTCATCACGAACATCAGCCGAAGCTCGGCGGCCGAGATTCGCGCCCACATGGCGGGCATCGGCCTGGACCCGGGGGAGAACCTCATCGTGGCTGCGCTGGATCGGGTCGGCTCGTTTTTGAGGAAGAATTTCGGTGCGGGCAGAGCGTACGTGCTGGGGACGGATTCACTGAAACGCGCCGTCGAATCGGGCGGTTTCGAGATATTGGGGCCGGAGGATGAAGAGGGGGCCGACGTCGTCCTCGTCGGTCTGGACGAGGACCTCACCTACGGGACGCTGAGCGCCGCCGCGCGGGCGGTGAGCCGGGGGGCGCGCTTCGTCGCCATGAACCCCGACGTGCGCCTGCCGAGCGAAGACGGCTCGTTCTCACTCGGCGGGGGCGCCATCGTGGCGTCGGTGCGGGCGGCGGCGGGCCGGGAGCCCGTGTTCTTCGGGAAGCCCGAGCCTTTTCTCTTTGAAGAGGCGCTGGAAGAGCTGGGCGTGGAGGCGGGCCACGCCGTCATGGTGGGGGACAACCTGAGGACGGACATCGCGGGCGGCCAGAAAGTGGGCATGGCCACCGTGTGGGTGAACCGCTGGGGCGTGATTGCCGGGGACCCGGACGTGACGGCGGACCTGGAAGTCAAGACGCTCGACGAACTGATGCCGCATCTGCCCGGCGGCTAGACTTGTGAGATAGAGAGGACGACATGGCGCTGGTGGAATACGAGGTGAGGGACAAGCTGGCCTGCATCACGCTGAACAGGCCGGAGAAGATGAACGCGATCAACCACGAGATGAGCGAGCGCATCTTCGCGCTCTTCGACGAGATGGAGCGCGACCCCAATGTGTGGGGCTGTCTGATAACGGGCGAGGGAAGGGCCTTTTCGAGCGGGCACGACCTCACCGAGCCGCCGCCCGAGGATAGAGAGGTCAAACCCGTCTCCGACCTCTATCAGGTCATCATGGAGCTGTTTAAGCCCTGCTTTGCGGCGATCAACGGGTTCTGCCTGGCGGGCGGAGCGGGCATCGCGCTCTCCTGCGACGTGCGCGTGATGGCCGAGGACACCCAACTCGGCTGGCCGCAGGTGATGCGCGGCATCTCTTCGGTGAGCGGGCCGATTCTGCTGGCGAAGCAACTGCCCTTCAACCTCGCGCACTATCACCTGTTCACCGGCGAGCCCATCGACGCTGAAACCGCGCTGAGACTCGGTCTCGTCAACAAGGTCGTACCCAAAGATAAAGTTCTGGAGGAGACCGAGAACATCGCGCGGCAGGTGCTGGCGAACGCGCCTCTGGCGGTGCGCGCCATCAAGGAGATCACCGTCCGCGCGCGCGACATGACGATGGAAGACGCCCTGCGTTTCGGCGACGTGATCCTGAAGCGCCTCCTCGAGACCGAAGACGCCGAAGAGGGCGTGCGCGCCTTCAAGGAGAAAAGACAACCGCGCTTTACGGGCCGATAGGGGGTGGGGCGATGTTGCTCCCCCTGTAAGGGTTATTACCACTCCCCCTTGAGGGAGCTTGTTGAAAAAAACCCTGAGAGGGTAATGGCAACCCCCTTGAAAGCGAAATCCCATAAAAGCAACCCCCCCTACCCCCCCTTGTCAGGGGGGCAAGAAAAAACAAAACCCCCTCAGCTAGGCGGGAGCGCATCGCCTTTTTATACCCCCCTGTCAAGGGGGGGTAGGGGGGGTTGCTTTCAAAGAGGGAGGTCAGGGGTTCGCGCGAAAGCGGCCTTCCTGCTAAAGGCAATATCCCTCGACGAGGGCTTTTTCAACAACCCCCTCAAGGGGGGAGTGATAGAATCGCAAAGGCAGTAGCTCCACACCTCATCAGTTGGTATTGGCTCCCCCACCTTGCGCGCCCGTGCGAGTCGTTGCATAACGGAATCTCGCAAGCTACCTCCACTCTTACCTGAAAGGAGGCCGCGGTGGACTTCGACCTCACCGACTCTCAGCGGGAGATCCGGCAAAAAGCCCGCGAAATCGCAGAGAGCAAAATAGCGCCCAAGGCGGCGCATTGGGACGAGACCGAGGAATACCCCTGGGAGAACGCCCGTATACTCGCGGATGCGGGTTTCATGGGCATGAACATCCCCGGGGAATTCGGCGGACCCGAACGCCCGCTTATAGAAGCCGTCCTCGTGGTCGAGGAGATGGCCAAGGTCTGCGGCATCACGGGGCGCATCGTGGTGGACTCCAACATGGGCGTGGTGGGGGCGATCATCAAGTACGGCACCGAGGAGCAGAAGAAAAAATATCTGCCCATGGTGCTCGCAGGTGATAAGCCCGCCATCGTCATCACCGAGCCCGAGGCGGGGAGCGCCGCCACCGACATGACGACGCGGGCCGTGCTCGACGGCGATGAATATATCCTGAACGGCAAGAAGAAGTGGATCACCGGCGCGGGCGTCTCGCACATCAACCTCGTCTTCGCCCGCGTGGTGCACGGCGGGGACGAGCAGGGAATCGGCGCGCTGATCGTGGAGTTGGGAACGGAGGGCTTCCGCATCGGGGAGCGCGCCTTCATGATGGGCTTGCGGGGGATTCCCGAGAGTGAGGAGATTTTCGAGAACTGCCGCGTGCCGGGTGAAAACCTGGTGACGGTGGGCTTCGGCCGCCTGATGGCCGCCTACAATGCCCAGCGCGTGGGAGCCGGCACGGTGGCCTTAGGGCTCGCCGAGGGCGCATTCGCGCAGGCGGTGGAATACGCGAAAAAGCGCGAACAGTTCGGCCGCCCGATATCGGAGTTCCAGGGGCTTCAGTGGATTCTGGCGGATGCGCGCATCCAGCTAGACGCCGCGCGGCTCCTGCTCCACCGGGCGGCGGTGCAGGAAGACCCCAAAACGGGTTTTCCCGAGATGCACCTCGCCGCCATCGCCAAGACGTTTTCGGCGGAAGCCTCGATCAAGGTGACGAACGACGCGCTCCAGATTTTTGGAGCCGCGGGCTATTCGCGCGATTTGCCGATAGAACGCATGGCGCGCGACGTGCGGATGTTCACCATCGGCGGGGGCACCACCCAGGCGCAGCGAAACGTGATAGCGTCCGGCATTTTCGGGAGAAAATTCTCGCAGCGCCGGGGAGAGTGATCCCCCCTTAATGGGGGCTGTTGAAAAGCCCTCCTCGAGGGCGTTTCGCGCATGTATGTAGTTCGTTTCGCGAAAGTTTGTAGGGGACGCATATATGCGTCCCGTGGTTTGTGGGTAAAGGCAGGGCCGCATATATGCGGCCCCTACAGGGGAGTCGGCAAGGTGAGGGCGAAGCCCGCAACTGCGCCGGTGGGGCGTCAAATCCTCGTTCATCAGGGATTTTTCAACACCCCCCATGCAAGCGCCCCGCGTCCGCCGGGCTTTTCGGGGCCGGGATGACACCTGAGGGAGCAGATAAACCCAGGCCGTATTGCAAAGGAACCATGATGGCTATCTTTACCTTGCAGGAAGCCCGTGACCTGCTGCCGCAGGTCAGGGAAGTGACGCAGCATTACCACGATGTCGTGGAGGAGATGCGCGAACAGCTGGAAAGCCTCGATGAGTCGAGCGATGTCAAGCGCCTCGAAGGACTCATGAATGACGCGGTCGGCGAGTGGGTCGAGGCCGTCAGAAACCTGGGCGTGGAAGTCAAAGGCTTGTGGCTGGCGGATTTCGATTCGGGAGACGGCTATTACTACTGCTGGAAGCTCGGCGAGGAGGACATCGAGCATTTTCACAGCTACGACGGCGGGTTCGCCGGCCGCCGACCCATTTCGTTGCTGGAGTAAGACTTGTTACTCCAGTGCGCAGCGACGTGCCGGTTCCAGCCGGACAGCGCTGCGGTGGAACGGATGACCCCCTAGCCGTATTGCAGGACCATGCCCGTCAGACCCAGTTCGATGCAGCCGGCCACCTCGATGCAGCGCGAGTTCGCAGGCGGCATGACGACGCCGGTAATGCCCTCTCTGTAGAATCGCTCGAAGGGATAGCGCCGCGCGATGGAGCGGCCCCCCACGAGCCGCATCGCGTGCTGCACCACCTTGGCGCAGACCTCGCATGAGACGTATTTGGACTGCATGACGGTTTTTACCGTGTCCTGGTTCGCCATGCCGTCCCCTTGCTCTTTCACGTGAGATGCCTCGTAGAGGAGCATTCGCGCGGCTCGGATCTCGGAGCTCAACTCGCCGACCGTGGTCTGGTACATCTCGTTGTGGCTCAAGGGCTCGGGATTGGGCGGGTACTGCGTCGTTCTCACGTACTCCGCCAGATGGTTGTAGGCGCCTTCCGCGATGCCGAGGTAAGCGGCGGAAAAGCCCAGGTGGAACATGGTGATGTCGATTTTCCCGAGCGCGCCGATGAAGTTCTCTCCCCCCAGGATGTCCTCGTTCGGCACGAAGGTGTCCTCGAAGATGATGTCGTCGCTCGCCGTTCCCCGCATCGACATGGTGTCCCACACCACTTCCACGGATGAACCCCCGTAATCCTTGTGGAGCACGGCGGTCATGATGGCCTCGGCGGCGGTTTTCTTCCCCTCCAGGAACCCGGTGGTGAAGTAGTAATCGGCGTGTTCGCCTATCGAAGCGGAAATCTTCCTGCCGCTCAGGCGGTAGCCGCCCTCGACGGGAGAGAAGATGGTCTTGAGCGTCACGAGATGGCGGAAGCTCATGCCGCGCTCCGCCGTGACGGAGGAGAAAAGCTTCCCGTTCTCGACGATGTCGGGGAGCACGCGCTTTTTCTGCTCATCGTTCGCCAGGGCGAAAAAGAGGCTCACGCAGGTCTGGTGCATGTTCCAGGTCAGCGCCGTGGAGGCGCAAACCTTGCCCAGTTCGGCGAGCGCCATGTTGTAGGTGAGGGAATTGGCCCCCGAACCGCCCCATTCCTCGGGGATGCACAGGGCGTTCAGGCCCGCGTCGTTGAGCAGCTTGTAGTTCTCGGTGGGGAAGCGGCCCTCGCGGTCGATCTCGGCCGCCAGCTCTTCCATCTGTGGCGCGAGGGCTTTTATTTTGTCGATGATTTCCTTGTCGTATTTCAGATCCATCAGCGTTTCGTATGACTCACTCGCCGCAGTTGGGGGACCCATCATTTTTCCTCCTGTTCATCGAGGCGAAAAGCGCCACGCCCCGATCATCCAGACGGCGTTCTGCTCAAGGGTCGAGCGGGAGGACATGCCCGACGCATCTCGTGTTCAACTCATCGTCATCTCTCTTTCTTCTCTTGGGATGGTTCTTCACCCGCTCGCCCATGCGAGGTAATCGTGCCGTGCGCACAAAAATCCCCCTCGCCAAATGGGTGAATGCCAATCCTTTTAGATGCCTCTCCGAGTTTGACAGCGCTTCATCGAGGCATGTAATCTCCGCTGGGTTTTTCATACTTTAACCCATTGCGATAATTCTTGCACCAGCCGCAAATCGGCTCTGGTTTCATCACTCGTGTTTTCCGGGAGATTTAACGTGGCTCCCCGCATACTCGTCTCCACCACGCCGTTCGGTGAGATCGACCCCAGGCCCGTCGAGATGCTCGAAAGCGCAGGGGTGGAGTACGTGCGCAACACGCTGGGCAAGCGGCCGAACGAGGAAGAATTCGCCGGGATGATTCGCGATGGCTTCGACGCCGTCATCGCGGGTCTGGAACCCTTCACGCCGAGGATACTCGATTTGGCGAAAGGGCTTCGGTTCATCTCGCGCGCCACGGTGGGCCTCGAGACGGTGGACCTGAACGCCGCGAGGGAGAGGAACATTCTCGTTGCGAATACCCCCGGAGCCAACTCCGAGGCCGTGGCGGAACTGACGCTCAGCCACCTGCTCTCGCTCCTGCGGGGCGTGCATCACTCCCACAACGCGCTCCTGCGCGGCGAGTGGCTTTTGTACATGGGCCGCACGCTCGATGAAATCACCCTGGGCGTCATCGGCGTGGGGCGCATCGGCAAGCAGGTGATACGCCACGTATCGGGCTTCGGGACGAAAATCATCGCGAACGACCTGGCGCCCGATGCGGAATTCGGCGAGCGCTACGGCGTGGAATGGGCCGGGAAAGAAGAGATATACCGCCGCGCCGATGCCGTCTCCCTGCACGTTCCCGCCACGCCGAAGACGATTCACATGGTGGGGGAAGACGAGATTGCGATGATGAAAAAGGGCGCGTTTCTCATCAACACGGCGCGCGGCGTCATCGTGGACGATGAGGCGCTCGCGCGCGCGCTGCGCTCGGGCCACCTGGGGGGTGCGGGGATCGACGTTTTCCCCGAAGAGCCTTACCGGGGCGTCCTCGTGGGCGCGCCCAACTGCATTCTCACCGCGCATCTCGGCGCGCGGGCGCGCTCCTCGCGCCTGCAGATGGAACTCGACGCGACGGAAAACGTCCTGTGCTTCCTGGCGGGGGAGCCGATTCCGGGGCTCGTGCCGGATGAGGAATACGAGATGCAGCGCATCATCACCGCCGACGCGAACGCGTAAACCGGAAAATCATACCCTCCCAGACATTGGAGTCATTCGATGCCCAAGACACCTGATTATTTCGCGGGAAAAACCATCATCGTCACCGGCGCGGCCAGCGGCATCGGCAAGGAGACTTCCCTTATCTTCGGGCGCGAGGGGGCCAACGTCTTCTGCGCGGACCTGGATGAGGAAGGCGCCGCCGATGTGGCCGAACGCGTTACGGAGAACGGGGGCCGGGGCGTTCACATGAAGGTGGACGTCACCTCGCGCGAGGAGGCGTTCGCCATGACGAGGCGCGCGAAGGAGAGGTTCGGCCGGGTCGATTTCTCGCTCAACTCCGCAGGCGCCGCGCTCAGGCGCTCGGATTTCCTGGGCATCGACGACGACCTTTGGGAGCGGACGTTCGACCTGAACGTCAAGGGCGTTTTCTACTGCATGCAGGCCGCGATTCCCGAAATGCTCGAAAACGGCAAGGGCGTCATCGTCAACATCGGCAGCATGGCGCACAAGCGCGGCGGGCCGGGCCACTCGGTGCACTACGCGGCGGCCAAGGGCGCGGTGGTGACGATGAGCATGGGCGTGGGCCGCGAGTATGCCGACAGGGGAATCCGGTGCATGTCCATATCGCCGGGACCCATCGACACGCCGTTTCACGACGTCTCCTCGGAGGAACTCAGGGAGTCGATGCGCGCTCAGATACCGATGGGCCGCTTCGGCACGGCGGAGGAAATCGGCGAACTGGTGTTGTTCATGTGCTCCGATGCGTGCGAGTTCATGACGGCGGACACCGTGTACGCGAACGGCGGCGGGGGCTGGAAGTAAAGCGCGCGGGCAAGGACGGCCCTCGCGCGCCTGTTGGAAAAGCCGGAAAGGGAAAATTTGTTCATGTGTAGGGGACGCATATATGCGTCCCTGGTTTTCTCACCCACTACAAGGGCCGCATGTCTGTAGCGCTCCCAAGAAGGGAGCGCTACCTACAAAACCGTTCCCTCCCCGATCTAGTCAAACCTTCGTTCATCGGGGCTTTTTCAACAGCCCCCCGCGCGCCGCATCACCTTCTCGAAAAAAGGTTCAGGAGCAGCGTCAGCACGATGCTGATCACGATGCAGGTCACCACCGGGAAGGAAAAGCTCCAGTTCTTTCCGCGCAAGTGAATGTCGCCCGGCAGTTTTCCCAGAAACGGGATCTTGGGCGCGAGGACGAACACAACGCCTAAGACCATCAGGACCGCGCCGAGCAGAATCAGCGTTTTACCAAAACCGCCGAAAGGCTCCATCTGCCTTTTCCCTCTTAAGCGGACGTATCCGCTTCCTCATCCTTCGCGCTGGCGTCCCAAAGCTCCCGCTGAACCCCCTGGGGCAGCGCGACGCCCAGGTGCGCATACGCCGCCGATGGCGCGCGCCTGCCGCCGCGCGTGCGCTGTACGAAACCCGCCCGCAGCAGGAACGGCTCCACCATGTCCACCAGGGTGTCCGACTCCTCGTTCATGGTGGCGGCGATGGCCTCCACCCCCACGGGGCCGCCGCCGTATTGGTCGATGATCGTCCGCAGATATTTTCTGTCCAGCGCGTCCAGGCCCAGTTCATCCACGCCCTCCATGGCGAGCGCCTCGCGCGTCGAGGAGAGGGTGATGGCGCCGTCGCCCCGCGCCTGGCAGAAATCGCGCGTCCAGAGCAGGAGCCGGTTCGCCGTCCGGGGCGTGCCACGGCTTCTTTGGGCGAGTTCGCGCGCCGCCTCCTCTTCTATCGGGGCGTCGAGGCGCACGGCGCTCCTGAGGAGGATCTGCACGAGTTCCTCTTCGGAATAAAAATCCACGTGGTAGACGAGGTAGAAGCGCTCTCTCAGAGCGGCGGTCAGGGCGCCGGGGCGCGTCGTGGCGCCCACGGCCGTGAATATCTTGAGCGGAAAGTTGATGGTGCGGGCCATAGGGCCGCGGTCCACGACGAAATCCACGCGGTAATCCTCCATCGCGGGGTAGAGGAACTCCTCCACCGCGCTGGGCATCCGGTGGATCTCGTCGATGAACAGTACGTCGCCCTGCTGGAGGCCCGTGAGGATTCCCATGAGGTCGGCGGGTCTGGAGAGAGAGGGGCCGGAGGTCTTCACGAGGCGCGTGCCCATCTCTTCCGAGATGATGTGCGAGAGCGTGGTTTTCCCCAGACCCGGCGGCCCGTGGAAGAGGATGTGGCCCAGGGGCTCGTTTCTCCTGCGCGACGCTTCGAGCGCAATCCGCAGCTTGGCCACCAGGTCGGTCTGGCCCACGTATTCTTCGAGCCTCGTGGGCCTGAGCGAGGTGAACGTCCGCTCCTCCGCCGGGCTCGCCGCCTTCGCGCTCACGCGCCGCTCGATGACCATGGTTTTCTCCCTACCGGCTCAGCCGGAACACTTCCTGCAGGATGGCCTCCGCCTCCGCGTCCGCACCCAGCGAGGCGACGGCGCGCTCCACGAGGTTCTCCGCCTCGGGCGTGCGGTAGCCCAGCTGCCCCACCAGCACGGCCATGACGTCACCGTACAGGGGCGCGGCCTCTCGACGCTCCGCGGTCGGGAGCGCGACCTCTCCCATCAGTTGAAGCTCCGCGATCTCCTCTCTGAGCGTGGAGATCACCTGTTCGGCCTTTTTCCTGCCGATGCCGGGCAGCTTGGTGAGCATCGTGGCGTTCGCCGCCGCGATGGCTTCCGCGATCTGGAGGGGGGGCAGGCTCATCGCCCGCACCCCGCTCTTGGGGCTGATGCCGGGAACCTTGATGAAAGAGAGGAAAAAGGCTCTTTCTTCCGCGGAGAGGAAACCCACCAGCCGGGGCAGGAGTTGGCCCGTGGCCACGTTTCCCTCCAGGTAGTGATGGGTGTGGAGTTCCACCGCCTCGCGCGCGCCCATGAGCGCCTGAAGCTCATGCACCGCGTATCCGCCCACCTGTATTTCATAGGCGACCCCGGTCGGCGTCTTCAGGATGACGAATTCGGCCTGGACGTCGATGATCTCTCCCGATATCTGCCGGATCATGCGCTGCTCCCGACCGCCTGTTCGCGCCTCAAGTGGCTGCGGTCGATGTGGCAGTACGCCGCGGCGATGGCGTCGGCCACGTCGGCGGGTTCGGGCAGATCGTGCAATCGGAGCCGCTGCCGGACCATGTGCTGCACCTGCGACTTCGTGGCGCGTCCGGCGCCGACGAGCGATTTCTTGATCTCCGTGGCAGCGTAGCTGACTACCTCTACGCCCGCCTGCGATGCGGCGAGGAAGATCACCCCCCGCGCGTGGCCCATGATGATGGAGGTGCGGGGGTGCTTGTAGTGGCTGTAGAGGTTTTCCACGGCCATGACGTCTGGTCCGTGCGTTTCGATGATGTGGGCGAGGTCCTTGTGCAATTCATAGAGGCGCTTCTCGATGGGTGCTTTTGAATCGTTTTTGAGGATGCCGCCGTCAACCAGGCATGGTTCGTATTCGCCCTCATCGAGGCGCAAGACGGCGTAGCCCGTCACGCCAAGGCCGGGGTCCACGCCCAGCACGCGGAATGTGTTTTCAGGTTGCGTCAAGAGAAAACCCCACGGGCGGTGGGTTGTGCGTTTATGCGGATGCTTCCGCCATCTGTTCTTCTGAGATATCGAAGTTCGCGTAGACGTTCTGCACGTCGTCGTTGTCCTCGAGCGCCTCCATGAGGCGGAGCATCTGCTCCGCTTCCTTGCCCTCGAGCTTCACCGTCGATTTGGGCAGCATGGCGAGCTCGGCCGATTCCGCCGGTATCCCGCTTTGCTCGAGCGCCTCGCGCACGGTCTCGAACGCATCCGGCGAGGTGTGGATTTCGAACAGATCGTCGGTGGATTCGAAGTCCTCCGCCCCCGCTTCGAGGGCGAGTTCCATGAGCGTTTCCTCGTCCACGCTCTCCTGGGGGATGAGGAACAAGCCTTTTTTCTCGAAATTCCACGCCACGGCGTTCGGCTCCGCCATGGTGCCGTTGTTCTTCGTCAGGATGTGGCGGATTTCCGCGCCCGTGCGGTTGCGGTTGTCGGTGAGCACAGAGATGAGGATCGCCACCCCGTTGGGGCCGTAGCCCTCATAGGCGCATTCCTCGTAGCTCACGCCTTCGAGTTCGCCCGTTCCCTTGGCGATGGCGCGCGCGATGTTGTCCTGGGGCATGTTGGCCCCTTTCGCCGTCTGGATGGCCGTGCGCAGCCGGGGATTGCCGTCGGGGTCTCCCCCGCCGAGACGGGCCGCGATGGTGATTTCCTTGATGAGTTTGGTGAAAATCTTGCCGCGCTTGGCGTCGAGCGCGCCTTTTTTCCGCTTGATGGTGCTCCATTTGGAATGACCGGACATGACGGGTGCTCCTACGATTCTCCTGCGGTGGGTTCTATCCCTCTCCAGCCGAAGGGCATTCGTCTTCATGAGGCATTCTGACTATAATTTCTAGCATGGGAGAGCGGTGGGAGTAAAGACTTGAATGATCGGGAGCCGGTTCCCACCTGAAACATTTCGCGTGGACACTCGTGTGCCGAGGTGATATTTTTCCGCCAGACATTTCCGGGGAGGATGGGTCCTGAGCGCTCAAAAAACAGCATCATCCATGAATCCCGTCGAAAGAGGCGTGCGGACGCTTCGGATCGAGGCCGAGGCGCTCGCCGGACTCATCGAGCGGCTGGATGAGGGGTTCATCAAGGCGGTCGATATCGTTCTGGGGTGCAAGGGCAAGGTCGCCGTCACCGGCATGGGGAAGAGCGGTCTGATCGGACAGAAGATCTCCGCCACCCTCGCGAGCACGGGCACGCCCTCTTACTTTCTCCATCCCGCCGAGGGCGTCCACGGCGATTTGGGCATGGTGACGAAAGACGACGCCGTCGTCGCGCTCTCCTACAGCGGCGAGACGGACGAGGTGGTGCGCATCCTGCCCGTCTTCGCCCGTCTGGGCGCGCCGCTCATCGCCATCACCGGGACCGGGAACTCCACCCTCTGGCGCGCGGCGCAGGCCGTGTTGAACATTCACGTGAAAGAAGAGGCCTGCCCGATTCAACTCGCGCCCACGGCGAGCAGCACCGCCGCCCTGGCCATGGGCGATGCGCTCGCGATGGCCGTTCTGGAGGCGCGCGGGTTTCAGCCCGAGGATTTCGCCCGCTTTCATCCCGGAGGTTCAATCGGGAAGAAGCTCATTCGCGTGAAAGAGTTGATGGTCACAGGCGGCGACGTTCCGCGGGTGGAGGAGGCGGCCCCTCTGTCTCAGGTCGTGCGCGAGATGAGCGCCAAGAGGCTGGGGATGACGTGCGTGACGGGCGCGGAGCTCGAACTGCGCGGCGTCGTCACGGACGGGGACTTGAGGCGCGCAATGGAAAAGATAGGTGATCTGCCCGACTTGAAGGCTCGGGATCTGATGACGTCCGCTCCGAAGACGATCGACCAGAACGAAATGGCCGCCGCCGCGGTTCAGATGATGGAGGCGAGCGCCATCACATGCCTGGCGGTCACCGCCGGGCCTGATGGACGCCTGGCGGGCGTGCTGCATCTGCACCATCTGTTGCGCGCAGGCGTGGTGTAAGGGTTTTCCCCTCAGGCTGAATTCTCGAATGATCCGGGCGCGGCGTCGACCCGTCCCTCACTTCCACCCCGAAGGCCCGAAAATCAAAAGAGCGAGCGCTGCGGCTATCATCAGCACGATACCACCCGCAAAGCCCAGAGCGGGCGGGATGCGTCCGCGAAGCAGCCTGCCCAGCAGGAATCCGGCGACGGCCGGTAGAATCGACACGGCGGAGCGAGCCGACTCGAAGGCTCCCAGCGCGCCCGAGCCGCTCAGGATGGCAATCTGAACGCTCGCGAATACAAGTGCCGCGGTATAGGTGAGCCGCATCATCCGGGCGCGGCCCGCGCCCGTGCTGTCGAGATACATGATGCTGATGGGGTTGCCCGCGTATGAGAAGCCGCTCAGGCCGCCTGCGAAGAACCCGGCCAGGTAGGTGAAGAAGGTCTCGTCCCGCATGTCGAGTTGGACTCTCTGGCGCGAGATGCTGTAGACGGCGAACAACAGGACGAGGATGCCCACCGACCACTTGAGGAACGTGGGCGGGCTGGAGATCAGAGTCAGCACGCCCACGGCGGCGCCCGCCGCGCCCGCGCCCAGGAAAGGCATGAGGCGTTTGAGAGATGCTGCGGGAACGCCGCCCCCGATCGCGCGAATCGCCATGAGAATCAGGTTCGGCAGCGAGAGAGTGAGCACGGAATCGCGCACCCCGATGAGAGCGCCCAGCGCAGGCGTCGCCAAGAGGCCGAAGTCAATCCCCGCGGCTCCTTCGAGAAACGCCGCGGCGAAGACGAGAAGCGTGATATCCCAGGATGGCCACATCGGTTCGGGCGTATCCGGCTAGAGGTTCAACAGGCGCTGGATGTTCTTGTGCGAAACGTTCTCGTATTCTTCCTGGCTCAGTCCCGATTGCCGGAGCGTTTCGACCGCCTCGGTGTCGGTCATGTCGTAGGGCAGGTCCGTGCCCAGCACGACCCGGTCTCCCCCCATCACGTCCACCAGGAAGCGCACGACGGGCGGATGGAACACCAGCATGTCCAGATAGAAGTTCGAGCGGAGGTATTCCAGCGGCGGACGCGATATTTTCTTGCACTCGGGCCGCACCTTCCACCCGTGGGCGAATCGGCCGACCAGATAGGGCGCGGTTCCCCCGCCGTGCAGGAAGATGAAGGTGAGATTGGGCAGCCTGTCGAATATGCCGGAGAAGATGAGCCGTCCGATGCTGTTCGCGCTCTCGGTGGGGAAGCCGACGAGGTTGAACAGGTGGTATTCCTTCATCTGCGCCGCACCCGCCGGATTGGCCGGATGAACGATGATGGGCACGTCCATACCGGCAGCCGCCTCGTAGATGGGATGGAAACGCTCATCGTCGAGATACCGGCCGTTCACGTTCGTGCTGAGAAAACCTCCCTTGAGGCCCAGCTTGTTCACGGAGCGTTCGAGTTCTTTGACCGAAAGCTCGGTGTTCTGGGCGGGCAGGGAGGCCAGCCCATGAAATTTCGTGGGGTGTTTCTCGATGATGGCGGCGTAGGCGTCGTTCGCCGTTTTGCAGAGTTCATCGGCAAGGCCGTCGTCCGCCCAGTAGCAGCCCGGGTTCGACGAGAAGGAGAGGATATTCATGTCCAGGTTCATCTCGTCCATGGTCTCGAGTCTCAAATCCACGTTGGTGAAAGGCTCGATGGGCGGGTGCATCATGCCCTTGATGTCCACGACGCGCTTGCCTTCGGCGTTCGTGGTGAGCTTCACGCCGTAGCGCGGGCCCTCTTTTTCGAGGATTTCAAAGTATTCGTCCGGGTAGATGTGGCAATGGGCGTCGATGTGCATTCTTGTAATCTCCATGAGTAGAAAGGCCGACCCGGATTGTTAGCACCCGTGAACGAGAGGTGTCAATGAAAGAACGTCATCTTGCGGGTGGGACGAGGACAGGGGGAACCCGGTGAGTTCTCAAGACTTCCGCGTCGACTCGAAAAAGAGATTCAGGGTTTCACGGCCCGGATGGTCGCGCTTGCGAGTTCGGGTGTGACGTAGGGCTTGCGCCCGATGATTTCCACGTCGACGAAACCGGCCTCCCGCAGCCCGGCGACGTACGCATCCTCGCTGATCGCGCCCGCGATGCACGCGCACCAGTCCGCGATGGAGGCTTCTCCGGGGGGCTCGATGGTTTCTTTTCCAGTTGTGTCGCTCGCCCTGATGACGTCTGAAACCACAAAACGTCCGCCCGGACGCAGCACGCGAAACGATTCGCGGAACACGGCCGCCTTGTCCGGCGAGAGGTTGATGACGCAGTTGCTGATGACGACGTCGACCGAGCCGCCTTCCAACGGCATGTTCTCCATCTCGCCCTTTCTGAACGAGACGTTCGGAAGCCCCATGCTCCGCCTGTTTCGCTCCGCTTTTTCCAGCATGGCGTCCGTCATGTCGAGGCCGATGACGCTCCCGCGAGGCCCCACCTCCTTCGCGGCGAGAAAACAGTCCAGCCCCGCGCCCGAACCCAGGTCCAGCAGCGTCTCGCCCGGCTCGGGCGCAGCGTCCAGGATCGGGGTTCCGCACCCCGCGTTCGCGCTCAGAACGTCCGGGGGAAGCTCCTCCACGGCCTCTTTCGCATAGCCGATGCTTCGGATATTCTCTGCGCCCATAGGCATCTCGGCGTCTGCCTCCCCGCAACAGGAAACCTCCCCTGTGGCGACTCTCGCATAGAGTTCCCGAACCGCGCTTTTGATGTTTCCCGCATCATCGCAGCATTCTGCAGACATGAACCGAAACTCCTCCCTGATGGCTTTCAGGCATCCGGAGCAAACGCACCGGATTCGAACAGGATAACAAGTATGCGCGAGAGGGGGGAAGGGGGCATGTCCGTCTGCCGACCGAAATGGCATTTTTAAGCGTAACGTATTATATATCAATAAGATAAATTCACGGTTTTTTATCGAAAAACCCCGTGAATTTACCGGAATTTATCGAATTTTTCGGAAATTCCGTGTCCGGGCGCGCCCACCCGTTGCCGGAGGAGCGCGTCATGGGGGCGGCGCCCGTGCGCAGGCGGCGCGTGAGGTTCAAGCGCTTCGGGCCGGCCGCCGCGTTCGCTCCCCGCGGGAGATACATCCGCTCTGACCGGATGAAGACATCTTCTGGAATTTTCACCGCCATCGCCTCTTCCTCATGAACGCCGCTCGGGCCGCCCCGGCGCTTGACAGGCCGGTTCGCGGGGGAGCCGCGCCGCGCCGGCGGACCTTCGCCGCTGCGGCAATTGCGGGGAAATGCGCGCCGCCGCCATCCGCCCGCCGGTTACGGCCGATGCGGCGGATTACAACGAGCGCGAGGCGTTGTATAAAGGGCCGGGCGGATGATTGCGATTTCAGGCCGGAGTTGCGGGAAAACCGCTTCCGCCCAAATTTGAACCAGGGCCGCTTCCATTCCTCTTTCACGCGCCGGGACATGACGGAAGACAAGAAACGAATCTATCTCATCGACGGCTCGGGCTACATGTTCCGGGCCTATTACGGCACGATGCGCCAGCGTCTCTCGAACTCGAAGGGCGTGCCCACGGGCGGCACGCTGGCGTTCGCCCGAATGCTCCTGAAGGTGATACGCGAGCGCGCGCCCGAGTACGTCGCCATCGCCTTCGACCGCCCCGAGCCCACCTTCCGCCACGAACTCTACCCCGCCTACAAGGGAAACCGCGACGCGGCGCCCGAAGACCTGGTCGAGCAGATCCCCTACATGCACCGCGTGGTCGAGGTGCTGCGCATTCCGCTTCTCGTCCAGGTCGGGGCCGAGGCGGACGACATCATCGGAACGCTGGCCGCGCGCGCCGAAGCGGAGGACTTCGAGGTCGTCCTGGTGACGGCGGACAAGGATTTCGCCCAGCTTGTCTCCGATAAAGTGCGCATCTGGGATCCCATGAAGGACGAGGAGATGGGGCCTGCGGAAATCGAGGCCAAATGGGGCGTGCCGCCCGAGAAATTCGTGGACATACAGGCGCTCATGGGCGATTCGACGGACAACATCCCCGGCGTGCCGGGCATCGGCGAGAAAACCGCCGTCGCCCTGATCCGGCAGTTCGGCGGACTCGAAGAGGTGCTCGCTTCGACGGAAGAGATAAAGCGCCCCAAGCAGCGCGAGAACATCGAGGAAAACGTCGATATGGCGCGCCTCTCGCGGGAGCTTTGCACCATCAAGCGCGACCTGGCGCTCGAAGGAGACCTCGAATCCTGCCGTCTCGGCGACGCCGACATCGAGGCGGGCCGGAAACTCTTCGTCGAGGAACTCGAATTCAAGAACGTCATCGAGCAACTCCCCGGCTACAGCGAATCCGACGCCGCGGAGGATGCGTCCGGGGAGGCGGATCCCGCAGCCGAAGAGGAGGAGCGCGACTACCACACCATCCGAACGCTCGATGATCTCACGTCGATGATTGCGGAACTCGAAAAGGCGGGGCGCTTCGCGTTCGATCTGGAAACCACCTCGCTCGACCCCATGAAGGCGCGGGTCGTGGGCTTCAGCTTCTCCGCCGCTGCGGGCCGCGCGTTCTACGTTCCCGTGGGGCACGAGATGATGGACGCGGGCCCCCAGCTTCCCCTCGAAAACGTGCTGGCCGAAGTCTCCCCGCTTCTGGAATCGCCCGATATCGAGAAAATCGGCCAGAACATCAAATACGACATTGCGGTGCTCAAAGAGGCCGGCCATGAGGTTCGAGGCCCCCTGTTCGACACCATGCTCGCCTCCTACCTCCTGCTCTCAAGCCGCAGGAGCCACGGGATGGACCACCTGGCGCAGGAGTATTTCGGGGTGACGACCATCAAATACGCCGACCTGTGCGGCAAGGGCGCGAAGGAGATTCCCTTCTCCCACGTACCCGTCGAGGCGGCGGCTCCCTACGCCTGCCAGGATGCGGACATCACCTTCCGCCTGGCCCTGGAGATGGCCCCGCAGCTCGAAAACGACGGGCTGAGGAATCTCTTCGAGGAACTCGAAGTCCCCCTCCTGCGCGTCCTGCTCGACATGGAGCGCGCGGGCATCCGGCTGGATCGGGGGTTTCTGCAGAATATGGGCAAGGAACTCGAAGCGCGCCTGGAGCAGATGACGAGCGACATCCACGGGCTGGCGGGCGAGACGTTCAACATCAACTCCACCCAGCAGCTGCGCGTCATCCTTTTCGAGAAGCTGAACCTGCCCGTGATCAAGCGAACGAAAACGGGGCCTTCCACCGACATCGACACGCTGGAGCGGTTGGCACCTCAGCACCCCCTGCCGCAGGAGATTCTGAACTTCCGCCAGCTGTCGAAGCTCAAGAGCACCTACGTGGACACCCTGCCCGAACTCGTGAACGCCCGGACGGGCCGCATCCACGCGCGCTTCAACCAGACGGTCGCCGCCACGGGCCGCCTGAGCGGTTCGGACCCCAATC
Source organism: bacterium (assembly GCA_022825065.1). Taxonomy (GTDB): domain Bacteria; phylum UBA8248; class UBA8248; order UBA8248; family UBA8248; genus Bin107. The sequence continues at coordinate 51,630 of JAJDYR010000045.1, forward strand.
TGCAGAACATCCCCATCCGCACGGAGCTGGGCCGCCAGATCCGCCGGGCCTTCCTGCCCGAGGAGGGGTGGAAGCTCCTCTCCGCGGATTACAGCCAGATCGAATTAAGAGTGCTGGCGCACTTCACGAACGACCCGGCACTCGTCGACGCCTTCGGCAAGGGAGAGGACATCCACGCCACGACCGCCTCGGCCGTCTACGGCGTGCCGCTCGAAGGCGTCGACTCCGAAATGCGCCGCGTCGCCAAGGCGGTGAACTTCGGGATCATCTACGGGCAGGGCGCCTTCGGCCTCTCCCAGGCCATCGGGGTCCCCCAGTCCGAGGCGCGCTCGTTCATCGACACCTATTTCGAGCGCTTCGCCGCCGTGCCCGCCTTCGTGGACGAGACCATCGAGGGAGGCCGCGCGCGCGGCTACGTCTCCACCATCATGGGCCGGCGCAGGTATCTGCCGGATCTGAACAGCCGGAACCGCAACGCGAAAAACGCCGCCGAGCGGACGGCGGTGAACTCCGTCATCCAGGGGAGCGCCGCCGACGTCATCAAGCTCGCGATGATAGCCATCGCCGACCGCCTGAAGCGGGAGGAGAAGCAGGCGCGCATGCTCGTGCAGGTCCACGATGAACTCTTGTTCGAGATACCGCCCACGGAAATCGAGGCCGTGGCCGCCCTCGTCGCAGAGGAGATGCGCGGCGCCATGCCCCTGCACGTACCGCTCGACGTGGACGTGAGCACGGGCGGGAACTGGGGCGAGCTCAAGTAGCGGAGGCGCGCGTTCGCCATGTCCAATCTCTACGCGGTCGGCGACATCCACGGCCAGATTCACATGCTCGAAGCCCTGGTGGAGCGCGCGCCCTTCCGGGAAGAGGATGAGATCGTCTTTCTCGGCGATTTCATCGACCGGGGGCGTGATTCCAAGGCCGTTGTCGAGTTCCTGCTCGGTTTCAGGCGCGAATTCCCAAAAACCGTGTTCCTGCGCGGCAATCACGAGGACATGCTCCTGGATTATCTCGCAGGCGGCGGGAGCTATTACCCGGGCGTCTATCTTATGAACGGCGGCGAAGCGACGCTGGAGAACTACCGCGATGAGAGGGGCGACGTCCGCATCCCGCCCGAGCATCTGAAATTCCTGAACGCTCTCGAATGGATTCACGTGAGCCGCGGGTTCATCTTCGTGCATGCGGGCCTGAGGCCGGGCGTTCCCATCGACAGGCAGGACCCGATGGATATGGTCTGGATACGGGAGGAGTTTTTCCATGCGCAATACGATTTCGGAAAGCCCGTCGTGTTCGGGCACACGCCGGGGTGGGAGATAAAAAACGTGCTTCCCTTTTATCTGGGCATCGACACGAGCGCCGTGCACGGCGGGCGCCTGACCTGCGTGCAGCTCGCCGAGGGCGAACTCGTGGAATGCCACCAGGTTTCCTCGCGGGAAGTGGAATGAGATGAATCGCACGTGAAGCGAAAACCGGAAGCGATACCCGACGAAAAAAAGATACTCCGCCTGATCGCCAAAGAGGGCAGGCCGATGGCCGTGCGTGAACTCGTGCGCCTGCTGGAAGCGCCCGCCGCCGTGCGGCCCGCGCTCAGAAAACGCCTGCGCGCCATGGCGGAAGAGGGCGCGCTCGTCCGCGTTCGCGGCCGCTACTCGACGCCGGGTTCCCTCTCCATCTATCAGGGCGTCTTCCGGGGGCACGCGCAGGGCTACGGGTTCGTTGCGCCGGGCCGGGTCGAGGGTGAGGAAAAATCGCCCGACATCATGATCAAGAAAACCCGCACGCGCGGCGCGATGGACGGCGATCTGGTATCCGCCCGGGTGGAAAAAGTCCATCCCGACGGGAGGCGCGAGGGCACCGTGCTCGACGTGGTGGAGCGCGCGCACGAAACCCTGGTGGGCAGGCTCTGCGTCGAGGGCCGGAGCGCGTGGGTCGAGCCCCAGGCAGATCGCATCCCGCACTTGGTGGTGCTGGGCGCGGGGAGCCGGGAAGGCGCGCGGCGCGGTGAATGGGTGGAGGTGGAGATCACCCGCTATCCCACCCAGAAGGAGCCCGCCGGAGGGCGGGTCTTGAGGTCGTTCGGCTATCCCGAAGACCCCGCCGCCGAGGGGCGGATGGTGCTCGCCAAGCACGGGATACGCGAGGATTTCCCCAAAAAAGTTCTGGAAGAAGAAAAAGGGATATTTCCGCCGGGGGAGGATACTCCTTTCCCGGAGGGTGTGGAGGATTTGAGGGATCTGTGCGCGTTCACCATCGACCCGTTCGACGCGCGCGACCGCGACGACGCGGTTTCGATTGAGAAACTCAAGGGAGGCCACCGCCTCGGCGTCCACATCGCCGACGTGGGCCATTACGTGAAAGAGGGCGGCGCAATCGACAAGGAAGCCCGCGACCGGGGGACGAGCGTCTATCTCCCGGACCGGGCGGTGCCCATGCTGCCGCCCCGCCTGACGGGCGAGGTGTGCTCGCTGCGCGAGGGGGCCGTTCGCCGGACCTTGAGCGCCTTCATCGATTTCGACCGCTACGGGAACCGGACGGGGATGCGGCTCACCTACGCGCGCATCCGCTCGCGCGCTTCCCTGACCTACCGCGGCGCGGCGGCCGTTCTGGAAGGCGGGGAGGTTCCCCATGAAAGCGAAGCCGAAAGCGCCCGCGCGCTCGAAGAGCCGCTCGGGCAGCTCTCGGCCCTTGCGGAGAAGCTCCACTCGGAGCGCATGAAGCGGGGGAGTCTCGATTTCGATCTTCCCGAAGCGCAGGTGCTGCTCGATGAGGAGGGGATGCCGACGGGTATCGAGCGCGCCCCGAGAACGTCGGCGCACCGGCTCATCGAGGAGTGCATGCTGGCGGCGAACCGGGCGGTGGCGGAATATCTCGCAGAAGCCGGCGGCGCTTCCGTCTTCCGCATCCACGAGCCGCCTGCCGAGGAGAACCTGGAGGGCCTGAGGGCGATCCTCTCGAAGCTGGGCCTGAAGGCCCCCCGTTTGGAAGCGCTCAAGCGGCCGGGCGGGTTCCAGGAGGTGTTCGACGCCGTGCGCGGCTCGGACGTGGAGCGGTACGTGAATTTCGCCGCCTTGAGAAGCATGAAACTCGCGCGCTATGAGGCGGCCCCCGCTCTCCACTTCGGGCTTGGCTTCGAGCGTTACACGCACTTCACCTCGCCCATCCGCCGCTATGCGGACCTGTGCGTCCACAGGAGGCTCGGGAGGCTCATGCGCGGCGAGAAGCGCAAGCCGCAGGCCAAGCCGCTCGCCGGCCTTTGCGGCGATATTTCAGAGCGGGACCGGGTGGCCGAGGCCGCCTCGCGCGAGATGGTGGATTTCATGAAGGCGCTCTATATGCGCGATAAGGTGGGCGAGCGCTTTCGCGGCCACGTCTCGGGCGTCGCGAATTTCGGGATTTTCGTGGAACTGGGAGACGTATACGTGGAGGGGATGGTCCCCCTCGAATTCATGACGGACGACTATTACGCCTTCATTCCCGAGGAACACGCGGTGTATGGCCGGCGGACGGGCCGGCGGTTCCGCCTGGGCGACCCCGTCACCGTGCGGGTGGAGGGCGTGGACCTGGCCTCGCGCCGCGTCACGTTCCAGCTCATGGCCGGCGGGACGAGGGAGTTGGTCGGCGAAGCGGCCGAATCGCGCCGCGCGGCGAACCTCGCGGGCACCCGCCGACCCCGCAGGGAGAAATCCCCCGCGCCCCGGCGGAAGAAGAGGGGAAAAGCGGCGCCCGGGCGGGGCAGACGCCGCTGAGTTTCTGAAGCGGGGTTGTTGGAAAAGTCCCCCTCCTCAGGGGACAAAGGACAGCCCCTCCTCGGCGCTGTCCCGCCCCCCCTACCCCCCCTTGACAGGGGGGTAAAAAAAGCAACCCCCGGCGAAGGGGGTAAAAGAAAAAAAGTCCCCCCGACAGGGGGGAGCAACAAAAAGACCCCCCTGTTAAGGGGGGGGTAGGGGGGGTTGCCTTTCAAGGCGGGGAGGCGAGAACGCGCGGTCTGTGGAGGAAAGGGCCGACACCCCTCGAAGGGCTGCTTTCAGGGGTTGTTGAAAAACCCCCGAGTGTGGGAACTGCTGCGACACATTCCCCGAGGTGCAGGCCGAGTCGGGGTGCCGGCTTGCTTCGATGAAGCGCGAAACAGGGGCTGCCCGTTGTTCCCGTTCCCGGCTCGAGGACTCAAACTCATAACCAGGAGCGGTACTGTTTGCTCTATCACGAGGGAAGCAACCAACGGGCAACCCCCTTTTCCACTCTTCTTCCTTTTCCTTCGCCCGCCTCAGGCCCCGGGCATGAAACCTCGAAGCCGAAGACGTCCTGTCCGTTACCTGTGAGCCCCGAACGCCCCGATGAAGGCGGCCTCTCCCGCCGGGTTGCTCAGCTGCTTGACGTAAAAGGTGCCCGCCACCGAACCGGGAGCCTGGGGCGAATACGTCGTCGTTATCGTTCTTGTCGTCACCGGTGGATCAGACGTATCCGTTGCCGTTACTGTTGTTTGGGTCCTTGTGAACCTCGTCATTCCAAAAAACTGACCCTTCCAACTGCCGCTGAAGGATTTACCGTCAACCACCCCGGCGGTCACACCAGCAGCAAATTTGTCATTTCCACTGATATCATCTAAAAAAGTCTGTTTCTGCAGTTCGATGCTGCCCTCCATGGACTGTCCGCCTGCGACGATGTTCGTCACTGCGCCTTCGATGCTCCCCTCGCCAACCACCGCGGCACCTGTCGGATTGTTGAACTCGGCGGTAAGCGTAACGCTCCCCGTGAAATAGCTCGTATCTCCTCCCGCTATATAGGCGCCGTTCGCATCCCCCGTATAGGTGGCCGTGAAATCTTCACCGTCTTTCACAAATGTACTGATGGTGTGGAATCCGGTAGTAGTCTCGCATACTCTGGTAGTTACGGATGTTGTTCCGGTTCCAGATTCACCAGTTTCACTACTGCCGCAGAAGTTTGAGGATCCGCTGCCTGTGGGTTGGCCCCCATACGCGAAGGCGTGTATCTCGGAATTGCTCAAATCTGCGGGCACCGTCAGCCAGATTCCGGCGAGCAGATAGTCTGTGTCGGGTTTGTAGTCATACCGCTCGTCGTGATCCGTAGCGGGGTCATCAACGACTGTCGCATCACTTTTTCTTACCCTTCCCTCTTGAGCGATGTCCGTGTAGGCATTCACGAAGGTGGTCTCGTCGGCATTTTTCAGGTCAAAACCATACGGAAAACGGCCCGGTCCACTGAGGGTGGGTGTCTTACTGTTCGATGCAGGAAGCTGCACCACAACCGTCCGTTGTCCCGTTGCCCTGTCTGCGCCAGTCCCTATATCCGCACGGTATTGAGCGCATGGTGCAGTACAGACAGCAGTGCCCTCACTGGACGGAGTTGCGTTGCCGGCCGGGCCTACGTTAAGCCGGCCGGCCTCCAGATCCGTCAACAGCGCGTCGGAGAGGAGTTTGTTGGCTCTCACGAGCTGGATGAGCGAGGAATTGTTCGTCAGGGCGGCCTCATCAGCCACCTGTTGTTGGCGTTGGCTCGCAACCGCTTCCACGGCGCTTTGGATAGACGCCACCGCCGATTGCGCGGCCGACAGCTCGTCGAGCGCCGCCTGCGCGTCCGCCACTGCGCTTTCCGCCGCCGCCGGCGTAGCGGCCGCATTCCCGGCGCTGCTCGCGGCCAAGACGTCCGCCAGGGCTGTTTGCGCCGCGACCGCATTGACGAGCGCGTTATCTATCTGCTCTGCAGTGGCGTCGGGGTGGACCTCCACCGCCGCCGCCACCGAACTCGCCGTTAGCGCCAGGTTGCGGGCGCCTGCGACGATGTCTACGAGTAATCGCCTCGCCGCGGCTATCCTCTCCGCATCCGTCGGCTCCGGGTCCGGCTCCACCACGGGCGGCTCCGGCTCCACCACGGGCGGAGTCGTATCCGGCATTTGGGCGGAACCGCCGCCGCCACCGCCGCAACCGGAGGCAAATGCCGCAATGCACACGACAAATACCGTCAATCCCAAAAGCTTGAGCATTTTCATCATTTGCCCCCTAAGGCTGGTTCCTTCCGGGAAAGCGGAAGGGGCGAGCGGATAAAGCAAGATTCCATCTACTGCCTGCGCGACGGCTTGCGTCGCGCTCGTTCATCCCCCGGCCCCGGGCGTCACACCGACGCCCGGGAACCGAAGGAGTCAAGCGCTGTTGCTTACTCGGCTCTCCACGCGCCGAAAGAACCCAGGATTCTGACCGCGGGACTTATAGTCGTTACGGCGCCGAAGGTGCCGGCTACGCCCGTGGGAAATTCGGTGCGAACCCCTACTCCGGCCGCCCTATTGGGACCGTAGAACTGTCCGGCCCAGGTGCCTGCGAGGCCCCTGATGCCACCCAAGGTGCCTTCGGTGCTGCCGGTGAATCTGGTAGCCGGAGTGCTAGCATCTGCAGCAGTAGTAATGTCTGCAGCAGTAGTTGCATCACCGGCGATCAGCTGCGCACTCCCCAGCGAAATCGAACCTTCGACGTCCATGCCGCCGGCCTTGATGTTGGTGATGCTTCCGCTGACGCCTCCCAGGAGGCCACGGTCGCTAGCAACGGTAGCGGGAGTGGAATCGCCGGCGGACCTGCCGCCGAAATCAGCCGTCAGGCTGGCGTCGGCTTCGAAGTGCTCGACCATGCCGCCCGCCGAATACAGGCCGTTCGCGACCCCGTTATAGGTCGCCGTGCCCGTGAGAGCAGCATTTACGGCGAACCGGTTACTGCCGCTGGCGAAAGCGGAGACGGTGGCGTCGTTCGGAGTGCCCTCTGCAGGAGCGCCAGTAGTAGGATCTGTCCCTGGCACCGCGTTCGGAACGTGCAGCCACACGCCCCAGGCCAGATAGTCGACGTCGTTCCTCGTAATGGTGTTAAGATCTGTGGGCCGGAATTGGTAGCCCGAAACCGCCCTGAGGACACCCGCGCTGTCGACGGTTATGGAGCAGGGTGTGCCGGAGGGACAGGTGAACCGTCCCGAAACAGGCGGATTGTTGTCGCCGGGGTTCTGATTATACGTTCCCACGAAGGAGCTTCCGTCTGTCGGGATTTCTCCGCTGATGACAGCCCTGTTTACGCTTTGGCCGGTAGTTTCTGTTGTAGTAGCATCTGCTGCTAGTTGCACAGCAGTACGGTAATTCGCGCTATCCGCAGCATTGGAGTGATAATTTTGCACAGGCGGATTGATGTCCGTGAAGACGACGGCATACTCCTTGTTACCCGCAGTGCCGGTAGCGGACGCGACCAATTCGGCGCCTTCCCAGCCGCCGCGCATCGTGAGCGCCGTTGGTATTTCGCCTCTTCCTAATCGGTTTATACCAGCAGCGTCATTAGCACCCGTATTAACAGTGTCTGACGTATGTACCGTAAATCTGGGGCCGCTGCCGTTGTGTGTCGCCGTGACCCTTACGAGGTGAGTCAACGGTGTGTTCCCCTGGTTCGTGGTTTCATTGAGATCTGCGTTACCTCCGGTAGTATCAGTAGCAGTAGGGTGACTGGAATCGGTGTACGTGGCGTCTTCATCCGCCGCCGCCGCCATCGCACGGCCCACTCTTCCCGCATTGGGTATTGCTTGGGGAGGGGGCGTGCCGGAAAGCACTGCGCTGTCGATCCTGCTCTGGTTGGCGGCCGCGTTCGCCACTGTGGTGATCCCCAGGCCGCGCGTCATGCCGGCTTCCATCGCCATGTCGCGGGCCGCTTCGGCCGCCGCCCGGTGCTCCATGGCCATCGCCGAATCCGTGGCCGCCGCCGCGGCGTCGGATGCCGCCATGGCCGCGTCCGCGTACATCTGCGCGTTCGCCGCCGCCACGGGGTCCTTCGCGCCGCTCACGGCCGCCATCGCCGCCATGTAGGCCGCCATCGCGCCTTCCTGCGCGGCGCTCAGGGCTTCCGCTTCGGTCATTTCCGCGGCGAGCTCTTCGGCGGAGACGCAAGCTTCGTTTCTCCACTCGCCGCCTTCACCCTCGCAGGTTTCCTGCGGGGTCGGTTCCGGCATTGCGGGCGGCTCCGGTTCCGGCATCGCCGCAGTTCCGCCGCCGCCGCCGCAGCCCGCCAGCGTCAGCGCGAAGACCGCCGCCAGAGCGAAAGCGTAAAACTTGTGAATATACTTGTCTTTGAACATCATTTAGTGAGTCCTCCTGAATACATAGAAAAAGGGATCTTCAGTGAATTTCCGGCTTTCTCCGATTAACCTCCTTTCCTTGCGTTTAATTCGGATCTTTCATCTGTTTTTGTTTGTGAGCCTGTCCTGGCGGAACGGGGAGCCGGCGTCTTTCGGGTTCGCCGTCCAATCCGCCTGGGACGTCATTCAGCGCCTGGGACATCATTCAGGAGGCGTGGATCTTTCGGGATGGTCCCCGCCGCAAGCTGGTTCTTCGGGGGGGAGGGTCTTTTTCGTTTACACCGTCATCTCCGGGATGACCGCGCCTCGTGAATCGCGTTGCAAACTCGGGTCAAAAAAGGTTTCTCCAGCGCATTCTCGGCTTCGTCTGATGAACCTCCTCTATCGCGTGTATACAAAGGCCGTCGTCCGGGCCGGTGGTTCCGCGGGACACGAATTCCTGCGGCATGCGCCCGCCTTTCTCGGTCTCCAAAGGCGAGCGGCCTGCCCGCCGCTAAATATCATTACTGGACGCTGGGAGCCCCGTTCTCCGCCGGGAGAGCCGTTCCGGGGCGCATTCGGGCCGCGAATGAGCGAAAATAGACGCGAAACGGCGCCCGAAAACTCCCCTTGGGACCCCGAAATCGCGCTTGACATGGTTTTGAGAGGTGTTGTATTGTCTGATAATGATATTTATCAGATATTAAGAAACCATTTCGGTCGGAATCGACCACCGCCGTCATTCCCGCATCGGGCATGTATGTGGATGATGGCCCTTCATGTAGCGCTGAACCCCGGAATGACGATGGAAAGCCGCAGCCGCCGTAGGGGCCGTTCGTGACCGGCCCTTGTCGGAGATGCGGGCGGTTCGCGACCCGCCCCTACGGGTCGCCTCGATACGCGGGGGCGTAGGGACAGGCCGCGACCTGTCCGGGGCCTGCGCGCCTGTCCGGGGCCGCGACCTGTCAGGGGCCTCATCCCGAGTAGGCGCGCTTGCGCGCCGTATCGAGAGCCTGCCCTGAGCCTGTCGAAGGGGACGCCGGAAAACCAACCCCCCCTACCCCCCCTTGTCAGGGGGGCAAGAAAAATCAAAAGCCCCCTACCGGCGGTGGGGGTTGCCTTTTCATACCCCCCTGACAAGGGGGGGTAGGGGGGGTTACCTTTATCCCCTGAGGAGTCAGGACTTTTCTACAACTCCTTAGGTTTCCCCCATAAAATTTCCCCGGTGGCGGAAAATCCCGTGAGGGGCTATATTGTTTCTCGATAAAGGGGGAGACGCGGGGAGCGATGCGCTCCTTTTTCTTTTTCCTGAGTTTCATGAGGTGTCGTGATGGCGGGCGGCATTAAAATCGTAGCGGAGAACAGGCGCGCCCGCGCCGATTACGCGATAGACGAGACCTACGAGGCGGGCCTCGTCCTCACGGGCACGGAGGTGAAGGCGCTCCGCGAGGGCCGCGCGAACCTGAAGGAGAGCTTCGGCGACATCATCGACGGCGAGGCCTGGCTGGTGGATTGCCACATCAGCCCCTACGGGCACGGCAACATCCACAACCACGAGCCCACGCGCAGGCGGAAGCTCCTGCTCCACAAGCGCGAGATCGGACGCCTCATCGGCCGCGTGAACGAGCGGGGGATGACGCTCGTGCCGATGAAGATGTATTTCGCCCGGGGCCGCGCGAAGGTGGAGATCGGCGTCGGCAAGGGCAAGAAGTTCCACGACCGCCGCGAGGAGCTCAAAAAGCGCGACGCGAACCGCGAGATCGAGCGCGCGCTCAGGGAGAGGAACCGGTGATACGGGACATGTTCAGGGACTACACGATGCGCTGGTGGCAGGTGAGTCTGCTCAAAGTCTCGATGGTTGCGTTCGGCCTGGCCGTCGGCGCCACCTGGCCGGGAGCGTTCGAGGGCCGGCTGCTGTGGATATGGCTGGTATTCCTGCTCCCCGCCGCGTATCTGAGCTACGTCTTCTATCCCGAGATGTGGAGAAGGCGGAAACAGTGAATGGGATCGGCCTCGGGGCGATGATCGCCGCCCCGAAGCCTTGGCTTTATTTCTTATGGGGGCGATCCGGTTTCGACGGGAGGATTTGAAGTCTGAGCTGCGCGCCGGGGACGCCACTTGGCCCCGTTATCAATGTGGCAAAATCACACCAGCCGACAACGAGCTGGCTCTCGCGGCCTAGACGCTAGCGAGCGTTCCCCCTCTCCTCGTCCGCGGGCGGGGTGTGGAACGTCATGATGCGGACTAGCCGACCCAGGTTTCGGTCCGGAGCCTGCTAGGCGAATTCGAATCGGACTAGCCCGGAGGATGGCCCGCCGGTGGGCTTGAGACCGGGCGAAACCCTCACCACCGGCTACGCGCGTAGACGCTCACGACGGAAGCCTTTCGGACGCGGGTTCGATTCCCGCCGCCTCCACCAGATGACGATACTCGCGGCGCGGTGCGCCGCCGCCCGGACGGGAGTTCAAATGACCGAAAAAAGCACCATTCAGAACATGGCGCTGTTTTGTGATTTCGAAAATATCGCCCTGGGCGTGCGCGACGCCAAGTACGCGGATTTCGATATCCAGAGAGTGCTGGAGCGCCTGCTGCTCAGGGGCAGCATCGTCGTCAAGAAAGCCTACTGCAATTGGGCGCGCTACAAGGAGTTCAAGGCGCCCATGCACGAGGCGGCCTTCGAGTTGATCGAAATACCGCACGTCCGCAGGTCCGGCAAGAATTCCGCCGACATTCGCATGGTCGTCGACGCATTGGACCTCTGCTATACCAAGTCGCACGTCGATACCTTCGTGATCATCAGCGGCGATTCCGATTTTTCGCCTCTGGTCAGCAAGCTCCGCGAGAACAACAAGGCGGTCGTCGGCGTCGGCGTGAAGAACTCGACCTCCGACCTGCTGACCTCGAACTGCGACGAGTTCATCTATTACGAAGACTTGATGCGCGAATCCGAAAAGCAGGGAAAGGCCAAACGGAAGCGGCCGCCCGCCCGCGCCGGAAGAAAGAAAGTCGTCGACGGCGAAGAGGAAAAACGGCTGGAAGGGCTCAATCTGGTCCTGGAGACGACCGAGGACTTGTCGCGGGAGCGCGGCGAGGAAGAAAAGGTCTGGGGATCGATGGTGAAACAGGCCCTGAAACGCCGCAAGCCGGGATTCAGCGAGTCCTATCACGGGTACAAGACGTTCAAGCACCTGCTCGAAGACGCGAAAGCCCGCGGGATGCTGGAACTGGAGTTCGACAAGAAGTCCGGCGGATACATCGTGAAGAGCGCGCAACTCGATGACTAGGCGCGCAAGGGACGTATCGAGAGCCTGCCCTGAGCCTGTCGAAGGGGACGCAGGAAAGCCGTCTTCCCATCCCTCCTTGTCGTGAACTCCCCCTCCCTGGGGTTGTTGAAAAAGCTCCCCTTGTCAGGGGATAAAGGCAACCCCCCCTACCCCCCCTTGTCAGGGGGGTAAAAGCGACGTCCCCCGGCGAGGGGTTTTTCAACAGCCCCTGTCAGAGGGGTATGAAAAGACGACGCCCGCCGCCGATAGAGGGCTTTTGTTTTTTTTGCCCCCCTGACAAGGGGGGGTAGGGGGGGTTGGTTTTCAAGGCGACAGCCTGCGCCTCCTCTGTGGCAGGTGTAACCGGCTTGTTATCCAGTTGTTCCTGTCGCAGCCACTTCCACGATGTCGGCGGTAGCTTGAGGCTGTGGCGCAGGCTCGCCGTGCTCGCACAGGCTTTCCAGATGCAGTTCTATGGCTTCGCGGATCTCCGCAAGCGTCTCTTTCCGGGTGCGGCCGGTCGCAACGCAGCCCGGCAGGTCGGGAACATAAGCGGCGTAGTTGTCGGGCGATTTCTCGATAACGACCGTGTATTTCACGCTCATGAACGCTCCTCCACTTGGGATTGCTTCAAGATGCTGTTCCATGTGCCCGGCGGCAAATCGTCGCTCGGTTTCCCTGCGATGGTCACAGTACCCGGTTTTTCCGGATGGCGGTACTGGCGGTGGCTTCCCTTGGTGCGAACGAGCCGCGATATCCGGGCCCGTGATCCACTTATGCTTTACCCCCCCTCCTCCTCGCTCTTCGTCTCCGGGAACCATTCGAGAAAGCCTTCTTCGGTGGCGGGCGGGAAGGGCCACTGGTCGCCGCGCATGGCGGACAGCGTGCGGTCGGGGCCGGGCTGGAACCGCCGGGCCGGTTCGCCGACGAGTTTCCCGTTTTCGAGCCATTTCTCGTCGCTTCCGTACATCTGCCCCTCCAGCGTCTCGCTCAGCCGGGCGAGCACGTCGGCGTAGGCGGGGTCGGAGAAGAGGTCCACCATTTCGTTCGGGTCAACTTCCAAATCGAATAGCTGGAAGTAGTGCCCGACCGGGTAGTAGATGAGCTTGTGGCGTCCGTCGTGGATCATGCGCGAGGAATGCGCGTCCTCGCCCGCCTCGCCGAAGAGGAATTCCCGCCTGGCGTCGCCGACCATCGAGAGGCCCTCCACCGTCTCGGGGATATCGATGCCGCACAGGTCGAGCAGGGTGGGCATCACGTCCTGCAGTCCCACGAGGCGGTCGTCGACGCGGCCGGAGCCTACGCGCGCGTCGTCCGGCAGGCCCACCAGGATCATCGGGATTCCGGCGGAGTACTCGTAGAAGACGCGCTTCGCCCACATGCCGTGGTTGCCGAGCATGTCGCCGTGGTCCGACGTGAAGCAGATGATGGTGTCGTTCGTGAGGCTCTCTTCGCGCAGGGTGCCGATGATGATGCGTATCTGGTGCTCGATGTGGGTGCACAGCGCGTAGAACGCCCGGCGCGCGTCGATGACCGCCCCCTCATTGTAGAGGTCGCCGCGCGACTGGGTGGCCTGCGCGTTGTAGGGGAGTTCGCCGCGGTCGCGCGCCCACTCGCCCACGAACGGCTCGTCAATCGGAATCTCGCGGTAGATGTCGAGATAGGCCTGCAGCGGCACGAGCGGCGGATGCGGATGGCGGTAGGAGAGATACCAGAAGGCCGGCCGCCTCGGGTCGCGCCGCTTTATGGTTCGCGCCATCATGCGAGTCGTCCAGTTCGTGGGGTGCGTCGCCTCGGGCAGATGCCACGCCCGGTAGGTGTACTGGTTGTTCCCCATGCCGTGATCGAACTGCCGGCCCGTGTAGCCGATGTCGCCGAGATAAATGTCGTAATCGTCGGCGACGTTGTAGATCGAGCGGCCCTCGTCGTCGAGAATCACGTCGTCGAAGCCGATGCGGTCGCGCTGGGGATAGACGTGTATCTTCCCCACCGCGCAGGCCTGGTAGCCCGCGTCGCGGAAGGTCTGCGCCATCGTCGGCAGGTGGTCGGGCATCAGCATCGTCGGGCTGAACACGCGGTCGCCGTGCGCGCGGGCGCTCGCGCCGGTCATCAGCGTGCGCCTCGCCGGTATGCAGAACGGGTGTTCGGAATAGGCGTTCGTGAAGCGCACGCCGTTCTTGCAGAAGGTGTCGAGCGTCGGCGTCAGGATGCAGGGATGCCCCGCCGCCCCCAGCAGCGGCGAGGACCAGTGGTCGGTATTGATCAAGAGAACGTTCGGTCTTGTTTGCATGTGTCACTCCTAAGTTGTTTCAAGCCGGGTTCGGCATCGTTTCGACGAAATTCATGCAGAATGAAAACGCGAAAATACTACTTCAACTCTTCATCCGGCGTGTACTGCTCGTTGCGGAAAAACGCAAGGTCCGCAGGTAGGCGCGCGCCGCGGCGCAGCCTCCATCGTAGATGAAAAAGCCGTTTTCTGCTATATTTGACTTTTCGCAAGCGAGGCTGATGATGAAACCAAGCGAAGTAATCTTCGAGGTGACCGAAGCCGTCGAGGGCGGCTATGACGCCAGGGCGTTGGGCTACAGCATCTTCACCCAGGGAGAGGACTGGGACGACCTGAAAGCGATGGCCAGAGAGGCGGTGCTCTGCCACTTCGGGGAAGAGGACGCGCCCGGAGTAGTCAGGCTGCATCTCGTCAAGGACGAAGTTATCGCAGTATGAAGTTGCCCCGTGACCTGTCCGGTGACGAGTTGGCCGTATTGTTAAGACGCCAGTTCGGCTATCGAATCGTTCGGCAGAAGGGCACTCACATGAGGCTGACTGTTGTGGCTCAGGGGGCAGAGCATAGTGTCACCATCCCGAGACATGACCATATACGTGTGGGCACTTTAGGTGCGATAGTATCCGATGTTGCCGAGAGCTTTGGACTGACGCGAAATGAAGTGAATCAACGCCTGTTTGGCAATTAGCGGGATAAGTGCAGTTTGATCACATTTTCCGTTCATCACCAAGTTCTACAAAACCCGTTGAATTCCCCAAAGCATCCTCCTCCTTGGCTTCGTTGCATTCCGGCATTCGCGCGGATTACAATGCGCCCGTCTTCGAGGCGGCGGCGCCTGAGTCTTTCCGGTTGTTTCGAATTCCCTTTTCGGATTCGCGTCGCCGTGAACCGGTATGTTCCACAAGACATCCATAGAGGACGCAGAGCATGTCGCGCCTGGGAGAAAATGGATCCTCCGCCGTCGCCGCAGAGCCGATCCTCGATCCGCGCCTCCGCTACCTGAATCGCGAACTCTCCTGGCTCTCCTTCAACTGGCGCGTGCTCGCCGAGGCGAGCAACCTCCGCCATCCCGTGCTGGAGCGGCTGCGCTTCCTCTCGATATCGGCGAGCAACCTCGATGAGTTCTTCATGGTGCGCCTGGCGGGCCTCAAGGGCCAGGTGGCCAACGGCGTGACCCAGAAGAGCCTCGATGGCCGCACGCCCGCCGAGCAGTTGGCCGAAGTCGCCCAGGAGAGCGCGCGGCTCATCCGTGAGCAGGAGGCGGTGTGGAGGCGCCTGCAGGTTGAACTCGCCGGGGCCGGCATCTCGGTGGTGACCGAGAATGACTTGAGCGCGGAGGATGTGGACTGGCTGGGCGAGTATTTCCTGAAGCAGGTCTTCCCCGTTTTGACGCCCCTCGCCATCGACCCGGCGCACCCGTTTCCCTTCATCGCCAATCGCGGTTTTTCCCTGGCGCTGGAGCTCGAAGCCATCGAGGGCACGCGAAAGATGCGGGCGCTGGTGCCCCTGCCCGACCAGGTGCGCCGCTTCATCCGCATTCCGGGTGAGGAGATCCGCTTCATCGCGCTGGAGAACCTGGTGCGCCTGTTCATCGACCAGCTCTTCCCCGGCTACCGGATCGCCGGCAGCGGCGTGTTCCGCCTGATCCGCGACAGCGACATCGAGTACGAGGAAGAGGCCGAAGACCTCGTCCTGTTGTTCGAGACCATGCTGCGCCGCCGGAGGCTTGGCGGCGTCGTGCGCCTGAACCTGAGCGCCGACATGCCGGACTCGCTGCGCGAACTGGTGGTTGACGAGTTCGACGCGCAGCCCGGGGACATCGTGGAGTTGACCGGCACGATCGGCATGGCGCAACTCGGCGAGTTGATCGACTGCGGGCGGCCGGACCTGATTTTCCCGGCATACCGGGCGCGCTTTCCCGAGCGCATCCGCGAGTACGACAACGATTGCTTCGCGGCGATTCGCCACAAGGACATCATCGTCCATCACCCCTATGAGAGTTTCGACGTGGTGGTGCAGTTTCTCGACCAGGCGGCGGCGGACCCGAACGTGCTGGCGATCAAGCAGACGCTCTACCGGACGACCGACGAGTCGCCCATCGTCAAGGCGCTCATCGCGGCGGCGGAATCGGGCAAATCGGTCACCGCGCTCGTCGAGCTCAAGGCGCGCTTCGACGAGGAGACGAACCTCAAGCTCTCCCGTTCGCTCGAGCGCGCAGGCGTCCACGTGGTCTACGGCTTCATGAAGCTCAAGACCCACGCCAAGGTCACCTGCGTGGTGCGGCGCGAGGGGGAGGATCTGCGCAGCTACGTGCACTTCGGCACGGGCAACTACCACCCGATCACCGCGCGCATTTATACCGACCTCTCGTTTTTCACCTGCGACGAACGGCTCGCCCACGACGCAGCTCAGGTCTTCAACCTGACCACCGGCTACGCGCTGCCGAGCAGCTTCGAGTGCGTCGCCGTGGCGCCCTCGGGGCTTCGAAAATCCGTGCTGGCCATGATTGACGAGGAGATCGCCAACGCCGAGGCGGGCCGTCCGTCCGGGGTCTGGGCGAAGATGAACTCGCTGGTCGACGGGACGGTGATCGACAAGCTCTATCAGGCGAGCGCCGCGGGCGTGCAGGTCGACCTGGTGGTGCGCGGCATCTGTTGCCTGCGTCCGGGCGTGCCGGGTCTGTCGGAGAACATCCGGGTCAAGAGCATCATCGGGCGTTTTCTCGAACACTCGCGCATCGTGTGTTTCGCCAACGGCCATCCGCTGCCTTCGCCGCATGCGAAGGTGTTCATGACCTCGGCCGACTGGATGCCGCGCAACTTCGATCGCCGCTGCGAGGTGCTGGTGCCGATAGAGAACGAAACCGTGCACCAGCAGGTGCTCGACCAGATCATGGTGGCGAATTTCAAGGACGACGCGCAAAGCTGGAACATGTCCGGCGACGGCGTCTACGAGCGCGCGCCGCTCGGGGAAGAAGATTTCACGGCGCACACCTATTTCATGACGAATCCGAGTTTGTCTGGCCGCGGAAGCGCGCTCAGGCGGGCCGGCGGCCCGGCGAGGTTGCGTATTGCGGAAGACGGCTGAACGACCGAGCCTCGCCGAAGAGGCGACCGACCCTCACGAACGCTATGGCGTCATCGACATTGGTTCGAACTCGATCCGTCTGGTCGTGTTCGAGGGATTGTCGCGCGCGCCGCTGCCCCTGTTCAACGAAAGAATCCTGTGCGGCCTGGGCCGCGGTCTGCACGACACCGGCCGGCTCGACCCGCAAGGCGTCGAGGGGGCGCTCCTGAACATCGAGCGTTTCGGCGTCCTGTTGCGCGCGATGGGGGTGGCGCGCTTCGACGCGGTCGCCACCGCGGCGGTGCGCGACGCGGAGGACGGGGCCGGGTTCGCCGCCGAGGTGGAGCGGCGGTGCGGTTTCCGCGTGCGCGTGCTCTCCGGCGCCGAAGAGGCGGAGTTGGCGGCGCTCGGCGTGCTGAGCGGCATACCGGGGGCGGACGGCGTCGTGGGCGACCTGGGCGGCGGCAGCCTCGAACTGGTCCATCTGGTCGATGGCGTCATCGCCGAGCAGGCCACCCTGCCCCTGGGGCCGCTCAACCTCTTCGCCGCCTCGGGCGGCCAGCGCAAGCGCGCGCGGAAGATCATCGACGAGGCTCTGGCCGGGTTGTCCTGGCTCGCCAAAATGCGGGGGCGCGCCTTCTACGCCGTCGGCGGCAACTGGCGCGCCCTGGCGAACGCCCACATGGCGCATTCGGGCTATCCGCTCAACATCATCCACCACTACCGGCTGCGACGCGGCGACCTCGCGAAAATCGCCGAGTTCATCTCCCGCCAGAGCCGCGAGTCGCTCGCGGGCATACGCGGCGTTTCGAACAGGAGGCTCGATCTGCTGCCGCTCGCCGCACTGGTGATGGACCGTTTGCTGGCGGACGCCGCGCCGCGCGACGTCGTATTCTCCGCGCACGGATTGCGCGAGGGGCTCGCCTTCGCGTGCCTGGGCGAGCGGAGCAGGGAGGAGGATCCGCTGCTCGGCGCGGTGGGCGACATCCATGCCCGCACCGCGCGGTTCCCCGATCACGTCCCCGAACTGCTCGCGTGGACGGAAAACCTTTTTCCGGGGGAAAGCGGGTCCGAGCGACGCCTGCGCCACGCCGTCTGCCTGCTCAGCGACGTCGGCTGGCGGGTGCACCCCGACTACCGGGCCGCCCAGGCCGGCGACGAGGTGCTCCACGCGCGCGCCCTGCACGTCAATCACGAGGAGCGGGTGTTTCTCGCCCTGGCCGTTTTTCGTCGTTATTCGGGCCGCGAGACCCGCGGCGAATTGCGCGCCGTCGAGAGTCTCCTAAACGGGGATACCGCCGGTCGCGCGCGAATCATGGGTTCGGCCGTTCGCCTGGGCGAGACCTTGTGCGGCGGCGCGCCCGGGGTGCTGGGGCGCTTTTCGCTCAGGCCCTCAATACGCCGGGGCGCGCTCAAGCTCGAGTGCCGCCGCAGCGACCGCAACATGCTGGGCGAAGTCGTCATGCGCCGCTTCGAGGCCCTGGCCGCCCTGATGGAGCTGGCGCCCGAGTTGCGCTTTGTCGATGGGGAAAACGCGTGATGATTTGGTAACGGATCGGGTGTTTTTCAGGAGGGTTGGTCCGTCCGCCCCGTGGGCGCGCCCTGGATGATGCCCAACTCCCGCAAGGCCCGCACCGCTCGCAGGACCACCGTATCCCTTTCCTGGATCAACTCCTCTTGCGACCGCCCTCCGTAGTCGCGCCATCCCCTTCCGGTGGAGAGTCCCAGTTCGCCTCGCTCGATCTGCTTCAACAACAACGCAGAGGGCTTGAACTTGGGGTCGCCTTCGGCCCTGTAGAGGTTCTCGAAAACGTTCAGCGTGATGTCGGCGTCGTGGAGGAGGTCGTTCCATTCGAACGGCCCCTTGCAGGCCAGACGGATTCCGAAGCCGTGCCGGACGGCCTCGTCCACGTCCTCGGGCGTGGTGAGTCCGCGCTCCACCAGGCCGACGGCTTCATTCAGCATGGCGTACTGGAGGCGGTTCACGATGTAGCCGGCCACGTCCCGGCAGGTGACGGGCGCCTTGCCGACCTTCCTCAGAAAGGCGGTGAGCCTGCCATGCGCCTCCTCGCTCGTGGCGGGGCCGAGAACCACTTCCACGAGCGGGAGAATGTGCGGGGGGTTCGCCCAGTGCGCGCCGAGCACGCGGCCGGGGTCGGAAACTACATCGGCGATATCCGCCACGCGGAGCGACGAGGTGGTCGTGGCGAGCACGGCTTCGGGCGGGGCATGCTCGTCCAGTTCCCGGAAGACGCCTTGTTTGACGCCCAGGTCTTCATAGACCGCCTCGAAGACGAAGTCGGCCTGCGACGCCGCTTCTTCCACGCCCGCAGAGAGAGATACGCGCTCAGTCAGCGGAGAGGGAGTCTCCCCGGGCGCCAGGCCGTGGTCGCGCAGGATGCGGAGGTCGCCCTCCATCCATCTTAATGCGGACTCGAGTCGAGCCGGATCCTTATCCGTCAGGGCGACGTTTGCGCCGGAGATTGCGCAATGAAGGGCGATGCCGTGGCCCATCATGCCGGCCCCTATCACCGCTACCCGGGAATCCACAAAGCGTCTCCTTTCGCCGAAGAAGTTGTTTTCGCTGCCCCTCATCGAGTCGGAAGAGCCTAGCACCTGCGCTCCCGCGCGGAAAGACGGGGGGGTGTTCCAAGCTTACCCGGAAAATGGAGCACTGATGCGTTTGCGCCCGATACGGTCACGCGCTTGCGCGGGGAACCTCCCGTAGCCTACTATGGGTTCATACATTCATCGTCATTATCGGTTCATCTTTATCCTTGTTTCGGCATCCCTCGTTGTGGAGGGTTATGGATGAACTCCGAATGCACGTGGTTTGCAGCGATGATTCACACTGGCGGTGGGTGCCACCGAAAGGCTCGAACGCGAACCCCCTGCCGATTATCCCTCCAATCCGATGAAATTCTGCCGATGGAAATGTTTCACGGGCCGTTTGCGCCGATGGGTGAAGGCAGGCCCGGCGTTTCTCCAGGTTCGTTCCGCAGCGTTGCGTCCGGTCGAGCGGCGGTCGAAGCTCCTCGCCGGTCATTCTTTCCATTCCCCCAAGGAGGTACCGATCATGCGTGACAGACTCCGGCGTTTCCTCCACGTTCGTGGAGGCGTCCTGACGGGCCTGGTGGCCATGACCCTGGCAGGCGTCCTTTTGAGTTCCACTCCGGTGGAAGCCGCCAAGGTGTATCTCAACTTCGCGGGCAGCAGGCCCGGCGGCGGCTGGTTCTACATGGCGGGCGGCCTCTCGCCTATCCTGACCCGCGAGATTAAGAACCTGAACGTGGTGGCGGAATCCACCCAGGGCGACGTGGAGAACGTGCGCCGCATGGCCACCGGGGATCTGGACATGGCCATCGTCCACGCGCCGACCATGGCGGAGGCGTATCTCGGCGTCCGCTCCTTCAAGGGGAAGAAGCCGGCCAAGGACGTCCGCGTGCTCATGAAATTCTACGACAGCCCCTTCGGTGTGCTCACGCTCCAGAAATCGGGCATCAAGACCTTCGATGATCTGAAGGGCAAGACCATCGCGGGCGGCCCGGCGGGCAGCGGAAGCATCAAGAACTTCAAGATGGCCCTCAAGGCCTTCGGTCTGCTGGACACTGTAAAGATCAGGTACCTGACCTACGCCGACGAGACCAACGCCATGATCGACGGCACGCTCGACGCCGCGGCCCAGAACGGGCTGCACTCGGCCTGGACGCTCTCGCTGGACGCCCAGCGCCCCCTGCGCCTCGTGCGCATGAGCGAGGCGCAGCGCCAGTTGTTCCTCAAGACGTATGCGGGATTCTGGGCGAAGACTTACGATCCGACGAAGGTGTTCAAGACCATCAAGGAGCCCTACCCCACGATTTGGAACTCGGTCTTCTGGGTGGCGAACAAGCGGGTTCCCGAGAAGATCGCCTACGACATCGTCAAGACGGTCTTCACACCCAAGGTCAAGAAGACGCTGCCCAAGATCCACAGGCTGATGCGCGGGATAGCCAACGGAGTGGAGGAAGCGAAGAAGTCCGGTCTACCCATGCACCCGGGCGCGGCCAGATACTGGAAAGAGAAGGGTATTAACTAAATCTCGAAGCCGGGTATTTCGCTCGGGTCTCGCGGCATGATTCATCGGCCGCGCGGCCCGGGCTCTCCCTCGCCGAGGAGTGATTCGATGGCTCGTCAACCAGGGCTGCCCCAGACGAGACGGCTCGAAGGAGCGGTGCGTTACGCGATGGTGGCGGTCGCCGTCGTATTCTCCCTTTTCTACATCTACACGGGAACCTTCGGGATATTCTCGACGCACAGCCACCGGGGGTTCTACCTGATCTTCACCGGCATCCTCCTCTTCCTCCTCTACCCGGCGGGCGCCTCCTCTCCGCAGACCCGGCCCAGCGCGGTCGACTGGTTCCTCATCGCGCTCACGGTTTTCGCCGCCTATTACTGGATCTGGGACACGCCCTACCGCGCGGAGCGCATGGGCGAGCCCACGGCGATGGACATGGTCATCGGCGGCATGCTGATCGTCGTCTCCCTCGAGATGGGCAGAAGGGTGCTGGGAAACGTGCTGCCGATCCTGGCGCTGATCTTCATCGTTTACGCCTACGTGGGGCCCTGGCTCCCGGACACCGTCTTCGCCCACAAGGGATTCAGCGCGCAGCGCATCCTGGAGTTCATGGCTTCGGAGGTGGCGGTGTTCGGCGTGGTCATCAACGCATATGCGTCCTACGTCTTCTTGTTCATCGCCTTCGCCGCCTTCCTGGAAGCGGCCGGCGGCGGAGAGTTCCTGGTTCAGTTCGCCAACGCCCTGGCCGGACGCAGCCGGGGCGGGCCGGCCAAGGTGGCGGTCATCTCCAGCGGCTTCGTGGGCTCCATGATGGGCAGCGGCGTCGCCAACGTGGTGGCCACGGGGTCGTTCACCATCCCCTTGATGAAGCGCACGGGCTACCGGCCCCACATCGCAGGCGCGGTGGAGGCGGCCGCCTCGACGGGAGGCCAGTTCATGCCGCCCATCATGGGAGCGGCCGCGTTCATCATCGCGGCCATCACGGAGATTCCCTATGTGAACGTCATCGCGGTCGCCACCGTTCCCGCCGTGGTCTACTTCCTGTCGGTCCTCTTCTTCGTTCATATCGAGGCGGCCAAAGAAGGCATTCGCCTGGTTCCGGCCGAAGAGGTTCCGGCCTTGAAGAGCGTTCTCATGAGCGGGGGCCACCTGCTCCTGCCGGCGTTCCTCATGGTGTTCGTGCTCATCCAGGGGCACTCTCCCAACCTGGCCGCCGTGGTGGCCATCTATTCCGTCTTCGTGGTGAGTTTTCTGCGCCGCGAGACGCGTCTGACCCCGCAGCGTCTCCTGGACGCTCTCGTGCTGGGGGCGCGGAATTCGCTGGTGGTGGGCGCCACGGCCGGCGTGGTGGGCCTGATGATCGGCGCCATCATGCTGACCGGGCTGGGGATCAAGTTCAGCGATTTCATCATCAACGCCACGGGCGGCTACCTGTTCCTCACCCTCACGCTCGTGGGCGTCGTCTGCTACATCCTGGGGATGGGCATGACGGTGGTGGCCGCCTACGTCGTGGTCTCCGTCATCGCCGTGCCCGCACTGCAGCAACTCGGCGTTCCGCTTCTGGCCTCTCACCTGGTCGTCTTCTGGTTCATCCTCACCTCGGGCGTTACCCCGCCGGTTGCGCTGGCCGCCTTCGCGGCATCGGGCATCGCGCAATCAGACGTCAACCAGACGGCCTACGCGGCGCTGCGCATGTCGCTCGCGCTCCTCATCACGCCATTCCTTTTCGCCTACACGAACCTCCTGGACGTGGGCAACCCCGGCCCCATGCTGCTGAC
The DNA here is from genome assembly GCA_022825065.1 of bacterium. Lineage (GTDB taxonomy): Bacteria > UBA8248 > UBA8248 > UBA8248 > UBA8248 > Bin107. The sequence continues at coordinate 74,163 of JAJDYR010000045.1, forward strand.
GGCCGTCAGCGTCACGCTCGGTTTCCTGGCCATGGTCGGCTGCCTGCAGGGGTTTCTGCTGGCGCCTGTCCCGCTTGGGTTCCGCGTACTGCTGGGGGTGTCCGCCGTGCTCCTCTTCATGCCTTCGCTGCTTCTGCGCGCGCTGGGATTCCTGGGTCTGGCGGGCGTGCTGGTTTCCCAGAAGTGGGCTGGAAGCCGGAAATCTCTTGCTGTAGATTAAACGACATCTGAAGCCGCCCGGGGACCTTCCATAAGATGGATAAGTGTCTGTTTCTTCATCAAGCGCATAGCGGAAACACGGCGCGAAAGATGAATCTTCGCTTCGCGGTAATTTGCCTGCTGTTGCCTGTAGCCTGGAGTCTTTCCACGAACACTCAGGCTTGGGGCGAAGCTGCTGCCCCGATGGTCGTGCGCGCCGAATCTCCGAATCCTCCCGTGGTATCCGAGGCCGCCCTTCTGGCTCACCGCATCCTGGCGAGAGAAAGCGACGAGTTGCTCCTCGATGAGGAACGGCGGAGCGAACTCGCCCGTGAGATCGAAGGCGTATTAAAGCAGCTGAGATACGCGCACCCCGAAATAGCGAAAATTTCCGCCCGTGCCGCCCATCTGCCCGGTGTGCTTCTCCTGGGCGTGAAGCCCGGATTGTTCCGGGCGGTCGCAGACCTCCTTGAAGATGAGAACGGACCCGTGGCGCTGCGCACCGGCAATGCGGCGTTCGACGCCTTGAACGCGAAGCTCGGGTTAAAGGCCGTGCAGCCGTATCGCCACACGGGCGTCCTCGTCATGCACGTGAGCGCGCGCGCAAACGTCGGGGCGGCGGGGCGGGCGTACCGGAAGTTAGCGGGAGTCGAATACGCGGAGCCCGATGCGCACCTGGGCGACGGCTCCGACGTCGAAGCGGCGAAATCGAACGGCGCCTGGCATATCGTCGTCCGCAAGGCGTGGGGGGACTGTACCGCCGGCTGCATCTACAAAAAGCTGTTTTTCTTCACCGTGAAGGGGGGGCAAGTCGAGCGGGTCGAACCGGCGCGCGCGGTGGATACCCTCGCGTTCCGGAAACTCCTCTGGATAAGAAGGTGGCGTTGACGCCTGATGCCTGGGGTGAGAGGCTCACAGCCGCTTCCAAGTGAAAAATAAAGATTGATTGAGAGAACAGGGGCGGCAGGGTCATTATCCGCCAGTCGAGAGACGCACACGAGGAGGAACCTGAAGGATGAACATCGCATACGTTTTCGCCACCGACACGTCGGCGACCTACAAGCTGGGCACCATGATCCTGCCGCAACTCGAAGCGGGCAACCACGGGGTGAACGTCGTCGGCATGTTCTTCTTCGACGACAACCTGTTCTGCCTGCGCGAGGGCGACGAGGTGGGCGAGCGCCTGGCGAAAGTCGCCGCGGAGCAGAACATCCTCCTCATGGTCTGCGATCAGTGCGCCGTGCGGCGCAACCTCGCCGAGGGC
>JAJDYR010000028.1 GCA_022825065.1 bacterium
GAGGGGCATGCACGGGGTCGGCGCCACCGAAGCCGGGGGGGTCTTCAGCGTTAACATCCCCCTCAAGGGACTGTTGATAAAGCCCTTTTTGTTCAGGGGATAAAGGCAACCCCCCCCTACCCCCCCTTGTCAGGGGGGCAATAAAAAACAAAAGCCCCTCTATCGGCGGCGGGCGCCGCCTTTTCATACCCCCCTGACACGGGGGGTAGGGGGGGTTGGTTTTCAAGGCGAGAGCCTGCGCGCTTTCTTGTCTGCCCGGGCTTGACTCACGCCTTCCGCGTTCTCTCGAAAACCCGCTTGCATGCGGAGGGCACACCCCCGCATTCCAGTCACGCGTCGATGACCCTGAAACTCCTGTCCTGTGGGATGAGCATCTCCCAGCCGTTTTCCTTCACGACGACCGAGTATTCGATCTGGTAGCCGCCCTGGCCGAAGGTGCCGATGGGCGCCTCGATGTTGATCACCGAATCGACGGGCAGGGGAATTTCAGAAGTCGTCGGGTAGAACGGCTGATTGTGCTTCGATTCTGGCCCCAGGATGAAGGGGAACTCCCTGGCTTCCAGGCCGATGGTGTGCCCCGCGAAGGGGGCGTCGAACTCGGGGAATCGCGACTGGATTCCCTTCACGAGCGCCTGGTAGATCTGGTTGCCCGTGCAGCCCGCCTTGATCACCTCCAGGCACTCGTGGAACCCCTCATCGATCCCCTTCCACTCGCGCTGCACGCGCGCGCTCGGCTCGCCGATGGAGCCGCAGCTTCCCGTGTCGGCGTTGTAGTTCTTGTGGAAAAGCCCCGCGTCGAACATGAAGCCGTCGCCTTTTTCGAGCTTTCTGTCGGTGGGCGGGAAGATGAAGACGCCCCTGGGGCCCGAGTTGAAGTGGAACCAGTGCCACATGCCGCCGGGCCGGGCCACCTCCTGGCGCCAGACCTCGGCCACCTCGCGCTCGCTCACGCCCTCATGCAGGAAGTCGAACACTTTTGAGATAGCGTCTTCGTTCACCTGGGCCGCCTCGCGCAGGCGGTCGAGCTCGTCCGCCGTCTTGACGAGCCGCGTCATCAGGAACAGGCCCGAACCGGGGATGAATTCACAATCGGGGAGTTTCTCCTTGAGCGTCTCGAAAAGGCTGTCCGGGCAACCCTCCTCGTCCAGGGCGATTCTGCCGGAGGTGATGCCCCGGTCCCTGAGCGCGGCGAGGAGGCCGTCCAGGAGGGTCGCGTGTTTGGCCCCGCTGGCGTGGAGTTCGCGGTAGCGCCTCATTTCATCGTCATGCGGTTCGTAGCCCTCCGGCTCGATGTGGTTCGCCTGCCCGCCCCAGACGTAGACGTTCTCCGCGTGTCCGCCGTAGGCGGCGTAATAGGTGTTGTCCGCGCGGTTCATGATGAGGTCGGTGCCGGCGCCCGGGTCGCTGGTGATGACGCCGTAGCTTTTGCGCGCGCGGTAGACCCGCTGCGCCCAGCCGATGTGGCCCGTCAGGTAGGTGACGTTCTCGAGCGTCGTGCCGATCATGGCCGTTACGTCGTGTTCCCGCATCAGTTCCAGCGCGCGTTCCCTGTTGTAGAGCATGTTTTTCTCCCTGAAAAAATTTCTTTCACTGCACGGAATTTTGTTGGAAAATATCTCGGGGGGAATATGTATCACAACCCAAGCGCATCAAGCGAGGCTTTGCGCCTTGACAGATGCGAGCCGAAGCGCAAGGTTTAATGGCAGCAGCAGCGTTTGGTTGTTCCTTTTATTGACCGTTTCTTTGATTTGTTGTTCCGAGGAAGGGGAGTCGAACGTGGAACTGGATCGCGCAAGCGCCGAGGCGCTCTTGTTCGAGTGGACCAAAAGCCCAGGTCTCAGAGCGCACGCCCGGGCGGTGGAGGCCGCCCTTTGCGCCTATGCGAAAAAATACGGAGAAGACGAGGCGCTTTGGGGCGTCACGGGCCTGCTCCACGACATGGATTACGAAAAACACCCCTCGCCCGAAGAGCACCCCGAGACCGGCTGCGCGGTGCTGCGGGAGGCGGGCTACCCCGAGGAGATGATACAGGCCATTCTGGGGCACGCGCAGTACCTGAACGTCCCCCGGGAGACGCGCCTCGCCCAGGCGCTCTTCGCCGTGGATGAACTGGTGGGCCTCATCACCGCCGTCGCCCTGGTGAATCCGGCGAAAGACATCCGCCAGGTGAAGCCGCGAAGCATCCGGAAAAAATGGAAGGACAAGAATTTCGCCAAGGGCGTAAACCGGGCGGACGTGGAGCTGGGCGCCTCCGAGCTCGGGGTGCCTCTGGAGGAGCACGTCGCCTTCACGTTGGAGGCCATGCAGGGGGCGGCCGAGGACCTGGGCCTCGACGGCTCTCGTTCGGGTTGATGTATTTGATTTTTTTGAAAAAAAGGTTGACTTTGCGTTGACGGCCTTGGTCGATTTAAGCATAATTCGCGCTCGGCTGGTTGATGAATGAATCGCCACTCGGACTCAAATGGACATGCCCAAAAAAGACATGCATGACATATGGTATTTCTCAGTGAATAAAACCCTCCACGTATTACCCTTAACCAGATACATCCAATTAAAGGACATTCAAACCAATGGCTGAGTCTTCAGGTAAAAACGGGGCTGAGAAGCAGCTTGTTGAACTCGAAACGGTGGCGATTCGCTTCGCCGGCGACTCCGGCGACGGGATGCAGCTCACCGGAGACAGGTTCACGAACGCGGCGGCCGTCGCCGGGAACGATCTGAGCACGTTCCCCGACTTTCCCGCCGAGATTCGCGCCCCGGTCGGGACGCTGGCCGGAGTGAGCGGGTTCCAGATCAACTTCTCGAGCAGGGACATCCATACCCCGGGCGACGCCGTGGACGTGCTGGTGGCGATGAACCCCGCCGCGCTCAAGACGAGCATCGGCGATTTGAAGAGCGGCGGCATCATCATCGCCAACGTGGACAACTTCGGCCAGAAGAACCTGGCCAAGGCCGGCTATGAGTCCAACCCGCTCGAGGATGAGGAGTTCAAGAGCAACTATGACGTCCACGAGGTGAAGATCACCTCCATGACGCGCCAGGCCCTCGAAGACATGGAGCTTCAGTCCAACCTGGCGGATCGGTGCAAGAACTTCTTCGCGCTGGGGCTCATGTACTGGATGTACTCGCGCCCGCTGGAGCCGACCAGGGAGTGGATCGAGGAGAAATTCGGAAAACGACCCGAGTTCGTGCAGGCCAACACGCGCGCGCTCGAGGCGGGCTATTTCTTCGGCGAGAACACCGAGGTATTCACCAGCAACTACATCGTGCGCGAGGCCACCTATCCGGCCGGCAAGTACAGGAACATCTCGGGCAACGTCGCCCTGGCCTACGGCTTCATCGCGGCGACGAAGAAGATGGGGATCAACCTCTTCTGGGGCGCCTATCCGATCACGCCGGCCAGCGACGTTTTACACGAACTCTCACGCCACAAGAATTTCGGCGTGCAGACCTTCCAGGCCGAAGACGAAATCGCCGCCGTCTCCGCGGCGCTCGGCGCTTCGTTCACGGGCTCGCTCGGCGTGACGTGTTCGAGCGGCCCCGGCATCGCCTTGAAGGCCGAAGCCATGGGTCTCGGCGTCATGACCGAGCTTCCCATGGTCATCGCCAACATCCAGCGCGGCGGCCCCAGCACGGGCCTTCCCACGAAGACCGAGCAGGCCGACCTCCTCCAGGTGATGTTCGGGCGCAACAGCGAAAGCCCGCTGCCGGTCGTGGCGGCGGCCACGCCTGGGGACTGCTTCTGGACGGCGATAGAGGCGAGCCGCCTGGCGGTGAAATACATGACGCCCGTCGTGATCCTGAGCGACGGCTACCTGGCCAACGGCTCCGAACCCTGGCTGCTGCCCAAGGCGGCGGATATTCCCGAGATGCCGGTGACCTTCCGCACGGAGCCGGAAGGGTTCCTGCCCTATCTTCGCGACCCGGAAACGATGGCCCGCCCGTGGGCGATCCCCGGAACGCCGGGGCTCGAGCACAGGATCGGCGGAATCGAGAAGGAAGACCGGACCGGCAACGTCAACTACGAACCCGAGAACCACGAGTTCATGGTGCGTACGCGCGACGCGAAGATCGCAGGCATCGCGAAGGACATCCCGCCCGCGAAGGTCATCGGCGAGGCGAGCGGCAAGGTCCTCGTCATCGGCTGGGGCGGCACCTTCGGCGCCATCACGGCGGCTATCGAGGCCCTGCAGGCCCGCGGCGCCTCCGTATCCCAGGTTCACCTGCGCCATCTCAACCCCTTCCCGGCGAACCTCGAAGAAGTGCTCGGCAATTTCGAAAAAATCCTCGTCCCCGAGTTGAACCTCGGGCAGCTCTCCAAGATGCTCCGCTACCAGTATCTGGTCGATACGATCAGCTTCAACAAAATTCAGGGCAAGCCCTTCAAGGTCGGCGAACTGATTACCAAGATTGAGGAGTTACTCTAAATGTCTACGACGACAGCCAAGAACGGCGGGGGTTTGGGCCTCACCCGCAAGGATTTTCAGTCCGACCAGGTCGTGCGCTGGTGCCCGGGTTGCGGAGACTACGCGATTCTGGCGCAGATGCAGAAGGTGCTGCCGACGCTCGAGATTCCGCGCGAGAAGTTCGTTTTCGTATCCGGCATCGGCTGCGCGGCGCGCTTTCCCTACTATATGGACACGTTCGGTTTCCACACCATTCACGGACGTGCGCCTGCGTTCGCCACGGGCGTCAAGGTGAGCAACCCGGACCTTTCCGTCTGGGTCATCAGCGGTGACGGCGACGCGCTGTCCATCGGCGGAAACCACCTGATCCACTCCATGCGCCGCAACGTGGGCGTCAAGATCATCCTCTTCAACAACCGCGTGTACGGCTTGACCAAGGGCCAGTATTCGCCGACCTCGCTCCTGGGCTCGCGCACGAAGTCCACGCCCATCGGCTCGGTGGACTACCCGCTCCACCCGCTGACGCTGGCCCTGGGGGCGGAGTGCAGCTTCGTCGCCCGCACGACGGACAGGGATCAGAAGCACATGGCCGCGATGTTCGAGGAGATGGCGAACCACGAGGGAACGTCCCTGCTCGAGGTGCTGCAGAACTGCATCGTGTTCAACGACGGCGCGTGGCACAAATTCACCGAGAAAGGCATGAAAGAGCAGAACGTGATGTATCTCGAAGACGGCCAGCCCCTCGTCTACGGTCCGGAGGATGCCCGAAAGGGAATTTCCCTCGATGATTACAAGGTCCGCATCGTCGAGGCCGATTCCCCCGACGTCACCGTCCACCGCGTGGACGACGAGGCGGGCGGCTACGCCCATATCCTGAGCCGGGTCGAACTCGAAGGCGGCCCCGTGCCCCTGGGCGTCCTGAGGAAGGTGGAGCGTCCGCCGTTCGAGGGCTTGATGGTGGATCAAGTCGCCGAGGCCCAGGCGAAAGGCGAGGGCGATATCGACGCGCTCTTGAATTCGGGAGACACCTGGGAACACCACTAGTATTTGTCGCCTCCCAGGGCCGCCGGGCTTCGTTCCGGCGGCCTTTCTCGCGCCTCCGGGCGTCCGGAACCCATGTCCAGAACCTTCACGTTAATGCTTGTCCATGCGCACCCCGACGATGAGTGCAGCAGCACGGGCGGCCTGATTCTCAGGAGCGCGCGCGAGGGCCACCGCGTCATACTCATCACCTGCACCAACGGCGAGATGGGCAAGATGGAGCATCTCGGCGAAAAACTCGACCCCGACTCCGAGGCGGACCAGGACAGGCTCGGGGAGATCAGAATCGAGGAACTCGAACGCGCGGCGCGGATTCTGCAGGTTTCCGAAGTTCACGCCCTGGGCTATCGCGATTCGGGCATGGACGGCTGGGAGGGGAACGGACACGTCAAGGCATTCAAGAACGCCGATGAGGATGAGGTCGTCGGCAGGATAGTGGGCTACATACGCCGCTATCGCCCCGACGTGGTCGTCACCTACAACGAGCAGGGCGGGTACGGCCACCCCGATCATTTGATGGCGAACAAGGTCACCACCGAGGCGCTGGAGGCGGCCGCGGACTCCTCCCGATTTCCTGAAAGCGGACGAGAGGCCTGGCGCGTTCCCAAGTTCTACCACACGGCGTGGTCGCGCACGAAGATGCTGCGCGCCTGGCGCTGGATGAAGCTTTTCGGACAGAAAACGCCGCTCGACGATCCCGACTTCCGGGAGGACAAGTACGGGACGCCGGATGAACTCATCACCACCCGCGTGAACATCCGCAGATACCTTCGCCGCAAATGGCGCGCCCTCACGGCGCACAAAAGCCAGATCAACGGAAATTTCTTCTGGTGGTTCGTCCGCATGACGGGGCGCTGGCTCTACAACGAGGAAACCTTCGTTTCCGCCCAATCGCAGGTAAAGGTTCGAGAGGGCGAAAGATCGGTGTTCGAGGGCCTGTCCTGAGCCGCCTGGAGGTTGTTGAAACAGTCCCCTTTTCAGGAGGTAGAGAGGGCACCCCTCTCGACTGGAAAAGCACCCCCCCCCACCCCCCCTTGTCCAGGGGGGTATAAAAAGACGATGCGCCCCCTTCGGGCCGAGGGGGTTTTGCTTTTTCTTGCCCCCCTGTCAAGGGGGGGGTAGGGGGGGGTGCCTTTATGGGATTTCTCTTTCAAGGAGGTTGCCATTACCCTCTAAGGGCCTTTTTCAACAATCCCCGCCTGGAAGGGGCTTGCTGACCTCGATCAGAAACCCGTTCGGGTCCTTCAGCATGAACATGCGCACGCCCCAAGGGGCGTCGCGGGGAGGGAATATGACCTCCGCGCCCTTTTCGATGAGCGCGTCATAGGCGCGGTCCACGTCCTCGGGCGTGAGCGTGACGACGACGCCCGAGCCCCTGGGCTCCCGGAGGGGTTCGAGATTCCACTTCCGCATCTCCTCATCGGCGATCGGCGCGTGGATGACGAGCGAGGTTCCACCCAGGTCATAGCGCACGTGGTCTTTCGCCCGGCTCGCTTCTTTCAGCCCCAGCGTTTCGGTATAAAAACGACACGACGCCTCGTAGTCTTTGGTGATGAGGAAAACGGCGGGCAGCGATTCGAACAAGTGAAGACTCCTTGATGTTCCCATGTGTTCGGTTGGAGAAACGGTATGCCCCACCCCCTGGTCGAGTTGAAAGAAGTGTCGAAAACCTACGCCGCGGGCGACGCGCTCATCCACGCGCTCAGGGACGTCAGCTTCCGGGCGGAGCAGGGTGAGTTTATCACGGTTTCGGGGCCGAGCGGTTCGGGCAAGAGCACGTTTCTGCACCTGATGGGCGCGGTCGACGCGCCCTCGAGCGGCGAGGTTTTTTTCGACGGGCGCGAAATATCGCGCCTGAGCGATGAGGGCCTGAGCGAAATCCGCCGGAAAGAGGTGGGCTTCATCCATCAGTTCTTTCATCTCATGCCGACGATGACGGCTTATGAGAACGTCGCCCTGCCCCTCGTACTGCAAGGACAGAATCGAGCCGGGATCAAGGAGATGGCCGAGAACGCCCTGGCGCGCGTCGGGCTGGCGAACCGGATGCGCAGCTTCCCGAGGCAGCTCTCGGGCGGCGAGATGCAGCGCGTGGCCGTCGCCCGCGCCGTTATCCACAAGCCCCGCCTCATCCTGGCCGATGAGCCGACGGGAAACCTCGATACCGAGAACTCGCAAAACGTCCTGGAACTCATCTCGGAACTCCACCGGGAGGACGGTTTCACGATCGTCATGGCGACGCACGACCAGATGCCCTTGCGCTACGCCACCCGGAGGGTCGGAATGGTTGATGGCCGCCTGGAGGGGGGTTGTTGAAAAGGACCTGGTTTCGCAAATCGGTGTATGGAACCAACCGAAGAGAACGCCTGACGAACACCTTCCCCTTGGGGTTGTTGAAAAAACCGGCGAGGGAAAATTTGTTTGTATGTAGGGGCCGCATATATGCGGCCCCTACAATAACCGTCCCTCACCGGTCGCGTAAAACTCTCGTTCATCAGGGGATTGTTGAAAAAGTCCTCCAAAGGGGTTGTTGCCTCCCCAATCGGCTCCGACACTGGAATGACGACGGTGGCCAATTCCGGGCGAGAAGGGGTTTTTCAACAACCCCGGAGGCGGCGGGCTGATGAGCCTCACCTTTTCCCTCTTGCGCCTTCTCGCCTGGCGGCGTCTCAAGGAAGAGCCGTTTCGCCTGGCTCTCACCCTCGTGGGCGTGGCGCTGGGCGTCGCCGTGTTCATCGCCGTCAAGATGGCGAACGAGACGTCCACCCGGGCGTTTGAAAACAGTCTGGTTGCCATTTCCGGCAAGACGCAACTCGAAGTCTCCGCGGGCGGTCTGGGCGTGGATGAAAATCTCATCTTGAGGCTCCGCGACATGAAGGAAGTGAAAAGAGCGGCGCCCGTCATGCAGCGGCACGTCTGGGTGCGGAAGGCTGGAGAATCCGGCGCGAAGTGGCGGCGCGGCGCCCCGACTCAAGGACGCGCCGTACTGGCGCTGGGACTCGACCTGCTCGGAGACAACGATTTCAGAGGCTATCAGTTCGAGAACAAATACTCGCGCGAGGAAATTCTCTCGCGCATCGCCGACCCGCAGGGCCTGTTCATCGCCCGAGGGGTGGCGGATGCGCTGGGCGCGGGCGTTGGCGATTCCGTCGAGATAGAGGCCGCGCGGCGGATGCGCTTTCGCGTCCGGGGCGTCCTGAAGCCCGAAGGCATGGCGAAGTCGATGGACGGCCGCCTGATCATCATGGACATCGGCGTCGCGCAAGAGGTGTTCGAGCGTTTCGGCCGTCTGGACAGGATCGATCTGATTCTGGAGGATGGAGGCGAAATCGAATCGATCCGCGAAAAAATCCAGAGCTTTCTCCCGCCCGGCGCGATTGTCGAGCGGCCCGCGCGGCGCGGACGCGACGTGGAGAAAATGCTGGCGTCGTTCCAGCTCAATCTCACGGTGCTGAGCGTCATCTCGCTCCTGGTGGGCTGTTTTCTGATCTACAACACGATGTCGGCTTCGGTCTTGCGGCGCAGGGGTGAAATCGCCACCCTGCGCTCACTGGGCATGACGGCGAGAGGAATCGTCTGCCTCTACGGCGGGGAGGCGCTTTGCATCGGCCTGGCCGGTTCGAGTCTCGGCGTTGCGATGGGGGTGTTCATGGCCCAGGGCGCGCTCTCGTTCATCTCCCAGACGATACGCAATCTCTACGCGTTTCTGGAGGTGCGCCACGTTCTCTTTGGACCACGAGAACTGTTTTGGGGGTTCGGCATGGGGCTGGGCGTTTCCCTCGTTTCGGGGATTTATCCTGCAATCGTCGCCTCGCGGCAGAGTCCCCGCCAGGGCGCCGTGGAGGCGCGCGGAAAAGTGGAGGTGCGGCCTGCGGCCATCGCCGCTTACGCCGCAAGCGCTTCGGTCGCCGCCCTCATCGCCTACGGGCTGAACTTACGGGCCCTGGCGCAGGGGACGCCCTGGCCCGGCTATCTGTCGGCGGCGGCGGTCATCCTGGCCACCGCGCTCGCGAGCCTGCCGGTCGTCTTGCTGGGTTCGATCATCATCCGGCGGCTTCCGGGCGGCGCCGTGAACGCCTGGCTCGCCGCGCACGGTCTGGGCAGGCACCCGCATCGAAACGCGGTCACGCTGTCTTCGCTGGCCATCGCCGTGGCCATGCTGGTGAGCCTCATCATCATGATCGAGAGCTTCCGCGCCACGGTGGAAATCTGGACGCGGCAGACGCTGAGAGCCGACTTCTACGCCGCGCCCGCGTCGCGCTTCATCAAGGGGTCGAAGGCGAGCGTTTCGGAAGACGCGATTCAGGCTATCGGCGGGGTTTCGGGCGTCGCGGCGGTCGGCGGCTTCAGGGCCGTTCGCCTGCCCTGGCGCGGAGAGCGCATCACGCTTGCGGGCGGTGATTTCCGGGTCGAGGCCGAAAGGGGCAGGCGGCTGTTCCTGGAGGGCGACTCGAAAGAAACGATCACGCGGGCGAGGGAGCGCGGCGAGGCGATAATCACCGAGACGTTCTCGAACCTCTACGGCGTGAAGAAAGGGGACCTCCTGCGCCTCCCGGCTCCGGGGGGCGAGGTCGCGGTGCGCGTTGCGGGCGTGTATTACGACTACACCACGGACGGCGGGTTCGTCGTGGTGGATCGCGAATTCCTGAAAAAACACTGGCGCGACGATCGCTTGAGCGCCCTTGCGATTTATCTCACGGAAAACGCGCGCCCGGAAGAGGTTCGCAAATCGCTCGAAGGAGTTCTCGACCCCACCATGGTGCTGATCTCGAACGCGAGCCTCAAAAAGCGCGTATCGAGCATCTTCGACCAGACGTTCGCCATCACGTATGCGCTGGAGTTCATCGCCGTCGCGGTGGCTCTGCTCAGCGTGGCCACGGGCCTGAGTTCGAACATCCTGGAGCGCGTGCACGAAATCGGCGCGCTGCGCGCGATGGGCCTGAACCGCAAGGGAATCATCAGCGCCATCATGGGGGAGGCGGTCATTCTGGGCGCACTCTCCGTTCTCGTCGGTTTGGGAGCCGGCGTGTGTCTGGCGGCCATCCTGATCTTCGTCGTCAACAAGCTCAGTTTCGGCTGGACGATCCAGTATATCTTCATTTGGAAAACGATGGCGGTCTATCTTCTCGTCGTGGTTCTCGCCTCGCTGGCGGCAGGCTGGCTCCCCGCGAGAGCCGCCGCGAGAATTCCCATTCGGGAGGCGTTGAGCGGGGAATGAAGAAACTTTTTCCATCTCTTCTGGCCGCCCTCTTCATCCTGGGCGCTGCGCCCGCGCATCCTGCGAGTTGGCGGCAGGCGCTTCCCGGCTATCGCTACCAGTTCCCCCGCGATCACGGCGCGCACGAGGCGTTCCGCACGGAGTGGTGGTATTTCTCGGGCAACCTGCGGGATTCCCGAGGGGACAGATACCCCTTCATGCTCACGTTCTTCAGGGCGGGGCTTCGTCCGGGAGAGGCGCCAAAATCGAAAAGCCGCTGGGCGCTCAAGAATCTCTATTTCGGGCATTTCTCGGTTCTGGACGCGAAGCGCGGAAAGCACCGGTTTTCCGAGCGGATCAGCCGGGGAGAACTCGAGCAGGCGGGCGCCTCGGAGGAGGGTCTCAAGGTCTGGCTGCGCGACTGGCGCGCCGAGAGTACGGAAGAAAAAGGCCAAACCTCGTTTCGTTTAAGCGCGGCGACGCCCGAGATGAAGCTGCGCCTGGAACTTAAGCCCGGGAAACCCCTCGTGATTCACGGCGAGGACGGGGTGAGCCGGAAGGCGCCGGGTCCCGGACGCTCCTCTCACTATTATTCCTACACGAGGCTTCTCGCTTCGGGCGTTCTGGAAATAGAGGGGAGGCGGCTCGATGTCAGGGGAACGGCGTGGATGGACCATGAGTTCGGCTCGAACCAGTTGACGAAGGATCAGGTGGGGTGGGACTGGCTGAGCCTCCAGTTGTCCGACGGCCGGGATTTGATGTTATATCTCATGAGACGAAAAGACGGGGGTGTGGAGCCCACGAGCAGCGGCACGCTGGTGGAGGCGGATGGCCGCGCGGCGCATCTGCGCCTCGGTGATTTCCGCTTCCAGGGCACGGGTAGCTGGAAGAGCGAGCGGAGCGGCGCCGTCTATCCCATGGGATGGGAGGTCGAGGTTCCGGCGCACGGCCTTCGGTTTCGGGTGGAGCCATACGCCCGCGCGCAGGAGATTGAATCGAAGGGCAGCACGGGCATCACCTATTGGGAAGGAGGCGTTTTCGCCGAAGGCGTTTCGGGCGAAAAAAAACTCACGGGGGTGGGCTTTGTCGAGATGACGGGGTACGCTCCCGAGGGACGACCCAAATTCTGATTGCATAGTCCCACCGGGGAAATGGCTTCGCATGTCTGGAGACGTGAAATGACGGAAAGCGTGAATATCGGAATCGTAGGGCTCGGCCTCATGGGAACGGCCATGAGCCAAAAATTGATGGAAGCGGGCCACCGCGTGCGCGGGTTCGACATCGACGGGAGCAGGCTCGATGCGCTCGCCGAGAACGGGGGAACGCCTGCGAATTCAGCGGCGGAGGCGGCGGAGGACGCGCAGTTCGTCATCCTCTCCCTGCTCTACAGCAACGTCGTCCGCGAAAGCTGCCTGGGTGATGGGGGCATCGCGAGCGTGGCGCGGGAGGGCCTCATCGTCATCGACACCTCGACTTCGAGCCCCGATGAATCGGAGAAACTCGGGAGAGACCTCCGCGCCCAAAACATCGGCTTTCTCGATGCGAGCCTGAGCGGTTCGCGCAACCAGGTGCTCGACGGGCAGATCGTCTCCGTCGTCGGGGGCGAGGAGAGCGATTTCGAGAAGGCGGAGCCGATTCTGGCGACGTTCGCCCGCTCCATCCACCACATGGGGCCGAATGGCGCGGGCGCGCGGACGAAGCTCGTCATCAACCTCGTGCTGGGTCTGACGCGCCTGGCGCTCTCCGAAGGCCTCGTTCTGGGGATGAAGTCGGGCCTCGAAATGGAGGGCCTGCTCGAAGTGCTCAAGGACAGCGCGGCCTACAGCAAGGCCATGGACCAGCGCGGCCCCCGGATGATCCACGCGGATTACGATAATCCCCTCTCGCGCATCAAGCAGCACCACAAGGACGTGCGGCTCATGCTGGAGCAGGGCCAGAAGCTCGGCTCCCCCATGCTGCTGAGCTCCGTGCACCAGCAGGTGCTGCAGGCCGCCGAGCACGGCGGCCTCGCCGACGCGGACACGTCGGCCATCATCGAGGTATTCAGGCGCATGGCGGGCATTCCCTCCCGCTAGGCGTATGGCTCATACACATTGGAAGGACTCGCAGACATGGTGAAAAGAATATCGCCGGTTGAACTCAAGGAATTGATGGAAAGCTCCCGCGCACACGCGGTGCTCGACGTGCGCGACCCGATGGAGTTTCACGAAAAGCAGATCTTCATGACGACGAACGCCCCGCGCGGCGCGGTGGAATTCCTGGCCGAGCGTCTCGTGCCCGTGAAGGCGACGCCCGTTGTGTGCGTGGACGAGGGCGGCCCCAGGGCTGTGCGCGTCGCGGCGCTTCTCGAAGAGTGCGGCTATGCGGACGTCTCGGTGCTCGAGGGCGGCCTGGGCGCATGGGAGGCCGAGGGCTTCCCCACGGCTTCGGGCACGAACGTGCCGAGCAAGGACTTCGGCGAGCGGATTCACGTGGAAAACGCGGTGCCCGAGATTACGGCCCGGGAACTTTTCGACCTGATCGAGAGCGACACGCCGCCGCGCATCTTCGACACGAGGACGGAGGTGGAGTTCGAGCGCTTCTGCGTCCCCACCGGGCGGAGCCTCCCGGGAGGCGAACTCATCCTCCACGCGTGGGATCTGGACCAGGACAGGGAAACGCCTCTCATCATCAACTGCGCGGGCCGCACCCGCAGCATCATCGGCACGCAGGCGCTTCATCGGCTGGGCGTCACGCACGCGCGCGCGCTCAAAAACGGCGGCATGGGCATCATGCTCGAAGGCCTGCAGCTCGACGAGGGGAAACCGAGCGAGATTCCCGCTCCCTCGGAGCAAAGCCGCGCCCACGGGGAGGCGCTCGGCGCGCAGGTGGCCGAAGAGGAGGGGATTCCCTTCGTCTCCGCCCAGGAGCTTCGAGCGCTTCAGGCGCAAGCAGACGCCAGCACGCTCTACGTGCTCGACGTGCGCCTCGCGCCAGAGTTCTCGGAAGGCCACATACCGGGGGCCATCTCCATCCCCGGCGGACAGGCGGCGCAGCGCACCGACGAGGTGATCGCGGTGCGCGCGGGCAAGGTCGTCGCCTATTGCGACAAGAACGCGCGCGGCGTCATGGCGGCCTACTGGCTTCGCCAGATGGGGCTCGACGTGAGCGTGCTGCGCGGCGGCCTCGCGGCGTGGTGTGAGGACGGCGGAGCGCTCGAGAAGCCCAGCGAGGCCGCTTCGGGAGAGAGCCCGGCGGGGGAGGGCAACGTTCTCCTCCTGGAAAAAGCGCGGGCGCAGGCGCGCGCCTATTCGGCGGGGGAGGCGAGCGCCAGGAGGCAGAGGTTCGGCGCGGTTCTGGACGTGGATTTGAGTTCCTCCTACGAGCGAGGCCATCTGCCGGGGTCCGTCTGGGTGTCCAGGGGCCGGATCGAGGAGGAGGCGTCCGAGCGGGCGGTGAACAAGAGAGCGCGGGTGATGTGCGTCTGCGAGGACGGGCGCAAATCCGCCCTGAGCGCGCTCGCTCTCCAAAGGCTCGGCTACGGCAGGGCGGGCTACCTCGAAGGCGGCAAGGCGGCCTGGCGTGAAGCCGGGTTTTCTCTCGAAACCGGACGTGAGGGGCTGGATGAACTGCCCAAAGACGTGCAGCTCAAGCCTTATGATATCGGGCGCGGCGCGATGGAGGGCTACCTCACCTGGGAGGAGAATCTCGGGAAGAAATACGCGCGGAAGTGACCACCGGGGTTTGATGACGATCATGTGATACTCGGTGCGCGCCGTCCGGACGCATGTATCTCCCATTCCCGGCGTCCCGGTGTCAATCCCGACCGATGAGAGGTTGTTGAAAAACTCCTTTAAGGAGGGCGGGGAGTGTCCCCTCGCTTTTCGGTCGGGTTTCTAAATCACGCCCTCCCCTTGGGAGCTGTTGAAAAAGTCATCCCTCCTCAGGGAATAAAAGCAACCCCCCCTACCCCCCCTTGTCAGGGGGGCAAGAAAAACCAAAAGCCCTTCTTCAGCCCGGCGAGGGCGCATCGCCCTTTTATACCCCCCTGACAAGGGGGTAGGGGGGGGTGCTTTCAAAGAGGGAAGTCTGGGGTTCGCGCGAAAGCGGCCTTCCAGTTAAAGACAGTGTCCCCTGACAAGACTTTTTCAACAGTCCCTATCAGCGGGAGATGAAACGCCGCAGTTCATTCACCCGCACCCGCAAATGGATTCCGGCTTTCGCCGGAATGACGACGAAAAACGAATATCGAGGCGGCCTTATTCCGGGTGCGTGGGGTTCGGCGACAGGCCCGGCCGCTGTTTTCTCGCGTTCAGGGAGGCGATGATCTCCAGTTCCAGGTTTTCGTTGTAGGCGTTCACCTGCCTCGGGATCGTGAACAGATCCACAACCCACCACAGGCCATAAGCGATCAAGGCGAGTCCGCTCACTACGGCGGTCGCGCCGCCCGCCTCGGGGTTCGATTCCGCCATGACGAAGCCGAAGATGAAGACGAGGATCAAGACCCACGGGGCGACGACGTAGACGACGCCCGTCGCGATTCTGCCGAGATAGAATTTGTGCAGCCCCAGCCAACTCAGAAAAAACCAGAGCGCGAACGTGACGCCCGTCGATTTCCGGCGGCGGTCGAGTTCGATGTTCAGGATGTGGAGTTCCCGCTCGTCCAGCCCGCTCTTGAGCGTAATGAGCCTCTCGCTCTGGTTCGTCATCAGTCGCAGTTGTTGTGCTTGCGCCACATTTCCGCGTTGTGGCCCTTGGGGACGTTGGCGCAGGGGTCATTACTGGTATAGCCCCTGAGCGCATTGTAGGTTCGAATCTGTTTCTCCGCGAGAATTTTGAGTGTTTCGATGTGCGCCGCCAGATGGACGTAGCGCAGTTCTTTTTTCGTTTCGGCGATGGCGCTCAAAGACGCGCGAAGCAGCGCGTCGGTGATGGTGCGGTTGCGGAAGCCGCTCTCGAGTCGCCGCTCCAGATCGATCAGGCGTTCGCCGTGATGGATGGCCCGGCTCTTCATTCGCTCGTATATGGCGGTGATGGCCGAGCGCTGGCTCTCGTCGAGACCGATTTCGTCCTTCATCTCCATAAGATGGATTGGCCCGGGCACGCCGTTCAACTCCGCCGCCTTGGCCAGCCCCCAGCCGCCGCCGCGCTTGAGCTCGGCGATGTCTTCCGCCGAGAGGCTCTTGATCTCCCGGCTTTCCTGGCCGGCGTATTTGGAGTGGTGCGACGATGCGTTCTCACTCGCCTCCGCGGCGAGGCCGGGCAACAACAAGGCGAGAGTCAACAAAACTTTAATCATGCGAATTTCTCCCTGGACTTAATTCCGGCGGCGCTGGTATGGCAATGGATTTTCTCTTTCGGCGGCTTCTGCTCAGGCGTTGATGATGCCTGGTTCGTTCCGGCTGATGTCCCACCCTTTCGATTCCATGAAGTCCTTGAATTTTCCCCAGTCGAATTTGCCGGATTCATGGAAGCGCATGATGGCTTCGCGTGATAAATGAATTTTCATCCACTGATAGAGCGGCTCTCCTAGCGTATCGTGGTGTTGTGCGGCGAATTCGACCAGCGGGATTCCTTCGGGTTCGAGGACGATCCAGTAGCTGCTTCTGTATTTTACCAGCTTCAAATCTTCTTCCAAAGGCTTGTGGTCGTTCATTTTCTGTTCGAGTCCTCGTCATGATTGCGGCGGGCCGTGCGGTTTCCGCTCGATTCGGCGCCTGCGGTTCGCCCGCGATGCGCTCGCGCGTCGTGAGAATATAGCAAGGCCGGGGGCGCGATGGAACAAAATAAATGTAATGGTTTGAACACGTTAATCTTCACTCCCATTTTCTGCGCATCATCTTCACGAGTTCCGTGCCCGATTCGCCCGCGTCGAACCTTCGGGTGAATTCCTCCTCGATTTCCATGACGATTCGGGTTCGCTCGCGCACCGCCTGGGTGTGATCTTGCGGGACAACGGCCACGCCGTCCGCATCGGCGACGACGATGTCGCCGGGCGCCACCCGCACTCCGCAGCAGGTGACGGGCACGTCGCGCTCCGCCGCGACGAGGCGCTTCGAGTAGGGGAGGGGCCTTGGGCCGCGGCACCACACGGGCAGGCCCAGTTCCCTGATTTCCAGGACGTCGCGCGCGCGCCCGTCCGTGACGACGCCCGCCGCGCCCCGCCTGTGGATGACGCGCGCCCCGTTGGCTCCCAGAACGGCCATGTCGCTCGCTTCGGTCGCGAGAACGACGAACCTGCCCGGCTCCATCTCCTCGTGCGTCCCGTAGAGGCTCACGCGGGCGGGGTTCACCTCGCCTTGGATGCGCTCGAAGCGCATGGTGGCCGCGGGAGCGGCGACGCGCTCCTCCGTGAAGGGCGTGAGCGGGGCGACGTCCTTCATGATGAGGTCGAGGCCCAGAAATATCGAGGCGTCCGCGACCGCCGTCGTCGGCGCGCGGGAGAAGAATTCGAGAGCGTCATTCATAAGGTACTCCATCGAGTGAAAAGCGTAGGTGTGAGAATTTCCTTGGGCTTCGTTTCGTCTTCTGTTTGAAATTTAAACCCATATATAATAAGGTTTTGTTGTATGAGCGTTCCAGAGGACCCAATAGATACCTGAGTCCGTAAGGAGTGCGTGAAAAAATGACTGCTGAAATGATCGAAATCGCCTTTTTCGGAATTTCCATCCTGGCCTACCTTTACCGGCTTGAGAGGAAGTTTGACAGCCGTCTCTCCGCCCTGGAAGCAAGAGTGTCATCTCTGGAAGCCAGGGTTTCATCCTTGGAAGCCAGCATGGCGTCCCTGATGGAGAGCGTGGCATCTCTGGCGGCCAGCGTAGCATCCCTGGACGCGAGAGTGTCCCGTCTCGAAGGCATGTTCGAGGGTTATCTGGCGGGGCAAAAATCACCTGAATAATCGAGGGTACCTAGTCCACGACGGCGACAGCCCGGCACGGGGAGCCTTCGATCCCCGGCATCTTGAGCGGCAGGGCGATGACTTCGAAGCGCTCCTGCGGTATGGCCGAGAGGTTCGTCATGTGCTCGATCTGGATGATGCCGTTCCCCAGCAGCGTCCGGTGGACGACGTAGTTCTCGGGCACGTTCTCGGGAATCTTCTTGACCTCCTCTTCCTGGAGAAAATCGAAGCCGGCGGCCTTCACCCCCTTGTCCACGAGCCACTTGGCGCCGTCGCCGGTGAGAAAGGGCGAGTTTCTCAAATAAGCGTCCGAACCCCAGAATTTGTCGGTAAAATCGGTGCGCAGCAGCACGATGTCGTTTTCCCGAACGAGGCCTGCGTGCGCTTCCAAATCCTCGGCGGAGATGGCCTCATCCGCCCCCCTGGATGAGAAATCGAGCAGACACGCCGGCCCCATGAAGCGGTCGAGCGCCACCTCGTCCGTCGTCTTGCCCCAGCGGTAGATGTGGCGCGGGCAATCGAGGTGCGTGCCCGCGTGGGCGAATATGGAGAGCCAGCTGTCGACGAACACGACGTCGGGTTCTTTTTTGGGCGGGAAGAACTTGCGCCGCACGGAGGTTTCGGCGTTCATCATCTTGCCGACGGCGGCCGCCACGGGGTCCATTTCGTCGTAGTGGGCGAGACTCAGATCGATGATGGGCATGGGGGTTCCTTTCCGTATGAGCGAATGCCGGCAACCGGATGTTCGAGAGTCCGGTGCATCCTGTCATAAAGAGGGCTGTTTGAAAAACTTATGGGGGGAAGCCCTGTGGAGTTGTTGAAAAAGCAACCCGGTTGCGATTGACCACCGCCGGAATGACGCGCAAGGCGAAACCCCCGGATTGTGGCGCTCCCCCCTGTCCGCCGCCGATGCTTTATCGAACCGCCGCCCCGGCGGGGCGCACCGCTTCTCACGCTCTTGATTAAAGGATAGTATTTCGCTCATCCATTTAACGCAGACCGGAGGGAGGAGGGATGAAAAAAGCGCTTTGCCTCGCTTTTCTCGTTTGCCATCTGGCTGCGCCGGTCGTCGTTTCCGCCAAATGCTCGCCCGGTCTGGTGCGCCACATGCCTTTCAGGCGAGCAGTCCCCGTATCCTACGTCCATGTAGCGAAGGCCCCGCGCCGGATCAGCATCCAGTGGTTCGGCCACGCTTTTTTCCGCATCATCTCGCCTAAGGGAATCCGGGTCGTGACCGATCCGTTCTCGCCGCACCGGGGGTATCCCATCCCCAGGACAAGCCCCCACGTGGCCACCGCGAGCGAGGTGGCGATGAACCACAGCTCCGTCGAGGTGCTGGGCGGAAACCCCGTCGTCCTGCACGGCGTGCTGGGCTACGGAGAGCGATGGAACGAGGTGGATTACCGGATAGGCGACGTGCGCATCCGCAACGTGCCCATCGTGCAGGGCATGGGTAGTGACGATTTCGACGCGGGCGAATCGAAGGCCTCTTCTTTTCTGTTCGAGACGGGCGGACTTTGCATCGCCCACCTGGGGGATCTGGGCTCACCCATGAACCCCGAGCAGCTGAGAAGGCTGGGGAAGATTCACGTGGCCCTGGCGATCATCTCGGACCCGGGCGCCATGAACCCGAGAGTCATGGCGGATTTCGTCCACAGACTGGGCCCCAACGTCGCGGTTCCGATGGACGTCCGCTCGCTCGAGGAACTGAACGTATTTCTCGGCGCTTTCAGGCGCGTCAAGAGGCTGGAAAGCGACACCTACGTCTTCAGCCGAAGGACGCTGCCGCGCCCCACCGAGGTGGTGCTCCTCAAGCACAAGGGGTGGGAGTGGAGGTAGGGAATTGTTGAGGCCTATCGTTGTTGTTGCAGGGACAGGTCGCGACCTGTCCCTACGGGTCAGCGCAGCCTGTTTTTGAATGTCTTTATTCCGACAGGATTTAATCCAGAACGGATAATTTCATTTTCCAATTACTCCCCGCTTGAGGGGACTGTTGAAAAAGCCCCTCTTGAGCGGGGATAAAGGCAACCCCCCCTACCCCCCCCTTGTCAGGGGGGCAAGAAAAAGCAAAACCCTCAGTCCGGTGAGGGCGGATCGCCTTTTTTACCCCCCTGACAAGGGGGGGTAGGGGGGGTTGGTTTTCAAGGAGAGAGCCTGCGCCGCCCGGGTTCGGATTTTGGCCGTCGTTCCGGCGAAAGCCGGAATGACGAACAAATCGCCTCACTTTTTGCAGTGGGCCGTTCGCGAACGGCCCCTACTTCCTGTGATTGAATGAAAATGCGCCATGTGTGGGTGGGAACGCGCCTGTCCGCTCAGCTCTTCTCCGCCTCCACGCGGTAGCTGTTGAACGTGGCGTTCTCGTATTCGGACAAGGCGTCGCCCGTGAGCTGGTTGGCCGCGCCGTCCTCGGGCAATCCGCCCGCGGGCACGTGCACGACGCCGGGCCGGATGCTCTCGCTCACCCTGGCCTCGAAGGCGGACTCTCCATAGTCGTTTTTAAGACGCACGCTGTCGCCGTTCTCGATGCCCCTCGCGGCGGCGTCCGCCGGGTTCAGGGTGGCGACGTTCCAGCCGTGGCGCAGGAGCTTCCTCGCGTTGTTGAAGGTGGAACTCGCGCGGAAATAGGTCTTCGGCGTCAAGAGTTGCAGTGGGTAGTCCGCCCCGTTGTCGGCCGCATACTCTTCCGGCGGAAAATGCGTGGGAACCGGTTTTTCGATATCCTCGAAATAGACCTGCGCGCGCCCGTGCGGGGTGGCGAGGTCCCAGTGCGGCGCGGCGTCGGGGATTTCGAGGGTGATCTGGCCCTCGGCTTCGAGTTTCTCGATCGTCACGTCCTCAAACCAGGGGAAGCGCGCGTCCGCCCGCGCGGCCGCAAGGAGTTCCTCGATCCATTCTTTTGAGGATTTCCACGGGAAGTGCGCGCCGTAGCCCATCTTCCCGGCCAGGCGGCAGACGATCTCGAAATCGTCGAGCGACTCCCCGCGCGGCGGCATGGCGCCCGTCGAATAGAGCAGGGTGTGCTTGGGCTTGAGTTCGCGGGCGAGGTGATAGAAGGTGCTGCCCACCTCCATTCCCCCGGTGACCGCGCAGCGCTCGAGCCAGGTGGAGGCGGGGAGAACGACGTCCGCGCATTTCGCCGTCGGCGTCATGAAGATGTCCGCCACCGCGCAGAAATCGAGAGAGCGCAGGGCGCGCTCGGTCTTGTGCGCGTTGCCCGCCTGCCCGACCGGGTTGCCCCACATCACGAGCGCGGCGTGCACGGGGCCGCCGTAGGAATCGGGGTTCAGGATGGCTTCGCCGATCCTCCCGGTCGGGATGGTGCGCTTGACCGGATTGGGGACGGCCCAGCGGTCGGCCATCACTTCGGCGAGGCCGGTTCCGTGCGCCGTCTTGGAGTCAAAACCCGCCCCTTGCGCCCCGTGGCGCAAAACGCCTTTCGAGGCGCCCGCCATGAGGTTCAGGATGTGCAGCGCGCGAACGGCCTGCTCCCCGTGCACGGTGCGCTGGTAAGAGCCGTAGTAGACGATGATTTTCCCGTTCCGCATCGCGTCCGCGATGGCGCGCACGTGCTCCGCCGAGACGCCGCATTCGCGCGCCGCGCGCTCGGGCGTCCAGGGTTCGGCGGCGTCGCGCAGGTAATCGAGCGCGGGCCTGCACCCGGCGCCGTTCACCTGATACGTCCCGGTCAGGGCCGGTTTCGCGCATGCGTCGAACGGGCTGGCCGAGGCGGAGTCTTCATCCCAGACGAGCGGCGCGCCGCCCGGGTCCGTGACGAACCTGGCGGTGTCCGCGTCCACGAGGAACGCGGCGTTGGTCCTCTCGCGCATGAAGGCTTCATCGAGCGCGCCCTCTGCGAGGGTGAGGCGCAGCACGGCCAGCGCGAGCGCGGTGTCCGTCGAGGGGCGGATCGGCACGTGGACCTCACCGAATCGCTCCGCCGTCCGCGTGCGGAAAGGGTCCACTACGATGAAGCGCGTTCCGTTTCTCCTGGCGCTCTGTAAGGACTGGAGCAGGCCGCGGTATCCCGTCTCCACCGGGTTGTTGCCCCACAGGACGATCCACTCGCAGTCATCGGTCGGCTTGTTGCTCACCTGCCAGTGGCCGAACACGTCTTCGCTCGCGCCCAGGAACGCCTTCCAGCAGAGGCTGCCGCGCATGTAGGGTTGCACCGCGCCGCCCCACATGTTCAAAAGCCGCATGATGGTGGCGGGCTCGGCGTCGCGTCCGCCGGGCAGGGTGTGCTGGGCGGAGTAGTGGTACATCATCACGGACTCGTTCCCGCCCTTCGCCTTGGCGGACTCGAGCCCACCGGCGACGAGTTCGAGCGCCTCGTCCCAGCTTATGCGCTCGAAGCGGTTCGCGCCGCCCGGCCCCGAGCCCTTCGCGCCCACGCGCTTCATCGGGTAGAGGAGCCTGTCGGGGTGGTGATACCTGTCCGGCAGCTGGAACCCCTTGATGCAGGGCTTGATGCGCATCCTGGGGTTCGCCCGGAACGAGGAGATATTTTCGCCGCTCGCTTCCACCTCGAAGCTGCAGGGGTTGTTCCCGCAGTGGGGGGAGCAGATCGTATAGGATTTTCTCGTAGCTTCGGACATCGCCGCCTCTTCCTGGTTTTCGCGCGGGGGCTGCTTTACATGATTTCTCGTGCAAACTAACATAGGGCTTCTTTTGTTTCTGGGCAAATGGCGTTTGTCATCATAGAGCGGAAAGCGACGCCGTCGCTTCCATTATCCGAACCTTCTGGAGGTATGAGAGCATGAGCACAGACGGAACTGCGCAGGCCGAATACGTGCCCCCCACCTGGGACACCAAGATGCCCTTGCCGTCCAATCCCGAGACGGGCGAGGACGCGAACGATTACTACATCATCGACTGCGAAACGCACGTAATGCCTGAGGATTACCGGCGCTTCATCAAGTATTTCGAGGGCACCAGCACCTTTGAATATGCGCACAAGATGTGCAACCAGTGGCAGTGGATCGACCACAAGAACAACAGGCCGGCGGCCATCCACCCGGGCATGGACTGGCATATCGACAAGATCATCGGCGACATGAACCGCGCGGGCGTGGATCAGATAGCCCTCATGCGCGAGTCGTTCATCGACACGGCGGGCGACAGCGCGCCGTTCTCCACGAACCAGCACGTCATCGACGCCATCGAGAAATACCCCGACCGCGTCATCGGCGTCTCGAACGTGGGGCCGTTCTCGAAGCGCAAGACCAAGGATTTCCTCTGGGAGATGGAATATCTCCACGACAACTACAACTTCAAGTTCACCAAGTTCTATCAGCCCGAAGACTGCCCCATCAACGACCGCAGGCTCTGGCCCGCCTACGAGATGTGCCAGGACAAGGGCATCGTCGCCTTCTTCCATACCGGCATCACCATCCGGCTGGGTCCCACGCGCTACACCCTGCCGATTCTGCTGGACGAGGTGGCGTCCGACTTCCCCGACCTCAAGATCGTCGCCTACCACGGCGGCTATCCCTACTGGGAAGACCTCGTCATGCTGATGTGGAAACACCCGAACGTGTACGTGAGCTACTCGATTCTGCTGCCCTGGCTCATGCGCGCCCCGCACCGGTTCGCACACATGGTCGGCACGACGCTGCAGATCGTCGGCCCCGGCCGATTCGTCTGGGGCAGCGACTGGCCGGCTTCGGATCCGTATCAATCGGTCGAGGCGGTCCTGAAGCTCCATATCGACGAGGAACTGCAGGAGAAGTGGGGCTATCCCGCCATCACGAAAGAGGACAAGGCGGGCTTCCTGGGCACCACGCTCGCGCACCTCGCGGGCATCGACCCGGTGAAGAACCACCAGAAATTCCCCGGCATGAACGGCGCGCCGGAGGGGAAGACGCCCGAGGGCGACATCACCCGCGCCATCATGGCGAAGAACGGCAGCTAGCCGGTAGCCCGGCCTCTCGCCGATAGCATCAAACCCCGTCCGGGTCCGCCCGGGCGGGGTTTTGTTGTTGAGAAAATCGGGCGGCAACTGTTCGGGAAATGGATTTTGGGAGAAATCGCATACATGACTCGACCGCAGGGGACATTGCATTTCCCCCCTTGTCGGAGTTGTTGGAAAAGCCCTCATCGGGGGACATTGCCTTTAGCGGGAATGCCGCTTTCGCGCGAGCCCTCGATTTCCCTCGTCGAAAGGCAACCCCCCCTACCCCCCCTTGTCAGGGGGGTATAAAAAGGCGATGCGCCCCCGCCGGGCTGAGAGGGGTTTGCTTTTTCTTGCCCCCTGTCAAGGGGGGGTAGGGGGGTTGCCTTATGGGGTTTCCCTTTCAGAGGGGTTGCCCCATTGCCCTCTCAAGGGTTTTTCCAACAAGCCCCTCCAGGGGAGAGTGTACCTTTCTCTTTCATCGGACGCGTCAAACCCTTCTTTTCGTGGCCTCTTCAACAGCCCCTCACATTTTCCCCATGACGAACTTGATCACGAGGCTCGTGGCGATGAGGAACAGGGCGATCCGGATGAGCTTGAAGAAAAGCGCCTGGTCGATGTGCTCGCGGACGCGGATGCCCGCCCAGTACCCGACGTATACGGGGATGATCGCCATCAGCGCGTTCGTGAATCGCGGTTTCGTATAAAAGCCCTGCAGGTAGAGACTCAGGATGATGACGCACATGCCCGTCGAGTTGAACGCGTTCATCAGGAAGATGAACGGGTTTTTCGCCAGCCTGAGCATGCTGAAGTAGATGATGTTGATGGCGCCGCTGATGGTCGTCGTCCCGTAGACGAATCCCAGCGTCGCCCCCATAACGGCGCCCACGATTCTCTGAAAGCCCGCGCCCAGTTCCTTGAAGAAACCCAGGCGGCTCTCCACGAGCAGGTAGATATAGGCCATGACGCCCATCATCAGGCGGATGAAGTCGGGGTCACCGAACCCCAGGAACCACACCCCGACCGGCATGAACGCCATGGCGACCAGGAGATACAGCCATATCTCCCGGATGGCGCGCCACTCGGAGCGGAGGCGATAGGTGTCGGTGAAGTTGGAGATGAGGAGCGGGAGTGCGAGCAGGGTGACGATTTCCTTGGGAGCGATGAAGAGCGCGAGGAGCGGGGCGGCCACCAGCGGCGTGCCGAAGCCGATGGACCCCTTCACGAATCCCCCGAAAAAGAGGACGCAAACGACGATGGCGATTTCGAAGTCGCTCATGTGAATCTCAAGGAAAAAGAGGGGAGTCCGGCCCCCAAGGGGCTGTTGAAAAAGTCCCCTTTTCAGGGGGTAGAGAGACATCTCCCTCGACCGGAAAGGCAACCCCCCCTACCCCCCCTTGTCAGGGGGGCAAAAAAAACAAAACCCCTCTACCGGCGGGGGCGCATCGCCTTTTCATACCCCCCTGTCAAGGGGGGGTAGGGGGGGTTGGTTTATGGGGTTTCCCTTTCAAGGGGGTTGCCGTTACCCTCTCAGGGGGTTTTCCAGCAACCCCGGAAGGGGGGGGCAACAACCCTCTGAGTAGGGACCCGCCTCAACCCGCGATGTCTTCGCCTCCGTCGACGCGAATCAGGTCTCCCGTCATCCACTGGGTGCCGGAGGCGGCGAGCGTCGCGATGGCGTCGGCCACTTTCTGCGGCGTCGTGAGTTCCCCGTGCGGGTTGATTTTCTTCGTGCCCTCGATCATCTCGGCGTTTCCGGGGATCTTGCGAAGGGCGGGCGTGTCCGTGACGCCGGCCTGGATGCTGTTCGCCGTGATGCCCCTGGGCGCCAGTTCGACGGCGAGCTGGCGGATGTGGCTCTCGAGCGCGGCCTTGGCCGCCGACACGGCGCCGTAGGTCTTCCAGATGCGGTGCCCGCCCGCGCTCGTCATGGCGTAGATGCGGCCCCCGTGGCCCATGAGGCCGCGCCGCACGAGCGCCTGGCTCCAGTAGACGAGGCTGTTCGCCATGACGTCCAAAGTCATTTCGAGCTGCCTGGGGGTGATGGCGTCTTTCTCTTCATCGGCGATATAGGGCTTGAGCGTGCCGAAGGCCAGGCTGTGGAGCAGGATGCGCACCGCGCCCTCCGCGTTGCCGCCCAGGTGCTCCCCTATCTGGTCCAGAACGCTCTCGCGCTCCTCGTGGCCCGCCGCGTTCACGTTGAAATAAAGCGATTCCGCGCCGTTCGCCCTGATCTGCTCCCGAATGCGCTCGACGTTGGGCAGCGTGGCCTTCCTGTCGAGGTGGACGCCCAGAATGTTCACGCCCAGGCTCGAGAGCTTGAGCGCGTTCGCCTCTCCAAAGCCGCTGCTGGCTCCCAGAATGAGCGCCCAGCTTCCCGCCAGATCCGAGTTCGACACGTCTTTCTTCTCCTTTTCAGGCTGCGATTTGTCGCGTTTTCATTGTTTATAGCATATTCGCGCGGGATTGGGGGTCAGCCCCGGCTGAGGAAGGAGGGGCTGCTCGACTTAAAGGGCCGTTCGCGAACGGTCCCTGCAGGGGTTGTTGGAAAAGCCCCCTCCTCAGGGGATAAAGGCAACCCCCCCTACCCCCCCTTGTCAGGGGGGCAAGAAAAAGCAAAGCCCCTCTACCGGCGGCGGGGAGTCCCGATCATCGAATTGTTCATCGTAGGGACAGGCCTCCGTGCCTGTCCTGCCCTCCGTGGTTGTCCTTTGTCAGGACAGGCACGGAGGCCTGTCCCTGTAAAGCCATTGTACCCCAGTGCTTCAGAGGGGCTTTCTGCTTTGTTTTTATCCCCCGTCAAGGGGGGTAGGGGAGGGTGGTTTTCCGGTCGAGAGGGGTGTCCTCCCTGCCTCTTGAAAAGGGGACTTTGTCGACAACCCTTTCTCGCAGTCGGGTTCGCCCCGCATTTCCCTGCATTTGCGCTTGGGCCGTTCAGGGCGCGGGCGTGTATGATGGCGAAGCGGGTCGTTGCGCCCGGAGAAAAGGAATTTCGATAAAATTAGATAAATTCACGGGGTTTTTCGATAAATTTCCGGGGTGAAAAGATAAAAAATCTATTGAAATTTTTAATGGAAACAGCCGTATTTCGCGGCTCCGGACCGCCGCCGGAAGGACTAGATTTCGACAGGGCGGGGCACTACGGTATTTTGCATTGGACGATGGGAGAATAGAATGGTAAATTTCGATTTGTCTTGATGGTAGCGTGTTTTGACCTCGCGGGGTTCGGAAGACAGGCGGGGCGTTGAATTTATGGGGAGAATACGACTCATGCGAAAAATGGCTGGTATCGTCTTGGGGGTTGGAGTCCTTTTTGTGGTTGCGGGGTGCACGACGCCCGAGCACAACGTCTGGTTCAAGCGCGGCGTGGGCGTGAAGATGGACCAGGCGGTGAAAGACCTGAAGAGTTGCGCGATGAAGGAAGAGTTCATATTCGATGCGAAGGCCAAAGGCGGTCCCGAAGCGACCAGTTCCGCATCGTCTTATGCGCAGAGCAATTTCGATTCGTGCATGATGGCCAAGGGTTTCAAGAAGAAAATGATGAAATAAGTTCCGAAGGCGCTCGGCGAACCCGCCGGTGAGGCGAACTGCCGTCGGCGCGCTTGATTGATTTTCTTGTAAGCCTCGAGAAGAGCCGGAGAATTCGTTCTCCGGTTCTTTTGCTCCCGGACGTGAGCGCATAACAACGAATGTCGCTGAAATCCGAAGAGCAGGAGACGAGAATGAGCCAGGGCGAGGGGCCGTCCCGCCGGGAAGTCGAGCAGGCGGCCGATCTGAAAACTTTTGAAGACCACCGCGCCGAGGGGCCGGACGCCGTCACGTGCGGCGTGCTCACGGTGAGCGACACGCGCACGGAAGAGAGCGATACGAGCGGAAAACTGCTCATGAACATGCTGGGCGACATGGGCCACAAGGTGTCGTTCTACCGCATCGTGAAGGATGAGCCGGACCAGATTCGCGAAGCCCTGCTCGAGGCGTGCGCGAATCCCGACATCCAGGTGGTGATTTCGAACGGGGGAACGGGCATCACCAAGCGGGATACGACGTACGACGTCGTCGTCTCCATCCTGGAGAAGGAAATGCCCGGCTTCGGCGAGTTGTTCCGGCACGTGAGTTTCGAGGACATCGGCACGGCCGCCATGCTCACCCGCGCAACGGCTGGAACCTGCCGGGACACCATCATCATGACGCTTCCCGGCTCGGGGAACGCCTGCCGCACGGGAATGGAAAAGATCATCCTCCCCGAGATCAGCCACATGGTGCGGGAAGTCCTGAAGCCGTAAGGCGTTCCGTATCGGATGCGGGAAGCCGGCTCCCGGCTGGATGAAAAAATTCGCAATTTCCTGCGGAATGGGATTGTTGAAAAAGCCTCTCCCCGCCTCATCCTGAGTAGCCGCCGAAGGCGGCGTATCGAAGGATGCCCTCTCGCACGTTAGGAGCCGCCTCCCATCCTTCGATACGGCGCTTACGCGCCTACTCAGGATGAAGTTTTGTGGCCGCTTGCACGGCAGGAAGGATGACCGACGCGTAATCCCCAATACCGCCCGCACTAAAACGGGCTTTTTCAACAGCCTCCTCAAGGGGGGAGTGATTCCTCTCTCCTCGAGTCTTGTCAACGGGGCCGGAATTCGGGGATCTGCCGGGCGAAATGAAGCGCAGGACCCGCCTGGTCCTTCTCGCAGCGGTTTCACGATCTTCAAGTTGACACGAGATATCCAAAGGACTAGTTTTAACGCGGATTTCGCGCGGGGATGACCCCCTTTCGCTCCAGATGAGGTTTGTTTTCATGGAAAGTCATGCGGTATATCCGGGTACTTTCGATCCGCCGACGAAAGGGCATTTCGACGTCGTTCGCAGGAGCCAGAGGCTTTTCTCAAAGGTTACCGTGGCTATTTCCGCTCACCCCTCGAAAGCGCCCTTGTTCAGCTTCGAGGAGCGCAAGGGTTTCTTTCTGGAAGAGTTCAGGGGGTCGAACCAGCTCGAAATCACGAGCTTCGAACGTGAACTGCTCGTGGAATTCGCCGTGAATGTGAATGCCCAGGCCATCATTCGCGGCCTTCGCGCCGTGAGCGATTTCGACTATGAAATGCAGATGACGCTCATGAACAGAAGGCTGAACGAGGAGATCGAAACGATTTTCCTCATGCCCAGCGAACAGTACAGTTTCCTCAGTTCCAGCCTCGTGAAGGAAGTCGCCTCACTCGGCGGAGACGTGAGCGAACACGTTTCGGCCTCCGTGCGAGAGGCGCTCGGCGAGCGGTTCCGCAGCTGATTCCATTTTCTAATCCTGGAGTTTCTCATGCGCTTTGCATCCCGAATGAGCAAGTTACCTCCCATTCCCACGCTGGCGATGAATACAAAAGCGGCGGAAATGAAGGCGCAGGGCGTCGATGTCATCTCGTTCGCTGCGGGAGAGCCGGATTTCGATACCCCCGAACACATCAAGGAAGGAGCCATCCAGGGTCTGCGGGACGGCGCCACGAAATACACGGCGGTCCGGGGCATACCCGCCTTGCGGGAGGCGATTTGCGACTGGGCCGAGGAGCACAAAGGTCTCCGGTATGACCCGAAGACGGAAGCGATAGTCACCGTGGGCGGGAAGCAATCGGTTTTCAACGCCTTGCACGTCCTCGTCGAGGAGGGCGATGAGGTCGTCATCCCCGCACCCATCTGGGTGGCCTATGAGCCCGTCGCCACCCTGACCGGGGCGAAACCGGTTCTGGTGGAGACCAGTGAGGAAAACGGCCACAAGATGACGGCCGAGCAGTTGCGCGAAGCCGTGAATGAGCGGACGAAAATCGTGGTGATCAACAGCCCGTGCAACCCTTCGGGCTGCGTGTACAGCCGCGAGGAGTTGGAGGCTATCGCCGAAGTGGTGTTGTCCACCGACGCGATGGTCATGTCCGATGAGATTTACGGGAAAATCACCTATGACGGCGAGGAGCATTTTTCGATAGCGAGTTTTTCCGACGAAATGAAGGCGCGCACCCTCGTTCTGGACGGGTTTTCGAAAACGTACGCGATGACGGGTTGGCGTTTGGGGTATACCCTCGGGAGCTCTGAAATCATCGAAGCCATGGACACGCTGCAGGGCCAGAGCACGAGCAACGCCACTTCCTTCGCCCAATACGGAGGCGTTGCGGCTCTCAGGGGACCGCATGAGTTCCTGGGCGAATGGCTGGCGCAATATGACGCGAGAAGGAAAGCGATCGTCGAGGGACTGAACTCGATCGACGGGCTGAGCGTCGTGAACCCGAAGGGCGCGTTTTACGCCTTTCCCCGGGTGAGTGATATTTTCGGGCGTCAGGGGCCGGATGGAGTATTGAAAAATTCAATGGATGTGGGGTTGTACCTCCTCGAACACGCACACTGCGCCGGCGTGCCCGGCGCCGGTTTCGGCAATGATAATTACGTGCGTTTCTCCTACGCGACCTCCCTGGAGAACGTAAAAGAAGGAATCGAACGAATCAGAGCGGCCGTGGGACAACTTGGTTGATGTTTGGCCTGGGGCGCGCTCTTCAGATTCTCGCGATGGTGGATTGCGGGGTCGCCTTGCTCATAGGCGTTTCGAATCCTTCGGCCTATGCCATTCAACTCGTCATACTGGGTTCCGCGGTCATTTTGTTTTCTCTCGGGCGCTTGCTCCAGAAGAAGGCGCGTGCGACTGCGGCCTCAATCGGTGAGCCCAATCAATCGCCCATGTCCGAGAGCGAATGAGGGTGTCTCCAACCGCGCCGCTAAGCTTGTTTTGCGATTGGTGGGAGTCGTCTTGTGAGCGTTACCTGCGTGAGAATTTCGGGGACGTAGGCGAGCAAATCAGGCAAAATTTCACCCAAACGCTTTTTCCTCCCCAAGCGGAACCCATCCTGCCTGAGCAGGTTCTTCCGATCTCTTTTATCCATTTGAAGCTGTTGGCCGGTGAGGAGTTGGGGTTTGTCCTTCAACGCATGGAGAAGCTGACGGCGCTGTATGGTGCTCAGGGCATGAAGCCGGAGGTCGGCGCCCTGTATCTGGCGTTGACGGCCCTCACGTCGAGGCGCGGAAAATTGTCCTCCATGGCGAAGGCGCAATCGGCGTTTTTCAGTTTGTTGCTCCGGCGGTTGGCGCACATGTTCGACGAGGGGGTCGGTGAAGGCGCCATACGAGAAGAACTTTCCGATGTCTGGGAGATTCGTACGGAGCAGGCCGTGAGTGCTGCCTTAGAAGGCGCTCGCGGCCTTTGGAGACGTTCCAGCGACCCGAATGCCGGTTTGCTTCCTCTGCCGGTGAACTTGGATTCATGGCTTGATAATAATGTTTTGGCTGAAAATGTTGCCGAAGCCCGGAAAATGTATGGAGTGATGGAGGAAAATCACCATTTGTCCGGACTGGTTGATCGATTGGTGGCGATAGAGGGGCTGAGAATCTCGATTGAATCTGGAGGGGACATTGAACAAAAAACTACATGGCGGAATTTGCAGGCTGGATTGATAGGGAGTCTTGATGGGGCCATGGCCGGTATTACGCCTTGGGAGTCGGAAATCCTGCGTCCCACGCCGCCATTGCTGGTTTCTTTGCTCGCCTGGGCAAACAAACTCCAATTGTTAAATGAAGGCCAAACGCCCACAGCTTATCCCGGACGGGAGAGATTGCCCGATTGGTTAATAGAATTTTTAAGCGAAAAACATCAAGAGGGCAGCCTTCTCTCATCGGCGAGGTTCACGGTAGGTGGTGAAACTTATATCGTGGTTGGCGTTGATGCTTCCGCCTCCCCCGAATTGCTTTCGGTCGTTTTTGATTCCCCGGAATGGGCCGGTTCGACCGAGCTGGGTTTGAATCTTCGATTCGGAGATGGAACGAAAAAATCATTTCCCTTTGATTTGGAGAATGGGCGGGATCTTTTAGCGGCGATGTTTCTTGCGAGGCAGGACGACTTTCGACTCGATGTCATCGTTCGTGGCTCGGACAAGGAATGGCGTTTCGGGACGTCCTTGTATTTGGTGATGTCACAAGAGCACCGGGCAATTTGGGTTCAACACCTGCTTTCATTTCTCGAGCAAAAATTTGCCAATGAGGAAAACGGGATTCGGTTGGAAATATTGAAAGGCTTGAGACGGGCTATTGAGAAATGACGGTTAAGCTTGAAAAAGCAGACCTCTCAACTTTTGTGAGGAAAATAACCTGTTTTTATGCCCGCACCCTCCAGACGAGTAATACCGCAATGAGTCTGCTGGCTGCCATGGTTGCGAACACCCAGAACCACCCATTAGAAATCGCCAGAGACAGCCATCCAAAGAATATGGCTTGCAACGCGCCGTAAATATACCCATGGGCATCCAACACGCCCGCCGCTGTTCCCGCCAGCCGCCTGCCGGCCAGGTCTACCCCCAGCGCCTGCACAGTGGACATGTTGACGCAAAATCCACCGACAATGAGTAAAATAACGGCGAGGGGAATATTGTCGGCGGGCGCATAGGCGATTCCCATCATCGCGGCGGCGCTTAGAACGGCGGCAAGTATGATGACGATGGAACGGTTGCTCTTGAAGAATCGATCGGAAATGATTCCACCGAAGATGGGTCCGAACAAATACCCCAAAGGGTAGGCGAAGGTGAGCAAACCCATTTCTTTCAGGTTGAAACCACCGACTTGAGCGTAATACAAAGGCGCCCATGAGACGACACCATAGCGAACCACGTTGTCCAGTCCTTTTACGTGGCACGCCAAGAAGAAGCGCAGATTGGTCATCAAGTGGAAATACGCCTTCAGTCCATGTTCACTCTCGCTGCCTGCCGTTTCTGCTTCTCGGGATACGTCATCTGACTCTATATACTCAGGGAGGTCTAGTTCAGAGGGTTTGTCTTTGGCGATAAAATAAAAAATGATTCCCAAGACGGCAATGATCAAAGGAGGGTACCGAATCGCAACTCGCCAGCCATATTGCGCCGCCGTCCAGGGGACGACTGCCCAGACGATGAGGAGCGCTATACCGGCGGCCGTTCCCACGAGCCCAATCGCCTGCCCCCGCTCGCGTCTGGGCCACCATTGCGCGACCAGGCCGAGTCCGGGTCCCCATGTGGCTGCGTTCACAAAACCGACTATCGCCCAGGGGATGGCGAGCGTGGAAATCGAATTCCCGAAACTCGCGATGAAGTTGAACAAAGATGTAGTAATGGCGGCGAAAAGAATGGTGTTTTTGTAGCCTACTTTTTCCGCAATCCTGCCGAAGACCAGATCGCCGAAAGCGAAGCCCCAAAACATCCATGAATTGATCCATCCGGTATCGACTCGCGTGATGCCCAGATCCTGGATGACAGCGTATTGCACCAGACTGAAGTTGAATCTGCCCAGATAGTTGAAGGCATAGAAAACGCAAAAGGCGATGAGAATCCGCCATTTCCACTGGTGGAACTCGGGCGGCAGGTCATGATACTCGACCTGGGCAGCGCTTCTTCGTTCGTTCATGTTTGAATGGTTGCTTCGACTTCGCTGAAGCGTTGTCTGATTCGCAAGTTCATTTTCGCCATCTGTAGATGTCTCGGAATTTCCAAGAGGATTTGCTCAACTCTTGCAGCAGAATGCGACCAATGATGATTTCCATATTTGCTTATCTTTCAAATTCTAACAGATGATAGTTCTTTTTTCCTTTCCGAAGCAGGATGTATTGACCAAACAATATATCATCGTCCGACAGCGTGCTCGTCTCGGCGCTGACGGGATGATTGTTTGCATAGATGCCGCCGCCCTTCAGGTCTTTTCGAGCCAGGGATTTCGATTTGCAAAGTCCGGTTTCCACCAGAAGATCGATCAACGGATACGGCGGCGCTCCCGATTTTCGAGTTATCGGTATTTCCTCCACCAGCGAGAGCAAATCATTTTCCTCGATGTCATCGAGTCGAGCCCCAAAAAGAATTTTGGCGGCGCGCTCCGCGCTGCGCGCTGCGGCAGCACCATGTACGAATGTCGTCAATTCCTTAGCGAGGAAACGTTGTCCTGCTCGTTTCTCCGGGGACTTGAGATGCTCTTTCTCAATTTCGTCAATTTCATCAACGGGTAAGAAGGTGAAGTATCTTAAAAACCTGCCGACATCCCTGTCGTCCGTCTGAATCCAGTATTGCGAGAATCGGTATGGACTGGTTCGCTTCGGGTCCAGCCAGATGTTTCCTTCTTCAGTTTTCCCGAATTTCCTGCCGTCGGAAGTCGTAATGAGAGGAAAAGTCATGCCCAAAGCGGGTTTTCCATGGACGCGCCGGATAAGCTCGATTCCCGCTGTGATGTTGCCCCACTGATCGGAACCGCCAATCTGCAAGGTGCAATTCTCTTTCTCGAACAGGTGGAGAAAATCATAGGCCTGAAGCGCCATGTAGCTGAACTCGGTGTACGATATTCCTGCATCGGCGATACGTGACTTCACAGATTCTTTCGCCATCATATAACCAATAGGAAAATGTTTGCCTACGTCGCGGAAAAAATCGATGAGACGGACCTCGTTCAGCCATTCCGCGTTGTTCATCATACGCGCAGAGTTTGAACCCGCATCAAAATCCAGGAACCTTTCGAATTGAGTCCTGATTCCTTTGAGGTTGTGATCTAGAATTTCTGCGCTCAGGAGGTTTCTTTCTTCTGATTTTCCCGAAGGGTCTCCTATCATCCCGGTTCCGCCGCCCATGAGGGCAATCGGCCGGTGTCCTGCGCGTTGAAAACGCATGAGCCCCGTAATGGGAATCAAATTTCCAATGTGCAAACTGTCTGCCGTGGGGTCGAAGCCGCAATAGAGGCTTATTCCACCTTTTTCCAATGCGCTCGTCAGTTCCGCCTGGTCCGTATGATCGTGGACCAAACCACGGAGCTTCAATTCATCGAACAATTTCATGGGCACTCCCCACGGGTTCTTGCCGTATTTGAAGCGGCTTGAAGATGTTTCACCAACGAGAATGCTATCCTTCAGCCGATATTGTATCTTATTCGATATATATCAGGAGAGGGGGCAGGCTGAAAGTTGTACGACGGCTTTCGGCATACTCGAGATGACGCTTCGCTTTAATTTTCAGGGCAAGAAAGTGCTCCTGACCGGGGCCACGGGAGACGTAGGCAAGACGCTCGTTCAGGCATTTCTGGATTCGGGCGCAAAACTCGTCGCCACGGGACGGAGTCCAGAGAAACTGCGTCTCATCGAAGGTTCCGGGGAGATGCTGAAAAAAATACCTTGCAATATGGAAAATTTTGATGAATTAAATGCCATGAGCAATGAAGCGATTGCATGGCTTGGCGGATGTGACATCTTCGTTCACACGGCGGCGAACATGTTGGTGAAAGACCCGCTCTCACTTGATGAATCTGATTGGAGGCGCGCTCTGAACGTGAATCTCCTGGCGCCTTATTTTTGCATTAAATGCGCGATGCCCGCACTCAAGGATTCTCTGGCGGGGCGAATCATCCTGTTTGGTTCCGGGGCCGGAAAATCGGGGGGACTGGGCCATAATCTCACTTATGGCGCTTCAAAAGGTGGTATTTTGGCCATGACGTTCAACCTTGCTCGCGAACTGGCGAAAACCAGAGTGACGGTAAACTGTTTGGTCCCCGGGCCGATTGACGGGCCATTGATGCGAGAGTTTGGGCCGGAATTGTACAAAAGAGCACTGGAGAAACACCCGATGGGGAGGTTTGCGACGGCTGCGGAATTGGTGCCGCCCACTTTGTTTCTTGCAAGTGAGGAAGCTGCGCATATCACCGGAGAAGCCCTGGATGTAAACGGGGGATATTTTACGGATTAGTAGCATGTCCCGGATGCAAGGGTGGGATGCCGAGACCGTTTGATGCGAATTTTGGAATGAGGAGTTGATTTTGCACGATAAAACATCAGGTAATGAAGAGTCAGAAGTGAGAGCAGTGGAAATCGAAGGAGTATCCCTGCATCTGGGCAGGTGCACCGTTTCCGACCAGGAGTGGATCGGCCAGATAGAAGTGCTTCGCCAGCTTCAAGCCTGCTGGATGGTGGTTGCGGAAGAAGATTTTTCCCTCTCTCCGAGAATTGTTGGTTCCCCGGGGATCGGGAAAACCACGCTGGCGATGGCGGCCGCGCGGGAACGAGGCCAGGAACTGTTTATATATCAGTGCACCTCCGATACCCGCCCGGAAGACCTCTTGATCACGCCCGTTTTGGCGGAATCAGGGAAAATCGCCTATCACGCATCCCCTTTGGTTACGGCCATGATACGGGGAGGCGTCTGTGTGCTCGATGAGGGCAACCGGATGAGCGAGAAGAGTTGGGCCTCGCTGGCTCCGTTGCTCGACCACCGCCGTTATGTGGAGTCTATCGTTGCGGGGATTACGGTAAAGGCGCACCCGGATTTTCGCTGTTGTGTGACGATGAATGAAGATGCCTCGACATACGAGGTGCCCGATTACATCCTGTCGAGACTCCAACCGACCCTCGCGCTTGAATTCCCGAACAAGAAAGATGAACTGGCCATTCTGAAATACCACTTGCCGTTTGCTCCCAATGAGATGCTGGCCTTGACGGTGCAGTTTTTGCAGGAAGCCCATGAACTGGACCTTGAATATTCCCCTAGGGATGGAATCCATATCCTTCAATTCGCCCTGAAGCGTCTCGCGCAGGACCCGGAGCACCCACTCTCTCAAGACGAAGCATGGAGAGAGTCGCTCACCAAGGTGTTGGGAGATGATGCATTAGACTTGAAAAGTCTTGCGCACAGAAGACGACAAGCTCTCGGCGATGAGCCTCCTCCACTTGATTTCGGCGATATTTTCTTTGGAGGCGATAGCCCGTTGCACCCCGGCCGAGACGATTGATTCATGGTCACGCGAGATTTTCTGAATATCACCGATCGCATCAGCGTACTTCCTGTCATCCATGGGTCGGGGGACTTCGCCGTCGAAGTGCGCGACAGGATTTTGCTGCTTGAACCCGATTGCATTGCGATTCCCCTTCCTCCGTCATTTCAGGATGAAGTAGAAGCAGGCGTGGATGATCTCCCATATGTCTCCATCGTATCAATGAATGAGGATACTCCATCATATCTCGGAGGTGATGAAGCAGGGTTTGACGAGTCATGGGATGCTTACCCCGAGGCGGAAGATGATTTTGGAACTCAAGAAGATTCGTTGGCGGATGAATCCAATTTGTCTTCTTATAATTATGTGCCCATCGACCCTTGCCAACCCGTGATTTCCGCCTTGAGAGTCGCGATGGGAGAGCGTATTCCCAGGGTTTTTGTGGATATAGAAGTGGAGCGTTTCCATCAGGATGTTCATGCGCTGCCGGATCCATACGCGCTGAAAAAAGTACCGATGGAGGCTTTTGCAGCCACTCTTTTGACGGTAGCTCCCAAGCCTTCTCCCTCGACACAGCGTGCTGCGAGAATCCGCTGGATGGCCGACGCCTTACTGGAACTCGAGGCCAGATACAGGCGAATCGTTTTCGTATGTTCCGCGATGGATTGGCCCTGGATTCGCTCGGCGTGCCGAGAAGGGCCATCCGGTGATAAGGAGTTATTCGAGTTGCACGAAGACGCGTCTCTCAACCCGCCCCGAAGGTATGGAGTTTCGGAGGATACACTGGCTTTTCTCTTGGGGGAGTTTCCCTATCTGACGTATTTATACGAAAAAAAACGCGAAGAATTCCTGGGAGACTCCAATCTATCTATCGACGGCGTCAAGGAACTCCTCGTGGAGGCGAGAACGGCATGGCTCCAGGAACATCGACCCGTGCAAAACTGGGTAACGCCTCAAAGACTCCAGATTTTCTTGCAATATGTCCGGAACCTGACGCTTCAGGGAAGGAGATTGACGCCGGATTTGTTCACCCTCGCCCTGGCTGCAAAGCAAACCGCAGGAGATGCTTTTGCCCTCTCTTTATTGGAGACCGCAAGGAAATATCCGTATCAGCCAGAAAATATTTCTTCGAATGAAGATGCTCTTGTTCATATGGGTGTGGGCCGTGCGGCATTCCCCGATGGAGATGTCGGAACGATGAAGTCTCGGTTGGGCGGTTCAGCCGTCACCTGGAGGAGTATTTCCCTCAAACCCAAGCCCACACCGTTTGAAAGCAAGAATTGGGCCCAGAGGTGGAATCCTTTCGGCATGTGTTCCTGGCCGCCGGAAGATGATGCGATAGAGAGTTTTCATACCCATGTGCGCGAGCAAGCCAAGGCGCTGTTGGGAGAGGATTTGGCGCGTACCGAGAAATTCACGACGTCGATAAAAGATGGGCTCGATATCAGGGAAACGCTTCGCAACTGGCATACGGGCGACCTTTATGTAAAAGAAATTCCCCCTGCGCGAGGGAACCTGGAGGTCGTCGTTTTTTTGTTCGACACGCCCGCCGATGCCGGAAAGTACTCCTGGCGTACGATGTGGTATGCGGAACATGATGAAGAATCAACTCTTTGCATGTATGCGACCCCATTTGAGAACAATTTGGTGGGGCCGGGGGTCGCGGAATCTCAGTATGGCGGGGCATTTTTTGTTTTTCCTCCCAGGTACATCGAGGATGTCTGGCGGGATGCGCACTTTCACTACACACAGACACTGGAGGAGCGATTGATTGCAGGGGCGTGTTTTCATTCGAAAGAGCGGTTCGTCGCCCTGGTGAGTCCGCACCCTCCAAATACACGCTGGCGGCAGATTGCGCGGTTGTATAAGAAGCATCTGATTCACATTCCGATTGGTCGATTTTCTGGGGAAACGATAGCCCGCATACGTCGATTCCATGTTCTGAACGGGAAAGATGTAAGAAGTTATGCTGCGCGCTTTATCCGGGAAATGTAATTCATGCGCGATTCTTGAGATTTGCTCGTTTTTGTGTCGCAGCATGAGAATGCAGGGAGCCGGGCTATTCGATATCTGCTAAAATGAGTGGGTTGTTACGTTTGAATGATCAACTGATAAAGGAGTTGTGACGATGACTATCCAGGAACTCTTGGTCAGGTTTCCCGAAATACCGGCGGATTTACATCATGAGGAAATCCTGTCCCGATTTGCAGATGTTTTTGGAAAACCTCTTTCCATCGCTCAAAAACCCTCTGCGTGCTCGACCGAGCATGACGCTGCAAACCATTACTATATGAAGCTTGTCAACCCGATGGGCATATACCGTCTGGGACTGATGAAACGCGAGTTGCTGCTGTCGCAATTAGGCGAACTGGTTGAAAAGCAACAGGCCGACCCGAACTTTGCCGAGACGCTCGTTCCATCTGGGGTTGCGGCGAGTGAGGTCAGAGGTCCTGGCTGCGGATAAGCATTGCGCATGCAACAATTCCCTCACTCTTTTATGGGTGAGGGATTTTCTTTGCGCGTTGGGAATAGTCAATTCATGATGCGGGTCTGATATATGCAGGCTGTCTCCAAAGTTGATCTTGTGGGCGCATTCGCAAGGGATTTTTTCGACGCACCGGATGAAGCGAAAATCATCGGCGTGTTTCGCCGAAGTTTGTATGTGGAAAATGCATTCGGGCGGGTCGCGTGTATTGGAGAGCGGGGTATCGGGCCGGGTCCCCTGAATGCGCTTTGTGAATTCCCGGGCGACGTGGATTTCACGCAAATCGTGGAACCGGGAAGCCCCGCCAGAATCCGGGACGGCTGGATGCAACTCGGCCCCCGGATGAAAATCGATATATCCCGTCCGGTGGCGTGGGAGCCTGAGCCGCTCCCGGTCGGGTGGAATCTGGAGTTTTTCCTGGAAAATCTCCCGGTTCTCGCTCAATGGATAGCCGAAACGGGGCACCGGGAGGGTCTGGCCCCGCTCATCGCGCAGGTTGTGAGCGGCGAGGAGCTCTCGTATGAGGACGCGTTTCAAACAGTCTCCTGGAGGGGAATCTCGAGCTTCCGGCTTTGGTTGTCGCACTCTCTGGATCAAGCGGAAGACCTTGAATTTCCTGCCATTGCAAGCAGGCTCGTTGGCCTCGGCCCGGGGCTCACGCCGTCGGGGGATGATTTTTGGTGCGGTGTGATGATAGCGTTGCGCGCGCTGGGCTTTATGGACATTTTGGAAAAAGTTTCCGGCAGCGTCTTGAAACAGGCCAGAGAGCGAACGAATAAAATCAGTCGCGCGCATATGGAGTGCGCGGCCGGAGGCCAGGGAGTTGAAGCCCTGCATGAGACGATATCGGCGCTGGGGGTGGCGGATGAGGCGCGCTTGCGTTCCGCTTTGCGTGAGTTGGACAAGATAGGACATAGCTCGGGCTGGGATTCTCTGGCCGGTGTCGTTTGCGTCCTGGAATCCGTGGCGTCATGGAGGGGCCGCCGGATTCCGGCATGAATTTCCGGGAGCGTGGTTGATGAGCAAGGTAGCCGTGTTGGGGGCCGGCGCCATCGGGGGCGTGTTCGGGGTCCGGTTATGCCGATCGGGCAGGCACGACGTGACGCTGTGCGTGCGAAAGCCCATCGACAGACTCGTGGTGGAAACGCCCGACGCCGTCATCGAATCGCCGGTGAAGTGCGCCGCCTCCCCCTCCGAGGCAGGGCCCGTGGACTGCGTTCTCCTGGCGGTGAAGGGGCATCAGGTGCCGGACGTCGCGCCTTGGCTGGAGGCTCTCATCGGCGAGGATACCATCGTCGCCGTGTTGCAGAACGGCGTGGAGCACAGGGAACGGGTGGAGCCGTACGCCCGGGGGGCGGAGGTCGTTCCGGTCGTGGTGAATTGTCCGGCGGACAGGCTGGCTCCCGGCCACGTGGCGCAGCAGGGGGGCGCCCAGCTCGTGCCCGAAGAAGGGCGGGGCGCGCGGTTCCTCGCGTCCCTTTACGAGGGCACGGATGTTCCGGTGAAGCCGACAACCGATTTTAAAACAGCCTCTTGGGCGAAGTTGTGCAACAACATCGGCGCAGGCCCCGCCACCGCGCTGACCGACAAGGGCAGGGGCGTGCTGCACGAGCCCGACGTCGCCGAACTCTGCCGCGGGCTCGTGCGTGAATGCGCCGCCGTGGGGAGAGCCGAGGGCGCGAAGCTGGCGGATGACGTCGCCGAGCGCACCATCGAGCGCTTGCGGGATGCCGACCCCGAAGCGACGACTTCCATGCTCGTCGACAGGCGCGCCGGGCGTCCCATCGAGGCGGACGTCATGACGGGGGCGGTCGTTCGAATCGGCGCCAGGCGCGGAATACCCACGCCCCTGAACGCGGCCGTTCACGCGCTTCTGAGCTCCATCAATGTGCCTGTGATGGGAAAAACGAATTAAATATCAATTACTTACGACCTGTTATTGAAGCAACGCTCGATGTCCGATCCTCCCGGGAAAACCCTCGTTCCATCAGGCCCTCGCGTCCATGCAAAGCGCGCCCGGGGGAATTTCATCTCCGCTGGTCCGCGCATTTGCCGTCATCGAACCGCTCGCGGACCGTGGCAGTATTCCCGTGCGCCGCGACCCGGCTGCGCCATTTCCCAATAAAACAATTTACCGTTTATTTCTCGAAAAACATCGGGAATTTATCTGATTTTATCGAAATTTAGAGACATCAAGCAATGTCCAACGGTCGAAGAATTCTCATAATCAGCTGAAATCATTCGGGATAGACGGTTTTTCCAGTCTCCTCCAGAACCCCTCTTGCGCAACATGTAATCAAGCCGAAAGCGGACTCATTACAACTCCGGTGCATCACGGCGGGCGCGTGTCCGTGAACGATGGTAGTAAGCGTTTATCCAAGCCGTGATGGTGGCGCCTTGAAGCAGTAGTTCGGGCCGGGATGGGGGATGATTTTACCGGTTGAGGACTTGCTTCCAGTTTCTGCGCAAGGGTCGTAGCCAGATGTCCTTTTTCGGTTGGGCTC
>JAJDYR010000014.1 GCA_022825065.1 bacterium
TCATCGTATCATGCCGACGAAGAAGGCCGCCTCCCGAATCAAGCCGTCCACGACTTCATATCAGGCCGTTCCAAAGACTTGGTGAAATATCCGGG
The DNA here is from genome assembly GCA_022825065.1 of bacterium. GTDB lineage: Bacteria > UBA8248 > UBA8248 > UBA8248 > UBA8248 > Bin107. The sequence goes on from JAJDYR010000014.1 coordinate 96, forward strand.
CTAGTTACGACACTGGCCACGAACCGGGTTCTTCCGGCCACGCAACAACCCAATTTGTCCCACTAGCGGACAGGATTGATCGAAATCGGCCCGTCCGGTGAATGGCAAGGGGAGATTTCGCTGCAACACCACTGACGCCAACCGTAGCTGCGGAAAACCGACTGCTCCGGCGGCGTTTACCCGGCCTGGCTATCCAGATAATCGACCAGGCTGCGCAAGTTGGAAAATTTCGCGGCCTCCGCAGGGGGAATCGTGACGTTGAACTCCCCCTCGACCACCCTGAGGAATCCAACGATATCCATGGAAGACACGCCGGAATCAGCGGCGCTGACATCCAGGTCCACCGCCCGGCCGTCTATTTGCAAGTTCTCCTGTACGAGTTGCTTGATGCGATCTTCAGTTGACGCCATGGTTTGGTTCTCCCTTGAGGATACGTGATGGAACCCTAACATAAAAACCATACAACAACGGATAACAAGCCGTTACGTTGAAGTCAAGAATCTTATGATCGGGAGTTGCGCCCGATGAATGTGACCGCCTCGGATCTGACGAGGGAAGCGATTGGGTCATCCATTCACATCCGATAACGGATCAAATCCCTTTGCCTGGTTCCGGCTGCTTCGGAACTTTGAACCAGTATCGCCTGCGCTGGAACGGGTAGCCCGGAAGCGATAGCCGGCGCCGCTCCTCTCCGGCGAACAGCCCCGAAAAATCGACGGTGAGTCCCGCCTCATACGCCCGCGCCACCGCCTCGACAAACCCGGCGCCACTCTCAGACGCCCGGTTCAGGCTCGAAAGCACCACAGGCGGCGCGGCGCCGTTTCCGCTCGCTCCTGCGTCGCCAGAAAGATCGGGCCAGGCAGAGGCCACCCTCTGAGTCAATACCGATTCCACGCCGACCTCCACGACGACCTCCACGCCCAATTCGATGAGCGTCTTGGCGCATTCGTCGAACGCCGCCGGTTCACGCGCCTGTCGTCGCCAGTAGGCCGCATCCATGGTTTCACTCGAACGAAGGGCCCGGCCCGTCACCCCATTCACCAGCGTGAGCGAAGGCAACGCCGTTACGACGCCCTCAAGCGCCGTTTCGATATCGTCCAGGGCCGCCTCCATTCCTTCGTCTCCCGAGAGCGCCTCCATCAGCGCGCCGCGCCTTGCCGCAAGGCGCAACCCCTCCTCCAGCGTGAACACGCCTGCCGCATGCGCCGCCGCTATCTCTCCCGAACCCGCGCCGAACACAACACTCGGCCGAATTCCGATGCTCTCCCAAAGCGCCGTCAGCGCGCACTCGAGCGCAAAGGCCGCAGGCTGGAACCATGCCGGGTCGTCCAGATGTCCAGCCCGGCCAAACATTACATCCAGCAGCGAGGCGCCGCGCTCCACCCGAAGCGCCTCGTCACAGCGGTCCAGAACCGCCCGCGCCACCGGCTCGCTCTCATACAGTTCTTCTCCCATACCGACCCAGTGGCCGTCCTCACCGGCGTAGGCGAACGCTACTTTCCTCAGCGCCTTCGGTTCCGCGGCGCTGCCCGCCTCCGCAAGCGCTTTCAGCCCATCCCGCAACGATGCGGCATCGTCGAACAAAACGCCCGCCCGATGCGTGAAATGACTCCGCCCCACGCCCGCCGTCCACGCCATGTCCGCAAGCGCGGACTGCCCGGCGTCTTTGGAGGAAAGCGCCTCGGCGCGCTCATCCAGCCAGGAGTGATACCGCTCCGCCAACTCGCGAAGCGAATCGCCTGATTTGCCCGAGAGCGGAAGCAAACGCGTCCGGCGCGGTTGCAATTTCTCCTCCGCCGGAGATTCCGCAAACGACCCCGGCTGCGAAACCACGACCGGGCGCGCCCGACCCACCGGCGAACCCACATCGCCGCTTGCTGCGGAGACGCTCTCCGGCGCGCCGTATCCTTCCACCACAACATGCGCGTTCGTGCCCGAGATCCCGAATGCGCTCACCGCCGCCCGGGGCGGTCGATCAGGAGCAGGCGGCCAAGCCGTCGCTTCTGACGTCACCTGCACCGGCAATCGATTCCAGTCCACGTGCGGACTCGGATTCTCGAGATGCAGGTGTTTCGGAATGACCCCCTGCTTCATCGCCAGCAATACCTTGATCAGGCCCGCGACACCGGCCGCAGCCTCCAGATGACCGATGTTCGTCTTCGCGGTGCCCAGCAGAAGCGGGCGGTTCGAATCACGTCCACTCCCATACACTGCCGCCGCTGCACGCACCTCGATCGGGTCGCCCAACTCCGACCCTGTCCCATGCGCCTCCAGGTAGTCCACTTCCGAAGGAGCAACGCCTGCCCGGGACAGCGCCTCTTCGAGCACCCGCTCCTGCGCCGCTCCGTTCGGCACCGTCAACGCCGCGCTCACCCCGTTCTGGTTCACGGCCGAGCCCAGGATGACTCCCCAGATGCGGTCGCCGTCCGCCTCCGCATCCTTCAAGCGCTTCAGAACCACCATCCCGCATCCCTCAGCCCGCACGAAGCCGTCCGCCGCCGCATCGAAGGCCCTGCACCGCCCGCTGGGCGACAACATTCTCGCCTCCCACAGGAATCTCGTGAGCGCGGGAGAGAGAATTGCGTTCACACCTCCAACCAGGCCCAAGTCCACTTCGCCTCCTTGCAGGCCCCCAAGCGCCTGATGCACTGCAACCAGCGACGACGCGCAGGCCGTATCTATCGCTATGGCCGAGCCCTCCATACCCAGCGCGAAGGCGACCCGCCCGGCGGCCACGCTTCCGGCTGTGCCGAGATAACCACCACCCTGGCCGCTGAACGCGAGGAGATCCCGGTATTCGCTGACGCCGATCCCGGCATATACCCCGGTGCGGCTCCCCTTCAAGCAAGCAGGGTCGATACCGGCGTCCTCGAGCGCCTGCCAGCTTGTCTCCAGCAACAGTCTCTGGCGCGGGTCCATCATCCGCGCCTCAACCGTCCTGATGCCGAAGAAGCTCGCGTCGAATTCGTCGATTCCCTCGACGAACCCGCCCCATCGGTACATGTCCTCTTCGGCGGCGGGGTCTCCGGCAACGCCGCTCCAGGGGCCGGCATCCCGCCGTCCGTCCGTCACCGCGTCTTCCCCCGCTTCGAGCAGACGCCAGAAGGTGGAAACATCAGGCGCGCCGGGGAACCGGCACGCCATGCCCACGACCGCGATTTGCTCTTCCTCGCGCTGCAGCGTCTGCCGCCGCTGCGGCGCGGGTTTCGTCTGCGGCGTGGGCGCAGGGTCGGCATCGCCGAGTTCTCCGGCAAGGTGACGGGCGAGAGCTGCGATGTTCGGGTAGTCGAACACGACCGTGTTCGAGGCCGCGTACTGGCCGGCAAACGTGCGGTTCAGCCGGTTGCGCAACTCCACGGCCATCAGCGAGTCCATGCCTAAATCGAAAAAACCCACACTCGGCGACGGCTCGCTCGGCAGCCGCAGCACTGCCTGTAATTCCTGCTGCAGGAAAGACACCAATAAATCCTCGCGCTCCGCTGCGGGCGTCTCCCGGAGACGGGATATCGGGTCGTCCGCCATGGCGGGCGAGTCGACGCCGGCGTCCGGAGCGGTGGAAAGCAAATCTTCGAAAAAGGCCGGGCGTTCTTCGAGTGATTCTCCGAACACCGGCCAATCCACCGCCGTCACCACGCCGGCCGTCAAATCCTGACGCACGAGCAGGTCGAACGCCTTGAGACCCTGCTGCGGCGTGATCCAGCGAACGCCGCGGGCCGCGAGGTGCTCTTCGATTCGCTCTCGCTGTTCTTCCGCTTCGCCGAGTCCCGACCATGCGCCCCAGGCGATGGCCTGCCCCGGGAGTCCCAACGCTTGCCGGTGAGCGGCGAGTTGATCCAGGAACGCGTTGGCCGCCGCATGGTTCGCCTGGCCCGGATTGCCCATGACGCCGGCCACGCTGGAAAACAGGACGAACATGTCCAGATCGCGCTCCACGGTCGCCTTGTGCAAGCGCCATGCGCCCAGCACTTTCGGCCAAAGAACCTGCTCGAATCTCTCCCAACTCTGGTTCGCCAGCGAAGCGTCCTCTAATACGCCCACGCTGTGGATCACGCCTCCGAGCGGCGGAAGTTCCTGATCCATCCGCGCCAGCATCGCATCCACCGCGGCGGCGTCCGTCACATCCGCGAGTTCCACCCGCACCGTCGCCCCGCGCGCCCGCAACGCGTCGATAACCTCTTCGACTTCGGGGTCCGGCGGCCGCCGTCCGTTCAGCACGATCGCCCCCGCACCACGGTCCGCCAACCAGCCGGCCACGACACACCCGATTCCTCCCATACCGCCCGTTACAAGGTAGGTGCGGTCTTCCCTCAAGCGTCCCTGCGCCAGCGGCGGCATCGTCAGGACGATTTTCCCGATATGACGCGCTGCGCGCATGAAATCCATCGCCGGGACGGTCTCGGCGAGCGGCCAACCGGCGTGGACGATGGGCGTCAACTCTCCAGCCGCCAGCCGCTCCATCACGCCTCTCAAGGCGTCGCCGGGCTGCTCCGGGCGCTTTTCTTTGAGAACATCGAGTTCCAGTATGGAGTAGGCCACGTCCGGCCGCGCCGCCGACATCTCCTCCTCACTCAAGATGTCCACCCTCGCCAATTCCACGAAGCGGCCGCCATGCGCCAGACAGGACAGACTCGCCTCGATGAAGCCCTCTCCCGTCAGGCTGTTCAGCACCACGTCTACGCCTGCGCCGCCTGTAACATCCAGGACTTCCTCACCGAACTTCGTCGTGCGGCTGTCGAACACGTGCGCCACGCCCAGTGAGCGGAGATACGACTGTTTCGGCGCGCTCGCCGTTGCGAAAACTTCCGCGCCTGCGGCTTGCGCCAACTGTATGGCCGCGAGCCCCACCCCGCCGGTTCCGGCATGGATCAGCACCCGTTCACCGGCTTTCAGCCCGGCATACTCAAAAGCCATCGCCGCCGTAACAAAGACTGTGGGCACTGTAGCGAGCGCAGCAGCCGATATGCCGGCCGGCGCAGGCGCCACGAGTTCCGCCCGGGTCACCACCTCCGGCCCGAAGGTCCCGAAACCCAATCCCGCGACGCGCTCGCCCACCGATACGCCTTCCACGTCCAAACCGACCTCGAGGATCCGGCCGCAGAACTCGCGGCCCAGCAGGCCCTCGTCGAGAGCCCCCATCGCGCGCAATACATCCCTGAAATTAAGCCCGCTGGCCTCGACCGCTACGCGAACCTCTCCCGATTCCAGGGGCCCTGGCCGCAAAGGCTCCACCTGGAGGGCTTCGAGTGCGCCGCCCGCATCCGGCTCCAGCCGCCAGTGCGGCTCCTCGGGCAACGTCAGGCGTTTCGTTCCGGAGCTGGTCCGAACCAAACGGGCCGTCCGGCGGAGTCCCTCACGGTACGCGATGTGATTCTCGTGATCGGGGTAGAACAGCTCATTGACGAGATCGGGCGCAGGCGCCGTCTCTCCGGGGGCCAGATCGATCATCCTGGGCTGCAGATGGCGCACTTCCCGGGCCATCACCTTGCCGATACCCCATAGCGCCGCGCCGGCGAGTTCTCCTCCGCGCTCGCGAGCGAGCACCTGCGCGCCCCGCGTGAGAAACCACACGCCCTTCTCTGGCGTCGCATCGGCGTCCAGTAGACCCTGCGCCAGCGCCAACGCGCTCGCCCCCGCCCGTTTCACGTCCTCCGCCATTTCCTCGGTCGTTGAGTTCGGGCCGTGGCCGTCGAGTGCGCAGAGATGGACAACGCCCATGAGCGGCGCATCTGCGGACAAATCATCGAGTAGCGCTCGCCAGGATTCTCGACTCTCCATCTCCAGGGACGTATGGATGACCCCTGTTTTTTCGTTCGCCGATTCTGCGCCCGTCGCCCCCGCTTCATCCGCCAGGAAGACAGTCTGGTTGCGCGCCGCCAACGCCGCCGCCAGATCGGCCGCCGCGCCGCCGCGGTCTGCCGCCAGAATCCAGGTGCCGGGAGCCTCGGTCACTCCGGCGGGGCCTTGCGCGAGGATGACGCCCGAGCCCAAGGGTCCCTGGTCTTCATATTCGTCCGCACCGAGAATCTCCACCTCCCCGAAGCCCGCATCCGCAAGCGCGCGCCGCCACACCGGAGGACCCACCATCGCACGGTTCGTCCGGTAAGAATCGGCAAAACGCCACCAGCCCTCGAGTAGTCCGAAAACCATGTCCTGCCAGCCCCGAGCGCGCAGGCCTTCGAGCGCCACCAACTGGCCCGAGGGCGCGAGAAGCGCCCGGCAGTGCGCAAGCGTCTCCCCCAAATTTCGGGTGGCGTGCAGCACGTTGGAAGCGATCACCAGGTCGTAGCCGTGTGGGTCGAACCCCTGCGACACCGGGTCCTTCTCGATGTCCAGCACCCGGAATTCCATCGACGCCTCATCGCCCCCGAAGCGCGACTCCGCTTCTGTGAAAAAGCCCGCCGATATATCCGTGTACACATAGTGGAAACGCCCGGCCGGGAGTTCGGGCAGCACCACCGCCGTCGCCGACCCGGTTCCCGCGCCGACCTCCAGAACGCGCAGCCTCCTCCCGTCCGGCAACCCTTCCAGTAGTGTCTGAACGGCGTCCCCCAGTATCCGGTTCGCCGCGCGCGCCGCGGGCGCCCTGCGGTACACGTCGGCCGCGCTCGAATCTCCGCCGCTGAACAACAGCGAGAGCGGGTCTTCCTGACCGAGAAGCACCTCCGCCAGGGCGGCGCCGCACCGCTGCAAGATTCCAAGCTCGTTCGAGCCGTGTGGATACCGCTCTTCCAGACGCGCCGCGAATTCCTCCGAATCGGCCAGTGATTCATCGGGCAACGGATCACCGGACCCGACGGTCACAGCGAAGCCGCCATCCGGCGCCGCTTCCAGAATTCCCGCCTCGGCCAGCATCTCGAGCATTCGATCGAGCAGGCGCCGGTGATCCGCCACGACCTTCAAGCGCCGCCGCAAGTCCTCCGAATCCACGGCCGCTCCCGCCTCGCGCTTCCACCCCAGCTTCTCCAGGGCCGAGAGCGCATAAGAGCGCGACAACCGCTCCATATCCATCAGCAGGCCGGCCCTGCTTTTCGCCTCGACTCCTTCCGCCGCCAGGTATTCGGTGAACGGCCCCGTTCGGTCCGCAACCATCGCCGGATTCTGAAGGAAATCCGCGCGCGGCATTCCCGGCGCGAGGACGCTTTCGCGCCATACGACCTCGTAGAGAAGCTCGTTTGCCCCTTCGACTGCGGAGAGCAGCGCCGCCCGCGTCGCCCGTTTCACCGTGTACCCACTCAACTCGCCGAGCAGGACGCCGTCCGCGTCGTAGAGACGAAAATCCCCGGCAAGGACTTCCGGCGACCCGGCCGTATCCGCGTCCGGTTCCCCGCTGCCCGGGTGTTCTCTCATCCGCACGTGGCAGAGAAACCGATCCGGCAGCCGATCCGCCACCCACAACCGCTCCCAGCCGAACGGCAGATAGGTGATCCCGTCTTCGCTTCCGCCCGTATTGCGCGCAGCACCCATGACCTGAAAACAGCCGTCGAGCAGGAGCGGATGTACGTCCAGCCCGTTCTGTCCGAGAGCTTCGGGCAACGACACCTCGCCCAGCGCCTCGCCCGTTCGGGACCAGACAGCCCCCAGCGTGCGGAAAGGCGGACCGAGATCGATCCCCACATCCGCCTTGGCGCGGTATAACGCCGGCACGTCCTCGGGCGACAAATCCGCCTTCAGGCTTTCCAGGTCCACCCGTTCCAGGGCTGGCGGCGCGCTTGCGCGCGAGGGAACACGACACTCCGCATGCAGCGTCCATCCTTCTTCACCTTCTCCTTTGCTGAGTACCTGGACGAGGCGCGAGGGTTCCCCCACGGAGCCATCGAGCAGAACCTGCACTCTCCGCCCGCCTTCACTCGCACCCTCTTCGGGGTCCGCTTCCGGGAAGACCAGCGGGCTGTGCAACTGAAAATCCTCCACAACCACCGATCCGCTCCCCTCGGCGGTGGACGCCGACGCCGTCATGGCCCCGTAGAGCGCGCCCGGAGCGATGACCCGGCCGAACACCCGGTGATCGTTCAGCCATTCGGGATCAGACGGGAACACTTCCGTTTCGAACGTAATCTCGCCGCGGGCGGATTCATGCCGATCGCCCAGCAGCGGGTGGCCGTCGCTCTGCCGACGCCGCTTCGGCGCATCGATCCAGTAGCGTTCGCGCTGGAATGGGTAGCCAGGCAGCGAGATGCGGCGCCGATCCTCCCCGGCGAACATTCCCTCGAAAGAAACCGTGAGACCCGCCTCGTACGCTCCCGCCACCGCCTCCACGAACCCCGGCACCGGCTCCTCCTCATCCTTCGGCGGCCGATTCAGGCTCGAGAGCACGAGGGGAGGCGGAACGTCATTCGCGAGAGCATCCGCATCCTCATACGAACCCGGCCAGGTGAAAGACAGCATCGGGCCCAGCACCGCGTTCGGACCGACTTCCACCACCATATCCACACCCATATTCGCCAGCGTCCTGACGCCGCGGTCGAAGGCAACCGCCTCGCGGGCGTGCCGACGCCAGTACGCCCCGTCGAGCATCTGATCCGGCTCCACCACCCGGCCCGTCACGTTGCTCACCAGGGTGGCGAGAGAGGGCGGCGTTATCGAGACGCCATCCACAAGTCCTTCCAGCGCATCCAGTCCCGGCTCCACGAGGGGGCTGTGGAACGCCTGGTTCGTATGGAGCGGCCTCACCCGGACGTCTTCGGACTCGAAGCGCTTCAAGACCGCCTCGACCGCGTCCACCTCACCGCTCACCACCTGATGCGCCCCGTTCCTCGCCGCTATACCCAGCCTCTCGCTTCCGGCCGCCTCGTTGTACTCGCGCACCGCCGCTTCCACACTCGGCAGAGGAGCGAACACCGCGGCCATCGTCCCCGTCCCGGGCAGCGACCCCAGTATCTCGCTGCGCGCAACCATGATCCGCATCCCGTCCTCGAGTCCGAACACCCCCGCCGTATGCGCCGCCGCGAACTCGCCGACGCTGTGTCCCACCACCACGTCCGGGCGAATCCCGACGCTCGCCCAGAGCGCCGTTACCGCGCACTCGATTGTGTAGATGGCCGGCTGCGCCCAGACCGTCTCGTAGAGGTCGCCCCCGCCGCGTCCGAACATCACGTCCAGGAGCGAAGCGCCCCTCTCGGCGCGAAAGACTTCTTCGCAGCGGTCGAATACCGCACGCGCCACAGGTTCCGTCTCGTACAAGTCCTGCCCCATGCCGACCCACTGGCTTCCCTGACCGGTGAACAGGAAGGCCACCTTCGACGTCGTCCCCGGCTGTGGCGCTTCGCCGCCTTCGGCCAGCGCATTCAACCGCTCGCGAAGCCCCGCGGCGTCATCGAAGGCAATACCCGCGCGGTGCGTGAAATGACCCCGACCCACGCCGGCCGTCCACGCCATGTCCGGGAGAAGGACTTCCGAGACGGCGCTTCCGGGAGCAAGCGCTTCGCCGCGTTCATCAAGCCAGGAGAGATACCGGCCCGCGAGTTCACGAAGCGCATCCTCGGACTTGCCCGAGAGCGGCAGCAGCCGCGTCTTTCGCGGACGGAGTTCTCGCGCGGGCGTCAGCTCAGGGAGTGAGGCCGGCAGCGATACGGCGACTGCCAGCGCGCGGCCCGCATGAGAAGCCCCGTCGCCGTCGGCGGGAGAAGCATCCTCTGCCGCCCCGTAGCCCTCCACGACGAGATGCGCGTTCGTTCCCGACCAACCGAACCCGCTTATCCCGGATATTTCACCAAGTCTTTGGAACGGCCTGATATGAAGTCGTGGACGGCTTGATTCGGGAGGCGGCCTTCTTCGTCGGCATGATACGATGACGCACGGCGCCCGAGCGGCGCTTTTTCGTCGATTTCGAAGGCTTTCGGGGAGTGCCGGCCGACGCGCAGGCGCAGGTTTCCCGCTGCGGCAACCCATGTCGCTTTGATTCTACGCCCGGTTTTTCTACTCTGCCGCCGGCCAGGGCGGGTGCGTACGCAGGTTGTCCACTACCTTTTCGAAGAGCGCCGCATGGGGCCAGGCCTCGGAGATAGACAGCCGGACCTTGCGCACGGAGACCCGCACGCGGGCGCCGATCTTGAGCAGTTTCAGCCGGATCGTGGCGCACTGGGCCCTGGCGTACGTCGTGCCGGCCAGCCCCAGGCGCCGGAGTCCGTGCATCAGGACGTAGGCGAAGGAGGCGAAGTAGAGCCGCAGCTGATTGGCCCTCAGGGTGGCGCTGCTGGTGCGGTCGGCGAACAGGCCGAGTTGCTGTTCCTTGATGCGGTTCTCCATCTCTCCCCGGGCGCAGTAGAGTTCTTCGTAGAGGCGCCTGGCGCCGGCCCGCCGGGGGCGGAGGTTGGTGACCACGAACCGCGGGTTCGCCCCCTTGGGCAGGTGTTGCGCCTTGCCCACCACCCGGCGGGTTCTGGACCAGCTCTTTTTCGTGCGATAGCGGAAGTCGCGATACCGGCGCGCCGGCTCGCCCGTGCGGCGACAGACGACCTCGGCCCGGTAGAGGTCCCGGCCGATCGCCCGCACCAGCCGCGCGTTGCGCGCCATGCCGAACACGTAGCCGACGCCGTTCTCCTCGCACCAGCGCATCAACGGCTCGCGGCAAAAGCCCGAGTCGCCGCGGACCACGACCCGCGTACGCGGCCAGCGCCTGCGGACCTGCGCCACGACCCGCGCCAACTCCTCCTCGCTGCCGGCCGAGGCGTCGATGTTCGAGCGGCGCAGCCGCGCGCACAGCAGATGCGCGCCGCAGAAGACGTAGAGCGGCAGATAACAGTAGCGGCCGTAATAGCCGTGGAAGAAGCGCCCCTCCTGACGACCGTGCAGGGGGTCGTCGGTGGCGTCGAGGTCGAGCCATATCTCTTCGGGCGGTTCGGCGTAAGACTCCACGAACACGTCCACCAGCAAGCGGTCCATCGCCTCGAAGTCCGCAGCGATGCGCTTGTAACGGTCCGTCGCCGCTTCGGCGCCGCCCAACTCCAGGCGGTTCAACGTACTCGATGCGGCCAGCGGACAGCCGCGGTCCCGAAGTCGAACCCGCCCGGCTCCCGTCAGGTCCCCCTGGCCCACCAGCAGCGCCAGCAGCCTGTCGCGGCGCAAATCCTCGTGGTCGTTCAGGTCCTCGTAGCCCAGCGCCAGTGCGTACACCCGCTGCGCCGCCAGCGAGCGCACCGGGTGCTCCACGCTGCCGGGCTTGCGGCCATCACGAAAACACCGCGCCAGACGCTCCATCAGACCCAGGCGGAGATCCGTCTCGCGAAGCAGCACCCCGCCGGCGTCCGACGTGATCCGTCCGCCGTCGAATCGGGCGATGACCTCGCGTCTTCCGTGGGGGTGAAAGTGAAGCTGTTCCGGTGTACAATGCGTGTCCATGGGGCCTCTCTGTCGGACGGGTGTAAGTTATTGAGACAACTCACATTATCCGACAATCAGAGGCCCCATGCCATTTGTCGGTGAAATATCCGGGTTATGCCCGCTCGCGGCGGCCTATCGGGATGGCGCGGCCACTCCGTCGAGGCGGAAGTCACCCGCAAGGGCATCTGCTCCCAGTCCACCTGCGGGGTGGGCTCCCGGAAATGCAGGTGTTTGGGAATCACCCCCTGCCTTATCGACAGCATCACCTTGATCAGGCTGGCGACTCCCGCAGCGGGCTCGAGGTGACCGATGTTCGTCTTCACCGAGCCGATCAGCAGCGGGCGCTCCGGCTCGCGATCCCTCCCGTAGACGCTCTCCGTCGCGTGCAATTCGATCGGGTCGCCTACCGGCGTCCCCGTCCCGTGGGCTTCGAGGTAATCCACCTCGTGGGGCCTGATTCCGGCGCGCGCAAGCGCCTCCTCGATCACCTGCTCCTGCGCCGCGCCGTTGGGCACCGTCAGCCCCGGACTCGCGCCATCCTGGTTCACCGCCGAGCCCCGGATCACGCCCCAGATGCGGTCGCCGTCCGCCTCCGCCTCAGGGAGCCGCTTGAGCACCACGATGCCGCAGCCCTCGCCCCGTACGTACCCGTTCGCGGCCGCGTCGAACGTCGCGCACCGCCCGTCGGGCGAGAGCATCCCGGCATTCGCGCGCAGTTCGATCGTCCGGCCTGAGAGGATCGTATGTACGCCTCCCGCCAGGGCGAGATCCGCCTCGCGGCGCTGGAGGCTTACCACCGCCTGGTGCACCGCCACGAGCGAAGAAGAGCAGGCGGTGTCCACCGCCATCGCCGGCCCCGTAAGACCCAACGCAAAGGCGACCCGCCCGATGGCCGTGTTGAAGGAGGTGCCGGTGACCGAATACAGGCTGGCGGCAGACTCGTCGGTCTCGCTGACCTCCAGGATAAGACTCCGGTATTCATGGTTGCTGATGCCCGCATACACGCCGGACCGGCTGCCCCTCAACTGCTCCGGGTCCAACCCCGCATCCTCGAGCGCCTGCCAGCTCGTCTCCAGCATCAGGCGCTGCTGGGGGTCCAGCAACTGGGCCTCGACCGGCGAAATGCGGAAAAACGCGGCGTCGAACCGGTCGAGTTCGTCCAGGTAGCCGCCGAAGCGGCAGGCCTTACTCTGAACCCCGGCGTCCGGGAAGAGCTCGCCCACGCGTCCGACGCCCGAACCCGGAACGCCCTCAATCACGGCGTTCTCACCGGCCTCGAGCAGACGCCAGAAATCTGAAATACCGGACGCGCCGGGAAAGCGGCACGCCATGCCCACGACCGCGATCGGACATTCAGGAGGAGAAGCGCCGGCCTCCTCGACTCGGGACTCTGCGGAAGGGTTCAAATCCTCGCCTGGGCTCATCAGGTTCTCCCCCGGGTCGGTCTTCGCCTCGGCGAATACCTCAAATATCTTTCGTCGCCGGAATGCCGTTTTGGAACGGGTTGATCATACAGCTTGGCGAAAGGGAGACACAACCATTTTTCGGGGCGAAGACCTGTCGACCGAAAGCGCTCGATGGCGACGCCCAGGATTCGTTGACGAATCTATCCTGCACCGAGACGAAAAAGTTTCAGTTGGTTTATTTGCTGGTATTGCACCAGTCTATGTTGGGGATACCTTATGCGCCCGGCCATCGGCGTAATTCGAAAGCCTCCAAGTCACACATGCGCCGGTCCCAGAAGACGGCGTCCTTGCCTTCGACTTCGAGCGCGTCGACGGCGCGCTTGGTGAGTTTGAGTTCGTTTCTTTTGGGCATGGTTCCTCTCGGCCGATTCGTAATCAAAACGTATACGAGCGGCATACAATAAGACCGTATTTAAGCGCAAATCTGATGAACGTATAGGAGGAAAGAGATAGGGAGAAAGTAGATATATATAAGTAAAAACAGATATTTATATCAAACGAGAAGGGTCAGTCGCTTCATTGGCGTGAAGGCGAATTTAATCCCTCTCTCTGCATTATTATGATATTTCACACCGAGTGAAGGCTGAGCCTTCTAGTAGCCTTTTTGTATAACTATAGATTCATGTACGGGTACAGAAAACTCTCCCTCATCGCTCGTGTTTAACCCTGCCTCTCCGCCAGCTTTCATACGGGCGGGCCCGGAGAAAGCCTGAGTTTCTCGCAGCCCTTCCATGCGGGCATCGCCGATCGCATATTGCAGTTCACCGACCTCTTTTCACCGACCCCTCTTCACCGTCAACCCGGCACCTGCGAGCCGCCGCTATACTTGCCCGGAACATTTCTGCAGAATGGCGCCATGGCATGCAGTCCACCGGACGGCGACCGACAAGGGCGGTCGAGGGGATTGGAAAGCGACATGGGGACTCCCGGGTCAGGCGAAGGTGGTGACAGGGCAGGCGCGAACGGCGCTTATTCGTACCGGGCCTCCGCCTGCGCCGTCCTCCTCTGCGCGATGCTCGTTCTCACGAACTGCGGCGGGGGCGGCGGATCGGGAGTGCGCCCGCAGGCCGCGGTGACGCCAGAAACCCCGCAGACCCAGCCACCCCCGCCGGAGCCCGTGCAGCCGCCGCAGCCGCAACCACCGCCGCCGACGCAGGAATGCGTTCCGCTCCATGACGGGACCTGCCCCTCGGTCGACGATTTCAACAGCCGGGCGCGGCGGCTCGCCGGCGCATACGCCGCACACCGGAACTTCAGGAACCAGCCGGGTCTCGCGGCTATCGGCGCGGACCGGGCCTACGCCCACGTCGACTTGCTCAAGGGGGAAAACACCTCTCCGGGGTCAGGCGTGACCATCGGCTTCCTCGACAGCGGCATCGATACCTCGCACCGGATGTTCGCGGGCAAGGCGGTCACCGAGGTGTTCCTGGGAGGCACCCCGAACGAGACGGGCGCCAACTTCTCTCACGGCACGGCCGTCGCAAGCGTCGCCGCCGGGATCCGGGATCATTTCGTCCCCACCGGCCCGCAAGGCGTCGCCTGGGGCGCCGACATCGCCATGTTCGCGATTCCCACAGGAAGCCCGGAAGGCGACTACGACCCCGTCTCACTCGCGAGCCCGGGAGACGCGGACACCTCGTGGGCGTCGCGGCTCAACCGGGTCCTGGCGTGGCGAAACGGCGGCAGGCGCGTCGACATCCTGAACCTGAGCATCGGCTATCAGGGCATCATCGACGACTACGATGAGGCCGATCTCCGCACGACCCTGGGGCAAGCGATCACCGCGATGGCGCAGGCGGGCGCCACCGAGAAGGCGGTTTTCGTCTGGGCGGCCGGCAACGCCCACGGGAGGCCGTGCGCTTCGTCCGTGGCCCACTGCGAGAACGGGAAAATCAACGCCGTTTCGCCCGAGGTGCTGGCGGGCCTCGCCGCGCGGGTCGAGGAGCTCCGGGGGCATACGGTCGCCGTCGCGGCGCTGGGGCCGGGCGGAGCCATCGCGGACTTCTCCAACCGCTGCGGCATCGCGGCGGACTATTGCATCGCGGCGCCCGGAGAAGACGTCCGGGTCGCCTGGTTCGGGCCCCATCCCGACACGTCCAGACCCATCCGGGGCATCGGGCGGAGCAGCGGAACGTCCGTCGCCGCGCCGATGGTGTCCGGCGGGCTCGCGATCATGAAGCAACTCTTCCGGGATCAGCTCTCGAACACCGAACTGGTCACCCGCCTCCTCGAGACCGCCGACGACACCGGCGCCTACGCGAACAGGGCCGTCTACGGCCGGGGCAAGCTCGACCTCGCCGCCGCCACGCACCCCGTGGGCGTCCTGGGGGTTCCGGTCGCCGTGAACGCGAACCGGGCCGGGAACAACCTGCGCGCCACGCGCCTGAGTCTCGGGGCGCCGCTCGGGAACGGACTCGCCCGCTCGGTCGGGAACCACGAGATCATGGCGCTCGACGATCTGGGCGCGCCCTTCTGGTACAGGCTGGGCGATTTCGTGGCGACGGCGAAGGGCCCGCCGGTGGACGCGCGGGTCCGGGGCTTTCTCGCGGGCGGGAGGCGCGAGGCTCCCGAGTGGCGGGGGGTCAGTGTTCAGGAGACGTCGACGGAAGCCGGAGGCGGCCACCTCTCGCTGGCCGAGGGGGGGATGATGGCGACCCTCGAGGGACGGGCCGGGCTTTCCGCCTCGGTGTTCGGGACGAACCGGGAGCATGACGCGGCGGGCGGGACGCTGGGCTGGCGCCCGGAAGGCTCACCGCTCGGCCTCCGCGTCGGCTGGATCACCGAGGATGAGACCATCCTCGGCGGCGAGGGGCACGGGGCCTTCGGGTCGCTGGCGGCGGATACCGCCTTCATCCGCCTCGAGGGGGACGTGAGGCTCGGCGCGTGGCGGCTCGGGGCCGGCGCGGAATGGGGGCGCGCGCGTCCGCAAGCGAGAGGCGGGCTCATCGCGGAGGTCTCGCCCATGACGACCAGCGCGTTCGCGCTGCACGCGCGCGCCACCGTTACCGACAAGGACACCGTGCGCTTCTCCCTGGCGCAGCCCCTGCGCGTCGAGGACGGCCGGGCGTCGCTGACGCTTCCGGTGGCCAGAACGAAACTGGGGAGGGTGCTGCATACGTCCCTCATTTCGCCCCTCGCGCCCGATGAGCGCCAGATCGACCTGGCCGCAAGCTGGGAGAGGCCGCTGGCGGACGGGCGGCTGCGCCTCGGCGTCGTCTGGAGCCGGAACCCCGGCCACAGCGCCTCCGCCGGGTCGAGGCTCACGTTCCTCGCCGGCTGGCGAAGGGCGTTCTGAGCCGCCGGGCGCATCCTCCCTCACTCTGAAAGGCAACCCCCCCTACCCCCCCTTGACAGGGGGGCAAAAAAAGCAAAACCCCCTCAGCCCGGCGAAGGCGCATCGCCTTTTCATACCCCCCTGTCAAGGGAGGGTAGGGGGGGGTTGCCTTTATCCTCTGAAAAGGGGAGGTGTTGAAAAAACTGGAGAGAGGAAATTTGTTTTTGTAGGGGTCGCATATATGCGACCCTGTTTTTTCGCCGCCCTTCATGGGCCGCATGTATGCGGCCCCTACACAAACCCTAGAATGGCGACCGTAGGGACAGGCCTCCGTGCCTGTCCGAGGTTTCTTACGGGCATGGACATTCCCGATACGGGCGGGCAAGGAGGCCCGCCCCTACGGTTGAAAATTTCATCCGCGGCGAGCGCGGCCACAATTCGCCATCCCTCGTTCATCGAGACTTTTCCAACAACCCCTCGCGGGGCCGATTTCTCCTGCGGAGGATAGCCGCCGCCCCCTCTTGTGATATAGAATGACGCTCTCTCGCGGAGAGATGGCCGAGTGGCTGAAGGCGCTCGCCTGCTAAGCGAGTAGGCTGGGAAACCGGCCTCGAGGGTTCGAATCCCTCTCTCTCCGCCAAGTCATACGGACAAGCCCGGCAGATACCCGCATTTCTTGCAGCCCTTTTGTATTCCGTAAACGCCCGCTCCTCGGGGCTGCTGAAAAACCCCCTCCTCGCCCGCGTTTGACCCGAAAGACGCGCTCCCGTAATCTGCGTTCATAGCAGAAATCGAAATGACGGCTCCCCCGGCCCCCAAAGAGGCCGCCGGAAGCGTGATCCTTCGCCGGGCCGTTTTCCGCGGGGGAGCGTCAGGTCGGTAGTTGCGCCGCTTTTCTCTGCGAGCGGGCCTCGATGTGGTGAGCGCCCGGCTGGAGGATGTGCGCAATGAAGCGATTCCACTGGGAGACGTGGGTAGGGCTTGCCGTTCTCGCCTTCAGCCTGACAGGGCTTGCGCTGATACCCAGCCAGGTGCTGATCCGAAAGGTGGGGGAGCGCACCATCCCGTTCCCGCCCGGCGCCTTCCCCGCTCTGGCCCTCTCCCTGCTGGCGCTCATGGCCGCCCTGATGGCCGCGCGGAGCTGGTTCTCTCCCTCCTCCGGGCGCGAGCCGCTTCCCGGCGGGCCGCTTCGGATCCGCGCCCTGGCGCCGGCCGCCACCTTCGTCCTCTACATCCTCCTGGTCGAGTGGTTCGGGATGCTCCCCGCCACCCCCGTCGCTGTCGCCCTGTTCGCCTTTCAGCTCGGGATGCGCGAATGGCGGCCCCTCGCGCTGATCGTTCTGCTCACCCCGCTGTTCATCTGGGCCTTCTTCGGACATTTTCTGGGCGTCGTGCTGCCGGAAGGCAGGCTTTTCGGCGGGGTCTTCTAGGATGTGGGCCCAGCTGGCGGAAGGCCTGCTCCTGAGCCTGCGCTTCGACGTGCTGGCCGTCCTGGTGATCGGGATGCTGCTGGGGATCGTGGTGGGCGGCCTCCCCGGCCTCACGGCCGCCATGGCGGTGGCGGTTCTGCTGCCGATCTCGTTCTTCGTCGAACCCGTTCTCGGGATTCCCTTCCTCCTGGCCATCACGAAGGGAGCGATATTCGGCGGATCGATACCCGCGATTCTCATCAACACGCCGGGGACGGGCGCGGCCGCGGCCACCGTCCTGGACGGCTACCCCCTCGCCCAGCAGGGAAAGGCGAGGAAGGCCCTGGAGATGGCGCTCTATTCCTCCGTCATCGGGGACACCTTCAGCGACGTCGTCACCATCTTCATCGCGGGCGCCATCGCGGCGGTCGCCCTCCTGGTGGGCCCGCCTGAGTATTTCGCCATCTTCGTCTTCAGCTTCGCCATCATCAGCTGCGTCACGGGCCGCTCGGTGATCCGGGGGCTGATGGCCGCCGCCCTCGGGCTGTTCCTGAGCTCGGTCGGCCTCGACCCCCTGATCGGGGTGCGGCGCTTCACCTTCGGCTCGGTGGACCTGACCGGGGGAATCTCTTTCATCGCGATGCTGATCGGGATCTTCGCGCTCTCCGAGATCTTCCTCTACGGAGAGAGGACCCGGGCGGAGCGCAAGGCCGAGGACGAGAGGCGCGTGACCGCGTGGCATGCCGAGGGCAACGAACCCCTGACCCTGGAGGAGTTCAAGAGCTGCGGCCGGACGATCTCGCGCTCGGCGGTGGTCGGCACGATCATCGGCGCGATACCGGGCCTGGGCCAGGTGGTGTCCGCGTTCGTCTCCTACGGCCTGGCCCACCGGAGGTCGAAGGAGCCCGAGCGGTTCGGGAAGGGATCGCTGGAGGGAGTGGCCGCCGCCGAGACCGGCAACAACGCGGTGAACGGTTCGAGCCTCATCCCCCTGCTCAGCTTCGGCATTCCGGGCGACATCGTGACCGCGGTGCTCTTCGCCGCCTTCATGGTGCAGGGGCTCCGGCCGGGGCCGCGCCTCTTCGAGGAGCACGGCGCGATCGTCTACAGCATCCTGATCGCCATGCTGCTCTGCAACGCCCTCATGCTCGTCCTCGGGCATTTCAGCCTGCGCTACGTGGCCATGATCGCGCGGTTCCCGAAACGGGCGGTCTTCCCCGTGGTGGCGGCGTTCTGCGTGGTGGGGACATACGCCCTGAACAACAGCTTCTTCGACGTGAAGGTGATGCTGGTATTCGGTGCGGTGGGCTATTTTCTGAGAAAATTCGATTTCCCGGTCGCCCCCCTCATCATCACCTTCATTCTGGGGCAGGCGTTCGAGTCCTCCCTCGGACAATCGCTCATTCTGGGAGACGGCGACCTCTCCCTGTTCGTCCGCCGGCCTATTTCGCTCGTTTTCCTCTTGCTGGCCGCGGGATTCGTCGTCTGGGGCGCCCGCCGCCGAACCCCGCTGGGCAGCGATGAATGAGGAGGATTTCACCACTTATGGGCGCGTGATTTCAGAGAAGGCAACCACAACCCACAGGAGGGACTCACCATGAAACGACTCTCGGCAGTATTGCTCATCGCGGCCATGGCGCTGTGGCTGGCGCCGACCCACTTGGAGGCCGCGAAGTTCCCGAACAAGCCCGTCCGGCTGATCATTCCCTATTCGCCGGGCGGCTCGCACGACGCGCACGCGCGCGCCTTCGCGAGCGTCATGGAACCCTATCTGGGCCAGCCCATGCTCGCGGTCATCCGGGCGGGCGGCGGCGGCTCCATCGGAGCGAGCTTCGTGGCCCGCGCGCGGGCGGACGGCCACACCCTCATCCTGGGCGACCAGCAGAGCATCCTGGTGAAGCCTCTCATCGAGAGCCTTCCCTACACTTCGGCGTCCTTCGTGCCGGTGGGGCGGATCAACTACAGCCCGCTTCTCATCACCGTGAAGAAAGACGCCCCATGGAAGAACCTGCGCGACCTGATCGAGGACGCCAGGCGCAGGCCGGGCAAGATCTCCTTCGGCGGCGTCCCCGGCCTCGGGGTGGACCAGATTCCCATGGAGCTTCTCTCGCTCAAAGCGGGCATCAAGCTCAAGTTCGTCCCGTTCCAGGGCGGCGGCCCCACCTGGAAGGCCTTCCTCGGCGGACACATCGACATCGCCCCCGCATTCGCCTCCACGGTGACGCCCCAGCTCTCCAAGGGAAATGTCCGCGTTCTCGCCATCACGGCGCCGGACCGGCTGCCCCAGCTCCCCGACCTGCCCACCATGAAGGAGCAGGGCTTCGACGTGCAGTTCGCCATGTTCCGGACGGTCTTCGCCTCCAAAAAGACGCCCGCGGACATCCTGGCCAAGCTCCGGGCGGCCTTCGACAAGGGGGTGAAGGACAAATCCTTCCAGTCCATGGTGAAGCGCATGGGCGAACGGGTGATCTACATGAGCGGGAAGGACTTCGAATCCTTCATGGTGGAGGAAAACGCCAATATGAAGGCGCTCGTGGACAAGCTCGTGAAGAAGAAATAGCCGCTTCGCGGTAGTCGCGCGAGACCGGACAACGACCTCCGGCCGGCCCCGACATCAAGGGCTGGCCGGGGGCGCGGAGTGAAGTTCGCCCTGGACAAGCTGGTGAGACAGGGTCACGCCCCCAGCAAGCGCCGCTGCAGCAACGTCTGCATGTCGCGCCGCCCGTCTGCGATCAGGAGCACGTAGACCTCGTTTTCCATCACTTGGTAGATAACGCGATAGGGCTTGAAAAAGACTTCACGGTACTCCCGAATCCCGACCTCCAGCAATTCTTTCGGGTAATTTCCCCGGTGGGGATGCGCGGACAGGTTGTCGAACACCTTTTCGAGTTGCTCCAAAACATGATCCGCCCTGCCCGGCGTATCGCGTCTTTCGATGTAATCGCAGAGTTCCTCCAGGTCGCGCTCCGCGTCATCGGTCAACTGCACCGAAAAGGGCATCAGGAAGTCTGTCGCCGCTCCCGCAGCCGCGCGATGACGTCGGCGGCTGGTTGCACCCGGCCCTCCTCGATCTGGCGGCTGCCAAGCGCGAGGATCTTGAGCAGCGCCAGGGTTTCCTGCATCTGCTCGTAAGCGTCAATATCCTGCACGACCGCCTTGGCTACGCCGTTCTGGGTGATGATCAAGGGTTCCCCTTCGTCCCGAAGCGTGCGCACAATCTCCGAAGCGTGGGCCTTGAGATAACTGATTGGCTTGATTCGGCTGGACAGGCTCATTGGCTCCCTCCTTATCGAACCAAATATAGTCCACAAACAGGTCATCATGCAAGGCCTGTCAAAGATGACCACCGCCGTCATTCCGGCGAAAGCCGGAATCCATTTTCAAACGGAATGACAATGGGGCTGTTGAAAAACCCCTCGTCGGTGGACATCGCCTTTAGCGGGAAGACCGCTTTCGCGCGAACCCCCGACCTCCCTCTTTGAAAGCACCCCCCCTACCTCCCCTTGTCAGGGGGGTATAAAAAGGCGATACGCCCCCACCGGGTTGAGGGACTTTGCTTTTTCTTGCCCCCCTGACAAGGGGGGGTAGGGGGGGTTGCTTTTATCCCCTGAGGAGGGTGACTTTTTCAACAGCCCAGGAAGGGGGACTCCCCGCCGCCTGCGCCTGTTCCGGCGCGCCTCAGATTCTCCCGGACGCGATGGCGGCGCCCTCGGCCAGGGCCGCGAGCTTGACGTAGACGACCTCGGGATCGACCGACCCGAAGCCGGCGAAGGTCCCGAACCCGCAGTCCGTTCCGGCGATCACCCGCTCGGGACCCACGAGCTCCACGAAGCGCCCGATGCGCTGCGCGATGAGCTCGGGGTGCTCCACGAAGTTGCTCGTCGTGTCGATGACGCCCGGCACGAGTATCGTCTCCCCGGGTATCTCGGCCAGCCGGTCGCGGAACACAGTCCACTCGTGCTCGTGGCGCGGGTTGGCGTTCTCGAACAGGACGTAGCGCGCGCGGGCCGACATCAGGGCGGAGAACACGTGGTCAAGCCCCACGTCGCACACGTGGGGCCCCTCGTAGTTGCCCCAGCAGATGTGGACCCGCACCCGCGCCGGGTCGGCGTCGCGCAGGGCGTGGTTCAGTATCTCGACATTGGCTTTCGCAATATCACCGAACTCGGCGTCCGAAAGATCCTCATACAGCACGTGGCGCGCGAGTCCCAGGTCGGGACAGTCGAGCTGGAGGTCGAAGCCGGCCGCCAGGATCGCGTCGTACTCCGCCTTCATCGCGTCGGCGAGGGCTTCGAGATAGGCCTCGCGTGAGGGGTAGTAGGCGTTCGGCATGAACAGCGCGACCACGCCGGGCGACGCCGCGTTCAGGAATCCGCGCTCCGCACCATGCGCCGCCATCGCGTTCTTCATATTGGCGATGTCGGCCCGAAGCTCCACGTCGTCCTTAGGTTCCACCGGCCCGGTGCATTGCGGGCGGACGAGCTTGGGCGTCCCGCCCTGGCTCGCGAGGCGTTCGAGATAGCGCGGGAAGAGCTTGAGGTCCCCCGGCACGGCCCGCGCGCTGTTGCCCGAGAAGCCGGTGTAGCGGTTCTTGACGTAGGTGGTGTAGGAAATCTTCGACGTCTCGCCGTCGGAGACGATGTCGACCCCGGCTTCGACCTGCTTGCGGACCGTCTCCGCGCACTCCTCCGCCATGCAGGCGGCGAACTCCGCCGGGTCGTAGTCCTCGCCCCGGTCGCGGGCGAAGAGAAAATCGAGCGCGCGCTTGCTTCTGGGAAGCGACCCGACGTGGGTGGTGGCGATGCGCGTCATGGGGGTTCCTCCTCCGATCGGCCGGGACTAGATGAACTTCCACGGGCTGTAGAGCGGCACCTTGCTCCTCTTGATGACCCCTTTCGCCAGACGCCCGATCCGCTCCACGACTTCCGTCTCGTCTATCGTCTTGACCTCGCGGTTCTCCATCACGAACTTCCCGTCGACCATGACGCTCTCGCAACTGCCCCCCTGGGCCGAGTAGACGAAATTCTGGAGTTCGTTGTAGAGGGGGGCCCAGTCCGGCCGGTTCATGTCGAAGATGGCGACGTCGGCCTTCTTGCCCGGCTCCAGGGAACCGATCTCCCGCTCCATGTTCATCGCCCTCGCGCCGTTGATGGTCGCCATCTCGATGGCCTTCTCGGCGCTGCCGGCGGAGGGGTCGTAGCGGTAGTCCTTGGGCGTCGCCGCCGCCAGGTACATGAGGCGCACCATGTCGTTGAAGTTCGAGCAGTCGGACGCGTCGGTGCCGATGGCGACGTTGACGCCCGCCTCCATCATCTCGGGGAACTTCCCGAAGGCGGAGAGGCCGTAGCTGATCTTCATGGCGGTGCTCGGGCAATGCAGCACGTTCGTTTTCGTCTCGGCGAGAAGCCCGATCTCCTTCGCGCTCACGTGGACCATGTGGGTGAGAGCCACGTTCTTCCCGAGGACGCCGATGTTGTAGAGGTGCTCGATGGGGCGGGCGCCGTTCATGCTCAGGCTCTCCTGGACGTTCTCGATCATGTTGGCCTGGTGCATGTGGAGGATGGTCCGGTACTTGTCCGCCATCTCCTTGGACTTGACGTAGAGCCTGTCCGAGCAGCGTCCCATCCCCACGACGACGACGCAGGGCTTCACGAGCCCCACCCCGCCCCGGTAGTCCTTCATGAACTTCTCGTTCTCGTTCAGGCACTTCCGGGTGCTGTCGACCAGCATGTCGTGGCCCTGGCTCACCATGTCGAAGGACCTCCGGCCCATCAGGCCCCGCATCCCGATGCGGGAGACGCCCTCGATGACGGGGCCGATGTTGTAGGAGCCCGCCTCGAGGAAGGTCGTCACGCCGGTCTTCAGGGTTTCGACCAGAATGCCGAGGCCGCCCCATATCTCGTCCTCGGCGTTCACGATGGTGGCGACCTTGCGGTGGACGAAGTCGGACCACGGCATCCCCGCCAGGGTCTCGGGCGAGAGGCCGCGGTGCATGTGGTGGTAGAAGTGGATGTGCGCGTTGATGAGGCCGGGGGTGACGAGCTTCATGGTGGCGTCGTAGGTCCGCCTGGCCTCGTATTTTTTCCTGAGCGCCGAAGCCTTCCCCACGTCCTTGATCCGGTTCTTCGCTATGGCGACCGCGCCCTTGCGGATGACCCGCCGCTCCGGGTCCACGGTGACGACGGTTCCGTTCTCGATCAGGACATCCACCCTGGACTTCGCAGCCATGGCACCCTCCTCCGCGCAGGATTTCTGGGAATTGAACTTTTCGTTTGATAAACACTACACACGGGGATTCGGGATGGCAACCAGGGCGAAAAAGCGAACGATACGCATCCGGGAACTGTTCCTGCGCATCCGCGATGAGGGAGCGACGCAGTGTGGCTTGAGAAAACCGCCGGATGGGAGAGATGTATCGCCCTCATTGCTCGGTGATCGGCAATAGCGCGAAGCTCAAACAGGCTATGCCCGTTTCCTGCTGGAAAAGGCCTCAAGCTTATCCCCGAATCACCGCATACACTCGCTTCGAAGCTACCCGGGGAGTTGGAGTTACGCTGCCGAATCCCGGGCGCTTCGTACTCGCGCAAGATCGTATGCGGCTTGTCTTCTCATCCAGAATTCGGCGTTGCTCCAGCCGACCCGCTCCAGGGCCAGAGCCATTTCCGGTGAAACGCCGATACGGCCGTTCACGAGGCGCGAGAGCGTATTTCGCGTAACACCGAGGCGCCTGGCGGCATCCGTCACCGTCCATTCTGCGGCCTTCAAGGCTTCTCGGATACTCTCGCCGGGATGCGTCGGGTTGAGCATGGGCATCGGATGTTTCCTCCTGGTGGTAGTCGATCAAGTCTACATCGACGGCTTCGCCGTCAGCGAAGCGAAAGACGATACGCCAGTTGGCGGAGACGCGCATACTCCAACAGCCACGCATGTCGCCGGTCATCGGATGCAGGCGGTAACCGGGCCATTCCAGGTCGCGGGGCTGCCTCGCCGCGTCCAGGTCGGACAACATGCGGCGGATGCGGCCGAGGTGCTCGGGGTTCAAATAACGCGCGTCATCGCTCTCGTACAACCGCTGCAGTCCCTTGTGCGCAATCCTCATAGCGGAATCATTGCATGATACACGACATGTTGCAAGAAAGTTTGCACTGGTGCACCTGATTGAGCGAAAGTTCCGCGGGTTCGAATCTCTCTTCCTTCGTCAATGAATACAGGCAGCCCGGCAGACTACCGAATTTCTCGCAGCCTCTGGCAACGGACGCAACACGCCACGCCTCATTCCCATCCCATGCCGGGGAGCGCCACCTTGCGCACCCCCGGAATCATTGACATCGCATCGGATTCCCGTTTATAAATGATTCATCTAGGCATATTGGAAGACTGCGGCAAACCCATGTCGCGGAGTGCGTGTTCCCCTTGGATTGGAGGGAGTTTATCTATGGGCGAGAACGCTCGAATCGAAATCATCAACCCCATCGCCGCCGTGGCCCAGGACGACGGCCCCGCCGCGGGCGCCGCCGTGACGGGTCTGGACGGGCTCCGCATCGCTTTACTTGATAACTCCATGCCCCACGCGGGCGATTTCCTGAACCACGTCGGCGAGGTCTTCGCCGAGCGGCACGACGCGAAGCTCCTCATTCACAAGAAGGGCTGGGCCGCCCAGGGCGCGGGCCAGGAGACGCTCGACGAGATCGCGTCGAACTGCGACGTGGCGGTGACCGGCTTCGGGGTCTGAGGGGGCTGCACGTCGTGGAGTGTCCACGACTCGGCAGAGCTTGAAAAACGCGGCGTCCCCACCGTCGTGGTGGTGGGCAACGGGTTCGAGACGGCGGCGCGCAGCTTCGCCAAGGCCTACAAATCCCCCCACCTCCGCCTTCTCCTCGTAGACGACACCGTGGCCCACCAGGGCGGCGACGCCCTGATGCGCATGGCGAAAAACGGCGTGGATACGGTGGCCGCCGAGTGGATGAACACGGCGAACGGGGGCGAGGCCGCAGCCGTCGCCGATGACCCCATCGAGCGGGTCCTCACGATCGCGGGCGACCCCATCGGCGCTAACGGGGCGCTCTTCGAGCTGGGCGCGACGGACGGGATGCCCGTCATCCCTCCCACCCTGGAGATGGTGGAGCGGTTCGTGGCGGCCTCGGGCAGAAAGGGCGACGAGGTGGTCGCCCGCCTCATGCCGAGGCTGGCGGACATCACCGTGGAACGCATAGCGGCCAACGCCGTCATGGCGGGCTGCAAGCCGGGCGTCATGCCCATCCTCGTGACGGCGGTGCAGGCCATGGGGGCGGAGGAATACCACGTCAACCACGTCATCACCACGGCGCACACGCTGTTCCCCATCGTCGTGGTGAGCGGCCCCATCGCCCGCGAGGTCGGGATGAGCGACGGGCGCGACCTGAGCGCAGCGGGCTGGGGGGTGAACGCCTCGGTCGGCCGCGCGCTCAAGCTCATCATGTTCAACTGCATCGGCGACCTCGAGAACCGGGGCGCCACCTGCCAGGGCCATTTCGCCAAGTATTTCGACGCCATCACCGAGAACGTGGAACAAAGCCCCTGGGAGCCGCTCCACGTGGAGAAGGGCTTCGCCGAGTCCGACAGCGTGGTGACGGTGTTCACCGCCGAACCCCTCCACATGGTGGACGACCACAGCGCGCTCACCGCGCAGGGCATCCTGGGCACCTTCGGCACCGTGGCCGCCTGCTCCGGCACGCGGCCGCAGTTCGGCCGCTGCGAGATCATGCTCATCTTCGGCCCCACCCACGCGAACAAGGTCGCGGAAGCGGGGTTCGACAAGAAGCTCGTGCGCGATTACCTCTGCGAGGTCCACCGGATACCGGTCAACACCTATCCTCCCGAATCGCGCGAGCGTTGGAGCGACTGGAAGCAGATGCTCTACGGTGTGAACACGATGGAGAACGCGACCCTTCCCATCGTCGAGGAAAGGGAGGACATCACCATCCTGGTGCACGGCGGCGCGGGGCCGAACTCGCTCATGGCGCCCGGCGCGCTGAACCACAGCTCCGTAACGCGGAAGATCGACTAGGCCATGCCCGGGGCGCTCCTGAGCGAACTCTCGCCAGGCGCCGAAGCCGCGCTCGAAGCCGCGATGGAGAACGGGCCGGGCGACGGCCTTCCCCTCGTCCCGCCGACCCGGAGAGCGGTGGACGCCATGCTCGCCTCCGTCCAGGAGGGTTCCAGCCACGTCCTGGGGATGATGGCGCCCGGCATGGTGGACGTGACGGTCGAGGATGCGGCCGTCTGCGCGGTCCTTGCAGGGTGCAAGCCTTCGTATTTCCCGGTGGTCCTGGCGGCGCTCGAAGCCGTCATGGAGCCCGAGTTCAACTTCCTGGCCATCCAGGCGACCACCGAGCTCGCCTCGCCCCTGGTCATCGTCCACGGGCCGATTGCCGAGCGCCTGGGCGTGCATTCGGGCAGCGGGTGCCTGGGGCCGGGCTTCCGGGCGAACGCCGCCATCGGCCGCGCCGTCCGCCTGGCCGCCGTGCGGCTCGGCTTGGCGGTTCCCGGCGAGACGGACATGGCCACCTTCGGCCACGGGGGCAAGTTCTCCGCCTGTTTCGCCGAGGCGGCCTCCGGCTGGGAGCCGCTCCACGCGGCGCGGGGGTTCCGCGCGGAACAGAGCGCGGTGACGGTCGTGGCTGCGGACGCGCCGGTGAACGTGAACGATTACGCGAGCGGAAGCGCCGAAAGCGTGCTTCGCATGATAACCGCCACGATGTCCTATCCGGGTTCCAACAACGCGCAGGGCGGCGGCGAGGTGTTGGTCGTCATCAGCCCCCAGCATCTGGGGCTGCTTGAGGCGGGCGGCATGAGCCGTGAGGACGCTCAGCGCGCGCTGTTCGAGGGGGCGCGCGTGCCGCTTGCAAGTTTTTCGCCCGAGATCGCCGAGCGCGTGCGGGGCAGAAGGCCGGGGCTTTTCGCGGACTCAAGCCCCGATGCCGTGCCGGTGGCGGACGGGCCGGAGAGCATACTCCTCGCCGTAGCCGGGGGGCCGGGGAGCCACACGCTCTTCTTCCCCACCTACGGCGAGACCCGTGCGGTCACGAAGGCGGTTCGGGGTTAGGGAGGGTTCACGGCAAGGAGGGGTGAGGGGTTCGGAGGGAGTCATGCTTCACTCGCCCTCCCTCGGCTTGAAAACCAACCCCCCCTACCCCCCCTTAACAGGGGGGTAAAAAAGGCCGACGCCCCGGCAGGTAGGGGATATGAAAGAAGACGACGCCCGCCGCCGGTTGAGGAGGTTTTGCTTTTTCATACCCCCCTGACAAGGGGGGGTAGGGGGGGTTGCCTCTATCCCCTGACAAAGGGGGGCTGCTCCTTTGACAAAGGCTTATTCAACAGCTTCTCAAGGGGGGAGTGAGATTGAACCCCGACCGGGGAGAGGGCGGTTTTTGTAGGGGTCGCATATATGCGACCCGTGTTTGTCGGCGAAAGATAGGGCCGCATATATGCGGCCCCTACGGGTCGGGACTGACCCTCAAGAGGAGCGTGAAAAACCCTAGCAGCAGAGAGTGGTTATGGAGCAGGACTGATGAACTGACCGGCCAGGAGGTCGTCAACCGAAGCATATCATTCCAGAAAAGGAGACGCCCATGGCGGACAGGAGCAACGTCGACGTTCTCGTAGTCGGAGCGGGCATGGCCGGGGTGTGCGCCGCCATCGCCGCGGCGCGGGGCGGCGCGCGGACGGTCCTCACGGATCGCTACGCCTTCCTGGGGGGCAACGCGACCGCGGGCCTTCTCGGCAACTTCCTCACCTTCCACAACATGAAGGGGGAGCAGATCTGCAACGGCATCCCCCAGGAGATCGTGGACGAACTCATCAAACTGGGCGGCGCCTTTCCCGAGGGCCACCTCCACAACGCCTACGGCAACTCCTACTCCGTGACGCCGCAGGACGGCGAGGTGCTCAAGCTCGTGAACCAGAAGCTCTGCCTGGAGGCGGGCGTGGACCTGGTGCTGAACACCTACACCATAGGGCCGATTATGGACGGCGACCGGGTGGCCGGCGCGCGCATCGTGAACAAGAGCGGGGAGAGCGAGATCCGCGCGAAGGTCGTCATCGACGCGAGCGGCGACGCCGACATCGCCGCGCAGGCGGGCGCGCCCTTCCACCTCGGCGATGCGGAGGGGAAGATGATGTCCATCAGCCTCTTCTCGCGCATGGGGAACGTGGACCTCGTCCGCCACCTCCGGCACGTGAAGGAGAACCCGACGAACTTCATGCTCGGCGAGGACCCCTACATCGGCAAGTCCCGCGAGGAGATAGCCGCAGGGCTCCGCACCCACAAGGACTACCCCCTCGTCACCGGCTATTACGAGTCGGTCAAGCTCGCCCAGTCGCGCGGCGAGTTCCACCCGAACCGCCAGCGCGTGGTGTTCTCCGTCACCACCACGCCCGGGGTCGTCACCATCAACTCGACGAGCATGCTGGGCTACAGCGGCGTCGACAACGACGACCTGAACCAGGTCGCCATCGAGGGCCGTGAGCAGATATTCAAGGTGCGCGACTTCTACCGCAAGTACGCCCCCGGCTTCGAGGAGTGCTACGTGATCGATTCGGCCTCGGCCATCGGGGTGCGCGAGACGCGCCGCATCATCGGGGAGGAGACCCTCACGGATGAGGACTGCATCGATGCGCGCAAGGGACCGCGCGACATCGGCCAGGGGGCCTACTGCCTGGACGTCCACCAGCCCAGCGGCGTCATCGAGCACAAGCACATCAGGGACGGGGAGGCCTACGGCATCCCCTACGGCGTCATGCTCCCCCAGAAGATAGAGAACTGCCTCGTGGCGGGCCGGCCCGTCTCGAGCGACCGCTTCGCCAACGGCTCCGTGCGCAACCAGGCCCACATCATGACCATCGGGCAGGCGGCGGGCACGGCGGCGGCCATGTGCGTGGAGCGCCGGACGACCCCGCGCGAACTGCCGGTCGAGCCGCTCAGGGAGAAACTCAGACAGGACGGAGCGGTCGTGTGACCGCTCTTTTGAATCCGCATCTTCCGATCACCCGGAAAAAGGAGGAGAAACGATGAAACGTTCCAGACGCCGGCTATTCAGCCTTATCGCCATCACCGCTTTTGTGGCGGGGCTCGCATTGCCCGCCGCGGCGGCCAAGAATGTCACCCTCCTCATCCACCCGACCCTGTTCAAGGCGGCGGGGGGTCCCAAGGGCGTGGTGGCTGATCTCGAGAAGGAAAAGGGCATCAAGGTCACCGTGGTGACCACCCCCTACGGGAAGATCAAGGACAAGGCGGTGCTCTCCTTCGCGGCCGGGGGCGGGCAGTTCGACGTCGTGTCCTGGGTGGACGCGTGGGTCAACCCCGAGACCATCGGCTTCCTGGAGCCCCTGGACAACTACATCAAGAGCGCGCCCAAGGGCTACGACTACGGGGACCTCATCCCCGCCCTCTCGGGCACGACCCGCTTCCCCAAGCCCGGCGGCCCCGCCTACGGCGTCCCCTACCGGACGGGGACGGGCATCGTCTACTACCGCAAGGACCTCTTCGCGGCGGCCAAGGTCGCCATTCCCAAGACCTGGGACGAGTTCCTCGCCGCGGCCGAGAAGCTGAACCAGCCCGGCAAGGTCTACGGCGTCGTCCAGCGCGGAAAACCGGGCGTCCACGTGGAGCAGGACTTCCTGCGCTATCTCCACAGCTCGGGCCACGGCGTGCTCTCCGCCGACAACAAGACCTGCCTGCTCGACCGCGCCGATTCGATCAAGCTGCTCGAGGTGTTCGGCAAGCCCTTCCGCAGCGGCTGGTCCCCGCCCGACATGCTGGCCTGGGGCCGCGACGAATACCGGAACGCCATGATGCAGGGCCGCGCCGCGATGGGGGTGTACTTCTCCCCCTACTGGGGCCTGATGACCAACCCCAAGAAGTCCAAGACGGCCGACAAGCTGGGCTGGTTCCTCGTCCCCACGCTGGACGGCAAGAACCGCGGCGCCACGCTGAACGGCGGCTGGCACCTCGTCATGGACAAGAAGAGCAAGAACAAGGCGGCGGCGTGGGAGCTCATGATGGCGCTCAGTAACAAGAAGAACCAGCTCCGGGGCGCCCTCAACTGGGCGAACGGCCCCGTCCGCAGTTCGGTCTACAACAACGCGGAATATCTCAAGAAGTTCCCGGTGGCGAAGGCGTGGCTGACCGCCATCAGCCGGGGAAGCGGCGCGGCGCAGCATCCGCGCGCGTCCGAGATAAGCGACGTCACCTCGAAGGAAGTCATCAACTACCTGCAGAAGAAGAAGAGCGCGAAGCAGGCCATGGGGGACGCCTGCAAGCAGATCAAAGCGGTTCTGTAGCAGCGGTACGAAAACAAAGGCGCACCGGGGGTGTTGGAAAAGTCCTCTCCCCAGGGGATAAAACCAACCCCCCCTACCCCCCCTTGACAGGGGGGTAAAAAAGACCGACGCCCCGGCAAGTGGGGGATATGAAAAAAGACGACGCCCGCCGCCGGGCCGAGGGGGTTTTGCTTTTGTCAGGGGTATAGAAAGGTGATGCGTCCTCGCCGGGCTGAGGGGTTTGCTTTTTCTTGCCCCCCTGGCAAGGGGGGGGGTAGGGGGGGTTGCCTTTGTCCCTTGCAAGAGGGGTTGTAGGGGCCGCATATATGCGGCCCTTCCCCTCGGTATGCGGGTCGCATATATGCGACCCCTACACTTGGGGTGGTGATGATGCCGCCCCAGACGCGAAGGCGTACCCCGGAGGAGAGGCGGATTAAGGGCGCGTCCGGCGCAGGCGCAAGCACGGAGAGGATCGTGAATACCGGAGCCGTTCAGGATACGGCGCGGCGGGGCGGCCGTGGCTGGCTCACCCCCGCGCGCAAGCAGGCGATGGCGCCCTACCTGCTCATGGCGCCCGCCTTCATCATCCTGGGCGCGATACTG
Source organism: bacterium (assembly GCA_022825065.1). Taxonomy (GTDB): domain Bacteria; phylum UBA8248; class UBA8248; order UBA8248; family UBA8248; genus Bin107. The sequence goes on from JAJDYR010000014.1 coordinate 31,466, forward strand.
GTCTATCCCTCCATCTACAACATCTATCTCTCGCTGTGGAAATGGCGCCTCACCACGCCGCATCTCTCCACCTTCGTCGGCTTCGCGAACTACGTCCACCTGCTCTGGGTCGACCCCGACTTCTGGGAGGTGACCCGCTTCAGCCTGGGCTTCACCGTGGCCACCATCGCGCTCGAATTCATCATCGGGGTGGCGAGCGCGCTGCTGCTCTACGGCCTCGTGCGCGGGCGCAGGCTCATGACGTCCTTTCTCCTCACCCCCTACATGGTCGCCCCCATCGCGGTGGGCCTCGGCTGGCGGCTCATGTGGGACCGCGACATCGGCATCGTGAACCTGCTCATCACCCTCGTGGGGGTCGCCAAGGTGAACTGGCTCGCCGAGACCGGCCCCGCCTTCTGGGCCATCGTGATCTGCGAGGTCTGGCGTTCGACGCCCTTCGTCACCATGATCCTCCTGGCGGGCATCACGGCGCTCCCGAACGAGGTGTTCGAGGCCGCCCACGTGGACGGCGCGAACCGGGTGCAGGTGTTCCGGCGGATCACCTTTCCGCTCATCCTGCCCCCGCTGGTGGTGGCGCTGCTCTTCCAGACCATCTTCAAGCTGCGGGTGTTCGACATTCCCTACATCCTTACCGAGGGAGGGCCCGGCACGTCCACCATGCCATACGGCCTTTTCATTCAGCGCATTTATTTCCGCTATTTCGACGTGGGCAACGCGGCGGCCACCTCGGTCATCCTCCTCGTGCTGGGCGCGGGGATAGCGTTCGCCTACCTGCGGCTCATCCGGGACAGGGACGGCTAGGCCATGGCGCGGGGCGAAGAACAGATCGGGCCGGGGATCCCCTCCTTCCCGGCGGCGCGCGGGGCGATGATGGTCCTGCTCGCGTTCAGCCTGTTCCCGATCGTCTGGATCATGCTCACCTCGGTGAAGAACGAGACCGCCATCTTCAGCATTCCGCCCAAGGTCTTCGTGAGTCCTGATTTCTCCTCGTACTGGAAGTTCCTGGGCTTCGGGAACGAATCCGCACTCAGGTTCATCTGGAACAGCACCTTCATCGCGGTGGTGACGACCTTCCTGACGCTCCTGGTCTCCTCGCTTGCGGCCTACGCGTTCTCGCGCTACCGCTTCCGGGCGTCGAACTACCTGCTCTTCTTCATGCTGGCGACGCGGCTGCTGCCGCCCGTCACGGCGGTGGTGCCGCTCTATCTCCTGTTCCGCTATCTCCAGATACTCGACACGCGCTTCATCCTGATCCTCATCTACACCGCCTTGAACATCCCGTTCGGCACCTGGCTGATGAAGGCGTTTTTCGACGGCATACCGAAAGAACTCGAAGAGGCCGCGGCTTTGGACGGCTGCGGTGCGCTGCGCACCCTGGCGCGGGTGACCTTCCCCCTCGCGTCATCGGGCATCGCCGCGACCTCCATCTTCGTCTTCCTGCTGGCCTGGAACGAGTTCATGTTCGCGTTCATGCTGACGAACGTGTACGCGCGCACCATCCCCGTCCGGCTGGCGGAGACGATGGGCGAGATGCAGGTCTTCTGGCAGGACATGTCCACCCTGGCGACGCTGATCATGCTGCCCGCCCTGCTCGTGGGCTTTTTCATGCAGCGCTATCTCATCCGCGCCCTGACGGCGGGAGCGGTGAAGTAGTGGGTGCGGGCGGGGTTGGTGGGAAAGGCCCCTTTTCAGGAGATAAAGGCAACCCCCCCTACCCCCCCTTGACAGGGGGGTATAAAAAGGCAACGCCCGCCGCCGGTAGAGAGGCTTTTGTTTTTGTCAGGGGGGTATAAAAAGGCGATGCGCCCCCGCCGGGCTGAGGGGGTTTTGATTTTTCTTGCCCCCCTGTTAAGGGGGGGTAGGGGGGGTTGGTTTTAAGGGATTTCCCTTTCAGGGGGGTTGCCATTACCCCCGCAAGGCGCTTTTCACCAGCCGCGTTCGGGGCGCGGCGCGCGATGATGGAGGAATCGGTTTGGGCACGGTGAGCATCGAGAACCTGAGCAAGCACTTCGGCAGCGTGCGCGCCGTGGACGGCATCGACCTGGAAGTCGCCGAGGGGGAGTTCCTCGTCCTGGTGGGGCCTTCGGGCTGCGGGAAGACGACGACGCTGCGCATGGTGGCGGGCTTGGAGTTCCCGACCGACGGGGAGATCCGCGTCTCGGGCGAGCGCGTGAACGAGATTCCCGCCAAGGACCGCAACATGGCCATGGTGTTCCAGAACTACGCCCTCTACCCCCACATGACGGTGTACGAGAACATGGCCTTCGGCCTGCGCGTGCGGCGGGTTTCCGCGGGCGAGGTCGACCGCCGCGTCAAGGAAGCCGCCGCCCTCATGGGGCTGGAGGACCTGCTCCACCGCAAGCCCCGCCAGCTCTCGGGCGGCCAGCGCCAGCGCGTGGCGGTCTGCCGGGCCATCGTGCGCGACCCGGTCGCATATCTCTTCGACGAGCCGCTCAGCAACCTGGACGCCAAGCTCCGCGTCACCGCCCGGGCCGAGATACGAAAGCTCCAGCGCCGCCTGGGCACGACCTCCATCTACGTCACCCACGACCAGACCGAGGCGATGACGATGGGCGACCGCATCGTCGTCATGGACGAGGGGAAGATACTCCAGGCGGGCCCGCCCATCGATCTCTACGACCACCCCGTCAACCGCTTCGTGGCGGGCTTTCTGGGCAGCCCGGCCATGAACTTCATCGAGGGCCGCGCGCACCGGGCGGAGGGCGGTCTCGAACTCGAAGCGGGCGCCCTGCGCTTCCCGCTGCCTCGGGCGTGCCGGGAGGGAGAGGCCTATGTCCTCGGCTTCCGCCCCGAGCACCTGGGCTTTCAGGACGCAGGCGCGCGCCCCGTCTCCGCCGAGGGCCGGGTGGAGCTCGTCGAGCCGCTGGGTTCCGACACCTTCGTCGCCCTCGACATCGACGGAATCGTCCTCACCGTGAAGGAAGAGGGCCATTTCCGCGCGCAGGTGGGCGAGAACATCCGCGTGTTCTTCGACATGGAGAACGTCCACCCCTTCGACGGCGCGACCGGGGAGCGGGTGGAGGGGTGAGGGGGGCAGAAGAAACCCGCTCCTCCGGGGGTTTTTGAAAAAGTCCTCCTCAGGGGATAAAGGCAACCCCCCCTACCCCCCCTTGTCAGGGGGGTATGAAAAGGCGATGCGCCTTCGCCGGGCTGAGAGGGTTTTGCTTTTTCTTGCCCCCCTGACAAGGGGGGGTAGGGGGGGTTGCTCCTTTGACAAGGATTTTTTCAACAACCCCGAGAAAGGAGCGTTTGTATCGAAGGGCGCTCCTCGGATCTTGATGCGCCTCCCTCGATACGGCGCGCAAGCGCGCCTGCTCGGGATGAGGGGAATTGCGCCGCGTTCGCCTACTCGGGATGAAGGAAAGAGTCGTCCAGGGCGCGGGGACGATGCCGCCCTGGGCGGATTCGCCGGAACGACGCTGGCGAGGAGGGGGCCGGAATCGGGGGTCCCTCTCAATAGCGCGGGGGTCGATCCGCGCCGGGCCTCTCCGAGGTTACGGGCAAATGCGCAGCCAGCTAGCCGAAAAACAGCTCCGCCGCGTCGAAGAAGTCCTCCCGCAGGGTGTTCACCCTGCCGAGCACGTCCTCGAGCGGCACCGGGTTGATGTCGCGCCCCTGCAGCGCGGCCATCACGCCCCAGGTTCCCTCGTGCGCGAACTCGCTCGCACGCACGCCCAGGCGCGTCGCCAGCACGCGATCGTATGGCACGGGGGAGCCGCCGCGCTGGATGTGCCCCAGGATGACGGCGCGCGTGTCCACGTTCATCCGGTCGCCGATCTCCTTGGCGAGGTATTCGCCGACGCCGCCGAGCTGCACGTGCCCGAACTCGTCCACCGCCTGGCTGCGCGTGATGTAGTCCTCGATGCCCTCGGGCTTCGCACCCTCGGCCACGACCACGTTGGCGAAGTTGCGCCCGCGCGCGAATCGCGCCTTGAGCACCCCGACGACCTCTTCGATGTCGAAGGGCCGCTCAGGCACGAGGATGAGGTCGGCCCCGCCCGCGATGCCCGCGTAGGTGGCGAGCCAGCCCGAGTGGCGCCCCATGACTTCGAGGATGATGACGCGGTCGTGCGCCTCCGCCGTGGTGCGCAGGCGGTCGATGGCGTCGGTGATGACGCCGACGGCGGTGTGGAAGCCGAAGGAGTAGTCCGTGAGGCCGATGTCGTTGTCGATGGTCTTGGGCACGCTGATGACGTTGTAGCCTTCCTTGCTCAGGTAGGCGGCCACGCTCAGCGTGTCGTCCCCCCCGATGGCGATGAGGCCGTCGATGCGCGAGGCGCGCCAGTTTTCCTTGAGTTGCTCGAGCACGGCCGGGTCCTTCGTGGGGTTCGTCCGCGAGGAGCCCAGAATGGTGCCCCCCTTGTCGAGGATGCCGGAGATCATCGGGCCCGTGATCTCGACGAAATCTGCGTCCACCAGGCCGCGCCAGCCCCGACGGATGCCCAGCGTATGGCTGCCGCGATGGAAATTCGATGCCGTCACCGCGCGGATGACGGCGTTGAGACCCGGGCAGTCTCCGCCCCCCGTCAATACGCCTAGCTTCATATCTCGCGTTTCCTTCTGCTGAAGTGGGATTCATCTGTTTTCACCCTGAAGGCATATTATCACAGCCGGGCTGCGGTTGGGTGTCCAGAGAGCGCCGACCGGGTGAATGGATTCCTCCCGCATCCCGAGCGCGATTCTACACGAAACCGCCGCGCGCGAAGGGCCTCCGGGCAGGTCTCGAAAACTGAAATTTTGCGTCGGCCGTTTTTCGTGCTAGGATTGCCGTCAGTCGAAAAATAAAAAAGTGCTGGAAGATTCTGGGTGGATTCTGCGCCGGAAGGGCCGTGGTCGGTCGCCGGTTCACACCGAGTGGTCGTTTCATTTCAACCGGAGGAGAGCATCATGTCGAACAAAGAGCTTCATGAGCATCCCGAAATCATCATTCCCGAATCATCCGAACTCACGCGCAGGAGCTTCATCCAGACCCTCGGGGTCGCCGGCGTCGCGGCCGCGGCGCCGATGGTGCTCACGACCCGAAAGGCGGACGCCGCGAAATGGCCCGCCCGCCCCATCACGGGGGTGGTGATGTACGCCGCGGGCGGCGGCACGGACACCGTCATCCGCACCCTGTGCGGTGAGATGGCGAAATCTACCGGCTGGCCCGTCAACGTCATCAACCGTCCCGGCTCCGTGGGAGGCGTGGCCACCCGCTACGTGCTCAACAAGGCGGCCGACGGCTACACCTGGCTGGGCGCGGGGAACTACAACAAGTTCGTCCGGCCGATGGGATACACGGATTCGGCGGCGTGGGTGGACTGGCAGCACTTCGCGGCGGCTGCCTCGCTCGCGAGCTGGTCGGTGCGGCCCGACTCGCCCTTCAAGACCTTCAACGACGTGGTCGCCGCGGCCAAGAAGAAATCCGGCAAGCTCACCATCTCGACTTCGGGCGTGGGCAGCATCTGGCACGAGGTGGGCGCCACCGTCGCGGACGCAGCGGGCATCGAATTGCGCTTCGTGCCCTACAAGGGCGGAAAACCCGCCACCGTCGCGGGCTTACAGGGCGAGGTGGACATCGCAGGCGGCGGCGTGCATGAGCACGTCGAGTTCCTGCGCGCCGGCAAGCTGAGAAACCTCATGCACACGGGGCCGAAGGATCTGGACATTTCCAACTACGGCAAGGCTTACACCATCGCCAACTTCATTCCCGCGCTCAAGGCCCTGTTGCCGATGGGCGGGATGTACAGCATCGCCCTGAGGCGGGAGACGCCCGTCGACGTGCTCAACAAGATCAAGCCGGTCTGGGTCGCGGCCGCGAAGTCCGACGCCTTCGGGAAGATCGCGACGCGCAAGTATTTCCAGATCGACATCCGCACGGGAGAAGCGGCCGACCGCCGGGCCGCGCAGCTCGAGTGCCTGAGCGCTGCGACGCTGCTCAAGCTGCAGAAGCACATCGGCAAAAAGGTGCGCGGACCCAAGGAACTCGGGCTTCCCGAACCGAAGGATTTCGACGCCTGGTGGCCGCCGAAGGGCTACAAGCCTCGCATCTGAGCCGGACGGCTCATCGCGCAATGCCTGCCCCGGGCGGGCCGCCTCATATCAGGGCGGCCCGCCCGGGGAGGCCGTATTCATTGATTTTGTTCTATGCCGAGAGAGTTGCATGGATTCCTCGAACGACGATGACCGCAGCGCCCATCCGCAATCGGATGAGCCGGAAGACACCGCCGCCTCGAATCTGCTTTCCGAGGAGGGGGGAGACGCCGCCACGCCGGGCAGGGATCTCGCGGCGGCGGGCGTCGTGGGCGTCGTCGCTATCCTCGCCGTCATTCTCGGGCTGCTCATGCCCAACCCGGAGAAGAACATCTTCACCGCGCCGGGCTTCATGCCCATTCTCACGGGCCTGAGCCTGCTGGCCATGGCCATCGGACTCGGAGCGGGCGCGCTCAAACGAGGCGGCGGTTCGGAACTGAACCTCTCGCCCGCAGAATTGCTGGGCAGGTATTTCGCCGACTACGAGAACCAGTGGGCGCTCATCCTGATGGGCCTGGTAGTCGTATATATAGTGCTCCTCGACTGGGTTACGTTCATCATCACGGTTCCGCTGGTGATAGGAGGCTTCCGGCTCGGCTTCAGCAGCTTCGAGGCCGTCACCATCCCGATGCTGGCCATCGCCCTGCGCATCTTCTGGCCGAAGTCGTTTCTGCAGTGCCTCGTCGTTTCTGCGATTTCGACGCTCGTTCTGGCCGCCGCGTTTCGCTACGGCTTCCGCATTCCGCTGCCGGGTTCGGGGTAGGCCGTGTTTTTCCTGGAACAACTCATCCACGCCATGAACCCGTATCTGGTGTTCGTCTGCATCCTGGGCACCATCCTGGGACTCCTGTGGGGTTCGATGCCGGGCATCTCGACGACCATGTCCATGGTGCTGCTCATCGGACTCTCCACCCAGATGAGCCAGGACGTGGCCATCATGTTCCTGCTGGGCGTCTATACGGCGAGCGTCTTCGGCGGTTCGATTACCGCCGTGCTCATCAACATTCCGGGCACGCCCGCCGCCGTTCCCACCATGATCGAGGGCTACCAGCTCGCCCAGAGGGGAGAGGGAGGACAGGCGCTCGGCACCGCGCTGGTGGCGTCTTTTCTCGGAAACTGGGTGGGCATCCTGATCCTGGTGGCGTTCATACCCCTCATTTTGCTCATCGCCCTGCAGTTCCGTTCCTGGGAGATGTTCCTCCTGGCCCTTTGGGGGATCGCCATCTGCGGCACGCTCACCTCGGGCGAGGCGCCCATCAAGGGCTGGATATCCGGCTGGCTGGGGCTTCTCATCGCTTTCGTCGGCCTCGACAACATCTACGGCGTTCCGCGCTTCACCTTCGGGAGTTTTCTCCTCGAAGACGGCATCAGCTACATCCCGGTGATCATCGGCTTCTTCGGGCTGACCGAGGTGCTCTGGGTGCTGCCCCAGAAGGAGCCGCCCGTGATCCCCGAAAAAGTGGACCGCGTGGTGCCCCCCTTCAGCATGTTGTGGCGCTACGCGCGCGCCTCGGTGCGCTCCGGCATCATCGGCACGGTGATAGGCGCCATCCCCGGCGCGGGCGGGAACATCGCCGCCTTCGTCGCCTACGACGTGGGCAAGCGCCGCGCCAGGCCCGAGGAGCGCGAAAAATTCGGCAAGGGGAGCTACGAGGGCATCGTGTGCGGCGAGGTGGCGAACAACGCCTGCATCGGCGGAACGATTCTCCCCACGCTCACGCTCGGGATTCCGGGCAGTCCGCCCGCCGCCGCCTTCATGGCGGCCCTGGAACTCAAGCACGTGGTGATGGGCCCCACCATCGACGTGGAAAACCCGGGTCTCGTCTACTTCATCTACGGCGCGCTCATCGTGGCGAACTTCCTGATGTACGTGTTCGGCCTGCTGCTGGTGAAGCCCGCCGTCAAGCTCTACAGCCTGCCGCGCACCCTGCTGATGCCCATCATCATCCCCATCTGCATCCTGGGGGCGTACGCGGTGCGCCTGAGCATGTTCGACGTCTACGTCATGCTGGCCGCAGGCTTCGTCGGCTACGCGCTCAGGTGCCTCGGCCTGCCGCTCGCGCCGATGGTTCTGGCCGTCATCCTGGGTTCGCTGGCGGACGAGAACCTGCGTCGCGCGCTCATCACCTTCGAGAACAAGCCGCTGTGGTATTTCCTCACGAGCCCCGTCGGCACGATCCTGATGATCGTCTCGGTGTTCACCTTCTACGACGGCATCTTCCGCAGGGGACGCGCGAAGAAGACGTGAGGTAGTGATCCTTAACACACCTGCGTGTATGCGGGACTGTTAAAAAGTCTTTGCGTGGAACATTGCCTTTGCGGGAAGGCCGCTCTCGGGCGAAACCCTGACTTCCTCGAAAACAACCACCCTCCCCACCTTGTCGGGGTTGTTGAAAAACCCTCTTCTGCGACCCCCGCAAACCACCAACAGCTTCTTACCTCACCCTGAGTAGCCGCCAAAGAGCCTGTCCTGAGCTTGTCGAAGGGCGGCGTATCGAAGGGCGAGAAGGCATCCTTCGATACGCGGTTTCACCGCTACTCAGGATGAGGCGGATAGGGCTTTTTCAACAACCCCTTGTCAGGGGGGTATAAAGAGGCGATGCGGCGCCGCCGGGTTTCGGGTTTTGGCCGTCATTCCGGCGAAAGCCGGAATCCATTTTTTGCTTTTGTTTTCTGATGGCTTCCCGCCGATAAAGGGGAGATGAAAAGCTGGCGCAATGTCATTCTGCTCGACTCTGGATTCCGGCATACGCCGGAATGACGGCGGTTGTCGCTTCAAACGCGTTCGCTACCAGGGTCGGTTTTTTCACCAGGCCCACCCCTTGCGCGATTGACATTAGCGGAACAAGCGCATAGCATTTCTTTATATCATTCAATTTCATACACGGCAGTTTCATCTCGTGCGCAGGGCAAGTGTTTGGAGAGACGGGATTTGAGCGACCGCGAAGCCTGCCTGATAAGGCCCGAGAACCAGAAGCACAAGGTGCTGGACGGCGGCGCGCAAGCCTGGCGTATGACTTCGCAGGAGGACCACGGCTGGAACGTCGACGCCTGGCTCACGGTCTTCCGCCCCGGCGAGACGCACGAGTGGCACGACCACGAAGAGGACGAACTCATCTACATCATCGAGGGCGAGGGACGATACGAGTTGGAAGACAGGAGCATCGAGTTTCGGGGCGGAGACTGCATTTTCCTGCCCCGGAAGACGATGCACCGCAGCATGACGGGAGGGGATCAGGACGTAAGGCTGCTGGCCATATTTCACCCGGCGAGAGAGTAAAAGGCGCTGCTTGCCGGTTCCGATCGTTTTATCTTTGGAAGACGTAGCAGAGGCAACAGGTTCTCTCAAACGTGGAGGAAGATAAGATGAAAAGGTTCGGCCTTGTTTTGATCGCAACAATCGCTGTCCTGGGAATGACCTCGAACGCGCTGGCGGCGAAAGGCGTCGTCAAGCTGATTCACGACAACACCTCGCACGCCGCCATCCCCTACATCGCTGAAAAGAAAGGCTTCTACAAAGCCGAGGGCGTCAACGTGCAGCGCCGGGTCACGAGCCCCCGCGCGCTGATCGACGCGCTCATCGGCGGCACCGCCGACATCATCAGCACGCGCGGCTCCCGCGTGGGCCAGATCGCGGCGCGCGGACTGGACGTGGTGGGCATCGCGCTCAACCGCTACGGAAACCAGAACATGGTTCTCGTGCCCATGAAGGACAAGACCACCAAGTCGGTGAAAGACCTGAAGGGCAAGACCGTGGGCGCGCAGATGGGCACCGGCACCTGGGCCACCTGGATGACGTATCTCTCGCGCATCGGCATGTCGGACAAGGACTTCAAGATCCGCAACACCAAGACGGGTTCGCTCCCGGCCGCCTTCGAGCGCGGCGCTCTGGATGCGGGTCTGACCTGGGAGCCGTGGGGCTCGATCATCGTCGGCAAGGGCCTGGGCCGTATGGTCATGGGGCCGAAGGACTATGACGATCTGCTCGGCTACACCTCCCCGGTGTTCCTGACGACTTCGTGGTCCTACATCAAGAAGAAAAATCCCGACGGCGCGCAGCGCTTCATCAACGCGCACGTTCGCGCGATGCGCTTCCTGAACCGCAACCGCGACGAGTCCGCGAAGCTGATGCACGAGTTCTGGAAGAGCCAGGGCTTCAAGTTCAGCGTGGCGAAGGTGAAGACCGACCTGTACAAGTTCATGCGCTGGGACCGCGCGATGATCACGCACAGGGACATCAAGGAAGTACAGGACGGCGTGGACGTGAGCGTCAAGAAGGGCAAGCTGCCCAAGCGCATCGACGTCACCGCGCACATCGACATCACGTTGGTGGAAAACGCCTACTTCAATTTGATGAAGTAAGACGGCAGATATAATTCCGAACCGTATTTTACCCCTCCGGGGGGCGTATGCCGCCTTCCGGAGGGGTGAGATTGTATTCGTATGCGTATGAAGCGCGTTTGAGGAGAATCGCGAATCATGGATGAGCTTCAAAAGAAAGTCGTCGACGCGGTGGATGAAGATTTCCTCGTAAAAACCACCATGGAACTCGTGGACATACCGAGTCCCACCGGCTACGAGGAGGAGGCGGCCCGCTACATGCACGCGAAGTACGAGGAGGCCGGCTTCGAATCGCATCTGCAAAAAGTGGCCGAGGGCCGCTACAACGCGGTCGGCATCTCGCCGGGCACGGGCGGCGGCTATTCCGTGATGTTCAACGGCCACCTGGACACCTCCTATTCCGGCGAGGAACCCGAACTCACCCAGCCGGGCTACAAGAACAAGGCGATTCGCGATGGGGACTGGATCATCGGAAACGGCGCGGCCAACATGAAAAGCGCCGACGTCTCCTACCTCGGCGCGGCGAAGGCTCTCCAGGACGCGGGCGTGAAGCTCAGGGGCGACATCGTCCTCGCCTCCGTCGTGGGAGAGATCGAGAAAAACCGTATCGACCAGTACCAGGACGTGCTCTACGACGGCTACGGCGTCGGCACCCGGCATCTTCTATCGCACGGATATCTGACGGATTTCTGTATTCTCGGGGAGCCGACCGGCATGCAGGTCGCGCCCTGGCACGGGGGCACGATCTGGTTCAAGGTCATCACGCGCGGGTCGATGGGCCATACGTGCTACGGCCACTACACGGCCAGCGCCATCGAGCGGATGGAGCGGGTGCAGGCTGCGGTTCGCAAGTGGATTCCCGAGTACCGGGGGCGTAACGAGTTCCTGGGCGAACGCCCTCACGTGAACGTGGCCGCCATCGAGGGCGGGTGGCCCTACCGCTGCGCTCGCTCGCCCATCGAGTGCCGCCTCTACGTGGACGTCCGCCTGGTGCCGGGTCAGACGATTCAGGACGTGCAGACGGAGTTCAAGGGCGTCATCGAGCAGGTGAACGAAGAGCATCCCGACGTCGGAGCCAAAGTCGAGGTGTTCTCCTCGCATCCGCCCTCGGGCATTCCCGTCGATTCGCTGCCTTCCAAAGCGATGATCCAGGCGCATGAGCAGATTGTGGGTGAAAAGCCCAACATCATCGTAAAGACTTCCTATCTGGACGCCGCCCACATGAACCGCTACGGGGTCCAGACCATCACGTACGGGTTGGCGGGCCGGACGTTTGATGCGGATTACGGCTGGAACGCCGATATCGGCGAACACATCCACGTCGACGCGCTGGTGGACACGACGAAGATATTCGCCCTCGCAGCGCTGGATCTGTGCATGCGGGAGCGTGACGCCTCCGCCATCGCGCCGGACCCCTACGCGAATCTGCCCGAGCCCGGACAAATTGAAGCTCTCGGAAGCGGACGAATCACGGCTCTCGGAAGCTGAGAAAGGAACCTTACGTGGCGTCGGCCGATAAAGCGCGAACTCAAACCGGAAAGACACCGGGGACAGAGGAGAGAGTACTCGGTCCTCCCAACTGGGGCGTGGTTTTCCGAAACTCGGGCAAGGCCTTTTTCCTCATGGCGGCGCCTCTCGTCGGACTGCTCATCTTCTGGGAGTTGCTCGCGCACTCGGGCACACTTCATCCTGTCCTTTTCCCTCCCCTGGAAAAGATATGGGTGACGATGGTCGACCAGGCGAAGTCCGGCATCCTCTGGCTGGACATCTACGTTTCGCTGTATCGCCTTCTGGTCGGGGCGTTCCTCGCCCTCGTTTCGGGAACCGTGGTCGGCCTGGTGATGGGAATGAATCAGACGGTGGAGCGGATTCTCGCGCCGCCGATGTACTTTTTCCTGGCCGTGCCGGGTCTCGCGCTGTTTCCCATCGTCATTCTCTGGTTCGGGCTGAGCGATTTCACCCTGATCTCCGTGCTCTGGTTCGAGGGCATGATCACCGTCATGGTGAACGCATGGACGGGCGTGAAGACCGTGGACGCCTCTCTCATCCGCGCGGGCCGCGCCATGGGCGCCAAGGGCATGACGCTTTTCTTCCAGGTGATGGTGCCGGGCGCGCTGCCGAATCTCATCGCGGGCTACCGAATCGCGTTCAGCCGCGCGTGGCGCATCGTCGTGACCGGGGAGATGATAGTCGCGCTCGAGGCCGGCCTGGGCTTCCGGATTTTCGCGGCCCGCGATTTCCTCGCGGCGGACATGATGTACGGCGGGGTGGTGGTCGTTGGTATTCTGGGCGTGATCGTGGAGCGCGTCTGCCTGCGCAGCATCGAGCTGGCCACGGTCCAGCGCTGGGGAACACTGCGCGAATAACGCGCCGATAGGAGCATATCTTGGCGATTCAGGGTCCTGTAAAACTCCAGGTCACGGGCCTGGACAAGGTCTTCACCATCGACGAGGGATGGGGGCGGACGACGGACATCACCGCGCTCGAATCGGTGAACTTTGAAGTCAGAAGCGGCGAGTTCATCTCCCTCATCGGCCCGAGCGGGTGCGGCAAGAGCACGCTGTTGATGATCGTGGCGGGCCTGTATGAAAAAACCTCGGGCGACGTCGTCCTCGACGGCCACCACATCAACGACACGGGTTTCGACCGAGGCGTCGTGTTCCAGGAGTTCGCCGTATTCCCCTGGCTGACGGTGGCCGGAAACGTCCGCTTCGGCATGCGCATGAAGGGAATCCCCAAGGCCGAGCGCGACCCCGTGGTCGACCGCCTCCTGCGGCTGGTGGAACTCGAGGGCTTCAAGGATGTCTATCCATACCGCCTCTCGGGCGGCATGAAGCAGCGGGTGGGCATCGCGCGCGCGCTGGCCTTCGACCCCGAGGTGATGCTCATGGACGAACCCTTCGGCGCCCTTGACGCCCAGACCCGCTCGAGCCTCCAGCAACTCCTCGTTCAGGTGTGGATGGAAACCCACAAGACGGTGCTCTTCGTGACGCACAGTGTCCGCGAGGCGGCCTATCTCTCAGACCGTGTGCTCCTGATGTCGCCTCGTCCGGGGCGAATCGCCGAGGAGATCAAGATCGACCTGCCCCGTCCACGCGACGTTCTTTCTGTGGAATTTCTCGAATGTGAAAGAAAAGTGGCCGAGACGCTGGCGGGCCTCATGGGGCAATCCGGTGGTCAGCCCGCATGGGTGACGGATTAAACGAACATCTATCAGAGGAAGGAAGCGACGAGATGATCCAGAGACAGTTCATGCAGCCCGACGACATGTGGTCCCGCGTGGAGAACAACGAGCTTCTCTACGTGCCCGTGGTGACGATTCACGGTTCGGACCACGCCCACATCTATCTTTCCGGCCAGGTGCCCCGCAAGCCGAGCGGCGAGGTGGTGGGCGTCGGCGACATGCGAACCCAGATTCGGGTGACTTGCGAGAACATCGGCAAGGGGCTGGCCCACGCGGGCGCTACGTTCGACGACATCGTCAGCTCCACGACGTATGTGACCGACATCATGGAGTACTACAAGCATTCCGATGAGCGCTTCAAATACTTCAAGAACGTTCGCCCGGCCAGCACGCTGATCGAGATATCCCGCCTCGGTCCTCCCGACGCGATGATCGAGATCACGGCGGAGGCCATCATCGAGCCCGAGCGGCTGCGGGTCCAGCCGTAGGCGTTGCGCAGGGGAGAGGCCGTAAGCCCGCGTCCCCGTTTCAGTTCATCGGGCCGGTAAAGCGGCTTTTCTCTTTCAAAACACCAGAATTTCAACTTCGGGGCGCATCTTGCGCGAGCATTTCGATTAACTCGGGTGCTCTGATGTCGAGAGGTGTTTTGTTGCTTTTACTCGCTATACTTTTTCGAGGGAGCAAAGCCGAGGATCAAGTTTCTTGCAATCCCGGATGGACGGCTTCTATACATTCTTCGGCGATGAAGTCTCCGATCAACTCCTCATCGGGGAAATCCGGCAGCCCCGATATCTCGCTATGCGATGGGTCGGCCTCATAATCGCCCTCTGCATTCAGCGGCATGTGTATGAAACGGATATCCAGGAGTTGTTCTTTGAGATGCTGTTTTGTTCTGCCCACGCTCACTTCGGCAAGGCGGCCGTTCCTGCTTATTGTCAGCCTGGACAGACGCCTCACTTCATCGAGTTGTTGAGGTTTCAAGAGGTCTTCGAAACATTCCAGCCAGTGGACGGACAAACCACTCTCGTTTTGTCGTAACTGAAAAGCGGAGCCGTCCACGCCCTCTTCTTCATCGAATTGAGATGGTTTGACGTAGCGGACGGCATGGTCTTCATTTGGCAAATCGTCGCCGGTCATCCATTCTCCAGCAACGTGATGCCGAAAGCGCGGGCCTGCTTTTTCACTCCGTCCAGTGTGTCGATTCCGCTCACTCTCGAAACTTTTTCGGATGCCGGTCGTCGTTTGAATATCACGTACCTTGCAGACCGATCGCCGAGAAACTGGAGACCAATGTGCGCCTTGTCGTCTCCTTTCCAAACGGCGCGGAGGTTTCCGTTATCGAGGAGAAACAACCCGGCTTTCCTGGCTGATGGAATAGACTTAACGAACGACCAGAAATCCGCTTCAGATGCTTCTCTCACATCGGCGCACTCGGCATCGGCCGCAGCAAAGCCGCGAAGTTCCTCAATCCGGCGCGCGTAGGTCTGATGAATCTTTTTTGTGTTGCCCGGCGGGTTCTTGGAGGCTGTGGCCATTGTAGCTCTCGGGTTGTTCCGGGTGTATCGGACAGAATCACCGACCATTCCACTACAATCCCATTAAATATAAACTTTCATCAGCCTGCATGACAAGCGAGTTACTGGCCGTTAGACGCTCGCCGGCGTTTACCCCGGACGGGCGATCGTGTAGGTTCGAGTATCTTCCAGTCAAAAAGCCTCGGGAGTCTCGCATGGATGAACTCAGGGTATTATCCGTATGCGGCAATCTCGGCTATGGATTCCCCAAAACCTCACTCGATAACGGCCTCGCCCGAGACCCGCACATCATGGGGGCGGACAACGGCTCCACCGACGCGGGCCCCTACTACCTCGGAAGCGGCGATCAGCTCACCAAGCGCGAGCAGATACGCAGGGACTTAGGGTTCTCGCTGGCCGCCGCCAGAAAAAAGAAGATCCCCTACATCATCGGCTCCGCCGGCACGGCGGGGGGAAATCCACACGTGGACAGCGTGCTCGACACGATGCATGAGCTGGCGAAGCGCGACGGGCACCGCTTCAAGCTCGCGGTGATACGCTCCGAGATGGACAAGGAGTTCATCAAGCGCGCCGTGCGGGAGAAGAGAACGCGCACCCTGGGGAAACTCCCCGAACTCACCGAGGAGATGGTGGACGAGAGCGTGCGCATCGTGGGCCAGATGGGGCTGGAACCTTTCATGACGGCTCTGGAGGGCGGTGCGGAGGTCGTCCTCGCCGGACGCTCCTGCGACACGGCCATCTACACCTCCTACGCCGCGATGCAAGGCTTCGATCTCGGCCTCGCCTTCCACATGGCGAAAATCATCGAGTGCGGCGCGCAGTGCGCCCTGCCCATCGGGGCGAACGACTGCATTCTGGGTACGCTGCGCGAAGATCACTTCGAGCTCGAACCGATGAACGAGGGAATGCGCGTGACGCCGGGTTCCGTGGCTGCCCACATGATGTACGAACAGCCCGATCCCTATCTGTTCTATGAGCCGGAGGGGGTGATCGACCTCAAGGACTCGGAGTTCGAGCAACTCGGCGAGCGCCGCGTGCGGGTGAGCGGCAGCCGATTCGTACAAGCGCAGACCCCGACCATCAAGATCGAAGGGGTGCGCTTGAGAGGTTACCGCACCATCGCCGTCGCCGGGATGACGGACCCGCGTCTCATCGCGAGTCTCGACGAGGTGGAGGCCAACGTGAAGAACACCGTGGCGGACATGGTCCGGGGGGCGCTCTCGCCCGAGGACTACGAACTGCGTTTCATCTTCTACGGACGCGACGGCGTGATGGGCCGGCCCTCAGCTGAAGATCAGGGCACCCCCCGTGAAGTCGGCGTGGTGATGGAGGCAATCGCCAGGGATCAGACGACGGCGAACGCCGTGCTCTCCCTCACGCGGAGCACGTTTCTGCACTCGGGCTTCGAGGGCCGGAAAGCCACCGCCGGGAACCTCGCCTTCCCGTTCTCGCCGTCTGATTTCGAGGGCGGGCCGGTGTATGAGTTCCACATCTATCACCTCGTGGAGCTCGAAGACGCCGCGGCGCCCTTCGAGGTCGAATTCGCGCAGGTGGGCTGAGCGTGGAGCGGCTCTACGATCTCGCCGAGGTGCTGCGAAGCAAGAACGCAGGCCCCCTGCACATCACGCTGGACCTGTTGTTCCCCGATGAGGCGACCTACCGGCGCGTGGCCGACAGCGAGGCCCTCACGCCGGGCGTGGTTTCAGAACTCTACGAGATGGAGGTCGAGCAGGTGAAGATCGTCCATTTCGACGCGGCCAACGCCATCAAGATCACCATACCGAGGAAAGGGCCGACCTCGGGCGCGCCGGGCGACCGCGACGTATACGGAGCGCAGCAGCACGGCCCGCTGCTCGATCTCATGATTCCCTGATAGCTGCGTACCCCCCGCGAGAGATGAGGAGGTTCTCCAATGGACGTCGAACGCGTCATCGCGCAAATCGAGGCGGATTTCGAATCCGCCCACATCGAGCGTCTCCTGAAATACATTCGACAGCCGAGCGTATCGGCGCTCAACCTCGGAAACGACGAGATGGCCCGGATGCTGGCCGATGAGATCATCGAAGTCGGCGGTGAGGCGGAGGTGGTGGAGACGGCGGAGTTTCCCGTCGTCTACGGACTTATCGACGAAGGAGCCGAGCGAACGCTCCTTTGCCACGGCCTCTACGACGTGACGCCGGCCGAAGAACCAAACTGGATCAACCCTCCCTTCGATCCCCGGATTCAGGAACTCGAAGGCCTGGGACCCTGCATCGTGGGCCGGGGAGCGGAGGACATGAAGACCGGCATCGCCTGCGTGATGAACACGGTCTACGCGGCGCGCGCCGCGGGGGAAAAACTCCCGCTCAACCTCATGTTCGTCCACGAGGCGTCCGAACTCGGCAGCGGCGGCATCAAGGATTTCTTCCCGCGCTACAGGGAGAAGATGCAAAAGGCGAACGCGGCCTACTGGCTCTGCCCGATGGGGCAGACCGACGGGACGCCCATCGTCCCGCTCGGCCTCAAGGGCAACCTGATGGGCAGGCTCTTCTGCCGACCCGGAGAGTGGGGCGGGCCGGTGGGCAACGAGATTCACGCACTCAACTGCAACTGGATAGACAATCCGGCGGAGCACATCGTGGAGGCGATCGCCCATCTGCAGGCGAGGCTCGAAGAGATTTACCAAAACGGCGAGGGCTGGACGCCGAGCGAGGCCGAAGAGGAATTGTGCCGAAAACTCGCCGAGCGCATGGATCCCGAGCGGATGAGGCAGAGCCTGGGGGTCGAGCGCTTCCGGCAGGATGATTTCCACGCCGCCGTCCGCTCGCATCTGTTCAAGGCGGAATTCACGCTCACGGGCCTGCACGCGGGCTTCGTCGGAGAGGGGAAATCCGTCAAGGTCAGCATTCCCTCAGAAGCCCAGGCCGTGGTGAACATGCGCTTCCAGCCGGGCGAAGACCCCGACGAGCGCATCGGGAACGTGCGCAACATCCTGGCGGAGGGCGGCTACGGCGACGTCGAGTTCGTCGTGAACAACCACTACGCGGGCGGCGGAACGCCGCTGGAGCATCCTCTCATCCAGTGCTTCCTGAAGGCCCATGCGGACATGGGCGCAGACCCGGAGGTCTGGCCCGTGCACCCGGCGGGGATGCCCGTGGCCCTGTGGACCGAGGAGCTGGGCGTGCCCTGGATCGGCGGGCTTCCGTGCAACGCCATGCGAAAACACGCGGCGAACGAATACGCGCAGGTCTCGGGGGTTCTCCAGTCCGAGAAGTTCCTCGCGCACTTCTTCGAGGGATTCTCGAAACTCACGTATTGATTGTGGGGTGCTTATCCACCACCACGACGAAGGCCTGAAAATTAACTATCCCCCGCCGGCGGCCAGATGCGTTCTCCCAGGCTGGGCGAACTGGGCGCGTGGACGAGGGTGTTCACGGCCTGGCGCGAGCGGGGTATCTTCTCCGTCGTGAAATTCTTTTGAAGCGATTCCAGGGATACCCACTCATAGAGAATGCCGTGTTTCGCCCAGCCGGAAACCGAGACGAGGTTCCGCGCGCCGACGCAGCCCTCCATGCTCGTCAGGCGCGGCATCCGCACCTGGGAGTACCAGCAACCGAGCTCGTCCTCGTTCTCGACGGCGTTGATGTTGAAGGTGCCGAACTGGATGCCTGGACCCGGCGTGATGCCGGGCGCGCGGGTTTTGAACTCGGGGCCGTCGATACGGTTGTGCTCCATGAAGATGCAGGAGCGCGCGTTGATTCGCCGCCCGAGCATCTCCCGGTCATCCGCCGTCATCTTCTCCGCCATCTGCTCGGGACTGGGGTCCAGAAAAGCGTTCGGCGAGAGCGCGCCGTAGAGCATCAGGTACTGAACCCCTGTGGGAACGCTCGCGTCGTCCGTGTGGTGGACGACGCCCCGGATGCGCTCCTCACGCTCGGGCGTCACCACGTTCTTCACGTGCGCAGCCCAGAGGTAGCCCGGCCGCGCAAGCGCTTCGGGGATGTGGACCTCATGAAGCCAGGAGACGTATTCATCCGCTCCCTCTTCGGGAAGGTCGTACCATACCGCCCAGATTCCTCGGTCCATTTATCGCTTCTCCTCTTTGGCGTGATTCGTGGATGTTCCTATTCGTTTGGTTCCGGAAATGAGTCCGGCCAGTTGTCGAGAACTTCCTGCAGATAAGCCTTGAGTTTCTCCGGGTCGGGCCGGAGGCGGCCCACGTCCTCGATGATATCTACCTCATCGTTCGGCAGCTTGAGCGAATCGTGGTAGCGGTTTCTCATGTTGAAGTAGCTGATGACGAAGGTGAGCTCCACAAACTCTGCGTCCGTGAAATGCCTCTGCACCTCCTCCGCCACGTCGTCCCGGAACTTGGCGGTGTTTCGCGTGACGTGTTCGGCCCAGAGGACGGTCGCTTTTTCTCTGGGATTCAGGAGCGGCGAATCCATGTAATCGTCCGAGCCGATGGCGGCGACGTGTTCATCGGTGATTCCCAGCACCCGGCCGAGAGCGGTGTTGTGCGCGAGTCAGTAGTCGCACCCGTTCATCTGGCTGGTCTTGATGACGGCGATCTCTTTTATTTTGGAAGAGAGGGCGGTGCCGAGCCCCTCGCGCATCAGGGTCTGGACGAGAGGATAGAAAATACGCGCGAGAAACGGGGAGTGCGCCGTCGCCCGGGTGGAGTTGACCTGCCTGCTTTGGAAGTTGTTCAGGATGTCGAAGGTGCGCGCGATCTCGCCTTCTGCTCCCTCCCTGCCGAGCAACGGGACTCTGGACACGGGATGACTCCTCATCGAATGCGAATTGCGAGAATTTTCCGGTGAATGGTTCATCTTCCCACAACATGCGCCATCTTTCACGCTGTCTTCGGATGTCGCTCCGGGATGACACGCCGGTCGATTCTTGCTAGCCTGTTTTATATACGCAGATAAGATGGAAGGCGGTTTCAGCGTCCCGGAATCAGGGCTTCCTCCCCGGCGGAATGGATGAGGGCGGCCAGAATTCCACATCCTTCAAGAGGTCCGGACGTGCGGAAAGCCGATATTTACACAGCCGTCATTTTTATACTCTATAGCGTCATCGGCTTTTTCTATATCATTCCCACGCAGATTCAATACGCCATTCCGCCCGAAGAAGTCACGAACGCCGTCTTTTTGCCCACTTTCTTTCCCACCTCCGCCGTCGTCACCTTCGGGCTGGTGAGCGCGATGTTCCTCTTCGGGGCTCTCAGGCGGAGTGAAGCGGGCGGGCAGGTGATTTCGGGCAAAAGGGCGCTCTTACAAGTCTGCGCCGTTTTCGTTCTTTGCTACGTCTACGTCGAGTCTTTGGCGTATTTCGGCTTTCTGGTGAGTACACCCGTTTTTCTCGCAATCCTCGTTACGTCCATGGGCACGCGCGACTGGCGCTACGTCGCGGCGATGTCGCTCCTGTTTCCCGTCGTGGTGAACTATTTCTTCTGGTTCGCCTTCAAGCTGGCGCTGCCCGAGGGCAGCCTCTTCAGTTAGGGCGCGTATGTTCGAACAGATACTCGAGGGAGTCATGATGGCGCTCACGTGGCAGGGTATCGCCATGATAGCGCTGGGCGTCTTCGTGGGCATCACGGTGGGCGCCATTCCGGGGCTCACGAGCGTGATGGCGACGGCGATCCTGGTTCCCTTCTCCTTTTTCATGCCGCCCGTGCTGGGCATTCCCTTCTTGCTGGGGATTCACAAGGGAACCCTTTTCGGAGGCTCCATCCCCGCCATTCTGGTGAATACGCCGGGAACCGCGCCCGCGGCGGCGACGTGTATGGACGGGTTTCCGCTCGCGCAAAAAGGAGAGGCGAGGAGCGCGATCCAGATGGCGCTCTACTCCTCCACCATCGGCGATACTTTCAGCGATCTGGTACTGATTCTCGCGGCGCTTCCGCTGGCCGCCGTGGCGCTCCTGTTCGGGCCGACCGAGTTTTTCGGACTCCTGCTCATGGGGCTGGCCATCATCTCCAGCGTGACGGGCGCCTCCCTGGTGAAGGGCGTGCTGTCGGCCCTCATCGGGCTCCAGCTCGGCATGGTGGGCACGGACATCATCTCGGGCGGGGAGCGCTTCACGTTCGGTCTTCACGGACTGGCCGAAGGGATCGGGGTGGTTCCCCTGCTCATCGGGCTTTTCGCCGTGAGCGAGGTGTTCATACAGGCGGAAAAAAAGGCTTCCGTCCTCTCGAGCCCGCCCGATACCCTGCATCTGCGAGGCGGCAGGAAACTCAGGATCATCGAGGTTTGGCATTCGGCGCGCACCATCGTGCGCTCGTCCATGATAGGCACCTTCGTCGGCGCGATTCCGGGCACGGGAGCGGCCATCGCCACCTTCGTGAGCTACGCGGCGGCGAAACGGGCTTCCAAGAAACCCGAAGAGTACGGCCACGGCAGCTACGAGGGCGTCGCGGCTTCTGAAGCCGCCAACAGCGCGGTGGCGGGCGCGGACCTCATCCCCACCCTCACGTTCGGAATACCCGGGGACCCGAGCGCGGCGATTCTCATGGGCGCGTTCATCGCCCAGGGGCTGCGGCCGGGGCCGAGCCTTTTCCAGGAACACGCCCCCGTCATGTACGCCATCTTCACGCTTTTGCTTATCGGGAACCCCATCATGCTGGTCCAGGGCTGGCTCTTGACGGGCATGTTCGCCAAGATCGTCACCATCCGCCAGTCGTTACTGGTGCCCGGCATCATCGTCTCCTGTCTGGTGGGGGCGTACGTCTATCACAGCAACCTGGGCGACCTCGTGCTGGCGCTCGTCGCGGGCCTGTTCGGATACGGGTTCAGAAAACTCAAGTTTCCGATGGCCCCGCTCGTCATCGCATTCATCCTGGCGCCCAGGGCGGAAGAAGCGCTTCAGCAGGCGCTCATCATCTCCGACGGCGATTATTCTGTCTTCATCACCCGCCCCATCGCGGCTTGTTTCATCGGTTTGACCGTGCTCATGCTGGTGACGAGCATCTGGAAGCGACCGTGGGCCGAGACCATGAGGCCGCAAACGGCAGCCGATTCATCCAATTCAAAGGAGGAACCAAAATGATGCGCAAATCCTGGAAGATCGCCCTGGCGGCGGTTCTGTCGCTTGGGCTCCTCGCTTTCACCGCCCCCCCCGCCGCGGCGGAGAAGTACCCCTCGAAACCCATCAAGATCATCGTGCCCCTGGGCGCGGGCGGTTCGCACGACCTCCACTCGCGCGCCGTGGCCAGCGTGCTGCACCAGTACATCGGCCAGCCCGCCTACGTGCAGCTCATGCCGGGCGGCGGCGGAAAGATAGGGATGGGAGCGCTCAAGCGCGCCAAGCCCGACGGCTATACCCTCGCGATGGGCGCGAACAGCCACCTCTACATGTCGCCCCACGTGAAGGACATGGGCTTCGACCCCTTCAAGGATTTCATCCCCGTGTTCCAGATCAACGAACTCCCCTACCTGCTGGTCACGCTGGGGAACCAGCCGTGGAAGAACTTCAAGGAATACATCGCCGCGGCGAAAAAGAGCAAAGGCAAGATCAAGCACGGCTCCACGGGAACCTATGGCCTGAGCCACACCATGATGCTCAAGATCGCCTACGACACGAAGGCGCCGTTGCCCCACGTTCCCTTCCGCGGCGGCGGCCCGGCCATGAAGGCCATGCTGGGCGGGCACGTGCAAACGGCGGGCGCCAATCCGGCGACGGGCGGCGTTCTCTCCAACTACAAGTCCGGCAAAATCCGCATTCTGGGCATCGCCGCCGCCAAGCGGTTCCCGCTTTTCCCGGACGTGCCGACCTTCAGGGAGCAGGGGGTGGACCTTCTGCTGTCTTCGAAGCGCATCGTCATGGTGCCCGCGGGAACGCCCAAGGACAGGATCGACATCCTGGAGAAGGCCCTGCTCAAGGTGGCGAAGGACAAGACCTTCAAGCGCCTGCTCAGGAAGATGGGCGTCAAGGCCGAGCCCGTCGTCGGCGAGAAGCTCCTGAAAGAGGTGAGAGCGGAATACGAGAGCAACAAGGACATCTACAAGAACGCAGGCGTGAAGATCAGAAACTAGGGACGCAGGCGTTATCAGGAAGTTGATGAATCAGGCGGGGGTGGACGTTGCGCCCCCGCCTCGGTGTTTTCACCTATGGACAGGGACAGAATATGCGGCGCCTGAGTGATCATCTCGTTGCGGAGACGGAATATCTCTGGGCGAACGTGGGCGCTGCCGTCACCGAGGCCGGCGTGGTGCTCATCGACTGCCCCGTGCGGCCCTCGGACTCAAGGAACTGGCAGGAAAAACTGAGGACGCTCAGCCCCAAGGGCATCCGCTACCGTATTTCGACGGATTATCACGGCGATCACACCATCGGCGCCGCGTTCATCGAGGATGCGGATGTCGTCTCCATCGCGCCGCAGCGCGTATACGATGCGCTCGCCGCGAAGGGCGGCTCTCTAGCCGGACGCGAGAACTTCGTCGACACGCTGAACGATATCGGCGCGCATGATGAGGCGAAAGAGATCGCGGAAGCCGTCCTGCCGCTGCCGCAGGTCTGCTTCGATGCGGGGATGACGCTCCACCTGCACCCCCTGACGTTCGAGATTTACCGCCTGGGCGGCCACACGCCCGCATGCAGTTCGGTCTACGTGCCTGAGGAAGGCGTGATCTTCACGGGCGACGTGATGATCAACGAGCCGGGCCCCGGGATGCGCGAGGCGCGCTTTCGGGAGTGGATCGAGGCGCTCGCCTGGATGGAGCGCCTGCCCGTCGCGCACGTCGTCCCCGGCCACGGGGAGATATGCGGCGTCGGGGAAGTGCGGCGCTTCAGGAACGATTTCGAGGAAATGTGGGGGATGATGGAGAGATTGGTGGAAAAGGGCATGACGCAGGAGGACGCCTCAACCAACGA
This sequence comes from bacterium, assembly GCA_022825065.1. Lineage (GTDB taxonomy): Bacteria > UBA8248 > UBA8248 > UBA8248 > UBA8248 > Bin107. Next base: position 55,412 of record JAJDYR010000014.1, read on the forward strand.
TTCGTTCGAGAAATTCTTCTGGTCCGATACGGGACGGGGCGAATCGTGGATCGCGCACAGGAGGCGGACGTTCCGGCGGGGGCTCGAGAACCTCTACGCGGAGGTGAAGGAGGGATAGGAATGCGAGCGGAAGAGAAGAAGCTGGGCCGCGTCTTTCATCTGGAATTCGATGAGGACGATGATTTCTTCGGGGAGTTCGAGCGTTTCGTCATCGAGAAGAACATACGGAGCGCATCGCTCATCGTGTTCGGCGCGCTCAAGGAATCGGACATACGCACGGGTTTCAGAGACATCATCGGCCCATCGGCGCGGCGCTATTTCCACGACTGGCGCGAACTCATCGCCGTGGGCAACATCTCCTGGCCCGAACAGCCTCCCGCCGTCCGCGGGGACGAGACGTGGGAAGAACCCAAACCCTACATCCACCTCCATTTGGCGCTGAGCGGCGGCCCCTACCAGCCCGGTGAAGTCTTGGTCGGCCAACTGAGCGGGGGCGTCGTGAAGGGCATGTTCGCCGAAGTACACGAGTTTGTGTGAGGAGGCCTATGGAAGCGGAGGGGAGAATTCAGGAGAGCGTCGACAAGAACGAGATAAAGGACGTTCTCTCGGTCGTGAACTACGCGCGCGACGCAGGCCTCTGGGAGGCGTGGCGAGATTGCTATCACGAAGACGCCACGCTCACGACCTCGTGGTTCAGCGGAACGCGGGATGAATTCGTCGAAGCCGCGAAGAAGATGAAAATCGCCCGCCACCCCGGCGAGAGCCAGAAGCACACCGTCACGAACCCCTGGGTGCGTCTGGCAGGCGCGCGCGCCGCCGCCGAGCACGACCTGATCCTCTACCAGAGAAGAATCATCGACGGCGTGGAGCTCGATTTCACCACCTGGAGCCGCGTGCTCGCCCTGCTGGAGAAACGAGACGGCGCGTGGCGCATCTGGAAGCGGACCAACATCTACGAGAAAGACAGGATGGACCCGTACAAGCCCGACGAAGTGCCCGCCTCGTTCTACGCCTCGGTCGACCTTTCAGGCTACCCGGCGGCCATCCGCTACCATTGCTGGCGGAACGCGAAAATCGGCCACCCGCCCGCCAGGGGCATCGTTCTCCAGCACAGCGCGGAAGAGGCGGCCGTCCGTAAGGAAGCGGAGGCGTGGCTTGCGGAGTCGAATTAAGATGTTTTTCCCTAACAATCCGACGTTGTACAACCTTGCCTTAACAGATCGAGAACGCGACCCGTCCTTCAAGTGGCATAGATATGCGGACTCAGAGCGATCATCTCAGATGTTCTGCCTGAGTGCGTTGGGTTCGCTTCGCAATCTTGATATCGGAAATAAAATCCTAAATGACCTGTTTTCAGAAGCATTCCAAGAGATATCGTTACCTGATTTTATTGAGTGGAAAATTTCGCCGGAATATGAAGATAGGGATATCCTAAACGAAAAGGGAACTCCGCAGTCGAGCAGCGTGGACTGTTTCTGCGAATCACCACAGATGGTTGTCTGTATCGAGTCTAAGTTCGTTAGCGATGCGAAAGAAGGGTTCGGTTCATGTAATCAAGTCAGGGGAAAATGCGCCGGTTATTATGGTCCCGGATCCGACCTCAAGACTCACACTAATGCTTGGTGTCGCCTTAAAGTGAAGGACGGCAGGCGGACACCGCGTCATTATTGGTGTCTTGGTCGCTTGTATTTTCGGCAGGAAATCTTTGCTCAACAGTCGTATGGAGATACCTGCCCGTTTGCTGGCTCATTCTATCAACTTATGCGAAATTTCCTTTTTGCGGCGGAGGTGGCTAGACGAGATCAGAAGGCATTCTTTGGTGTTCTCGCGATTTGTCCCGAACGAACTGCCGATGAAGTCAAAATTCAAGTCCAGAATTTCCGGAATGATATTTTACTCCCTGAATTCAAAGATCAGATGCAGTTTCTTCCCTATGAGCGGTTGATCCATCATCTACGGGTGACATTTGATGGGGATGCGCTCAAGCTAGCCGACTTTCTTGAGGAACGAATTAACACTATCTGTTCATGATTATGCGCTTTTAAGGCGACTCCTTCTCAATCCGACGCGAGCCGCCCCTCACGGCTTGAGCTTCTCCATCAGCCCATCCGAGATGCAGGTGACGCCGAGCGAGAGGTTGTCGCGCTGGCAGTGCCGGGAGCCGCCTTCCCTGACGGTGAATATCTTGAGCGTCTTGTCCCTGGAACCCACGGCATTGAAGAGTTCGCGCGCGTCCCGCGTGGGCACCTGCTTGTCGTCGACCCCGTGGGTGAGCAGGAGCGGACACGTCATCTTCTGCACCACGCCGGCGCCCGGGCGTTTACGGGTCGTCCGGACGGGGCATACGGTAGCCGACCCGGAGCTCGGTCAGGATGTAGGTGGGCCTCTTGGCGTCGTCGCCGAGCTTCCTGCGCAGCCTCTTGACGTAGGCCCGCACGATCTTCGCGTCGCTGTTCCGCCCGCTCCAGACCTGTCGCAGCAGGGCATCGTATGTCAACACACGCCCGGCGCCCAGCGAGAGGGTGCGCAGCAGATCGTATTCCGTTGCCGTGAGCGCGACCGGGCGTCCGCCGACGCTCACCCGGCGCCGGTCGTAGTCGATGGCGAGGTCGCCAAGAATAAAGGGTTCCGGCCTGGTCCGGCGCCGGAGCGCCGCCCGGACCCGCGCCACCAGTTCGGTCGGCGAGAAGGGCTTGACGATGTAGTCCTCGGCGCCAGCCTCGAGCGCCCGCGCGATCGTCTCGTCCCGGCCGTAGCCGGAGATGAAAACGACCGGGACGTCCGAGAGCCCGGGGACCTGTTCCATCAGTTCGATGCCGTCGGTCCCCGGCAGCATCAGGTCGAGCAGGACCAGGGCGGGCTTCTCCGTCTCCAGGACGTAAGAGAGTTCATCAGGGTTGCCCGTCACCACCTGGGCGTAGCCCGCCTCGCCGAGTGCGTCGCGGACAAAGCGCAGCGTCTCCGGATCGTCGTCAACCACGAGGATGCGCGTCCGTTCGCCGTCGTCGCTGCGCGCCGCCGCACGCCTTCGCTCGGCGCCGGCAGCGGCCCCGCCGGTATCGTCGGCCGCCGGGAGCGTGAAGGTGAAGCGCGCTCCCTGGCCGGGCCCGCCGCTCTCGGCCCGGATGCGGCCGCCATGCGCCTCGACCAGACCCTTGCAGATAGCGAGGCCGAGCCCGCCCCCCGCCCAGCGCTTCCCGTCGCGGGCATATTTGCGGAACAGCTTCGCCAGCCGCTCCGGTGTAAGGCCGTGACCCTCGTCGGATATCGCTATCGCGACGTGGACGCCCTCGCGGGCCGCCTCGATCCGGATTGGCGAAGACTCAGGCGAGTACCGGGCGGCGTTGGCGAGCAGGTTGTTCAGCACTTGCACGATGCGCTCCCGGTCGGCCAAAACCTGGGGGAGGTCCGGCGGCAGGTCGATGACCACCCGGTGACGGCCGCCGCCGGAAAGGAAAGTGGTGCGCGCACGGTCGAGCAGGTCCACCACCTCCGAAGGCTCGGGCGCGACCGAGAGCGTGCCCGTCTCGATGCGCCCGGCGTCGAGCAGGTCGCCGATCAGGCTGTCCATGCGGTCGGCCTGCTCCTCGATGATGCGAAAGAACTGTTCGATTTCCGCCGGTGCGAAGTTCCGCGAGCGGCCGAGCACCGTGGCGGCCGATCCCTTTATCGAGGCCAGAGGCGCGCGCAACTCGTGGCTCACCATGCCGAGAAACTCCGCCCGCATGCGCTCCAGATCCTCGAGCGGCGCGAGATCCTGCATGGTGACCACCATGGAGACGAGCGAACCGTCCTCGACGCGGATCGGGGTCGCGTTGATCAGCACCTTCACGCTGCGCCCGTCGGGGACCGAGAGTTCGATCTCCTCGGCGCGCACCGTCTCCGCGCTGCTCAGCGCCGCGGCCATGGGCAACTCGGTGAGCGCGACCTCGCGCCCGTCGCCGCGCCGGCAATTGATCGTTCGCAGGAGGTCCTCGGCGGCCCGCACCGGCTTGAGGAGGCTCTCGACGATCCGCCGCGCCTCGCGGTTGAGCGATACCGGGTTGCCGCTCGCCGCGTCGAACACGACCACTCCGACCGGCGAGGTCTCGATGAGCGCTTCGAGGTCGGCGCGGGCGCGTCGCTCGTCATGGTAGGCGCGGGCATGGGCGATAGCTGCAGCTGCCTGCGCGGCGAACAGCACCAGCACCGCCTCGTCCTCGTCGGTAAAAGTCTCACCGCCTTCCTTCCCGGCGAGGAAGAAGCTGCCGACGTACGTCCCCCGGTGGCGCATCGGCGTTCCCTGGAAAGTCTTCGGCGTCGACGGCAGGAAGTCTGCCGAGAAGCCGAGCGAGCGGATATAGGCCGAGAAGTCGGCGATGCGCAGCGGCCCCGGCACGTCGCGGAAGAACGCGAAGAGCTTCGGGCCGTCGGGCCATTCGACCATGTTGCGATGCTCTTCTTCGGTAAAGCCCGAGGTGACGAAGTCCCGGGGCGCGCCTGTTTCGTCGATGGTGGAGATGACGCTGTGACGCGCGCCGGTCAGCGCGCGGGCGCTTTCCACCACCTCGTTGAGGACGGTCTCCAGATCGAGGCTCGCACCGATGCGCAGCATCGCCGCGGCCAAACCAGAATGGCGCGCCTCATGTCCCTGCTCGGCGACTTCTCGGTCGTTAGGATTACTCATGGCATCTGCCCTCTTCCGGCGGGGGGTTGGCCGGATCGGTTACCGGAAGGTGCAGAATTCGTGCTGAAGTCATGTAAATACTGAATTATTCATACCTAATTCATATTATTATTCATATAATCCATAAAATTGCAAAGGGTGAGTTCAGAGACCGCGACAATCGGCGCATGGGCGACGTGGAGAGCTTCGAGGACTTCATGGAAAGGAGCAGTTCGGGGGACGTCATCAAGCCGTTTGTAATTTTTTGACAGGACGAAGGCAGTATGGTCGATTCGTGGTCCAGGCTGGTTGCGACACGATCCACGAGGTATAAGTTCTTGAAGCGGGTTCCCGCCTGTCGGCCTTCCCCGAAAGGCCGACAGGTATTCAATTGGCAGACCGGGTTGGTGGTGGTTCCGATATCCCGTTCGGTTCAAGGAGGAGGTAGAGCGTCTTCCCGGGTCGGAAACCACCTTCTGCGAAAGCCGCGAACCCTCATTCTGCGGGTGGTCTATTCCTCCCGCATCGGTCGGAATTAATCCTTAGGGCCTTAGCTTCTCCATCAGCCAATCCGCGATGTAGGTGACGCCGAGCGAGAGGTTGTCGCGTTGGCAGTGTTGGGAACCGCCCTCCTTCACGGTGAATATCTTGAGCGTCTTGTCCTTCGAACCCACGGCGTTAAAGAGTTTTCTCGCGTCGCGCGTGGGCACCTGCTTGTCGTCGATCCCGTGGGTGAGCAGGAACGGACACTGCATCTTCTGCACCACGCCGTCGAGCCGGAAACCCTCGAGCTTCTTGAAGGTGTCCTCGAAATTCGTCGTGTTGAAGATCCACAGGATGTGGTGGCCCGGCACGGATAGTTCCGTCTGCATCGAAGCGGCGACGCGCTTTTTCCACGTCGCGTGATAATCCCAGCACGCCCCCCAGGCGACGCACGCCTTGTAGCGCCTCTCCATGCTGGCGATGCGGGGCGCGTAGTAACCGCCCAGGCTGATGCCGATGACGGCGGCCTTCCGGGCGTTCACGTCGCCGCGCGTCTCGAGGTAATCGAGCGCGGCGGAGCCTGCGACTTCATAGTCGTGGCGGAGGTATTGTTCCCTGAAGCGGATGGCCTCCCCGGTTCCCGGCCCGTCCATGACGAGACAGCTCATGCCGCGCCGCACGAATTCCTCCACGCCGCGCAGATACTGAATCTCCTTCGTGATGTCGAGACCATCGAAATAGACGACGACGGGGGGTCTGGCCTTTTTCGTGTTCTGCGCGTGCACGAAATACCCCGGCAGGTTCGCGCCGTTCTCGTAAGGCACCTCCACCCGCTCGATCCTGGGCGCGTCGGTCAGCTTCGTGAAGCGCAGGAAGCTGTCGAGAGCAAGTTTGTAGGCGTCTTTCGCACGCTTGTCCTTGGGCGTGCGGAAGCGCTCGCCAATTTGAAAGTACATCGCGGCGCGCTTGTGGTGGTAGGCGGCGCTGAGTCGGTGGTTGTTCTCTTCCGCCGCTAATCCCAAATCGCGCACCTTGTTCGCCATGCGGACCCACTCGCGGAACCAGAGCGCGTCGTTTCCGACGTCTTTCCTGAGCCTTCTGCCGACCTGATCGACCTCGCCGATGTCGGCTCCGCCCCAGGGGGCCACGGAGAGGCAGTTCACGACGCCCGACGACCATCGGTAATCCTCGGGGAAATAGGTGAACCATCGGGTGTTGGCGGGTGCTTCCGGCATGACGCGCTCCTTTGCTGGGTGATGAGGCCGCCCGGTTTTCGCCGAGGGTCGCTCTCTACAAGATCTATGAACGAGAAGTGATCCTAGCACTTTCGGCCTGCGCATCGAACTGCAAGAGGCCTTTTCGCGCTCGAGATGGGTTCGATGATAGAAGCGGCAAACTTCCCACGATCCTTAGTCTCGCGCCCAAAACCTGTTAAGATGCGCAATCCGAGTCATGGCGCATGGGTTCGTAGAAAGCCCGGTTTTCCATCTCGTCTGGCCATCCATACGCAATCGAGGAAATGAGAATGTCCACAACCGAAATCTGTGATCTCACGATTGATGGGCTCTCGAAAAAAATCGCCGCAAGGGAATTATCCCCGGTAGAGGTGACCGACGCGCATCTGGCGCGGATCGACGCGCTGAACCCGAGGGTGAACGCCTTTACCACCGTCGCGCATGAGCGCGCGCGCGCCGAGGCGAAGGCGGCCGAAGAGGAAATCGCGGCAGGCAGACTCCGGGGACCGCTCCACGGCGTTCCGGTCGGGGTCAAGGACATCATCGACACGGCGGGCGTGCGCACCACGCAGGGCTCCAGCTTTTTCCGCGACAACGTGCCGGCGCAGGACGCCGAATGCGTCCGCAGGCTGCGGGAGGCCGGCGCCGTCATGATCGGCAAGTGCAACACGGCGGAGTTCGCCGCCGAATCCGCGACCAAGAACCCCCACCATGGCGCATGCCGCAACCCCTGGGACCTCGACCGCGTTCCCGCGGGTTCGAGCGGCGGCTCGGGTGCGGCGGTCGCCGCGCGAATGGCGCCCGGTACGCTCGGAACCGACACCGGCGGATCGGTGCGGGGACCGGCGGCGATTTGCGGCGTGGTGGGGCTCAAACCCACCTACGGGCGGATCAGCCTGCGCGGCGTCTATCCGAATGCGACGAGTCTCGACCACGTAGGACCCCTGACGCGCACGGTGCGCGATTGCGCGCTGCTGCTCCAGGCGCTTGCGGGCTACGACCATGCCGACCCTTTTTCCGCCGATATGGATACGCCCGATTTCACCGCCGACTTGGAAAAGGGCGTCGGCGGCATGCGATTCATGGTTTCCTCCGATCTGATCGACGTCGAGATCGATGCGCCCATCCTGGAGGCGTTCGAGGCGGCGCTCGACGTGCTGCGCGCCCTGGGCGCTGAGATCGAAGAAGTCCCTTGCCCCTTCGCGGGGGAGATCAACCCCCACCGCCGGGCCATCGCGGACGCGGAATTCTACCGCGTACACGGCGAGCGCTACCGCGCCGACCCGGAGGGCTACGGCCTGAGATTGCAGGAGCGTATCGCCAACGCGGAGAAAACCACGCTGGCGACCTATATCGACGCCATCAACCACCGAAAGGCGATTATCCGCAGGATGCTCGACCTCATGAAGCCTTACGACGCCATGCTCTCGCCGGGCTATCCCTGTCTCGCAGCGCCCGTCGAAACGACCACCGCGCTTGTGAACGGAAAGGAGATGGACTTCATCGGCCTGGGGCGCAACCTGACGGGCGTGCAGAGTTTCCTCGGCTTCCCCGGCCTGATGGTCCCCACGGGCTTCGATTCGGCCCAAGGACTCCCCATGGCGATGCAGATCACGACCCGCCCCGGCGATGAGACGCGCGGGTTTCAGATAGGCCACGCTTACGAGGAGGCAACCCCCGAATGGCGGGGGAGAAAACCCGACCTTTAGGGGTTGCTGAAAAGGCATCCTTGGTCGGAATTCACCCCTCCCTCATCCCGAGTAGGCGCGCTTTTGCGCGCCGTATCGAGGGACGCGCCCTTCGATACGCGGCTTCGCCGCTACTCAGGGTGAGGCGAACGGGGGCGCTGCTCTGGACGAAGGGACAGGTCGCGACCTGTCCCTACAAAACCTGCAACCCTCCTTCGTTGGGCTATTCAACGGATCTTTTGTCCGATGCAGCATCGCTCATCTCCCCCGGAGTTGGTTTGACCCGACCCCCCGAACCTGCTCTAATGAATTCAATCGTAAAATTTGGGAGCGGCGTAACCGCGTCGGAAAAACTCGCAGCGAACGAGTTCTCGTCAGACTTGTTCTTGGAAAATCCGTTTCACCGTAAAAGGAGAGGCAAATATGAAACGTTCCATCAAGTCGATTCTCGCGATTTTGCTGATTGCCGGGTTCGTGGCGTTCACGTCCCACGCAGCCGTGGCGCAAAAAGCCAACCTCATCTTCTACTCCTCGCTCACCACTGCCGCACAGGCCACGCTGGTGAAGGGCATCGAGAAAAAATTCCCGGACATCAAGGTCCAGTCCATCACTGCCGGCGGCGTGAGCTTGTACCAGCGTTTCGTGGCCGAGCGCAGCGTGGGCAAGGGCAAGATCGATCTGCTGCACTTCAGCTACACGCCGGGCTGGTACGACCTCGCCAAGAGAGGCTACGTGAAGAACGTGACGCAATTCCCCGAGGCCAAGAAATTCCCGGCCTGGGGCAAGGACGAAAAGGCCCAGTGGGTGGGGCTGCGCGCGCCGACGCTGCAGGTCATCTACAACACCGACAACGTGAAGCCCGGCGAGGCGCCGAAGAGCTTTGCGGAACTGACCAAGCCCAAGTGGAAGAACCGCCTCGTGCTGGTCGACCCGTTCCAGTCCGCGGGTCTCTGGGATTTCTTCTACGGCGCGGATGGTTTCGGGGAAGAATACATCAAGGGCCTGCTCTATAACGGCGCTCTGGTGCAGTCGCGCATGGGCGCCTCCACCGAGCGCGTCGCCACGGGCGAGCGCGACGTGACGATGGTGTTCGAATACATCGCCATCCGGCGCATCAACAAGGGCGCGAAGATCAAGATCGCCAAGATGGCCGAAGGCACGCCGGTCGTCCCCGCCTCGTTCGGCATGGTGAAGGACGGCCCGAACCCCAAGAACGCGGAGCGGGTGTACCGCTGGATCCTCTCCAAGGAAGGCCAGACGGTCATCACCCAGGACGTGAAGATCAACTCCGCGCGTTCGGACGTGCCGCATGTGAAGGGCATCCCTTTTCCCTTCAAGCCGCTGTACGCGAACTGGGAGAAGGTGTTCAAGGAGCAGAAGAAATACCGCGCGTTCATGACCAAGCACATTCGTGACGCGAAGAGAAAGAAATAACCGGCTTCGGTCGATGACCTGAGATGCGTCCCCGTTCGTTTGCCATGTTCAGGCTGCCAAGCACTGTTCGGGTGCTCGAATGGGGATGTCTTCTCGTCATCGGCTTCGTGGTGCTCTACCCGCTCTTCTGGCTGGTGCTGGGCAGCTTCCGGCCCGACCCGATAAGTACGGAATTCACCCTCGACGCCTACTACGCCATCTTCGAAGAAGAGTACATGGGCGAGGTGTTGTGGAACACCGCCGTCATGTCGGTCGGGGTCACGAGCCTGTCCGTCCTGATCGGCGTTCCCCTCGCCTGGATCGTCGGGCGCACCGACACGCCGCTCAAGAACTACATCAACATGATCGCGATTCTGCCCTTCATCATGCCGCCCGTGGTGGTGGCGGTGGCATGGGCCTATCTCGGTACGCCGCGCGTCGGCTTCGTGAACCTGTTCTGGAAGTGGCTGGCCGGCACCAAGGAACCGCTGTTCGACATCTTCACCATGGGCGGGCTCATCTTCGTGATGGCGCTCTCGCTTGCGCCCTATGTGTTCATCTTCACGGTCACGGCGTTCAAGAACATGGACCCGACGCTGGAGAACGCCGCCCACGTGAGCGGCGCGAACCAGTGGCAAACGACGCTCTGGATCACGCTGCCCATGGCGGCGCCGGCCATCCTCTCCGGTGCGCTGCTCACGTTCATCCAGTCGCTGGAGGTGTTCGCCATACCGGCGACCATCGGCGTCTCGGGCGGCATATACGTGTTCTCGACCCAGTTATGGCGCATGATGCTCGGCATCCCGCCGAACTTCTCGCACGCCGCCGCCATGTCGATCCCCATCCTGCTGGTTTGCGGGCTGGCGCTCTGGGGCCAGACCAGGGCGCTGGGGCGAAGCGCCCGATACACAACGGTTGCGGGCAAGAGCTTCCGGCCGAGGCTCGTGGAGCTGGGCCCGTGGAAATACGTCGCGCTGGCCTTCGCCTCCTTCTACCTTCTGGTTTCGGCGATCCTGCCGGTGCTGACGCTGATTTACGGCACGTTCATCTCCAACCGCGGACGCCCGCCGACCTTTGAATATCTCACCCTGGGCCATCTGGTGGAGATCATCACCGGAGACGGGGGCGCGGTCATCCTCCGGTCCATCCAGAACAGTCTTTTTCTGAGTTTCATGGGCGCGACCATCGGCATCGCGCTCTCCGCCGTGGTCGCCTACTTCGTTGTCCGCAGCACCTGGAAGGGCCGGGGAACGCTCGATTTTCTCGCGCTCATCCCGGTGGCCATTCCGGGCGCGGTCATCGCCATCGCGATGTTGTGGGCCTACATCCGCGAACCGTTCAACCTGTATCACACGCTGTGGATCATCCTCATCGCCTACATCACGCGCTTCCTGCCCTTCGGCGTGCGTTCGGTCTCGAATTCCATCACGCAAATCCATGAGGAGTTGGAGCGGGCCGCCGCCGTGAGCGGTGCGAACTGGGGCGTCGTTTTCTGGAAGATCCTCGTGCCTCTGGCCATGCCGGGCATCGTCGCCGGCTGGATCATTCTATTCGTATCGATGATGCGCGAACTGTCCGCCTCGATCATGCTGTTCAGTTCGAACAAGGAGGTAATCAGCACCATCCTCATCCAGCTCTACGACGAGGGGCTCTTCTCGCACGTATGCATTCTCTCGCTCATCATTGTTATCCTCTCGCTGGGTTCGGTGGCGCTGGTGCGCTGGCTCACGAAGCAAACGGACGTGGAGGGACTCACCTGATGCAAAACGTACGGGTGGATAATCTGGTCAAGAGATTCGGCGAGGTGGTCGCCGTCGACGGGATTTCCTTCGAGGTGCCCAAGGGCAAGCTGCTGACCCTGCTGGGACCCAGCGGCTGCGGCAAGACAACCACCTTGAACATCATCGCCGGCTTCGAGACCCCCGACGGCGGCGACGTCCACGTCGGCGAGAGGCTCATTTCGAGCGCTTCGGAAAACGTGCTGGTGCCGGCGCACAAGCGAAATCTCGGCATGGTCTTTCAGTCCTACGGGCTGTGGCCGCACTTGCGGGTGCGCGACAACGTCGCCTTCGGCCTGCAGATGCGCAAGACGCCCAAAACCGAAATCGCAGGGGCCGTGGAGCGCGCCCTGGGGCTGGTGCGGCTCGAAGGCCTGGGGGAGCGCTATCCCTCGCAGCTCTCCGGCGGCCAGCAGCAGCGCGTCGCCTTCGCCCGCGCGCTGGTGTACGAGCCCGACGTGCTGCTCCTCGACGAACCCCTCTCGAACCTCGACGCGGCGCTGCGCGAGGAGATGCGCCTGGAGCTCAAGGAACTGCAAACCCAATCCGGCATCACCACCATATTCGTCACCCACGACCAGGTCGAGGCCATGGTGATGAGCGACATCATCGTGGTGATGAACGAGGGGCGCATCGAGCAGATGGGATCGCCGAGTGACGTCTACCAGAACCCCGCCAACCAGTTCGTCGCGGGTTTCGTCGGCATCTCGAACTTCCTGGAAGGCGAAGTCGTCGCCGCTGGCGTGGGCGACGCGCAGACGGCGGTGAAGGTCGGCGAGATGACGTTGTTCTGCACGACTTCAGGCGTCTCTGAAGGCTCCAGGGTGCTGCTTTCCATCCGGCCCGAGGACTGCGTGGCAAGCACCGAGGCGCCTCCGGAGGGGACTCCGAACGCCATCGAGTGCAGCGTCGACAAGGCGGTGTACATGGGCGGCGTGCTGGAACTCTGGCTGAGCGCCGGGGGCCGGAAAATCCGCGTCCACGGCCACCGGCTGCCGATACTCGAATCGGGGGCCACGATTCACGTTTCCATCGACCCCGCCTCGATCAACGCGATCAAGGGCGGGTCTTCGTGATGAGGGCGCAAACCATCTCGGTGGGAGAAATTCCTGAAAGTCGAGTCGGATCGGACTTTTCAATCTGGAGGCGTACATGAGCGTTACCGAACGGATGGCGGAGTTCATCGTCGAAACGAAGTGGGCGGATTTTCCACCACTTGTCATTGAGCGCGCGAAGAAGGCGGTGGTCGACACCGTGGGCGTGACGCTCGCGGGTGTGGATGAGCCCGTCGGGCGCATCGTGGCCGATTTCGCGCGGAAAATGAGCGGTGCGCCGGAGGCGAGCATCATCGGGGTGAACGCCCGCGCGGCGGCGCCGATGGCCGCCCTCGTCAACGGGGCGATGGGCCACGCGCTCGATTTCGACGATTCCAGCTATCTGCTGAGCGGCCACCCGAGCGTAGTCGTCCTGCCTGCCGTCCTGGCGCAGGGGGAGGCGCAAGGGGCGTCTGGCCGTGAGGTGCTCGAAGCCTTCATCGTCGGCTATGAGATTTCGACCAAGCTGGGCCAGGGGATGAATCCCGAACACTACGGCTCGGGCTGGCATTCCACCTGCACGCTCGGCACGATGGGCGCGGCGGCCGCCACCGCACACCTGCGCGGGTTCGACGTCGAGACCACGCGCCACGCGCTCGGCATCGCGGCATCCCATGCCTCGGGCGTTCACGCGAACTTCGGCACCATGACGAAGCCGCTTCACGCAGGCCTAGCGCCCGAGGCCGGCCTCCGCGCGGCGGAACTGGCGGCGGCGGGCCTCACGGCGAACACGACGATCCTCGAAGCCCCACGCGGTTTTCTGGACGTATACGCGGGCGGCGGCTCGCCGGATGGTGAAGCGGTCATCGAGAGCCTCGGGCGGCCCTTCGCGCTGGCGGAGCCGGGCATGAACATGAAGCCCTACCCGTGCTGCCTCTCGACCCACCCGGCGGTGGACGCGCTCTACGACCTGGTGGAGGAGGCGGGCCTGACTGCGGCGGACGTGGCGCGCATCGAGGTCTCCTTGCTCGAAATCTCCATGCAGGTGCTTCGCTACCACGCGCCCAAGACGGGACTGGAAGGCAAATTCTCCATCGAGTACTGCCTCGCGCGCATGCTGCTGGACAGGGACTTGCGCCTCGATACCTTCACGGACGAAGCGGTGCGCGAACCCCTGCTCCAGGATTGGATGAAGAAAATTCACGCCACCGCTGACGACATGGGCTGGCGACCCGGAGAGCGCCGCCCGAGCGAGGTGCGGGTTTTTCTGAACGACGGACGAACCCTCAAAAAGAGAACCGACGTCTCGCGCGGCTGCGCGCTCTGGCCGATGGAGAATGAGAAGATACGCTCCAAGTTCCGTGATTGCGCGAAATCCGCTCTGGAAGCAGAAGAGTACGAAGAGGTTCTCTCGCGTCTGGAATCCCTGGAAGCGCAGCCCGGGCTCGATTCGCTGATGCGTCTATTAGGCGGCGCGGGCGCACGGGAGGAGACGGCGGGACAGACGGCGTGAGGCCCCTGGAGTTCTTGTGATGATTCAGGCCTAGCGGTGCAGCCTCTCGCACCGGGCGATGGCGGCGGTCAGCTTCTCCTGCGGCTCCGTCCCGATGTTCACCACGAATTTGAGACCGGAGAGCTTCTGGATGCACGCCTCGTAAGGGAGGTTTCGGAAGACCACGGCGAAGTGTTCGCATCCATCGGCATTGCCGTCGAAGCTGAATCCGGTAATCTCCTCCGCCTCGTCGGCTTCCACCTTGATCGTGCAGTGGTGGAGCACCGTTTTCTCCACCTGATGCGTTTCGCACACTCGCACCACTTCCTTGCGGCCCCGGGGATAGAACGTGATCTCATCGCGGCAAATGGTTTCCGGCACGAAATAGGTGAAGGCTTTCCTGTAATCCCAGGTGTAGACTTTCCGGCCGCCGACCGTGACGTCGCTCTCCGGATACCCTATCTGCTGGACGAGAGCGTCTACGGGAGCGCCCACCATTCCGGCCAGCCCCTCTCGCAGCACTCCCATCGTGGGAAACGTCTGGACCGCGCAGCCGGTGAGCAAGAGGGCGAATGCAATAGCGGCGGAGCATTTGAGCCCGCGGATGATGCGGCGAGGCATAGCGGGAATTTCCCTTGAGAACTTTTGAGTAAAACGGCGGCCTTCGATAGGAATATTACCATATTCTTACGTTCCCTGAATCGCCCGCAAGCGTACCCCGTGGTTCTCGTGCGTATAACGGACGGATTCTATAGAATGGGCGAACCCGGTGTTGCAGATGCAAGGGTTCCCGAGCGCCCGATTGCCCCAGCCGGCAAGGGGTTCTGGCGTGCCACTCTCTACGAAATATGGGGAGCAATAGACAGGAGGAGACGTATTAAAATGCCTTTTTACAGAGCATCCGAGATGGCCGAATCCCGCGTCGCCGCCCAGCCCATGGGCCGCTTCAAGGGTCTGGCGGGAGAATTGGTGAAGGTGGGCTTCGTCACCTATCCCGAGGGCAAGATGTCGAGACCCCACTACCACCCGAACGAGGAGCAGTTCCTCTACATCCTGGAGGGCAGGCAGTGGATGATCGTGGGTGACGAGGAAGGGCTCATCGGCCCCGGTGACCTCGTCCACATCCCCCGGGGGGCGAAACACGGGGGCGTCATCATCGAGGAGGTACGCATGTTCACCGCCAAGAGTCCCGCCGGCGACGGCACGCTCGATCAGGATCACCACGACGCGGAGGACGCGGAGGCCATCACCCAACGCTTGCAAGAGAAGCTCCGCGAATACTCCGAATAAGAGGAGAGAATCATGCCGTTCTACAAGATTTCCGAGATGGAAGAGGTCCGCGCCGCCATATCGCCCGCGACCGCCAAAACGGTGCCCGGCGAACTGATGAAGGTGGGGATCGTGACGTACCTGAAGGGCGAGGGCGCGACGCCGCACTACCACCCCAACGAGGAGCAGTTCTATCTCGTGCTTGAAGGCAAACGCTACGTGATCGTGGGCGATGAGGAGCGGGTCGTCGAGCCGGGCGACCTCGTGCACATCCCCAGGAACACGCGCCACGGCGGGCGCACCATCGGCGAGAAGTCCGTGTTCTTCGTAGTGAAAAGCCCCTGCGGCGACGGTGACCTCGCGCAGGACTACAACGCGGCATCCGACGCCGCCGAGGTCATCGACCGGCTCGAAAGCAAGCTGGATGAGTTGAGCGGGGAGGGGTAGCTCCAGGCCGTTGCCCGTTGCGGCTCCACGCGCCGGGCGCCGCGCGCGCTCCCTAGAACAGCCCCGTAATCTTCCCCTCAGCCGTGACGTCCATCCCGGCCGAGGCGGGAGTCTTGGCGAGGCCGGGCATCTGCATGATGTTCCCGGCGATGGCGACGACGAACCCCGCCCCCGCGGACACGTAGACCTCGCGCACGTTCAGGGTAAAGCCCTCGGGCGCGCCCGGCTTCTTGGGGTCGTCGGAGAGGGAGGCCTGCGTCTTCGCGATGCAGACGGGGAGCTCGCCGTAGCCCAGCCTCGTTAAGGAGCGCAGGCTGCGCGCCGCCGTCGGCTCGAAGCGCACCGCTCCCGCTCGGTAGATGCGCGTCGCGATGGCCTCTATCTTCTCCTTGAGCGGCATATCGAGCGAATAAAGCGGCGTGTAGGGCGCATCGTTCGCGGCGGCGAGATTGAAAGCCGTCTCGGCGAGTTCGACTCCTCCCTCGCCGCCTCTGGCGTGAAGCTCATGCGCGTGACACGGCGCTCCCGCCTCGGCGCAAAGCTCCTTCACGCGCGCGATTTCGGCGTCCGTATCCGAAGCGAAGCGGTTCACGGCCACCACCACGGGCGCGCCGAAGCCCTGCATGTTCTCGATGTGGACCTTGAGGTTCGAGAAGCCATCCGTTACGGCGTCCACGTTCTCCTCCGTCAGCGCGTCCTTGTCGAAGGGAACGCCCCCGTGGAGCTTGAGCGCGCGGGCGGTGGCCACGAGCACCACCGCATCTACGCTCAGGCCCCCCGTGCGCGCGGTGATGTCGAAGAATTTCTCCGCACCCAAATCCGAGCCGAATCCGGCTTCCACGACCATCACGTCGCCCAGCTTTAACGCCAGCCTGTCCGCGATGAGCGAGTTCGTCCCGTGGGCGATATTCCCGAAAGGCCCCCCGTGGACGAAGGCGGGCGAGCCTTCGAGCGTCTGCACCAGATTGGGCTTGATGGCGTCTTTCAGGAGCAGGGCCATGGCGCCCGCGGCGTTCAGATCGCCCGCGGTGATGGGCGCGCCCTTCCGCGTGTAGCCGACCACGATGCGCGCGATGCGCTCTTTCATGTCCCCCGGGTCGCTCGCGAGGCACAGCACGGCCATGATTTCCGAGGCCGCCGTGATCATGAAGCCCTCTTCCCTCGGCACGCCGTGCGTCCTGCCGCCGAGGCCGACCAGCACGTGGCGCAGCGCGCGGTCGTTCATGTCCAGAACGCGCTTCCAGGTGACGCGGTTCACGTCGAACGCGAGATCGTTTCCGTGGAATATGTGCGCGTCCATCAGGGCGGAGAGCAGGTTGTGGGCGGAGGTGACCGCGTGGATGTCGCCCGTGAAGTGGAGGTTGATGTCCTCCATCGGAAGCACCTGGGACATGCCGCCGCCCGCCGCGCCCCCCTTGATGCCGAACACCGGCCCGAGCGAGGGTTCGCGCACGCAGATGACGCTTTTTTTGCCGAGCCGCGCCAGCGCTTGGCCGAGGCCCACCGTGGTGAGCGTCTTGCCCTCGCCCAGCGGGGTGGGCGTCATGGCGGTAACGAGGATGAGTTTTCCGTCCGGCGCGTCCTTGCGGCGTTCGAGCGCTTCGAGGCTCACCTTGGCCTTGTGCGCGCCGTAGAGTTCTATTTCATCGGCCCCCAGGCCCAGTTCTTCGGCGATTTCGGTGATGGGTTTGAGCTTTGCGGCTTGCGCGATTTCCACATCCGATGCGATGGCCATAGTCCCCCCTTCCGGACCGACGGAGGGGCGGATGAACGCCCCAAGGCAACCTAGCGAGGGGTAAGGTGAGTGTCAAGGGAAAAGGTCTATCCCGACTGCTGAAGGAAGGATTGCCGGTCGCGGCGTCCTTTTCTCCTCAACAGGCAACCCCTCTTGCATCAGTTGAGAATCCCTCCCTCAAGAAGGCTGTTTTTTCCGGGCTTCGAGCCGATCCCTCCCCTCCTGCGGCGGCGCCGGCCGCAACGGGCGGGTGATCACCGGCTTCCGGCCATGACGATTCGGCCCGCCGCGCCCCATCACCCCGCAACTCGCAGCATTTGCGCGCATTTGCCGTTGTCTCATTCGCAACGGGCCATGGCAGAATTCCCCTGCGCCCGGATTCCGCGGCGTCATTCTCAAAAAATAAATTTTCAGTTTTTTATCGAAAAACCCCGTGAATTTATCGAATTTTACCGTATTTTTCACATATTATTTTTTGCATTTTCACGCGCTCCCCGCCTCGCCTGAGCGGCCATCCGGATCCTTCGATCCGCGCCCCCTCCGCCGCCTGAAAAACCGGAGGCCGTCGGGCGGCCTTCCGGGCACACCCCGTCGCCGAGAAAACCCCGTGACGGCGAGATACAGAATCGCGTCGACGCAGGCGACGTAGCCCATCTCCGTCATCCGGGCTTCCGAGTAGAGCGGCCTCCCGTCCCGGTTGCCACGGCTCTGGACGCACACCAGGGGAATCTTGGACCTCCCGGGAGCGGCGAGCGCCTCCTCCTGGTTCCGGGAAAAGACGAGGCCTGAATCCGCGTCCGCAGCCATGTTCACGCGCCTGACCGCCTCGCCGACCCCCGGAGGCGCGCCGTACGGGGCTGTTGAAAAAACCTCTCCCCGCGCTCATGTTTCACCTCCCGCAGGGCGGTTCGCGAACGGCCCGTGCAACGCTCTCCCCGGGTTGAGGGCGATCGTCTCCGAAGGCCGTTCTCCGCATGTGCGGTGGTGACACGGACCGGGTGATTTACATTATTCCGGTGATTGGATCCGACACGCCGCCCGCGTCAGCCTAGAGCAGCAAGACTGTCCCCGGGCGCTTCACCGCGTTTGGTCATCGTGTAGTCGCGTGACACTTCGGCCACGCGGATACGATAATCGGCAAACAATTCATCGCGGCCCTTTGCCTGCGCCTGACGGTGTTCAAGCAGGTTGCGCCACTCCGACAGCGCCGCCTCATCCCGCCAGAATGACAAGGACAGAATTTTCCCTCCATCCACCAGGCTTTGAAACCGCTCGATGGAGATGAATCCATCAATCTTTACAAGGTGTTCCCTGAGGCCGGCAGCGATATCGAGATATTCCTGTTTGCCCTCGGCAGTTGGGTTAACTTCAAAAATAACGGCAAGCATGGTGTCCTCAGTTCATCGGAGATTTGGCGAAATTGGCGACATCCGTCAATGATGCGCAAATGCGGTGGGGAGGAACGCCAGGCCGTTCAAGCGGCTGGCCGGCATATCCTCTGTTCTATTCGAGAGGACAGCCGGAGGCGGCCCGGCTGCAGTCAACGGCTCTAACGCGGCGGCGTTTTCTTCAAATGGCGACAGTTTGGCATATGGATCCATCATGGATTTGCGCTGGGTCGGCGACAAGCTCAGCTTGTGAAAGGCCATATCTCTGCGCTCAAACTAGATAACTCAGTCGCTAGGCCAAGAACGAGGGACTAGTGCATTCTCACCACGCCATTCTTCGACAATCGACGATTCGAACCAATCATCGCTGAGGTGGGCATGATCGAAAACGATTAGTTGAAACGGTCTCTCAATTTCCCCACATGCTTGGTGCATCAGTCTAAACAAGGCTTGAACAGCAAGCCTATCCGCATCTTTTTCGATTTCATCAAGACTGCCGTCTACACGGTCGGGCGGATAGTAGGCTTGTGTAGGTTGATCAAGAATAAGAAAAGCCGGTACTGGCCGTTTCCTCCTCCGGAACCACCAATGAAGGGCAAGGTGAGCCAGAACGTGATAGCCGACCCAATTCTCGCCACTACCCATTCGATTGAGGGGAATCGGTCCATCTTCGGTATCAGCTACCACTGTAAGTTTCTTAATATCCAAGCGAAGCGAACTTCCACTATGCTCAAGGTCAAGCTCTTTAGAATATTCAGTCATTCTCTGTCCAATTAAATTAAGGAAAGTTTCCACCCGAGAAACTGTTTCCTCTGAATTAAGTTTCTGTCGAACACCATCGATCAGGATTCTCACTTCCGCGATTCGCTCGCTAGTGTCGTCTTCCCCTTCGTCCGGCTGAACGATCTCCAAGAAGTCTGCCAGCTTTCCAAGATACCTAGCCCGGGCAACTAATTGATCTTGAGCAGCTTGAACGTTCTCATTTTCTGTGATTGCATGGGCCAATTCCCGCTGAACTTCTTTGAGTTCTTCCGTTAGTTTGTCGATTTGACCACTCAATTGCCCAATATGTTCTTGTATGTGAGGACTTTCGCGATGAACTGCATTTAACAAGCCGTCCACTTTTCGAAGCGAGTCCGTAACTTGCTCCACACGCGGGGTTGGCGTTCTCAATTCCGACTCGCACAAGGGACAATGAATTTCACGCTCCTCACCAATATCGTAGAGTCCAATACTTTTTAGACGGGCCAATTGCTCATTTCCCTCTCTGGAAAAATCCGTCTGCACAGAGAGAAAGGTTCGAGCCGCACGAATATCTTGGTTCAATTCAGAAAGCCTAGCTTGAATCGATGACTGTTCCGCTCTCAAGTTCTGTATCGTCTCGCCAAAATCTTGAACGATAGTCGGAGCATTTACGTCGATCGTCGCGATTCCAGCAAGATATTGGAACACACTATCGTCAACGGCTTGGTAGTCTTGTGCAATTAGACCTAGCCTCTTGCCTTCATTAACCATCCGCGCGATGCGGTTTCGGCTGAGTTCGATAGCCTGCTGACGCTTGCCCTCTTGAGCCTCCAGTAATCGTAGCCTGTCAGTCAGTTCATCCAATTCAGCTAGGTAGCGAAAATGTTCCTCATCCACCGCTCCGAGAAAATAAGGCAAAGTATCCTTTAGCGCTTGTGGCAATTGTTGCTCATTCATCCGGTGAAACAATTGATCTTTAGTAGCAACTGTCCCTTGGGGTTGAAAGCAAAGCCATATGGCGTGCTTAATATTCGCACTCAACGGCGGGCGTGTACCGCTGCTGGGCCGATGTTCGTTCTCAATAATACCTGCGAACTGGGTTATAAAAGTGCTAAGGCTGCTGGCTGTTGTATTCTTTGATATATCGTCAACAGACGGATAACTTTCGATCTTACCACGCTGGAAATATACTTGTGAGCCTGTCGACACACCTGGGCCGGGATTGTCCCGAGCAACAAAAACTTCATCTCCGTCCTTTGATAGGTGTAAACCGAACCATGATACTTTTCGCCTGATTTCGCCTTCCGCAACATTATAGCTACCACGTCCCAGGCAATAATCTACAATATCAATGATTGCCGACTTCCCAGTCTTCGAATTACCGGTGACGATGTTAAGACCATACTCTTGAAACTTAAGAACACGGGTCTGTCCATCATGGCTGTAAAGTACAATTGCGGAGATCGTGAAACTCATGGTCGGACACCCCAGCATGCCAAAATCGATGGTTCCGATCCGGACTTTAGAAACCAGCGAGCCATAAACTGTAACCTTTTCACCGCATCAGCTACTTCAGTTGTCGTATCTCGCAAAAACGAAGCGGGGAAATGCGCTTTCGCTTCTCCCACTTGAATCAAATGACCTGCTCCGAATTGAATTGTCCTCTGCTGCATTGCGAACTGGATTGCCTCACGAACATACGGGAGCAACCCTGTAACTCGTTCGTGGAATCCAATCAACAAATCTTCGTTTTCCTGCACCCACTGGTAGAGCGACGAGATCGTGGAGTGAGGTAGTCGGTTACGCGTTGGTCGATGAAGTGTAATAGACAGCGCAATCGGGATAAAGGTAAGTGGCACACCGTTGACTTTGCTCTTCTGATACTCTTTGGCATATTCATAAATAAGTGAACCGACAAACGCTGGATTAAAGAGGTTGGCCTCCTCCGCTGGCCTCAGGTCCCAAGAATCAAGGGGAGCCATCTGATAACTCCTTTGCGAAGATAGTCTTGTATTCAGGATGCCAACCTATCTGTAATCGATCGGCGAGTCCTTGGAATGAGCCTGACGTAATCCATGCTTCGACTATGTTACGAAGCGGGATCGACTGTTGAGACGCCCATAGGCATAGGTCGCGTCCCATATCATTCTTTTCCGTTTCTGTGGAAATCGGTTTCGTTGTTAATTCAGCATCGAACTTGCGCTCCCATTTATCTTTAAGACTAGCGTCGTATTTACTTAGTTCCAAATCAAGTAATAGATTTTCTCTAGCCCACTTCGAGCGCTGGGCAAACGCTCGATAGTAGTCTTGAGTACTCCGCCGCACAATTCGATCTGGAAGATTAACAGCACGCATTTGACGGACGAACATTTCAACTTCATCATCATCGGAATATCCTTTAGCACCTAGTTCATTCGGATCATCAATAGGCAGCGCATCGCCCCCGAGCGATTTCCCGATTTCATTCGCTTTCATAATAATATGCTGCACAGGGATTGACGCATTGGTGTCTTCAATCAAGCATTTTCCCACAACACCAAGCCACCACCCCTCCAGATAGGCTGCTGCTAGTTGTATGTGTGAGGGCGCGATTAACACGATCTCACCTTCAATTTCACTCATAACATCAATAAGGTTGGGATGGTTGTCTAAAACCTCTATTTGTTTGAGAAAAATCAATGCCTGCTCGTCAGTTAGAGCTAAAAATTTGGAACGAGCGGCAGCCGTTTGCATGTTCCCCGAACGGTGTGCAGCGTTGCGCAACAACAACAAACACTGCTCTCGCTCTTCGATGCTAGTCCCTGGGCGTAGTAAGGACATCGCAGACCCTTCAGCACTAGTTGAAGTAGTGATGAGAACGAACTTTGTCGAATTTAAGGTAATTAAGCCTTGATCAAAGTGACTCATCCAGATATTGAGCGTTTTCCAGACATCTACGCTCATATCATCCAGCGTTTTGGGGTTTACACTGTGTTTGGCTTGTGAAAGACACAAAGACAAATCGTCGTTCTCAAAGGCGATATCATCAAACTTTTCAATCGAAATATGGCCGTTCGGTTTTTTCTTAGCCATCTGCAAGCCATGCAACAGAGCCAAACGGCACTGAAAAAGATAACCAGCCATAGACGCGCTTGCATTATGCTTAGGCTTTAGAGGCAATGTAATTATTCCGTCTGGGCAACTATTATAGTAATCACTATAACAATAGGGGCAGGCCCACTGGATTACAAACCATCTCTTTCAAAGCCGAGCACAACGAGGTGCTCCCTATACAATCAATTTATACTTACTACACAACTTAGAGATTAGTCACTCGCTTATGTACTTCAAATTTGATTCACAACCCAGACTAAACGGCGATCCTGACCGCAACTGAAACTCCGTTCTTGCTTGCTCGTCTGTAAGGCGACACTGACTGACAATTTCGCCCGCAGCTACTGACTACCACAGAAGAGCCGGGCTTTCCTCATGCATCATGCCCGTGTAATCGCCCGTCTTGCGCACCTCCTTGAGGGCTTTTTTCATGAAATGGAAACTAAGCGTGAGATACAGGATGGCGTCGATGCAGGCGACGTAGCCTATCTCTGCTATCTGGGCTTCCGAGTAGAGCGGCCTCCCGTCCTGGTTACCCCGGCTCTGGACGTAAACTAGGGGAATCTTGGACTTTGGGGGAGACACATCCGCGTCGTCTTGACGTAACGCTCAGGAAGCGGAATGCTCCAGAAGGTTTTCCTGAAAGTTTTAGCGAAAAACCCGGGCGTCCGGTGAGCAGCGCGTTCGCCCCTGCAACCACCCGGCGGCGGACGCGCATTCCCGAAACGTCTCGCCTTGAACGAAGAGCGGAAAAACGATTTCGCCGGATGAGGGGCGCTGCTTCCCGTTGCCTCATCCGCCCAAGCGAGGGAGAAATATCTTCATGCCGGCCGGACGCACGAAAGCGGGTCCGAAAAAAGCGGCCTCGCGCCGGAAGAGAACGAAGCGGCGCGCATCGGCGATGCCCGATCCGGTCGCGCTCGAGGTCTTCTCGAACGCCCTGCTCTCGGTGGCCGAGGAGATGGGCGCGGCGCTCATCCGCACGGCCTATTCCACGAACATCAAGGAGCGCCAGGACGCCTCGACGGCCATCTTCGACGCCGAAGGCCGCCTCATCGCACAGGCCGAGCACATCCCCATGCACCTGGGCGCGATGCTGAGCATCATCCGCAACATCCTGAAGCGCTATCCGCTCGAAGAACTCAGGCCCGGCGACGCCTTTCTGGCGAACGACGCCTACCACGGCGGCGGAACCCATCTCGCCGACGTCACGGTGGCCTCCCCGGTGTTCGACGGCAAGCGCCTCATCGGCTTCGTCGCCAACATGGGCCACTGGCCGGACGTGGGCGGCATCAAGCCGGGCGCCGCGATGACCGAGGGCTGCACCGAGATATACCAGGAGGGCCTGCGCATACCGCCCATGAAAATTTTCAGGGAGGGCGTCCTGCAGGAAGACCTCTTCTCCTTCATCCTCCTGAACATGCGCTTTTCTGAGGACAGGCCGGCCGACCTCCGCGCGCAGGCCGCGTGCAACCAGC
Organism: bacterium; assembly: GCA_022825065.1. Lineage (GTDB taxonomy): Bacteria > UBA8248 > UBA8248 > UBA8248 > UBA8248 > Bin107. Next base: position 79,334 of record JAJDYR010000014.1, read on the forward strand.
TGGGCGTCCGGCGTCTTCAGGAACTCAGCGGAAAATACGGCGCCGGGCGTTTTCTCGAACTCGTGGAAGGCGTGCTCGACTACAACGAGCGCACGATTCGCTCGAAGATACAGGAACTGCCCGAGGGAACGTGGGATTTCGAGGACCAGCTCGACGACGACGCCCACGTGCCCGGCCCGGTACCGCTCAAGGTGACGCTCACCATCTCCCACGAGCCCGAACCCCACATGGTGTTCGACTTCACGGGTTCGAGCCGGCAGAGAACGGGCGGCGTGAACGTCGTCTACGAGGCGCTGTTCGCCACCGTCGCCTACGCGCTCAAGGCGACCATCGACCCCGAACTGTGGTCCAACGCGGCGTTCGAGCGCGTGGTGAGGCTCGTGGCGCCCGAGGAGAGCGTCGTGAACCCCAGCCCGCCCGCGCCCGTGGGCGGACGCGGCACCACCTGCCAGCGGCTGGCCGATCTGCTCATCGGCGTCATGTCGAAGGTCGCGCCCGAGCGCGTATGCGCCTGCGGACACGGCACCACCTCCATCAACATCCACGGCTTCGACGCCATCCGGCGAAGGCCGTTCATCTGCATCGACGGCATCGGCGGCGGCATGGGCGGCCGCGAGACGAGCAATGGAATGGACGCCGTGCAGATTCACACGAACAACATACCGAACCTGCCCGTCGAGATCCTGGAGAGTGAATACCCCATCCGCGTGGAGCGCTTCGAACTCGTGCCCGACAGCGGCGGCGCGGGACGCCGCCGGGGCGGGCTCGCCACGAGAAAAGACTTTCTGATGCTGAGCGACACGGGCTTCATCGCCCACGCCGACAGGCACGACTTTTCTCCCTGGCCCCTTTTCGGGGGCAAGGAAGGCGCGAGGGGGATTCACCTGAAAAATCCCGGAGAACCGAACGAGGCGAAGCTGCCGAGCAAGGGCGGCCCCCACGAGATGCGGGAGGGTGATGTGCTCAGGTGCCAGTCGGCCGGGGCCGGCGGGTACGGCGACCCGGCCGAACACCCTCCGGAAGAGTTGGCGGCCGATCTCGCGGACGGAAAGATTTCGCTCGAATACGCCAGGGCGTCCTATCCGAAGGCCCTTGTCGATGAAGCGCTGAAACGCAGGGAGGCCCTCCAGCATGGCTCCTGAGAAGAAAGCGAAATACCGCGTCGGCGTGGACATCGGCGGCACGTTCACCGACGTCGTCCTCATGGGAGAGCGGGAGGGACTCATCGCCTCCTACAAGGTGGACACCACGCCGGTGAACCTGGAGGGTTGTTTCGTAAACGGACTCCTGAGGGCGACGCAAGGCATATCGCCCGAGGAAGTGGGGCGCATCCTCCACGCCACCACCGTGGCCACCAACACCGTTTTGGAATCAAAAGGGGCGCGCACCGCCCTGGTCGCCACCCGGGGGTTTCGGGACATCCTCGAGATCGCCCGCCAGCGCAGGCCGAGCCTGTACAACCTGCAGGAAGTGAAGGCCAGGCCCCTCATCCCCCGGCGGCTCTGTTTCGAGGTGAACGAGCGGCTGGCGTGGAATGGAGACGTCGTCACAAAACTGACGAAAACGGAACTCGACCGGCTGGCAGGCGCGCTAGACGCCTCGGGCGCCGAGTCCGTGGTGATCGCGCTGCTCTTCTCCTACCTGAATCCCGCCCACGAGCACCGGGTGAAAGAACATCTCGTTCGCGCGCTTCCGGGCCGCCACATCGTCGCTTCTTCGGACATCACGCCCGAATTCCGCGAGTTCGAACGAACCAGCACGGCCTCACTCGTCGGCTACCTGAAGCCCATATTCGCGCGGTACACGGAAAGGCTGCACGATGAGGTATCCCGGCTCGGCCACCGCCCCGGGAAGCTCCTCATCATGAACTCCGCCGGCGGGCTGATGTCGCCGGCCTCTGCGCGCGAGCGCCCCCACACGCTCATCGAATCTGGCCCCGCGGCGGGCGTCATCGCCGCCGCCGTCCTCGCTCAGGAGATCGAAGAGCCCGACGTCATCTCCTTCGACATGGGCGGCACCACGGCCAAGGCGAGCCTCATCGAGGGCGGCGCCTACAAGACCACCACCGAATACGAGATCGGGATGGGCATGCACCAGTCCCTGGCGGTGCGCTTCACGGGATATCCCGTCAAGACGCCCGTCATCGATCTCACCGAATGCGGCGCGGGCGGCGGCTCCATCGCTTCGGTGGACGGCGTGGGCGTTCTGAAAGTCGGCCCCCGCAGCGCGGGTTCCGAACCCGGCCCGGTCTGCTACGGGCGCGGGGGCGAGGAACCCACCGTCACGGACGCGAACCTCGTCCTCGGCCGCCTGAACCCGGATTATTTCGTCGGCGGAGAATCGCGCCTCAACCCCGAATACGCGGAAAAAGCCATCGGGGAGAAGATAGCCGGGCCGCTCGGTCTTTCCACCATGGAAGCTGCTTCGGGAATCATCGAAGTCGTCAACGCGCACATGGTCCGCACCCTGCGCGTGGTCTCGGTCGCCAGGGGCTATGACCCGCGCGATTTCGCGCTCATCGGTTTCGGCGGCGCGGGTCCCCTGCACGCGGCGGACCTGGCGGACGAACTCGGGATTCCGCGCATCGTCATCCCCGAGGCGCCGGGCGTTTTCTCAGCCCTCGGCCTGCTTTGGGCGGACATGAGAGCGGACTTCACGGCCACCACCCGCCTGAGCCTCGACGGGGACAACGCAGGATCCATCGCCGCTCTCATGGCCGAGCTGGAAGCTGCGGCGGACGAATGGCTCAAGGCCGAGAAGGCGCCCCGGGCAAAGCGTCTGCTCGCGCGCTCGGCCGACCTGCGCTATCCGCTTCAGAACTACGAGATCAACGTGCCGCTGCCCGGCGGCAAGGTGAACGCCAGGTGGCTCGGCAAGGCGCGAAGGGCGTTTCACGACGCGCATCTGCGCCAGTACAGCTATTCCGATGAGGCGGAAAGCGTCCAGGCCGTCAGCCTTCGCGTCTCGGCCATCGGTCTCACGGACCGGATTCGCCCGAAAGAAATCGCCGCAGGCTCACGAAGCCCCAAAGCGGCGCTCAAGGGCGAGCGGAAGGTGCATTTCCAGGAAGCCGGCAGTTTCATCGACTGCCCCATCTATGAACGAGAACGCCTCAAAGGCGGAAACCGGGTTCCGGGACCCGCGGTCATCGAGCAGCCCGATTCCACGGTGCTCATCCCGCCCTCGTTCCGCGTGGAGGTGGACCCGCTCGGCCGGCTCGTGATGACGCGCAAGAAAACACGCAAAACGAAACGGGACCCTCGCTAGCGGGGTTGTTGAAGAAGTCCTCACGGGTCGGAATTGACCACCGCCGTCATTCCGGCGAAGCGCCCCGGATCCTTCCCTTTGAAAAAAATTGCCCTCGTCCGCCACGCTATGCTAACTTACTTTTCCGGGCAGCCGGATGCATTTGAACAGACAGTCATGGGAGGAGCAAGCCATGAGCAGCCATCCTTTCGACAACGAGTTCCACGTCACCCCCGAGCACAAGGAGCGATTCCGGCGCGACGGCTTCGTCAAACTCGAAGGGTTCTACAACTCTGAAGTGGTCGAGGCGCTGCTGAATCGCGTCGAAGCCGAAATGGACCGGGGGGAGGCCGACAGTTTCAAGGCCGATGCGATGTTCAATCGAGCGAAGTATGACTTCGCGGGCGAAATGACCGCCGTCTATGAACTGCTGGAACGGCCTTACCTGCGAAGGGCCCTTACGGATCTGGTCGAATGCGACCTCTTTTTGACCTTCGAGCAGTGTTTTGAAGTCGAAAAGAACGTCAGCAAGGGATTTCCCTGGCATGTCGGCGCGCAGAGCTTCGGTTTTCAGCTCGCGGAAGAATTCGGGTGCACGCTATGGGGGCCGCTGCACCCCGTGGATACGAAGAGGCAGCGGGGCGGGATGGCTTATGTCCCCGATCGCGTCATATCGGGCGATTTCATCTTCCACCAGATCGAGCCGGCGGTCGTCTCGACGCTGGAGGCCAGGGAGCGGGCCGGGGACAGGACGAACGTAAATGAATACTTCGCCATGCGCTCGGGGATCCTCAATTCACCGACCATGTGCGAGATACTCGAGAACCACCAGGTCGAAGACGATTTCAAGCCCGGCGACGCGCTCCTGTTCAACAAAATGGTCGTCCACCGGAGCATCATGCTCGGTGAGGGCGCGCTTCCCAGGCGGGCCGCCTACGTGATGCGCTTCATCGATGCGGGCTCGCACTACGATCTGGAGCGGGCGCGGATGCTCGAATTCCCCGTGGAAATGTACGGGAAGGGGTTCTTTCCGTATAAACCTTTCACCCGTCAGCACATCGAGATCGCAGAAGCCGGAGCGAGCGACGGCGACCTTCTCGCGGAATGCGCCTTTTTCGACGACCGCGATCGCCGTACCATCCGGCGCGAACGCTCTCTCCAGGCCGGTTGAATATCGCCGGCGGAAACGCGCAGGAGGATACGATGAGCAGCCATCCTTTCGACAACGAGTTCCTCATCACCCCCGAGCAGAAGGAGCAATTCCGGCGCGACGGCTTCGTCAAACTCGAAGGGTTCCTGAACGATAACGTGGTGAAGGCGCTGCTGAATCGCGTCGAAGTCGAATTGAGCGGAGAGGGGGCCACCAGTTTCGACAAATCTCGTTCAGCGGAGCTTCTCGACATACGAACGACGTATGACTTCGAGACCGATAAAGGGCAAGTCTATGAGCTGATGGAACGGCCTTATTTCCGTCGGGCCCTGACGGACCTGGCCGAATGCGATCTCTTTCTGACTGCCGAGTTGTGCTTTGAAATCGAAAAGAACGTCAGCAAGGGGCTCCCCTGGCATGTCGGCGTGCAGAGTTTCGGCTTTCAGCCCGCTGAGGAATTCGCGTGCACCATTTGGGCGCCGCTGCATCCCGTGGATACGAAGGGCCAGCGGGGCGGAATGGCTTATGTCCCCCAGAACGTCATATCGGGCGATTTCGTCTTCCGCCAGATCGAGCCGGCGGTTGTCTCGACGCTGGAGGCCAAGGAGCGCGCCGGGGTCAGGACGAACGTAAATGAGTACTTCGCCATGCGCGAAGGAATCCTGAATTCGCCGACCATGTGCGAGATACTGGAGAACCACCAGGTCGAAGACGATTTCGCGCCCGGCGACGCGCTCCTGTTCAACAAAATGGTCGTCCACCGGAGCATCATGCTCGGTGAGGGCGCGCTTCCCAAGCGCGCCGCCTACGCGATGCGCTTTGTGGATGTCGGGTCGCACTACGATCTTGAGCGGGCGAAAAACCTCGAATACCCCGCGGAACAGTACGGGAAGGGTTTCTTCCCGTATAAACCGATCACCCGTTTCCACATGGAAATCGCGGAAGCCGGAGCGCGCGATGGCGACGTTCTCGCGGAATGCGCCTTTTTCGATAACCGAGAGCGTCGTACGATGCGGCGCGAACGGGACTTCCGACCTGAACCAAAGGAGCGCGTGGAACGATGAAGCACGAACGCCAGATGGCGTTGCTCGACAGAATGCTTGAACTCCGCGGGCGAAGCGAAGACCAACAGATTTACGACACGGTCTTGCGTCTGTCCGTGGACGCCTATACCAGCCAGGAGATCTTCGAACGCGAGCTCGATACGTTGTTTTCTGGCAGCCCGCTCGTGGCCGGGCACGTGGACAGCGTTCGTGAGCCTGGCAGTTACATGCTCAGCGACTGGACGCGCCAGCCGTATTTCGTCGTCCGGGGCGAAGACGGCGTGCTCCGGGCATTTCTGAACACCTGCCGCCATCGGGGCGCACCGCTTATCGTCAGGGAGAAAGACGAACCGCTGCGGGCGCTGGTTTGCCCGTTTCACGGGTGGACGTATGGCCTGGACGGCGCGCTACGGGGTATTCCGCGGTCATCCGCCTTTCCTTGCATCGACAAGCGGGACTACGGCCTGAAAGCGTGTTCGGCGGCGGAGAGCGCGGGGCTGGTATGGGTTCACCCGACCCGGCATGAATCGTTCGATCCGGCGCAGGAGCTGGGCGCTTTCGCGGAAGATATCGCGGAGTTCCGTCTTGAGCGTTATGTCAGCTACAAAAGGGTCGTGACGGAGAAAAAGGCCAACTGGAAGCTTCTTGTTCAGATAAACCTGGAAGGCTACCACGTTGCGCATCTGCACAAAGGAACCCTGGCTCCGAATTTCCGCGAAGGTTTTCTTTCTCACGACGCGGAGGGGCCTCACCTGCGCGTTATGGCCGCACAAACGAACTTGCCTGATGCGGAAAACGTCCCGGAGAAACAGAGAAAGCTTATCGACTTCGTAACGCTTTTTTATGTTCTGTTCCCCAACACGATTGTCATCGTGCGCAATGACACCATTTTAATCAGCAGGTTCTTGCCGCTGGCCCCGGATCGAACGCTCTGCTCGCAGGAACTGCTCTATCTTCCCGATAAATACGTCGGGGAGTCGGGGCGGAAAGCTTTGCGCAACCGCCTCCTCTACGCGGAAGTCACTATGGACGACGAAGATTACATGATGGCGGAACGGATCCAGGCCAACCTGCTGAACGGAGTGAACGAAACCCACATGCTGGGTCTCGAGGAAGGGCTCGTGATGGTGTTTCAGGAGATAGTCAGCAAGAGGTTGGCCGCGCGGGACGCCACGACCGCAGGCAACCCCTGACGAGGTTGTTGAAAAACCCCCTCGCCTGGAAAAGCAACCCCCCCTACCCCCCCTTAACAGGGGGGTATAAAAAAGCAACACCCCGCAAAAAAGAATCAACTCCCCCCTTGAGGGCCTGTTGAAAAAGTCCTGGTTTTGTGATCGTATGGATGTATCCCGACTCGCCCGAGATGGGAGTTCCCGAGATGATGGGCCGCAAGAGGCGCGAGCAGATGGACTTGTTCGTGGCCGGTTCGCTGGAGCAGCTGATT
>JAJDYR010000040.1 GCA_022825065.1 bacterium
ATCGACAACATCTTCCGCTTCACCCAGGCGGGCTCCGAGGTCTCGGCGCTGCTCGGCCGCATTCCCTCCGCGGTGGGCTACCAGCCGACGCTCGCCACCGACATGGGCACGCTGCAGGAGCGGATCACCTCGACCCAGAAGGGCTCGATCACCTCGGTGCAGGCGATCTACGTGCCGGCCGACGACCTCACCGACCCGGCGCCGGCGACCTCCTTCGCCCATCTGGACGCGACCACGGTGCTCTCGCGCCAGATCGCCGAGCTCGGCATCTACCCGGCGGTGGACCCGCTCGATTCCACGAGCCGGATCCTGGACCCGAGGATACTGGGCGAGGAGCACTATGGTGTGGCGCGGCAGGTGCAGCAGATTCTCCAGCGCTACAAGGACCTTCAGGACATCATCGCGATTCTGGGAATGGACGAACTCTCGGAAGACGACAAGATCATCGTGGCGCGCGCGCGCAAGATTCAGCGCTTCCTGAGCCAGCCTTTCCACGTGGCCGAGCAGTTCACGGGCACGCCGGGCGTGTACGTGCGGCTCGAGGATACGATTCAGGGCTTCAAGGAACTCGCCGACGGCAACGTGGATCACCTGCCCGAGCAGGCGTTCTACATGGTGGGCAATCTCGAAACCGCCAAAGAGAAGGCCAAGGGCCTGGGCGTCGAGGTATAACGGGATGGTTGAAGGCAAGATGATGCTCGACATCGTAACGCCCGAGCGCAAGCTCGTCTCCGCCGAGGTGGACGAGGTGACGGCCCCGGGGTTTTACGGCGAGTTCGGCGTGCTGCCCCAGCACACGCCCTACCTGTGCCAGCTAGGCGTCGGGGTGCTCAGCTACCGCACGGGCAGCGCGCGGTATTTCGTATCCATCATCGAGGGATACGCCGAGGTAGGCCCCGACAAGATCACCATCCTGGCGGAGAGCGCCGAACGGGCCGAAGACATCGACGCCGGGCGCGCGCAGGAATCGCGCCAGCGCGCGCAGGAGCGCATGGCGGGTCAGAAGGCCGACGAAGAGCTTGATTTCGATCGTGCGGAACTGTCCTTGAAGCGCGCCATCGCACGCATTTCCGTGGCGAACCAAAGCGGTCTCAACAACTAGCGGATATTTCGCATGAGGGCCGTCGCTTACCCGAGGGGGTGAATGACGGCCCTCTTTTTTTGCCGTATACCTGAATCCGAAACTGCGTCTTGCTCAAGTGTAACGACGGACGCGCCCAATCGAAAATTCGCCGTCTAACATGGAAGTTTCGTTTTCCAGGAGATGATGCCATGAAAATCTTGTCCTTCGTTGTTCTCGCGTTCGTGATGTCGCTCGCCCTGGCGGCGCCCTCCTATCCGGCAGGCGATCCCAAGCCCGAGATGGCCGGACAGAATTATGCGCAAGGAGAGGAAAAGGCGCGGCAGGGAAAATGGGCGGAGGCGGAAGCCCTGTTCCTGAAGGTGATCGAAGAAGACGATCAGCATTACAAGGCCTTCAACATGCTGGGCTATTCCCTGAGGCAGATGGGCAAGGCGAAAGAGGCCATCGCCGCCTACAACAGGGCGCTCTCCATCAAGCCCGACTACGCGCCCGCGCTCGAATACAGGGGCGTCGCCCACGTCATGGCCGGCAACAAGGCGGCCGCCCTGGCGGATCTGGAAAAACTAAAAAGCCTGGGTTCTCCTCTCGCCGAGGATTTGGGAGAGAAGATCGCGGCCATGCCGGCCAACTGATTTTTCCGGAACAAAAAGCCGCCCCGCAGATTCTCTACGGGGCGGCTTTTTATATGCGCATGAACTTCATGGGGAACTTCTGGAGGGCGCGCGCGCCTGTTTTCGTGACTTCCACGAGGTTCCCCACCTGGAGGCCGCGCCTGCCGTCCACCGTGCAGACGTTGGGCTGAATCACCATGAGCATGCCTTCGGTGAAGGTGATCTCGTTCTGCGGCCGCTTGAGGATGGTGGCGGCCACGTCGACGCGGGGGTTTTCGATGAGCAGCCCCCAGCCGTGGAAGGTGGTGTCGAAGGTGGTGAAGCCCTCTTCCTCGATGATGGAACCTGCGCGCTTGATGTCCTCGTGCGTGTTGCCGGGCTTCAACGCCTTGAGGATGCGCTCGTAGGCTTCCACGCCCACCTCGTAGAGTTTCCGGTAGATGGGTGTCGGCTGCACTCCGACGGAGATGGGCCGGTGCGCCTGGCCGGGGTGCATCTCGTAATCGGCGGAGAGTTCCGTGAGCACGATGTCGCCTTTTCTGATCTTGCGGTGCGAGGGGAACTGGTTCGGGAAGATCAGTTGCGGCCTCGCCATGGAGGTCGAACCCACGAAGATGAGCTGCGGGCTTCCGCCTCTGGGCACGTATGCGCCGGAGATGGTGGCGGCGAGTTCGAACTCGCTCATGCCTATTTTTGCTTTCTTATCCAGAGCTTCAAAGGCCATGTCCGTGAGCGCCGCCCCGCGCCGGAACCACCTGAGTTCCTCACGGCTCTTGATGAGCCTCACTTCGGCGAGGATGTCCGAGGCGTCCGTGAAATTCGCGCTCTTGAGAGCCTTGCGCCAGTGGTCCACCACGCTGAACGGCATGGAGACGGGCAGAATGCCGCGGAAGCCGACCAGGCCGATGGTTCCCTTCTCGAGTCCCAGTTCGCGGATGCGTCCTTCGACCTTCGCGCCCGGCTCGTAGTCCACGGCTTCCGTTTTCGCGATGATGCTCATCTTTTTGGCGTAGGGGAGGTAGAGCCTGTTCGAGATGAAAAGGGCGGGCGCGCCCCTGAGCGGAAAGACGAAGAAGCTGCTCACCGGGTCCTTGTAGTTCGTGACGTATTTGAGGTTGGCCTGGTTGCCGCCCTGCATTCCCGAATCCCCGTAGAAGATGAGGACGTCGATGCCCCGCGCGCGCATCCTTTTTCTGATCTCGCGGTAGCGGCGGGCGTATTCGGTTTTCGGATAGCGGGGAAAATCTTTTGCAGAGGCCATAAAAGTGTCTCCCTGGGGTTTCGAGCGTTCTATGCCTTCAGCGCGGGCATGAGTTCGTCGGAGATGAGCCGCGCGCTTTCGAGCGCCGAGGAGGCGGGCATGCCGATCCAGTGCGTGCGGATGATGAGATGATTCACGCCCATATCCTTGTAGGGTTTTAGCTGCTCGTAGCAATCCTCGGGCGAGCCGATGACGAAGCGGTCCTTGAGCAGGTCCTCGAAGGGCTGATCGAAGGTTTCATCTCCGGGCAGCGCCTTGTCCTGTCCCCAGCGGGCGTAGTCCCTGTATTTCTGCCCGAGGTAGGGGCCTGCGAGTTCGAGCGCCGTTTTCCTGTCCCTGGCGCAGAAGACCTCCTTCATGCAGGGAAGCTCCTCCGGAAACGACTTCCCCGCCTCCGCCAGGCCTTCGCGGTAGACGTCCATCTGACGCGCGATGGTCTGCGTGGTGGCGTGGGGGTTGATGAACAGCGTATCGCCCATGTGCGCCGCGCGCTTCACGGCCGGGTCGTTGTTCGCCGCGAACCAGATGGGCGGATGCGGCTTTTGCACGGGCCGCATGTTCATGCGCACGTCTTTCAGCGTGCAGTATTCGCTCTCGAACGACACGGATTCTTCCGTCCACAAGCGCTTCACCAGTTCCAGGCAGTCCACGAAGCGCTTCACGCGCTCGCCCCGCCGGACGCCGAAGGCGTCGAACTCCACGTCGCGGTAGCCGAGGCCGACGCCGAACGCCATGTTGCCCTCGGCGATGACGTCCATGGTGGCGACGGTCTCCGCCACGTAGACCGGGTTGTGCAGGTTGATGAGCAACACGCCGATGCCGAGCATCATGTCGCCCGCTTCGGCCTTTAAGCGCGCGAGAAAGGGCAGGTTCTGCAGGTGCTGCACGTTGCCCTCGCTCAGGTAGTGCTGGCCGGTGAAAAAAGAATCCCAACCCTTGTCACGCGTAAGGCGAACCAGATCGATTTGAGAGTGGAACGCGTCGACCAGATTGGCGTCCAGGTTCTGCTGTGCGGACAGAAAGATGCCGAATTTCATGTCTGAACCTCAGAAAAAAGCGATATTCGTGAAGGTGCAAAAAAACCGCGGGGGGCGTTTTGGCCGCCCCCCGCGGCGTGATACAGCGAAAACTCCCGCCTAGTTCATGCCGAGCACTTCGATCTCCCAGGGGAGAAGCGTCTCGTCGTGGCGCGGGGTCCACTTGAGGTTCGCCCGGTGGCCGAGCACGTCGTGGATCTTCACGACGATCTTGTGCGTCACCAGTTCCTTCATTTTGTCTGTGACGCTTTCGAACGCGGCTTGTTGCGCCTTCGGGTCGACCGTGGCATTGGCCTCGTCGATCATCTTGTCGAGTTCGGGGTAGCACATGCCGCTCCAGGCGCCTTTGCAGCCCGACGTTCCGCGAAGCACGAGGGTGGACTCACCGGCTCCGTTGCCGAAGCCCATGTAGTAGGCCGCGGCGCCTTTTTTCTTGCCGGCCTTGTAGGCGCGGTGGAGCTTCTTGAAGAGCGGGAAGCGCTGGGAGTTGCACGTGGCGTCCACGCCGACTTTCTTGACCATGCCTGCGATG
>JAJDYR010000015.1:0-105000 GCA_022825065.1 bacterium
CCTGAACATCTTCCGTGCAAATCTTCATGCCGACATGATTACCACATGTCGGATCGCGTTACCAGTCGCAAGGGAGGATTCTATCCGATGGAAGCGATGCTCCCGGCTCCGTGCCCATCACGGCTCGGATAAACGTTTACATTGTTCGAGCAATACCCGTTCGTCACGGTGACCGGCCCGAGACAGTCGGGCAAAACCACGCTTTGCCGCGCGGCCTTTCCGCACCTCGAGTACGTCAACCTCGAGGCGCCGGACCTGCGGGAATTTGCCGAGACCGACCCCCGGGGTTTCCTTTCCCGGCTGGGCGAGGGCGCCGTAGTGGACGAGGTTCAGCGCGTTCCCGAACTCCTGTCCTACCTCCAGGTATTGGCCGACGGAATGGGAAGAAACGGCCTCTTCGTTCTGACGGGCAGCGAGCAGTTCCAACTCTCCGGCGCCGTCAGCCAGTCGCTCGCCGGGCGCACGGGGCTTCTCCGCCTGCTGCCGTTCTCGCTTGCCGAAAGGCGGCGGACGGGTGCGAGCGAGGAGGTCGACGACGTCCTCTACTCCGGTTTCTACCCCCGGATTCACGATCAAAAACTCGAACCTTGTCAGGCGCTCGGCGATTATTTCGAAACCTACGTGGAGCGCGACGTGCGCCGGGTCGGCGAGATCCGCAACCTCTCCGCCTTCCGCCGGTTCGTGCGCCTTTGCGCCGGGCGCGTAGGACAGTTGTCCAATCTCTCGTCCCTGGGCGCGGATGCCGGCGTCTCCCACACCACGGCGCGCCACTGGCTGACGATTCTGGAGGCAAGCTACATCGTTTTCCAGCTTCCGCCGTTTTTCGCAAACGTCCGCAAGCGGCTGGTCAAGTCACCCAAGCTCTACTTCCACGACGTCGGGCTGGCGAGTCACCTCATCGGCATCGAGCATGCGGGGCAGCTGGGAACCCACCCGCTCCGGGGAGCGCTGTTCGAGAACGCCGTCGTCGCAGAGGCCCTCAAGCACCGCTTCAACCGGGGGCGCCGCTCCAACCTGTCCTTTTTCCGCGACGTCCGGGGGCTGGAGTGCGACCTTCTCTACGAGAGCAGCGACGGGGTGGGTGTCATCGAGGCCAAGTCCGGCGCGACGGTCGCCTCCGACTGGTTCGATGCCTTTCACCGGGTGGCGAAGGCGTTGCCGCAAATCGCTCTCGGTGCCGTCGTCTATGGAGGCCTGGAGCGGCAATCCCGCCGGGACGGCGAAGTAGTTCCGCTGAACGCGCTGGGCGAACTGCTCGAAAGATTCGACGAACGCAGGAAACCCTGACGGCACCCCTGCATTTCGCGGGACGGGAAGTTTCCCGTTTCACTCCTGCTGCCGCGCGCCGAATGAAAACGGAGGCTCAGGCGGTATCCGGTTTCCGAAAAAGGGAAGTCCTCTTCAAAAAAACGCTGATGAGGTAGAGCAAGGCCAGGGTCAGGAACACCAGGCTGATCGGCTTTCGGAAGAAGATGCCGGGGTCGCCGTCCGAGAGGATGAGCGACATCCTCGCGTTTTTCTCGAACACCGGCCCCAGGATGATCGCCAGGAGCAGGGGCATGATCGGATAGTCGAACTTCTGCATGAAATAGCCTAACAATCCGAAGCCGATCATCAGGAAAACGTCGAAAAAGCTGTTCTGGAGCGCGAACGCGCCGATGACGCAGAACACGGCGATGCTCGGGAAGAGCAGCCCCGGAGGCACGCGCAGCACCTGGACGAACAGGCGGATGCCCAGCAGCGCGATGACGATGGTCAGGAAGAGCGCGATGAAAAAAGACCCGAATATCGAGAACACGAACCCGCCGTGGCTCTCGAACAGGAGGGGCCCCGGCGCGAGCCCCTGGATGGTGAGCGCGCCGAGCATCACGGCGGTGACGGGGTCGCCGGGGATGCCCAGCGTGAGCATCGGGATCATCGCGCCGCCCGTCATCGCGCTGTTGGCGGCCTCGGGCGCCGATACGCCTTCGAGCTTTCCCTTCCCGAACGATTCGGGCTCGGGCGAGCGGCGCTGCGCCGTGTTGTAGCTCAGAACGGCGGCGACGGCGCTTCCCGTGCCCGGCAGCAGCCCGATGGTGGTCCCGATGAGGGAGGATTGCGCGAGCGTCTTCCAAAGGCCGGCCAGGGTTCCCGGCGATGGCAGCAGGTCGCGCAGGCGCGTCGAGAAATCCGGCAGGGAGACGGCGGAGCCGCGCATGCCCGAGATGATCTCGGGCACCGCGAAAAGCCCTATCATCACCGGCAGGAAAGAAACCCCCTGCTGAATCTGCACCACGGAGAACGTGAAGCGCGGTATCGAATCGATGGGGTCCATGCCGACGGTGGAGAAGCTCAGGCCCAGCACGCCCGAGATGAGCGCCTTGCTCATCGAGGTTTGGGCGAATCCGCAGATGAGGCAAAGCCCCAGCAGGACCAGCGCCGCCAGTTCGGGCGCGCCGAAGTTCAGGGCGAATTCCGCCAGTTGCGGGGCGATGGTCACCAGGCAGACAAGGCTGAACAGCCCGCCCAGGAAACTCGAGAAAAAAGCCACGCCCAGCGCGACCCCGGCCCGGCCCTTCCGGGCGAGGGGGTGCCCGTCCAGGCTCGTGACGATGGCGGCGGGGTTGCCGGGAATGTTGAGGAGAATGGACGAGATGCTCCCCCCCGTCATCCCGCCGACGAAAACGCCCACCAGAAGGCTCATCGACGTGACGCTCGCCATGTGGAAGGTGAAGGGCAGCAGGAGAATGATGCCCATGCTCACCGTGAGGCCCGGAATGGCCGCGAAAATGATCCCTAAGAAACTTCCCAGGACGGCGAACAGAAGAGGCTTCAACGCCAGGGCCTGGACGAGGCCGTCCACCAGGAGATTCATCTTTAGAACAGCCAGTCCTGGGGCAGGGGAACCTTGAGCACATGGTGAAAGACGTAGTTCACCACCAGGGCGAAGATGACGACGTAGGGGATGATGATTTTCCAGGAGCGGATCCCGCTCCACCGGATGGAGACGGCGAGAAACGCGATAACCGAGGCGGAAAAGCCGACGTACTGCATCAGGAGGGCGAAACCCATTAGCAGGAGGCACAGGATCAAGGCGTCGAAAACGCCCTTGCGCTCGATGACGACGCGCGCTTTATCTTGCGTTTTACCGAGGTAGTCCGTCCCGATATCGACCAGCGTGAGGACAACCAGCAGCGCAGCCCACACCCAGGGGACAAAAGAAGGCCCCAGGGGACCTTCTGCTCCAGGCCCCTGGGGCAACTCCAGAATAATCGAACCATACCAGATGCAGAAAACCACCAGAAGGATCGGAACGGCGAGGCGTCCGAGGTTGCTTTTGATTTTGTTACTCTCCTCCGTCATGAACACCGGATCCCTTGTGGCTTTTCGTCCCCGTCACGATTCAGAAGTTTATTTCTTCATCTTCTTTTTCTTCTTGTCCAGACCCAACGAAACGACGACCGCCTTGATCAGAGCGTTCTGCTTGGCCACGAAAGCCGGGAACTTGTCCGGGCCCATGTAGGAGACCAGGAAACCCCGCTTCTCGGCGGTGGCCAGGACTTTCGGGTCCTTGGCAGCCGCCGCGAAGGCCTTGTGGAGCGCCTGAACCGCTTCTTTGGGCGTTCCCTTGGGAACGTGCAGCCCACGGAACTGATAGAAGCCGACGTCCCACCCGTGCTCGCTGAACAGGGGAACCTTGGGATACGCCGGGTGGCGCTTCGGGAAAGAGACGGCCAGCATGCGGACCTTGCCCGCCTTGTGAAGGGCCAGGACCTCGGGCGGGTGGACGGAAATCGCGTCGACCTCACCGCCCAGCAGGCTGGGTACGCGGCGCTTGCCCAGGGGGATGTGACGGAACTTGAAGCCCGCCTTTTGGGCGAGTGCGGATGCCGTGAGCCTGGTGAAGCTGCCGGCTCCGGCGCTTCCGATCTTGAGCGTCTTCGATTTGGCCGCCTTCACGAGATCGGGCAGCGATTTATACGGGGAATCGGCCCGGACGACGATGGCGGTTCCTTCGAACACCAGGCGGGAAACGTAATCCCATGCGCGGTAGTCATAGGGCAATTTCCCCATGGTCGTGCCGGTGAGGATCGAGGCCGAAAGCCAGCCGATCTTGTACCCGTCCGCAGGCGCGGTCTTGACGTAGGCGAAACCGATGGTGCCGCCCGCTCCCGGGCGGTTCACGGCGACGATGGGCTGGCCGAATACTTTCTCGGCCGCTTTCGCCACGGTGCGACCGGAGATGTCCGCAGCGCCGCCGGCCTTGAAGGTGATGGTCATCTCGACGGGCTTCGTCGGGTAGGCCGCCGAGACGGGCGCTACCGACACCGCCGCGACGACGAAGGCGAGTGCGAAAACCAGCAAGTACTTCTTCATGGTATTTCCTCCTTGAGGTTCACTAAGGTGCGACAATTAGTTGCCCGAAATTCACAGGTCAGTTCTTAATCACGATTCCAGGAATGCCATCTCGAAAGGCCGATGCAGACGCTTTTCACCTGGGTGTACTCGCGCAGCGCCTCCTCGCCATGCTCCCTGCCGATGCCGCTCTTCTTCACGCCGCCGAAAGGAATCTCCGAGCCGTAGCGGTAGGTGTTGATGAACACGTTTCCGCAATCAAGCTCCTGAGCGAGGCGATGCGCCCGGCGCAGGTCGCTCGTCCAGACGTAGCTCGCCAGCCCGAAGTCCGTGGCGTTGGCGTCGCGCACCGCATCGTCGAGAGATTCGTATTCATGGACGGTGAGAACGGGGCCGAAAATCTCCTCGCACGCCGCCTCCATCCCCTGGTTCACGCCCGTGAGCACCGTGGGCTGCATGAAGTTCCCGTCCGGCTGTCCTTCCGGCTTTGCGCGGTCGTCCCCGCAGGCGACGCTGGCCCCGTCATCGACCGCCGATTCGACGTAGCCGACGACGTCGGCGAGATGACCGGGAGAGATGAGCGGCCCCATGTCCGTATCTTCATCCATGGCGTCGCCTACGTTGATTCCCTCGACGCGCTCTTTAATCTTCTCGACGAACGCATCGTGGATGGAAGGCGGGAGGAACAGGCGGGTGCCGGCGAAACAGACCTCGCCCTGGCGGGCGAACACCTGGCTCATCACGCCGTCGGCCGCCTCGTCCAGGTCGGCGTCCTCGCAAACGATGATGGGGCCCTTGCCGCCAAGCTCCGCCAGCACGGGGGTCACGTTCGTGGCGGCGAGCCCCAGGACTTCCAGGCCGCCCTCCGTACCGCCCGTGAAGACGATTTTCCGGATATCCGGGTGGCCCACGATCTTCGCGCCCGTCGAGCGCCCCGAACCGGCGACGATGTTGATCACCCCCGGCGGGAACCCGGCCTCTTCGACCAGCTTTCCGAAATAGAGCACCGAGGCCAGGGCGACGGCGGAGGGCTTGACGACCACCGTGTTGCCGCAGGCCAGAGCGGCGGCCAGCCCCCGCGACATGAGCTTGAGCGGGGTGTTCCAGGGAACGATGATGGCCACGACGCCTAGGGGCTCTCTCGTTGAGTACATGAGGCGATCGTTCATGAGGGGCTGCGCGCTGCCCTCGACTTTTCCGGCCCATCCGGCGAAATACTCGAAATGCCGCGCGGAGGAGGCGGATTCCAGGCGGCTCTCCTTGATGGGGATGCCCGTGTTGATGGCCTCCAGTCTCGCGAGGGTCTCCGCGTGCTCGCGCATCAGGCCTGCGAGTTTCGTGATCAGTTTCCCGCGCTCGAGGGCCGGCATCTTCTTCCAGGACGGGTCGTGGAACGCACGCCAGCAGGAGGCGACGGCTTCGTCTACCTGCGCGTCCGAAGCCGGGAACAACTGGAATATCGTCTCGTTGTTCGAGGGGTTGAACACGTCTATCGGCTCGCCACGCTCGCCTTTCACCCAGTTCCCGTCGATGAACTGCTGCTCCACCTCCTGGGTGAGCGGAAACTCGGTTACCTTCACAAGACTACCGGACATCAAAAGCTCCTTTGGTTGAAAGAACGTATCGACCAGACGCCCCCATAGAGGTGACCGGCTCTATAGCTTCCCCGCCTCGGGGCCGGACCATTCCTCATCGCTCAGAACGTCTTTGTGAACCACGTCTTCCTCCACGGAAGCGACGACGTCCTTGGCCACCTGCTCATACCAGTCGGCCACGTCTTTCGGGTAGTCCGTGTGGCTGGGCAGATCCTTGATGAGGGGGCCTTCCACGGAGGGAATGTCGCTTACGCCGTCGAACTCCTGGGAATATACCCGCCCTTTGCGCGCGGCGAATTCCTTGTCGATCGTGGCGTCGAGCTTGAGCCACTTGCCGTCGAGATACGCCTCCCCGAGCGAGTGCCACGGCAGCTTGCGGTCGCCCCAGATTTTGGCGACCTCCTCGTTCATGAAGGGCTTGTCGGGGCAATGAAGCTGCTGGAACCCGATGCGCGAGGGGATGCCCGACGCCCGGCAAAGGGCGGCGAACATGCTGGCCTTGCCCATGCAGAACGCCTTGCCGTTATTGAGCACGTCGCTCGCCTGACGCTTTCCCTCCGCGAGGTAGCGGAACGAGTCGAGAATGTCGTAGGGGAAATCGCGGACGAAATAATAGATGTTGCCGAGTTTTTCCTTCTCGTCCGCGCAGCCGTCGGTGAGTTCCTGCGCCTTCGAGACGATGTCGGGGTTGTCCGAATCGATGAATTCGGTGGGTTTCAGGTAATCGGCCATGTCCTGGTGTTCGTTCATTGGAAAATCTCCCTGCTCATAAGAGGGCGTCAGCCCCCGTTCGACAGACTCCTGACCTCGGGGAGAATCTCTTCTCCCGCGAGGCGAAGCATATCCATGTCGGCGACGTCGGGGATCGTATAGAGAAAATGACGAACGCCCGCGTCGACGTACTCCATCATCCGCTGCACGCATTCCTTGGGTTCGCCCGCGATTATACCCGTTTCGGGAATGGCGGCAAATCGCTGTTTTTCGGCCTCGACCCGCGCGCGGTCATGACTCGGCAAAAGGAGGCACATCAGGGAGCGCCTGAACGCTTGGGGGTCGCGGCCCGCCTCCGCGCAGTTGGCGTCGATCTCGTCTTTTCGTTCGAGATAACGCTCCGGCGGCCACCAGCGCACGTTGAAGCCGTCCGCATGCCTCGCCGCGGCGCGGAGAACTTTCTTCCCCTCCCCGCCGATCCATATCGGGGGCGAGGGCTTCTGAACCGGCGGGGGGTCGCACACCGCGCCCTTGATCGTGTAGTGCTCTCCCTCGAACGTGGGGTTGGGCTCCGTCCATATCTTGCGGATCAGCTGAATCGCCTCTTCCATCTGGGCGATGCGGACCGAAGCCCTCGGGAAGGGAATGCCGTAGGCCTCGTATTCCTCCTGCATCCAGCCCGCGCCGAGACCCAGATCGAGCCGCCCGCCGCTGATGTGGTCCAGCGTCGCGCCCATTTTCGCCAGCACCGAGGGGATGCGGTAGGAGTTGCTGAGAACGCTGGTGCCCAGGCGGAGTTTTGTCGTCACCTGGGAGAGGGCGCTGAGCGCCGTCCAAGTCTCGAGCAGGGGAATGGAGCCCGAACCGACGCCTTCCGACTCCCCCTCGTCTTCGAACCCGGCGTCCTTGGCATACGAACTCGGGTCGAGCGTCAGGAAGTGGTCGCAAAGCCATACCGAATCGAAATCCAGCCGCTCCGCCTCCCGGGCCACCGATTTCATGTCCTCGAAGTTTCCGACGGCGAGCCCCCGGATGGTCAGGGCCATGATCAAACCGAATTCAACGCGGGAGCTCATACAGAATCCTCCTCGTCTTCATGGATGAAAAAATAGAAATCATACGGCCAGATAGCGCGATTTTAGTTCCTCATCCGCTTCGAGTTCGGCCACCGTGCCGCCGAAGCGGACCCTGCCGTTGTCTATGATGTAGACGCGGTCGGAGAGCCGGCAGGCGAAGCGGGTGTTCTGCTCCACCAGCAAGACGGCGATTCCCTCGTCCCGGAGCGTGCCGATCATCTCGCCCACGTCCTTCACGATGGCCGGCGCGAGACCTTCGGAGGGTTCATCGAGCAGGACGAGCCTGGGCGCCCCCATCAACGCGCGGGCGATGGCGAGCATCTGCTGCTCACCGCCGCTGAGTTCGTTTCCCTTGTGCGCTTTCAATTGCTCTAGTTTCGGGAAAAGACCATATATTCGCTCAAGTGTCCAGGCGCTCGGCCCCTCCAGCTTGAAAGCGCCGATCTCCAGGTTCTCCTCCACGCTCAAACGGGAGAATATCCTCCTGTCCTCGGGCACGAAACCCACCCCTTTTCTGGCGATCTCATGCGGCTTCAGGCGCTGCACCTCCTCGTCCAGCCAGCGCACCCTCCCCGCCCGCGGGGGCGTCAGCCCCATGATGGAGCGCAGCGTCGTCGTCTTTCCCGCGCCGTTCCTGCCGAGAAGGCTCACCACCTCCCCTTCGGCGATGGTCAAATCCACGTCGAACAGAATATGGCTGTCCCCGTAGAACGTATTGATTTTCTCGACGGAGAGAATCAAACCTCTTCCCCCAGGTAGGCGAGACGAACGAGGTCGTCGTTTCGAATCTCATCGGGCGTTCCCTCGGCGATGATGCTCCCCTGATGCAGGACGGATATGCGATCGGCAATCGAGAAAACCACGCTCATGTCATGCTCGGTGAAGACGACCGTTTTATCCGCGGATATCTTTTTTACGAGCGCTATCGTGCTCGACGTCTCCTCGATAGACATGCCCGCCGTCGGCTCATCGAGCAGGATCAACCGGGGCTCCAGCGCGAGGGTGATGCCGAGTTCCAGGTTTCTTCTCTCCCCGTGGCCGAGTTCGGTGGTGGGGTGATGCGCTTTGTGCTCGAGTTCCACCTCGCCGAGGATCACGAGCGCCTCGGCCTGTTCTTCGGTGTGCTTCTCGATGGGGGAGAACATGTCGAGCGTCTTGCCCCGTCTCGCCAGAACGGCGATGCGCACGTTGTCCAGAACCGAGAGCCTGGGGAATATGTTCGTGATCTGAAAAGAACGGCCCACGCCTTTTTTCACCACCGCGTGCGGGGGAAAGCCCGTAATGTCCTCCCCTTCGAAGAAAACGCCGCCCGAGGTCGGCTCGAGCCTGCCTGAGATCAGGTTGAAAAAGGTGGTCTTCCCCGCCCCATTGGGCCCGATGACGGCGCACAGCTCTCCCTGCGGGACCCGAAAGTCCACCCCGTTCACCGCCAGAAGCGATCCGAACGACCTGGTGAGACTCCGGGTCTCAAGAACGGGCGTCGTCGCCATCGTTTCCACCAATCGATGATCTGGAGGCCCACCCCTCGAAGAATCCCAGGATTCCGCCGGGGAGGAACAGGACCAGGAGCACCAGAATGCCGCCGACGACGATTCTCCAGTACTCCATGAAATTCAACACCGTGTCACGGATAAACAAGAGCATCCCCGCGCCGAAAGCCGGCCCCAGGAAAGAATACATGCCGCCCAGGATCGTCATCAGAACGATCTCGCCCGATTGGGTCCAGTAGAGCAGGTCGGGTGAAATGTAGCCCTGAAAAGTCGAGTAAAGACCCCCGGCGAAACCGCCGAGGGTGCCTGCGATGATGAAGGCGTAGAGTTTATACCTGTGCACGGGCAGGCCGATGAACTCCACGCGCTCGGGATTCTCCCGGATGGCCTGCAAGACCCTCCCGAAAGGGGAGTTGGCGATTTTCCACGCGAGAAATATCAAAGCCGCCACGATGAACAACACGAAATAATAAAAGTTCGTGAACGATTCCAGGGAAATGCTGAACGCGCCCGGAATCCCGATTTCGGGCTTCGGGATGCCCAGCATCCCGTCGTCCCCGCCGGTGACGTCGCGCCAGTAATAGGCGACGGTGTAGACGACTTGAGAGAACGCGAGCGTCAGCATGGCGAAATATAGCCCCGCCAGACGCACGCAGAAAACGCCCATGAACCAGGCGAGAATGGCGCACGACGCGCCCGCCGCTATCAATCCGGCCCACATGGAG
Source organism: bacterium (assembly GCA_022825065.1). Classification (GTDB taxonomy): domain Bacteria; phylum UBA8248; class UBA8248; order UBA8248; family UBA8248; genus Bin107. The sequence continues at coordinate 9,933 of JAJDYR010000015.1, forward strand.
GGATAGACGTTCTTCGTCAGCAGGGCGAAGGCGTAGGCGCCCACACCCAGGTACACAGCGTGGCCCAGGGAGACGAGGCCGGTATAGCCGATGAGAAAATTCAGGCTGATGGCGAGCAGACTCGCGATGAGGATCTCCGTGCAAAGCTGAATATAGTAATCGTTCTGAACGAGGAACGGGGCGAGAACGGCCAGGGCGAGCAATGCCGTGACGCCGAAGCGACTGGTTACGCTCCCGGTCAGGCGTCTTAAGGAAAATTTGTTGCTCGATGAACCTTCCATGCGTTTTTCAGGCTCCCGTTCTTAAATCGTCGTCTCGCCGAACAGGCCGCGGGGTCTCAGGATCAAAATCGGAAGCACAAGCGCGTAGATGAAAATCATCGCGAAATTCTCCAGAATCTCGATGCCGAACGCCTTGAGCATCCCGATGAGCACGGCGCCCACGAACGCGCCCAGATAGCTCCCCATCCCGCCGATGATGACGACGATGAACGATTCGATGATGATCTCCACCCCCATGCCGGGTTCCACGCTTCTCATCGGCGCGGCCAGAATGCCGCCCAGGCTCGCGAGCCAGGCGCCCAGGGCGAATACGCCGGTGAACACCCGGTTCACGTTCACCCCCAGGGCGTCGAGCATCTCGCTGTCCGTGGCGGCGGCGCGGATGAGTTTCCCGAAGTTCGTCCTGTTCAGAATGAACCACAGGAAAACGCCCAGCAGCGGGCCGACCGCGATGATGAAAAGAAAATACACGGGATAACTGAAATCCCCGATGGTCAATCGCCCTTCGAACAGCGCGGGGATGGGAACGGACTTGTAATCCCGGCCCCAGATCAGCAGAACCAGGTCATCGAGAATGAGCGTGAAGCCATAGGTCAGCAGCAGGGTGTAGAGTCTTTCCCGGCCGTAGAGGGGGCGCAGGCAGAACGCTTCGATGATGGTGCCGAACCCCGCCACAACCAAAGGTGCCAGGAGCAGGCCCACCCAGAACCAGCTCGGATTCTTGATGATCGAGCTCGAGAAAATCAGAAAAGCGCCCAGCATGTAGAACGAGCCGTGGGCCAGGTTCAGGACGCCCAGCACGCCCAGGAGAATCGTGAGGCCCGATGCGATCAGGAAGAGAACCATCGCGTTGGCCAACCCGTTCAAGAACTGGGTCAACCAAAAACTGACGTCCAATTCCATGCGTCCGGGCCTCCAGAAATGGATGAGGCGACGCCCCGGAATTTTCCCGGGGCGCCTGCGGCTTCACGCGCGATGATTATTTCCGGCAGCCCTGGCCCGTGTTCTCGTCGGGGTGCGAACCCTCGACCGGTGAGATCACCTGAATGTTCGAGAGGACCGGGAAGGGGTATTTCTTGCTCTTTGAAATCACGCCCCAGAAGCTGGACTGCCAGCCCTGGTGGTCGGAGGGGCGCATGATGATCCACCCCTCCGGCGAGTTGAAGGCGACGCCTCCCATGGCGTCAATCGCCTTCTCCTTGTCCACGACGCCGGCGCGGCGGATGGATTCCGCAATCACGTGGACGGTCGAATACGCTTCGCCCGCCGTCATGTCCGGGTAGACGTTGTACGCCTTCCGGAAGTTGTCCACGAAACGCTTGTTGGCCGCGGAAACCGGATAGTTGTGCAGATAGCGCGAACTCGCCCAGTGACCGAACGGCGCCTGGTCGCCCAGCGCCTTGAGCACGACGTGGTTGCCGCCGAAATCGGTGAAAATCTTCACCTTCTCGTACATCCCGAACGAGCGGGCCTGCTTCATGAACTTGATGAGGTCGGCGCCGAACAGGCCGACGTAGATGGCGTCGGGCTTCGCCTTCTGCATCTTGTTAATGTAGGCGGAATAATCGTTCTCGCCCAGCTTCGGCCATGCCGCGTAGGGGCGCTGCGCGCCCGGGTCGCGTTCTTTGAGATAGTTCCAGAACTGCCGGACGACGGAGCGGCCGTATGAGAAATCGGACGATATCGTCGCCCACTTCTTCAAGCCCAGCCGGTGGGCGATGACGGCGCCCGCTCGGGAGGTCTGCTGCGCGCTGCTTCCCACCCGCCAGGTGTAGCGGCTGCAGAATTTCGTGTTGATCTCCTCGGTCGCCGCCCAGGGGAAATTCATCGTCTTGAGCTTTTTCGATTCCTGAAGCACGGCGATGGCCGCTCCCCCGTGCAGCGGGCCGAGCAGGGCGAAGACCTTGTCGCGCAGGATCAGCCGCCTCGCCGTGCGCACCGAACTCGCCGGGTTGGTCTCGGAATCCCGGATCAGCGCCTCGAACTTGTGGCCCAGAACGCCGCCTGAGTCGTTGATTTCCTTGACGGCCATGTTGATGCCCTGGCTCGTCCTTTTCCCCACGATAGAATACAGGCCCGTGAGCGGAGAGAGAACGCCGATTTTGATGGTTTTCGCCGCAAATGAAGTGGAAACGCTCAACAAGCCTATCGCCAGGATGATCGCCCCGGCAAAGAACGCTTTTTTTCTGAAAGCAGACATGAGAAGCCCCCCTTGAAGATGGAAACATACGAATCCAAACAGCCGGAATCAGGCTCTTCAGAGAACGACGCCAGCCGTCAGCATAAGTTTATTTTCGATATATGGAACAGGTTAGATGAGCCTCGATTCAGGGTCAAGGCCGTGATTTTCGCGTCGAATCCCTGCCAAGACGCCCGGGGCTGAGACGCCGGAAACCTCCCGCCTCGTAGTTGTTGAAAAAGCCCGAGGAGAGAGGAACCACTCCCCCCTTGAGGGGTCTGTTGAAAAAGTCCTCGTCGGAGGATATTGCCTTTAGTGGGAATGCCGCTTTCGCGCGAACCACCGACCTCCCTGGTCGAAAGCAACCCCCCCTACCCCCCTTGTCAGGGGGGTATAAAAAAGCGATGCGCCCCACTGGGCTGAGGGGGTTTTGGTTTTTCTTGCCCCCCTGACAAGGGGGGTAGGGGGGGTTGCCTTTGTCCCCTGACAAGAAGGCCTTTTTCAACAATCCCCTTCAAGGAGAGAGTGAATTTGAAATTTTCCTCGGTGGTGAGAGTTTCCATAGGAGTTGCTTGCCAGGTTTCTCAACAGGCTCGCCTCGATCCGACGAGCGGCGAAGAGACCGACCGGCGCGCTTCCTAAGCGGAAGTAGTGGCGGACGCCTTCCTGATTTCTCTTTTCCTGACTCTCCACTCGAGGAAGAACGGCCAGGCGAAGGAGATCACCGAGAGGCACAGGAAGAACAGACACCAGGGAGACGTGAAGAAAATCGAGATGTCGCCCTTTGACGACGCCAGGGCGACCCGCATGTGCTCCTCGAGCTGCCGCCCCAGCACGAGCGCGAGCAGCATGGGAACGACCGGAATATCGAGCCACTTGAAGGAAAGCGCCACGAGACCGAAGAAGAACATGACGTAGATGTCGAAAAAGGAGTTTCTGAGCGCATACGTCCCCAGTACGCACAGGGCAACGATGATCGGAAGCAGCAGCGAGCGGGGTATGGACAGCAGTTTCACGATAAGCCGCAAGCCCAGGAACGCGACCGTCGCCGTGCTGCAAATCGCGATGAAATACGAGAAGAGCACGGAAAAGGCGAAGGGCCCCTGCTCCACGAAAAGCAGCGGCCCCGGCGCCATGCCGTGCACCAGCAGGGCGCCGATGAGGATGGCGGTTATCGGGTCGCCAGGAATCCCCAGCGTCATCATCGGAATAAGCGCACCGCCGGCGATGGAGCTGTTCGCGGATTCGGGCGCGGCCACGCCCTCCACGCAGCCCTTGCCGAATTGCTCGGGCTCCTTGCTGATCTTCTGGGCGTAGTCGTAGCTCACGAAAACGGCTATCGGGCCGCCCGCTCCCGGGAGGATACCGACGAAAGTCCCCACCACGGAGCCGATGGCCACCGGAAGCCGGATCTTCTTGATGTCCTCCCAGCTGGGAAACACGCGGCCGAACCGCGAGGCGACCGAGCGAATGTTCCCTTCCGCCAGGTTCGCCACGATTTCCGGAATGGCGAACAGGCCCACGAGGGCGGCGATGAAGTGGATTCCCGCGAGCATGTTCGCATCGCCGAAGGTGAAACGCGCCGTGCCCACGAGCGGATCCATCCCCACCGTAACGATCATAAGACCCAGAAAAGTGGACAAAAGACCCTTGACGAGCGATTTCGCCGCGAAGGCGGAGATGACGGACATGCCGAAAAAGACCAGCCCGAACAGGTCGGCCGCGCGGAACTGTAGGGCCACTTTGGTGAGTTGCGGCGCAATCAATATCAGGCAGAAGAAGCTGAAGAGCCCGCCGGTGAAGCTCGACACGATGGAAACGCCCAGCGCCCGCCCGGACTCTCCCTTCTGGGTGAGAGGGAATCCATCCATCGTGGTGGCCGATGCCGACGGCGATCCCGGGATGTTGATGAGGATGGCGGCGAAGCTCCCCCCCGTCATTCCACCCGCAAAGACGCCCAGCAGGAGCGCAACCGCGGTGGTCGGCTCCAGGATGAAGGTGACCGGAAAGAGGATGATGATGCCCGCACTCGTCGTGAGGCCCGGCATCATCCCGCAGATGAGGCCGTGCAGGGCGCCCAGGGCGGTGGCCAGAATGCTCGTCGGCGCGAGGGCGAGGTAGAACCCCTGGAGCAAATCACCGTTCATCTTGCGTCATCCCGGAAAACTTCCCCTCGGAAGGGGAAGCTGAAAAAGATCACGGAACAAAAAGAACAGGAACATGGGAACGATAATCGACAGGCTGAGGAGAACCCAGGGACGGCGCTCACCCGAGGTCCACATGAGAGCGGCGAAAAACACGGGCGTGGACCAGAAAAATCCGAACAAGGAAAGCGCGAAGAAATAAAGCCCCGTGAGCAGCAGGCCGGCCGCTGCGCGGGGGATGCTGAAATTCTCGTTCGCCGGAGGTCTTTCGGGCCTCAGGTCGGCGAGGCCGCCCGAGCCTTTCAGGCCCCTCACCCCCTGGAGAATCAGCATCGCGCTGAGGAAGAGTATCGAGACGGTGATCAGATACGGGAAGAAGTGGGGTCCCGGCGCGTCGGTCGTGGTGCGCTTTGGCAGCAGGGTGGCGAGGCCGCCGTAGTAGAGCGTTAAGCCGAGGATGACCACCCCGCCGACGATGTTTCTCAGACCCATGCCGAATCCGTCCGAAGGAGATGAAAACAGTCAGAAAACGAGGGCCGCCCCCTCCCTGGAAGAGGCGGCCCCCGTCTGTCACGCGACCTGCGCGGTTATTTCTTCGTCTTGGACTTGTATACGCCCGTGGCCTTCATGATGTCGGCGACAATCTTGTCACGCTTGGCGAGCATTTTGCCGAACTCTTCCGGCCCGCTCGGGTCGATCGTGAAACCCTTCGTCTTGGCCAGCTTCTTGAAGGCGTCCGAGTTGGCGGCCTTCGTCATGGCGTCGACGAGTTTCGCCTTCACCGCGGCGGGCGTTCCCTTCGGCACGCTCAAGCCCCGGAAATGGTCGAAATCGATGTCGTGGCCCATCTCCTTCATGGTGGGCACGTCGGGGATCGCCGGGTTCCGCTTGCCCGTGATGTGGGTGATGATGCGGAACTTGTTCGCTTTCGCCAGGCGAATCGCCCCCGTGAGAGGCGCCCCCATGGCGTCGACCTCGCCGCTCAGAAGCGCCGCGTTGCGCCGCTTCACGCCCAGGGGAACGAGAATGGCCTTACAGCCCGTCATGTTCGTGAAGATGACGGCCGTCAGGTGCGTGGTGCTGCCGGTGCCCGCGTGGCCGATTTTGAGCGTGTTCGGCTTTTTCTTGCAGTCGGCCACGAAGTCCTTGGCCGACTTCCATTTCGACTTGGCGTTCACGGCCACCACGAGGGGCTGGAAGTGCACGCGCCCGATGTGGTCGAGCGCCGTGTAGTCCCAGGGCACGTTGCCGATGTTCGTGGAGGTGAGGACGGAGGTGGAGTTCCATGCCACCGTATAGCCGTCGGGCTTGGAGTTCTTGACGAACGTGTAGGTGACGGCGCCGCCCGCGCCCGGCTTGTTGATAGCCACCACGGGAACGCCGAGTTCTTTCGCCATACCCTTGGCGAGCAGGCGCCCCTCGATGTCCGCGCCGCCGCCCGCACCGAAGGGAATGATGAACTGAATCGGCTTTTCGGGAAACGCGGCCGAAGCAGACTGCAACGGCAATGCAACGGCAAACACAGCTATCAGAACGAAGCACAAGGTACGACATGTTCTCATCTGCTTACCTCCTGGATTGGAAAAGATATGACCCCGATTCATCCGAAGCGGGAAACCTGAAAATCGTTCCTGACTTTGGAAGTCCCCATTATCCCTCATTTCAGCGTGAGAATCCATCCCGGATTTTTCAGTTCGCCGTTGTGGATGAAGAGCGAGTTGCAAATCCCGTGGAGCGAATCGAAGCCCGGAAGCACCCGGGCGGTGCGAGGCCAGGTTCGGGGATGCGGACAGGCCCAAATAGACGCCGTGACCGGGTGAATGGCGAACGCCGGATATGGAGAGGCGCCCGGAACGCGGATGAGGACCTCGAAAAGCTCTTCCGGACTTTGCGGGACGGAAAAAAGGGAATCATCCGGGAAAGTCGCCGACCTCCCTGTTCGATTCACTGAAGCGGATTGCCGCCGCAACCCGTATCGCCGATTGGCGGCAAGGCCGGGTTCGCGGTGGGGACTCAAGTCCTGATCAATCGCCTCCGATCCGGTCGGCCGCCTCCTCGACCGCTTCTTCGCGCTCGGTCTGGCGCGCGGCGGCGCCGTCACGCACGGCGGCCACCATCGCCGGGTCCGCCCGCTCGGGAGAGCCAGCGTCGAACGGAGGACGCGGGTCGTACTCCATCCCGAGCTGAATCTTCCGGGCGGCTTCGGCCCCCAAAAGTTCCCCCGCCACCGTCAGGGCGAAATCGATGCCGGCCGTGACGCCGCCGCCGGTGATCACGTTGCCGTCGACGACCACGCGCTCGGCCACGGGCTCGCAGCCGAAGGCGGCGAGCATCGGCAGCGACATCCAGTGCGAAGTCGCGCGTTTTCCCTGCAGCAGTCCCGCAGCGCCCAGGACAAGCGACCCCGTGCATACGGAGGTGACGTAGCGCGCCCCCGCCGCCTGGCGGCGTACGAAGTCGAGCGTTTCCTCATCGTTAAGCAGCGGGTTCATGCCCGCCCCGCCCGGCACGCAGATGAGGTCGAGCTCGGGACATTCGGCGAACGTCGTCGTCGGCAATATCCGCATGCCGCCGCCGGCCTTGACGGGCTCCAGCGTCTTCCAGATGAGATGGACGTCTGCCTCCGGGAACTTGGTGAAGACTTCGTACGGACCGGTCATGTCGAGTTGGGTGAGATTCGGGAAGAGAAGAAGGCCGATTTGGAATCGCATGGTGTCTCGAACCCCTCGCTATGGAAGTTGCCAATGAGGGTATGGGGCGCCCCCGGTTGTGTCAAGTTGGGGGTCAGCCCCGAGCGGGGAGGGAGGGGCTCCATAACCCGGGAGTGAGCGATTGTTCCGGGCGAGGAGCGAGAAACAGCCCCACGCCTCGTTACCCCTTCGACGAAGAAATGCTACTATCCGCCCTCGGAGATGGAGTAGAGACGGCCAGGGGGAAGCGATGAAAGATTATAGTCTCTATCGAACCTACAAGTATTTCAGATACAGCCTGCTGCGCAGGCTGCCGGGTGAATGGGGACGCTATTACGAACGCAAATTCATGGGGCAAAGCGCCAAGGCGGCGTTTGACGAGGCGCTCCGCCGCTCAGAAGGCATGACGTGCATCGACCTGGGCGCCAACATCGGCAAGTACACCAGGAAGATGGCGCTTAGCGCCAAGCAGGTAATCGCCTTTGAACCCGACCCGTGGGCCTGCGCGGAGCTGCGGGCCAATGTGGCGGACCTCGACAACGTCACGATTGTGAACGCGGCGGCCGGCGCGTGCGAGAAAAAGATTCTCCTCTACCGTCACGCCCGATTCGAGAACGATCCTGCCTCGTATTCGATATCGAGCTCCATCATCGCCGGCAAGAGGGATGTCTCGGAAGAGAACGCCATCGAGGTCAGGCAGGCGGACTTCATACGATATATCGAAGGTCTTGATGAAGAGATCGGCGTACTCAAGATTGACATCGAGGGAGCAGAAGTCGACCTGCTGGAATCCTTGCTCGACCGGCCGGACGTCCTGGCGCGCATCGACAATATCTTCGCGGAAACGCACGAAAAAGGTATCCCGGGGCATAAACCGAGGGTTAACGCACTCTACGAAAAAGCCCGAGGCATCGACAGCCCCTATATCAATCTGTCCTGGCATTAAGCAGATCGGGGAGGGAAGAGGCCTCACTCCCCCCTTGCAGGGCACTCGACAACCGCTCCCCCCCTCATTACCCCACCAGCGAAGAAATGCTACTATCGCCCCGATGGTGCAGTAGCTCCGTCTGACGGAAAACAACAAAATTTTCAGTCTCCCTGCGGAGACGATGAATGAACGAGGGCAGCAAACAATGACCCACGCGGCGCGCGCGATGAAGCACATCATCATCAACCTGCCGCGCGCCGATGCAAGGCGGCGGGCGATGCGCCGGCAATTCGACGCTTTAGGTATGGAGTTCGAGATTTTAGACGCCATCGACTGGCGCGACCTGAATGAGGAGGACTGGGCCCGCGTGGACAGGAAATCACGCGATTTGGAGGGCCGCCGCCCACTTTCCGACGGCATGGTCGCCTGCCACTTAAGCCACAGAAAGGCGCTCGAAGGCGTCGTTGCGGGCGAGGATGAACTGGTCGCCGTTTTTGAGGACGACGTAACCCTCGCGCCCGAAATCGGCGGCGCGCTCGATGCGCTTGCTCGCCTCTACGCCTCGGGCTGGGAATTCGACTTCGTTTTTCTGCATCGACACAATATGGATAAACCCTTTGCGCCGCTCAAGAGAGTCGATACCGACATTCGGCTGGGCATCACGAAGTTTTCGGACTGGGGAACGCAGAGTTACGTCGTTTCGAAAAATGGGGCAAGACGTCTTCTGGAACGCTTCCCTAGAATCATAAACCGCACCGATCATACGCTGCACGCATACTGGGAGACGGGTCTGAACGTCTTCTCCCTGGAAACGCCCGTCGTGTTTGATGGAAACGAGGCGGGCGAACATTCTTTTCTTCAGGAAGCGGCGGATTCCCGGCCGAGCCGGAATTTCTGGAAACTGGGGCGCCGCGCGCTCAGCAATCTCAGAGAAGAGGCGCTCAAGCGGATATACTTTTACCGCAAGGTGCGCAGCGCACGGAACCGCGGAGGTTCAGGGTGAACCGAAGCGAGACGGCGCTGCGCGAGGCGCTCAAGTGACGTCGGGCGGCCCCTGAACAGATCATTGCTCATCGCCAGGAAAGAATTGAAGAATGAAAATAAACAAATCCAAAGAGTCCCTGTGAATTACCGCTGGCAGCCGCTTTGAAAATAGAGAAGGATATGCGTCAAAAATCGTCCGGCGGGGAATTGAAAATATCCGCCACCACGAGGGGACCCAAGCATGAAAGCGTTCGTCATCAATCTCGAGAGAGCCTGCGAGCGCCGACGCCGGATGGAGGAGCAATTCGCGTCGCTGGGTCTTCAGGCGACGTTTCACCCCGCCGTCGACGCCCGGGAACTCGCGCCGGAACACTACGCACAGGTCGACAGGGAAACCAGGCGGCGGCTGGGACTCTGGCCCCAGGCCGACGGCTCGATCGCCAACTGGATCAGCCAGCGCCAGGTGATGCGGGAGATCGCGGAGAACGGCCCGGAAACCGCGGCGATCTTCGAGGACGACGCCGGGCTGTCGGCGGATCTCCCGGAGGTTCTCGAAGCCCTGGAGCGCAGGCCGTTCGCCTTCGACGTCATAAAACTGAACAGGCGCTCGCTGACAAAGACCTTCATTCCGTGCGAGCGCCTCGCTACGGGGCACCGGGTCGGCCGGGTCCGCTACCACGACTACGGCAGTGAAGGCTACGTCATCACGCGCGAGGCGGCCCGCCACTTCCTAGAGAACACGCCCATGATGATGCGGGAAATCGACCAGGCGCTCTCCCGTTTCTGGGAAAACGGGCTGAACGTCTTCTACCTCGACCCGCCCGTCGTTTCCCACAACGAACAGGACGATTCCCAGATCGAACGCGGCCGCAAACTCGCGCGCAAAAAACAAAAGCGAGCCGACGGCGTGCTGTTCGTGACGTGGAGGCGCGTGGTAAACGCCTTCGTGCGCGAGGCGCAGCGGCGCTCGACGTTCCGCCGTTTGATGCGCGGGGAAATCGGCGTCACCCCGCCGACGGACAAAGACGCATGAGGGTGTAGGGACAGGTCGCGACCTGTCCTTACGAGACCCGCAACGGAATTGCAGGGGCGGTTCGTGAACTGTGGGGCGACCCCAAGGAGGAGGTCGCCCCTGCGAAACCCACAAGAAAAAGATGTTCTAACCGACAGGAAGAATCGACCCTAATACACGTCCGTCGCGCTCTCGCCGGCGGCCTGCTGCTTGGGCCGCCAGCGCAGGAGATAGCGCTCCAGCCAGTTCACCGCCGCGTTGGCGATAAGCACGATGAACATGAGCAGGATGAGGCCCGCGAACGAACCCGCGATGTTGAACAGGTTACTCGTGTGCTGGATCATGAAGCCCAGCCCCTTGCTCGCCGCCATGAACTCGCCCAGGATGGCCCCGATGATGGCGAACGGAACGCCAATTTTCAGGCCCGTGAGTATCCAGGGCATCGCGGCGGGCAGCGTGACCTTCCAGAGAACCTGCATCTCGTTCGCGCCCATCACCTGGGCGAGGTTCTTGAGGTTCGGGTCCACGCCTCTCAAGCCCGAGTAGGTGTTCATGAAGGTGAGGAACAACACGAGGCTCACCGCCAGCACGATCTTCGACTCCACCCCGATGCCGAACCAGATGATGAGAATCGGCGCCATCGCCACGCGCGGAATGCCGTTCACCGCAACGATGAAGGGGTCGAGTATCTCGGCCAGCGTCTCCAGCCGCGCCAGTATGAAGCCCAGGGCGATGCCGAGCGCCGCGCCCAGGACGTAGCCCAGGAACGCCTCGTACATCGTCGTCCAGGTATCGACGAACAGGCTGCCCGATAGGGTTATCTCCACCATATAGTCCATGACGCGCAGGGGCGAACCGAACCAGAACGGATCCACGCAGAGCCACTGCTTGGGGCCGAGTTCCCATGCGCTGAGTTCCCACATCGCCAGAAAGCCGATCGCGAACGAGGCCCGGTAGGCGAACATGCGCAGGCGCGAGTTCTTGATGATGCGGCCGGTGTGCGTGATGGAGACGTCAACGAACGCGATGGCGTGGAAGAACATGCCCGTGACCGAGCACATCATGTAGCCGGCCGCGGTGAGACCCAGCAGGAGCGCGCCAATCAGGTAATCGCCCCGCCAGAGTTGCGGTACGCCCGGCAGGGGGATCGTCAGGAGTATCTCGCCCAGCTTGGGCAGCCTGACGCGGCCGGTAGCCTCTTGAGCGCTCTGTTCGGGCTCGCTCGATCCCTTGTCCTCGCTCGCCTCTTTATCGATCATGTCGACCATGGGGACCCCCTCTCATCCGCTCGCTTTAACCCGCGGACCCGTTTTTCATCCAATCCTCGCTGCGCTGGACCTCCTCGCGCAATTCCTGCCACAGCTGATCGTAGGTTTTGCGGAACGCCTCCTGGCTGTGGATGGTGAACACGTCGCGCGGACGCGGAATGTCCACTTCGGCGACGCTCCTCAAGTTGCCGGGCCGGCTCGTCATGACGACGACCCTGTCGGCCAGGGCGATGGCCTCGACGAGGTCGTGCGTGATGAATATGACGGTCTTTCTCGCCTCGCGCCAGAGTTTCAGAAGCTGGTCCTGAAGGATGATCCGCGTCTGGGCGTCGAGGGGCCCGAAGGGCTCGTCCATCAGGATGACTTCCGGATCGTATATAAGAGTGCGTATGATGTTGGCCCGCTGGCGCATTCCGCCCGAGAGCTCGTGGGGGTAGTGATCCTCGAATCCCGCCAGGCCGACACGCTGGATCAACTCGCGCGCCTTGTCGTGTCTGGTTTTTTGATCGACTCCCCTCATCTCCAGCGGAAAGGCGACGTTGTTGATGAGCGTGCGCCATTGGTAGAGATAGTCCGACTGCGGCACGTAGCCGATATCGGTGTTGATGCCGTGCAGCTTCCTGTCCTTGTAGGTGATGACGCCCGAGGTGGGGTGCACCAGCCCGATGATGCAGTTCAGCAGCGTGGACTTCCCGCAGCCGCTCGGCCCCACGATGGTGAGGAACTCGCCCTCTTCGATGTCGAGGCTCAAATCCTCGACGGCGAGCACGCGGTTTCCACGCGAGAAGAATTCTTTTTGCAGGTTCTTGATAGAGAGAATTGGAGGCACCGGTTATGAATCTCCACCGCCGGGGAGGAGCCTTCCTGAAGCCCGTCCCCGGCGGTTTGTCAGAGTCGGAAGTTATCGCTCACATCTTGCCGGGCAGATACTCGTCCGTCACCAAGGTGCTCCTGGGGAACGCCTTCTTGAGCTTGCCCGCCGCGATGAGCAGGTTCTGGGTGATGTCCACCGCGCGCTGGGTGATTTTCCCGTCGAGCGAGACGGCCGTCTTCACCGCCTCGATGCTCACGCGCAGCAGGTTCTTGTCGGTCTTGGCGAAGTAGAGCTGGATCTTCTTGCGAATATCCTCCGCGCTGTTCTTGGCGATCCAGTTGTTGGCCTTGAGAAGCGCCCGGACCACCTTGCGGACGGTCTCGGGGTTTTTCTTCGCGTAATCGGGCCGCACGAGAAGGACCTCCATCATGAACTGATCCATCTCCGGGTCATCGCCCGCCGAGTTCGTGATGAAGGGAATGCCGATGCCCTTGAATATGGCCGTCTCCGGCACGGGAATCGTCTGGATCGCTATCTGAATCTTGTTGCGCTGCAGCGCTGCGACGAGCACCGGGCCCGCGCCCGCGCCGATGAGCTTCACCTCTTTGTTGGGCGTGTAGCCGGCCTGGCGGATCCAGTATTCGCCCTGGTTGTAGGTGAGCGCGCCGGGACGCGTGGCGCCCACGGTCAAGCCCTTCATCTTCTTGAGCTTTTCCTTGTAGGGCGTCTTGGCGGTGATGCCGAGCTTCTTGGCGACGTCGGTTCGGATGGCGGAGTTGACGATGCTGCGGTTGAGACAGCTCATCACGGCCACGAGGGCGCCGCCCGCCTTCACGGCGTTGATCTGGTAGGTGCCCGCCGCGATGGAGAAATCCGCCTGGCCCGCGAGGTTGGCCTTGATGTCCGGCCCGCCGCCCCGCGTGGAGATGACCTCGGCCGCCAGACCCTCTTCGGCGAAGTAGCCGTTCGCGCGCGCCACGTAGTTGCTGACGAAGGCGAGACTCTCGACCGCCTGGGTGATGACGACCCGCTTGACGGCCGACTCCGAAGGCGTGACGGCCGTGAAGACGAGCGCCACTCCCAAGATAACCGCCAGAACCGATTTGAAGATGAGACCCCGTACATGCTTTCTGTTATCCACGATTTCAGCCTCCCCTCTGGGCCGCAGGATGCGCGGCTTGCGTCATGAACTCATCCAACGCCCCGAGACGGGGCGCACCGAATGTGCCGGGAAAATATGGCTCTCCTTCGATTTCCTGTTTCCAAGATACAATAATACCGAAAGAGCATTGAATGATTTGATGATGAATATAATGAGAAACAATACCACTTCGCAGAAACCGCCGCAAGGCAAGAGAGGGGTTGTTGGAAAGGCTCCCTTTTCAGGGGGTAGAGGGGACGCCCCTCTCGGCTTGAAAACCAACCCCCCCTACCCCCCCCTTGTCAGGGGGGTAAGAAAGAGCAAAACCCTCCACCACGACGGCGGGGGGCGGCGCTTTTTTTACCCCCCTGACAAGGGGGGGGTAGGGGGGGTTGCCTTTATCCCCTGGCAAGGATGACTTTTTCAACAAACCCTTTGGCGGATAGAGGATAATTAGACTGTTCGTTCAAATTCGATCTTGACACCATCCGAAATCTTATGAGACTTTGGTATCCCGTTAACGGGGGAAAGTAGAACGGCTGCGGATCCCTGTAGACGGAAAAGGCCGGCCGGACGCGAAGTGACGGCCGAAAACGGCGCGGCGAAGAGGTGGAGAAAGGCGCATGACCCCGTATGAAACCTACAGCCTCATCGGGCAATACATCGGCCTCGGCTTGATATTCTACGGGATCCTGCAGATGCAGCGCGGCACGGAATCCAGGGAGCGCGAGAGCATCCGCCGCCATGAAGAAAGCATGCGGAAGATCGATGAAAGCATAGAGGAGATGAAAGAGGGCAGGAATGCGCTCAGGGTTCTCATCGAAGAGCATAAGGAAGACAGGGCCGGGTTCAGGGCGCTCATCAAAGAAAACGAGGAAAGCAGAGCCGGGTTCAGGGCGTTCATCAAAGAGCATGAGGAAGGCAGGGCCACGCTCAAGGAAGGCACGTCCGCCCTGAGGACGCTCGTCGAAGAAAATCAGGAAAGCAGGGCCGGGTTCAGGGCGTTCATCAAAGGACATGAAGAAAGCACGTCCGCGCTCAGGGAAAGCACATCCGCGCTCAGGGCGCTCGTCGAAGAACAGGGAGAAAGCAGGGCCGGATTCAGGGCGCTCATCGAAGGGCAAAAGGTGCTCATCGAGCGCACCGGAGGCTAAGGCCGGAACCCGCCGGTTTCATATCCCGCCTTCGCGACGTGCCCGTTTTCAAAATGAGACGCGACCGGAATTTCCCCGGATGAGCGAAAAACCACCGGGCGCAACCGGCCCCGGCGGTGAAGCCTGCGCGATGCGTCAGCCCGCTCCGGCCCCCGCGCGTTCTCTCTCCAGCTTCCGAAGAGCGCCTCGTTGTATCTTGCCCGTGGCCGTCAAGGGCAGGCTTTCCAGGAACTCCACCGCTCGCGGGTATTTATAGGGCGCGAGTTGCGCCTTCACGAAATCCTGAAGCTCCCGGACGAGTGCATCCCCCGCTCCTTCGGCACCTGCTTCGTCGCTTCCCGAGAGGACGACGAACGCCTTTACGATCTCCCCGCGCTCGGCGTTCGGCGAACCCACCACCGCGCATTCGCGCACTTTTGCGTGTTCGAGCAGCACGGCCTCCACTTCGAGGCCCGACACGTTGTATCCCCCGGTGTTGATCATGTCGTCGGTTCGCGCCTCGAAGGAGATGTACCCTTCCGCGTCGACGCGGCAGAGGTCGCCCGTCATGTTCCAGCCGTCCTTCACATAGTTCCGCTGACGCTCCATGTCGTCGAGATAGCGGCACCCGGTGGGGCCTTTCACGATCATCTGCCCCACCTCGCCGGGGGGCGTGTCGCGCATCTCCTCATCCACCACGCGCACCTCGTAGCCGGGCACCGCGCGGCCGATCTTTCCGGGGCGGATTTCCTCCCCGCTCGCCGAGATGAAGATGTGTAAAAGCTCCGAGATGCCCAGGCCGTTGATGATCGAGACGCCTGTTCGCTCCTTCCATTCGCGGAATACGGAGGGTTCCAGAGGTTCTCCCCCCGCGATGCAGGCGCGCAGGCTGCCCAGATCATACCCTGCCGCGATGTCGAGCATCTGCTTGTAGCCCGAGGGCGTGCTGAAGCACACCGTACCCTTGTATCTGTCGATAGCTTCGAGCAGATCGCGCGGCGTTCCCCTCTCGAGCAGGACCGAGGACGCCCCGAAGCGCAGGGCGTCGGTGATGAAGGCGCAAAACCCGTACAAAAAAGCGATCTGCGGACTGCCGCAAACGACGTCATCGGGACCGAGACCGAAGAGGTATTTGGGAAACGTGTCCGCGACGGCGAGCAGATCGCGGTGGAAATGCACCGTGCCCTTGGGCGTTCCCGTCGATCCCGAAGTGAAGCCGATGAGGGCCACGTCGTCCGCCGCCGTATCCGCGTTTCGGAACTCGGGCGAGGCTTCGGCCATCAGGGCTTCGAGGCCGCCCGGCGCTTCACTCCCGAACAGGACGACGTTCTCCAGCGATTCGGAAGCCTTCGCCGCGGCGAGCAAATCCGCGCTCAGCTTGTCGTCGCAAATCGCGAAGCCGATCCTCGCCTTTTCGATCACGTAAGCCAGTTCTCGCTCGCGCATCACCGGCATGGTTGGGATCACGACCCCGCCCGCCTTCAGAACCGCAAGGCACGCGGCCACGAGGGTGGGATGGTTCGAAGCGCGAAGAAGCACGCGGTTTCCGGGCACGAGGCCGAAGCGCTCGGTCATCACCGAGGCGATGCGGTTCGCGTTCTCCAAAAGGTCGCGATAGCTCAGGAGCGCCTCGCCATAATAAATCGCGGGCCGCCCGGCCTGATCGCCCGCGGCCATCTTGTCTATCAACTCGGCGCCTGCGTTGATCCGCGCCGGATAGGCCGCCAGTTCGGGCAGGACGCCGTAGTCCATCTCCGGCCACAGGGACTCAGGCGGCAGGTTGTCCCGCGCGAACGTATCGACGTGTCCGCTCGCCTCAGCCGACATGGCGCTTCACCTCGGGCAGGAGTTCTTCCGCCAGCCGCATCATGTGCTCCGTCTCCTCACCGGTGGGCGCGGCCGCCTTGAAGATGAAATGCCGAACGCCTGCCTTCCAGTATGCCTCGATTCGCTCGGCGCAACGCGCGACCGAGCCGCGCAGCAGGTATCTCTTCGCCGCCTCGCGCATATCCATCCCATAGCGCATCGAGAGGTTTTCCGCACCATTGTCGAGCGCATCATTCTCGTTTTCCCGCAAGTTTACGAACAGGTGAAGCGCGGGCGTCCAGGGCTTTTTCGGATCGTCGAGCGCGCGCCCGGCCCCGGCGGCCAGGCGGCGAACCTGCTCCAGCGCCTTCTCGTAGCGCGAGGGAGAGAACAGATAGGGCGCGTAGCCGTCCGCCAATAGGGCGGCGCGCCTTTGGGCGGCCTCGCTCCTGCCGCCCACCCATATCGGCGGGCCGCCCGGGCTCAAGGGCGCGGGACTTTGCCGCGCATCCGGGAAGCGAAAGAATCGCCCCTCGTGGCTCACCGTCTCCCCCGACCACAGCTTGCGCAACACCTCGATGGCCTCATCCGTCCGCGCGCCGCGCTCGGCTCTGGAAACGCCGCAGACCTCGAACTCCTTCTCTTCCTCACCTCCCACGCCCACGCCGAAGATGAAGCGCCCGCCGCCGCTCAGAAAATCGACCGTGGCCGCCGCCTTCGCCGCGATGGCCGGGCGTCTGAGCGGCAGGAGGTAGACGAGGCTGCCCAGGGTGATGCGCTTCGTTCTGGCCGCTGCGGCGGCGAGGGCGGCTAAGCTTTCGAGAAAATTGCCGCGAAAGGCGATGTGATCATCAAGCCAGAAAGAATCGAAGCCGGCTTGTTCCACCTTCTCGATGAACGCAAGGAAATCCACGTGAGAGGGAGGATCGCCGGGCTGCATCCCGTAGCCGTATCCGTATTTCACCGCCTCGCTCATATATTCCCTTAATATAAATCAGCCCGATGCGCTCAGGTGAAGATGCCCGAGAGCGTCCCGCCTCGCCGTCCAGCCGGGGGGCACGAGGGTATTCGAGCCGTATTCCTCGATGACGGCGGGCCCGTTAATTTCCAGGTCTACGGGCAGGGAATTGCGCCTGTAGACGGGACAATCGGGGACTTCCTCCTCGAACACGACGCTTCTTCTTTCCACGAGCGCGTCATCCAACCCGCCCCCGGGATTTTCCGCCCTCACCCACCCCAGCTTGTCCACCACCCCGGACACCCGCACCCGCAGGTTCACGATCTCGAGCGGGTCGCCCGGATGGCAATGCCCGTAGCGCGCCTCGTAGCGGGCGTGGAACTCACCGCCCAGCACTTTCAGCCAGCCCTTCGACTCAGGAACCGGAATCGTCAACTCGAACGCCTGTCCGACGTAGCGAACGTCGGCGTAACGCAGCGTTTGAATCTCATCCAGCCCGGCTCCGCGCAACTGCCCGGCGCAGGGAGCCTCGAGTTGTTCGAAACTGCGCTCCAAAGCGCTTTCCCGCGCGTCTTCCAAAGCGACGAAGCACGTCCCGGCGTTTTCCTGCACGGCGTCCGCCATCAAGAGGCCGACGGCGGAGAAATTCCCCGGAAAGCGCGGCACGACGACGCTCGAAATGGAGAGTTCCCCCGCGATCAGTGCGGCGTGCAGCGGCCCCGCGCCGCCGTATGCGAGCAGGGCGTGTTCCCTGGGGTCGAAGCCGCGCTCGATGGAAATCTCGCGGATCGAGCCCACCATCCGCATGACGGCGAGATCGACCACCCCGCGCGCCATCGAGACGGCGTCAGGAATTCCCGACTCCTCCGCCAGGGTCCCGAGGGCGCGCTCCGCCTTCTCGGGGTGGAGTTCGAGTCCCCCGGCCAGCCGGGTGCGCGGGCCGATACGCGAGAGGGCGACGTTCGCGTCCGTCACCGTCGGCTCCCCGCCGCCGAACCCGTAACAGGCAGGCCCCGGACGTGCGCCCGCGCTCCTGGGACCCACATGGAGCGCGCCGTCCTCATCGCGCCAGGCGATGCTCCCCCCGCCCGCGCCCACGGTGTTGATCTGAAGCTGCGAGGTCTTGAGCGGATAGGCGCCGATGATGTTCTCTGTGCTGACGACGGGCCGCCGGTCGCGGATGAGGCAAACGTCCGTGCTGGTGCCGCCCATGTCGTAGGTGATGAGGTGGTCGAGACCCAGCGACTCGGCGACAGACACCCCGCCCACGACGCCGCCGGCGGGCCCTGAGAGAATCGTGCGCACGGGAAACCGCGCCGCTCGCTCCGCGTCGAGCATCCCGCCGTTTGACGTCATGATGAAAAGGGGCGCGCGGCATCCCTTCTCTCTGAGCGCTCCTTCCAGGCGGCCCACGTAGTTCTTGATCCTGGGGCCGAGACAGGCGTTCAGCGCCGCCGTGGAGAAGCGCTCGAACTCGCGGTATTCGGGCACGACCTCATGCGACAGGGAGAGATATACGCCCGGCAGCAATTTCTCGAGATACGCCGCCGTGCGCCTCTCGTTCTCTCCGTTCGCGTAGGCGTGGAGATAGCAGATGGCCAGCGCCTCCACCCCGAGTTCTCTCAACTCCCCGGCGCGCTGCTCGACCTCCGCTTCATCCACCGAAACCTCGATGCCGCCGTCCGCCAGAGCGCGCTCCTCGATCTCGAGCCGCAACTCCCGCGGAACGACGGGCCGAGGCCGGACGAACTTCGGGTCGAACAGACTTTGGGGGACGAGGCGCTGCGTTCGCCCGATCTCCAAGACGTCGCGGAAGCCGCGCGTCGTCAGAATCGCGGTCCGCGCGCCCGCGCCTTCCAGGATCGCGTTGGTGCCGACGGTGGTGCCGTGCGTGATACGCCCGATGGCGGAGAGGTCGAGACTTTCCAGACCTTCGAGAAAGACCGCGTCTTCTTCTCCTCGAAGCGTCGGGATTTTGGAGACTTCTATCCGCTTCTCGGCCTCATCGTAGAAAACGAGGTCGGTGAAGGTTCCTCCGGTGTCTATGCCGACGAGACTCAATGCGCAGGCCGTCCCCTGAAAATCATCTAAAGAAAATTCGCGCTCATAACGAATCGATTCGCAGATGCAAACGGCGATGATACATCGGTTTTTGAATCGCCCAAAGGTTCTTTCGAGAATTACTCGCGGCTCCCAATCCGGATTCGCCGGTGGAATATGACCCTCACACCCGCCTGAATCAAGTTGAGGCAATTTCCGGAAAACGCTATGATGCTGTTGCACGAGCGTTCAAGAGGACCCGAATAACATCCATTCGAGTCCTTGAGGAGTGCGCAAAAATGACGGAATTTGAAGCAGCGACATTGACGTTAATGGAATTGAATATCTGGGTCGTCGCGGTTGTCGGCGGGTTGCAATGCCTACTGATAGGCAGTGGAATCGCCGCGATGCTGTGGGGCAACAGAGTCCGCTCGAAACAGCAGGACGAGAACTCCGAGGCGCTTAGAGAACTCATTGAACAAAGCAGACAACAACGCAGAGAATCCAGCGAAACCCTGAAAGAACTTATAGAAGAAAACAGAGAATCACGAGCGGCGTTCCGGGATAGCATCAGTGGACTCATCGAGGAAAGCAAGGAATCAAGAGCAGCGTTCCGCGAAAGTTTGAATGAACTCATCGAGGAAGGCAGAAAAGAACGCAAAGAATCCGCCGAATCCTGGAGAAAATTCTTCGAAGAAGGCAGGGAGGAGCGTAGAGAGTCCAGTGAAGCATTAAGAACACTTATCGAAGAAAGCAGGGAGTCCAGGGCGGCGTTCAGAGATTTCATCGAAGAAAGCAAAAAAGAACGCAGAGAATCCGCCGAAACCTGGAGAAAATTCTTCGAAGAAGGCAGGGAGCAGCGCAGGGAATCCAGCGAAGCACTAAGAACACTCATCGAAGAAAGCAGAGCTTCGAGAGAAGCGTTCCGGGACAGTTTCAAGGAAATGATCGAGGAAGGCAGAAAAGAACGCGGGGAATCGAGCGAAGCCTTCAGGAAACTCATCGAAGAAGGCAGAGAGTCCAGGGAAGCGCTGCGGGAAACCGTGGCGCAAGGCAGGGAATCGACCGAGGCCTTACAACTCCTGCTTCAAAGACAATAATCATCTACATCGAGTATGGTACAGGGCGCTCCCGTTATCCCCGAGCACGCTCAAACGCTCACGGGAGACAGATAGACCCCGTCGCCCTCTTCGGCGTCGAGTATGGCGACCCCGTCTGCGACCAGTCCCACGGCGTTATCGGGCAGCGCATCGTCCGTTTCCATCCACGCGCGCAGCGGCACCCCCCATTTCCCGCGCAACTCGACCAGACCTCCTCGTTCGAGATGACGTCCTGCCAGCGTTTTCCGGTTCATAAAACACCTGCGGCGGGAATCTCCTCCGGCGCCTTCGTCTTTCAGAACGAGTGTCAGCGCGCGCCTCGCCGCCCGAGCGGCCTGCCTGCGCGCGCGCGTGGCCTCCTCATCCAGGACGCCGCCGCGAGTGATAACGGCGTAATCCTCCCTCGCTCCATCTTCCGTCACGTAGCCCGCACGCACGTCGGCGAGAACCGACTCGATATCCCGCTGATACGGGTCGCCGAAACCGCCGCCTCCCGATGTCTCCATCACGAAAACGTCGCCCCGCTCAAGAGGAAAACCCGCCGCCTTACCGGGCGTCCCGGACGGCGCGAGTGTCTCTTCGCCCCTCGCGACAATGAAGCGGTTGGGTTTTCCCGGCCCGCCGCCGAGAACGCCGAAGGGCGGGATGACGTTCTTGTCCGAAGAAATCGAGAGCAGCGCATTCTCCGCCAGCACCTCCACCTCGCGGTGCAGGCCCAGGCCGCCTCTGTGGGCGCCTGCGCCTCCCGAATCGGCGCGCAGGGAGAGTTCCCTGATCCTGAGCGGTTGCCCCTGCTCGATGACCTCGACCGACTGGATCGAGGCGAAATCCCCTTCCGTGAAATTGCGAGTCGCGTTGTTGCCGTCGCTCTCGGCGAAGCCGCCCGTGCCGCCCGCGGGAAACTCGTAGAAGAGAAAGGGTTCCCCGCTTCGCGCGTCTCTGCCGCCGATGTAGACGTGGTTCGACGTGCCCTTGAGGTCGCCCGTCACGGCATCGGACGCGAAGCGCGCGGTCGCGCCGATGAGGGCGGAGACGACGGCGTGGCTCACCTCCATCGAGCCCGCGCAACTCGCGGGGTATCGCGCCGAGAGCAGGGAGCCGGGCTCGACCCGGATGTCGAGCGGGCGGAAGGCCCCGTGGTTGATCGCGCCCTTGGGGTCCAGAAACGCCTTGATGACGCTGAAAGCGGCGGATGGGGCCATGGCGGGGCCCACGTTGTAGGCCCCTTTGGTCTGGGGGTCGGTTCCGTGAAAATCGACGATTAGCTCATCACCCGCCTTCTCGACCCGCGCGCGGATGCGTATGGGGTCGAGCGAGTGGCCGTCGTGATCCATGAAATGCTCATAGGTGGATTCTCCGTCGGGCAGGGCGGCGATTCTGCGGCGCATGGAGGCCTCGGCGCGATTGAGCAGGCGATCCTTCGCGGCGAGTATGACGCCCCAATCGTATTTCGCGGCCAGTTCCTCCAGTCGTTTGTGGGCCGTATGGCAGGTGGCCAGCATCGCAAAGAAATCCCCGCGGCGCTCCTCGGGAACCCGCATGTTGTGGAGCAGGAGGTCGAGAAATCCCTGGTTGATCTCCCCTTTCTCGATGATCCGCAAGATGGGGATACGGATTCCGTCGTGGAGAATCTCGGTGTTTTTCCCGGAAATGCTCCCCGGCGTCGTGCCGCCCACGTCCCCCCAGTGGGCGCGGACGACGGGGTAGACCGCCATTCGCTCGCCATGAAACAGGGGCGAGATGATCGCCACGTCGTTCAGGTGCGTTCCGCCCGTATAGGGGTCGTTGTGGATGAAGACGTCGCCCGGGTGGATGTCGCCCCCGAAGCGATCGAGCATTTCTCCGACTTCCATCGGCACGGGGAAGATGTGGACGGGGTTGTCCTCCGCCATGGCGACGAGTTGCCCCTCGCCGTCCACGAGCACGCAGGAGAAATCGTGCCCCTCGTAGATGATGGAGGAATACGCCGTGCGCACCATGTTCGCACGCATCTCCCGGACGACGGCGACGAAGGACTCGTTGATGACTTCCAGGGTGATGGGGTCGATTTCCCGGCTCATAAATTTCCCGTTCAATAAGACTTGGACGATGGATCCATCTTAGCCCGAACGGGGGGTTTGTTCACCCGGCTTTCGGGCGCGTGAGCTGGAGGACGACGAAAATCCGCGCTCCGGTGAGCTCTTGTAGAAGTCCTGATTTCGTGATTCTGCGTATGGAGCCGACCGGGGGTCGTGTTTCTCTTGCTTCTCGCCGCTTCGGGCAAACCCCTGAAAGGGAAACCCCATAAAGGCAACCCCCCCTACCCCCCCTTGTCAGGGGGGTCTTTTTGTTGCTCCCCCCTGTCGGGGAGACCTTCTTTTTTTATACCCCCTCGTCGGGTAGGTCTTGCCCCCCTGCCGGGGCATTGCTTTTTTATGCCCCCCTGACAAGGGGGGGGGTAGGGGGGGTTGCTTTTATCCCCTGAGGATCATTTCCGATTGAAGAGGGATGGTTCGCAGGGTTTTGCTCGTCATTCCGGCATTCGCCGGAATGACGGCGGCGAGACCATTTCACAGGCTTATGTCGATTGAGAAATCCATTTCCTGATTGCAGGAAGGATTTTTCAGCAACCTCTCCGTGTCGCGACCAGCCCCGGCGCGGACGATTCTCATGTATTTTTCTCCTGGAACGATTATACTGCCCCATCCTGAACATGGCGGATGCGCGCAGCCAAGTCTTCAATATAAGAAGGAGACCCGCATGGATTCTGACGCGGCTTTTTTCTCGGATGTCGATACGGCCACGCTCGGCGACGCCGCAACGGCCCTGGGGCTGAACCTCATCATGGAAGGCCCCCGGCCCAACGCCCCCGAGACGTATCCCAGGTTCGCAGGACCGGCCGCCACCATGGTGTTCGCGCCTGTAAGAAACCCGGGCGCCAAGGCGCTGTTCAGCCTCTATGACGCGGTGGAAGAAGTGCCGGAAGGATCCGTGGTCGTCGTCGACGCGGCGGGCTCTCCCCTGGCCGTATGGGGCGGGGGCGCGAGCAGCGTCTGCAAGCGGCGCGGCGCCCTCGGCTGCGTGATCGACGGCGCGACGCGCGACCTGGAAGCGCTGCGCGACCTCGATTTTCCCGTGTTCAGCAAATCGGTGTGGAGCCTCGCCTTCCCGAAGCGTCTCGAAGTCGTGGCGAAAGACGAGCCCGTCACCTGCTGCGGGGTGCGCGTGGAGCCGGGGGACATCGTCGTCGCGGACATCGACGGCGTGGCCGTCGTTCCGCAAAGCGCTCTGAAAAAGGTGAGGCGGCAGGTCACCCGGATTCGGGATATCGAAAACGAGGTCAAAGCGCGCATCGCTCAGGGCGAATCGATGCGCGACCTCTTCCCCCGCCTCGCGCAGAAGTTCGACACCGACTGACGCTGTGCAAACGAATTACGGGAGACGACCATGACGCATGAGGTTTCAGCCGTCGTAGAGACGCCCGGTACAATCCGCTTGAGGGAGTTTCCCCTGCCCGAGATAGGAGATGAGGACGGCCTGCTTCACGTCGATATGGTGGGCGTGTGTTCTTCTGACTACAAGTATTTCAACGGCAAGGTCGCCCACCGGTGGAGCTACCCCATCATCATGGGCCACGAGATGGTGGGCCGCCTCGCAAAGGTCGGCAAGAACGTCCGGAAGCGCCTCGGCGTCAAGGAGGGCGACCGCCTCGTGGTGGAGGCGCAGGTGGGCTGCAACCAGTGCTGGTACTGCCACACCGGCAACCGCCGCCTCTGCAAGGACGCGATGGTCTACGGCAGCGTGCGCTCCTGCGCGGAGCCGCCCCACCTGTGGGGCGCTTACGGGCAATACGTCTACCTGCCCCCGGGCGCGGGCATCCACAAGGCGCCCGACGGCCTTACGGATGAATCCGCCGTGCTCATCACCGCCGTGCTGGCGAACGGGGTGCGGTGGGCGCACGACTTGGGCGGCATCTCTGTCGGCGACACGGTGGTGGTGCTGGGTCCCGGACCCCAAGGTCTTTGCGCGTGCGCGGTGGCGAAGCACACGGGCGCCGGAGAGGTGATCGTCACCGGCCTCGCGCGCGACGCGAAGCGCCTGGAGGAGGCGAAACGCTTCGGTGCGGACCACGCGGTCGACATCGAGGCGAAAGACCCCGAAGAAGAAGTCCGGGAGCTCACGGGCGGGCGCATGGCGGACGTCGTGGTCGACGTGACGGGCAACCCCGCCGCTGCGACGCTCGCCCCCAGGCTCGTGCGAAGGATGGGCACGGTCGTGCTGGCCGGACTCACGGGCGGGAAAGAGGGTACTCTGGAACTCGACCCCCTGGTGTGGGGCGAAATACGCATCCAAGGTGCTTACAGCCATACGAGCGACGCCGTGCGGGGTGCGCTCGACTTCGCGGCGCACGCTCCCTATCCCTTCACGGAGATGGTGACCCACCGCTTCCCGCTCGCCGAGGCGGAGCGCGCCGTGCGCATCACGGGCGGGGAGTTTCCCGAGGAAGAACAGGTGAAGACCGTGCTCCAGCCGTGGCGCGACCTCTAGCCGGCCCCGAAAACACCCGGTTGACCCCGCCTCCATGCTTCTGCACAATGTATATATACTGAAAACGCGAAACGCCGAGTAGTAACCACTCGCTTCCCCATAAGGGGGTCATGTCGTGTCGGAGTGGATATTTCTACCTTTCGTGGCGTTATTCAATTTCATCGCCTGGGTCTTCATAACGCTTCTCCAGCCGCCGCTCCTGCTCATCAGCCCCGCGCTCTTTCACTACATCGCCCCCGTCATCCTCGTCATTTGCCTCATCGTATACCTGGTGCGCCAGGTGAAGCTCGAAGGCGGGGTGTTCCTGCTGCGTAATCTGGAGGAAATCCTCGCGTTCCCCTTCCTGGCGGCCATCGGCTATCTCGTCTTCATGCAGGTGTATTTCAGATACGTCCTGAACGACCCCATCGTTTGGGCCGAGGAGATTACGCTGCTGTGTTTCCACTGGGCCGTCTTCGTGGGAGCGGCGCTCGCATACAAACACGGCGAGAAATTGGCGATGGAGACTTTCGTCGGTCATTTCTCGGAGAATTTACAGAGAAGAATTTATACCATCGCCGAAGTCCTCATCTTCTTGACGCTGCTGTTGCTCCTGTACCAGGGGATTCAGGTGGCGATTCTGGAATGGACCTATCCTTCTTCGGCGCTCGAGTTCCCGCAGACCTACCAGAGCGCGTCGTTTCCGGTGGGAATGACCCTGATGCTCATCCATTCGGGGCGGCAGTTGTTGGGTTTGATCACCGGCAAGGCGGAACTGGGGCACCGGAGTTCCCCGGCGGTCTGAGCGAGAGGTAATCGGCATGAACGCCTTGATTCTCGTATTGCTGTTTTTCTTCTTCCTCGCGTTCAGCACGCCGATAGCCTTCGCCCTGGTATTCACCTGCCTGTTTTACCTGACGTTCCTCTCCGAGATGCCCGTCACCTTCCTGGCGAGCATCATGATCGGCTCTTTGGAGCATTACTCGCTGATCGCCATTCCGCTGTTCATCTTCGCCGCCCAGGTCATGAACATATCGAAGGTGACGGACAGGATTTTCGACTTCGCAAAAACGCTGGTGGGACATTTAACCGGCAGCCTGGGACACGCGAACATCGTCGCCAGCATCATCTTCGCGGGCATGTCCGGCTCGGCGCTCGCCGACGCGGCGGGGCTGGGCCGCGTGGAGATCGAGGGCATGACCAAGGAGGGCTACGACAAGCCCTTCTCCGCAGCCGTCACGGCCGCGAGTTCGTGCATCGGCCCCATCATCCCACCCAGCATCATCATGGTGATATACGCGAGCATCGCCGAGGAATCGGCGGGGCGCGTCTTTCTGGGCGGCGTGATTCCGGGCTTTTTCATGGGCGCCGCGATGATGGTGATCGTCTATTTCATCTCCCGCAACCGAGGGTACAAGAAATACCCGCGCGCCTCTTTTGCTCAGATATGGAAGAGCTTCCGCTCCGCCTTCCTGGCGCTGCTGACGCCCGCGATCATCCTGGGCGGCATCGGCTCGGGCGCCACGACGCCCACCGAGGCGGCCGTGCTCGCCGTGGCGTGGTCTCTCTTTCTCGGGATGGTGGTTTACAAGGAGGTGCGCCCCGCCGATCTGCCCCGCATCCTCTCTTCGGTCATCATCTATACGGCGGTGGTGTTGTTCATATTCTCCGCCGCTTCGGTCTTCACGCGCCTCATCACCATCGAGCGGGTTCCCTTCATCTTCGCCCATTTCCTGATGACCGCTCTGCAGGAGAAGTGGCTTATCCTCTTTGCGCTCAACATATTCCTGCTCATCGGCGGCATGGTGATGGAGCCCACGCCCCTGCTGCTCATCGTTACGCCGGTCATGCTGCCCATCGCCCAGGCGCTGGACATCGACCTGGTGCACCTGGGCGTGTTCATGGTGCTGAACCTCGTCATCGGGAACCTCACGCCGCCGTTCGCACTTGCGCTATACGTAGTCTCGGACATCACGAAAATACCCTTCTGGACGATTGTCAGGGCGACTGCGCCTTTTTATATCCCGCTCATCGTCACGCTGTTCGCCATCGTCTATTACTCGCCGCTCGTCATGTGGCTTCCGAACCTGCTTCTGCCCGTCGAATAGGACGACGCAACAAAACACCGCCGGCTCAACCATATCCGGCGGTGTTTTGTTTCTTGCCGCGCCGTGTGCTAACCCGGCGCGTCTTGAGAAGCTGCTGCTTTAGAACTTCGCCCGCGTCGCCTTGACCTTAGCGAAGAAGTCCTTGCCCCATCCCTTCGTACCGATGGTCTCCGCGGCCGAGGCGGTCTTCTTGGCGAACTCATCCACGTTGATGTTGTAGATATTCACACCCTTTTTCTTGAACTTGTCCAGGTAGTCGTTCTCGAGATCGGTGTATATCTTCTGCGCGTGGGCGATGCCCTTGGCCAGCGCGTCGTCGAACCACTTGCGCTGCTGCTTGTTCAGGCCCTTGTGCCACTTGTCGTTCACCATGAAATACGACGTCGAGGAGAGGTGCGAGGTGAGCGTCAGGTGTTTGCCCACTTCGTAGAACTTGTTGGTGTAGAGCGTCTCCAGGGTGTTCTCCATGGCGTCGACCGTGCCCAGCAGCATGGCGTTGTAGACGTCCGCCCAGGACATCGGCGTGGGCTTCGAGCCGAGTCCCCGGAAGGCCAGAACCCACGGGGGCGCCTGGGGGACGCGGATCTTGAGGCCCTTGAAATCGGCGAGCGTCTTGAGCGGCTTCTTGCGCGAGAGCACGTGCCGCGCGCCCCGGTTGATGACGCTGACCATGATCGTGCCGCGCTTTTTCAAAAAATCCTTGCGCCAGCGCTCGAAAAGCGGCCCGTTGGCGACGGTGCGCACGTGCTTGGTGCTCTTCCAGAAATAGGGGAGGTTCAGGCTGTCGTAGGCGGGAAACTGCGTGAGTCCCTGGAACGTCGCCTGGATTGCGCCCAACTGTACCGACTGCAACTGGGTCTTGCCGTCGCCGACCTGGCCCTTCAGGAACACCTGCACCTCCATGGTTCCCTTGCTGAGCTTGTCGAGCATCTTTCCGAATTCGATGGCCCCGTAATGGGTGGGGTTCTTGTTGCTGTACATGTGGCCGACCTTGATGACGACCTTCTTGGCCCCCAGGGCGGGCGACGCTCCCTGGGCGAGGAGAAACGCTGCGGCAACGAATAAGATGGGTATGATTCTTCTTGCCATTGGCACTACCCTCCCTGAACAGGAATGGAAAGTATCCCCCTGGCGAGGATACCGAAGAGCACAACGCATGGAAGCGTGAAAACCAATGCAAAAAGATTCGAATGGATGAGAAAATTCTACTCTTCTTTTCTCCTGCTTACAAGAAGGTATAATTCTTCCTCCCGGAGAAAACCTGCCCCGGAGGTGAAAGCCGATGAATGAAGAATGGAATGAATTGAAGATCGCTCTCGAAAACTATCCAGACCTCGTCTACGGGGAAGTCGAGGGGCTGACCCACGAGCAGATGTGCTACGCGAACGAGGAGCCGCCCTGGGCGCGCTGGTCGATAGACTTGCAAATCAGGCACATCGCCCTCATGACGCCCGTGTGGCTTTCCAAGCGGGCGGAGGAAGTGCTTTTGAGGGAAGGCTACACTTTCCCGGATACCGCCGGCCTCATCGCCGATCTCATCAGCGCGGGCATCCGCCACGTCCCGCCCGAGGCGGCCGGCGACAGGAGAGCCGTCGTCGACTTCATGCGGCCCTGGGCCGCGCTTTGCTGTGAAATCATCGACAAGGAGAGTGAGGAAAGGCTGCGCTCCTTGTCGTTCACCTACTACACCGACCCGGACGCCTCACGCCCGGGAGACCCCCACAAGCCCGTCGAATACCACAGAATGTCCGTCCGCCTGCATCCTTTCGGCCTTACGGAAGACGAAGAGCGCCCCGGCCTTTTCCACCTGGAAATCGGCGCGGTCCTGCGCCATATCTACTGGAACGTGCTCGCGCATCTGCGAACCGTCCAGAGGCTCAAGCTAAGACAAGGCCTCCCGTTAAACAATGAACTACCGCGCGAGGGCTACCTCACTCTGCCGGAGTTTTACGATCCCTGATGGGTTTTTTCACCGCGGCTGCGAAACGAATGCTGCGGGTTTGGGGTATAATGCGCGAGCCTTGAGCCTGCGGGCACGGATGAGCCCGCGCCGCCGCCGCTATCTGGTATTCAGAGGATGTATCGAGAGATGCGAAAACCAAATCAAACGCCCCGGACCAATCGCTGCCGGAGGGCATGGGCCGCCGCATGGCTCATCGCCTTCCTGCTCGTTCTTCCCGCAACGGCTGCGGCCATTGCGCCCGTTTATTCCACTTTGCTGGGCGGCGCCATCCGGGGATACGACCCGGTGGCCTATTTCACCGAGAGCAAACCCGTAGAGGGGAAGAAGGCCTTCTCCCACAAGTGGAAGGGCGCGACATGGTATTTCGCGAGCGGGAAAAACCGCGATCTGTTCCGCGCCGATCCTGAAAAATACGCCCCCCGCTACGGCGGCTACTGCGCATACGCCGTGAGCCGGGGCTACACGGCCAGCATCGTCCCCGAAGCCTGGAAGATCGTGGACGGCAAGCTCTACTTGAACTACAGCTTGGGCGTTCAGCGGGCCTGGGAGCAGGACATCCCCGGCAACATCAAACTGGGCGACAAGAACTGGCCCGAACTTCTCAAGGGGAAATAATTCTCGAATTGAGAAGAATGGACCTGGAATCGCTTGTCTCTTACCTCGCGCTGATTGAATACAAGCGCAAACGTGTTCGAACAAACCCGGGATACAAGTAGGCGAATATACCTGGAATACTTACATATTGAGGCGAACGAGTGCGGGACTACACGAGTTCGCGTCTCGGGTTCCGGCCTTCCACCATGAAGAGGACGGCCTCTGCGATGTTCGTCGCGTGGTCAGCGATTCTCTCGAAGTATTTCGATATGAACGTCAGGCGGGTCGCGCGGCTGATGTTGCGCGGGTTGTCCAGCATGTAGGTGAGCAGTTCGCGGAACAACTCCTCGTTCATGTCGTCCACTTCGTCGTCGCTCGCCATCACCTTGCGCGCCAGTACCACGTCTTCCTTGATGAAGCTGTCCAGGCTTTCGCGCAGCATCTGGCTCGAAGCGCTCGCCATGCGCGGCAGTTCGATATAGGGCTTGAGCGGAGGCTCCTCGTTCAACTCCAGCGCCCGTTCGCAGACGTTGACGGCCAGGTCGCCCACTCGCTCGAGGTCGGAGGCGATTTTCATGCCCGTCGTGATGAAGCGAAGGTCCACCGAGGTCGGCTGCCTGAGCGCCACTATCTGCAGGCAAAGCTCGTTCACGTCGACTTCGAGCTGGTTGACTTCCTGATCGCTTTCGATGACGGTCTGGGCGATTTCGGAATCACGCCGGGTGAGGCTTTCGATGCTCTTCGCCATCATGGCCTCCACCTTGGCGCCCAACTCCAGGAGAACGCGGCGGAGTTCCTGGAGTTCGCTCTCGAATTCCGAACTCGTGTGTGCTCTTCCGCTCGTCAGTGCCATGCAAATCTCCTCCAGCACCTAGCCGAATCGACCGGTGATGTAATCGGATGTGCGAACGTGCATCGGATTCATGAACATCTTCTTCGTCTCGCCATACTCAATCAACCGGCCCAGGAACATGAAGGCCGTGTTGTCCGAAACGCGGGCGGCCTGCTGCATGTTGTGCGTCACGATGACGATGGAGAAATTCTCCTTGAGTTGCGCTATCAGATCTTCGATCCGGGCCGTGGCGATCGGGTCGAGCGCCGAGCAGGGTTCGTCCATCAGAATGATCTCGGGCTCCGATGCAATCGCGCGGGCGATGCACAGGCGCTGCTGCTGACCGCCGGAGAGGCCGAGCGCGTTGTCCTGAAGCCGGTCGGACACCTCGTCCCACAGCGCGGCGTCGCGCAGGGAGCGCTCGCAGGTCTCCTCCAGGAGATTCCTGTCGCGGATGCCGTCCACCCGCAGGGGGTAGACCACGTTCTCGAATATCGACATCGGGAAAGGATTGGGCTTCTGGAAGACCATGCCGAGGCGCTTGCGAAGCTCGATGACTTCCACGCGCGGGTCGTGAATGTCGGTTCCCTCAATCGCAATCTTCCCTTCGCTGCGGATTCCGTCAATAAGGTCGTTCATGCGGTTGAGCGCGCGAAGGAGCGTGGATTTCCCGCAGCCCGAGGGGCCGATCAGGGCGGTGACGAGTTCTTTCTGGATTTTCATGGTGTTGCCGAACAGGGCCTGTTTCTCGCCGTACCAGAAGCTGAATTCGTCGATGTCGATGACGCTGCCGAGCTCGCTCTCGACGGGGTGGTACGCCGTCGTTTCGAACTCGGCTTCCTGCTCGACCACTGCCGTGTTGGACACCATTTCAATACGTCTCCACTAGAATTGGCCTTCCACGAACTTCCGGCGAAGGCGGTTGCGAATCATGATGGCGAAAGCGTTCATGAAAGCGATGATTGCGATCAGAAGAAGCGTCGTGACGAAAACCATCGGTTTCCCCGCTTCCGAGTTCCTGGACTGGAATCCCACGTCGTAGATGTGGAAACCCAGGTGCATGAAGCTCCTCTCGGGGTGCAGGAACGGGAAGAAGGAGTCGAAAGGAAGCTCGGGCGCGAGCTTCACCACCCCCACGAGCATGAGGGGCGCCACTTCGCCCGCCCCGCGCGCCATCGCCAGTATGAGGCCGGTCATGATCCCCGGCATGGCCTGTGGCAGGACGATGTTCCGTATTGTCTGCCATTTCGAGGCGCCGCACGCGAGAGAACCCTCCCGCATGGAGCGGGGAACGGCGGCGAGCGCCTCTTCGGTCGCCACGATCACGACGGGAACGGTGAGGAGCGCCAGCGTCAGGGACGCCCATAGAAGACCGCCGGTCCCGTAGGTAGGGTTGGGCAACTTCTCCGGGTAGAACAACTGGTCGATTCTAATTCCGATGGTGTAGGCGAAAAACCCCAAGCCGAACACGCCGTAGACGATGGAGGGCACGCCCGCGAGGTTGTTCACGCAGATGCGTACGATGGAGACCAAGGTGCCCTGCTTGGCGTATTCACGCAGATAGAGCGCCGTGACCACGCCGAACGGAGCGACGAAGACGACCATGAGCAGCGTCATCATGACGGTGCCGAAAATCGCCGGCAGAACGCCGCCCTCGGTATTCGCCTCGCGTGGGTCGTCGGTCAAAAACTCGCCCCACCGGGAGAAATAGACGCCCATCTTCCCGAAGAACGACAGGTCGTTGGCCGGGTAGATGCGGACGAGTTCCGAGAGCCGTAATTGCTTCTCGCGGCCGCCTATTTCCGTGAGGGTGATCTTGTATTTCTCATCTTCTTCGTTGATAGCGGCGATTCTTTTTTTGAGCACAGTAAATCCGGCCCGCCTCTCCTTCGTCTGGCGTTCGAACTTCTCCTTCTCGGTATGATACTCCGCACTCTTCTTCCCGTAGTCGAGTTCGGTGCGCCGCAGGGCGAGCCGATCTTCTTCGATGTAGTAGTTGATGGCGCCTATCTCATCCACCTCGATGGAGCGAACGGCTTCCCTGCGAGCGACCGCCTCATCGTGGGCCGCGTACAACGTACCCAGGGATACTTTTTCGCCCGGAACCGAGCGGCCGTCGAGCGTCAAGGTTTTGATAAAACCGATGAACGGGCCCCACTCCCTGCGCTCGACGAAGAATATGCCGGGCGGCGTCTCGGTTTTGGCCACTTGATGCGCCACCGCCCACTTGAAGTCTTCGTTATAGACGTCGAAATTTCCAATCCGGTAGAGCGTGCGGCTCGCAAACCCGTCCGCCTCCCGGATGGCGCGCCGGGATTCCGGGTCGACTCCTTTCAGCTGATCCTCGGAGGGGCGGAAACTCTCCGAGCGGAACGGCTCGCCGGCGATTTTCTTGCCGTTCTTGAGAGTCACCACCTCGACGGGTCCCGGGTAGAACGTCACGATGCCGTTCCACAGGACGAGCGCGAGAAAACCGATAATCATCAATACGCCCAGAGCGAGCGCACCTCCCATGATCCAGACGAAGGGTTCGCCTCTTGCCTTGAAATCAATCGATGCACGAAGACCCGTCCTGCCTGGCGGGCTTTTTTCCGTCTCGGCGACCTCCGCTGTTTCGGGCGGGGGCTCTTTATGGTTGCCCGAGTCCTCGTCCACGCTTGGTATTTCCGTTTCTCTCTTTTCTTTTCTCTTTTTGGGTTCTTTCGCCTTCATCCTGTCCTCACAACTGCGCGGCGCGCTTGCGGAAACGCAGGCGAACCACCTCTGCAATCGTATTGACGACGAACGTCATCGCGAAGAGAACGAGGGCCGCCAGGAACAGCACCCGGTAGAGCGTCCCGTCCTTGACGGCTTCCGGAAGCTCCACCGCGATGTTCGCCGAAAGCGCCCTGAGTCCCGAGAAAATGTTCCAGTCTAGAACCGGGGTGTTGCCCGCCGCCATGACGACGATCATCGTTTCGCCCACCGCGCGGCCCATGCCGATCATCACGGCGGCGAAAATCCCGCTGGCCGCCGTGGGCAGGATGACCCAAAGCGCCGTCTGCCAGGGCGTGGCGCCGCAAGCGAGGCTCGCCGCTCTCAGGTGGCTCGGCACCGAGTTGAGCGCGTCCTCGGCGATGGTGTAGATGAGCGGGATGACGGCGAAGCCCATCGCGAAGCCCACGACGAGGGAGTTGCGCTGGACGTAGGTGTCGATGACCCCGCCGCGCGCATCCAGGCCGAGCGCCGCGAGCGAAACGGCCGTCACCCAGCTCAGCAGGCCGGCGGCGACCAGCATGCCGCCCCAGCGAACAAGCTCGAAGAGAGCGCCCCGTGAATGGTCCATCCGTCTTAGCTTTTGTCTCCACTCATATCCCAAAAACCGCTCGGCCAGGAAAGTGACGAGTATGAATGAGGCGGGATAAAAAATGATGAACAGCATGGGCGTCGCTATCCCGATGTTCCCGTTCGCCCAGGCCTTGAAGTCGCCGCCGAACAAGAGCCTCTCGAATCCCGGCCCGATCAGATAGCCGAGGGATGAACCCAGGATGATGACGAAGAACACGAGGCCGAGCTTTGGAAATCCCGAAAGGGGCAGGGAGACACGCGGCGGCATCACCTGCCACAAATAGGCAGAGAGCAGCAACAGAAACGGGATCAGCATGAACGTGAGCAATACCGCGGCTATCCACGTTTCCACAATAGGCGCGAGAATCAGGGCGGCCACGAAGCCGAGAACCACCGAGGGCAGCGAGGCCATCATCTCCATTGCGGGCTTCACGACGGAGCGGACCTCCGGGCCGATGAACTCGGAGGTGAAAATGGCGCCCAGCACCGCGATGGGTATCGCGAAGATGAGGGAATAGACCGTTCCCTTGATGGTCCCGAATATCAGGGGGATGAGGGATATCTTCTCCTCGAACGCGTCGTCTCCCGAGGAGGATTGCCACGTATACTCGGGTTTGGGGTAGCCTTCGTACCAGACTTTGCCGAACAGGGTCTGAAAGGTCGTCTCGGGGTGTTCGGCCTCGAATTTCCAGAAATTCACCACGCCCTTCCCGTCCGTGGCGACGATGGCGTCATCGCGCGGGGAAAGGCGGATGTATCGCGCAGAGCCGGTCATGTCCTTCATCTTGAAGCGCAGCAGCGTCGACTCGCCCGTGGCATGGCGAAGCCAGATGTCTCCGCCCGAGTCCATCGTGACGAACATCCGGCTGCGCTGGGAGGTAGAAAAGCCCGAAACGGCGGCGGCGTGTCTTTCCAGTTCGTGCCCGCGCACCAGCACCAGCCCGTCCTTGGTGACGGCGCCCGGCCTGCGCGCCTGGAAGAAGATGCTCAATGACCCCTTGGAGCCTCCCACGACGATGGATTCCTCCCCGATGAGGGCCTTGAACACAGTCAGTTTCTCATCCATGGGAAGCAGGTCGCTCTTCTCCACCAGGGAGATGGCCTCGAAGTCCCTGGTGTCGTAGCGAAGCAGGAAGCCTTTCTCGACGCCGATGTACACCTTGTCGGCCTTTTCCGTGAGGAGAATGTCGACGATGCGCGTTCCGGGCGGCAAATCGGGTAGAACCACACTCTCCACGGACGAGGTGGTCTGCCCCGTCAGGAGATTGACTCTCGTCTCCGTCAGGCTCAGGCGCGCCACGCCCTCGGCGTCCACCGTGGCGAAGGAGATGCTCGGCCGCTCGGGCGTTCCTCCCACCTTGTAGGCAAGTTTCACGATGGGTGTGCCTTGCGGCGCCACCTCTTGCGGTTCCTTGACTTCTGATTCCACCCAGATTTTTCGCATCTGGTCGCCTGGAATCCGCGAATAAACGACCTTGCCGTCGGTGAAATCGCGTTCGTCGATTTTGGTGAGTCCCTTCGGAACCCTTTCGGCGGGCAGCACCTGCGTGCGGAAGACGATTTTGCCGAACCGCACCGTTCCGTCGGAGAAGCCGAAGGCGATGTTTCCGCCCCTGAGCGTGCGCCCGAAGGCGCTCGCCTCGGCGCCCTCGAAATCGAGCTTCAAGGGTGCGAGCGGTTTTCCGGTCGATGCGTGGACGGGCGTCAACACGCCGTCTTTCGAAACCAGGACGGCGATGGTGTTGTAGTCATCCACTTCGACACCGAATAGAGAACTTCTGGGCGCGTTGACCCGGAAGACACCCGAGCCGGTAATCGTTTCTCCGGCGAACAGCGGCAAGGCCACCGCCACGAGGAACGCCATGATTCCGAGAACGGCCAGGATCACGAACAGCCCGCCGACGGTGATCACGTTGGTGGCGATCTTGTCGATAATGCGGACGGATTGCCTGGCGCTCAGATCGCGTATCCGGCCCTGTTTACCCTGTTCTTTGTTCTTTTCGCCTGAAACCCGGCTTTCGCTCATATCTCTCTTTTTCAAAAATGAAAGCGGGGGGACGGCGAATCCGCTCCGCCGTCCCCACCGCCGCGTTGCGTGGAAAAACTAGTTGCTTCCCAACCCGAGGCCGAGGGCTCCGAGATCCAGTTTCGCGATGGCCGCGTTCACCGGGAAAAACCCCGCTTTGATGACGGCCTGCTGACCTTCTTTCGAGAAGATGTACTTGACGAACTGGGCCCTGAGGGGGTCGAGCGGCTGGTTCGGGTTCTTGTTGACGTAGATATAGAGGAAACGCGCGATCGGGTAGTTGCCGGCATAGGCGTTTTTTGCAGTGGGGCTATAGCATTTCTTGCCGGTTCTTTTAGAGATCGGCAGCGCGATTACGTCCGCGGTCTTGTAGCCGATGCCCGAGTAGCCGAGGGCGAACTTGTCTGACGCCACGCCCTGCACCACCGCCGAGGAGCCGGGCTGCTCTTTCACGGAGTCTTTGTAGTCGCCTTTATAGAGGGCCACTTTCTTGAAGTAGCCGTACGTGCCGGAAGCCGAGTTGCGGCCGTATACGGAAATGGGCTTGCTCGCCCACACGCCCTTGAGGCCGACCTCGCCCCACGTGGCGATGTCGGTCTTCATGCCGCCCTTGCGGGTCTTGGAGAAAATGGCGTCGACCTGCGGCAGGCTCAGACACTTGAGGGGGTTGTCCTTGTTCGTGAAGACGGCCAGGGCGTCCACGGCGACGCGGATGCGGCCCGGCTTGTAGCCGAACTTCTTCTCGAAAGCGTCCATTTCCTTCGATTTCATGGCGCGCGACATCGGGCCGAAGTTCGAGGTGCCGGCGATGAGCGCGGGAGGCGCCGTGGAGGAGCCTTTGCCCTCGATCTCGATCTTCACGTCCGGGTAGGAGCGCCTGAACCCTTCGGCCCAGAGCGTCATGAGGTTGTTCAGCGTATCCGAGCCGACGGACTTCACGTTGCCGGAAACGCCGCTGGTGGCCTTGTAGGCGGGCAATTTCTTGTCCACCATCAGGGCCGCGCCGGCGAGCTGCGCTACGAGCACGAGGCAAATCGCAGCCGCGAAGGCCAAACCACAAATCCTGGAAAACCTGCTCATTCTCACTTCCTCCTTTGGTTGGATTGAAACTACAGGAAAAAACGAAAGACTTTGTTACATTTTCGTGACAAAATGGTGAACATACAGAGACACGGGACGCTCCCCACCTTACAAACAAACAGGCGAATCTTTACCTAACCTTCCCAACATTCCCCATGGACTGCTCGCATCTGCGCTCGGAGAGCTTCATCGCCTCTTTAGGGGGCTGCGCATTCGCAACCGTGAGCAGAAACGCTCCGTCCCGCGATTGCTCTCCGAACGAGGTGGACTATAGAGAAAAAAGGAGCCGGAAATGTTACGAAAGGATGGCAATCGAGTGATTTTTTGGACAAATCCGGTTTTCGGGATGCCGGCTTCGTTTCGCGCATCAAGGGGCGCAAGATTCAAAACCGACTCCGCAATGAAACCGGCCCGAACCGGAACTTCTATCAAGCTTATATTAGAAGGCGCCGGCCCCACTCAGGGCTTGGGAACGGTGAAGCGGAAGGTGGAGCCCCGGCCCGGCGTGCTATCGACCCAAACGTCTCCGCCCATTTCCTGAACGAGGTGCTTCACGATGGAAAGCCCCAGGCCGGTGCCCCCGTTCTCCCGGGAGCGGGCCGAATCCACACGGTAGAAGCGCTCGAAAATACGGGGAAGATGCTCGGGGGGGACCCCCTCTCCCTGATCGGCCACCGAAACCTCGACGAAGCCGTCTTCGCGCAGGTGTCCGGACACGGTGATTTCGCCGCCCTCGGAGCTGTAATTCACCCCGTTTTCGGCCAGGTTGATCAGAATCCGTTCCAAGGCTGCGGGGTCCGCCCGGACGTGGTCCGCCTCATCCGAGATCTCCGTATGCAGTCGAACGCCCCTCTTCCCGATTACGGGAGCCAACGTGTGGGCGACCGAGGCCATCGCGTTTCGCATGGAAACCTCCTCGGGCCGGACGTGCTCTTCCTTGGATTCTATCCTGCCGAGTTCAAGCAGGTCCTCGACCAGGGCCGATAGGCGACGGGCGTGCCTGTTGATGGTGGAAGCGAAACGGCGCGTTGCTTCGGGGTCGGATTGCGCCGTCACCTCGAGCGTCTGAGCCGCCCACTGTATCGCCGTCAAAGGGGTGCGCAACTCATGGGAGACGTTCGCGGTGAATTCCCGCCGAATTCCTTCAAGCCGTTTCACCTCGGTGACGTCATGAAACACCAGAATGAGGTTCGATTCATTCTCCGCACTCGCTCGTTTTATGTGCAAGGTCAACGTCCGGGCGGGAAGCACTTTCACCTCGCGCTCCATGCGGGAAGCGGACCGCGCGAGCATCTCCCGCACGGCTTCCTGCACCTCGGTGGAGCGCACGGCTTCGAGAGGAACCGGCGCGTCATTCTCGAAATCGGGCAGCGAGGGAAAAAACTCCCTGAAAGCGGTGTTTACGAGGAGAATATCCCCCGTGGCGTTGGTGACCATGACGCCCTCGGTCATTCCCTCGAGAATCGCTTCCAGCCTGTCACGCTCGTTGCGCAGCTCATCGAGACGGGTTTCCACCTCCGAGGCGAGCCGGTCCATGGTTCGCGCGAACTCGCCCAACTCATCCTGCCGCCTCGAAGCGATGCGGTAACTGAAGTCGCCGCGGGTAATCTTCTCCACGGATCTATAAATTTCATCGAACCCCCGGCGTACGATAACGCCGGCGCCGAAACTGACCGCGATGGCGAGCAGAAACGCGAGGGCGCCGGCCACCAGGAGAAGTCCCCGCATCTCGGCGATGGTCTCATCGATTTCCCGAAGGCTCATGGCCAGACGAATTACGCCGCCGGACACCGGGCCCGCGTCAACCGGAAGAGCCAGATAGAGCAAGTCTCCCTCGCCTCTCGGGCTGCGACGGACGCTGGAGCCTATCCTCTTTTCTCTCGCCGCGATGACTTCGGGCCTGTCGGCGCGGCTTTTCTCTCTCTCGGGCGCGCCGGGAGCGAAGCTGGAATCCGCGAGCAGCTCTCCCGAGGCGGATATGACCGTCACCCGCACGCCGAGCGCGCGGCCGATTTCCTCGGCGATTGCATTCATGCGGTCACTTTGCGGATTCGCCGAAATCGAGGAAACCAGTTGACGGCGGGCCAGGCGCGCGTTGCGGGCGAGGTTCTCCTCCGCCTGTTCCATCAACTGGGCCGAGAGACCGAAATGGAGGTAAATCATCCCCGCCGAGAAAACCACGGTGATGACAACAAGATAACTCGCCATCAGTTTCTTGTAGAAGGACCTGCGCATATGCGGGTTTCCTCCGGGTGGCGAGGAGGACTACTCTTCGGAGATCTTCTTGAACCGGTACCCCACGCCTCGAAGCGTCTGGATCATATCCCCCGCCGGGCCGAGCTTCTCCCGGAGGCGGCGGATATACGTGTCCACGGTGCGGGGAGTGACGAATTTATCTTCTCCCCAGATGACGTCGAGCAACTCGTCGCGATTTCGGGCGAAACCGGGGTGAGCGGCCAGATGGTGCAAAAGACGAAATTCCGTCGCCGTCAGGGAGAGTTGGCGTCCGTCCACCGACGCTTCGTATTGCTCGGAGTCGATGGTCAGCGGCCCGCGCCTGAGTGATTTGCCCGCAGCCGGCGTCGTTTTCGATCGCGCGAGCACCGCTTTCACGCGCAGGATCATTTCCCGGATGTTGAAGGGCTTGGTCACGTAATCGTCTGCGCCCAACTCGAAACCGACGATGCGGTCCACCTCTTCTCCCTTGGCGGTCAGCATGATGACGGGCAGCCGGCTCAGCGCGGAATCCCGCCGGATATGGCGGCAAATCTCGAGGCCGGATATATCGGGAAGCATGAGGTCGAGAACAATCAGTTGGAACTGCTCGCTCCTGAGCGCTTCCAGGGCATCTTCGCCATTGGCCGCGCCCGCGACCTCGAATCCCTCCAGTTGGAGGTTGTAGGTGAGGAGTTCGCGAATGTCGGTCTCGTCTTCTACGATGAGAATTTTTTGAGCCAATGTTGCCCCCATCATCATCCGGGCATCAATGTGGTTGGAGCGTTGCCTAGTTCTACTAAACAATTATGCAAATAAATTCAACATGGGGAAATTGAAGGAAGAATCCCGGAGTTCACGGTTGTTTAAGCCCGGGTGGCAAAGCGACAAGAAATCAATGGCCGGGCAGCGGCCCATGAATCAAATCAGAAAAATTCGAGAAGCTTGAATCCCCCTTAT
Organism: bacterium; assembly: GCA_022825065.1. Taxonomy (GTDB): domain Bacteria; phylum UBA8248; class UBA8248; order UBA8248; family UBA8248; genus Bin107. The sequence goes on from JAJDYR010000015.1 coordinate 50,021, forward strand.
AAAACATGGGCTTTACAAACACATGAAAAACATGAAGAATTTGAAAATCAGAACGAACATGTGCATAATGAATTTATCAGAGCATACAACAAAGCAGTGCATTGCCCTTTGGTTTGTGGCGATGCCTGTTGACCATCGAATTTGAAGGGGAAGATTGCGGTGGCCTCCATTACGCTCCAAAACCTGGTGAAAAAATTCGGTGAGACCGTCACCGCCGTCGCGGGCGTCGACCTCGACGTGAGCGACGGCGAGTTCATGGTCGTGGTCGGACCTTCGGGATGCGGAAAAACCACCACCCTCAACATGATCTCCGGTTTCGAGGAACCCACGAGCGGATCGATCATGATCGGCGAGCGCGTGGTGACGCACTTGGAACCGGGTGATCGCGGCCTGGGCATGGTGTTCCAGGACCTCGCCTTGTTCCCGCACATGACCGTATTCGAGAACATCGCCTTCGGGATGCGGGTGGACAAGACCGCGGATGCGGAGGTGAAAGAGCGGGTCTCGAAAGTCGCCACGACCATGAAGATTTCCCACCTGCTCTCCAAAAAACCCGCCCAGTGCTCCGGCGGCGAGGCGCAGCGGGTGGCTCTCGCGCGAACGATTGTGACCGAGCCGCAGGTCCTGCTCATGGACGAGCCGCTCTCCAGCCTGGACGCCAAGCTGCGCATCGAGATGCGCACCGAACTCAAGCGCCTGCACGAGGAGCTCAAGTCCACCTTCCTTTACGTCACCCACGATCAGGCCGAAGCCATGACGATGGCGGACCGCATCATGGTCATGGAAAGCGGATACGTGCAGCAGATCGACACCCCTCTCGGAATCTACAGAAAACCAACGAACCAGTTCGTCGGCACGTTCTTCGGCCAGCCGACGATGAACGTGGTTTCGGGGCGCATCGATAACGGCGGCGCGCCCAGGTTCGTCTCCGAATATTTCGAGTTGAGCATCGAGCCTGACGCCGTGCCCGCCTCCGCTACAGGCAAGGCGATCAACCTCGGGGTGCGTTCCGAGAACGTGACCATCGGGAATGAGGGCGCGGCGGGAGAAGTCAAGCTCATCGAACCACTGGGAGACGAAACGCTGGTTTTCTTCTCCAGCGGCGATGAGGAATTTCTGGTGGCAAAAGTCGACGCCGAGCGCGAGTTCGGCCCCGGCGATAAAATCCACTTCGCTTTTCAATCAAGCGCAATACACTTTTTTGACGCCGAAAGCGGCGTGCGCTTGGAATAACGGCCGGCGCTGCATGGAGCAACGTGAAACAGCAAAGGTCTGGAAAACGATGTATCGCAAGGAAGTGGCAACATCGGAACAAGACAGGAAGAATCAGTTAATGGGAACTTAGCGTTCGAACCCGGCGATTCGCAGGCATGACATCGCCTTTCCTAACCAGGAGGGAGGAGGAATCGAGATGAAGAGAATTTTTCTCGCAACACTGATTCTGATGGGCATCACGGTTTTCGTGGCTTCAACGGCCATCGCCGCTATGATGGTGCACCCCGGCAAGACGGTTGAGGAGCGCGCCATCAACGGAGCGAAAGCATACATCAAGAAGCATAATCTGAAGAATCCGAAGCAGACCATGCTTCTGATTTCGCTCTTCAAGAACTCCCAGCCGAAATACCTGAGGCAATGGAAGAAACTCACCGGCGTCGACATGGGTTCCATCCAGTACGGCTACACCGACATTCCCGCCAAAATCATGGCCGAAGCCGTGGCGAAAACGGGGCAGTACGACGTCATCAACCACTTCCCCTACGTCATTCCCGACGCCGTGGGCGCGGGCACGCTCCAGCCGCTGGATGCGTATATGGCCAAGGGGAAACCCGATTTCACGGGCATCGACTCCGGCCTGCTGGCGCAGCAGAAGTACAAGGGGAAGACCTACTGGTTCATCCTCGACGGCGATCATCTCGCGCTGTTCCTGCGCTCGGACATCATGAAGGCGGCTGCGAAGGAGTACAAGGCCAAGTTCGGCAAGGAGCCGGGATGTCCCGACACGATGGCCGAGTGGGAACAGATGGCCAAGTTCTTCCATACGAAAAAGGGCCAGACCCGCTGGGGCATGAAGTTCGATCAGCCGCTCTACGGCGCGCAGGCCTACCGGAGCATCAACTTCTCCTACAGGCACTTCCCGGCATATGTGGGCGGACTGCTGTTCGACAAGAACATGAACCCCACCATCAACACGCCGAACGGCATCCGGGCGATCAAGGAGTTCACCTCCATCGTCAAGTACATGCCGCCGGACGTGCAGGGCTGGGGAACGCCGCAGCTCTATCCTCACTGGGGTAGTGGACAAGCCTTCTCGTTCATGTCCTTCCCCTCGGCGATGGGCTACGCCAACCGCAACCCGAAGAGCAAGATCAGCGGCCATCAGTTGGCCTGCCCGATTCCCGCGGTGAAAGGAGCGAGCGGAAAGATGGTGCGACGCGCTCCGCAGGCGGCCGGAACCGGCTACATGGTGAACGCGCACAGCAAACACCCCGAGCTCGCCTACTACTTCATCCAGTGGTTCACGGGCCCGACCCAGGGCGACATCGCCATCGCCGATCCCGCGGGCTTCTGGGATCCGATGCGCGCCTCGAACCTGACGAACAAGGCCGTGCTCGACAAGCACACCGAGCCGTTCGTCAAGATGACGATGAAGAACGCGAAAAACGCCATCTCCCTGCTCATGATCGAGGGTAACTACGAGTACTTCAACGTGCTCGACAAGAACATGGCGCAGGTCATGCAGGGCAACATTTCCGCCGAGCAGGCGGCGAAGAACGTCGAAAAAGGCTGGAACCGCATCACCGAAGACATCGGTCGGAAAGAGCAAATTGCGGCTTGGAGAGCGAGCGTCGCCAGCGGCGCTTACATCGACAAGTTCGCGCCGACCAACTAAACATCGCGCACCAAGAGCGCCCGCTCCGGCCTCCATGCCGGGGCGGGCGCCTCGCGCGAAACGCTTTGACTCTAGTTAAGACGAAAAAACGATGGCCCAAGCAACGATAAAAGAACGCAAGAGCCTCTCTGCCTGGTTGTCGCAGGAAAAGGTATTCCGCCTGATTCCGTTCATCATGGTGGAGGCGACCTTCCTCCTGCTCCTCGCCATTCCCTTCATGCTCACCATCTATATCAGCCTTCTCAAATGGCGCGCCAACAGGCCCTTCGAGCAGGCTTATTTTCACGGTTTGCTGAATTACGTCCGCGTCCTCACCACCGAAGATTTCTGGTGGGCGCTCGGACGGACTTTCTATTTCGCGGGAACGGCGGTTTTCTTCGAGCTGGTCATCGGCTTTCTTCTCGCCATGCTGGCCTACAAGCAATTCCGGGGGAGACGCATTTATATTACGATTTTCCTGATCCCCATGATGGTGGTGCCCGTTGTGGGGGGCTACAACTTCTCGATGATCTACATCGACTCGGGTCCCCTGAACCAGATTCTCGCGCCCATCACCGAGGCCATGGGCGTGAACCCGCGGATCCGCTGGCTCTCGCACCCCATCGCCGCGCAGTGGGCGATCATCATCGCCGACGTGTGGCAATGGACGTCGCTCACGTTTCTGATTTTCCTCTCGGGCTTCACCGCGCTCCCGCAGCAACTCACCAACGCGGCGCGCGTTCTGGGAGCGAGCAGGTGGCAGATTTTCTGGAAGGTGCACCTACCGCTGCTCAAGCCCGCGATCATGATCGCCGTCATCATCCGCTCGATGGAGGCGCTCAAGCTCTTCGACCTGTCCGTGCTGCTCACCTTCGGCGGGCCGGGCACCTCGACCGAGACCATTGCGTTCTTCCTCTGGCGGCAGGTGTGGCAGTTCAACAAGTACAGCTTCGGCGCGGCCGCCTCCATCATCCTGCTCTTCATTTTCGGAGCACTCATCTTCTATGGCATTTATCTGCTCGTGCGGGAGCGATCCATCGTTGAAGAGGAAAGCATGAGATGACGAACGATGTCGACAGGCGCGGGGAGATGTCCTTCGCCAAGCGCTACAACCTCTTCTTCTGGTTCCGTCACGCAGCGCTGCTGAGCTGGGCGATCATGATCATGTTCCCGATCTTCTGGATGGTCTCGACCTCCTTCAAGGACACGGGCGACTGGGTGGCCTGGCCGCCGAACTGGTTCCCGAGCTTCCTCGGCGGGGGATACGAGCCCACCCTGCACAACTACCGGCAGATTTTCGCCGTGGTCGGCCACGGCGAAGGCCTCAGCCGGGAGGCCACCGAGCAGGCCTTCACGATCTGGGTAGGGGTGCGCGATTCGATGATCATCTCCTCCATCAGCGCGCTCGTCGCCCTCCTGCTGGGCACGTTCCTCGCCTACTCGATATCGCGCTTCAACGTGGGCGGGAAGTATTTCCGCTACATGATCCTCACCATCCGCATGGTGCCGCCCATCATCATCGCGATTCCCGTCGTGATGTATTACGCCATCCTGATCCCGTTCGCGACCCAGACGGTTCTCGGCTACCGGTTCAGCCTCATCGACTCCTACACCGGTCTCGGCCTCCTCTACACGGCGACCACGCTGCCGTTCGTCATCTGGATGATGCTGAACTTCATCGAGGAGATTCCCAAGACCATCGAACATGCCGCGCAAATCATGGGCGCGGGCCGTCTCTACACGCTGCGCCGCGTGGTCATCCCCCTCGTCGCGCCGGGCATGGTGGTGACCTTCCTGTTCATCTTCATCCTGAACTGGAGCGAGTTCCTGCTCGCGCTGACGCTCACCCAGCCGAACGTCACCACCCTCCCGGTGCTGCTCAACAAGTTCCAGAGCGCGGTGGAGGGCAGGCTCTACGGGCCGCAGGCGGCTATCGGGACGGTCATCACCATCCCCGTGGTCATCCTCGGCGTCATGATCCAGAAGCACCTCGTCACGGGATTCAGCTTCGGCACCATCCGAAAGTAGCCCCCCGCGCAAATGCGGCGCATTGATAAATTATAGGATTCACCTGCTCGTGCGGGAGCGGTCCATCGCCCGAGAGGAGGGGATGAGATGACGAACGAGGCCGGCAGGCGCGCGGAGATGTCCTTCGCCAAGCGCTACAACCTCTTCTTCTGGTTCCGCCATGCCGCGCTTCTTGGCTGGGCGAGCATGATCATGTTCCCGATCTTCTGGATGATATCGACTTCCTTCAAGGATTCGGGCGACTGGCTGGCCTGGCCGCCGAACTGGTTCCCGAGCTTCCTCGGCGGGGGATACGAACCCACCCTGGACAACTACCGGCTGATTTTCAGCCTGTTCGGACAGGGCGATCGCGTCAACCGCGATGTTCTCGAGCATGTCTTCACGATCTGGGGGGCGGTGCGCGATTCGATGGTCATCTCCTCCATCAGCGCGCTGCTCGCTCTCCTGCTGGGCACGTTCCTGGCCTACTCGATATCGCGCTTCAACGTGGGTGGAAAGTATTTCCGCTACATGATCCTGACCATCCGGATGGTCCCGCCCATCATCATCGCGATTCCCGTCGTGATGTACTACGCAATACTCATTCCGTTCGCGACCCAGACCGTTCTCGGCTACCGGATCAGCATGATCGACTCCTACTCCGGCCTGTGCCTCCTCTACATGGCGACCACGCTGCCCTTCGTCATCTGGATGATGCTGAACTTCATCGAGGAGATTCCCAAGACCATCGAGCACGCCGCGCATATCATGGGCGCGGGGCGCATCTACACGCTGCGCCGCGTGGTGATGCCCCTGGTCGCGCCGGGCATGGTGGTGACGTTTCTCTTCATCTTCATCCTGAACTGGAGCGAGTTCCTGCTCGCGCTGACGCTCACCCAGCCGAAAGTCGTCACCCTGCCCATCCTGCTCAACAAGTTCCAGAGCGCGGTGGAGGGCAGGCTCTACGGACCGCAGGCGGCGATCGGGACGGTCATCACCATCCCCGTGGTCATCCTCGGCGTCCTGATCCAGAAGCACCTCGTCACGGGATTCAGCTTCGGCACCATCCGCAAGTAGCCCTCGGGCAGATGCGGGCAGTTGCGCGCAAATGCGGGGTGCTCAAAAAATTTATTTTTATGCCATATCTGAGTGCAATACACTGAGATTTTAAGATAACTCTTTGTGTTGCAACCACTTGCACCGTCAGTATTTTTCGGAAATTTATCGAAAAACCCCGTGAATTTATCGATATTTCTCGAAATTCCCGCCAATCCGCGATCCCGGGCCGTTTGCTCCATACCGCACGCACGCGAGGCTGCGAGCAACCCGCCGCCACCACCGGGCCTGCCCGCATGAAAATCCTCAAAAGACTTCATCATGTCATCGACTCCTGATGGGCGGTAAAGCTGCTCACGAGGGGTTGTTGAAAACCCCTCGCCGGGCGTATGGCCCTTCCCCCTGTTAAGGGCTTGTTGAAAAACCCCCTGCGAGGGTAATGGCAACCCCCTTGAAAGGGAAACTTCATAAAGGCAACCCCCCCTACCCCCCCTTGTCAGGGGGGCAAGAAAAAGCACCCCCCTCAGTCCGGCGGGCCCCCTCAGTCCGGCGGCAGCGGATCGCCTTTTTTACCCCCCCTTTGTCATGACATTGCCTCTTTTTACCCCCCTGACAAGGGGGGGGTAGGGGGGTTGCCTTTCAAGGCGACAGCTTGCGGGTCCGCCCGTATGAAATCCTACGGGAGCGTTCTTTCAGAACGCCTGCGGCAAATGCGGGGAATTGCGCGCTGAAACGGCGCGAATACGCCTGCCGACCCGGCATGAAGAAAAAAATGACTTCCCATCGAACATTTTGCTATAGTTTCAGGACACAGATCGTTGCGACATAAACAGGTATAGGGAAACATCGGGCCATCCCATACCCCATAGCGCGAATATGGATGACGGAGTGAGGAAAGATCCCGTCCAGAAGGTAAATTTCGAGGTGGTTCGCTTTTTTTCTTTTTCGATCGGCATTCATTATCCCGGGCTGCGCCGGGGGCCCCTGGGGTGAAATTCTGCGCGGGCCGGGTGAATTACGGACGCAAAAAAACAATCCGGAGGCAAACGCATACGGAAGGGAGATGATGATGAGGCATGTAATCGCTGTTTTGCTCACAACGATAATTCTCGGCGGCTGCGCCTTTGGCGATGGCAGCGGACCCATACCCCACGTCGACTTCGAGCGCACCACCTCGTTCGAAGACAATGAACTCATCATCCATACGACGCAGTTCGACGGCACCAGGGTGCGGCTCAGCACCTTGCGCGACGCGGAGAGCACGGGCCCCTTTGCTACGGAGATGCCTGGTCATGAGGGGCGCGCATGGACGCTTCTGCAAAAGAACGAGGGAGATACCTTCCTGGGCTACGCGGTGGTGAGCTGGAACAAGGAAGACCCGGGTGATTATCTCGCGGCGGGCTGGTGGATGCATTTCGCGAATCAGCGCTACCCCGATATCGACCCGTATCATGAAGACACCCAAATCTATTCGTACATAGACGGCCCGGAGATTGACCCGAATAATCCGCCGTCCCTCCCCGCGATGGGTACGGCATCCTACAGCGGCGGGGCGGGAGGCCGGTATCTCTACAAGTACGGGGGCAACTGGCCCGAAGGCGTGCAGGGCAAGGTTTCCACCAGGGAGATTGCGGGGATCATGACGCTCACGGCGGATTTCGCCGCCGGGACCCTGGAGGGCTGCTGGGGATGCGCGGGCGACCTCGCCGTGCAGCGCTTACACCTTGCGAGCGCATTCGACAGAATAGAGGAAGAGCCCGTCGAACTGCTGGCGCATCCCAAGGACTATAACGTGCATTTTGCGCCCGTGAAATTCAACCCGGATGGCACGTTCCTGACCTATGAAGGCGTAACGGTAACGCATCCCGAGCGTTCCATCGAAAGAATCCGGGTCGGATACCTGGCGGGCGCTTTCTCGAATCGACAGGACAGCGCAGGCAACCCGCGCCTGGTCGCCGGCTTCGGCGGCGCAGTGTTTGCGGAGGAAGACGGCAGCGCTTCCGTTATCAGTGGAATCTTCAACGCTCTGAGCGAACCCTTCAGAGCGTCGGCGCAAACCCAGGGGCGCTAGAGCGAGCCCGGCGCGGGGATGATGCCGGTGCGAGCGGGGAATGACTCTCTCTCACCGGCGACGCCCGTCCGCCAAATGCTTGACATCGCCCGGCGCATTATTTACCAAGGTACGCATGATTATGAAAATCCGCATGAAACTCCTGACACCGATCTTCCTCATTTTACTTTCGCTGACGGCGGGCTGTTTCAGCGGCGGTTCCGGCGGCGGCTCCATTCCGCCTCCAGTCCCGACACCCACGCTTACGCCCGCCCCCCAGCCGTTTCGCACGGGGACGACCTTCGTCGACAACGTCCTCAGCGTCGACGTGCGCTACCACGACGGCCGCACCCGCACCCTCGATTCCGACCGGCACCGGGACGGGTCGTGGGCGCGCTTCCTCCCCCGCCCCTTGCAACCCGGCCATTCCAGCCGCGAATGGATACTCGCGGAAAACCACTACGACGGCAGGATTCTGCTCTACGCCGCCGTCTCCTGGAACGACGCCGACCCTGCCGACTATCTTGCGGCCGGATGGTGGCTCGTCTACCCGCCCGGCTCATCCACTGATGATGTCGAATCCGCCACGCGCGGCGTCTTTCTCGACGGCCCGGAACTCGACCCCGCCAGACCACCCGACCTCCCCCTGACCGGCACGGCCACCTACCTCGGCGGCGCCGGCGGTCTCTACACGTACAACTACGGCCGCGACTGGGGCGAGTTGGCCGGTTCTTCGGAGCACACTGAATTCGTGGGGCTTATCTCGCTGACCGCCGACTTCGGCAGCAAGCGCCTCACCGGATGCCTGGGGTGTCTCGATCCGATCGGGATCGACGCCGGCCGCCACCTCTATCCGATCGTGACCTGGCGGGTTCCCGATCCCGAGGCGTCACCCGCCGGCTACGACCTGCGCTTTTCCGCCTCCTTCGACGCCAGGGGCGCATTCGAGGATACCGGGGTCACCGTCACGCATCCCGAACGCAACGTCACGCAAGCCGCCGGGACCTGGCGCGGCCAGTTCTCGAACGTGGCGGACGCCGACGGCAACCCACGCCGCGTGGTCGGCTCGAGCGATGTTCACTTCGCCGAAGAAGACGGCTCGACCGGACGCTTTACGGGCATCTTCGATGCGCTTACGCCCGCAACGCTCAAGCCCCCCGGTGACGGCGACGCGGCGAATCCGAACTGAAGATACGTCCTGCGTGAATCCTTCAGGGCTTCAGGGAACTACCAGGGGCTCCGGAGAAAGTCCAGACATCGTGATTTGGTTCGACGGATGTGAAAGTGTGTAGGGGTCGTATATTTGCGACCCAAATGAAGATCGCATCGAAGAGAATTCCAAATCAACTCCCCCCCCTTGGGGGTTGTTGAAAAAGTTTCCCTCCTCAGGGGATAAAGGCAACCCCCCCTACCCCCCCTTAACAGGGGGGCAAGAAAAAACAAAAGCCCCTCTGCCGGCGGCGGGCGTCGCCTTTTTATACCCCCCTGTCAAGGGGGGGTAGGGGGGGTTGCTTTTCCCGTAGGGGCGGCCCCCCGTGGCCGCCCGTATCGAAGATGTCTATTCCCGTGGTTGTCCTTCGTCAGGACAGGCGCAGGGGCCCGTCCACCACGGTGAACAATTCGATGATCAGGATTCCCTCCCCCCCAAGGGGCTTTTTCAACAACCCCTTGAGCAAAGACCGGCGCGGGGATGTGGACAATGCCGGATTGGGTGGAGCACGGCGCCCTGCAAACGACGCCCGTCCTTCAGCCTCCTCACGGCCCCTGGCCGAGATAACGATTCGCCGCCCCGGAGAGCGCGTCGACCGCCTCGCGGACGATCCGCGCAACCAGTTCAGCGGCGCCCGGGCTGTCGGCTATCAGGTCCAGCCCCTCGCCGGCGAAGGTAACCGCCATCTCCGTATCCCCCTCGCGCAGGGCCTCGAAGAAGCGCTCTCGCATGGAGGGGTTCCGCTCCCGCAGTTCGTCGTCGCGGTCATGCCAGGTTTCGGCGAATGCGTTGCGGATGGCGCGCCCGGTGTAGGGCTCCGGCCAGGCGATGCCCCGTGCCGTGTCGAACGCCTTTGTTCGCAACGTGCGGTCGCCGCCGGTTCGCTCGATCAGCGCCTTCTGGTTCGGGTGGCCCAGCGCCTCCCGCGTGGCGAAGAAACGGGTGCCTATGAGGACGGCCTCGGCGCCCAGCATCAGGGCGGCGGCCAGGCCGCGCCCGTCACTGACGCCGCCAGCGGCGGCGACCGGGACCGGCGCCACCGCATCGACGACCGCCGGAACGAGCGGCAGCGTGGAGCGGTCGGCCCCGTGGCCCCCGGCCTCCGTGCCCTGGGCGATGATGATCTGGGCGCCCTTCGCCGCCGCCTCCCGGGCGTCTTTCAGGGTCTGCACCTGGCAGATCAGCGTCGCGCCGGCTTCGCGGATCTTCGCGGCGTAGGGTTCGATATCGCCGAAGGAGAGCATGACGGCCCGCGGCCTGCATTCAAGTGCTGCGTCGAGCGCGCCGGGCCGCTCGGCCAGCGCCCAGGTGATGAAGCCGATCCCGACCGCGTGGTCGCCCGCCTTGTCGAACTCCCCGCGAATCCACCCATCCGAGCCGTAGCCGAACGCGGGGTCGGCGTAGCCTGCGCCGATCAGGCCCAGCCCCCCGCCGACGGAGACCTCGCGGGCCAGCGCGCCGCCGGCGACGCCGCCCATCGGGGCGAGCAGGATCGGGTGGTCGATGTTCAGCAGACGGGTGATCGCGGTGGCAAGTTTCATGCGCGATAACATAGCGGCCCCGCCGGGCGTTGTAAACGGAACCCCTGTTCCCGGGAGACGTTCCGTTCGAGACGCTCACGCTTGCAGGAGCGGCTCGCGAACCGCCCCTGGGGGCGAATGCGGTTTTGATCGTCATTCCGGCGAACCCTGCCGCATTGGTCGGTTCCTGCACCGGAGTGACGGCCAAAAGCGCGTTCGGCTCGCCCTCCTCGCCTTGCCCCCTTACCCCCTTAACAGGGGGCCAAAAACAAAAACCCCCTGAAACACTGGGGGTATGATGGTTTTGTAGGGACAGGCCTCCGTGCCTGTCCCTACGATGAACAATTCGATGCTCGGGATCCTCCCCTCATCGGGGACATGGCCTTTACCCCCCTGACAAGGGGTTGTTGAAAAACCCCATCGAGGAGGGAGTAGCACCTGCGCCTGCGCCCGGTTTTCGGTTTTGGCCGTCATTCCGGTGTCGGACCCGACCAATGCGGGAGGGTTCGACGGAATCCATTTTCGCCTTTGCCTTTTCTCCTCCTCGTTCGGACGTCTTTGCTCCCGGGCGGGGAGGAAGAGAACCGAACACAAAAACGAAAGGCGAATTCTCTCGATTCCGCATCCGGACGTCGCGCGACAACAAGGTCGTGGCCGTCCTGCCGGTGAAAAATCAAAATGGATTCCGGGCAATCCCTCCCTCCTCGGTCGGCATTGATTGCCGGAATGACGACGGTGGTCAGTTCCGACCAGGGATGACTTTTTCGACAACCCCGAGGAGGGAGGGATTCGAACCCCATGAGCAGTTGCCTGCACAACAGATTTGACGGCAGTTCCCATACCCCCGATTCACGAAATATCGCATTTTTTATCAAAAAAATAACCTGAATACCGACAAAAAAAATTGACATTGCGAAATAACGAAGAATAAGATCGGTTTTGTTACATAAGAGGTGGTGTTGTTTTTCTAACCATTCAAAGGAGAAGGAGGTTAGCCATGAGAAGTGGCGACGAAATGTTGAAGCAGATTGTTGACAAGTCCGCCCTGGACTCAGACTTCAGGAATCAGTTGCTCTCAGACCCGAAGTCGACCATCTGTGAGGAACTGGGCATCACGATTCCCGATTCGATGAATGTCGTGGTCCATGAGAGCGACATGCAGACGGTGCATATTGCGTTGCCGCCGGATCCGAACATCACCGAAGAGCAACTCGAAGCCGTCTCGGCGGGCCTTTGCTGCTGCTGGTAGACCGGAAACACCCGTTGACACGCGGATGCCTCAAATCCGCGAGACTCGAAAAGTCAAAATCCCCTCGATCGACTTCGACGGGGGGATTTTTGCTTTATTTTGCCGGAGCGGCTCTCAAATCGAGACCGCTCCGGAAAGCACCATGAACACATAGGCCTTGGCTTGCCTGAGCTGATCTCCGGATATGACCAGCTTGATGTGGTGAATGCCCCGCAGCAGTAAAAACGGCCCGGATTTCGCGAAAAGCGTCGTCGGTTTCGAAACCCAGCCGGCAAGCGCCTCAACCTTCTCCGGAACGACAAGGTCCTCATGGCGCAGGGCTTCCAGAAACGGGTCCCAATCGGTCAGACCGTCGAGCCAATAACGCGCATCTTTCGTATATCTCTGCTTGACGATGAGCGTCAGGCCGAGCGTCGGACCGACGCCCGCTTCGCGCACGTCGATATTCAACCCGGTTCTGACGATATCCGCGCGATCCCTGAAGCGTGAAATCACGGAATCGACGGCCGGTATATGACCCGGCCAACCCGTGTTTTCGAGATAGCGGCATACCTCCCCCTGCGATTTGAAGCCCATGATCGCCAGGCGGATCGTGCGTTCCCGGGACGGGAATACCCCGAACGAATCCAGGCGCGTGTCTTCGGGCTGCGCCAGGTAAACCCGTTCGACGTTCTCCCGTTCCGCAGCTATCTTCTCCCAGCCGACGGCGGAAACGAGGGCGTCCACCACGATTCCGACGTCATCCTGGAGGCCCCCGCCGCCGTATAACGTGCGCTCACCGGGCCGCAGGAAGATGCCCGGCAACGAATCTTTGCCGCCCGGTGCGGAATCCATGTCATACTCCAGCATCAATTTGCGTCCCACAATCTCCCGCAGGGGCGAGTTCGGTGCTTCCATTTCCAGGAACAGCCGCCTGACCGCCCTCGCGGTTTCGTCCGCCTCGTCGGTCCGCGCACACTCCTCGAAAAAATCGCCTGATCGGTTCCCGCTCGCCAGCGAGACGCCGAAATCCGCCAGTGGCCGAGCGTCGTGCAGAGGCAGTTCGAAACCGAACGGCTGGGCGCCCATGGTGACGGGAAGTCGGCTCGCGAGTTCCAGTATGCGCTCCCACTCCCGCTCTCCGATCAGAACCGGCGAAATCCTGCCCCGAAAGCGCGCCAGCAAATCTCCCATGGCGCCGCCTTCCTCGGCGAGACGGTCCTGGGTAAGCGAGACTGCTTCGTCGATATCCATATCGGTTCCTTACGCGATCACGGGCGCGGGATTCAAATCGGCTTCGGCCAGGGGATGTTCGCGGCAGCCCATGCGGAGGGGCACGTCGTACAGGCGCCCGGGCGCGAATCTTGCCCAGAAATGGCGCATGCCCGGCACGATGACCCGCGCAACCGGCATGCCGATGTCCGGTCGGGTCTGGTCCAGCACGAGGAACTCCATGCCCCTGGCTTCCACCAACGCCCGGCAATGCTCCACGTCCTCGCGCGTGTCCGCCGATTCGATCACCGGATAGTCCGATCCTTGCCTGAGCGGCGCGTCCGGCGCAGGCGCCAGCCAGGAACAATCGGCGAGTCGGGCCGTCTTCCACCAGTTGAGCGCCAGCGGATCGTCGATCATGGGCTTGCCGTCGCCCCCGCCGGGACGCGGCAGCCAGGTCAGGCACTGGTTCAGCTCGCAAACCGCGCGCAGGGCCGCCAGCCGCGGGTCCGCATGGGCGCCGGCGCCGTATATGATGTCCTCGGTGTCCGCGTCCGGTCTGCGCGAGAGCGCGACGAACGAAGGGATTCCGATATCGGAGGTAACGTCGAGCAACCACACTTCCCGCTCGTAGCGGGCGTAGTAGTCCGCGGCCGATGCCAGGAATTCGTCGTCAAAGCCCGAAAGATCGACCCCGGGCGCTCTCAGCCCGTTATACCACCAGATGGCGAACGCATCGCGCTCGACCAGTTCATAGAAGCCTTGCAGGATGGCCTCCTCCAGGGTGTTCCCCGCGGCGCAGCCGTTGGAATCGGCGATCAGATCGGCGCCTCCGCGCCCTTCGGGAGACATGCTGTAGAGCATCGACGTCGGCAGATAGCGATGCCGCCGCTGCGTGAACGACCAGACCGGGGTCCAGTCGATTTCGGCATCGGCGTCGAGACGCGGCGGAACGATGTTGTACGGGTGGCCTTTCGCGTTGATGCTTTCCGCGTTGTCGAGCTGATAATCGCTGAACAGCTGCGCATCGTTGGGATGGATCGCCGCCTCTTCTACGGCGAAGTCGATGAACCGCCTGCGGATGCGGATTTCGTCGCCGCACCAGGCGCCCGAGTAGCGCTCGATCGCCTCGCACAGCGCGCTGGCCTCGGATTGCTCCCGCGTGCTGCCCTTGCCCGCGCTCTTGCTGCGCAGGCTCCGCCTGAGCGAACTCAGGCTCCGGCTTCTCACCGCAGGGTTGCTCCCGGCCCAGTAGACGTGCAGCCAGGAGTCGTTCTCATCGGTCGTGCGCGCGAGCCAGGTGACGACGCCGCTGACAGGGCTCACCAGGTGGCGGTATTTCGCCAGGGTCGCTTCGGGCGTCACGGCCCGCGCGCCGCCGCTGTTGCGGTGGGTCTTGGGACTCGCTTTCAGACACAGCGGCGCGGGCGGCCGGTCCGGCCGGTAGAGCGCTTCGTCGCCGCAGGCCGGGCATTGCGGCCGGCGCATCACCACGTGCTGCGAACTTGCGAACGCGCCGAGGTTCATCGCTATCGCCCGCCCGTGAACCGGGGCCGCCTCGTCCAGCACCAGCCACTTGACGATCTCCGCCGCGATCAGCCCGTACAGCGACTCCAGCACCCCGGCCTCGGCGGCGAACGGCTTGAAGGCGGCTTCCTCACCGGCGAAGCTGCGCAGGAAACCGTGGGTCTCCTTGTGGCAGCGCAGGCGGTTCACCAGGCAGTCCCAGCAGGGTCCTTCTCTATCCGCGCGAAAGACGGGGCCGAACAGCGCCTCCATGCCGCGCGGGCGCACCAGCGTCCACGGCGATCCCGCCTCGAGTGCGCGCCGGTTCACCTCCGCAAACCGTGCGTCGAGATAATCGTCACAAACGATAACGGTGAGCCGGGGGTCGCCGGCCGCCACGCGAGCGCCGCTCTCTTCCAGACGCCGGACGAGGCGGCCGTCGTCGCCTTCGACCGCGACCCGTGACTGCGCCAGCCGCCCCTCGACCCAGCGGGGCGATGCGCCGAGCGACGACCAGTAGGCCGCCCGGGGCCGGTCCATGCCGTGCTCGGCGGAGACGACATAGCCCCTGGCGGAGAGCGAAACGAGAGCGGCGTGAACGTCGGCGGAGGAATGGCGGCCCTCAAGGGCGGCGGCAATCTCGGCTTGCGGGCGCCGGCCGTCAAGAAGCGGCAGCAGGTCGCCATACAGGCCGCCGTGCAGCAGGGTATCGAACGACTCGGAAACCAGCAGCGTCTGCTGTTCGCCGATTTCGTGGAACTGCAGGTGCGGGGTGAGCGCGGGGAACTCGACGAGGCCCTCGTCCGCAGGGGTCGTTTTCGTCAATATCCCGCGCCGGGGATTCATCTTCGTCCGTGACGGCATCCGGGGTTTCCGCGTCTGCTCGGCCGGCGCGCTTTACGGGCGCGAAACAAGCGTATCGATCCGGGCGGCGGCGCTGGATGCGGTTTCGGCGACCGCCGACGCCAGCGCATCGAAATCCTCCTGCCCGCAAGCGTTCGCAAGGAGTGACTTGACCTTCGGCCCCCCCGCCGCCGCGTCGAACCCTTCCTCGCCGACGAGGCGCATGACCCCCTGCAAATCCCGCCACATGATCGCGGCTTGCGCCAGCGGCCCGGCGCCGGCGGTATCGAACACCGCCGCAGCGCTCGGCGCCGGATCGTCGAGGTAGCTTCCGCCGCGCTCCAACTGCAGGTAGCGCGCGGCCTTCTCGACATCGTTCAGCCCGCCGCGCATCCGGGCGTATGCGGACACGTTTTTTTCGGCGCCCTCTTCCGTCCACTCGCTCAACCAGTCGGGCAAAGACCTGTTCGCGCTGTATTCGGTCAGTATCCGGCGCCGCGCCTCCTCGAAGCGGTCTGCGATATCGGAACCTTCATGCTCAAATACGCAGCGCGCCCTGGTGAGGGCGGGAACCTCGCCGGAAGCCGAATTTCCGAAACGCCCGGCCAGTTCGGAAAGCGGCAGCGCAGGAATGGAATTCGAGCCGGGCGGGACCGGGGAGAACAGCAGGCTGTCCTGCGCCAGGTCGGTCAGGGCCTTCTGGAAACTGAGGCACATTTGTTCATTTTTGCCGGACTGACGGCCGTCGTGGAGGATCAGCATGTCGATTCCGACGCCGGGGTATGCTTCCCGGCTGGCCAGATCGCCCAGAAGAACGGCGGCGACGCCGCCCACGCTCAGCGTCCCGAAGCGGTCGACGTAATCGGCGACCACGGAGGCGAGCACGGTCGAAATCGACGCTTCGGCGAGATTCGAGAGCGCCGTACTCGCTTCCGCCGGCAGCAGGTTTCCGCGCACCACGTGCATGCCGATCTGAAACGCCTTGTCGTTCGACCAGTTCCGCACGATTTCAGCGGTTTCCCTCGCATCGGCCACCGGCAGTTCGGCGACCAGACCCTTCAATTCCTGAACGTCCATTTCGTACGTCCAGTAGACTCTCGCCAGCCCGCGCCGCGCGATCGATTCGTACTCCTCGTCCGGCCCGAAGCCCTTCGGCAGGTCGAGGTCGAGGAATTCCTGGTCCTGCAGGTTATCCAGAAGCTCCGGGTTCCGTTCAATCCATTTCGCAAGCCGCGGGGCGGCGCCGAAGATTTCGAGTATCGCGTCGAAGGCGTCGGGCCGCGCCGCGGCAATCGGGCTGTCGTAGGGGCCCCAGTCGTCGATATCCGGATAGAAATGCTCCCGCCACTGGTCCACCAGCGGGTCCATCTTCTCGAACCAGCGCTTGGGCCGCAGCACGATGTTCATCATGTCGGCGTAGGTTCCCGGCAGTTCCGGCGACTCGTCGAGGCCGCTGACCTGCAGCAGGGGATACTGGCGCGACGCCACCGCGTGATGGTCCGCATGACGCTGCATGTTGAAAAACATCCAGTTGCTGAACTTCCAGTCGGCGCTCCAGGAATGGCGCGGCATCGCCTTTTCCCAGCGGCCGTTGTCCAGGCGGACCCGGCGCAGGCCGTAGTGTTGAAAGTAGTTGCTCATCTTCATCGAAAAGACGCAGGACAGACCGAGGAAGATGAAGACCGGAACGGCCCAGATCCCGCCCATCCAGAAAACCAGTCCGTACCAGAACGCGACGCCGATGACGTAGCGCCAGAACGGATTGTCGTAATGCCAAACGGGTAAACGGCGCCGCGCCAGGCGTTCTACCGCGACTTCCCAGGAATGGACGAGGTTGCTGGCGACTTCCTTGGGGAAATATTTCCAGAAGCTCTCCCCCTTCGGAGCGGAGCCCACGTCATACGGCGTGCCGACCAGGGCGTGGTGGATATAGACGTGCTCCGTGGCGTACTGCGGATAGGAGACGGAGGCGAGCAGGAATTCGCCGACCCGGCGCTCCCAGGTCGTGCGCCGGTGAATCATTTCGTGGCCGACGACGAATACGGCTTGCGCCTCCATCGTCAGGATGACCGCCAGGAGCAGGCCTTCCCACCATGAGAATTGATCCGCCGCCAGGATTTGCCACATACCGAAAATGAGCGTCGGCGGCCACAGGAACGACCACGACCAGACCGGCAGATTGTGCCAGAACAGGCGGTGTTCCGGCGTATTCGACGGGTCCATGTTTTGTCCGTCGCGGCCCAGCGCCCGGTCGAGCCACCCGGCCAGACTCATGAAGACGAACGGCGGCAGCAGCCACCAGCCTCCATAGAGCGCGCCGAGAAGAATCAGCGGGAAAACGACCAGCGGCAGATAATGCGGAATGGCGGTCAGAATGGACGGCTCGACAGGCTGAGCGGCGCCGGCGCTGCCCGGGCCGGAGCCACCACTTGCAACCGGACTTTGCGGCATGTCAGCT
This sequence comes from bacterium, assembly GCA_022825065.1. Classification (GTDB taxonomy): domain Bacteria; phylum UBA8248; class UBA8248; order UBA8248; family UBA8248; genus Bin107. Next base: position 67,980 of record JAJDYR010000015.1, read on the forward strand.
CCTCAATGGTCGGCTTATCGAATCCCTTGAACCGGAGGATATTTTATCCCCGAATTCCTTGACCTGCAAGAATTATCAGGACCGCAAGATCGCGACGAGACGCTCGAGGGCTTCGATGCAGAACGCCGTGGTCACGGCTTCGGAGCCATGCCCGATCTGCCCTACCTTGCCCCACTTCAGCGTCTGGTCACCGAACGCGAGAAGTTCCGGCCAGCTGCCGTCCTCGCGCTGCGAACCGATGAACCTCTCCACCATGCGTTTCGCGTCGACCCCGTCGAGGCGTCCGACATGGTGGAGCGCCGAGGCGGCCTGGGCCGTTTGAAGGATGTTGCCGAAACCGCCCTCCTCGTCTCGCAAGCCCAGGATGCGCTCCGCGAGTACCGGGCGCAGCCGGTCGAGGGCGGGCCGCGCGCGGACCATGGCGCGGGCGGCTGCATAGCAGATCGCGACCTCGTCGGGATACCATTTGGACGTCCCTGCGAGGTCGCCTTCGGCCATCAGGGCTTCCAGCCATCGCCGGGCATCCCTGGTGCCGGGGTGGTCGCCGAGATAGGCAATGAGGTTCGCATTGACCACGGGGTCGGCTTCGATGCGAAAGCGCGACACGACGTCGGGCTCGTCGTCTTCGAGAACCCAGGTCATGAAGCGGCCCTCCTCGTCGCGGTTCGACAATATCCGCGGGACGTTCCTCCCCAGCAGAATCCAGGGGTGCGCTCCGAGCACGAGTGAACACAGCGCGGTGCTGTCGAGATCCCGGGGCAGATGGCGGTAATAGCGCCACAATCCGGGATATTCGACCGTGTCGGCGAGATACGCCCTGGTCGCGGCGCAGATGGCCCTGGCGCGCGCTTCCTCGCAGCATTCCAGGGCGAGGACGCAGAAAGCCGATACGAAGGGAGGCTTTTCGAAATGCCGCGGCACCTCCGGATCGGCTACGTTGAACCGGATGCAGTGCCAGGCGCCGTTTTCGTCTATGGTGGATTCCAGGAAATCGAGACCGCGGCGGATGCTTTCCCTGCCCGCTTTCGCAAGCGTCTCGGCGGTGGCGGCGCTCTTCGGGGCTCTCTCCCCCTGAACGACGGGCGGGCGGAGGGGCGGCGCAGGGTCGTACATCGTCTTGCGAAGGAAATCGAGCGATGCCGCGCCGGTTCTCGCCTCCTCCCGTTCCGCCTCGGTGAACTTGCTGCGCGGCGGAAGGACGAGGTGCGTCTCGGCATAGGTGTCTTCGTGCACGTGAATCTCGTGGCCTTCGGCCATCGTCACGCCGAATTCCGCCTCGATGGTCTCTTTGGGCCTGGCGAGAAGACGCTCGCGAAAATCGTCGTCCTCGCCGGCCCGCGATATCAGGGAATCAGCTGCGTCAAAGGGCTTCTTCATGGACGGCTGCTCCATTTTCGCAGGATCTGGCCGAACGCGCATTTTTTGCCGCCTGGTTGCCGGCTGCACGTCCGGATCAAGCGATTTGCCTTTTGATCAATTCCTTGAATACCCCGTCGACCTCTTTCAGTTCGTTGAAGGAACCGCATTGCACGACTTTTCCGGCTTGCAGCACGTAGATGCGGTCGGCCTGCTCCAGCGTGGACAGGCGGTGGGCGATGATGAGCCGGGTCGAGGTCAGGTCGGCAAGGTTGCGCATGACCTTGGCCTGGCTTTCGTTGTCCAGCCAGTTGGTCGCCTCGTCAAGCAGCATGATCCGCGGGCTGCCGATCACCGAGCGGGCGATCGTGATGCGCTGGCTCTCGCCGCCTGACAGGACGGACCCGCTGGCGCCCACCATCGTCATCATGCCCATGGGCATGTCCCTGATTTGGGCTTCGACTTCGGCGGTCCGGGCCGCCGCCCATACTTCCTCGGTCGCCACCCCGTCATGGTGAGAGACCAGATTGTCCCAGAGATCTTGTGGATGGAGTCCGACGGATTGCGGCACCGCTCCGATTTTCCGGCGCACCTGTTTCAGATTCAGGTGCTTCAGGTCGCGCCCGTCGTAATACACCGCGCCGGCGGTCGGCCAGTCGATGCCGAGCGCGAGCCGGAACAGGGTGCTCTTGCCGGCGCCGGACTCACCGGCAATCGCGACGAATTCGCCGGGACGGGCGTGAATCGTGACGTCGTCGAGAATCAACGGACCGTCGGGATCATAGCGGAAGGAAATGCGGTCGAACAGTATTTCGCCGCCCAGGTATTCCACCGGCTCTCCTTCCGTCACGGTTTCAGGAACGGCGGAGAGCAGTGGGCGCATCTGCTCGAACGCCGGCCGCATGGCGGCAATGGCGCCGAAGGACTCGCCGAGCCGGGCGATGGCGGACTGAAAAACGATAAAGACCGTGTAAACGACGAGAAAATCGCCGACCGGAATGTTTCGTTCACCCGCCACCGCGAAAAGCAGCACCCCGCCGGCAAGAAAGGGAAGCGCGGCGCCGAATGCCCGCGAATGTCCCTCGAGCGCGCCCAGTTCGATCTCCGCGCGTTTCTGCTCACGATAATCCCTCGCCCAGATGGCGTAAGCCGACCCTTCCGCATTATCCATTCGCAGCTTGGAGATGCCTCCCACGAGCTGGAAGAGCCGGCCGGCTACGCGGCGCGCTGCGCTGATCATCCGCCCGTAAGGGGAAATCTGGCGCAACCCGAGGGCTACGGCGACCAGCAGCGAAGCCAGGCTGAAGACGAGGGTGATGAGGCCGAGCGTGGCATCGTAGAAAAAGATGACGCCAAAAACCGGAAGCAGAAAAATGATCGACAAAAAGCTGTTGGCGACGACTCCTCGCAAGCCGTCGCGAAGGTTCTGGAACGTCATCCCCGACATGGCCAGATCACCGGCGGGATGGCGGTGCAGAATGCTTGGCGGAAGGCGCATGAGACGGTCCCAGAAAGCGGCTTCGACCCGGGAAGCCGAGCGCCCCTCGAGCCGCATCATCGCCGTGCTCTGAAACAGGTGCAGCAGTGCGCCGAGCAGGCCGAACGCCGCTACCACCACGGCAACGGCATAGATCGCTCCTGCGCTTCCGCCCGCCGATATTTCATTCGCAACGAATCCGAGCGCCAGCGCCGGCAGCAGTTTGATCATGCCGTATGGAAGCCCGGCAATGACCAGCCGCGCCAGGTCCGCGGCCGATCCGCGCAGGGCGATTTCCATCAGGTCCGCCAGTTTGACGCCCTCCGGCGGCAATGGCCGATAGAACATCCAGGCTTCCTCCGCCAGCTCGCCCGCGCGGTCCGCCGTTACCCGGAGGCTGCGTTTGCTGACCGGGTCGATTTCCCTGTATCGCCCGAACCTTCCCGGCAGCAGCACCACGGGCCGGCCGTCCTCCGCGCGGAACGCCAGCATCGCGTTGCTGTCGCCGCGCCACCAGCTGCCCTCGGCTTTGAATCGCACGCGCCGGGCGCGTATGCCTGACGCGTCGAGAACCTCGACGAGACCGACCGGAGTATTGGAGGGTCCCGAGCGCGCCGGTATCTTGAAATCGATTCCTTCATGGTCCCCGATGAGTTGCAGGGCCTCCGCCAGCGCCGTGTCCTCGACACTGGCGTCCCGGTCAATCGGAAGGTCATAGATATTGAAGAGCCGCTGCCGCGCAGCTTTTTCGGCCGTGCGGCGGCTGGCAGTCCGCGCGCGTTCGAGATTGACGTCGTCGACCACGACCAGCCGGCGGTTCAGGCGTTCCAGGGAGAAAGCAACCGCGTGAAAAGAGGCGAGCGCCGGCAGCAGCATGCCCTGCTCCGCCAGGCTTTCGGTCGATATGCCCGTTAGCGTCGCCTCGTCGAACAAGGCGAGCCAGCTCGTCCGCGTCAGCGGAATAACGGCTTCGTGCGGGCCGCTCGCTTCCGCCAGTTCCGCCGAGTCGACAATACCCATGAACAGGCTCGCGCCGCGCGGCGGTTCGGATACCCACACCACGCCGCGCCGTACGGATAGCGTACAAGGGACCAGGGCCTGCGTCCGGCCGGGTTCGGCCAGCGCCGTCGGACGCGGAAGGGGATTTGCAAAACGCGACAGCGTTTCGGTAATGGCGATCAGCCAGGTGTCGGTCTGTTCCGCCAGTTCCGCCGGATGAACCCGGGACAGCAGGGAAGCCGGCAGACGCTTCAAAATGGTGCCCGGCAGCCCTTTGGCAATGATGCTGAGCGTGTTGTCTTCGTCGCCCTCTCGTTGGTCCGGCGCCACACCCGGCAGCAACCAGCCCGATTCCCGGCGCAGCAGATGCTGCGGCGCCGCCTGCTCCACCCCGTCCTTGAGTTCGACGAGGAACAGATTGACGGCGCCCTGATCGATGAACCAGACGCTATCCGGGTCGTCGAGCTTGACCGGCAGGTTGCCGGCGCAGGGCACGGACGCGCCGAAGCGAGCGGCGAGTTCGGCGATGGACGCGTGTTCCGGCTTCGTATCCCGCATCAGCCCGACTGCACCAGCTTGTAGTACGTACCATCCCGATCCGCGATCAAATCGTCGTGCGCGCCGCGTTGCACGGTGACGCCTTTGTCGAGCACGATGATTTCATCGCAATCCCGCACGGTGCTCAGCCGGTGCGCCACGATCAGGCAGGTGACGCCGCGACGCCGCAGGGCGTCATCGACGTATTCCTCTGTTGCGGCATCGAGCGCGCTGGTGGCCTCGTCCAGAATGAGCACCGTCGGATTGCCCACCAGTGCGCGGGCGATTTCCAGGCGTTGCTGCTGGCCGCCGCTAAAATTCGCCCCGCCTTCTTCGACGAGGGTCGAATATCCCTGCGCTCGAAGCAGGATTTCGTCATGGATTTGGGCGTCCCGCGTGGCGGCGAAGAGGATTTCATCCGGAACGGCCGGGTTCCACAACGTGATGTTGTCGCGCAGGGACGCGGTAAAGAGCACGATCTCCTGATCCACCATGGATATGGACTGCCGCAGCACTTCTTCCGGAATCTGATCCCGCGGATGGCCGTCAAACAGGATTTCGCCCGACCAGGGCTGGTAGACGCCCGAAACCAGACGCGCCAGGGTCGACTTGCCGGAACCGCTGGGACCGACCACGGCAACGCGCTGCCCCGGTTTGATCACGAGGTTGAAGTCCTTTATCAAAGGGGGCCGGCTCTTGTTGAAACCGAAGGTGAGGTCTCGCAGTTCGAGTTGGCCTGCAAGTTGGAGCCGGCCGTTGAACGTGCGGATAGACTCCGACTCCGGACTCCGGCGGCTGAAAACGGGGTCTTCATCGGTTTTGGAGATGTCCTCGAGACGCTGCAAATCGGTTTCGAGCGCCTGACGGGTTTCGGCAAACTCCAAAAAGCGCCTGACGGGAACCAGGAACATCTCCGCCAGGATGTAGAACCCGACCAGCGTCCCCAGGGTCATGTTCCCGGCCATGACCATGCCGCCCCCGATGCCGAGAATCGCCGCACTGCGCAGCGCGTCGACCAGCCCCGGAAGCGAGGTATTGACGGAGCCCAGTTCGGAATAGAGTTGGCGCGCACGCAGTTCACGCGCCTGTTGACCGCTCCAGCGCGAAAAGAACCGGTCGTCCGCTCCCGTCATGCGCAGGTTGTCCGCATGACTCAGCATCTGCATGCCGAGGCCGATCAGCAATCCCTGCTCGCGCCTCATCGCCTGGCTCCGGACCGCCCGGAGGGCGTTGAGAAAGTGGGCCAGCACGCCGTGCAGAAGGGCCAGCAGAAGCACGATCAGCGTGAGCAGGATATCGTAGGCGAACATGGCCATGAGCAGCACCACGCTCATGGCCATGTCGATGATGAGGACAAGAAACTGATCCGCCAGATTCCTGGCGATTCTGTCGGTGGACGAGACCCGATCGGTCAGGTCGCCGGCCAGCCTGTGTTCAAAAAACTCCACCGGCAGCCGCAGCAGCCGTGACATGCCGCGACTGAAGCCAATCACCGATACCCGGACGGCGAGCCGCTTGAGGAATCGGTGCTTGAGCAGGGACAGGACGTATACCAGGACGCCGCCGCCAAGCAAGGCGGTCACCAATCCGCCCCAGGACCCGTGTTTTTCCATCACATCGTCGACGAAAACACCGAGCGATGCGGGAATCATCAACGTCAACAGCGTCAGCATGAGTCCGCAGGCGATCACCCCGGTAAGCACGCTCCATGATCCGGCGAGCAAGGCGCCCAATTGCCTGAACAAGTCGGGTTGCTCGCCCCCGGGCCTGAAATCGGCGCCGCGCTTGAAGCGAAGCGCTATGCCGCTGTAGTCCTTGTAGAACTCTTCCGCGGAAATCCTGCGCCGCCCCGTGGAGGGGTCGTTGAGATAGAAATAGCGTCCATCGAATCCGTCGAGGACGACGAAATGGCTGAATTGCCAGAACAGGATCAAAGGCAACTGCAGCTTTTTCAGCTGATCGGCGCGTACGCTGAGCCCGCTGCATTCGAGACCATAGTGACGGGAGGCGCGCAAGATGCTCGCGGCGCTGCTGCCGTCCCGGCTCACCTCGCATTTTTCGCGCAATTCGGTAAGCGGCACCCATCGCCCGAAGTAGGCCAGCACCATGCCGAGGCAGGCGGCGCCGCATTCCGACGCATGCATCTGCAACAGAACCGGCGTGTTCACCTTCTGTTTCGATACGTCAGAAGGGGCCTTGTCCCCGGCCTCCTTGGCGGCGCGCGCCGGCATCTCAGGATCGCCTCATTCGAAACAGCGCGATCGGAGATTGCCTGCCGAGTTCGATGACAATCCGGCATTTCCTGCCCGCCAGGGAACCGAAATCAACATTTTCTTCGAGCGCGATATCGACGCGGTGCGGGGACACCGGCGACGCGGACTCAATCGCCGCCGACCCCCCGGAAAAGGGCACGGCGGAAATTGCCCTGATCTCTCCGCCGAGCGCGCCTGTTTCTCCATCCGCCGCATCCGGCTCGATCACCACCGGCATTCCGGCCTTGATTTGCGGAGCGATACCGCTCTCGACCCAGACGAGGGCCCGTACGGACTTGGCGCCCCCGGGCGGGTTTTCGCCCTGCTCGACCAGTACACCGTCCACCACGAGGCTGCGGGATACGCTGCCGAAGAAAAGCCATGCCGAAAGGATGCACAGCAAAAGAGCGATTGCGGCGACGAGCAGGCGCTCCCGAGGCGTGGAAATCGTCAGCAGCCGGTCGAGTTGTTCGCGTTCTTCCTTCGCTTCGGCAACGATATTATGAAATGAGTCGAACGGATTGTTGAACACGACAGTAGGGTAGTCTCCGCATAGCAATATATAAAGGCCAAAAAAACATCATACCACTTGGTAAAATGAAACCAAATTATACGAAACCACAGGGCGGGGACTTTTTCAACGGCCTTTGATGGACGCTCCAGGTAGCAGGCAGACGATCTTCTCCGGTTTGCAGACCCTACTCGTCATCATCGGCCCTCCTCGTTTCCATGCTTGGGGGACCAATTCAGTGGTTTGGAATCAACCGATGTCGAACTTTTCCCAGACCGGCGCCTGGCAGCCCAGCCCCTGGGAAATCTGGGCATAACTGGTGAGAGGAAGGGCGCACATTCGTTCCCAGTCCGTTTTATCGATGACCGTCTGGTTCATCAGTTCGAGCATTTCGTCGAATTTACGGAGCGCGTCGCAACCCACCACTGCGGGGTCCGCCGCCTCACGGTGCCGAGGCCAGACGTGGTCTCTGGCGTATCGCCAGAATCTGCTGTCGTACTTCGAGCCGCAGGAATAATGCCAACCGACGAACAGACTGTAGCACAGCATGTTGTTGATGAGGAATCGATTGACCGCCGGCGCGTCGCGCTCGAGATGCTCCGCAGGACGGTTGAGACGTATTTGGAGAACCATCCCGAGCTGCAGCTGGGCGGACACGATTGCCGTTGCTTCGAGAGGTTCCATGAAGGCGGCTGCATTGCCGATGCGCGCCACCGCGCCATCGTAAATCTGGCGGTGGGCAAAGTTGGGAAACGGAATGACGGCGCGCTGCTCGAATTCCGGTACGCCGTCGCTTTCGAGGAAAGCGTCGAAGTCCGATTCGACTTCGGCAAGGGTGGATACGTCGCGGTTGAAGACGTACCCGTAGGAAGTATGCAACGTAAGCGGAATCACGAATATCCAACCGTGCGGACGCGCAACCGCCCGGGTATAAGTGTGCTGCAGTACCAGCCCGTCCCGATCTTCTTCGACGATTGCCGGACAGCGGCGGATGACGGCCGTATTGGTGGGGATGAAAGACAGGTCGATGTGCCGTTCGGGATCGAGTTCTCGGGGAAACCCCCGGGCGTCGAAGACCAGATCGTAGCGCTCCGGTGGCAGGCCCTCGAATTCCACTTGCGCGCCGCTATCCATCCTGGTGATATCAGTTACTTTCGCGTCGATGCGGCGCGCGCGCGTGCTTTCGTGCAGCAGGTTCGTCAGCAAATCGGCGGACAGGTGGTAGGCGTAGGACACCTGTTGCGGCGTGAAATAGTGGGTGAAGTCCTGGTTGCGCCGACCCCATCCCTCGAATGCGACGCCGTACTTGCGCGTTCCTCTCAGGCGCTGCTGGATGGTTTCATGGGGCAGATTTGTCAATTCCTGCAAATTCTGAACCAGGCTCGGCCAGCTGCCCTCACCCACTCCGATGACGGGGATGCGCGAGTCGTATATGTGGTGCAACTCGTGGTCGCTGTCCGGGTGAAGACGAGTTACACTCGCGGCCGCCAAAGACCCTGCGGTTCCCTGCCCGACAACCGCGATCTTCCGTAAAGATTTCGCGCCCGGCTGTATCATTCCGCGTCACCTGACAGGTGTCGGCCCATTACCTGATTCAAATATAGATGAAACTGCGGATATGAGCCATTGTCAAATCGCGCTGCTTCAAAATCCGGTTCAGGTCGTCGTGAATCAGACGTGTATAGAGCGCACATTAGAATGCAAGCGTTCTCATCGGAGAGTTCGGCGCAATGCGGTCCGGCGCAGTCGTGTATTCGGCCTCTCTATTGCAGTGTTTCACTATTGCCACGGGACCGTATGGAGATGCGCGGATCGGGTCCGAACCGGCGGAGCGAAATTGAAAACTCCGGATCGTAATCCGGTTTTCCCGATCCTCTCTCATTGACCGTTTGATACGACAAATAATCGAAAGTGGCGGAGAGGGAGGGATTCGAACCCCCGGTGCAGTCGCCTGCACAACAGATTTCGAGTCTGCCGCCTTAAACCGGACTCGGCCACCTCTCCGTAAGAATCGTCACATCAGCGCGCGGCCTGCCTCGCCTCGCGGGCGATGCGTCGGCGCTCCTCGAAAAAGGCGCGCAGCATCGCGGCGCTCTCCTCGGCCATGACGCCCGAGGTGATCGGCACGCGGTGGTTCACGCGCGGGTCCGAAGGAATGTCGAACAAGGAGCCGCAGGCCCCGCCCTTGGGGTCCGTGGCCCCGAAGACGAGCCTCGCGATCCGCGAGTTGATGATAGCGCCCGCGCACATGGGGCACGGCTCGAGCGTGACGTAGAGGGTCGCGCCGTCGAGCCGCCAGATGCCGTCGGTCTCGGCGGCTTCTCTCAGCGCCAGCACTTCGGCGTGCGCAGTGGGGTCGCAGGCGGCCTCTCGCCTGTTGAAGCCCCGGCCCAGCACCCGGCCCTCGCGCACCACCAGCGCGCCCACGGGCACGTCGCCCGCTTCCTCGGCCATCCCGGCCAGCGCCAGCGCCTCCGCCATCCAGCGCTCGTCTTCGCTCATCTGATCGGTCGAATACACTTGTCTTTCTCCATCCGGTTGTTCTCGCGGCCCCTAAAAGACCACGAATCGAAACCGCTGGCAAGCGGGGGAGGCGTTTCCCGCGCATGAGGCATCGCTCTTGCCGGATGCGGAAAAACCTGAGAGGCTTGGGGCCTTACCCGTCATTCACACTATTTTGAAGGATGCCCCTTATGCTTTGGGAAGAACTCAGCTGGCCGCAGCACAAGGAAATGGCCCAAAACGGGGCCGTGGTCGTCATCCCCTTCGCCTCGATGGAACAGCACGGGCCGCACAGCCCCGTCGTGGTGGATACGCTTCTTTGCGAGAGCGTCTGCCGCAAAGCGGTGGACGGCCTCGACAACGTGCTGCTGACCCGCACGATGTGGACGGGCACGTCGCACCACCATTTCGAGTATCCGGGAACCATCTCCTTAAGGCTGGAAACCTACGTCGCCCTCGTCAAGGACATCATCCGCTCCGTCGCCCATCACGGCTACAAGAAGATATTCGTCGTGAACGGCCACGGCGGCAACGTGCAGCCGCTCCAGGCCACGCTGAACGACATCGGCTACGACATCGAGCTCACCATCTGGATGATCACCTATTTCCATCTGGGGAACGAAATTTCCGCCGAGATACGCAAAACGCCCGTCGGCGGCATGGCCCACAGCGGGGAGTTCGAGACCGCCATGATGCTCCACCTGCGCCCCGACCTGGTGAACATGGACGAGGCGGTGGATCAGGTCAACGCGAACCCCCATCCCCTGGGGACGAAGGACATGCACCACCGCGGAATGCTCTTCCGCCCCGTGGACTTCAACAGAAACCGCGCCCCCTCCGGCGTAGCGGGCATGCCCACGGCGGCCACGGCGGAAAACGGGGCGCAATACTTCGAGGCCGTATCCGCACGCCTGCGCGGGCTGATAGAAGAACTGGCTGCGCTCTAGGCATGGTCCGGGTCGCAGGCGAGTCCTCCCGCACGGCGAGATACCTGAACCTGAGCCGCGCGGGCGCGGACGATCCCGTCATCATCTGCTATGAGGCCGCAGGAGAGGGCACGCCGATCCTCTGCGTTCCGGGCCTGGGCGATACGGCCTGGGTGTGGCGGAAGATCGTCCCCACGCTCTCGAGCATGCACCGCGTGGTCGCGGTGGAGCCGAGGGGGCACGGGCGCTCCTCGAGTCCCAAGGGGAAATACACGCTCGAAGACATGGCGGGCGACATCGGGGCCGTCGCCGGGCGCCTGGGTCTGAACCGGCCTGTCATCATCGGGCACGGCCTGGGGGCGAGGGCGGCGCTCTTGCTCGCCACCGAACAGCCCCGCCTGCCCGGCGCGCTCATCCTCATCGGGGCGGGCGCTGCGCCCGCCGCCAAGAGCGTGCGCAGAGGCGTGGCCGAGCGCATCCATCTGGCCGAGGCGGGCGACATGCACGAAGCCTACCGGAACAGGAAAAGCGAGGGCAGGGAACCCCGGGGCATGACCCCCAGAGAGCGCGCGGAGCACCACCGCCTGTTCCTGCGGGGCGACCCTTCGGGATACGCCTCGGCGGGATACGCCGAGCTTTTGGCGCCCGACCTCACGGAGCGCCTCGGCGAAGTCGCCTGCGCAGCACTCGCCCTCACCGGCGAGGAGGACCCCGAATACCACGGGGACGCGCAAGCCCTCTCGGCGGGGATTCCCCGCTGCGAGTCCATCCTCATCGAGGGGGCGGGCCGCTACGCGCAACTGGACAGGCCCGAGGCCGTGCTCGCCCTCATCCACGATTTTTTCAGAAAACACCACCTTTCAGTCGCCAAATCGACGGAGGAAAACCATGAGCCGATTGATTGACCTCACCGCCCCCCTGGGACATCCCGACCTCTGCGAGGTGCCGACGTTTCCCCCGGTGGAATACTGGCAGTTCCACGAACATCCCACCCACGGCCGCCAGAACAGCGCGGTCCGGATGGCGATACACCAAGGAACGCACCTGGATGCGCCGAACCACTTCTATCCCGACGGCGTGACGATAGACGAGATGCCGCTCGATACCTTCTGCGGCCGCGCCGTGAAGATAGATTTACGGGGAACCGCGCGCGAGGCGAGCCCCATCACGCAGGCTATGATCGAAGCGAGCCCCGGCTTCGAGCCCGAACGCTTAAGCGGCGCCATCGCCGTCTCCTGGACGGGCTGGTCGAAGGAGAAGTTCTTCACGCCCGATTACTTCGGCCCCAACCCCTACCTCGACAAGGAGGCCTGCCATTTCCTGTGCGATTGCGGCATGAAGGCCCTTTGCATGGACCACGCCATCGACCCGGGTCTTCAGCCCGACTCCGTGGTGCACCACGAGGATTCGCCCGGCCACCGCGCGGTGCTGGGCCGGGGCGTTCCGCTCATCGAGCACGTCATCAACCTGGAAACTTTCGAGGAGAGCGAATTCGAGATGTTCGCCTTTCCCATGAAACTCTACAGAATCGAGGGCGCGCCCGCGCGCGTGGTCGCGCGTCTCGATTGAAAGGGAGGATCGCAGCGTTGCCGTTTTACAGAATATCCGAGATGGAAACGAAGTACGTCGACATGGGCAAGGGCCGGACCCAAAGCGTCGCCGGGGAACTCATGAAGGCCGGCATGATCACCTATCCCGCGGACGGCGGCCCGCCGCCTCACTACCACCCGAACGAGGAGCAGTTCCTCCTGGTGATGGAGGGAAAGGCGAACGTGATCCTGGGGGAGGAGACCCGCGTCGTCGAACCCGGCGACCTGGTGCACATCCGCCGCAACGAGCGGCACGGCCTCCGCATCACCGAGGGGCCGTTCGCCTTCTTCACCGTGAAGAGCCCCGCAGGCGACGGCGACCTCTACCAGGACTACAACAAGGCCGAAGACGCCGAAGCGGCGCGGGAGAAACTGGAATCCACCTTATAGGATCGCTTTTTTGACCAAGGAGAGTTTGCATGCCGTTTTACAGAATGGAAGACCTCCCCCAGGGCTCATCGAAAGTAGGCCCCGCCGTGAGCCACGCGACGGCGGGCGAGTTGATGAAGGTGGGCTGGGTGATCTATCCGCAAGGGGACGGCCCCCCGCCGCATTTTCATCCCAACGAGGAGCAGTACATCCTGATGCTCGAGGGCAGGATGAACATGATCTGCGGCGAGGAGACGCGCGAGATCGGCCCGGGCGAGCTGGTGCACATCCCCAGAAACACGCGCCACGGCATCTACATCACCGAAGGCCCCGCCAAGTTCTTCGCGGTGAAAAGCCCCGCGGGCGACGGCACGCTGGATCAGGACTACAACAAGGCGTCCGACGCGGACGAGGTTGCCGAACAGCTCAAGAGCTAGAGAGCAGAGCGGGGAGGGGTTGTTGTAAAAGTACGATTTCGTGATTTTGCGTAGGGAGCCGACCGGGGAGAAGTCCGTAGGGAGAAATCACTCGCTCGCTCTCGATTTGAAGCAACCCCCCCTACCCCCCCTTAACAGGGGGGTATGAAAAAGCAACATCCCGGCCAGTGGGGGGTATAAAAAAAGAAGGTCCCCCCGAAAGGGGGGAACAATAAAAAGACCCCCCTGACAAGGGGGGTAGGGGGGTTGCCTTTATCCTCTGACAAAAGGGGTAAAGTGGTGTCCCCGACGAGGAACTTTTTCAACAGCCGGAGAAAAGCCGGCGGGGCGCCCCGCCGGCTTTCTTTGTGTTTTTACTGCTGCGACTGCTGTGCTTGCGCCGCCATCCGCTTTTTCCGGAACTGCACGGCCTGGATGACGTCCTGCCAGACGAGACGCCCCAGCGGACCCGAACTGTAGAGCGAGATGTTCACCTTGCCGTCCGGCGATAGCAGAAAGTTGGTGGCGTGGAGGAACGTCCTCGGCTTATCGCCCGCCTCGGGTGCGTAGAAAGCGCCCGTCGCCTCGGAGATGTGCGCGGGGTCCAGGCTGTGGCCCACCGGAAAGTTCACCTTGCTCTCTTCGATGGACTGCAGCGCCTCATTCTCGGGGTCGGTGGACGCCGCGACGACCTTGATGCCCTCTGCTTCGAGTCTTTCTCCCACCCGGGAGAATCCCGCCATCTGGGCGAGGCAGTAGGGTCACCAGTGGCTGCGGTAGAAAATGACGACGCCCCACGAGCCTCTCAAGTCATCGGGCAGGGAGATTCTTCCGCCGCCCGCCCTGGGGATTTCGAGACTCGGGAAGTCATCCCCGGTGTCGAGGAACAACTGGTTCACTTTCGGCATGATGCGCTCCCGTTTCGTTCAGGAATATGAATGCGGCTGTGTCATCTGCCTGCGATGTTACCTCTCTCGCGGAGCGATGAAAACAGGCCCACCCAATCTTTGCGCAAAAAAACACCCCCTCGAAACCGAAAGCCGAGGGGGTGTCCGAAAAGACGCGCGCTAGCCCTGGGAGGCCATCATCTTCTTCTGGAACTGAACCAGACCCACCACGTCTTGCCACACGAGCCGGCCGATGGGGCCCGTGCTGTAGACGGCGACCGCCACCGTTCCGTCGGGCTTCAGGACATAGCCCGTGCTGTGAATGATCTGGCGTTTTTCCTCATAGAAACAACCGGTGAGTTCGGAGATATGCTTGTTGTCCAGGCCATAGCCCACGGGGAAGTTGAGTCCGCATTCCTCAATCGTTCCCTTCGCGTTTTCCTCCGTGTCCACGGAGGCTGCAACAACCTTGACGCCTTCTTCGGCGAGCTTCGCCGATCTGTCGAAGGCCGTAAGCTGCTGCTTGCAGTACGGTCACCAGTGTCCGCGGTAGAGCAGAACCACCCCCCAATCGCCCGCGAGGTCGCCGGGCAGGGAGATTTTTCCGCCTCCCACCTGGTCCACCTCGAGGCTCGGGAAGGGATCGCCCGAGTCGATCATCTTGTCCGTCATACGTGGCATCAATGCGCCCTCCTGAAATGAATGAAACGATAAATCCTGAAACCCGACCATTTATACTCCCGCGGGGGAGACATTTCAAACCGAACCGGGCCTCTCCCGGGTTGTTGAAAAAACCCTGATTTCGGGATTTGGTTTATATAGCCGGTCAGGATCATCATCACGGGAGCGCTACCAACGGTAGGGGCTGTTGAAAAAATCCCCCTAAGGGGTTCCTGCCCCCAATCGAGATTGTCCACCGTCATTCCGGCGCATGCCGGAATCCAGAGCAGACGAGAGAGTTCCGGGTCGAGAGAATCTCGCCGCCTGAATCGGTTTGACGCGTTCGCGTATTTTTTCCACGTCCGCCCGCCCGGATTCCGGCTCAAGGCCGGAACGACGGCAATCTGCGGTTTTCGTAGGGGCGGACCGGTGTGTCCGCCCTTTTCTGTTTTTCGCCAACTCGATTTTAGAGGGCTGTTGAAAAACCCGGTATCGGGAGCGGGCTTCGCAGAAACCTTGAAACCCTCATCCTGAGTAGGCGCGCTAGCGCCGTATCGAAGGACGGGGGGCGCGAACTTCGCCCTTCGATACGCGGCTCCGCCGCTACTCAGGGTGAGGAGTGCCGGAGAACGGCGGAGCCTGCCCCGAGCGAAGTCGAGGGGCCGCTACTCAGGGTGAGGCGGAGTGATGGGATGCGCAGGATGAGGAGGGGGATTGCGCCGTATGAGGCTTTTTCAACAGCCCCTGCAGCGGGCGCGGTATGAACTCGTCATTCCGGCGGTGGTCCATTTCGAGCGAAGACGGGTTTTCGACAACCCCTCTCCCGGACCATCACGCCGATGCGGCATGCGTTTTTCATCCCCGGCGGTCTTGACACCGAAAGACCCCCTTCTTAGCATAGGCCTACTTTTCAGCAGGCTCTCGATGAGCACAGGAGACACTTGATGAGCAACGCGATTTCTTGTGAATGCAAGACCATAAAGCTGCAAGGCGAATTCGAAAAAGCGGCCGGCGCCTGCAACCGCGAGATTCAGCTGTCCGATGGGGACGCGGAGCGCTATCTTCCCCGCGATGAATCCCAGGAAAACCTGGTGATCTCGAAAGAATGCCGGATTCCCCCGCTCACCAGCGTCATCCGCTACGGCGAGGGTTATTACGTGCTCAAGAAAGGCCGCGTCATGCGGGAGGGCTTCAGCAGGACGCTTCCCGAATACAAGCAGTAAAAGCACCGGCGGTTTTCACCGCCTTCCTGAAGCGAATCAGCACTCGACCCCAAGGAGATGAACCATGCGCGCCCAAAAATACAGTTGGGATGAGATGCCCGAGGAGGTCTTGAACGATACCCTGTCGCGAAAGATGGTGGTGGGCGAAAAAGAGATGCTTTGCTGGCTCAAGCTCAAGCCCGGCTGCGTGGTGCCCATGCACAGCCACGAGCACGAGCAGATATCCCACGTCTTGCAGGGAAGGCTCCGCTTCTTCATCGACGATGAGACCGTGGAAATCGGGCCGGGGGAAACGCTCCTCATCCCCCCGCACGTCCCCCACTCCGTGGAAGTCGTGGGCGATGAGACGGCGATAGACTACGACATCTTCAGCCCCATCCGGGAAGACTGGGTCGACGGAACCGATAATTATCTGAGAGACGGATAGCGACGAATTCCCGTTTGGTGGCCGGTACGATGAAAGCGTCCTGATTGCCAGGGCGGTTCACGCCCGCCGATTCGATGACTTCCCCGACCAGAACGGGCCCGGAAACAGCCTGAAAACCACATCTCTCCTTATCTCAAGATATTGTATCCACAACTACTCATTACACTATATATAGATTCCGCGTAACTGATTGCTTTTTATGGGGCAATCCGTTTTTTCCCATCTGGATAACGTGTGGATAAAATTGCTTTTTTGACACAATATCTTGTGCGGCAATAAAAAAATGCACTACATTTTGTGGGAAATTTCTTGACAGATGGAAACATTCGTCCTAAATTACTGAATCAGGGTAGCATCAAGCAAGCACATCACCACGCAGGCAGGCAGGCCTATCCGCCCTTCGTTTCCGTTCCAGGCGTATTTTGCACGTATCAGTTATGGAAGTATTTTCATGACGTGAACGGCGAGATAACCTTTCCGGGCATCGCTTGCCCTTTCCTTCCGGAGGATGCCCCTATCCCACCCAGGGGCCCCCACGGGGCCCCAAGATTCTGAAAAGCCCGAAAATAAGCATCAGGCGCTTTTCAGAAACCACGCACCACGAAAAGAGCCCCCTCACCGGGAGGGGGCTTTCCTTTTCCGAAACCTGATTTATTGGGTTTTTTCCTCGGCTTTCTTCATATTCTTGTTCACGGAGCCTTGGAGGAAGCGGAGGAAATCACTGCTCGCCGGCAGCACGAGGGTCGTCTTGTCCTTGAGCGAGCCCTCATACACTTCGAGGCTCTTCAGGAAGGCGTAGAATTCCTCGTCCTGCCCAAACGCCTTGGCGTTGATGTCGATGCTCTTGGCGTCGCCCTCACCCTTGATGGTCTGCTCTTTCTCGTAGGCTTCCGCGAGGAGCACGTCGCGCTCGCGGTTGGTTTCCGCCCGTATCTTTTCGGCCTGCTCTTTTCCCTCCGAGCGGTACTGGCGGGCGATTCTCTGCCGCTCGGCCCGCATGCGCCCGTAAATCGCCTTCAGGTTCTCGGCGGGCAAATCGGCGCGCTTCAGGCGCACGTCCACTATCTGGATGCCGTAGGCGCGCGCTTTCTTGTCGCTCTCTTGCGTGACCTTGGACATCAACTCCGCGCGTTCTTTCGCCACGATGTCGATCAGATCCTTACGGCCAAGCTCCAGACGCAGTTCACTGTAGATGATGTCGTCGAGCCGGGCCTGCGCCCCCGTTTCGTTGCGCACGGTGCGCAGAAACTGGAGCGGGTCGATAATGCGCCAGCGCGAGAAGTTGTCCACCACGAGGGATTTCTTGTCCTGCGTGATGATTTCCGTGGGGTTGGAGTCGTATTCGAGCAAGCGGCGGTCGAAGAACGTGAGTTGCTCCACGAACGGCAGCCGGTAGTGAAGACCCGCGTCCCGCAAGACGCGGACGGGCTTACCGAACCGGGTGACGACCACCTGTCTGTCTTCACGAATCGTGAACAGAAGCGAATTGACGCCAAAAACGATGATCAGGACCAAAACGAACAAGGCGATCGTCTTTTTGGGAATTTTTCTGGTTTCTGCTCCTTCGGCGCTCATCGTTTCGTCACCCCTTCAATGCCGTTGCCCCGTAGCGGGAGTATGGGCAACACGCCGGATTTGCCCTGATCGAGAATCACCTTGTCCACCGTCGGCATCACCTCTTTCATCATTTCGAGGTAGAGCCGCTCGCGCGTAATGGCCGGCGCTTTTTTGTATTCCTTGAGCGTCGCCAGGAAGCGATTCGCATCGCCTCGCGCGTGGCGGATTTTGGTCTCGCGGTAGGCTTCCGATTTCCTGATGATGGCGGCCACCTTGCCCCGCGTCTCCGGTATCACCTGGTTCTGGTAGCCCTGCGCCTCGTTCACGAGGCGGTTCCTGTCCTCACGGGCGCTGGCCACGTCCTTGAAGGCGTCGATGACTTCTTTGGGCGGCGTCACGTCCTGAAGCTGCACCGCCACCACGCGCAACCCGGTCTCGTAGCGATCCAGTATCTTTTGAAGCTCCACCAGCGTCTCCTGCTGAATCGCGCCCTTTCCGGTGGTGAGCGCCTCGTCGATGGGCTTGCTGCCCACCACCTGCCGGATGGCGGCCTCCGCCGCGTGCACTACCGTCTCCCTGGGATTGCGCACCTTGAAGAGATACTTGTCCGCCTCGACGATGAGATACTGGACAATCATGTCGACGTCCACCATGTTCTCGTCCCCGGTCAGCATCCTCGACTCATGGGGCTTGTCCGAATATCTGGCGGGAGGCCCGGGGTCGATGGTGCGGAAACCGATTTCCACGCGCTTCACTTCCGTCACCTTCGGCGTGTAGGCGGTCTCTATCGGGAAAGGCATATGGTAGTTCAGTCCCGAGGACACCACCCGTTCGATGCGTCCGAACCGGAGCACGATGCCCTGCTCGTCCGGCCCAACGCTGAAAATGCCGGAAGCCAGCCATATCAGCGCCGCCACAATGAATATGGCCGCAGAGGGAAGTTTGAAATTCGGCAAGCGGAACTGAGGAATCTTGATCTGCGGCGGGATGCCGCCGCCTCCACCGCCTCCTCCTCCGCTGCCTCCCTGTCTTCTTGATTTGAACTCATCCCAATCCATCGGCATGAGCGTCTCTCCTATTGGCGACGTGTGATGTTTGGTCGGAAAGAGCGCGAAATGTCACCTCATCAAGCGCCTCTCCGCTCACCCTATGCGGGTTGGGGATTGAAGTCAACCAACCCGAATTTGTTTTCGGCGCACCTGGCGCTGATTTTTGAGGATTCGCCTGCGCGAAGGCAGACCCCCTTGCGCGCCGCGTTTTCCGACTGAACACGAGCCTGCGCTGACGGCGAAGCGCACCGCTTCTTGAAACGGCGCGCACTCGGCCAGTTTCACCGCCAGCGCTCCGCAAAAAGCATCGCCCGCACCCGTGGTATCCACCACCTGAATCCCGGCGGGAGGCCTCATCCAGGCGGCTCGCTCCTCATCCAGAAGAAAAGCCCCTTTTGCGCCCGCGGTAATGACGACCCGGGAAAGCCCCATATCCCGTAAAGCATGCGCAGCGCGCAAAAACTCCTCATCGGTTTCGGGAGTTTTCACGAGTCCGGCCAGATGCGCCGCTTCGGTTTCGTTCGGCGCGAGCACGTCGGTCAAACGAAGCAATTCATCGGGCAATTCCCCCGCCGCCGGAGCCGGGTTCAGGACGTTGCAGGCGCCGCGCCTTCTCCCTTTTTCGAACGCGGCCATGACCGATGGAAACGGGACCTCCAACTGCGCCAGAACCACGTCTACGAAATCCAGAAGCCCCGCCCTTCTTCTCATGCGCCCGGGCGTGAGGAACGCGTTCGCGCCCCGGGCCACGGCGATCTGGTTCTCTCCTTTCCCGTCCACCAGGATCAGCGCCGTCCCCGTGCTCGCCTTGCAACGCAGTATCCCGTCGGGCGATAACCCGCTCTCCACCAGGTAGAGGCCATAAGCGTCGCCGCCCGGGTCGTCTCCCAGCATGGTCACGAAGCGCACTTCCGCACCGGCGCGGGCGGAAGCCAGGGCCTGATTCGCTCCTTTGCCGCCCCGATACTCACGCCGCTCCCCTCCCAAGACGGTTTCACCCGCACGAGGGAGCTTGTCCACGCGAACGACGATATCGATATTCGAACTTCCGAGCACCAGGACGGCGGGTTTTTTATTTTCCATCTTCGTCCCATCCGCGATATTTGCTCAGATGCGAGATGAAAAACGCCAGAAAACCCTTTCGGTCCAGGTCCAGGGCCACGTCGACCGGGTTTCTGACCCGCGCGCCCCTGTTTTCCCTCAGGTCCACCAGCGTCATGCCGCGCGCGACCCCCCTGCTCGCGTCCACGTCCACGCGGCAGGGAGTGGTCTCCACCAATTCCGGCTTCATCGCGACGGCGAGAGCCAGGGGATCGTGCAGGGTGATGTCGTCGGCGCCCCGCCGTTTCCTGGAGAACCGCGCGTAGACTTTGATGAGGTCCCTGAGCGCCGCGCGGAACGAGCCGCCGCCCTCCAATTCATCGACGCGCAAGAGCGCGCGTCTCGTCACGTCCAGACCCACCATGGTGACGGGCAGACCCGATGAGAACACCTCCTTCGCCGCCAGAGGGTCGCAATAGATGTTGAACTCGGCCGCAGGGGTCACGTTCCCGGGCATTCGGGCGGCTCCTCCCATCACTACAATCCTCCTTACGCGGGACAAGGCGCCGGGCGCGCGCCGAAGGGCCAGGGCCAGATTCGTCAGCGGCCCCAGCGTGATGATCGTCAACCTGGAGCCCCGCTCGACAGCCTGCTCGACGATCACCTCCCAGGCAGGTTTCGAGCTTCCCCGGCTCATGCGGAGCAAACGCTTTTTCTTCCCGAAAATCGCTCCCATGCCATCGGTCCCGTGAATCATGCGCGATTCACTCCGGTTCAAGCGGCTTCCGTCGAGCGCCAGCGAGGCGCCCGGATAAACGGGAACGTCCGGAATGGGGGATTCGAGGTGATCACGCAGGAATGCAGTGAGCCTTCTCGCGTTCCGGTAGGCCAGACGCGCGGAAATGTTGCCGTGCACGGTCGTCACGGCGTCATAGCGGAAAAAGGGGGACGCGAACCCCATCGCCAGGGCCAGCGCATCGTCCACGCCCGGATCGCAATCCACCAAGGCGTACCGGACGAGCGATTCGTTTTGATTTTCCGTCATCACAACAGGCCTCACCCTCGCTTGAGAAAACTTCCACCCAATCGTATGGACATTCGGCATATAGATGCAATCAAGAACCCGTTATCGAGTGGTACAACCTGTTTCGTCCCCGAATATCAGGTCTTTCGATTCGAAACGGGGGTTCATCGTTCAATAACGGTATATATATCAACGAGTTAAACTGAAACCCCCATGGCATTTCATTATTTATATTACTGATCGTTGCCCCGCAAAATCATATAACTTATTTAATTTCAATATCTTAAACTGTTTTTGCCCGGCAAAGAATTGACAAAGCGCCTGTTTTCATATAGTTATGTCTGGCTTATAGAATTTGAGTTGCTTGGAATGACCCTAAATCATACGGTGCCGCAAATCTTTTGATCCCCACACAAGAGGCAGTCCCATAACCTAGAAATGGCCAAATCCGCATCATCCACCACATCCAGAAAACGAATCATCGCCGCGATCGACATCGGCGGTACGTTCACCGACATCGCGATTTACAATCCATCGAACGGAAAAACCTCGGTGGGCAAGTATCTCACGACACCGAACGACCCTTCCATCGGGGCGCTCGCGGGTCTGCGGACGTTGCTCGACGAGGAAAGCCTGCGGTTCCGCGATCTCGGCCAGGCGATTCACGCGACCACCCTCGCCACCAACGCGATTATCGAGAAAAAAGGAGCGTCCACGGGCCTTCTCGCCACGAAGGGATTCGCCGACATCCTGTTGATGGGCCGTGAATCCAGATATGACATCTACGACATCGTGCCTGAATTCCCGGACCCCCTGGTCTCCGGACCTTTTCGCCGCGAATTGACCGAGCGGATCTCCGCGGCCGGAGAAATCCTGCAGCCTCTGAGCACCCAGGAGGTGAAGGTAACGATTCAGGAACTCGTCGAAAAAGGGGCGGAGTCCATAGCGGTTTGCCTTTTGCACTCCTATGCCAATCCGGCGCATGAAACCGAGGTCGGCGAAGCGATAGCGCAATCGTTCCCCGATGTGAGCTTCAGCCTCTCCTCTCAGGTTTGTCCGGAAATCAGGGAATACGAGCGAACGTCCACCACGGTGGCCAACGCCTACATTCAGCCGATAGTCTCAAAGTATCTCGAAGACCTGGAAGTCAACCTCGAAAACGTCTCGCTCTATATCATGCTGTCGAACGGCGGCATCGCCACGGCGCAATCCGCCGGGCGCAGTCCCATACGCATGTTCGAGTCGGGACCCGCGGCGGGAGCGCTTTCCTCGGCCTATTTCGGGAAACTCGGCGGATTCGAAAATCTCATCGCATTCGACATGGGCGGCACCACCGCCAAATCCTGCATCATCGAAAACGGCGAACCTCACCTTTCCGTTCAATTCGAGATTGCGCGCGTCAAGCGCTTCACCAAGGGCAGCGGGATGCCCATCCAGGTGCCGTGCATCGACCTCATCGAAGTCGGCGCCGGCGGAGGCAGCATCGCGCGAATCGATGATCTGGGATTGCTCAAGGTCGGTCCCGAGAGCCAGGGGGCATCCCCCGGGCCCGCCTGCTACGGACTGGGCGGAGAAGAACCCACGGTGACCGACGCCAACCTGCTTCTCGGCTACATCAATCCCGATTATTTCCTGGGCGGCGAGATGCCGGTTTTCCCCGAAGCGGCATCCGAGGCCATACGCACCAAAATCGCCGAGCCGATGAAGATCGAAGAGATACAGGCGGCGTGGGGCATTCATGAACTGGTGAACGAAACCATGGCCGCCGCCGCGCGCATCAAGCTCTCAGAACGCGGAAAAGACCCCCGCAACTTCACGCTCATGGCCACCGGCGGCGCAGGCCCCGTTCACGCTTTCCGGCTGGCGCGCAAGGTGGGGCTCAAGCGCATCGTCTGCCCGCCGGGCGCAGGCCTGGCCTCCAGCCTCGGGCTCCACACCGTCCCCTTCAAGGTGGACACCGTGGACAGCCAGGTGATGGCGCTCGAAGACGTGAACCTCAGCAAGCTGAACGATACGCTCACCCGGCGGGAAAAGCGGCTTCGCGAAGTCCTCACCGCCGCCGGGGTGAGGGAGCGCGAAATACGGATTCAGCGTATGGCGGACATCAGCTTCGAGGGCCAGGGTTTTCCGCTCACCATTCCCATCCCGAGCGGAAAATTGACGCGGAACCATTTCGGGGAAATCAGCGAAACCTACCGCGAGCACTACGCCTCGGCTCACGGACGCGCCATCGACGAGGTGCCGCTCCAGGTGTTCAGTTGGCGAATCTTCGGTCTGGGGCCGGAACCCAACGTGAGCTTCGATTTCTCGAATTTGCCCGAAACGGACGTAAAAAACGCCCTGAAGGGCAACCGGCGCATCTTCATGCCGGAGAACAAGGGTTTCCGGAAAGTAAATATCTTCGACCGCTACCTCTTGAAACCGGGCCAGAAGTTCAAGGGACCGGCTTTGATAGAAGAGAAGATGACGACGACCGTCATCGGGCCGCGCTCGAACTTCCAGGTCGACAAATTCCAGAACCTGATCATCGAACTCTAGGAGAGATTCAAACATGGCCCGCAAGGGTATCGATTCAATTACCTTGGAAGTCCTCTGGAACCGATTCATCGCCATCGCCGAAGAAGCGGCCACCGAGATCGTCCGCACCGCCTTTTCCACGACCATACGCGAATCGAGAAACTTCGCCGTCATCATATTGAATCCGGCCGGACAGTCCATCGCGCAAGCCCGGTCCACCATGCCCAGCTTCGTGGGCGCGTTGCCGATCACGGCCAAGAAACTTCTGCAGATTTTCCCGCAGGAAACGCTCAAGCCCGATGATCTTATTCTCACGAACGACCCCTGGATGGGAACCGGCCACCTGCAGGATCTCACTTCCCTGACGCCGGTGTTCTACAAATCGAAGCTGGTCTCCCTCATCGGCATCACCACCCAGGTAACGGACATGGGCGGGAAACTCAGATCCCCCGAAGTGCGCGAAATTTACGAGGAAGGCCTCCAGCTCCCGCCCTGCAAATACATGTCGGCAGGCCAGATCAACGAGGATATTCTGCGCATCATCAGGAAAAACGTGCGCGTACCGAACCAGGTGGAAGGAGACCTGATCTCCCATATGTCCGCCGGGAGGCTCGCCGCCCAGCGCATCGGCGAGATGCTCGAAGAATACAAACTCGCCGACCTCGAGGCGCCCGCCACCACCATCTTCCAGCGCTCTGAAAACGCGATGCGCGAGGCCATCAAGAAAGTGGAAGACGGAGAATACCGCTTTCAGGTATCCACGGACGGGTATGACGAGCCGCTCGTCATCCGCGTGGAGGTCAAGGTTCGCGGCAGCAGCATTCTGGTGGATTACACGGGCTCGTCCCCACAGGTCGACCGCGGCCTGAACGCCGTTTTGAGCTACGTCTATTCCTATTCCGCCTATTCGCTCAAATGCCTGTTCTGTCCGCAGATTCCCAACAACGAAGGCAACTTCCGCCCCGTGACGGTATCGGCCCCCGAGGGCAGCATACTGAATCCGCGTTATCCGGCCCCCGTGAACGGCCGCTCCATGGTGGGGCATTTCATTCCTTCGGCCATTTTCGGCGCGTTGTGCAAAGCGGTTCCCAATCTCGTGCAGGCGGCCAGCGGCAGCCCCACATGGGCCATCAACGCGGCGGGCATCACGAAGGAGAACAGGCGCTTCGCCGGCAACTTCTTCCTGCACGGAGGGCAAGGCGCGACGGACAGGCACGATGGGCGCGTATGTCTCGATTTCCCCTCGAACACGTCGAACACGCCCATCGAGATCCTCGAGCATCTCGTGCCGTTGCTGGTGGAGAGGAAAGCCTCCATCAGAGACAGCGGCGGATCGGGGAAATACGCGGGCGGCAACGGCCAGCAGGTCATCGTGAAATCGCTCTCCGACGGACCGATTCTCCTCACCTTCATGAGCGAGCGAACCCGGCACCCCGCCTATGGTTTGTTCGGCGGGAAAAACGGGCGTGTCGGCAAGGTGACCCTGAACGGACGCCCCATCAACCCCAAACGCCAATGGGTCATGAACCAGAGCGACAGGCTCGTGCTGGAAGTGCCGAGCGGAGGCGGATACGGCGACCCGAAGGACCGGTCCTTCTACGCCATCGAGCACGATCTGCAAGAGGGGCTGCTTTCCGTTCAAAAAGCCAGAGCCGAATACAACTATGACGGCGAGTTCACCGCCGTCGACATGTAGCCTGTCCGATGCGCTCGAAAAAACGCTGGGCCGCCGTCACCTCCACACCCGATCTCCCAGTCGCCATGGCGCCCGTGAAAAGGGCGATGGCCGGCGTCGCGCCGGTTCGCGCCGTGGCGCTGCCCTTCAGGCCCCTGAACGAAGAAGAAGAGGCCGCCTTCGCCGGGAAACTGAAAGGCGCGGAAGGAATTTTGCTGCGCCCGGGCTACATTACCGCCTCTCTGCTCGCGCTGCTGCCGGATCTGCGGGTCGTGGCCGTGCACGGCGCGGGCGTGGATCAGGTCGACGTGGCGGCCTGCACGGAACGCGGCGTACTCGTCACCAACGCGCCGGGAGCCAACGCGAACGCCGTGGCCGAACTGACGCTTGGGTTGATGCTCTCTGCGGCCAGGCGCATTCCCCAGGCGGCCTCCCGCGTGGGGGCGGAGCGGATATGGGGCGAGGCGCGCCACACGGGAACGGAACTCAGGGGCAAGACGCTGGGCCTCATCGGCATCGGGCAGGTGGGGAGCCGGCTCACGGAGATGGCGCTCGCGATGGGCATGAGGATTCTCGCCCACGACCCCGGCCTCAAGAGCGAGGAGATCAGGGCGCGCGGAGCCAGACCGGCGCGATTCGATACCCTGCTCGCCCGGGCCGACTTCATCTCCCTTCACGCGCCGCTCACGCCGAATACCCATCATCTGATAGATGCGCGAGCGATCTCGAAAATGAAAAAAGGCGTGTTTCTCATAAACGCCGCGAGAGGCCCGCTGGTGGATGAGGCGGCGCTCGCCCGCGCACTGGGAAGCGGCCATGTCGGCGGGGCGGCCCTCGACGTACTGGAAGGCGAACCGCCGGATCCGGAAAGCGCCATCTTCGATGCGCCCAACCTCATTCTCACGCCGCACATGGCGGGTTCCACGCAGGAGTGTCTCGAAGCCATAGCCTCATGGGCCGGCGAGGACATCGCCCGCGTCATGAGCGGCAGGAAGCCCAGGTACCCGGTGAACAAGCCCCGGAAAACCGTCTGAGCGACTCGCGCCGTATCATCACGCTTTCGCAGGGTTCTTCTCAATGCCCGAAGGTGTACCTGGCGTTTACGAACAGCGTGCGTCCCCGGGCGGAGGCGAAAGTCAGAGCCGGGACTTCATCGGCGATGGACGGCCCGCGGTCGGCGACGTTCAAGACCCCGCCGATGAGCTCCAGCCCCCGCATGCCGAACGCCTTGCGCCAGCCCAGCGTGATGTCGTGGCCCACCCACTCTCCGTAGCGGTCGGTTCTGTCCGTATTCCAATACTCCGAAACCCCGTAAACACTCCAGTTGGCCGTCACGCGGCCCCGGCTCAGGCGGAACGACCCGTGAAAACGGTCACGCGGAAAGGTGTAGGGAGATTTCTCGCCGGCCACCCGGATTTCATCCTCGGTCACGCGCGACCACCACAGGCCGAAGTCCATATCCAGCGCATCGGTCTTCCAGCCGACGTGCGCGCGAAGGTTGATGCCCTCGATGTCGCGTTCTCCGCTATTGGACCATGAACCCTCGATCCGCCGGATGAGATCTCCGGTGCGGACGACTCGCACGCCGGAGGGCAACTGCCCTTTCGCCTCGAGATCCAGGATGGTCTGTCCCGCGAGTTCCGCCGGTTGGTTGGTGATGTTGATCCGGAACCAGTCCATACCCAATGAAAAAGGCCCCGCGCTCGCCTCGGCGCCGATGCTCAGGCTGTCCGCTTCGTCCGGGTCGAGGTCGGGATTGCCGCTCGAGCGGTGCTCCACTTGTGTCGTGTCGCAATCGGCGCGGTCGCCGGTGTGCGTACTCACGTCGCACACGTATGGGTAGCTGACCGATTCACCGCGCAAATGGAGAACACTCAGGTCCGGCGGCGCGCCGCCCGTCCCCCAGGACGCGCGGAGGGCGAGGTTCTTGTTCAACCGGTAGCGGCTCGCGACCTGGCCGGAGAACGTCGAGCCGACGTCGTCGTGATCGTCATGCCGCCCGGCGAGCGTGACGTCCCAATCCCCGACCAGCGGCAGCGAGACTTCCCCAAACGCCGAGACGGTCCGCCGCTCACCGGCCGACGAACTTCCGCCGGAGCCGAGCACGTCGGTCGCCGGGTAGGAGCGCCCGTTCCTGTCCCGATAGTCGTGGATGTTCTTCCAGTCCTGGGAGGCGATTTCCGCACCCGCCGCCCACAGAACGCTTCCCGCAGGGAGCGCGAACGCCTTGCCGCTCAGCGAAGCCCGCGCTGCCGTATACTCGGCCGTCTGTTCCCGCTTGAGAGTGAGGCTGGTTTCCCGAACCGCCGCCAGATGGGCCGGGTCGGTCGAAAACGGGTTTTCGACGTCGTATCGCCCGTCGCCAATCACTCTGGAAATGACACTCCCGCTCACGAAGGTGTTGCCGTCCACGCTCAGATCGCGCAGGTAGTAGCGGACGTGCGCATCGTAGCCGATCTCTCCCAACTCGCCCCGAACGCCGAGCGTGAGGTCCCGACCTTCGACCTCCGTCACCCATTCGCGGTTGCCGTGGCCGACGAAGCGGTGAGCAACGGTGATCTCCTCAGGAAGCGCGTCTATCTCGGGGTCTCCAAACAGTTTATCCCTGAGTGATTGTGGTGGAGAGAAGGAGAAACTGCCGACCGAAGGAGCGTACAGGAGCGTGCTTTCGCTTTGCGCGAACCGCGCGTCGAGATAGATATCGGCGCTCTCGCCGAGCGGGTGCCCGGCGCTCAGGAACAGACTCTCGCGCGCGAGACGCTCCCAATCGATATGCCATTTGACGGCGGTGAAATCGAAGCCGCAGCCCACGCCCGGATGGCCTATGGGGTTGGTGAGACCGGCCACGTAGCCGCTTCCCTCGCAGTCGCCGAGAGGCCTCGCAATCGTGCTTCCACCCGGCGGAGTGATGAAGGCGGTGTTGCCGCCCACGGATATATCCCGCGCATCGGCGAACGGGCCGCCCGGCGTCCACGCGCCGCGGGAGTAATCCCTGTCGGCGTCGCGAATCTCTTCCCGCCGGACGACGTCGACGCCGACCACCGCGCGTCCGCGCCCGAGCGCGCCTCCCCACGCGAAGCTGCCATGTTCGGAATCGGCGCCCGCCTGCCCCGGCCGCGCCGCGCCGGCCTGAACCTCGAAACCCTTGAAATCCCGCCTGAGCACGATGTTGATCGCCCCGCCGACGGCGTGTCCGCCGTGCAGGGCGGCGGCGCTGTCGCCCAGTATCTCGATCCGCTCAATCGCCGAGAGGGGAAACGCTTCGGCGTCAAAACCCGAATAGGATACGCGGCGGCCGTTGACGAGAACCACCTGTCGGCCGCTCCCCGCAACGGATGGCCGGTAGAGACCAAAACTGTTGAACGCCAGTCGGCTCTGCAGCAGTTCGCGCACGTTCCGGGCGCCCGAGAGTTCGATGTCGCGCCGCGTGATCACCGAGACGGGGCGCGGGGTCTCGGACGCAGGACGGGAAATATGGCCGGCCGCAGACGCTCCTGCGCCCTTCTCCTCCGACGCGGCGTCTATCGCTCCCCCAAGGAAAATCGCCGGAAAGAGCATCAGCAAGATTACATGAAAGACATGTTTTCGAATCGTGCGCATCAAGAAGAACCTCCTCATGGGTATACCGGGCCACCGGGTCATGGATCAGTCGTAAAAGTGAGGAGCAGGATTGTCAAGTTTTTTTCGGGCGAATAAAAGGGACCGCATACCCCGAAGGGGCAAAGATGTGGATCTGATATCGATCTACGAGAGAGGGAGCCGCAGGGGCTGTTGAAAAAGCCTTTGCCAAAGGAGCACCCCCCCTACCCCCCCCTTGTCAGGGGGGCAAGAAAAAGCAAAGTCCCTCAACCCGGCGGGGACGTATCGCCTTTTCATACCCCCCTGACAAGGGGGGTAGGGGGGGTGCTTTTTAAGAGGGAGGTGGGGGGTTTGCGAACCGCCCCTCCTGTCAGGAGAAGATCAACTCCTACGGATAATCATGCGGCGAGCCGAATGACGCGAATTCACTCCGAAAAATAGCGCTCCATCCACTGCTCGACGTCGAAACTCCAGGTATCGACTCCTTCATCGCGGGATACGCTCTGGAACACCGGCTTCGCCTCTCCGGACTTGAGCACCCGGAAACTCCAGCGTACGGCGTAATCCGCATCGCCCACGTCGTCTCCCTCGTCCGGCTCCCTGTCGCCGCCGCTCACGAGCACGAACCTGATGAACCGGCGCGAGAGAAAAGAGCGCTCATCGATCAAGTCGTATTCTATCTGAACGGCGTAGTCAGGCTTCTCCAGGAGCTTGCCGGCATCGTTCATCCGAACGCAGCGAAACCGGGGGGCAAACGACAAACCCCTGCAGGCGGCTTCGCGCACCTCGGACGCTTCGGGGGCGAGGGAAGAGGGCACGTGCGAATCGGTGGGAACCAGCCTGGCCTGAACGGCCACCGGATAAACATCCTTCGGCTGGGCGCGGGTGATCCTCTGGAACGGGGAATCGCTGAGCGGAACCCCCGCGCACCCGCTCAGGAAGACCAGAACCATGAGGCTAAAGGCAAGGCGTTTCATCTCTTTCATCCTTTCGCCGGCGGCGAGTGTGAAATTTTTTTCTGCTTCGCATCGGCGGCGTATTCGATCTTCGGCCATAAATCCCATGCGCGCTCGAGCACGCGGGCCTCGCCCTGATCGAGCAGGCTCACGCGCACCCCGCGCGACTGGTTCACGAGTTTCTTGTAGAGAATCGGCACGTCGAGATCGCCCACGGCCTCATCCACCTCGCGGAAGCGCTCGAGGCCCTTTTTCAGATTCGCGAGCGCGCCCTTGTGGTGGCGCTGCTGAAGCTTCACGTAACCCGCGGCAATCTGGATGAGACCCTGGTAGAATTTCTTGGGGACGGGCTCGGCGTTCATCCAGATGCCCTCCCACGCCTCGTGCGCGCACCAGTACTCCCCCTGGTTGAACAGGAAAACACCCGCGTCGCTTCGCGCCTCCCAGGGAATGGGGAACAATCTCTCTATCCTCCGCGAAAAGGGGGCTCCTGCCGTCTCGCTCGATCTCTCGCGCCCAGCCGGGGACCAGGATACCCCATGGCGCGGGACGCGCACCTCCTCTATAAGATAAACCTCTTTGCATCAAGACGCCACCAAAAATCACTCGCGGGTTATGGAATGCCCCTGTTGAGGAGATACCCGAAAACCACTCCTCCCCGAGGGTCGAACGCGACCGAGGAGGGGATGTTGAAAAGGTCCTCAGGGGGTGGGAATTCCGATTATCGCGTTGTTTACCGCAGGGCCAGGTCGCGAGCTGGCCCAAAGTTGAAAACCCCCTGAGAGGGTAATGGCAATCCCCTTGAAAGCGAAATCCCATAAAGACACCCCCCCCTACCCCCCCTTGTCAGGGGGGCAAGGAAAAGCAAAACCCCCTCAGTTTGGCGAGGGCGCATCGCCTTTTTTTACCCCCCTGACAAGGGGGGGGTAGGGGGGGTTGCTTTTATGGGGGGAGGTCGGGGGTTTGCGCGAAAGCGGCCCTTCCTCCAAAGGCAATGTCCCCCGACGAGGGCTTTTTCAACAATCCCCTCAAGGGAGAGCGGTTTTCGAAGCTGCGTCCTGGGCTGTTCTTCTCGCATTCGTAAGGATCGACGCTCACATTCATTTCATCTGCACGAAAAAACCGACGGCCAGTTCCCTGCCGGCCGCCGGTTTTTTCAAACCCTGACTCTACGAAACGCTTGCTTAAGGCGCGTTGCTCTTTGTCATCACGAAGGCCTGGATGACGTGGGACTTGGGCAGCTTCTCGCCTTTTGCCAGCTTGACGCCGTTGCGCACGGACACGCGGCCCTCCTCGTCGAAGGGAATGGCGAGGGTCGCCGTCATCTCGCCGCGCTTGATGGCCTGCACCGCGTCCTTGATGGCGTCCATGCCGAAGACGTTGATGCCCTTGCGGCCCGAGGCGCGGATGGCGCCCAGGACGCCCATCGCCATCGAGTCGTTGTAGCAGAACACCCAGTCGATCTTCTTGTTCTTCTGGAGGATGTTCTCCATCACCTCGAGCGCCTTGACGCGGTTGTACATGCCCGTCTGGTGGGCGACGACCTTGATGCCCGGGTTCTTCGCCCACACGGCGTCCGAACCCGTCTTGCGATCATCCGAGGAGGCGGCGCCGGGGATGCCCGACATGACGACGAGGTTGCCCTTGCCCTTCATGCGCTTGACGACCCACTCGGCGCCGATGCGGCCCATCTCCTTGTTGTCGGTGCCGACGAAGTGCACCACGGCGGGGTCGCTGTTCCAGCGCTGGACGGCGACGACCTTGATGCCCTTGGCCGCAGCCTTTCTGAGGGTGGGCTCGGTTCCCTTCGATACCGTGTTCACGAAGAGCACGTCCACGCCCTTGGTGATCATGTCTTCGAGATCGTTGATCTGCTTGGCGAGCTTGTCCTGGCTGTCGGTGATGATGATGTCGACGCCTTGTTTCTTCGCCTCTATCCGCATGTGCTTGGCAACCGTGGCGTAGGCGGGGTGATGCAGACCCGAGAAGGATGCCCCGAACCGGAGCTTCTTCATCGCCGCCTCGGCCGGCAGCGCCCCCGCGACAACCAGTGCGACGGCGAGAGCTAGAACGCTTAAGGTTCTTTTCATGGCTTTCTCCTTTGGTTAGGGATTCTCACTTAGGCTCCATTGCCCGATACGGCGGCTCCCATCATGAGCCGCAAGACTTGCTCCTGTGTGGCCTCCTCGCGGGAGAGTTCCCCCGCGACGCGCCCGTTCCTGATGACGATGACCCGGTTGCTGATGCGAAGCACCTCGGGCAGGTCCGAGCTGATCATCAAGATGGCGACGCCGCGCCTTTGCAACTCCCGGATGAGGGCGTAGATCTCCGCCTTTGCGCCGACGTCCACCCCCCGGGTGGGTTCGTCGAAGATGAGCGCGCGCGCGCCCGTATCCATCCAGCGCGAGAGGATGACTTTTTGCTGGTTGCCCCCGCTCAGCGCCTTGACGGACTGGCGGGGGCCGCGCGTCGCGATGCGAAGCTCCGTGATGATCTCCCGCACGCGGGACTCATGCGCGGGCCGGCGGATGAAGCCGCCGCTCGTGTATTTATCGAGCGTGGCGAGGGTGCTGTTCTCCTTGACGAGCAATTGCATTACGAGTCCCTGGAGTTTGCGGTCCTCGGGCACCATGCCGAGGCCTGCGGCGATTCGCTGGGGAACGCCTCCGCTCAGCGTCTCGCCGACAAGGCGCACCTCGCCTTCCGCCGCCGTCTCGGAGCCGAAGAGCAGGTGCGCGAACTCGCTGCGCCCGGAACCGATGAGACCCGCAAGGCCGACCACCTCGCCCGCCCTTACGCCTAACGAGATATCACGAACCACCCGGCCATCGGCCAACCCCTCCGCTTCGAGCACCATGGGCGCATCTTCAGGGACTTCGAGCGGAGGCTCTTCCTCGGCGAGGCGGCGGCCCACCATGGCGAGGACGAGTCGATCGATCTGCGTCTCGGACACCTCGCTCGAATGCACCCGCTCGCCGTCGCGCAGCACGGTGACGCGGTCGGCAATCTGGAAGACCTCGTCGAGGCGGTGCGATATGTAGATGACCCCCAGCCCCTGTTCCTTCAGGCCCGCGATGACGCGGAAGAGCACCTCGATCTCGCTCTGCGTGAGGGGAGCGGTGGGTTCGTCCATCACCAGGATGCGCGAAGCACGCGAGAGCGCCTTTGCGATTTCGACCATCTGCTTCTGCGCGACGCCGAGCGCTTCGACCGGGGTGCGCGGGTCCATGGATATCCCGAGCTCTTTCAGGATTTCCCCGGCGCGCGCGTTCATCTCGCGGGTCGCGACGAAGCCCGCCCGGCGCAGGGGTTCGTGGCCCAGGAAAATGTTCTGGGCCACCGTGAGCTTCTGGACGAGGTTCAACTCCTGGTAGATGACGGCCACGCCCATCGCCAGCGCTTCGTGGGGGTTGGCGACCCGGTAGTCGCTCCCCTCGAAGCGGATCGTTCCCGCATCGCGCCGATGGACGCCGGCGAGGATCTTGATGAGCGTGGACTTGCCCGCTCCGTTTTCTCCGATGAGGGCGTGCGCCTCGCCGGGCATGACTTCGAAGTCAACTTTCGAGAGCGCCTGGACGCCCGGAAAGGCCTTGGATATCCCCTCCATCGTCAACAGCGCCGGCATCTGCTCACTGCCTGTGCACGAGTTGGCGGTCGATGATGACGGCGAGCGCGATGACGGCGCCCTTGGCGACGAGCTGCCAGTGCGCGCTGATGTCGTGGAGGTTCAAGCCGTTGTTCAGGACGCCGATGGTGAAGGCGCCCGCAAGGGTGCCGAATACGCGGCCCTCCCCCCCGGCCAGGCTCGTGCCGCCGATGACGACGGCGGCGATGGCGTCGAGCTCCGCCTGGATGCCCATGTTCGCCTGCGCGGACTGGAGACGCCCGATGATGAGCAGCGAGGCGATTCCCACCCCGAAACCGCAGATGGTGAAAACGGACGTGCGGATGCGCTCGATGTTGATGCCCGAAAGGCGGGCGGCTTCTTCGTTTCCGCCCACGGCGTAGACCGAGGTGCCGAAGGCCGTTCGCGTCAGCACGATGTGGGCCACGACGTAGACGATGATGAGAACGTAGATGGGTATCGGCAGCCCGAAGAGGTGCCCCTGGCCGAAATTGCGGTACCAGCCGCCGAAGCGCGTGACCGGAAAGGAATCCGTCACCACGAGGGCGATGCCGTGGTAGATGGTCATCCCGGCGAGGGTGGCCACGAAGGCGTTGATGCGCGCGAAGGCGACGAGGAGGCCGTTCCAAAGCCCGCAGGAGAGGGCGACGGCCAGCATGATGAGGATGCCCGCCGCGTCGCCGAAGGCGTTCATCGCCATGATGCCCACCACGCCCGAGAGCGCCATGACGGAACCGACCGAGAGGTCGAATCCGCCCGAGATCATCACGAACGTCATGCCGGCGGCGATGATGGCGTTGATGGAGACCTGGCGCGCCACGTTGATCAAGTTCGCCGGGTTCAGGAAGGCTTCCGACGTTACGGAGAGGACGAGGCACAAGAACGCCAGCCCGATGACCGGCCCGAAGCGTACCAGGACACTATACGCTACGCGCCGCTCCGGGAGAGCGGCGCCTTCGCTCGATGCATGAGCCTCTTGCGCCATGGCTGTCTTCCATCGGTTTGCAAGATTGCGGCTTAAAATTTTCAACGAGTATGAGGGGGAGTATACACCAAACCGGCGAAAAAATCAGCGGGTTGTATGAAGGGGGGCCGACGCCGAAGGGCGAGGGGGGAGGGTGATTGTTGTTTGATGAGAGAGATTGCGTAGGGGCGGACCCGTGTGTCCGCCCAAAAATTCGCCTTGGGTAAACTTACAGGGCGGAGAAAAATTCCTCATTCGGCGTGATGATCTCGACGGATTCCGTCTTCACACCGAGTTCTAATTTCTTCAGCAACTCACAAAGTTCAAAACCATCGATAAGGTCAATTGCCGGGGCGCCGTCTCTCACTGCTTCCCGCTCCGCTTCTTTTGTGAATCTTCCGGTGGTCATAAACAATCCTTTATCCGCGCGACCGACCATCGCCCCCCTGAAATCTCGAATCGCGCCTGCACCAACTGACTCTGCATACCTCTTGCATTGAAATCGGACATGAAACGAAAGGAGATTTACGCGCAAAACTCCTGCGCCATCTATTCCGCCATCGCCGGATTTTCCCGTAACCTCTACTTTCGTGAAACCAGACTCTCGAAGTACACGCTGGCAAAGCCGCTCGAATGCACCGGGTTCAATGCCACGCACAATATCGAGTAACTCTTCTTGCCAATCTGTTTCAGTTTCATCAATATCTTCCGTGTTGTTATCATCTGTTGCTTGAACATCTTTAGCCTTTTGTTCGCGCCGCTCCCTGTTCCGCTCTTCACGATATTGACGCACGAGTACGCGCACTTTATTTTCATCTTGAATTTGGCGACCCAGTTCCGTAATCGTCCAAATACCCCTCGACGTATTGTCAACCAAACCAACATTCTTGAGATGAGTACGCGCCCAGGCAGAACGATATTCAATTTCGGATTGAGTACCACCTTCTTTGTGTGGAAGTTCTAATATTTCATCTGTTAATTCCATATCTGACGCAATCTGCTCTGAAAGTTCCTGAATAGAAGCCGATCCTCCTTTAGCTTTCAAAGCCTCAAGAGTAGGCCACAACAAATCATCATATGTTGGTATTTCCAATTTCTTCACTCTTGTTCCTTTCTGACATCTGTCGCCCTGCAAATTCCATATTCAGTTTGAGAGCAGAAAAACCATCAGGCTTGGAATAAAGTATTAGCTGGAATGTTGAGTGGCATCATTTCAGACCAACAAGAGGAGGTCAATCTCTACGCATGATTGAGGAATGGATATGCAAGAGAATCGGGCGGACACACCGGTCCGCCCCTACGGAGCAATTTCTCCGCATCGTCCGTGGGAATCACTCCCCCTCAAGAGGCTGTTGAAAAAGCCCTGTATGCATCCCTTGGAAACCGCTGGCGCCTCTTTCCTCACCCTGAGTAGCCGCCGAAGGCGGCGTATCGAAGGGCGAGGGGCTCGCGCTGTGGCGAGAGGGCATCCTTCGATACGCGGCTTCGCCGCTACTCAGGATGAGGCGGTGTGGTTTTGTTCGTCATTCCGGCTTTCGGGGGAGTGAGCGAAACCACTGGCTTGAAGAGCAACTCTCCCGGCACAGACACAGAAACCACACGGGGGACTAAACAGTTCACGAACTACCCGCTCAAGGCCCCCATACAAGAAAAACGGGGATGAGCGACACAACAAGCAGAAGCGCCATCACGGCGTTGAAAATCCTGAGCCACTTCCTGGCGGTCAACATCTTTCCTATGGCGACGCCGAAAAGCGTCCAGATGGAAATACTCGGTATGGAGACGATGAGAAATACCGAGGCGATCAGAACGATTTCCAGATAAAAATATCCGCCCGCGCTGGTATACGCGGCGGTCGCGCCCACCGCCATCACCCAGGCCTTGGGGTTCACCCACTGGAAACCGGCCGCCTGGAGAAAGGTGAACGGTTTTCCGGGTTTTGCGCTTGGTCCACCCATTCCACCTGCAGTAGCGATTTTCCACGCCATCCAGAGAATGTAGGCGCAACCGAGAAGTTTGAGGACGACGTGGGCTTCGGGCAAGGCCTGGAACAATCCCCCCAGGCCGAGCCCCACGGCGACCACCATGACGGGAAATCCGAGGCTGATCCCCAATATGTGCATGAGCGTCCGGCGGTAGCCGAAGTTCGCCCCCGAAGCCGTCACCATGACGTTGTTGGGTCCGGGCGTGATGGAGGTGGATACCGCGAACGAGAGTACGGGCGTGATGAGTTCCGTCAACATAAGAAGAACGATACTCCCTGAACACACAAAAAACCCCGCCGGCTGTATAGACCGGCGGGGTTTCGATTCATATTCCGGCGACGACCCACTCTCCCACGGAAAGGACCGCAGTACCATAGGCGCTGGCGGGCTTAACTGCCGTGTTCGGGATGGGAACGGGTGTGGCCCCGCCGCTATAGCCACCGGAAATATCAAAAAATTCCCGACAATCAAATCACGCGATTGGCGACATCTTGCTCTCGACCGAGAACCAATGAGTGAAATCTCGAATCGGTCAAGCCTCACGGCCAATTAGTACCGGTCAGCTGAACACATTGCTGTGCGTACACTTCCGGCCTATCAACCTCCTGGTCTTGAAGGAGCCTTCAGGGACCGAAGTCCAGGGAGATCTCATCTTGGGAGGGGCTTCCCACTTATATGCTTTCAGCGGTTATCCCTTCCGAACATAGCTACCGAGCACTGCGGCTGGCGCCACAACTCGAACACCAGAGGTTCGTCCGACCCGGTCCTCTCGTACTAGGGTCAGCTTCCCTCAAATCTCCTGCGCCCACGACAGATAGGGACCGAACTGTCTCACGACGTTCTAAACCCAGCTCGCGTACCGCTTTAATTGGCGAACAGCCAAACCCTTGGGACCTGCTTCAGCCCCAGGATGCGATG
>JAJDYR010000015.1:107500-202314 GCA_022825065.1 bacterium
TCAAAGCCTGCTAGCGGCTCCCCGAGGCTTTTCGCAGCTGACCACGTCCTTCATCGCCTTCTAGCGCCAAGGCATCCACCGTACGCCCTTAGTAGCTTGACCGAATCTTGAGATTTCAGATCCTCAGTCAATACTGAGAGCCTTCAATGATTATGCCAATTCACGCGATTCGATTGTCAAAGATCAAAAGGCGGAAGAAACTCCCGCCCGATTTGCTGAAGAATTCAAATTCATCGCCACTCGCCGCCGGCCCGGATGGTGGAGATGAGCGGGCTCGAACCGCCGACCTCCTGGTTGCAAACCAGGCGCTCTCCCGACTGAGCTACATCCCCACTTCGAATTCGATTCAGGGACCGGCCCGCGACGATGAGCCTGCGCGGTTCCACTCAACGGTCCATCCACGCCATCGCTTCCGGCGTTTCATGCCATGCGCATCATCCCCATCCATTCCGATATGGTGGGCCTACCTGGATTTGAACCAGGGACCTCGCGCTTATCAGGCGCGCGCTCTGACCAACTGAGCTATAGGCCCGCGACCTCGCCCGCGCGGCAGGAAACTCCATTTCCGCATCGGGCCTCACCCAGGCATTCTGCCGAAATCCAAATTTCCGGAATCCGGGACAATCCGCATACCCGCTGTGGCGTTATTCTCAAGAACAGGATATGGACGGCCCGAGACGGGCCATCGACCTTGAAGCGCCGATCCGTTTTGCAATCATCCTGCCGTACGCCAAAGGCGCAAGGCGGCGTCGCACGATCCTCAGGCAAGAAAGCGGCCCGTTCTCACCAAATGATGAAAACGCCCTCTCTCCCTTCCCGTGCTTTTTGAAAACGAATCTTTCAGCACTCCTTAGAAAGGAGGTGATCCAGCCGCAGGTTCCCCTACGGCTACCTTGTTACGACTTCACCCCAATCACCGGCCATACCGTCGGCGCCTGCCTCCCAAAGGGTTGGCTCAACGACTTCTGGTACCGTCGACTCTCGTGGTGTGACGGGCGGTGTGTACAAGGCCCGGGAACGTATTCACCGCGGCATGCTGATCCGCGATTACTAGCGATTCCGGCTTCACAGAGTCGAGTTGCAGACTCCGATCCGAACTGGGGCGCACTTTTTGGGATTGGCTCCCTCTCGCGAGTTCGCAGCCCTTTGTATGCGCCATTGTAGCACGTGTGTAGCCCTGGACGTAGGGGCCATGAGGACTTGACGTCATCCCCACCTTCCTCCGGTTTATCACCGACAGTCCCCTTAGAGTTCCCGGCCGAACCGCTGGCAACTAAGGGCAGGGGTTGCGCTCGTTGCGGGACTTAACCCAACATCTCACGACACGAGCTGACGACAGCCATGCAGCACCTTTGCAAGGACCCCGAAGGGAGACTATGTTTCCATAGCTGTCCCAAGCAATTTAAACCCAGGTAAGGTTCTTCGCGTTGCGTCGAATTAAACCACATGCTCCACCGCTTGTGCGGGCCCCCGTCAATTCCTTTGAGTTTTAGCCTTGCGGCCGTACTCCCCAGGCGGGGCACTTAATGCGTTAGCTCCGGCACAGAAGGGGTCAACGCCTCCCGCACCTAGTGCCCATCGTTTACGGCTAGGACTACCGGGGTATCTAATCCCGTTCGCTCCCCTAGCTTTCGCGCCTCAGCGTCAGTATTGGTCCAGAGAGCCGCCTTCGCCACAGGTGTTCTTCCTGATATCTACGCATTTCACCGCTACACCAGGAATTCCGCTCTCCTCTACCACACTCAAGAACGGCAGTATCGAATGCACTTCCCGAGTTGAGCCCGGGGCTTTCACATCCGACTGACCATCCCGCCTACACGCCCTTTACGCCCAGTGATTCCGAGCAACGCTTGCTCCCTCCGTCTTACCGCGGCTGCTGGCACGGAGTTAGCCGGAGCTTCCTCTGGAAGTACCGTCAAACAGAGCAGGTATTAACTACCCTGCCGTTCGTCCTTCCTGACAGGAGTTTACAACCCAAGGGCCTTCATCCTCCACGCGGCGTCGCTGCGTCAGGGTTTCCCCCATTGCGCAAAATTCCCCACTGCTGCCTCCCGTAGGAGTCTGGGCCGTATCTCAGTCCCAGTGTGGCCGATCACCCTCTCAGGTCGGCTATCCATCGTCGCCTTGGTGAGCCGTTACCCCACCAACAAGCTAATGGACCGCGAGCCCATCTTTGGACGATAGCTTTCATGAAGAGGCCATCTTTTACCTCTGAGCCATTCGACTCCGTGGTCTTACCCGGTATTAGCCCCCCTTTCGAGGAGTTATCCCGAATCCAAAGGCAGGTTGCTCACGTGTTACTCACCCGTTCGCCACTTTACTCGCCCGAAGGCTTTCTCGTACGACTTGCATGTGTTAGGCACGCCGCCAGCGTTCGCTCTGAGCCAGGATCAAACTCTCCAATTGATATATCTGTTCCAAAGGGAAAAAATACCTTACCGGTTTCCCGGCAGGCTTCCCATCCCTTTGGGTTCAATCGGGAATTGTACTACTAGAGCCCGTTCAGGTCCGTCACATATCCTATTCTTTTTTCAAAGATCAGATCTTCTTGAAACAAGAAGGAATAGTCAGAATACCAACGGTTGACGATTCGTGTCAACCCGAAAATTCCTGAATATTCGCCAAGAAGAAGCCAAACCGAAAGACCTTCCACCACCCGGCAGAGGCTCCCGAACCGCCTGCCTCCGCCCACGCATTCCGCATGTCGTTTTCTTGGCCTTCAAAGCTGGCGAAATATAGTGGTTTCAAATGGCTTTGTCAAAGAACAAACCCGAATTTTTTTCACTTTTTTTCAAAAACCGGAAAGACAATACAACTATTTGTTTTTATTGAGAATTCATCCACACCAAGGGGACGAAAACCTGAGAAGAGACCACAGCGCCCGAATTTTTTCTAGATAACGCCGCCTTGTTCCACGTATGCCGCCGTGGTGGGCGTTTCCCGGGGCGAGGGTGCGGCGCCGTCTTCGGCAACCACCTCCTGACGCCTCGGCGTTACCTCTCCGTTCTCGAGCGAGAGCACGATGTTGCAGCGCCACTCTTCGCTGATGAGCGGATAATCGACCCGGAAATGCCCGCCACGGCTTTCCGCGCGCATCAAAGCCGCCACGGCGAGCATGCGCGCCACGCCGATCAGGTTGTGCGTCTCCTGGATTCTCCTCATGCAATCGAAACGCTTTCGGGGGCTATCCCCGGCAACAGCGGCCATGGCGTTTTCGGCTTCGAGTTCATCGAGCCGCGCGAGGGCTCCTGTGAGCCTCGCCTCCTCGCGAATCTGCCCGATCCCCTCGACCCCCACGCGCTGCACTTCCAGGCGAAGGTGTTTATCGTCGGGGCCGCTCGTGTTCGCTTCGAGCGCGCGCAGCTTTTCGATTCCCTCCCGCCAGCCGCCGCTCCCGGGGTCGGGCTTCTCGAGCCTCGCCCCCTCGCAGGACGCGCCTATCCCCGAGCGAAGCCCGAAGACGTAGCTGTCCGCCAGAGCCGCGCCGCCCGTGCGGTTCGCCCCGTGGACGCCGCCAGCGGCTTCGCCTCCCGCGTAGAAACCCGTGAGGTTCGTACGGCCCCACTCGTCGATCCGGATGCCGCCCAGATAGGTGTGCGGGCCGCTCGACACTTCGATGGGGGAGTCCGCCATGTCCACGCCCTGGGTCTTGAAAACGCGGATGATGTCCGCCGTGGCGCCGTCGTTCACCTCCTCGATCACGTGGCGCGCGTCGAGGTAGATGCCGTGGTTCTCCGTGCCGCGCCCCTCGTAAATCTCCATGCCCACGCCCCGGTTCACCACGGCGCGCGTGGCGCGCTCGCCGCGCTCGGGGTCGTAGTTCCACATGAAGCGCTCGCCGTCCTTGTTGTAGAGATAAGCGCCCGCGTTGATGAAGCCGCTCGTGTGGGGCGGGTAGCCCCGGATCTTGAGCGGCGCGGCCGCCAGGAGCTGATAGTCGATGAACTCCATGTCGATGAGTTCGGCGCCTGCGCGCAGCGCCATGGCGTAGCCGTCGCCCGAGATGTAGGGCGGCGAATCGTTCACCTCGTGCAGTTGCGGGGCGCCGCCGGTGGCCATGATGGTCGACCGCGCATGAACCACGATGGGGATTCCCTCGCGGTACAGGAACCCCCAGGCCCCGACGACGCGCTCGCCCTCTTTCATCAGGTCCACGAAAATGGCGTGCTGGATAGTCTCGACGCCCCATTCGCGCATCTTTTTCGCCAGAGACTGCATGAGCGGCTTGCCCATCAGCTTTCCGCAATGAAGGAGGCGCGGGAAGCGATGCGAGGCGCTTTTTTTCTGATGATACTTGCCGTCTTCCATCCTGATGAGGCCCAGGCCCCAGGCGTCGAGTTCGACTGTCCTGTCGATGGCTTCTTCGCTCATGATCCGCATCAGCCGGTGGTTGCAGACCCCGTAGCTCGCCTCGACGGAATCCTCATACAGGAACTCGGGCTTGTCGGTGGGTTCGGAGTGGCCCATCGCCGCGGTGTAGCCGCCGCGCGCCATGGATGAACTGCCGGAGGGAAACGTGGCTTTCGTGATGAGGATGGGCTTGACGCCGGAACGGATGCAGCCCACCGCCGCCATCATGCCGGCGACGCCGCCGCCGATGATGAGCACGTCCGTCTCGATCTTTCTGGCTTCGGAAAATGGACTCAAAACAAACCTCCGCCGCGCCATACCCGCTGAAAACCACCCGCGAACCCCGGCGTGGAACGCCGGGGAACGAACAGCCGCGATTCGGAATCTTGCCTTATTGTTTCGCCAGGAACGCGGAGATGTGCTCCGTCACCGCTTCGGTGTCCTCAATCGCCATCAGGTGTCCCACGCCCGGAACCACCATCTTCTCGGCGCCTTCAATCTTCGAGGCCAATTCATCCGCACAGGCGTGGTAGCCGGACAAATCCTTCTCACCCACCAGGAGGAGCGTGGGCGCCGTGATTTTTCCGGCGATGTTCGCGAGCGACGCGTCCTGCGGGGGATTCTGGTCGAGCCAATGCGCGCCCGTGTAAGTGAGGAGCATGTCCTCCGCCCAATCGGCGGCGTCCTCGTTGTCTCTCACCGAAGCGAAGATGGGCAGATCCGCCCAGTAATCCTTGGCCGCCCGCAGT
Source organism: bacterium (assembly GCA_022825065.1). Classification (GTDB taxonomy): domain Bacteria; phylum UBA8248; class UBA8248; order UBA8248; family UBA8248; genus Bin107. The sequence goes on from JAJDYR010000015.1 coordinate 112,600, forward strand.
CCCTCGGCTCTGAGCGTGGCCATGGTCTGGAGTCTTTGATCGGCGAAATCGGGCATCAGGCGCGGGAAATCATAACCCGCTCCCATCGCGATGACCGAAGCCACCTTCTCCGGATGCGCCGCGGCGAAGCCGAGGGCGATTCCGGCTCCACGGCTCAAGCCCACGAGGTGGGCCTTGGGAATCCGGGTGTGTTCGAGCAGGTCGGCCAGATCCGTCACCTCAACGTCACGGCTGTAGCCCGTGGGGGGTTTTTCCGAGCGGCCGTGCCCCCTGAGGTCATAAGTCAAGACCCGGTGCGTTCCCCGGAGCGCGAGTTTCTGGCGCTCCCACATCGAGCGGTTCAACCCGTGCCCATGCAAAAAGACGATGGGCGGGGTCGGGGTGTTCATGCCATTGTCGTCGTAGGAAATCTGAACTCCGTTGCACACTGCTTGCGCCACAGGAAATGCCTCCAGCGGGATGTTGATCATCCAAACCCCTCCGCCCGGCTTCTCCTCGAGCCGTCCCGCGCTGGCGGCCGGGTTGGGTTGGAAAAAGTGTGTATACAATGATTCGCCCTGATTCGCAAAGCGCCGGGCGGTCCCCGGCGTGGGGCGACGGCTCCCCGCCGGCCTCGCCTCAAGGGCTTCACCCCCTCCAGGTGTCGTTGAAAAGTCCGCACAGGCCCCCGTGCCTCTCCGAGGTTGCTATGAGGCGGTGCGGTTTTGTTCGTCATTCCGGTGTCGGAACCGACCGCGGAGAGAGGGTTCGACGGAATCCGTTTGCTTTGTCTTTGTTCTTTCTTTTCTGATTGGTTTGCGCCAATGACGAGGAGATGAAAAGCCAGCGTATCGTCATTCTGCTTGAAAACGGATTCCGGCTTTCGCCGGAATGACGTCGGTGGTCAATTTCGACCGGGGATGACTTTTTCAACAGTCCCCCCAGGGGGGGTTGTTGAAAAAACCCTCACATCTCCCTCATCCTGAGTAGCGGCCCCTCGACTTCGCTCGGGACAGGCTACGCCCCCACTTTCCTCATCCTGAGTAGCCGCCGAAGGCGGCGTATCGAAGGATGCCCTCTCGCACGACGGGAGGTGCCGCCCATCCTTCGATACGGCGCTTTCGCGCCTACTCAGGATGAGGTTTTGTGGCCGCCTGCGCGATAAGGAGAGGACCGCCGCGTAACCCCCAATACCGCCCGCCTCCCGAATCAGAGTTTTTCAACAGCCGCCTCCAGGGGAGGCGAAATTCGCGGCTCTCCCTTCAAAAAAAGGGTCTTTTGCGCCAGAATGCGAACCGTTCGATTTCATCAATACGAAAGAGTCTTCATCGAGCGCACTTTCTCTCGGTGCGCCTGAAAGAAGAACCGCCATGAAGCTCACCTACGAGCACGCGCACATCCTCCATGCGGACCACGACGAGGCGGTGCGCTTCTACCGGGAAATCCTGGGCGCGCGCGTCGTCGATTCGCGCGAGCGCAAAGGAGCGCCCCAGACCAAGCTCATGATTGGCGGCGGCATGCTCATCGTGCGTGGCGTCCGCCCCGGAGAAGACCCTGCGCCCCCGGGCCGCACGCCACGCATGGGCGTTGACCACATCGGCTTTTACGTGGGGGAGGGGGAACTCGAGGCCGCCCGGGCAATTCTCTTGGAGCGCGGCGTCCCCATCGTGGAGGAAGACGACATGCCGCACCTCAAATACCTCTACTTCCAGGGGCCCGACGGGGTGGTGATAGAACTCATGGAAACCAAAGGGCCGCTTCCCGCATCACCCCAGGAACAAGACGAGGAGTCATAAAGTCATGGAAAAAGCGCGCACGCTGATGGAGATGACGAACCCCGAAGCCGAGAAGATATTGGAGGAAACCGGCCTCGCCATCATTCCCCTGGGCAGCGTGGAGCAGCACGGCGCCCACCTGCCGATGGGGACGGACTACTACGCGGCGGAGTCTTTCGCGAGGCGGGTCGTGGCCATCACCGGCGGGCTGCTGGTGGATTTCTGCCCCTTCGGCGTCACGCCCCTGCACATGGGTTTCGGCGGCACGGTGTCGCTGCGCTCCGAGACCATGATCCACCTGATGCGCGACGTCGTCGGCAGTCTCCACAGCCACGGGGCGAGGAAGGTGGTGTTCCTGAACTGGCACGAGCGCAACCTGCCGGCGATGGAGATAGCGGCCGAAGACGCCCAGAACGCGCACGAGGGTCTGAGGATCCTCATCGTTCACGCGCACTTCATCGCCAAGAACCTCTACGGGGGGGAGGTGGGCCTCACCCACGGCGGGGAACTCGAAGTCCTGCCCGTGCTCGCCGACAGGCCCGAACTCGCGCACCTGGAACTCGCCACGGACGCATCCCCCATGGACCACGGAGCGAAGAGCGACGCAGCCCGGCGCGACCCGGCGGTCTACTACATCCCCAGGGACGTGCGCGACATGTACGAATCCGGCTGGTACGGCGTGATAGAGGACACCTCGCCCGAGCGCGTGGCCGAGGTGATGCGCGGCGTCTCCCAGGAAGCGGCCCGGCGCATCAAGGCGTATTTCGGGTTGGGGTGAACCGGCGCTTTCTTCGGGTTCATCCCCCCATGCGTCCGTTTATTTTCCTTGGACGCTTTGGGCGGAGGCGTTCGGAAACCACGATCATCGTTGCAGCCGTTCGAGAAAAACGCCTCCGCTTTTCTTTTTGAGGAAGAATTTTTCGGCATATATCCACTTTTCAGATATTTGCGTCGTCAAGACCGCACCTGCTAAAATTTGAATTTTAATGAATTGAGGTTATCCCAGTGCTTACCTGCAAGGACGTAGCCGAGTATTTCCTCTCGCTTCAGGATGAAGACGCGGGCGATCTGATCTCGAACATGAAATTGCAAAAACTCGTCTACTATGCGCAGGGTTGCCATCTGGCCCTGTATGACGAACCGCTGTTTGAAGACCGTATCGAGGCATGGCTGTACGGCCCCGTCGTCCCGAACCTGTACCGGGAATACAAGAAATACGGCTCCGCTCCGATTCCAAACCCCGAAGACATGGATTTCAGCAAATTCAACGACGAAGAAAGGGAATTTCTCGATGAGGTCTATGACGTCTACGGGCAGTTCTCGGCCTGGAAGCTGAGAAACATGGCGCACGAAGACGTCCCCTGGCGGGCCGCCTCCGAGAACCGGGAAGCCATCTCGAACCGATCCATGAAAGCGTATTTCAAGGCCCAGATGGAAAATGGCGAAGCGGAGGATTAGGCCCAAAGACAGGAGGAACAAGGGGGAGAGAATCAAACCCGGTTCTTCTCGCGGCGTTTCCCCGCAAACGCTCCCGCCCAAGTTTTCGCTTCGTTATTTGAGTCAAAGAGAACATTCCCTGAGAAATTGCCAAAGAGACGAAAAAGCCGCCTTTGCCGACACTCTGGACAAATTGAGTCGATTGACCTGGAATCGGATCGCGAGTTCGAACAGACACGCAAACGGATATGAAAAGATACCGCGAGCTCAAATCAAGGCGTCGATACCGCAGCACATCACGGACGAAGTGAACCTCCTCGCCTTCCGTTTTTTTGGCCGACGCCCCATGGTGGGCTATAGAGACGGAACCACGTTCTACGTCCTGTGGCTCGACAGGGATTTCACTCTGTATTCTCACGCATGAAAAACGCCCGCCGGATGGCGGGCGCTCTCGATTTTCCCGAAAACCCCGGCGTGGGACACGCCTGTAAATCAATCACTTCTACGCAGCCTTCCCCCTATTGCGCACCCTTCGCTATGCGCGCGTCGTCCTCATCGGGCATGAGCACGAACTCGGGATAGGCCTCGAGCCCGAGTTCCGCCGTGTCCTGGCCGAGGTCTTCAGCAGCGGCCGACACCCGCAGGCCCATCGTCTTCTCCAGAATCATCCAGACGACATACGAGACGACGAACACGAAGGCGCCTATCGACACGATGCCCACAATCTGCGCGAAGAGGTTGCCGCCCGCCGCGATGCAGACCGCGAGCGTCCCCCAGATGCCCGCGAACAAGTGGGCGGGAATCGCGCCAACGACGTCGTCTATCTTCCAGTTCTCCAGCATCTTCAAGCCGAACGCGCAGGCGAGGCCGCCGATGGCGCCGATGATGACCGCCCAATGATATTCGACGATGTTCGGCCCGGCCGTGATGGCGACGAGGCCGCCGATGGCGCCGTTCAGCACGGCGAGCAGGTCCACGCGCCCGAAAATGGACTTCGCGGTGAACAGGACGGCGACGCAACCCGCCGCCGCCGCGAGATTTGTGCTGACGAACACGTTGCTCATCGTCACCGCATCGACCGAGCCCTTGACCACGAGCATCGAGCCGCCGTTGAACCCGAACCAGCCGAACCACAGGATGAAGACGCCCAGGGTCACCAGCGGGACGTTCGAGGGCGGCGTCGACTTGACGCTCCCGTCTTCGCGGAACTTGCCGCGCCGCGCGCCCACCACGATCACGCCCGCAAGCGCCGCCCATCCACCGGTCGAGTGCACGATGGTGGAACCGGCGAAATCGCTGAAACCAAGCCCCGTGAGCCAGCCTCCGCCCCACGTCCAGGCGCCCACCAGCGGGTAGACGATCCCGGTCAGGACGGCGATGAAGACGAAGAACGACCACAGCTTCACGCGCTCGGCGAGGGCGCCCGAGACGATGGAGGCGGTTGTCGCCACGAACGTCATCTGGAAAAACCAGAAAGACATGCTGGCGTAGTCGGTCCCGAGCACGGCCTTCGTGGCCTTCTCGTTCCCGGCCAGGATGGCGAATTCATCCGCCGAGGGCCTGAACAAGAGCTTGACCGAACCGATCCAGCCCCCGACGTCCACGAACATCAGGTTGTAGCCGATGATGTAGAACATGATCCCGGCGATCCCGTAAAGACCGATGTTCTTGAGGCAAATCACCGAGGCGTTCTTGGTGCGCACCGAACCCGATTCGAGCATCGTGAAGCCCGCGCACATCCACATGATGAGCACACCGCAGATCAGCAAAAAGAAGGTGTTGAATATGTATTTGTCATTTGCGACCTGGGTCTCGACGGGCATGGCCGCCTCCGCTCCGCTCGCGGCGAAAACAAGAACAACGAAGGCGAGAAGCACTCCCCGGACAGCAGGCCATGGAAGAGAAATCCGATGACGGTTTTTCATGAGCTCACTCCCATTCTTGTGAAAACCGGTTTCATTTCGCTTCGTTCTCGAAGAGATTCTTTGTGGTGGCAAGGTGCAGCGGGCGGAACAGAGGCGGTTAAAACATGACGCGCCGTGTATTCATCGGGGCGAGGCGGAACGAGGATCACCATACACGCCTCCGGATAGGGCCGTCGATATGTGCCGCAGTTGTATTGAAAACATATTAGAGCATGGCAAGGGAAAGATTCAAGAAATTTTTTCACGAGGATGCTCGCGGGTTCGGCGCGAATCAGCCTGCATCAGTTGCGATTGAACCCCTGCTTGCCGCGTGTCATGAGTATGCGCTTCCAGAATTCCTCGCGCTTGAGGATAAGGTCATCGGACGTTCGACCTGCTCGATACTCCAATAGAGTAAAACGGAAATAAACACGGCAGTAATCCATCCCACCCTGGGCATTAAGCCAAGCGCTCAGTTCGATATTTCCGCCATGCCCACTCTCGATGTATTCACTCCAACGGGACCACACTCCTAGATCCCCATAGGCGGAGCCGACATACCGTTTCTCGGCTTTGGTATCAGTGATCAAATAGACGCCTTTCACGCTCTCCAGCGCGCCTTTCCAGTCCGGCCTGTCATTTCTCACCAGTGTTTCCAATTCAGCGAACGACAGATCGACATTTTCATAACCGGGAAAAGAACGCCCTGTATATGGTTCCCGCAAAATTTCCTGCACCTCGAATCGTTCAAAATGATTCTCGAATTTGAGACGTGTTCCCCGGCCGTGAAATGGGGAGCGCAACTTCAAGCGACCGATGAATTCTTTTCCTTGATCTGTCAGCTCAACTTCGTATCGATCGGCATGGCGTTCCACGACCTGGAAAACGCCGCCGAAAAGCCAGATATCGGTTTCGTGGTAAAACTGCATCAACGAGAATATATATGGCCGATTGAAATCGTTACGCTTTGGCCGATGTTCCTGCCAACCTCGCCATGCGCGCCTGTCGCTCAACCAAACTTCCAACGGCTGGGATACGCCGTTCCATCTGGCGAAATGAACTTTGAAATCCGTGAGATTTTCAATCGACCAAATATCGCGCAGAAAAATCGGCATGATCTCGAGGTTCCTCTCATGGAGAAATCGTCACGCCCGCCGGTTGGCGGGTGTTGAAAAACCCCTGACCTTGCGCTTCGCCATATCGACCTCACCCTGAGTAGCGGCGAAGCCGCGTATCGAAGGGCGCATGTCCGTCCCTCGATACGGCGCGCAAGCGCGCCTACTCGGGATGAGGACGGGTTTTCAACGATCCCTTGTCAGGGGAGCTTTCTCAACAACCTCGTCGGCGGGCGCTTTTCACTCGACAGCGAAACTCAAGAAGGCAGGGGTACGTCTTTTCCGTAAATCTGCTCGGACTGCGCCTGCGTCACCGGGTTTCCCTCCGGATCGTGGAGCGGATAGGCCTTGAGCGTGCGCATGAAGACCTGGAGGCCGTAGTGAAGCGCCACCATCGCGCCGATCTCCATGATCTGGGCTTCGGTGAAGTGCTTCTTGCCCTCGTCGTAGAAATCCTTGTCGAGCCTCGCGGCGTCGCGGTACATCCAGTAGGAATAGCGAAGCGCCCACTTCTCGGCGTCGGTGAACTGCGGGTCGTTCTCGAAATCCCCGCAGGCGGCCTCGATGCGATCTTCCGTCAGGCCCTCTTTTTTCGCCTGCTCGGAGCGCAGGTTCGCGAAGTAGGTGTCCTGCGCGGTCCTGGCGAGCTGGATGCGGATCATCTCCTTGAGCTTGTGCTCCACCCCGCCCATGGCGTGGGAGCGGTGCATCGCGTCGTGCAGGTTGGCGGCATAGCCGGGCGCATGCGCCATGATGCGCGAGAAGAGTTCATCGGGCGCCTGAGTTTCGGCGGTGCGCTCCATGACGCGCTTCCAGTTCTTCTCTTCAATTCCTTCGGGTTCGAGCGGCTCGATAATCGGCATGTTCTCCTCCTAGCTTCCGCCTGCCTGTTGCGCCTCACCCTCTTCGATCGCGCGAGCGAGCGGGCCGCTCAGGTGCGATACGGGGCAATCGCCGTAGATGCGGCGCGATTCCTCCTGACTCACCAGCCGGCCGTCGGGGGTGAACATGGGGTAGAAATCGAGCGTCCTGAAAAAGGTGTGGTAGCCCACGTTGAAGCCGATGAAGGAGCCGAGTTCCACGATCTCCTCATCCGAGTAGTGCTCGCGCAGCCTCGCATAGAAGGCCTCGTCGATCTTCTCGGGCTCGGAATCCATGAGTTCGCTGTATTCGAGCGCGAGTTTTTCGGCTTCGTTGAAAAGCTCGCTCTCGCGCCAGTTGTCGATGCCCTCGTCTATCATCTCTTCCGTCAGGCCGGCCTGCTTCGCCGAAGCAGAGCGCACGTTCCCTCAGTAGTTGCAAAAGGCGCGGCGCGATAGCTGGACGCGGATGATCTCCTTGAGCTTGTGGTCGATGACGCCGGTGTTGAACACCGTGCCCCAGGCGAGGTACATCGACTTCGCCAGATCCTCGTTGTGGCCCTGCATGGCGTGAAAGGCGGGGTCGGGCGCGCGGTGCTTGAGCGCCTTGTTGAGGAAAGGAGCGAGCTTCGTCTTCTTCAGATCCTCGATGTCGAGCATGGTGATGTTGGACATATGAAATCTCCCTGAAAATGATGTGCGGGATAAATGACCGGCTATCGCATCAGGCTCCGCTCTCCGCCTGGACGCGGCGCAGGGCGTTATCGAGAGCGGAGGCGGCGCGCTCGGCCTCTTCTTCGGTCAAGACCAGCGGCGGACTGATGGTGACGGTGTTCGAGGGCCCCGCAGCGATGCCTGCGTTCTTGCCGAAGATTACGCCTTGCTCCTTCGCGTAGGCCAGCACCTTCGCCGTGGCCGCCGTGGAGAGCGGCGCGCCGTCTTCTTCTATCAACTCCACCCCCCAGATGAGGCCCACGCCCCGCACGTCGCCCACGCAGGGGATGTCGGAGAGTTTTCCCAAAAGCCCGCCGAGATATGCGCCCACCCTGGCGCCGCGCGCGGGCAACTCCTCATCCATCATGATCTCGAGGTTCTTGAGAGACGCAGCACATGCGACGGGGTGTCCGCCATAGGTGTTTATCTGTAGAAAGCCTGAGTCTCCCTCGGCGTTCAGGGCTTCGAAAATCTCGTTCGTGGTCGCCGTCGCCCCGATGGGCAGATAGGCGCTGCTCAGCCCCTTGGCCATCGTCATGATGTCCGGCTCGATCTCGTACAGATCGGAGGCGAAGAGTTCTCCCGTGCGCCCGAAGCCGGTGATGACCTCATCGGCGATGAACAGCACGCCGTGGTTCCGGCACACCTCGCGCATGCGTTTCAGGTAATCCGCGGGCGGGGGAATCACCCCGCCGCCGCCGATGACGGGCTCCGCGATGAACGCCGCCACGGTCTCGGGGTCTTCGTAGCGGATAACCTCATCCAACTCGTCCGCGCACCGCCGCGCGAGTTCTTCCTCGGTATCCGCGTTGCTCCGGTAGAAATAGGGCGCGCTCACGTGAATCACGCCCGGCAGGAGCGGCTCGAACATCGCGCGCCGGAGCGTCTGGCCGGTGAGGCTGGCGCCGCCGATGGTCGCCCCGTGATAGCCCTGGTGGCGGGCGATGATCTTGTACCGCCTCCCGCCGTTCAGGCGTCCATAGGCGCGGGCCAGCTTGATGGCCGTGTCCACCGCCTCGGAGCCGGAGTTCACGAACCAGACGCGTTCGACCCCCTCGGGCAGCAAGGACGCGAGCCGTTCAGCGAGCCTGGCGGCTGGAGGATTCACCTGCGTCAGTGGATAGTAGGCCAACTCCAGCATCTGCTCGTAGGCCGCCCGGGCCACCTCGTCGCGCCCGTAGCCGATGTTCACGCACCAAAGCCCCGCCATGGCGTCGATGTATTCCCTGCCGGAGGCGTCCTGGATGGTCGAGCCACTGGCCTTGACCACGACGTCGAGGGGATTCTCCTCCATCCCGGAATGGTTCATGAGCGGATGCCAGACGTGTTCCTTGTCCATCGCCCGCAGGGATTCGGCTTCGGCTATGGCTGGGTTCATGAGTGCCCCCTCTCGGGTTTCAGCGATTCGGAATTCCATTGATCGATGCGAAAATCTTAATGCGCAAACGGGTGCGAATCAACCGCCGGGAGAACTAGCCCGGCGTATATTCGGGGTTTTCGCTCCTGATCCGAAAGGCCTGGCGCCCGATACCCTCGATTTCGCCCTCTATCAGATCGCCCGGCTGGAGATATTCCCCCCACGAGGCGGCGTTGCCGGCGGGAGAGCCGGTGCCGATGATGTCGCCCGTCCGCAAGGTCGCGATCCCCGATAGATACGATACCTGCTCGGCGACCCGCCAGACCATGTCGCCCGTGGTGGCGTCCTGTCTCAATTCACCGTTCACCCAGAGCTTGAGTCTCAAATCGTGGGGGTCGAGGCCCTCCTCGGGGAGCAGGATACAGGGGCCGATGGGAGCGAAGCCGTCGGGGGCCTTCATGGCGTACCAGTCAATGAACTTGCCCATGTTGAGGCTCGTGCGGTCGCTCATGTCGTTGAACAGGGTGTAGCCGCCCACGTGGTCCATGGCTCTGTCCACGGGGATGTTCTTGCCGCCCTGTCCGATGAGCACGCCGAGTTCGAGTTCATAATCGAGCTTTTCCATCGAGGGATAAACGGGCACGTCCTCATACGGGCCGCTCACGCACGTGGCGGGCTTCAGGAAACAGTAGAGCGGGAGTTCCTCCTTGAAATCATCCACTTCGGTGCGCGCCATCTCGGCGGCATGAGCCACGTAGTTCCTCGCCATGCAAAACAGCGTGTCCGGCACGACTGGGGGGAGAATCTCGACTTCATCGTGCTCATAGACCACCTGCATTCCGTCGAAGCGAATCGGGTCTTTTTTGCTCCCGTGCGCTTCGAGCGCCTCAATAGCTTCTTCGGCGAGAGGACGGTTCAGTTCCAGGTCCTCGATGAACTCCTCGCAATCATCGGGGATCTCGGCCTCGACGCGATCCATGGCCTCCGCCGCCGATTCCTCATCCAGCGACAAGGCGTAGGCCAGTTTCAGATCGGCGATTTTCTCCCCGAACAACACGCCGATGCGCGCCTCGCCCGCCAGGCTGAAAGTACAGATTCGCATAAGGATGAGCCTCCAGGTTTCAAGTCCGCGACAGGGGGAATCCTACCACAGGGGCGCGGGCGACGCCGCCACGCTCGTGAAGCGGCATCCCGGGAAGGGAGGCTGCTCCCGAAACTCCGAAGGCTCCGCTCTTCATACCCCCCTAGACCACACCCTCATCCGCCAGCTCTTTCAGTTCCGCGTCCGATACGCCGAGCAGGCCGCCGAGGATCTCCGCGTTGTGCTGGCCCACGAGCGGGGCGGGAGCGGCGTAGCCGCCTTTTATTTCACTGAACTTGAAGGGAAAGCCCGGGGCTTTCGCGTTCTTGAGCGTTCCCAGGGTGGGGTGTTCGATGTCGACTATCATCCCGCGTTCCCGCATGTGGGGCCAGGCGAGGATATCCTCGATGGCGTTCACCGGCCCGCAGATGACGTCGTGCGCGCGCAGGGAGGAGACCGCTTCTTTCGCCTCGCGGCGCTTCGTCCATTCGGTGATGATGGCGTCGACCTCCGCGACTCTGCTCACGCGCCGGCTCATGTCCTCGTAACGCTCATCGCCTATCAGTTCGGGGCGCTCGATGCCGCGCAGGATGTTGTGCCAGTGCGCGTTGGTGCCCGAGGCGATGATGACCCAGCCGTCTTTCGTCTCATAGGCGTTGAACGGGGCGAGCCGCATGATGCGGTTGCCGATGCGCGGCGGGAGGCCCAGCTGTTCGTAAAAATCCATCGGCTCATCGAAGATGAGCGAGAAGATGCAGTCGATCATCGAAATGTCGACCTGCTGGCCCTCCCCGGTGCGTTCGCGGTGAAAGAGCGCCGTCATGATGGCGCCGAAGGCGAACGTGCCGCCCACGCTGTCGCCGAGCGCGGAGCCCGCCTTGGTGGGCGGGCCGTCGGGGAACCCCGTGAGGTTCATCAGGCCCGAAGCCGCCTGGGAGACGGCGTCATACCCCTTGAGACCCGCATCCGGCCCCGTCTGGCCGTAACCCGTAATGGAGCAGTAGACCAGGGAGGGTTTCCGCGCGTGAAGCGTCTCGTAGTCAACTTTAAGCCTTTTCGTGACGCCGACGGAGAAATTCTCCACCAGGATGTCGGAGCGATCGACGAGCCCGTAGAACATCTCGAGCCCCCGGGGGTCCTTGATGTTGAGGGTGATCGCCTTTTTCGCGCGCGTGCGCTTGAGATAGGCGATCCCCAGGTCCTCGTCCGTCTGGGGATGGTAGGAGACGCCCTTCTCGCCGATGTAGGGAGGCGAGTAGGCCACCGGGTCGCCGGTGGCCGGATTGTCGATCCGGATGACCTCGGCCCCCAGCCCCGCCAGAAAAAGCGTGGCCTGCGGGCCTGAGAGAAACTGCGTCAGGTCCAGGACGCGGATGCCTTCTAATGGCTTCGTCATGGAAAGCCGAACTAGCCTTCGAGCAGAATCTTCACCGCCTGGCGAGCCGCATCGCCCGCGCGCGCGGAGATTTCCTCATCCGAGAGCGTGCTCAGGGGGTGTTGGATGACCACGGGGTCGAGGTCGTTCATGCCCAGCGCCGCCCTTTGCACGTGGGCTTCGTGCAGGAAGACCTCCGTCACGACCACGGCGGTGGGCACGCCTTTTTCTTCCAGGGAGATCGCATCGTGCATACAGCACGAGGTGCAGGAGCCTCAGTCGCCAATCGCCGTCAGGACGACGTCGTTCTCCTCCGCGATCTGCGCGATCAGTTCAGGCGCCGCGTTCTTGGAAAAACTCTCTTTCTTGTAGTAATGCACTTCGGCGAAGGGGCCTTCCGCCTCCATCAGCGCCGTGGTTTTCTCGAGCAGCCTGCGCCCGTTCCACTTCGTGTTGTCCAGGACGCCGAGCTTGAGGCCCTTCAAATCCCGGACGCGCTGCGCGGTGGGTTGGGCCGCTGCCTCGACCACCCCTCGGGGGTCGTAGACGACTTGGCCGGTGATGACGTCACTCATGGTTTCCTCCTGTTATCTCTTCCAAACGCTATAGCAGACAGGTGCCGTCCACGCAGACGGGGCCGCCTTCGAGCGCTCTTCCGTCGATTGCGCGCAGCACCGGGTTCGTCATGTGGCCCCAGCCGGGAATGAAGGCCGAGAAACGGCCCGCCTCCCCGCCCGCCACGAACAGGTGGATGTTCTCGGGAGACGGCACGATGGGGATTCTCTCGTCCGGCTCGCGCCTGTACCACTTGGGGATGTTGCGGTTGTAGACCTTCCCGTAGCGGTGGTTGAACGAGATATCGGCGAACGTGTTCCTGGTGTGCATCCACAGATAGCTCTTCACGTCGTTTCGCGTCCAGTTCTTCGCGCTGATGGTCGCCCCGTGCTCGGGGCTGATGACGACGGCGCATGAGCCGCTGCTCACCGAATTGTTGTGCGCGATGGTGCTCATCGCCGAGCAGATGCTGTCGAGGATGCCCTCGGGATCGTCGGAGATGTGGTTCGTCACGCTGTGGGGCGCCTCGGCCGCGATGGCGAAGACCGTGGAATCCTCGGGCGCGTAGCCCTGTTCCACGTGGTAGGGCGCCCAGGGGCTGGCCTCTTCGTTCTCCGCGATGCAGTAGGTGTATTTCGTGGGGCAGCCCAGCGTGCTCTTGTCGAGGTCGCCCGGCCACGCGCCGCCGGCGTTCAAGAGCATCATCCGCACCGCGCGGCCTATCGTCGCGTTCGCGCGGTTGCCCGAGCCGAACACGTTGCAGCCCGCGTTCATGCCGATCTCGCCGCGAACCGGCCCATTCACCACGATGAGCGGGCATGCCATGTGGGTGGTGGCCTGCACGCCGTTCAGGTTGAAGTGGGGGTCGCAAAGCGCGAGCATCGCCGCGCGGACGACGGGCGCGTACTCCGCCTTGCAGCCCGCCATCACCATGTTGATCGCCAGAACCTCTCTCGTGAGGTTGCCCCAGCGAGGCGGCACGCGGCACTCGATGAGGTCCTTGTCTCCGCCCAGGGCCTCGACGGCGGCGTCTATCTTCTCGGGCGTGGGCGGGACGACGGGCAGCCCGTCCGAGAAGCCCTGCTCGTAGTAGTACTCCACCAAATCGACTTCCTGGTCCACCATCTGCGTCGTCTGCGGCATGCCGAATCACTCCTGCTCGTCGTTTCCCAAAAAATCCATCATAAACCGAATCTTGTAAAAGAAAAAGATGGGGAGGGGGGGGTATATTTAACATCCACGAAGATAAATTTTTCTGTAAACACCTTGCATTTCTATGAATTTAACATTATCTTTTCTATGGATGACCGCTCAAGCATCATGGCTTTCCTATTGAAGTCGAATATGACCAATCTCAAAAAAACCAAGACAGAACAATACGATGATTTTAAAAAAGAGAAGGGGAAAAACCCCCATGCTGTTGCTCTCGGTCGCATGGGAGGCCTCAAAGGCGGCAAAGCGAGAGCAGAGAAACTTACGGCTCATGAACGAAGTGAAATTGCGAAAAAAGCAGCTAACGCCAGGTGGAGTAAGGACAAATGACCGCAGAAATCACAGTGATGAACAAATCTGCCGTTGCGCTTGCTGCCGATAGTGCAGTCACACTCGGTCCACCTGGAAATGGAAAAATTTACGACACCGTAAACAAGGTCTTTTCTCTAAGTAAATTCCACCCCGTTGGTATAATGATTTATGGGAATGCGGAATTTATGAAAATACCCTGGGAAACTATTATCAAGATGTACAGAGAAAGATTAGGTAAGGAGTCTTTTCCAACTATACAAGAATATTCTAATGATTTTTTTAAGTGGATATCACAGGAAAAATTTTGCTCTGCTAAACAACAAAAAGAAAATATTTTTTTGATATTTTTGACAATGTTTAATGATGTCTATGAAGACTATCGAGGGGAATTGTTCAATACCATAGAGGCAGTTGGGAAAATCTCAACACAAAAAAGACGAAGAATTCTGAATGACATCTTGGAGACCCACCTAAGATTTTTAAGATCAAGAAATGACTTAGCCGTTTCAAGCAATAATATTATGAAAAAATACGAAGAGCAGTTTCACAACGCGTTAAGTGTTTTCCAAGAATTAAACCTGACACAATCTTTAAGGCAAAAGTTTCGTACTTATGCACGGCTATTGCTCACGAAGGATTATTTGTCCCATCGATCTTCCGGCATTGTTATCGCTGGATTTGGTGAAGACGAAATTTTTCCTTCCGTAATTGAATCCCAAACTGATGGAGTAATCAATGAAAAATTGAAATGGGAAAAAATTACAAGCGTGGACCTTGCCCAGTCGGATTCAAATGCCTATTTAAAACCAAGTGCTCAAAGAGACATGGTTGATCGTTTTATGCAAGGCGTAGATGAAGAGTATTCTTGGTATATCCGACATGCTATCGAAGAACTGTTACGCAGTTACGGCACAGAAATAATTAGGGCGCATGAAAAAACCCCTACAAAAGTTCAGCAGAAAATTAAAGAACTAAATACAACCATTCAAAAACAGATAGAGAAATTTCATGAAGCCGCAGATAAATATAGGTATGAACGATTTGTTGATCCTATCCTGTCCGTCATCGTATCATTGCCAAAAGATGAACTTGCTAATTTAGCAGAAGCGTTGGTTAATCTAACATCGATTAAACGACGGTTTTCGGAAGAACAAGAAACTGTCGGTGGCCCAATTGATGTTGCAGTAATAACCAAAGGGGACGGATTTGTCTGGATCAAGAGAAAACATTACTTTTCGGCTGAATTAAATCCTCATTTCATCAATAGTTACCTTAAGCTAAAAGAGGGATATCCCCATGAATAAAAAATCTCAGTCGAATGTCAAAGATATGTCGAATATCGAACCAGGAACAAATCAACCTACCAGAGATCATGTGATACCCAGTAGCCGTGAATTTAATGTCAAAGAAAGAGCGATAAAAGATGTAAGAGAATCTTTCAAAACTCTAAGAAAATCTTTCAGAGAACAAATGGCTAAATAGGGTAAAACTCTCAGGTGATGAAAGAATAGCCAGTAAGTAGTAGGCCAAGAAACACTCACCTCACACATCCGGAAAGAGCGTTTCGCCGTCCTTGAGCGCGCCTTCGGCCTGCTCGGGGGTGAGGCCCTTCACGCCCGAGAGGTCGACGCCACGGATGTCGGCGAGTTCCAGATCGGCGTCGTCGATGAGCGCGTCCGACAGGTCCGCGCCCCCGAGTTTCGTCCGCTGGAGCGATGCGCCGCGCAGGTCGGCTCCGCTCAAGTCCGCGCCCGCCAGATCCGCGAACTTGAGATCCGCCGACATCATGTTCGCCCCGGCCATCCGCGCGCCGGTGAGGTTCGCGCCCTCGAGGCTGGACTGGAACAGATCGGCCCCTTCGAGATTGGCACCCGTGAGGTCCGCCCCGTCCAGGTTCGCCCATTGCGCGTTGGCGCCCGCGAGACGCGCATCGCGCAGATCCGCCTTGGATAGATTCACCATGAAAAGGCTGATGGCCTCAAGATGCGCGCCCGCAAAGTCGGCCCGCTCTCCGCGTGCGCCCGAACTTTGCAGCCACTTTCCGTGGGCTTCGATTTTCTCGGCGAAAAGGGCTTCCTGCTCCACCTGGTCCGGCGCCATGGGCAGGCCGAAGCCGCCTCCCCCAGGAGGAGGCCCGCCTCCCGAGGGGGGGTCGTCCTTTTGCGCGAACCAGCCGAAAATCTTCTTGAGGATGACGCACCTCGCTTTCCGGGTCCCGATGCCGTCCGGCTGTATGACCTAAGAGGATAAAACCGTTTTTTCTTGCCTCAAGCCCAAGCCGTTTGTCAAACCGGCGGCGGCTTCAGGCGCCCTGTGAAAGTCGGGCCGGGCGGTCACTCGTCCCGGACAGGCAGTCGCCCGTGACCCCCTATCCCGGCGGCAGGGAGGCCAGGAACTCATGGCAGATGCGCGCGAATGCGTCGGGCCGCTCGATGAGCGCCACGTGGCCCGTCCCCTCCATGACGATGAGCTTCGAGCCCTCGATGCGCTCGTGGATCTCCTTCGCGTGGTGGGGGTCGACGATCAGGTCGCGATCCGAACAGGTGATGAGCGTGGGAACTCGTATCCGGTGTAAGCGATCGAGCGTGTCTCCCTCCAGGCAGGCGAGCAGTTGCCCCTCCCAGCCCAGGTCGACGCCGGATTGCTCGGTGAGCCACTGTCTTTTCTGCTCCAGCAGATCGGCGTTCGCGTCGTAGAATTTATGGGAATACAACCCCAGGAGGCTCAGTTCCACGAGCGCCTCCCGTTCGCCGCGCGCGGCGAGGCGCATGCGGGCGCGCTGAAAAGAGCCCAGGCGCGGGCAGTTCCTCGCCCAGGTGTGGTGAAGCCCCAGGCTCACGACGCGCCCAGGGTGGCGAAGCGTGAGTTCGGTGGATATGTGTCCGCCCATGGAAAAACCCATCACGTGGGCGCGCTCAACGCCGGCTGCATCCAGAACGACTGCTGCGTCATCCGCCATGTCCGCGAGCGTATATCCCGGAGGGGGCGCCGTGCTCTTGCCCACCCCCCGGTTGTCGATGACGACGCAGCGGTAATCCGCGCTCAACAAGGGCAACTGCGCCGACCAGAAAGTATGGTCGTGGCCCGTTCCACTCACCAGCAGAAGGGGAGGCCCTTCTCCCTGCGTCTCATAGAAAATTTCAACGCCTGATTCCAGCTTCACGAACGGCATGGGAAGGTCCTCAAAAAAGCGGGCGGCGCGCGCCTCTACATCCTTGGTTCATCCTCGGGTCCCCAGAAGAACGGGTCGAGTAGCAAGCCCTCGCGCGGTATCTGCGCGACGGGCGTGAGCCCCTGTTTGAGTTTCAGGCGGTGAATGGTCCGCAAGTGCACGAGCGCCTCCCAATACATCTGCCGGAGCATTCCCTCCAGGGTATACGTGAATTTCGTCTCATCCTCGGGGTCCTGCGTGAGACCCTCGTCGTGAAACGTGGAGACGTGCATCCAGAACCGGTATACCGGCAGGTCCGTATCCCCCATCAGCAACTCTGGCTTGAAAGTGCGGGTGATGGCCAGCGCCTTCAAATCATCCGCGCTCTTTCCCTCGGCGGCGCGTTCAGCAAAGGCGAGCGCCTCGTCGAACCTGGGCAGCAAATCCTCGAGCCGCCAGTATTTCTCCTCATCCAGCCTGCGGTCGTACTGATTGGGGGCCGCTTTCGTGAAATCCACCGGGTCTTCCGGCGGGTTCTCCGGCCAGAGGGTTTTGCCCCACATCTTCACCCACCAGAAGAAATAGGCGAGCGCCACGTGGCTAATCTGCCGCCTGATGCTCCAGCGCGACCACTCCTCGGACGGGTCCTCCCAGTCGAGCTGGGCGTCGCTCAGCCCTTCCACTTCCTGGTGGTACATCGCGCGCAACGCCTGAAAATCGGGGACTCCCTCGCTCACGCCCGTCTCCTCCCGAATGAATGTTTCCTCACCATGAAACCGCCGAATTCCCCGCCGCTCTCCATACTCGCCGAACCGGGCGAGAGGGGCAACGCCCAAGCGCTAGAGAATCCGCAAATCCACACCCGTCATCTGGGGAGGCGGGGTGACCCCCATCAACCCCAGAAGGGTGGGCGCCACGTCGCAAAGCGCGCCGCCCGATCTGAGCGGGCCCTCGAAACCGGGCGCTACGACGATGCAGGGCGTCTCGTTCAGCGTGTGCGCGGTGTGCGGACAGTCGTTTTCCGCATCCCACATCGTCTCGCAATTCCCGTGATCCGCCGTCACCACCGCCGCTCCCCCCGCGCGCTCGAGCGCTTCGAGAACGCGCCCGAGACAGGCGTCCACGAAGCCTGCGGCCCGCACGGCGGCGCTCTCGACACCCGTGTGCCCCACCATGTCGGGGTTGGCGTAGTTCAAGACGATGGCGTCATCCTCGCCTCGCCCGATGGCGTCCAGGACCACTTCCGTTATTCCTTCTGCGCTCATCTCGGGCTTCAGGTCATAGGTGGCCACCTTGGGCGAAGGAACCATGCGCCGCCGCTCGCCGGGGGGCGGCTCCTCCTCGCCGCCGTTAAAGAAATACGTGACGTGGGGATATTTTTCCGTCTCGGCCACTCTCAGGCAAGTTTTTCCCGCACCGGCCAGGGCGTGGCAGAACAGGCCCTCCATCCTCAAAGGCGGAAACGCGACGGGTAGCGCGAAACGCTCGTCGTATTCCGTCATGCAGGCGTAATGAACCGAGGGTCCGCCCGAGACGTCGAAGCCGTCGAACCCGTCATCGGTGAAGGCGCGGGTGATTTGCCGCACCCTGTCCGCGCGGAAGTTCATGCAGATCACGGCGTCGCCGTCCCGAATCAACCCCACCGGACGCCCGTCCTCACCAAGAACCACCGGTTCGATGAACTCATCCGTGACCCCCTGCGCATAGGAGGCCTCTATCGCCTCGGCGGCGCTTCGGGCGCGGACTCCCTCTCCCGCCACCATGGCCCGGTAGGCCCGCTCGTTTCTCTCCCACCGGCTGTCGCGGTCCATCGCGTAGTAGCGTCCGATGACGGTGGCGAGTTCGGCCCCCGCCTCGCGCCGCAGGCTCTCCTCATACCGACCCACGAAATCCAGCCCCGAGCGGGGAGGCGTATCCCTCCCGTCGGTGAAGGCATGGGCGAAGATGCGCTCAATCCCGATCTTTCCGCCCAGCCGCGCCAGCGCCACCCCGTGGTCCTGGAGGCTGTGCACGCCGCCATCCGAAACGAGGCCGATGACGTGCAGGGCGCCGCCATTCTCTTTGGCTTTTTGAATGCACTCCACAAACGGGGGGAGTTCGAAGAAACCGCCGCTCTCGATGGAGCGGTCGATGCGAACGATGTCCTGATCCACCACCCGGCCGGCGCCCAGGTTCAGATGCCCCACTTCTGAGTTGCCCATCTGTCCGTCGGGAAGACCCACGGCGCGCCCCGAGGTGACGAGACGGGTGTGGGGGCGGTGAGCGAGCAGGGCGTCCATGGTCGGGGTATCGGCCAATGCGACGGCGTTGTGGGCGCGTTCATCGGAAAAGCCCCACCCATCCAGAATGATGAGCATGACGGGGCGGGGGTAGTTCAACGGCTTCACACGACCTTTCCGGAAAAGCGGATATGCTTCTTCAGTTATCTGGAGTCGAAAACGCGGACGAATTGCAGTTTCGCTTTATCCCACCGCCAGAATTCCTCGAACGGGAACCGATCGACGAGGAGCTTGCTTTTTTCTTCCCTGCCTTTGATGTTGAAAACGCGTTCCTCGTATTCCCTCACCCCCTTGAGAATGAGGGTGACGGGGTTGCCCGGTCCGTTAAAGCGAAAGCGAACCTTGGCCCGCAGGTCTTCACGCCTTTGGACGGCCTGTTTTCCCGCGTCGTCCAGGTAGGTTTTCGGCCACTGCAACTCATCCTGCAGGCGCGCGAACCACATCAGTTCGAAACGGTTCTTCCGGGTCGGCTTGATGACACGCACGGCGTCGGAGTAGCGGCCGTCCGAACCCTCGCGGACGTTGACGATCAACTCATACGACCCGTCCGCCGTCAGATCGGCTATCTGGTAGGTAATCTGACGGCCCCGGCTCAAGTCGCTGTAGGATGCGAGCGGCTTGCGGGCCCTTTTCTCATCATCCATCAGGCAAAAGGTGATGTAGTGGTCCTTGTCGTGATCCGACTGGATCACCATGAGGGTTTCGAGGCGCTTGTCCGCATCCATGTTGATCGGGATGAAATCCACCGAGAAGGCGTAATTCTTGAGGTGATCCGAGGAGAGATACCAGGGCCATTCGTTTTCGGGCAATGGGCAGTTCGAGAGGGCGTTGAGCTGCACGTTCGAATCCGAGGAGAAAAGCTTGCGCACCAGACGCCAGTCCTGAGGTCTCTCCAGTCTCTTGAGGTGAGCGACGATGCGAGAGACGCGCCTTTTCTCTATCGCCCCGGGAGTCTCCGGTGTGGCCGCAAACGCCCCCATGCTCCAAGCCGAAGCAAGGAGCCACACCATCAAGGCCATCCCCATGAGGCCTCTCATCGCATGCTCCTTATCGAGCGCCACCCTATGAAGCAATATGGACTCACCATTCTACACTAAAATGCAAATAATACCTAGGGCCGGAGCAGCACCTTGATTATGCCCTTTTCGCGGGCTTTTTCAAGCGCTTCGGGCGCGTTCTGCAGGGAGTAGCGGCCATGAATCATCAAGGACGTGCGAACCGCACCCGTTTCGAGCGCCTGGATCGCCGGCTCGAAAGGGCCGCAGCGCGAGCCCAAAACCGTGATTTCATCCACCACGACGGAGGACAGGTTCAGGCGAGCCTCGGAGGCCACCGTGCTCTTGAGAACCACCACGCCCCGGGGTTTCGTTTTAGAAACGGCGAGGGAAAACCCCTCCGCCGCACCCGTGGCCTCGATCACGACGGGCCATTTCTCCCCACCGGAGCATGCGGCCTGCGCCGGTTCGCTCCAGGCGGGAATCTCATAAGGGGCGAGCAGCGCCATTTTTTCCCGGTGGCGGCCCAGCAGGCCCACTCTCGCCCCGGCGGCGCGCAACACCCTGGCTTGCAGGAGGCCGAGCCTCCCGTCTCCTATCACCAGGACCTCTCGCTCCACGATTTCGGGAAACTGCTCGATCACCTCGAAGCAGGCGGCCAGAGGCTCGCAAAAAACGGCCGCCTCATCTTCCACGGCGTCAGAAACGGGGTGCAGGTTCCGGCTCGGCAGGCAGGTGTATTCCGCAAAGACTCCATGGCGGTCGAGAATGCCGAGAACGCTCCTCCCGGGGCAATGCCGCTCCATTCCCCGCGCGCACCAGGCGCAGCTTCCGCATCCGCAGTTGATCTCGCCCACGACCCTTCGCCCGAGAAGCGGATGCGCTTCCGGCCCGGCCACCTCGCCCACGAACTCATGGCCCAGCACGCCCCGGAAATTCATGTACCCGCGAATGAGCTCCAGGTCGGTGGCGCAAATGCCCGCGAGCCTCACCCGGACGAGCGCTTCGTCCGCAAGCGGCTCAGGGCGCGCTATCTCTTTCAAAGAGGGGCCGTTCTCCTCCAGCACGCAGGCAAGCAATGGGTGATCTCTTCCGTTTCAGGCGGCTCGGGCCGGTCCGGTTTTTCGCGACACCGCGCAGGGATGCTCAGCGCCTCATTTCCGCGCTCTCAGGGCCTCCTTCACACGGCCGACGCCCAGATGTTCGGCGATAACGTCTTCGCGCGCAAGGAGTTCCTCGCTCGTACCCTCGAAGGCGACGAAACCGCGGCTCAGCACGTAGAAATAATCCCCCACCTCCAGCGCCAGGGAGAGGTTCTGCTCCACGAGCAGAATCGAGAGGCCATGCGTCCGGGTCTTCAGGATTCCGTCTCTGATGGAGCCGACGAGGCTGGGCGCCAACCCCTCGGTCGGCTCGTCGAGCAGAATCAGCCGCGGCCGCGCCACCAGGGCGCGCGCGATCACGAGCATCTGCTGCTCCCCGCCGCTCAGGCTCCCCGCCAGTTGTCTGGCGCGTTCTTCGAGGACGGGGAAAAACGCGAGCGCCTCGCTGACGCCGTTTGCGTCCGAGCGAGGACTCGCCTGCGCGGCCACGCGGATGTTCTCCTCCACGCTCAGGGAACCGAAGGGCCGCCTGTCTTCGGGCACGTAGGAAACTCCCATACGGGCGACCTGGTGGGCCGCCATGGCGTCGATGCGCTGCTCCCCGAAGAGGATTTCGCCTGAAGTGGCGGGTGTGAGCCCCATGATGGTCTTGAGCGTCGTGCTCTTGCCGGCGCCGTTGCGCCCGATGAGGCAGACGATTTTGCCGTCCTCCACCTCGAGGTCCACGCCGTGGAGAACGTGGGCGGTCCCGTAATGAACGTGGAGCGAGGAGACTTTGAGCATCAGTCCTCTCCCACTTCGACGGCCCCGAGATAGGCGTCCTGCACCTGGGGGTCCCGGCTGATCTGCTCGGGCGGACCCTGGGCGATCACCCGGCCCTGCGTCATCACGGTGATCTTGTCCGAGATCGAGAGAACCACCTCCGTGTCGTGCTCTACGAGGAGGACGCTCGTGCGGTCCGCAATTTCCCGCACCAGGCGGGCGATACGCTCGGTCTCCGTTCGGGACATGCCCGCCGTCGGTTCATCGAGCAGCAGGACCTCGGGGTTGAGCGCCAACCCGATCGCCACCTCGAGCACCCGCTTGTCCCCGTGCCCCAGCTCCTCGGGCCGCAAATGGGCCTTCTCGATCAGCCCGACCACCTCCAGCGATTCCTCCGCGTCTTCGCGCGCCTCGCGGCAGGCGCTCGCCCTGCGGAAGAAGTCGAAATTCAGCCCCTCGCGGGAGCGCGCCGCGAGTTCCACGTTCTCACGCGCGCTCAGTTCGCCGAAGACCTGAGTGATCTGGAACGTCCGGACGATTCCCTCTTTCACCAGCTTGTGGGACGGCAGGTCGGTGACGTCGCGCCCCTTGAGAAACACCTTTCCGGCGTCGGGCTGGAGAAATCCGGTGATGCAGTTGAACAAGGTCGTCTTGCCCGCGCCGTTCGGGCCGATGAGCGAGTGCACCTGCCCGGCTTCGATGTCAAGAGACACGTCGTTCACGGCGTGCAGGGCGCCGAAGGACTTGTGGAGGCCTTCTATCAGGAACGCGCTGGCCACAGCCGTCTCCAGATCCTCTCGGCGATGCCCGCGATTCCCGACGGCATGAAGAGCACGGCGAGCACGAAGGCGAGACCGAAGGAAAACTGCCACGCCCGGTACATCGTCGTGACCTGATCGCGGATGAATATGAAGCCGATCGCCCCGATGATCGGGCCGAACAGCGTTCCGATGCCGCCCAGGATCGTGATGGCCAATATGTTGCCCGACTCGATCCAGTAGAGCGACATCGGGTTCGCGCCCGCCTTCAGGAAGACGAAGAGCGTTCCCGCCACGCCGCCCGTCATCCAGGAGATGACGAGAATCACCAGCTTGTGCCGCCTCACGTCGATGCCGATGGCCGCCGCCCTGTCCTCGTTCGCGCGAATCGCCAGCAGGGTTTTCCCGAACGGAGACTCCACCACCCTCCTGAGGAGAAGATAGCAGACGATGAGCGTAGCCGCGGTGAGGAGGTACAACTCCTCGCCGGGCTCGACCTCCCGGCCGAAGAGCGTGGGCAGCGGAACGCCGATCAAGCCGTCCAGCCCGCCGGTGAACGAGCGCCACACGACGGATATCTGGAACAGGACCTGGCAGATGCAGAGCGTGAGAATGGCGAAGGCGATGCCCGAGAGGCGCGTCACCACCAGGCCGGTCAGAAACGCCACCGCCGCGGCGGCGAGTATGGCCACGATGGTCGAGAGGAAAAAATCCGCGGAGATGTTCATGGCGAATATGCCCGCGGCATAGGTCGCGAAACCGAAACTCGCGGCGTGGCCGAACGAGACGAGCCCCGTGTAGCCCACCAGCAAATCGAGGCTCATCGCCCAGATGCCGAAGATGAGGGCCTCGGTGAGCAGGGTGATGAAAAACGGGCTGGCGCCCAGAAACGGAACCGCCAGCACCAGGAGCGCTGAGCCTGCGAGCAACACCCGCGTCGCGACCTCCCGCGAACGGGCCCTCGAGGCTTCCGGCGTCAGGTTTTCCACCTCAGGCGATGCGGCCACGACCGAAAACTCCTCTGGGCCGCAGGACCATGATCGCGGCCACGACCAGGAACAGGACCGCGATGGCCCACTCCGCGATGTAGCCCCCGCCGATGGATTTCGCCAGCGCCACGATGAACGCCCCCACGGCCGTCCCCGGCAGATGGCCGAGGCCGCCCAGGATCACCGCCAGGAACGAGTCGATGATGATGCCCATTCCCATCTCCGGCTCGACGGAGAAAATGGGAGCGCCCAGCGCGCCGGCGAACGCCGCGAATCCCGCAGCGCCCCCGAAGATGCTCGTGAGCAGCCAGCGCGTGTTGATGCCGAGCGCCTCGGCCATCTCGCTGTCATCCGTGATGGCGCGAATCTTGAGGCCCACCGGCGTGTACTGGATGAAGACGAAGACCAGCCCCGTCACCACCAGCGAGAGCGCCGACGCGAAGAGCCTGTAGACGGGGAACTGATTGCCGAGGATGTCCACCGTCCCCTGGAAGATGACGGGCGGCTTGATCAGGGTCGTCTCGGTGCCCCAGAGATACTCGATAGCGCCCGTGATCATGAACGAAAGGCCGAACGTCACGAGCAGGGTGTAGATTTCATCCCGGTTCCGGATGGGGGCGATCGTGAGCCATTCCATCGCGATGGCCAGGGGCACCACCACCAGCGGGGCGAACACCATCGCCCCCCAGCCCAGCGAGGGCAGGAAGATGATGAAGAAATACCCCCCCAGGGCGTACAAGACCCCGTGCGCGAAGTTGACGACCCGGCCCAGGCCGAACACAAGGCTCAGGCCGAGACTCGTCAACGCGAGGAACGAGCCGTAGATGATCCCGTTCAGTGAATTGACGAACAAGAAATTCCAATCCATCCCAACCGCTATTTCTTCAAATTACAGCCGAGCTTCTTCGCCGGCTCGAGCGTCCTGGACGCCGGAAGCGCCGTGACCGACTGCGCGTACTGCGCACCATACTTCGGTTTCTTGAGCTTCTCGATTTTTCCGAGAATCAACGCAACCTCCGCCATGCGTCCGTCCTTCTGGAAGCGCATTCTTCCCGCAGGAGCCTCCACGTCGAGCTTCTCGAGCGCCGCGACGATGGCCTTGCCGTCCGTGGAACCCGCTTTCGTGATGGCGTTGAACAGAAGCTGGGCCGCCGTGCCCGCCTGGATGGCCTGCATCCCGGCTACGCGGCCGTGCATCTTGTAGTAGAGCTCGTTGAACTTTTTGGTCGTGGGAATCGTGTCCTCGAGACGCCACGCGCTCCACGCGCCCGCCGAGACGATGTGGGTCGACAATTCGCCCAGCTTGGCGATGAGCCAGTCCGGCAGTCCGATGGGCGCCACCAGGGTCGCCTGTTTGGTCAGGCCGAACTCGTTGGCCTGCTGGATGAACTGCACGAGCGGCGTGCCCAGGGTGACGGGGATGACCACCGCCGTCGCGCCCGACGCGCGGACCTTGGCGATGAACGGCGCCCAGTCCGTGGTGTCGAGCGGCGCATACGCCTCGCCGACGTAATTCACGCCCTTGACGATCTTGACCGAGCGCGCCACCCGCCTGCTCCAGGGGTAGTCGTGGCCCATGGTGAACCACTTCGCGGCCTTGAACTTCGGGTTGTCGTTGATGAGCGAGTCCATCGCCACGACGGCCATCTGGGGCGTGGGGTTCGTCTGGAACACCCAGTAGTTACACTTGCTGCCCGTGATGACGGCGGAGCCGCTGTTCGAGGTGATGATCGGCACGCGCAGGCGATTCGCCACGGGCAGGAGCGCCAGCGCTTCGAGGGTGCTGGTTCCCAGAATCGCCGTGACCTGGTTCTTCTGGACGAGCTTGGTCGCCTTGGTGACCGCCACCTGCGCGTTGACCAGGCTGTCCTCCAGAATCAACTCGATGGAACGGCCCATGACGGGTCCGTGCATCTTCACGGCGGTCTGGATGCCCGTGGTGATCTCATCGCCGATGGGCTTGAGCTTTCCGCTCAGAAACGAGAGCACCCCGATTTTAATGGGATCTTTCTTTGCAGCGAAAACGGGGGAGCCGAAGGCGGTGATGAGCGCGAAAGACGCCACCGTAAACATCACCGCAAGACGAGAAACGCTGAACCTTCGCATTCGGGTATACGTCGATCTCGTTGCCATTACATGATCCTCCCTGGCTTCCGATTCCGTGGACTCAGAGTGCGGACGCAGGGGCCTACCCGTTTCCGCACGTACAAGAGAAGAAAGATTGAACCCTTCCCCCGGATTGATTCCGGTGCGGTTCACGTAAGCAACATGGCGAGATGTATGTTCACAATATACAGGAAGCCCCCCATCGGCACAACAAGCGAAATGCGGCCCGTTATCGCCCACGCGCCCCGGCCTCCGTCCGAAATGCGCAGCGCGGGTTTCCCGCCGGCAGGCGAAACGATCGGGTGTAGCGCTATGAATGGAGGGTTGTTTCGGCGTAATCTCCCTGAACCGACGAAACGCGCCCGCCGGAAGCGGGTATGATGCCCGAAGGGTTTGAAGCGGCGTCGTTTTATTTGGAGAGATTCGAATTGCTTCCCAGGTTCATCATCCTCGCCCTTTTCGCGTCGTTTCTGATCGGCGTGGCGGACTACGTGTACGGGCGCGCTGTCAGGAACCAGATATTGCCCGGCACGATCACGGTCTCGCAGTCGAGCATCGTCGTTCCGATCACGTGGATATGGACGTACTATGAGGGCAGCTACGCATGGACGCCTCCGGCCTTCCTGGGATTCTGCACCGCTTTTTTCACGTTCATCGGCTTCTGGAGCTTCATGAGAAGCGTGGAGCTCGGGGAGGCGAGCGCCAGCACGCCCATCTACCGGATGAGTTTCGTCGTCACCGCCATGCTCGCCGTCTGGTTTCTGAGTGAATCCATCACGCTGCCCAAAATCATAGGGTTAATCCTCACCGGCTGCGCCATTTTCCTGTTCTCGGATTTCCACCGGGGGAGTTTCTCGACCGACAAGCTCGCCTCCATCCTCTGGGCCGTCGTGGCGATGGCGGCCGTCGGTTTCGTGAACTTCTTCTACAAGCTGGGCGTCGAGGGCGGGGTCGCGCCTATCATGTTCCTGCACAGCCAGGCGGTTTTCTTCATCACCATCTCCTTCATCTACTCGTTCGTGGTGCAGGGAGGGCCGCAGTTTTCGAAAAAAGGCTGGGCGCACGGATTCGTGACCGCCACCTGCTTCATATTCGGGATCACCTCGCTGCTGGCCGCGTTCAGGGAGGGCGAGGCCACCATCGTCACGCCGATCCTGCAGTTGAGCTTCATCACGACCACCATCCTGGCCACCTGGCGGCTGTCCGAGAAGATGACGGTGCGAAAGCTTCTGGGGCTGGTCGCCGCTGTGGGAACCATCGTCGCGTTCACGCAGTAACGCGAACAGCCGACGATTCCTTGATTCCGGCGGGGATGCGAGGGGGTTCAGGGAGAAGCCGCGGACGATACCGCTTCTGCGCTCCGCATCAGGCGCTGCGCATCGAGCGCCGCCCGGCGAAGCGCTTCCACGTCCGCGCTCGCGGCGTCCTTCAGGACGGCCACCGCCAGTTCGAGGACGGCGTCCTTTTTCTTCTCGTCCGTCTTTTCCTTGTTGTAGAGCGAAGACTTCATCTCTCTCCTTCGCTCCCTGATCTCTTTTTTTGTGAGCGGCTGAGGCCCCGCCTCGACGTCGGGCTGAATGCCTTTCTCGTGGATCAGGCGGCCGAGCGGGGTGTAGTATTTCGACGTCGTCAGCCGGACGGCCGCCCCGCCCCTCGTGGGGATGATGGCCTGAACGGAGCCCTTGCCGAAGCTCGTCCTGCCGATAATGAGGGCGCGGTCCAGATCCTGCAGGGCGCCGGCCACGATTTCGGAAGCGCTCGCGCTGCCCTTGTTGATCAGCACGATCAAGGGCTTGCCCACCCAAACGCCGCTGCCGCGAGAGCGGAAATACACCGTCTCGCTGCGCCTCCGTCCCCGGGTGAAGACGACCATGCTTCCATCGGGCAGAAACCGTTCGGAGACCTGGACGGACTGGCGGAGAAAACCACCCGGGTTGTCGCGCAGGTCCAGCACGATTCCCCGCACCTTCTTGCGAACCAACTCGTTGAGGCCCACGTCCAGCTCCCGCGTCGTGCGTCCATGAAAGGCCGTGACCCGCAGATAGCCGATCCCGCCCTCTTTCACCTCCGCCTTCACGCTCTTGATGCTGATGATCGCGCGGCGAAGCGTCACGTTGCGGGGTTCGGGCCAGCTTGCGCGCGAAATCAGCAAATCGACCGTCTTGCCCGCGGGTCCTCTCATGCGGCGCACAACCTCGGAGAGCGGCATGTCCGCCGTGGTCGCGCCGTCGATTTCCAGAATCACGTCCTCGGACTTGAGGCCCGCGCGATGCGCGGGCGTGTCGTCGATGGGCGATATGACGGTGAGCTTCTTCTCCCGCACCGTGATGATGACGCCCACCCCGCCGTAGCGGCCCGTATGCTCCACCCGCATCTGCCTGTAGGACTCGGGCGAGACGAAAGAACTGAAAGGGTCCAGCGAACGCAGCATGGAGGTGAGCGCCGCGTACATGACTTCCAACCCGCCCTTTTTTTTCTTCTCCGAATCCCCGGCGTTCGCCATGGCGAACCGGTAGGCGCGCTCGAACCCGCCCAGCCCGCCGACGGCGTCTCCCCGGAGGCGAACGAGCAACTCCTTCTCCCCCGCCTTGAGGAGAACCTCGTCTCCCGCCTTCTCCTCGAAATCGAAGCGTCCCTCGCCCGCGCTTTTCTTGAGGCCTTCCAGACCCGCGACGTACATTTTTCTGAAATCGGGGGTGCGCGTGTAACTATCGTCGACTTTCTCCATGACCTCATAAAGAAGGGCGATGGCCTCTTCCTGATCGCTGGAGAGCGAAAAGACGAGGCTCGCGGAGAGCAACGCAACGGAAAGGATGAGGCCGACCGCAAGATGTTTCGCGCGGCGGGCGCCGCCTGCGCGGGAGAGAACAAGACGGAAAATACGGTTGCGCCTTATCGACATGGGCCGTTCCAATGGATAGGGTTCACCGGATGGCTTCGTATGAGGCATGATAGCACAGCCAGGCGAAATGCGCCGCCCCTGCTCCTTTTAGAGAATGACCGGTTCCAGAGAAGGACCCCGCGATGATCTCCATCGTCGTGCCCGTGCTGAACGAAGCGCCCAGGCTGTCCCCCATGTTCGACATGCTCGACGCCCAGCCGGGGGAGAAGCAGATCATCCTCGCCGACGGGGGGAGTACGGACGGGACGCGGGCAGTCGCGGGCGAACGCGCTCTTATCGTCGAATCCGAACCGGGCCGCGCGCGCCAGATGAACGCGGGCGCGGCTTTGGCGGAAGGCGAGACGATCCTGTTCTTGCACTGCGACACGAAGCTGCCGCCCGGAGCTTTCAGGGATATCGAGGACGTCATGCGCGCGGACGACGTGGCGGGCGGGGGCTTTCTCCACAGCTTCGATCGCGAGGACAGCTTCAGCCGCTTCATCAGCTTCAGCGCCAACGCGCGCGCGAAAATCGCAAAACGCTTCCTGGGCGATCAGTGCATCTTCATCCGGCGAGAGGTCTTCGAGCGCATGGGCGGCTACGCCGACATGCCCCTGTTCGAGGACTGGGACCTGAGCCGCAGGATGCGCGCGTTCGGGCGCGCCGCCGTCATCGAGACGCCCGTGGTCACGAGCGGGCGGCGCATCGACGTATGGGGCAAGCCCAAGTGCCTCATCATCTGGTGGGGGCTGAGCATCCTCTTCGCGCTGGGCGTCTCCGCCGAGCGCCTCGCCCGGTATTACGCGCACGTAAGGTAAGAAAAAACTATGGGTTTCTTAATTTTTGCTCAAAATACTTTTTTATTTCCAACTTCAAGTACATTTTATCATCAGGCAACAACACATACACACGGATTATGTATAGAAACTGATTAGACATAACGTTCATCAATGAACTTTTGTTCTCCATGATTACCCGAGACATTTTTTCGTCGGGATCGTAAAGATGGACTGATTGTAAAATTTCATCATCATCTCGTTTTTCCGTGATCTTCATTCGGCTCGCCAAGTTCGTGATGGACACTTTATTATCCCACACATGCCATAAGGATTCGTCTATTGCATATCGTTTAATTGCTTCTTTTTTGTGTACCTCGGCTAGTTGCTTTCTAAGTGTAAATTCTCCTGACTCCCCTCTGTCTGCAAGCACCTCCCATTCATAAACCAAACTCACGGGTTTGCGAGTACGAATTGAATCTATTTTTTGAATTAAACTATTTTCAATATCTGCCTCATTACTCAACTTTCTAATCTTGCTCTCAATGTATACATCATCCAAATTAAACCATCTCCGGTTTTTAATTGCTTTCTCTACATCCTCTCTTGAAAAATTAATCAGGTCCTTTTGAAGAAGGGCTTTTGAAATATCTCTCAACAGATACTCAAAACCTGCTACTGTCTTATGAAAAATATTTTGCTGGTAGACAAAATAACGGCACAACAAAAGATGCTCGGCTGAGCGCAAAGCCCTCTGGTATAGCGATATTCTTTTTTCTGATTCATCGAAAACCATCTGGCTAATCAGATAATCTACATCTATCGAACCATAAGGAACGCCAGTGTGATGAGCTGTCCTTAACAAATAATCTATCCGATCCGCGTCTAAATCAGACGCAACAAGAGTTCTAAATCGAGGAATCTCTGAATCTTGCGGGAAATTTGAACCAGTAATAATTCTTGAAATTTCCTCTGGATCATATCCGCTATTTTTGAAAATTCCTTTCAAATCTGGATCTGAGAGCAGTATCTCCCTGCCTACTTCTTCATGTCTTAGGAATTTAATTTCCGTCTGTTTATCATTGTTGTTTGACTCTTCTTTAGAACCAACCGGGGCCACAAAAGATTGTCGGTAGTACCCTTTGATAGCTTCTTCCATTGGGTGAGAAAAGGGGTAATGGCCGATATCATGTAACAAACCCGCCAATCGATATTTTTGAATTTCATCGTCTGAAATTTTTAGGCTTGAATTTGCCTTTTTTATTGCAGATAAGATTTGACCTGTGATGTGACAAACACCAAGGGAGTGGTCAAACCTCGAAAAATCAGCTCCTGGATAAACAAGACTCACCAACCCAAGGTGTTTTACGCGACGCAAACGTTGAAATACGGGAGTATCGATGACTTCCGTTTCTAACTTGCTAAGGCCAATCGTTTTGTATACAGGGTCAGAAATATGTTTACGGTCAAAATCCGTCATCAATACTATTCAGAAAAAACTTCTGCTAATTTCTTTTGAGCTAGATTTCTATATTGATACAATTTAGGTTTTTCCTCTTTCAAAATCTCATCGGCCCTGGCATCACTCAATTTGCTCACACGTCTTAGATAACGATACGAGGCAACCAATTCGAGCCAATCCACTTCCTTCAACTTGAACTCTTTTGGTTTTTCAAGTAATGGCAGAACTTCCTCTAACCTATCACTAAGCGATTTTTTGAGCTGATACTCTTCATAGCCCTTGTCGTCTATCTCCAATTCATCCGCCAAGTGATAGTAATCCTCCGCCAGCGAAGGGCTGTAAGGTCCTTTTAGGTACCAGCCGAACCGATAACTCAGGTCAACATCCGTCAATTGGCCTAGATACACCGCTTTTTGTATGGTCTTCCGCTTCTCGAACGTATCTATTTCGGAACTAATCCCCAGTTTGTCCAAAAAGAGTTTCAGTAAAACGAGTTTCATCTCCATTAGTGAATACTCCTAAATTCCAAGTATCAAACCAAATTTCGGAAGAGCGGAAGAATGTATTTCCAGGCGGACTAAGGCTCATTAGAAGGTTTTGAATCGTCATCCCTTTGAACATCATAACTACCTTAGGCAAAATTTACACGAAACTATACAAAATTCATCTTCTTTGTTCAAGAATTACATAGCCGGAATTTTTCTTCTGTATACAATAACACTCGCCAAAAATTATCGTTCATGGCATGTTAGCGGAAATTTAACCAACCAAGAGGTGGATTTACGAATGCGATTCGCGGTCGATACGGGCGGGACCTTCACCGACCTGGTGCTGGAGGACAACCGGGGCCGCCTCCACATGTTCAAGGCCCCCACGACGCCCCAGGACCCGGTGGAGGGCATCCTCGCGGCCATCGAGTCGGCGGCCGAAGCGCTCTCGACGACCACCGGAGAACTCCTCGCCCAGGGCGAACTCTTCATCCACGGCACCACCCACGCCACGAACGCCATCGTGACGGGCAACACCGCGAAGACCGCCTTCCTCACCACGAAGGGCCACCCCGACATCCTCGTGCTGCGCGAGGGCGGGCGCATGGAGCCGTTCAACTTCCTGGTGCCGTTTCCCAAGCCCTACATCCCGCGCGCGCTCACCTACGAGGTGCCAGAGCGCATCGGCGCCGACGGCAGCGTCTACGAGCCGCTCGATGAGGCGGGCGTCATCGGGATCATCGAGGAGCTGAAAGAAAAAGGGGTGGAGGCGGTGGCCGTCTCTCTCCTGTGGTCCACCGTGAATCCAGCGCATGAGATCGGCGTGGGACGCCTGCTGAAAAAACACCTGAAGGGCGTGCCATACACCCTGTCGCACGTTCTGAACCCGATTCTCCGCGAATACAGAAGAGCGTCTTCCACCTGCATCGACGCATCTCTCAAACCCCTCATGTCGCGCTACATCGGCGGGCTGCAGGAAAGGCTGGCCGCGGCGGGCTTCGCCGGAAGGCTCCTGATGCTGACTTCCAAGGGCGGCGTGATGGACGCGGGCGAACTGGCGGAGGCGCCCATCCACTCGGTGGGTTCGGGGCCTTCGATGGCGCCCATCGCGGGCAGGCACTTCTCCCGCGCCGACGCCAAAGCCGCGACGGCGATAGTGGCCGACACCGGCGGCACCACCTACGACGTGAGCCTCGTGCGCCGGGGCGAGATACCCATGTCGCCCGAAACCTGGCTCGGCCAGCGCTACCGGGGCCACATTCTGGGCTTCCCCTCGGTGGACGTGAAGAGCATCGGCGCGGGCGGGGGGAGCATCGCCTGGGTGGACGAGGGCGGACTCTTACACGTCGGGCCCCAGAGCGCGGGCGCGGAACCGGGACCGGCCTGCTACGGCCGGGGCGGAACGCGGCCCACGCTCACGGACGCCTCCCTGGTGCTCGGCCACATCGACCCGGACTACTTCCTGGGCGGCGCGATGACGCTCAACACTTCCGAAGCCGAGAAGGCCATATCGAAAGACGTGGCCGAGCCGCTCGGGCTATCCCTCCAGGAGGCGGCCTCGGCCATCCTGAGGCTCGCGACGGAGAACATGGTGGGCGCGATCGAGGAGATCACCATCCACCAGGGCATCGACCCCAGGGGCGCGGTGCTGATCGGCGGCGGCGGGGCGGCGGGGCTGAACTCGGTCGCCATCGCCAAGCGCCTGGGCTGCCAGGGCCTCGTGATCCCGGAAGTCGGCGCGGCGCTTTCCGCCGCGGGCGCGATGATGAGCGACCTGCACGCCGACTACCGCTCGATGTTCTTCACCATCACGGACCGCTTCGACTTCAAGGGGGCGAACGCGACGCTGAAATCGCTCGGCGACAGATGCCGCGCGTTCATCAAGGGTCCCGGCAAGGGGGCG
This sequence comes from bacterium, assembly GCA_022825065.1. Classification (GTDB taxonomy): domain Bacteria; phylum UBA8248; class UBA8248; order UBA8248; family UBA8248; genus Bin107. The sequence continues at coordinate 145,929 of JAJDYR010000015.1, forward strand.
GTGGAAAGCGCTACGGAGTTCTACGTCGAGGCGCGCTACAAGCACCAGATATGGGAGATCGATCTGGGGCTGCCCATCAACCGCTTCCGCTCGAAAAAAGACGTGGAGCGCACGCGGGCGGCGTTCGACGAGGTGCACGAGGAGGTGTTCGCCTTCCGCGATCCCTCATCCGAGGTGGAGTTCGTCGGCTGGCGCGCCGTGGCGCGGTGCAAGCTGAGAAAGGGCCGCTTCGGCAGGCTCGTCCGCGAGGCGATCCACGAGACGACGCTCCCCAAGCGGCGGGAGGCCTACTTCGCGGGCAAGGGACTCGTGAACGCGCGCGTGGCGGCGTTCGATTCCATGAAACCGGGCGAGGCGATGCGGGGGCCGGCCATCATCGAGTCGCCGTTCACGACGGTGGTCATCGACCCCGGCGCAAAGGCCGAGCGCACGAGAAGCGGAAGCCTCTTCATCACGCTCTAGGAGCAGGATATGGCGAGAGCAACAACCAGACGCGCGAAGCGGAAGACGAAACTCGACCCCATCACCCTGGCCGTGCTGCACAAGCGCTTCGACGCCGTGACGACCAAGATGGCGAACACGCTCCTGCGCACGGGCCGCTCGGGCGTGCTGAACCTGGCGCGCGATTTCTCGACCTCCGTGGTGACGCGCGAGTGCGAACTACTGACGGGCGCGGAATCGCTGCCCATCCACCACCTGAGCGGGGCGGACCTGATGGCCCGCTCGATGATGGACCTGCATCCCGACCTCAAGCGCGGCGACGCCTATCTGCACAACTCGCCCTACCACGGCTGCTCGCACCCGGCGGACCACACCATCCTCGTGCCCGTCATCGACAAGCGGGGCGTCCACCAGTTCACCGTGTGGGTGAAGGCCCACCAGGCGGATTGCGGATGCAGCCAGCCCACGACCTACATGGGCCACGCGCGCGACGTCTATGAAGAAGGCGCGCTCATCTTCCCGCCCACCAAGGTGCAGACGAACTACGAGGACAACGAGGACTTCATCAACTTCTGCCGGATGCGCATCCGCGTGCCCGAGCAGTGGTACGGCGACTACCTCGCCATGATAGGCGCGGCGCGCATCGGCGAACGCGAGGTGCTCGCCATGGGGGATGAATACGGCTGGGAAACGCTGCACGACTTCTCGAAGGAGTGGTTCGACTACAGCGAGAAGCTCATGGTCTCCGCCATCAGGAAACTCCCCACGGGCGAGGCCACGGCCCACAGCACGCACGACCCCGTGCCCGGCACGCCCGAGGAGGGCATCCCCATCACCGCGCACGTGCGTATCGACAACAAGAAGGCCACCATCGAGGTGGACTTGCGCGACAACCCCGACGCCATGCCCTGCGGCCTGAACCTGAGCGAGGCCTGCGCGCGCACCGGCGCGATGATAGGCGTGTTCAACAGCATCGACGATATCGTGCCCACGAACGCGGGCAGCTTCCGGCGCATCAACGTGCTCATCCGCGACGGCTCGGTCGCCGGAGGGGGCAAGCACCCCACTTCGATGTCCGTCGCCACCACCAACCTCGCCGACCGCGTGACGAACCCCGTGCAGCGCGCGTTCTCGAAGATTCAGGACGGCATCGGACTGGCGGAGTGCGGGCCGATTTTCCCGGCGTCGATGGGCGTCATCTCGGGCTTCGACCCCAGGAACGACAACGAGCCCTTCGTGAACCACCTCTTTTTAATGGTCACCGGCGGGGCGGGCGCGGGCAAGACGGACGCCTGGCTCACCATCCTCCACGCGGGCAACGCCGGCATGTGCTTCGTGGACAGCATCGAACTGGACGAGCTCCACTTCCCCATCTACATCAAGACGCGCAGGCTCATGCCCGACACCGAGGGCGCGGGCCGGACGATAGGCGCGCCATCGGGCTACTGCGAATACGGCCCCGTGGGCGGCGGCGACCTGGAGGTCGTCTACGTCTCCGACGGCGCGATAAACGCATCGAAGGGAACGCTTGGCGGCCTGAACGGGGCGGTCTGCCAGAACTTCCTCATGCGTGAGGACGGCTCTCTGGAGGATCTCCCCGCCTGCGCGGACATTATTCTCAAGCCCGGCGAGAACGTGGCGTCCTACTGCACGGGCGGCGGCGGCTACGGCCCGCCGCACGAGCGGCCCGTCGAGAAGGTGCGCGAGGACGTGGAGGAGAAGTGGATCACCAGGGAGCGCGCCTGGAAGGTCTACGGCGTCGCGGTCGACGACGCGGGCCAGGTGGATGCGGCGAAGACCAGGCGGAGACGAAAGCGGTTGAGCAAGAAATAAATAGTGAACGGCTTCTGTTCTATCCGTCAATTATCTCGAACAGGTTATTTGTATTGTAGGGGACGCATACATGCGTCCCTTCGTTTTTGATCGTCATACCGGTTTTAATGCCGAACAATGCGAGATCACACCGTCATTCCGGCAATCAATGCCGACCGGGGAGGGAGGGATTGCCCGGAATCCATTGAATGATCTTTTGCCTTTCGTTTTTATGTTCGATTCCGAACCTCCCTGCCCGGGAGTGAAGACGTCGGAACGAAGGGGCGAAAAGACAAAGGCGAAAATGGATTCCGGCTTTCGCCGGAATGACGACTAAAGGCGAGCATCATGCTTTTCTGTAGGGACAGGCCTCCGTGCCTGTCCTGAAAGGGGACAACCACAAAGGGTTGTCCCTACGGGTTCGTTCGGTTCTCAGGGTTTCCGTAGGGGCGGGCCTCTGTGCCCGCCCATGCGTCGTCTCGTTCATTCAACAATTGCATCTGCGGGTGGCAAGGGTGGCTATACATGAAAAGCGGGCGACCACGGAGGGTCGCCCCTACGATATCACTTGCAGGGGACGCATACATGCCTCCCTTCGTCTTTGGCCGTCCGAACCGCGGGGCGCAATACATGCGCCTCCTACAGGCGCTCACCGGAACCATGCCCCACCCCTTCCCCATCACCCCAAAGGGCGGTATCATGCCCGCAAAAATCGAGACGGAATCTTTACTAGGGACTTTTCGCTTTCGGGGCGATCCGGGAGCGCCGCAGGGAGGAAACATCCATGAAGCTCAAGGACAAGGTCGCCATCGTCACGGGCGGCTCGCAGGGAATCGGCGAGGCCATCTGCCGCCGCTTCGCGGAAGAAGGGGCGAAGGTCGCGGTCGTGAACCGCACGGCGGAGCGGGGCGAGGCGCTCGCCGCCGATATCGGAGACGCGGCCCGCGCGTTTCCGTGCGACGTATCGAAGAAGTCGGCGGTGGACGCCATGGTGGCGGACGTTGTAGCTAAGTTCGGCACGGTGGACATCTTGGTCGGCAACCACGGCATCATGATCAACAAGGAGCTCGAGGCCTATTCCGAGGGGGAGTGGGACGACATCATCGACATTAATCTCAAGGGCAACTTCCTGCTCTCGCAGGCCGTCGTGCCCATCATGAAGGAGAAGAGCTACGGGAAGATCATCTTCATGGCCTCCATCGCCGCCACGCACGCCTTCCCGAACGCGGTGCCCTACTGCGCGAGCAAGGGCGGGGTCTACATGATCACGCGCGCGCTGGCGGCGGAGATATCGAAGTGCGGCATCAACGTGAACTGCATCTCGCCGGGCAACACGGCCACGCCGCTGAATCAGCACCTGCAGGACGACCCCGAGTTCGTGAAGCTCATGGCGAGCTACACGCCCACGGGCCGGGCCTACATCACGACGGCGGAGATGGCGGGCGCGGCGGTGTTCCTGGCGTCTGACGACGCGAGCGCGGTGCACGGCCTGGACCTCATCGTGGACGACGGCTGGTGCGCGATCTGATCGCGGACTGAAAAACCGATATGCCCGGCGCGCTCAAATCCATCACGACCCCCGCGCTCGAAATCGGCTATCTGGAGGCGGGCGATGAAACCGCGCCGCCCGTGGTTCTCGTCCACGGCTTCCCGGACGACGCGCGGACGTGGGACCGCGTCACTCCCATCCTGAACGACGCAGATCTCAGGACGCTTTGCCCCTACGTGCGCGGCTACGGCCCGACGCGCTTTCTCGATCCGGCAACGCCCAGAAGCGCGCAGTATACGGCCATCGCTTCCGACATCACCGCTTTCGCAGACGCGCTGGAACTCGAGCGCTTCACGCTCGTGGGTCACGACTGGGGCGCGCGGGCTTCTTATTGCGTGGCGGCGATGCGGCCTGCGCGGCTGAACGCGCTCATCGTGAGTCCGGCCGGCTACGGCACGGGACGCCCCCAACAGCGGATGTCGGTCGATCAGGTGCGCGCGTACTGGTACCAGTGGTTTTTCTGCACCGAGAGGGGCCGCGATGCGTTAAGAGAGGACGCCGCCGGCTTTTGCCATGAACTCTGGCGGACGTGGTCGCCTGGCTGGAATTTTTCGGACGCGGAATACGAGGCCACGGCGCAATCGTTCCAGAATCCCGATTTCGTGGATATCGTCATGCACTCCTACCGCTACCGGTGGGGGTATGAGGAGGCCGACCCCAGGTTCGAGGACGCGGAGAGTTTCATGGCGGGGTTGCCGGATATCTCCGTACCGACGGTTCTGGTGCAGGGCGCCGAGGATGGAGCTTCTCGGCCCGAGAGTTCGGAGGGCAAGGAGCGGCATTTCACGGGCGGCTACCAAAGGATTCTCGTGGAGGGCGCGGGCCACTTCGCCCAGCGCGAGAAGCCGGAAGTTTTCGCTGCCGCGATTCTCGAAATCGCGAAAAAGGATGGATAGGGCTGTGTCCTACACCTGCTACGTGAACGGCGAATACGTCGCAGCCGAAGAGGCCAGGGTCTCCGCCTTCGACCACGGGTTTCTCTACGGGGACGGCCTGTTCGAGTCCATGACGGTGACGAACCGGCGCATATTCAAGTTCAGTGAACACCTCGACCGCATGGAACGCTCCGCGCGCGCGCTAAAGCTCGAACTCCCCGAGACGCGCGAGCGGATCGCCGGGATCGTCAAGGAATGCGTCCGAAAATCGAATGTGGACGACGTGTACCTCCGCGTCGTGGTATCGCGCGGCGCGGGCTATCCCCTGCTCGACCCGAGAGTAACGGAGAAGGCGACGCTCGCCGTGCTCCTGCACGACCCCGCCCCGCCCGCCGAGACGGGTTCGAGCTACAGGGCGAAGGGTGCGGGCCTGAGGCTCAAGACGGCGGGCGTCCGAAAGGCGCCGTCCGAATCCTTCGAGGCGCGCGTGAAATCGCTCAACTATCTCAACAACGTGATGGCGAGGATCGAAGCCGTGGAATCGGGCTTCGACGAGGCGATTCTGCTCGACGTGCGCGGCTTCGTGGCCGAAGCGCCGGGAGAGAACATATTCGTCGTGAAGGACGGCGCGCTCATGACGCCGAAAGCCCACAACGTCCTCGACGGCATCACGCGGAAGGTCGTGCTCGAAATCGCCGACGAGGCGGAGATCCCCGCGGAAGAAGCCGACCTCACGCTCTACGACCTCTACACGGCGGATGAGTGCTTCCTCACTTCGTCCTTCAGCCGGGTGCACGCCGTGGCCGAGGTGGACGGGCGAGCCATCCCCGCCCCCGGCCCGATAACGACAAGGCTGCGCGCCGATATTCTCGAGATGGAAAGAACGCAGGGCGAGCCGATAGACTGAGGCGCGCCCCTGCGCCTGTGCGGGAAACCGGCCCGGGACTGCGGCGCACTGGCCGCGCACGGCCCATGAAACAGGAGAAGTATGAAAATGGCGACGATGGAGGATTTCGACAGGCTGGACATCCGCCTCGGGCGCGTGGTCGAGGCGGCGGATTTCCCCGAGGCGAGGAAACCGGCCTACAAGCTATGGATCGATTTCGGCGGGGAGCTCGGGGTCAGGAAATCATCCGCCCAGCTCACGGCGCTCTATTCCAGGGAAGAACTGGAAGGAAAGCTCGTTCTCGCCGTGGTGAACTTCCCGCCGAGACAGATCGGGCCCTTCATGTCGGAAGTCCTCACGCTCGGTGTGCCGGATGAGAGCGGCGAGGTGGTGCTCATCGCGCCGGATGAGAAGGGCGCGGTGTTGGGCGGGCGGTTGTTTTAGAATGAACTCGACCGGGGAGGGAGGTTTTGCCGACCGAGGAAGGGTTTCCGTAGGGGCGGACCCGTGTGTCCGCCCGCAATCGAGCCGGCGAATACTCCCCCCCTTGAGGGTGTTGTTGAAAAAGCCCCCCTCCTCAAGGGATAAAGGCAACCCCCCCTACCCCCCCTTGTCAGGGGGGCAAGAAAGAGCAAAACCCCCTCAGTCTAGTGGGGGCGCATCGCCTTTTTATACCCCCCTGACAAGGGGGGGTAGGGGGGGTTGCCTTTCCAGGGGGCAGGACAACCGCGGGGGGTTGCCCCTACAACATCATCCACGCCGGAAACGAAACGCTTACGTCAAATCGGGCCGTTCGTCGTCCTGGTAATGCGCCAACCCCTTGGGGGCGGTGCCGTTGTTGCGCAGGACGTGCATGGGCGCGGGCGTGAGAGGATGCCACTGGGTCTCCTCGGGCGGCTCGGGCCACTCGTGGGATAGATGCTTATAGGCGTTCGGGCCTTCCGCGGCTTCCAGATGCGCGCACATGTCGTCGCACACCGCGCGCTGGCCTTCCCTGTCGCCCACGTCCCCCAGCATGCGCCCGAAGGGGTACTGGATGAAGACCGCCCTCGGCACGCAGACTTTCTCCGACACCACGGGCTGGTTGCATATCGAGACGGTGGCGATTCCCAACTCTTCCAGTCTTCTCTGCAGCAGGCTCACGGACCGCATGCAGAGCGGTCAGACGGGGATGAGAAACGCCGCGTCCACGTCCTCCGCATGCATCTTCTCGGCCATGAGGGGAGCCGTCTTCTTCAGCAGGGGATGGAAGTTGGGCGTGTAGCCCATCGTGGAGTAGAGGGTGTCGGCGAGCGCGCCGATCTTCCCCTCGCGCTCGTAGTCCAGGAAGATATCGACGGGGAACGACACGTTCCTGTCCCGTTCCAGGTACTCGGTGTTGATGTGCAGGTGCGAGTATTCGCAGTCGTCCTGCGCGGCCGTTTTCGGAATCTCGCGGTGGGTGGGGTCGCCCCAGTGCGGCTCGCGCCACTCGCGCTCGTAGTCGAAGGAAATGTCTCCTTTCATGAAGATGCCCGCCGTGGAGACGAGGGTGACCTTGCATTCGGAGAGCGGCTTGGGCAGCGGCGTCCAGGGCGTTTTCGCCGGGTCGGCCGGACGCATGGCGTCGATGCGCGTCCTGCTGCCGGGGTAATAGACGTCCCCGTCTACTTTCGTGATCGGTGGCATGAAGGGTTTTCTCCTTTAGGAATCAATAATTCGTATATAAAACGCATAAAAGTTCGTTCGCCAGCTCCGCGTTCCCCTCGACTTCGAGGCGGCCCGCGTCCTCCATGGCGCCGCGCTTCGCGCGCCCGTAGAGCAGGAGAAAGTGCGCTTCCGCGTCCGCGGTGATGACGGCGTCGTGCGCGCCGGACGTGTGGGCGGATTCCTCCGCCTTCTCACCGGCGACGGTGATCGTCCACTCCCGATCCGGCGCCTTCGAGCGGAACAGAAACCGCCCGTCGAAGGGCGGGTTCTCGCGCACGCCGAAAAGACGGCTCTGGCTCGCGGGAAGGAAACTCATCACGCCCTCCAGGGCGTCTTCGGAGACGCCTGCTTCCGCGTCCTCCCCGTACCGGATGTCCCAGTCGTGCGCCACGAGTTCGACCAGGCGCAGCCCGATCCAGGCGTCGAGCCGCGTCAGCCCCCGGGGGTGGAAACCGAGCTTGGCGATGTCGTCCGCCGTGACCTCCGCGAGCGCGTCGTTCACTTCGGCGGCCGAGGCGTCGAACGCGTCCATCATTTCGTTCCTGGGCAGGGCCATGAGTTCATCGCCCCTGGCGGCGCGGATGGCGAAGAACTCCTTCACGTTGCTGCCGTAGGGCGGTTCGGGCGGCAGGCCCTCGAGCGCCCTGCGGATCGAGTTCGTGTAGAAATCCGCCCCCGTCGCCAGATGGGAGACGGCGTGCTGCGCCTGCCAGCCGGGGCAGAACGTCTCCACCTCCCAGCGCGCGTCCGAAAAGCCGCGCCAGTAGGCCGAGAGACGCTCGGATTCGGATTTCACCAGGGCGACTCGGGAAAGTTGTTCTTCGGGACTCACGTGGACGCACCTCCGCTCGCTGGATCGCGATTTGTTTTTGAAAAAGAATTCCCCATCCCATGAACGGGGAGAGGCTTCAAGTATTGCGAAACCCGGGGCCGCTGGCAAGGGCCGCAAGCTGGCGGGGGGAGGGGGAGTTCTGCTAGGTTATGGCCTCGTGTCGAGGAGACGCCGGACGAGGCAGAAGCTCACGAAAGCGCCTCCCTTTTCAGGAGACGGAAACCCATGTCGCCACTGATGGTGGTCGCAGACGCCGGGGGCAACCTGTTCGAACACCCCGAGTTCGAGATGGTGGGAGCGCTCGGGGCCGAACCCGTGGCGCCCGAGCCCTCTGAGCTCTCCCCCCTGCCGGCGGGGAGCAAGTTCTTCACCATCCCGGACAGCGTTCCCGTGGGCGGCGACGCGGGAGAGGACGCGCTCGTGAGCGTGGAGGAAGCGGACTGGGGCGACGGCCCCGTCGCCTTACAGGCCGCCTGCACGTTCCCCTCACCCGGCTGGATGCGCACCCTGCTCCCCTTCTCGGAAAGAACCCCCGGCGCGGCGGTGCTCCCCCTCTGGGCCTACACCGCCCTCGGCTTCGATGAAGAGACAGGAGAGTTCGTCTGCGCCGCCGTGCAGGTCGACGACTGCCCGCGCTGGGAGCCCGAGCAGTACGACGATACGGGCCTCCCCGGACGGATCGAGCGGATGCGCGACGCCCACCCCGAAAACCGGATGATCCCCCACCTCGCGCGCTGCGCGCGGGAGTTCCACTGCTTCGCGGCGAAAAACTTCTTCGCCCAAAGATGGGAGATGGGCCTGCCCATCGCGCCGCTCTGCAACGCGGACTGCCGGGGGTGCATCTCGCTCCAGACGGACGACCTCTTCCCGGCGAGCCACCGGCGCATCGAGATCGTCCCCACGCCGGAGGAGCTTTGCGAGATCGCCCTCCCCCACCTCGAAGATGCCGAGATGGCCGTCGCGAGTTTCGGCCAGGGCTGCGAGGGGGAGCCGCTGCTCCAGGCGGGCGTCATCGAGCGCGCCTGCCGCCTCATCCGCGAGCGCACGGAACGCGGCACCCTGCACCTCAACACGAACGGCAGCCGCCCCGAATGGATGGACAGGCTGGCGGCGGCGGGTCTCGAGAGCATCCGCGTCAGCACGAACAGCGCGACGCCCGAGTGGCACGGCGCCTACTACCGGCCCGAGACGTATGATTTCTCAGACGTGGAAGACTGCGTGAAGGCCGCGGTGGACGCAGGGCTTTACACGCAGATCAACTACCTGGTCTTCCCCGGCGTCACGGATTTAGAAGCCGAGGTCGAGGCGACACTCGACTTCGCGGCGCGGACGGGCCTGCACGTCATCCAGATGAAAAACCTCTGCATCGACCCCGCGCTCTACCTCGACACCCTGCCCGATATCGGGGAGATGGGCGAAGCGATGGGCATGGCGCGTATGCTGGAGGTCTACCGGGAGGAACTGCCCGACGTGGCCATCCGCTATTTCAACCGGCCCAGAGAGGAATGGCACATCGACCCCAGGGGTTCGAAGGCGGGGGCAGCGCGATGAGCGAAAACCTCCTCCAGATTAAACCCATCTCCGAGATGCCCCTCGTGCGGCGCGACGCGCCTGTTCCCATGGGGCCGGATGCGCCCGGCGCCGCGCTCATATCGCTCGGCTGCGCCAAGAACACGGTGGATTCGGAGATCATGCTCGCCGCCCTCGCTGGCGCGGGCTACCGCCTCGTGAGCGACGCCGAGGACGCGCAGGTCGCCATCGTGAACACGTGCGGCTTCATCGAGGACGCGAAGCGAGAATCCATCGACACGATTCTCGAGGTAGCCCAGCTTAAAGTTGCGGGCGGTCTCGAAACCCTCGTCGTGGCGGGCTGTCTGGCCGAGCGCTACCGGGGGGAACTCGCCCAGGGCCTGCCCGAGGTGGACCTCTTCATCGGGACGCGCGAGTACGACCAACTCCCCGCGCTCCTGAGCGGGGAGCGCGGCGGGGCGCGCGAGGCGTTCTCCGACACCCTGATGGACTACGGCAGGCGGCTGCCGCGCATCCTCGCCGAACCGGGGCCAAGCGCTTATCTCAAAGTCGCCGAGGGCTGCTCGCGGCCTTGCACCTTCTGCGTGATCCCCAGGTTCCGCGGCAGGTTCCGCTCGCGCCCGCTCGACCTGGTGGTGGAGGAAGCGGGCGCGCTCGCCGAAGCGGGCGTGCGCGAGGTGAACCTGCTCGCGCAGGAGATCACGAGCTACGGCGTCGACCTGGGACTCGGCTTCTCCCTCGCAAAATTGTTAGCGGAATTGAACGACGTGGACGGCCTCGACTGGATCCGCGTGCTCTACAACTACCCGCGCGGGGTGACGGACGAACTGCTCGACGCCTACCGCGAACTCCCCAAGGTGTGCGAGTACATCGACATGCCGCTCCAGCACGTCGCCACGCCCGTGCTCGACGCGATGCGGCGCGGCATCGATGAAGAAGGAACGCGCGAACTCGTAGCGCGCATCAAGGAAAAAGTGCCCGGCTGCGCGCTCAGGACCACCATGCTCGTCGGCTTCCCGGGAGAGACAGACGCGGATTTCGAACGCCTGCTCGATTTCGCGGAGGAGACGCGCTTCGCCCGGCTGGGCGGCTTCGTCTTCTCGCCCGAGGACCGCTCCATCGCGGCGCGCCTGCCCGATCAGGTGCCCGCCGAACTCGCGAGCGAGCGCATGGCGCGCCTGCTCGCGCTCCAGGAGCGCATCATGGCCGAAGACAACGAAGCGTTGGTCGGCCAGGAGACGCAGGTGCTCGTCGAGGGCCTGACGGGCGAGGGTCTCCTGCGCGGGCGAACGCGGCTCCAGGCCCCGGAAGTGGACGGCGAGGTATTCCTGCACGAGACGGAAGCGGAACCGGGAGAGATCATCGCGTGCGATATCATCGGCACGGACGGCGTGGACCTGGTGGCGCGCGGCGTCGCGGCGGACGAAAGCACAGCACCTGGGAGATGAGAGATGAATGAAACATCCGGGTACGACCCCGAAGCCTTCCGCGAGTTCGAGCGCACCGGCTGGAACGGCGCGGCGGGGGAATACGCCGACCTCTTCGGCGTCATCACCGCGCAGGCGGTTCCCACGCTGCTGGACGCCGTGGACGCGCGCTTCGGGACGCGCCTTCTCGACCTCGCCTGCGGGACGGGTGTCGTCTCCGCTGGGGCGCTCATGCGCGGCTGCACGGTGGTGGGGGCCGATTTCGCCGACGACATGCTGGCCGAAGCGGCGCGCCGCTGGCCGGGGGCGGAGTTCCGGCACTGCGACGCGGAGGACATGCCCTTCGAGGACGAGCGCTTCGACGCCGTGGCGAGTAACTTCGGCTTCCTGCACTTCCCCTACCCCGAGGTCGCGCTGGCCGAGACGGCGCGCGTGCTCAAGAGTGGGGGCAAACTCGCCTTCACCGCCTGGACGCACGACGCGGGCCACCGATCCCTGATGGCGCGGGCCATCCAGGAGCACGGCGACCCGGACGTCCCCCTCGTATCCGGCCCGCCGGAACCCTTCCTGGAAGACGACGAAAAATGCGCGCGCGTCATGACGGCGGCGGGCTTCACCACGCCCGAGATCACAGGCTTCACCCTTTATATGCAGGCGGAAGAGCCGGCCCGCATCATCGAGGTGTTCGAGAAATCCACCGTGCGCACCGCCTCGCGCCTCGCCTCCCAGACGGCGGAAGCCAGAGAGAAGATACGCGAAGCGCTGCTCGGGATGCTGCGCGAATACGAGAGCGACGGCGTTATTCAAGTGCCCATGCAGGCGAGGCTCGTCTCGGCGGAGAAGAGGTAGAGACAGGTCGCGACTTGTCTCTGCAAGGATTGTGGAAAAAGCCCCCCTCCTCAGGGGACAAAGGCAACCCCCCCTACCCCCCCTTGTCAGGGGGGTCTTTTTGTTGCTCCCCCCTGTCGGGGGGACCTTCTTTTTTTTTACCCCCCTCGTCGGGTAGGTCTTGCTCCCTTACCGGGGCATTGCTTTTTCATACCCCCCTGACAAGGGGGGGTAGGGGGGGTTGGTTTTCAAGGCGAGGAGGCGAGCAGGGGCCTCTCACTACGGACTCACGTGCGCGGGCGGGGTCTTGCCGTTCATCCAATCCACGATGGCCGCCATCGTCTTGTGCTCAACACCCAAAAATCCATGGGCGCTCTGCGCCCCACAAGCACGGCCCCTCGGCGGGTCCCCTCCGCTCACGGAGACGAAATCCTTCCGCGTGCTTGCCGGAATGGAATCGAATATGGCCCGCGCGTCGGCGTATTTTGTGACATGGCAACCGTCGTTCGTGTGATGCGCCATCAGGACGGGGTCCGTAATGCGAGTGGCGTAAGACCTGACGGCCGGCGGTTTCTCGGCCAGGGTCGCCGTGAGGACGTAGCCCTTGACGTTCGGGTGCGCCATCACGGTCGCCAGGTACGCGACGGAGAGCGTGCCCCGGCTCGTGCCGATGAGGAACACCTCGCGCGCGCCTTCGCTCACCAGAAAATCCACCACGGCGCGCATGTCCGTATGGTGCATCGGGGATTGCCTGTAAGCGTTGCTCACGCTGCGGTTCACGGACGACGTGTCCAGGGGTAATTCGACGACCGCCGTGATGAATCCCGCTTCGGCGAAGAGCGCCGAGCTTCTCACCAGGGAATTGGCGGTGAGGCGGGTGCCCCCATGCCGCGTAAGCGTAATCGGCGTTCCGTTGCCGCCCGTGAAGAGGATGACGGCCTTGGTTCCAGCGTTCGCCGTTTTGGCGAGCAGGACACGCTGGCGCACGCCCGGCCGCGTGGGGAGATATACGTCCTCCCTGGGGAGCCACTCGCCTACCGGGAACACGGGATGGGGCTCGACGACGATCGAAGTCCGCTCGATTTCCGGGGTCTGCGACCGGCTCGGCATGGTGGCGGGCGGGGCGCCCGTGGCCGGGCCGCCGCCTCCCTCGCCGCCGCAGCCGGCCGGCCCGAGCGCCAGGAGCGCCGCCAGGGTGAAAGCGGACAGTTTGTTCATGGACGTGTTCTTGCGGAAAAACACGGGTGAATCCTCCTCGTCGTGACATCGCAAAACCAAACGAATGATGAGCTTCGCATCATATCACGGGGACAGATCGCGGCCTACCCTGATGAAGCGCACCCCCTCAATACGGGGTGTTGAAAAAGTCCTATAAAGGAGGATTGGCAGTTGTAGCAGGGACAACCCTAAGGGGTTGTCCTACCCTCCATGGTTGTCCTTTGCGGGATGGTTGCCGTCAGGACAGGCACGGAGGCCTGTCCCTATGGGCGTCCCTCGATACGGCCCTCGCGGGCCTACTCGGGATGAGGAGGTTTCATGTCTTCCTCACCCTGGTCAACCCGTCACATCACCCTCACCCTGAGCAGCGGCCCTTCGACAGGCTCAGGACAGGCTCCCTCGACTTCGCTCGGGGCAGGCTCCGCCGTTCTCCGACACTCCTCACCCTGAGTAGCGGCGGAGCCGCGTATCGAAGGGGCCTGTCCTGAGCCTGTCGAAGGGCGAAATGCGCGTCCGCCGGAGAAATGCGCCCCCCATCCTTCGATACGGCGCTTGCGCGCCTACTCAGGATGAGAATCTAGCGCGCCTCACCCTACTTGAACGGCATGATGGAGCCGGTGCGCTTCATGGGTTTTTCCAGCCGCCAGAGCTGTCTTTCGAGCGCCTCTTCCGAACACGTCCCGAGAGCCAGGGAGCGCGCCATGTGGCGGCTCGGCAGCCTGCGCCCGCCCCGCGTGAGGCGCGACGGCTCGGGACCGATGGTGAGGCATTTTTCGGGATGGCGTTTAAGGCTCAGTCGGTAGTTCTCGAAACGCCAGTTCTGAAGGGCGGAACCATCGCACTCTTTGAGCACGAGCTTCGCGCCGTCTTTGGCTGCGGCCGCAGCGACGCACAGGCCGTATTCGGGCATCCGGAGCTGGCCCTTCTTTACGGCGGCGGGGTCGAACTGCTCGTCCAGGTTCCAGATGCCCTCCTTGCAGGTATGGACGAGAAGGGCGGCCGTGGTTCTCACGCGGTCGCGGTGCCCCGGGATGTCGATGCAGTGAAACCTCGGCTCATCCAGGGGATAAAACGCCTTGATGAAGACGACGTCTTTCCCGGCGGCTTGCGCCTCTTCCGGTGCAAACGCCAGAATGGAAAAAACCACCGACAAGCACGTCACCACCACACACCGGCCGATACGCAGAAGCATCTTCGCTCTCCTTGTCGAGAATAAAGCGGGAGGCGGCAAGAGCGCCCGCTTGTTTGATGATGTTTTCCGCGATGCTTTCACGCGGGGGGAGCGGTGTCAATGGTGGGTCGAACCCGACCGGGGAGGGAGGGTCCGCCGAACGGGGAGGAAGGGCTGCGACCGGGGAGAGGTTGTTGAAGAAGCCCCCTCCTCAGATGGGTAGAAGCGATGCACCCGACGAGGTTTTTTCGACAACTCCCTCAAGTGGGGCGTGAAATACGACCCCCGCAATTCCCCGCACTTGCCACCGGGGGACTTTCGCGTCGACGGGGTATGCTGGAGAGGCCGTCCGTCGGCCATCGTTTTTCAGGCGGCGGAAGGGGTGCTGCCCGGGCGAGACGCAGAAGGTGAAAAATACAAATAATAATTTCTGAACAATTCGATAAATTTAGATAAATTTACGGGGTTTTTCGATAAATTTCTGAAAATTAATTTCCTGGGATGAGACGCCGCGGAATCCGGGCGCAGGGGAATTCTGCCACGGTCCGGGGCTCTCTCGATGACGGCAAATGCGGGGAATTGCGGGGTTCGCTCACCTCATCGGCCCAGGGCGACGGCGGCCATTCCGGCCACCGTGACGCATACGCCCAGGACGAGCCGGGGCCGCACGCGCGTCATGTCGCGCAGCATGAGGACGGTGAAAATCACTGAAAAGATTGGCATTGACGCGATGATGGGGCCGACGACGCTGACCTCGGCGTTGATGATGGCGAGGTTGTAGAGCAGCTGGTTGCCCGAGTTCAGCACGCCGACCACGATGATGGTCACGACCGCCCAGCGCGGCCCCCAGTCGAACAGCGCCGGCGGGGAGAGGTATCTCAGGCTGTAGATGATGGGGATGCTCACCATGTTCGACCACGCGACCGTAAGAGCGATGTTCGGCATGGCGTCCAGGCCCTTCTTGCGGATGAACACGCTCACGCCGAGCGAGACCGCGCTCGCGAAACCCCAGAGAATCGCCGGCTGGAACCAGCGCCCCCTGGCGGGTTCGTAGCTCACCAGGATGACGCCCGCCACCACGAGGCCCGTACCCCCCAGAACGGCCGGGCCGGGCTGCTCGCCCAGGAACAGGACGGCCAGGGAGAGGCTGAGCAAAGGGGACGTGCTCATGAGCGTCATCAGCCGGGGCGGGCCTATAGAGTCGATCGCCTTGTAATACACCAGCCGCCCGTAGCTGTAGGCGGTGACGCCCAGAAGGGCGAACCAGAGCATGCCCTCGAGGGTCACGTCGGCGGGGTCGTATTCCCACCAGCCGAAAAGGCCCAGAACGAGCATGTTGAAGACGTTGGTGAGCAGGGTGGCGGACATCAAACCCATGTGCCGCAGGGGCCGCGCGGCAAGAACGCCCGTGAACGCCGCCATGACGGCCGCGGCCAGCGCCCAGACGATCCCCATCGTGTTGTCCATGGCCGGATTAGCCGTGCCGCCCGATGCTCACCGCCACGATGCCCAGCACGGCGATGAGTATGCCGAACACCACGCGCGCGTTCAGGCGTTCGATGTTTCGCAGGAACAGCGCGGAAAGGCACAGGGCGAAAATCGGCGTGCTGCTCAGAATGGGAACCGCCAGCGAGAGCTTTCCCTTGAGCGAGAGGTTGATGAGTATCTGCATCAGCCCGTTGGTGATCGTTCCGAAAACCAGCAGCGGAAGATAGCGCTTCGAGCCCCACTCGAAATAACGCTTCGGGAGAAAATGCCGGAAGGCCTCGGAAGTCGGAATCGCGACCATGGCCGACCACGCGGTGAGCAGGGCGGGGGCCGCCATGTACGACATGCCCTGCTTGCGCATGAAGGCGCTTGCGACCAGCATGAGCATGCTCGTGAGCGACCAGCCGATCCCTGCGCGGAACCATCTTCCGCCCGAGGGCTCATAGCTCACGGCGGCGATGCCGAAGACGACGAGAACCGTGCCGAGCACCACCCACCGGCCGGGTTCTTCTCCCAGAAAGATGACGGCCAGTATCAGGCTGGGAAGCGGGACCATGCTCGTGATGGTGATGTGGCGCGCGGGGCCGACGATGTTCATGCCGGTGTAGAAGACCCAGCGGTTGATGCTGTAGTTCATCACGCCCAGAACGCCGAACCAGGCGAACGCCTCCCAGCGGAAACTCCCCGCCTCGTAGAGCCAGAAACCGATGGCCCCCAGCATGACGGTGTTACCCAGGTTGTTGAACTGGGCGAGCGCGAACGAACCCATCTGCCGCAGGGCGGGCGCGAAGGTGATGTTCGTCGCCGCGCTCACGAAGGCTGCCGAAATGGCGAGCAGAATGGTTTGGGATTCCGGACTCATGCGCGCATCATTTCCAAAAACTCTCCCGTGCGAGGCCTGAGCAGTTTCCTCAGAGACGACGGAGAGAATATCCCTCCACCCGCCCCGCGTCGATGTGATCGGCCCAAGAATAACGCCATTCCCGCCAATTGAATCTGCAAAAAACAATAATCAAGCTTTTTTCAGCTATTTGCCGATTTTCACACAGATGGAACTTTGGTATATCTAAAACCAGTGATGTGGTGTTTGTTGCCGCCAGTACATTTGATGCATAGAGAAGGGAAAAAAAATGCGGAATGCTCTTCATCCTTCAAAATTCAAATCGTTGGGCTCAACCTCCCTCATCATCACGATATTGTTTGGCCTGTCCTTGCTTCTCACGCCGATAACCGCCCAATCCGCAGTCAGTGCGGGGAAGCTGCCATCCCTGGCCGGGTTGGCGGAAAAATTAAGCCCAGCCGTGGTGAATATCAGTACGGAAGCAAAGGTGGAAGCGAGTTCAAGAGGTGAATTTCCTGGAGATTTGTGGAACGAATTTTTCAGGCGTTTTCATGAAGGACCTTTCCGCCGCGAACCTCGTGGCGGCTTGCGCCCACAACCCAGACAGCAGAACATGGGCTCGGGCTTCATCGTGACTGATACCGGACTTATCGTAACGAATAATCACGTTGTCGAAAACGCATCAAAAATAACGGTCCGCTTCAACGACCAAAAGAAACGAAAAGCAAAGGTCGTGGGCCGCGACCCCCAAACCGACATCGCGCTACTCCAGGTAGAAACGAAACCCGGGGATACTTTCACCGCGGTAAAGCTCGGGGACAGCGAAAAACTTCGCGTGGGCGATTGGGTTATGGCCATAGGAAATCCTTTCGGATTATCCCACACGGTGACGGCCGGAATCGTGAGCGCCAAAGGGCGCGTCATCGGCTCTAGCCGATTCGATAATTTTATTCAAACCGACGCCTCCATCAATCCGGGAAACAGTGGCGGGCCCCTCTTCGATTTAAAAGGAAACGTCGTGGGCATCAACACCGCAATTTTCAGCAGAGGCGGCGGTAATATCGGTATTGGTTTCGCCATACCGATCAATATAGCGAAGAAACTGCTTCCCCAGCTTCGCAAGGGAGTGGTTACCCGTGGATTTCTGGGCGTATCCATTCAACCCGTCAATGAAAATCTGGCAAAAGAATTAAGCCTGAAAGAAACCCGGGGCGCTCTGGTCTCTAACGTGATCGAAAATGCGCCTGCAGAAAAAGCCGGCATTAAAAGGGGCGACGTGATCGTAAGCATAAATGAGAGAAATATTGAAAACCCCCGTCAACTCTCCCTTGCCGCGGCCGACCTGGAACCGGGCTCTACCGCTAAAATCGGCATCGTACGGGACGGCAAAAAACATGACATCAAAATTCAAGTCGGCAAGTTGCCAGGATCGACGGAGGAACTGGCGAAAGCATCAAAACCCGCACTTCAGAAAAAACTGGGCATCGAGGGGCAAAACCTGACTCCTGAAATCAGAAAGCAGATTGGGGCAAAAGCCAAGAAAGGCGTTGTCATCTCCAACGTATTGCCGGATAGTCCCGCAGCTGTGGCCGGTTTACGCCGGGGTGACGTCATTGTGGAAGCCAACCGCAAAGCGATTGCCAATACGAACCAGTTGCGAGAAGCGCTGAAAAAAGCAGAAAACAAAGGAAATTTGCTGGTAGTCGAGCGGCGCGGCACGACTTTCTACGTGGCGCTGGAAGGAAAGGGGTAAAGGTGAGAGCAGCGATCGAAAAACAAGCCGGCCTCAGTGAAAGCATCATCGCCGCGGCTTCGCAAATCTGCAACGAACTGGAGGCCAAGGCCGTTTTCATTCACGCGGACGCGATGAAGGATCTGGACGCCTTGATGGATCTCCCCGTCGGCGTGGAGCATTTCACCACCACTTGCTCCCCCGATCTCTACGAGGAATTGGAAAAACGGGATTGCAAGGTATTGCAATTGCCCGCCTTGTCCCTGAACCGTATCGACATCATCAAGATGGGCGTTGTAATCGCCTTGAGCGAAGGCTCCATCACGCAGAACGACACCGTGGTTTGCCTCTCGGGTTTGCCCGAGAACGAAGAAATCGACACGCTCATGGTGTTTCATCTGGACCGCGAAAAAGAAATGCTCCAGACATCGGAAACACAAAGCGCCGTTGATGGCGTAGACCCGAAAGTGTTTGAAACAGTTCTGTCGCTCGCTCTCGAACTCGGCGCCGAAGGGCGGGAGGGAAAACCTCGCGGCGCGCTTTTCGTTCTGGGAGACCATGATCTCGTGCTGCAGTATTCACGCCAACTCGTCATCAATCCCTTTCATGGATACCCGGAAGAGCAAAGAAACATCATGGACCCGGCCCTGCGCGAAACCATCAAGGAGTTCAGCGCTATCGACGGCGCATTCGTCATTCGAG
Organism: bacterium; assembly: GCA_022825065.1. Lineage (GTDB taxonomy): Bacteria > UBA8248 > UBA8248 > UBA8248 > UBA8248 > Bin107. The sequence goes on from JAJDYR010000015.1 coordinate 164,950, forward strand.
GAGACGGGATCATCGAAGCCGCCGGCAGACACCTGAACGCGGCGCCCGAGAATGATTTGCCCCCGGGGCTGGGTTCGCGTCATATGGCCGGAGCGGGTATAACGGAAGTAAGCACGGCCATATCGTTCGCTATCAGCGAATCGACGGGAGGTGTTACCATATTGAAGGATGGCAAGGTATTCATGCAGATCAGCAAGTCGCAGCCTGCCAAAATATCCACGAAGGGAAAAGGCAAAAAGAAATAGCCGTTGTTCTAATGGTTGGGAGAAAGCAGTCATGGTGTACGGAAAACTTTTCGGATTGTTGGCCCTCATCATCGGTGGAATCCTGGGCTTGAGCACGCTTATCCTGATGCTCGACTTAATCGGCCTCTCGATTTTTTAAGACCGGCTCACAGCCCGTTTCATGCAACCCGACTTATTCGAGCGTTTCAAACACAATCACTTCCTCGCTCCCATATCGGTAGATACTCTCAAAAAGATTGGCGAGCACATCGGCTTGTCGGCGGATCTTCTGGTGTTCGACGCATCGTGCGGCAAGGGAGGAAGCGTCATTTCACTCGCGCGGATGTTCGGGTGTTCGGCAATCGGCCTCGACGATCGCCCCGAGTTCGTGGAAGATGGAAGGCGGCGAATTTTATTCGAAGACCTGTCCCATCTCATCGATTTGCTGACGCATTCGGGCGATGATTTTCCCTTCGACGACGGTTACTTCGATCTGGCGCTTTTGTGCGGACCCGCTTACCCCTCGGGCAGCGCAAGCAAGCTAAGGAGTTTAACCCGGATAGTGAAGCCCGGGGGATGGGTCGCCTTCTCCGGTCTGGTCTGGAAACCCGAAGATGAAGACGTCGATTCCGAGCGACTGGCGAACTGGCTCGACGCCTACCTGCCCTGCGAACCGATTGACGTGGAGGAATTCCGGGGCCACCTTACGGAACAGGGATATGACGTTGAATTCGTGGAGTACGAATCGGAAACCGCCTGGGAATCCTTTCTGGCCCCCCAAGCGCGTTCCATTATCGAGAACCGGCTTGAATATGCGGATTCACGCGAAGCCCAGAACGTACTGGACAGCTGGCAGCAAGACCTCGAGGTCTACCACGACGGCGGCGGAAAGCAGATTCTCGGCTACGCCACTTTTTTGCTGAGCAGCCCATGAGGGAAATCGAACGCCCGCGCCCGCAAGAGCCGGGTGGATGGCCGGTTACTCCCGGGGGAACCGGCTCTTATCCTGTGCCCGCGGAAAATTCCGGCGGCGCGGGTTTGACGAGCGGGCCGCCCGTGGTGTTTTCTCTCGATTCAAGACGCATTAACGGACACACGGACGAGGAGTGCGAATGAACGAACTGCTTCAACTCGGCATCGCGGAAATCCTGGAGAACCTGAGAGCAAGGGAATTCAGCGCGGAGGAACTGACCAAGGCTTATCTCGAACGCATCGGCGAGACGGAGGAGAGAGTGCGCGCCTATTTGAGCGTTCTCGAGGACGAGGCCATCGGCGCCGCCCGCGCCGCCGATGCGAAAATCGGCGCCGGAGATGATGATTCTCCCCTTCTGGGAATCCCCGTAGCCGTAAAAGACCTTCTGTGCATGAAGGGTACCAAGACCACTTGCGCTTCCCGGTTCCTGGAGAATTTCGAAGCCCCGTATGACGCCACCGTCGTGGCCCGGTTGAAGAAGGCGGGGGCGGTCATACTCGGCAAATTGAACATGGACGAATTCGCCATGGGTTCATCGTGCGAGCAGAGCGCGTTCGGACCGACCCACAACCCATGGAACCTGAAAACCATCCCGGGAGGAAGCAGCGGGGGGTCAGCCGCCGCGGTTGCGGTGCGGTCCTGTGTCGTCTCTCTGGGTTCGGATACCGGGGGCTCCATACGCCAGCCGGCCGCCTGCTGCGGTGTCGTGGGCATGAAGCCCACTTACGGACGAATTTCGCGCTATGGTCTCATCGCCTTCGCCAGTTCTCTGGACCAGATCGGGCCTTTTGCGAATAACATTCAGGACGCGGCCATTTTGCTGGGCGCCGTTAGCGGTCACGACCCTCGTGATTCCACTTCAGCCGATGAACCGGTTCCTGATTACACAGATGACTTGGAGGCCGGAGTTGATAGCATGAAGATCGGCATTCCCAAAGAATACTTCATCGAGGGGATGGACCCTGAGGTCGAGACAGCGGTCCGGGAGGCGATTGCCGTCTTCGAGGAGCAAGGAGCGGAAATTCATGAAATTTCTCTCCCTCACACCGAATATGCCTTGCCTGTCTATTACATCCTCGCGCCCGCAGAGGCGAGCAGCAACCTGGCGCGTTACGACGGGGTCCGCTTTGGTGTGCGCAAAAAGGGGGATTCCACATTCGGTTCATTATTCGGCATGTATGCAGCCAGCCGGGAAAACGGCTTTGGTGACGAAGTAAAACGCCGAATCATGCTTGGTACCTATGCGCTGTCTTCCGGATATTACGACGCTTTCTATACGAAAGCGCAAAAGGTCCGTACACTCATTTGCCAGGATTTCAAGGCCGCGTTCGAAAATGTCGATGTAGTCTTATCGGCCACGGCCCCGACTCCCGCTTTCGAGATTGGTGAGCGCCTCGATGATCCCATCAGCATGTATCTGTCCGATATTTTAACGATACCTTGTAACCTGGCCGGCCTTCCCGGCATCAGTCAGCCTTGCGGATTCACCTCGGGAGGGTTGCCGATTGGGCTTCAATTGGTCGGGAAGCCATTTGCTGAAAAAACGATTCTTCAAGCGGCGGCGACGTTCGAAAGAGCAACAACGCATCACGAAGCGCTCCCGCCGCTTTGAGCCATATGAACGATAGAGGGAGATGATGGCATACGAAACGGTTATCGGCCTTGAAGTACATGCCCAGTTGAATACGAAAAGTAAAATATTCTGCGCCTCGAGCGCCGCATTCGGGGGGGACCCGAATGAGCACACTTGCACGGTAGACCTCGGACTGCCCGGTGTCTTGCCGGTTCTGAACCGGCAGGTCATCGAATACACCCTGAGGCTCGGGCTGGCCGTCGGGGCGGATATCGCGCCGGTCTGCCGGTTCGCCCGTAAACATTATTTCTATCCAGACCTCCCCAAGGGATATCAAATCTCTCAATACGAAGAGCCCATCTGCACGGGGGGATGCGTTCATTTCGCAACCAGGGACGGACGGGACGTGAGCATCAACCTCACGAGAATCCATATGGAAGAAGACGCCGGTAAGCTGATTCATGGCGACGAACTGGGAGATCCGGAACATTCTTATTCCGATCTGAACCGAGCCGGCGTGCCGTTGCTCGAAATCGTTTCGGAGCCGGAACTCAGAAACCCCGAGGACGCCGAATCCTATATGCGGAAACTCAGGACCCTGGTGCGCTATCTGGGCATATCCGACGGCAACATGCAGGAAGGCAGCCTGCGTTGCGACGCCAACATCTCCCTCCGGCCGCAAGGGTCGGAGAAATTCGGCGAAAAGGTCGAAATCAAGAACATGAATTCTTTCAGGCACCTTCGGCGCGCGCTCGAGTACGAGGAAAAACGCCAGCGCGAAGTCCTGGATTCCGGCGGCGCCATCCATCAGGAGACCAGGCTGTGGGATGAATCCGCCGGCGTGACGCGGGGGATGCGATCGAAGGAATACGCGCATGATTACCGCTATTTCCCGGACCCCGATCTGGTGCCACTCACCGTGGATGCGAAATGGCTCGATGAAGTCCGTGCGCAACTGCCGGAGTTGCCCGATGCCAAAAGCAGACGCTTTCAGGAGGAGTTCGGCCTCCCCCGGTACGACGCGGATGTGCTGACGGCGGAGAAGGAGCTGGCCGCCTATTTCGACCAGGTCGTAGAAGCCGCCGGAAAAGAACGGGCCAAGGCGGCGAGTAACTGGGTAATGGGCGACGTGTTGCGCCTGTTGAACGAACGGAAAATCACCATCGAGGAATGCCCCGTAACGCCTGAGCGGCTGGCGAAAATGATCTCGCTCATCGACGACGGCACCATCAGCGGGAAGATCGCGAAATCCGTGTTCGACGAAATGGCGGAGAGCGGACAGGACCCCGAGACCATCGTGGAGGAGAAGGGGCTGAAACAAATCACCGACTCGAGCGCGATAGAGAGCGTCGTGGACGATGTGCTCGCGTCGAACCCCGAAGAAGTCGAAGCCTACCGGGGCGGAAGAACGAAGCTCATGGGCTTTTTCGTCGGCCAGGCGATGAAGGCGACCGGGGGCAAGGCCAACCCCAAGGCTTTGCAGGAGATACTCCGGGAAAAACTGGGGAGCTGACCCGGGAGGGCCTCCCGCCTTGAGGCTATTGAAATAATCCTGATTTCAGGGCATAGAGGGAACGCCCCTTTCGATTGGAAAACCACCCCCCCCTACCCCCCCTTGTCAGGGGGGTATGAAAAGGCGATGCGCACCCGCCGGGCTGAGAGGGGTTTGCTCTTTCTTGCCCCCCTGACAAGGGGGGTAGGGGGGGGTGCCTTTATCCCCTGAGGAGAGGGGCTTTTTCAACGGCCCTCAAGGGGAGAGTGGTTCTTCCCATTTTTATCAGTGCCGATAACCCTCAGTATTACGGCTCACCGAACCCGTACAGCGCGCAAGGGTTCTCCACCAGTATCTTCCGGCGCACCCTCTCATCGGGCGCAAATTCCGCGAGAAGGTCCATCAAATCGCCGTCGTTGGGAATCGCGGGCTTCACGTTCGTATGGGGCCAGTCCGTGCCCCACACCACCCGCTCGGGCGCGGCGTCGATCAGGGCGCGCGCCACGGGGATGGCGTCTCGGTAGGGAAGTCCCAGCCTGGAAATCCGCTCGGCGCCGCTCAGCTTCACCCATGCGCTTCCGCTTTCGAGCAAACGCAGCAGCATCTGGAAATCAGGGTGCGCCAGCGGCATATCCGCGGGGAAAAGACCCATGTGGTCGAAAACCGCGTCGACCGGCAATTTCCTTATCTCGGGCTTTAGTTCAGCCAACTGTTCGGCGTGTATGTGAAACTGCATGTGCCAGCCGAAACCTTTTATTCTGGCGGCCAGCTCACCCATCCGCTCGATTCCGCTTCTGCCGCCCGAGGCCGAGTTGATGCGCGCGCCCCGGACCCCCAGCCGGTTCAACTCGTCGAGCCTTTCTTCTGAGGCGTCCGCGTCCACCACGCCCACGCCCACGTAGCCCGGCCCCAGGACGCGGATCGCCTCGACCACTCTCGCGTTGTCCGCGCCGTAGGGGCTCGCCTGCACCACGACGCCCCGCTCGAGGCCCAGGATGCCGGCCATCTTTCGGTAGTCGCTCTCCAGCACCTGAGGAGGCGTGTAGCGCCTGGGCTCCGCGTAGGGGTAATCCGCTTCGGGCCCGAAGACGTGGAAATGACAATCCGCCGCTCCTGCGGGAGCCTTGAAACTCGGCGGTTTCGTATCCGGGTCGGGCCCGGGGATGGTGGGCCGTGTCGTCAAGCGCGTCCTCGAATCTGGGTATGGAACAGAGGAGAACCTATTTTCTTTTCTTCTTGCGGTACGGCTTGTGGCACTGCGTACAGCTGTCCGACAGGGCGCTGAACGTCTTGAGAACGGCGCTTTTATCCTTCGCCTGAGCCGCCTTAGCGAGGCCTCTCGCGATCTGGGCCGAATCCCTGGCGATTTTCGTGTAATCGTCGAACCGGCTCCAGACCTCATTCTTGATCCGCGTCTTGCCGAAGGCGCTGCCCTTGGGGCTTAAATACGGAATCGCCGCCGAGAGCAGCGCGATTTCCTCCGCCGCCGCCGCGACGCGCTTGTAGTTCGCCTTTTTCGTATACACCTTGACCCGGCGCATCGCGCGGCTGATGCTCTTCATCGTGCGCACGCGCACCCTCTGCACCCCGCGCAGCGTCTGCTCGTCCTGGCCTGCGGAGAAAGAGGGGAGGAAAAACACCGCCATCAACACCACGCAACCCAGCGCGCACAACCATCTCCCGATTCGCATATCCACTCCTCACCGGCGGCCGCCGCCTCATCCCGAGAATCCCCCATAGTAAAAAGGGGCTTCCCGGGTGTCAATCCAGAGGGATATTTTAGCTTAACTCCATATAAATCAACGAGATAATTTTTCATTTATTTACCGGAAAACATCGTGAATTTATCTAAATTTATCCAATTTTATCTAATTTTACCGAAATTTCCGGAAATTCCCTTCGGCCGCATCCGGCGGAGGCGGGAGACGAACCGCGCGCGGGGAGCGAGCGTCTGACGCGGCCGGGAAAGGAGCGTTCGCGCTTCCCGCCTCACCCCGAACCGCCCCGTCCATTTTCTCCCTCCCCGAATCGCGGAGAACACGCTCTCGCCCGCGCGCGGGGGATTCTCGCCCATCCGGACGAAAACCCGGATACGCCAATTGCGGGGAAATGCGCGCTCAAACCCGAGCGGGGAGGGGTTGTTGAAAAGGTTCCCAAGGGAAATGCGCCGCCCTTGCGCGTCATACCTTCCCATCCCGAACAGGTCCGCCGAACTGCTCTGAAGAGTTCCTCCTTCATCAGTCGGAATTCACCCCACCCTCATCCCGAGTAGGCGCGCTCGCGCGCCGTATCGAGGGAGCGCGCCCTTCGATACGCGGCTCCGCCGCTACTCAGGGTGAGGAGTGTCGGAGAACGGCGGAGCCTGCCCCGAGCGAAGTCGAGGGAGCCTGTCCTGAGCCTGTCGAAGGGCCGCTACTCAGGGTGAGGTCGATGAGGCGGTCAGGCGAGACGAGTGTTTGACGCGACCGGGGAAGGAACGATTGCTTTGGGTTCGGCTTCGCTCGTCACCCCGGAGCGGTTTCATCCGGCGTCCCGTAGGGGCGGTTCGCGAACCGCCCTGATTTGGGGATGAGGAAACAATTCCGACATTAAGGCGAAATATCCACGGTGTATTCTGGAATAAATGGGTCAATTCCAACCGGTAAGCGAGAAATTACCGGGTGGGGCGCGCGGCGATTGTGAACCGCGCGGCGGGTGGGTTATACGTTCGCGTATGCTATCCTGTTCCTGAAAATGCTTGTCATTCAGCCGGGACGAACCTGGGGAGAGCAGACCATGGAAGGCAGGAGGTTCATTCGAACGATCCGCCTGGAGAACGTCCTCTCCTATGGCCCTTCGTACGGGGAATTTCCCCTGGAGCCGCTGAACGTCCTCATCGGGCCGAACGCCTCCGGTAAGTCCAACCTCATCGAAGCGCTCTCGCTTCTCGCGGCGGCGCCCGGGGATCTTCAAAAACCGATTCGGGAAGGGGGAGGCGTCCGCGATTGGCTATGGAAGGGGACACCTCAACTTCCTGTAGCGACCCTGGATGTTACCGTCGACCACCCGAACAAACAGCCGCTCAGGCATCGGCTGTCATTCACGGAAACCGGGTCGCGGTTCGAGTTCGGGAACGAGGCCGTCGAGAACGAGAAACCGACAGGAAGCAACGAGAAACCATATCTCTACTATGACTATCAGGAAGGGCATCCTGTCCTCAACGCTCTCACCGGAGCGGAATCCCGAAGCGAACGGCGTCTCAAGCGGGAAGACGTGAAGCATGACCAGTCGATCCTCGCGCAGCGCAAAGATCCCGACTCCTATCCGGAGTTGACCTATCTGGCCGGCAAATACGAACGTATGCGCTTCTATCGCGAATGGAGTTTCGAGCAAGGCAAGCCGCCGCGCCATCCGGGGCGAACCGATCTGCAAAAGGACGGCCTTCTGGAGGACGCCTCGAACCTCGCCTTGGTGCTGGACGATCTGCTGAACCGCCCTCCGGTAAAGCGTGAGATACTGGAGCACTCGAAGACATTCAATCAATCGGTCAAGGACATCACCACCGCCATAACCACCGGCGAGGTGCAGATATTCTTCCACGAAGAAGGCCTGGAACATGCCGTGCCCGCCACGCGGCTCTCGGACGGAAGCCTGCGCCATCTCTGCCTGCTCGCCGTGCTCTGCCACCCCGAACCGCCGCCGGTCGTCTGCATCGAGGAGCCGGAAATCGGGTTGCACCCCGATATCATCCCGAAAGTGGCGAAGCTACTCGTCAAGGCGTCTTCGCGCAGCCAGATTTTCGTAACGACGCACTCCGACGTTCTCGTGGATGCGCTCACGGAAACGCCTGAATCCATCGTCGTCTGCGAGAAGTCCGAAGGCGCAACGCAGCTTCACCGCCTCGACAAAGCCGAACTCGAACCGTGGCTCGAGCGATACCGGCTCGGGGAACTCTGGACGAGCGGTGAGATCGGGGGAAACAGGTGGTGAGCATCAGGCTCTACGTGGAAGGCGGCGGAGACAGCAAGACCCTGAGGACGGCGTGCCGCGAAGGCTTTGGGACTTTCATCGAGAAAGCGGGGTTGAGCGGGCGGATGCCCCGCATCGTGGCCTGCGGCGGCCGTGACAAGGCATACGACAAATTCAAGATAGCGCACGCCAGCCAGGATGGGACCAGCCTGCTCCTGGTGGACGCCGAGAGGCCGGTGGATCAAGCCGGGGCATGGGAACATCTTCAAGGGGCTCCCGATGAGTGGCCCCGCCCCGGCGGCGCGGCGGACGACCAATGCCATCTCATGGTGCAACTCATGGAGTCGTGGTTTCTGGCCGACCGGGATGCGCTGGAGGAGTTTTACGGCCAGGGCTACCGGGAGAACGCGCTCCCGCAAAATCCGCAGATCGAACGGGTCGCCAAAGATGACGTTCTGGATGGTCTCGACAGGGCTGCCCGCGACACCTCGAAACGCGGCTATGACAAGGGAGCGCACAGCTTCGAGATTCTGGCGAAACTGGACCCCGAAAAAGTCCAGGACGCATCTCCACATGCGAAACGCTTTGTCGAGGCTCTTTTCAGGCTAGCGCAAAGCTGACCCTCTAGTTTCCTCACCTACTCCCCGATTTGCCAGTTGTGGCTTCGCCCGTCACCCCGAAGCGGTTTCATCCGGCATCCCGTAGGGGCGGTTCGCGAACCGCCCTGATTTGGGGATGAGGAAACAATTCCGACATTAAGGCGAAATATCCACGGTGTATTCCGGAATAAATGGGTCAATTCCAACCAATGAGCGAGAATCTTGCCGATTGACTCATGGTTTCATGTTCGCGCAAGAGCCAGAGCCTCTGCCGGCGCGGGGTAGAATGATCAGAAATCTCAAGCCCATGTTATCTGCTCCCTTTTTCCTGTTCGAACGAATACAACCAGGCTCAGCGAGCAATACCGCTTTCGGCTCACCGAATTTACCGGATGACAAGGCTCGCCCCGGTTTGTAAACTGCCCGGCGGAGAATGACATGTCTGCCGATGGCGCCTGACAACCGGAACGAAGGAACCATGACTCGAGCGGCAGAAAGAGGATGCGAGGCTGGATGCCGCCATCGCCGGGAACCTGAAGACATTGGGATTCCCGATGTGAGGAGAGCGTGCATGTTGGTCGGTGAGTTGGTCGAACTGCTTCAGGAATATCCCGCCGGACTGCGCGTCGTGGTGAACGGCTACGAAAATGGCTACGACGACCTGACGCCTGAGCGGATATCCATAGCGAAGATGTGCCTGAACACCGGGAAACATGAGTGGGACGGCCGGCACGGAGACCCACCCTATCCGGCGGAAGAGACACCAGAGGCGGCTGAGGTCGTCGAGGCCCTGGTTCTCCGCCGCACGTCCAATTGATGGCCGGACTCGGAGGGGGAGCATGAGGTGGAGATTGTGGGAGGATAAGAGAGGCCTGTCTTCGCGTCCTATATTGCGGTCAGGCATCGATCAGCTAAAATGCCGACGTCGTCTCGGCGACGGGGACGGGCGCATTCGCGCGCCGCGTCGTGGAGAAGATGCTACCCGAAATGAACAAGTCGACGATTCGCGTGCTGCGCGATATTGCGGAGGAAGCCCCGTGATACCTTTGACTAAAGAACAAGCTCTTGAGGAACTAAGGATAACGGAAGAATGGGAGAAGGTCTTCGGCGGGATTCCGCAAGGGCTTGACATCATGGTCGGCCCGGCGCAATTCGGCATCCTGCGCGAATGCCTGAAGCTGAAAAGCACGGCGCCGCTGGATGCTTTCATCGAAAAAGAGGTGGCATCCGGGAAAATCTATTAAGCAACGCTCCCCAGTTGTATTTTCCTTATCTGCTTTCCGTTATGGGTTGCGGGCAGGTTCGGTTTTGCCGTCATGCCGGAATGGTTTTATCCGGTATCCAGCGACTTTGCGGGCGGGGAACAAAACCGAGCTTAAGATGAAATATCCCCGGTGTATCCTGAAGCGAGTGGGGGTTTGGGGTGGAAATGGGGGTATTATACCGTTCCGTAGGCTTCACATAGAGAGTTGTGCAAAGTTTCGATTTGACTGAACTCAGCCCGCCTTCGCAGTTTGGATATATCAAAGGCAAGACAATACTCTAAGTCTTTTTGCGACAAATAGTAGTCGTGGATCAGCACTTCACGAACCTGATCCGATTCGTCCGTGTATTCACGCTCTTCGGGGTCATGGCTTTGGAGTAGAAACTCTTCATAGCAATGCTCGATAACAGGTTTGGAGCGAGTTTGGATGTCGTCCACCGCTCGCAACATCTCACTGATCTTCTTGTCCAGTGCTGCTTGAGTGCTAAAGAAAATGTTCCCGCTTGCATGAGCAGATTTGTTGCGAATATCTACGAAGCCCCAAAAGTTTCCTATTTGTCCGTTGTCACAAGCAATGAGCTTAAGAATCCTCAGAACAGCTCTTTCACGTACCAAACTGAAGGCAAAGGGAGACTCGGCATCCAACAATTTCTTTTCATCCTCTTTCCCAAAACCAATTAATCCTTTTCTAAAATCCTCCGGCCAGACCGTTTTAATCTGCCAAAGATTAAAGTAGATAAAACTCATAGTAAGCATATGATAGGCGAAAAAAGAAAACTGATATTTACCGGTCTCGTAGTTCGTCTCGAAGGTATCCCAAAGAAATGCGATGTAATCCTGTTCAGCTTGAGTCTTGTAGGAAAGAGGAAGGTGGTTTGCGAGTTCGAAAGTATCGTCCATAGTTCACAACCTCGCCTCACTCACATTTCCATTTTCCCCCCACACCCTTGCGATAACCACCTCAATCTTCTTCTCGAAGCGTTCGATCAGCTTGCGGTTGGACTCGACCATGGCTTGCTCGGCTTCGATCTCGGCGACGATGGCTTGTTGGGTTTCGGGGGGTGGAAGGGGAACCCGCAAGGCTTTCAAACTATCCTGAGTGATGTTGGTGATGTTCGCTCGATTGGAAAGGCTGACGACTTTAGCGCGAAAATCTGGTGTTCTTAGCAAGTGCAAGAGATATTTTGGCAAGGCAATATTTCTATCTGGTGAACATTTAATTATAAATCCACAAAAAACTATTGGCTCGTCAGCGGTAGCCATCAATGATGGGTAGCCAACGCCCTCTTCTTTGACTGAAGAACGAACAAAGAGAAGGTCGTCCGGAGCTAATTTCTTTCGTTGCACCTCAATTTCGGTTAATTCAACACGCTCCAGCTTCGTGCAATCAATAACACCAGGAGAAAATATATCTTTAATATTAACGAAAAGCGTCCCATGCCCCATCTGATCCTTGGAAAAATTGGCACCATTTTGGAAATTAGCACACACCTCCCCCAACGCCACCATCGGCCATTCGGGATCGACCGCGATATGTGGGCGGTAGTTGTCGACCACCGCGCGCGCTCCGTCGATGACCTTCTGGTAGCCTTCGATTTCGGCGACAATTTCCTTTTGGATATCGAGAGGCGGGAGGGGGATTTGAATATCCCTTAACTTTGCTTGGTTGAGTTTTGGAACAGTTACGCCCGTTATGTATGGCGAGAGATCCATCTCGTTAAGAACTTCAATTAATAATCGATCAAGGATTTGATCACGTCTTGGCCGTAAAACGTGTGCATGGTTATTAACCCAAATTTTCCCTTCCACGGGAAAGGCACTCTGTTCATTTGAGCCCCACTTTGCTCCATCTTCACCGATCAGCACCAGTGGCTCATCGAAAAGATAGTCCTCAACATAATCCAGAACTCCCGTTGCTCCGTAGTATGGATAAGGACCCGATTTCCTATCATGTTTGGTTATCGGTCTTCTTAACTTGTCTAGAATTTCTACGACTGTACCCAACGTCACCATTGGCCATTTTGATATAGAGCGAACCCCACTTTCCCGATACCTCTCCCCACCCAGATTGTATTCTCCGTTCTCCGCTATCTTCTCCTTCTCGACGATCAGCCCGTGTGTCGGCTCGAAATCATCCAGCGATTCCCCCGCCCGTTGGCGGCGCAGGTATTCGAGAATTTCCGCTTTCGCCTGCGGCAGGTCATTGCTATCAATCTCCCGCCGTTGCGCTCCCAGGTCGAACCCGTCGTTCTCGATTTTGAAGAAGCCTACGTGGTTCGTTCTCCTCGCCAGCGCCCTGTCCAGAATGAGAATGGAGGTCTTGACCCCCGCGTAGGGGTTGAACACGCCAGCAGGAAGCGAGACCACGGCGACGAGGTACTCTTCCACCAGCATCTTGCGAAGCCGCCTGTGGGCGTTTTGGCTCTGGAAGATGATTCCCTCAGGCACGATGACTCCCGCGCGCGCGCGGCCCCCCGGTGTTAGATGAGTGGCCATGTAGTCCACGAAGAGCACCTCGCTGCGCCTGGATTGAACGGAAAATCGATCGTGCGGCTGGATGCCGCCTCTGGGCGACATGAACGGGGGGTTCGCCAGAATCACGTCCGCATGTTCGTTCCATCGATCCTCGTAGGTGAGCGTGTCGTACTCGAAAATATGCGGGTCGGTGAACCCGTGCAGGTACATGTTCGCCAGCGAAAGCCGCACCATGTCGGGCGAAATATCGTAGCCCATGAGGTTCGCCGCCAGCCGCGTCCGCTCCTCGGAAGTCAGGCTGCTCTCGCCGTTTTCATCCATGTTCGCCTGCAAGATGTGCTTATAGGCGGAGATGAGAAAGCCTGCGGTGCCGCAGGCAGGGTCGAGTATCTTCTCGTCTTTTTGGGGGTCGACTATCTCGACGATGAAGTCGATGATGTGGCGCGGCGTGCGGAACTGCCCGGCATCTCCCTGTGCTCCTAGAACGGAGAGCAGGTATTCGAAGGCGTCGCCCAGCCGTTCGGAGTGATCGTAAATAAACTCGTCGATGACCTTGAGAAACATGCGCAGCGTTTCGGGGTCTCGGTATGGAAGGAAGGCGTTTTTGAAAATATCCCGAAACAGTTGGGGGACGCCCGGGTTCTCCGGCATCTTCGTGATGGCCTCGGCGTAGAGGTTCAGGGTTTCATGGCCGCCCAGACCCGCGCGGGTCAGCTTCGCCCATCCGTAGCGGGCAAAATCATCAATGAAGAATTTGCGCCGTCCACCCAACTCCTCGCTCATGGCGTCCATGTCGTCCATGAACTTGTAGATGAGAGCGATGGTGATCTGTTCGACCTGGCTTTTGGGGTCGGGAACCTTCCCAACGAGGATGTCGCGGGCGGTGTCGATGCGGCGTTTCGTTTCGGCGTCCAGCATGAGGGCTTTTTCCTATGGATATGGCGCAAACTTGTTCAGGGAAACGTAATCCCTGATGTAGTCCGGAATAAGTCGGCGGTATTTCTCCGGCACGGCGCTGAAGGTAGCGAAGGAGAGAGCCGGTTCCGTGGCGAGCTCGGCGTATTGCTTCTCGTTGATGATGGCGCGAATCCTGTCGCTCGTGAGGTACGCCTCGAAGTAGCTCCGCATTGCTGAAATGGCGCCCGCCTCCTCCGGCTCGTAATCGGCGAGGAACTTGGCGAATTCCTCCTCCAGGAGGTCGCGCTTCGACTTGAACTCGGGGATGAGGTCGAAGACTCTCTCCAGAATCTCGCGCAGGGTGAGGCGGCGGTCTGCGTCGACGGCCCTTCGCAGTTTTTCGAGGTTGTAATATTCCTCGGGCTTGTCGAACACCTCTCGCTGAACATAGTCATCCAAACGTTCCCACTCGCCTTGGGCGACGGCGGCGGCGATGGCCGCATCCCCCCGCACGGTCTCGCTGAACCTCTCGAAGAGCATGCGGTCGACTTTCATCCCCCGGGGGCCGATTGTCTCCTCTTGAATTGTCGAGAGGATGTCCTCGCCCAGGTATTCATAACCGTCCCTCAGAACCGGCCCGTTGCCATCCACGCTATTGCCACTCTCACCGCGACCACGACTCTGCGGCAGCTTCAAAACCTCGTCGTAGTTGAACTCGGTCTCGAAGTATTCACAGTTGGCGAAGAAATCGAAGAGCTTGAACGCCGTTTTTTCCGGCGCGGCCACGTCTTGTTTGAGTCGCTCATCCAGAAGTTGTTCGCGGAAATCATGTCTGCGCGTGCCGCGCCCTTTAATCTGCACGAAATCGGTGGGCGAGAATATGGGGCGAAACAGGCCGAGGTTCAAGACATCCGTACAGTCGTAACCCGTCGTCATCATGCCCACCGTTACGCAGACACGGGCCTTGCTGGTCCGGTAGCTCTCCAGAAAGTTGGCCATGCCGAGCAGGTTGTTGTTCGCGAAATTGATGGTGAACTGCTGCGCGTCGGCGACCTGGGAGGTTACCTGCACGGCGAAGTCGGACTGGTATTTCCCCGGATACATCTTGTCGGCGATCTCGTTCAATATCTGCGCGAGCTTGGCCGCGTGGTTCTGGCTTACGGCGAAGACGATAGATTTTCCAATCTCCCCGCTCACGGGATCGCGCAGGGCGTTCTCCAGGAAGGTTTTGCAAAAGACCTGGTTGGTGGCTTCGGCGTAGAAGCGTTTTTCGAAATCGCGCTTCCGGTAAGCCTCCTCATGCTCCTCACCCTCAACGTCGGTGAACGCGGCCACGAAGCCCTCATCCGAGAGAATCTGCGTGGTCACGTCCGTCCGCGCGTCCACCACGGTCGGATTGATCAGGTATCTCTCCCGCACGCCGTCGAGCAGCGAATAGCGGAAGGTGGGTTCTCCGCTCTCGCAGCCGAAAGTGCGGTAGGTGTCGCGCAGCAGGCGGCGTTCGACCGCGCGCGGATCGTGGATTGTCGCGTTTACCTCGTCAAAATTTTTCAGGTAGTCGCGGGGCGTCGCCGTCAAGCCCAGCTTGTAGCCCACGAAAAAATCGAACACCGCGCGGGCGTTGCCGCCTATCGAGCGGTGCGCCTCGTCTGAAATCACCAGGTCGAAGTCCGTCGGCGAGAAAAGCCGACGATACTTGTTGTCGACCTGAAGCGATTGCACGGTGGTAACAACGATTTCGGCGCGCCGCCAGTCGTCCCGATTCTGCTTGTAGATCACTGTCTGGCAGTCCGCCGAAAGCAGCTCCCTGAAAGCCTTATAAGCCTGATCTTCAAGTTCCAGTCTGTCCACCAGAAAGAGCACCCGGCGGGCGTTGCGCGTGCGCAGGAACAGCTTGATGACGGCGGCGGCGGTGAGCGTCTTGCCCGTGCCGGTCGCCATCTCGAACAGGAAGCGGTCGCTGCCGCCTTTCACCGCCCCTTGCAGCGCATGAACCGCCCGCAGTTGATAGGGGCGCAGAAAGCGCAGCTTGTTGACCCGCTTGAATTCTTCGCGCTCGTTCTCATTCTTCCAGGCGGCCTGATTGGCGTAGTTCGGCTGCTGGGTGAGGACGATGTAGTCATCGCCGACTGGTTCGTCGATCAGAGCCTGCGGATTGGGGGAATAATCCCGGCGGCCGGATGCCGAATCAGGTGTCGGAAACGCGACGATGGGATGCGGGTTGCCGTGATCTAGATCCCAGTAATAGTGCTGGCTGCCGTTCGAGAGAATGACGAAGCGGCAGTCCTGCGAGCGGGCGTACCTGCGGGCCTGCTCCTTGCCAACGAGCGGGGTCTTGTCCTCGGACTTCGCCTCCAGGACGATGAAGGGGTATCCATTCTCGTCTAGCAGGAGAAAGTCGATGAAGCCTCTGGATGTTCGCTCGAAGTCATCGCCCAGGGCGTCGAGGTCTTGCGTCGTGATGGTGACGCTCGGTTCCAGGCAGATATTGGCGGGCTTTCCGTCTTCGGCGAAAAAGCGCCAGCCCGCCTCTTCGAGCAGCCTGTTTATCTTGACACGCGCAGCCGCCTCGCTCATCGGGTCCTCTACCTCGTGCGCTACAATAATACTTTGGAGTCTCCTCTTTTATCCCCTTCACCCGCCAAGAGCAACCTCCCCCCTCCCCGATCTTCCACACCCCCTTCTCCCGGAAGGCGGGGATGGTCTGGCGGCGGGCGGCGTTCAATAACCAAAACCTTTCCATTCACGTCAAAACATCGATTTCCCGTGAATCAACCCCGAAATATGCCCTTCATTCACGGGATTTTATTTAGCAGGCGTGAATATATTTTCCCTTTGGCAATCAAACCCCACCGAAGAGTGTTGTTAAAAAAGCCTTTGTCAAAGGAGTAACCCCCCAACCCCCCTTGTCAGGGGGGCTTTTCTTTCACCTCCCAACTTTCCAACCCCGGCTCTTTGGTGATATGCAATGGTGCACAACGCAGGGAGGCGCTGCCATGCCGAGAAGAGTCGCCATCATCGGTGCGGGGGTTTCGGGCCTGGGGGCGGCCTGGGCGCTGAACCGCCACCCCGAGCGGTTCGATTTCCGCGTCTTCGAGGCGCAGGCCCAGGTGGGCGGCAACGCCGTCACCGCCGACATGCCCCAGGACGACGGCTCCTCCATCCCCTTCGATATCTCCGTCACCGCCTGCATCCCGAAGGTGTACCACCACATCCTCCTGCTCATGCAGACCTACGGAATCGAGCTGCTCGACACCCGCTTCAGCTACAGCGTGAAGTACCGCGGCGGCGTCTACGCGCACGATTTCGATTCGGACATCAGGCGGCAGCTAAGACCTGAGATCGAGAAATTCCAGAAACTCTTAAGACGCCTCAAGTGGTTCGGCGCGCTCAGCCGCTCACGCTCGAGACTCATGGCGGCGCTCAACCCGTTCAACTACGTCAGCATGGGCGCGGTCCTGAACCTGGGCGGGTTTTCCGGCGATTTCAGGTACAAGATACTCAAGCCCATGTTCGTGAACTTCCTGATGGCGACGAACGTGTTCGACATGCCCGCGTCCCTGTTCTCGCGCTATCTGGAATTCTTCGACATCGAATCCGCCACGCCGATGCAGACCTGGGAGCGCGGCACGCGGCGCATCTACGAGGAACTATCGGCGGATTTCCGGGAGAAGATCTATCTCGGCCGGCCGGTGCGGAAGGTGCGCCGGGGCGCAAGCGAAGTCGTCGTGGAGGATGAGGAGGGTGAGGCCGAGACGTTCGACGACGTGGTGTTCGCCTGCAACGCGAACCAGACGCTGATGATGCTGGACGCGCCGACCCGCTTCGAGAGCTGGCTCCTCTCCTCGATTCGCTACGAGAGCGAACTGCACAACCACACCGTCGTCCATTCGGACGCCTCGGTGCTGCCGGTGAGCGACGTCCGCGCGCTCGAAACCCGCAGCAACCACATCGAGCAGTACGGCGCGCGGCCCGACAACTACGAGATCACCTACATCATGCACAACCAGCAGCCCTGGGCGAAGCGCTCCGACAAGCCGTGCCTGGTGACGTACAACCCCGTCAGCCCCATCGACGAGGCGAAGGTCGTCAAGCGGTGGTGGTTCCAGCACATCGTGCACGACGTGCGCCACGTGGCCCTGCTCATGCCCATGTTCCGCTTCGCGCAGGGCAGGCGGCGGACGTGGCACTGCGGCGCCCACACGCTCATCAACAGCCAGGAGACCTGCTTCGTCACGGGCCTCGCCGCGGCGAGGCAGATGGGCGCGGACTACCCGTTCCGCGACCCCGAAGCCAGGAAGTGGTTCAACTTCTACGGACGAACGATGTACGGCCGGCGCTTCAGGAAGGCGTGAGGGGGGGCGCCTTCCCTCATCTGTCGCGTCATACCCTCGTCTTACATGGTCGCCGTATTCACCTCACCCTGAATAGCCGCCGAAGGTAAAACGCGACTGAGAAAGGAGCGTTTGTATCGAAGGGCCTGTCCTGAGCTTGTCAAAGAGGCGGTCCCTCGATACGGCGCGCAAGCGCGCCTACTCGGGATGAGGGTTGAATGTTGTAGAGACCTGTCCCCACGGTTCATTCTCCATCATTGCGAGAGGCGCCGGTTTTCGACCGTCATTCCGGCCTTGAGCCGGAATCCATTTGGTTTCGCTTTTGTTTTTTTCTGATGACGCTCCTTCCGATGAGAAGATATGAACCGCTGCGTGCTTCCAATCCCATCCACTTTGGATTCCGGCTTTCGCCGGAATGACGACCTTTATTCCAAGCGAGGAGAGAGGGTATTCACTCCCCCCGTTGTCTGGAAAACCAACCCCCCCTACCCCCCCTTGTCAGGGGGGTATGAAAAGGCGGAACCCTCCGCCGGTAGATGGGTTTTTTTGCCCCCCTGACAAGGGGGGGTAGGGGGGGTTGCCTTTATCCCCTGAGGAGAAAGACCGTTTCAACAACCCCGTATGCGTGGACAATCCTGAGGAGGGATTGTCCCCCGCAAAAGGGGCAAACACCCCCTCATCGGTCGCGCCAAACCGCCGCCCCGGCGCAAGATCGCGGGGGCGCGTTCTGAATTGCGGTCGGGAATCGGCCATGCTATAAACTCCGCACAAAACAGACTCAGACGGCCTGTATTGCAGGGACGCGAACGTCCCTGGGACCAATCCTACAATTCGTAAAAGGAGCAATTTCATGTGGCGTAAATGGATACGGATTCTCCCGGTAATCGCAGCGCTCGCGCTTTCGCTCACGCTCACGAGCGCCGCGCCCGCCGCCGACAAGGTCATCCTCACCCAGCCGGTGGACAGCCTGAGCTTCTTCCCGATCTACGTGGGAAGGATAAAAGGGTTCTTCAAGGAAGAGGGCCTCACCCTGGACGTGAAGGCCACCGCGGGCGGCGGACCGCACCTGACGGCCGTCCTCGCGGGCAAGGCGGAGTTCACCGCCAGCCCGGGCACCTACCAGCTGAACGCGCTGAACTCCGGCAAGCGGGCCATCGGCTTCGTGGACCTGCTCAGGCGCAACATCATCGGGATGGTCATCCACAAGGACGCCGCCAAGAAGGCGGGCATCAAGGACGGCATGCCGCTCATGGACAAGGTCAAGCGCGCGAAGGGCCTGAAGGTGGGCGTGACGCGGCCGGGCGCCCTCACCGACGTGCTCGCCAGAAACCTGCTGGGCCGCGCGGGGATGAAGGTTCCCGCGGACGTGCGCATCCTCGCCGTGGGCGGCGGCGGCACCATGCTGCCGGCCTTCAAGAACCGCAAGATCGACATCTTCACCATCTCCACGCCGCACCCCGAGCGCATGCTCTCCCAGGGGCTCGGCATCTGGTTCGTGAACTGGGCGGCCGGCGAGGACAAGGCCATCAAGGAGTTCATGATGACGGCCGTCATGGCCACGCCCAAGCTCATGAAGGAGCGCCCCGGCCTCGTCCGGCGGATGGCGCGGGCGGTCATGAAGTCGCAGAACTACATCCAGAAGACCTCCATCGAGCAGCTCACCAAGGACATGACGCCTTTCTTCGGCACGCGCGTCACGCCCGAGGCGCTTCGCATCTCGGTCGCCACGGTGAAGGGCGCGGTCAACCCGACCGGCAAGATGACCGACGAGGCCGTCCAGACCACGTTCAACATCATGAAGAGCGGCGGCAAGCTCAAGAACCTGAAGAGCGTCAAGCGCAGCGACGTGTGGACGGACGACTTTTTGAAGTAAGAGGGATTTTCTGTAGATTCTGTGCAGCCTCCCTCCTGTGAGGGGGGCTGTTCAAGAAGTGATGATGAACGAAGGTCTGACACGACCGGGGAGTGAGCGGTTTTTGTAGGGGCCGCATATATGCGGCCCGTATCGTGGGTGAAAAAACAGGGTCGCATATATGCGACCCCTACACACTCCCTCGGGTTAGGGGGTTGTTGAAAAAGATTCTCTTTATGGGGTAGGGGGACGCCCCTTTCGACTGGAAAAGCAACCCCCCCTACCCCCCCTTGTCAGGGGGGTAAAAAAGGCGATGCGCCCCCTTGTCGGGGGGGTATGAAAAGGCGACGCCCGCCGCCGGTAGAAGGGCTTTTGTTTTTTCTTGCCCCCCTGACAAGGGGGGGTAGGGGGGGTTGCCTTTATGGGGTTTCCCTTTCAAGTGGGTTGCCATTACCCTCCCATGGGATTTTTCAACACCACCGCCGGGGCGTGAACGCTCCGGCCGGAGGAGTTCAGGGAGCATGATGACGTGACGGCGTCTTTGTCCATACGGCAGGTCGGCAAGCGGTTCCTCTCGCGGGGGACCATCGTCCACGCGATGTCCGACGTGAACCTCGACGTGGCCGAGGGGGAGTTCGTGACCATCGTCGGGCCGAGCGGGTGCGGCAAGTCCACCCTGCTGAACATCCTGGCCGGGCTCTTCCCCCCCAGCAGCGGGCAGGTGCATTTCCGGGGAGAGCGCACCAGCGGGCTCAACCCCGAGATCGGCTACGTGACCCAGCAGGACAACCTGCTTCCCTGGCGGACCCTGCGAAAGAACGTGCTGCTGCCCCTGGAGTTCCGCGGGGTGTCCGTCTCGAACGGCGTCGCCGAGCGCGTGCAGGCCCTGATCGACAAGGTGGGCCTCTCGGGCTTCGAGAACCACTACCCGCATGAACTCTCAGGCGGCATGCGCCAGCGCGTGAACATCATCCGCACCCTGATATGCGACCCCCGCGTCATCCTGATGGACGAGCCCTTCGGCCCCCTGGACGCCCAGACCCGCCTGACGCTCCAGAACCAGCTGCTCGAACTCTGGCGCGAGGAGCGCAAGACCATCGTCTTCATCACGCACGACCTGGCCGAAGCCATCACGCTGGCCGATAAGGTGGTCGTGATGACGGGCCGCCCCGGGACCATCAAGAGCGTCACCCCCGTGACGATCCCCCGCCCGCGCGACGTCTACCATATCCATGACTCGCAGGCCTACCGCGAGATCTACGACAAGCTCTGGGAAGAACTCAGGGACGAAGTGGCGAAGGTGATGTAATGGCCAAAACAGACGAAGTGAAATCCGCACCGCCCGAGGAACTGGACCTCCTCCTCCCTCCCGAAGTAACGGGGCTGCGCCTGCTGTGGTGGCGGGTGAAGAACGCCGAGGAACTCCGCTGGGTGCGCGTGGCGGCGCTGCGCGTCCTTTTCGGCGTGATCATGATCGTCCTGTGGGAAGCCGTTTCGGGCCGCCTGATCGACCACCGCACCATCTCCAGCCCGAGCCTGCTCGTGGCGTCGTTTTTCGAGATCGCGGACCCGGCCAACCCGGACGGCTCCTTGTGGGTGCACTTCTTCTACACGGTGGAAAACACCTTCTGGGGCTATATCCTCGGCGCCCTGGCCGGGATTCTCTTCGGCTTCCTGCTGGCGGAGATCGAGGTCGTGGCCCTGGTCATCGAGCCGTTCATCATGGCGTTCAACGGGGTGCCGCGCATCGCGTACGCGCCCTTGTTCATCGCGTGGTTCGGCATCGAGAGGCAGCCCAAGATCATCCTGGTGATGACCATCGTGTTCTTCCTGACTTTCGTGAGCACCTTTGCGGGCATCCGCGGCGTGAGCCGGGACCTCATCAACGTCTCGCGCGTCCTGGGCGGAAGCAAGCTCGCCATCCTGCGCAAGATCGTGATCCCCTCCGCCTCGCCGTGGATCTTCAACGGCCTCAAGATCAGCATCCCGTTCGGGATGGTGGGCGCGATCGTCGGCGAATACATCATCGCCGACAAGGGGCTCGGCTACCTGCTGCAGCGCTACAACAACGAGTACTACACCACGGGCCTCATCCTCATTATCTTCCTGCTCATGTTCCTGGTCATCATGGTGAACCAGGTCCTGAACTGGGCCGAGGGGCGCGCCCTGCGCTGGCGGCCGACGAGCCGGATGGGGCAGGAAACCGTCATTCCCGGTTGAACGAAGCCCCGGCCCGTCTGAATCGCGGGCCGGTCAGCACATGGAGGTAAGAACCGATGCCGCAAGTCGTCGTCCTGGAACAGGTCCGCGCTCCCGTCGATCAAGTCTTCGAGTTCGTCGGGAACGTGGAGACCCACCCGCAGATAGCGCCCTTCTCCAAGGAGGTGACGATCACCTCGCCCGGAGGCCACCAGGGGGCGGGCACCCGGTTCCACCAGGTCTTTCACGACAGGCCCGAGTGCGACTCGGTGATCACCGTCTGGGAGCCGCATTCGAAAATCGTCTGGGAGAACTACGTCGGCGGGAGTGATAAGCCCGCCCAGGTCATCACCTACCGCTTCGAGCAGGCCGGCGGCGTCACCCACGTTCTGCACACCGTGGACAACGAGGCTTACGAGGACCAGACCCTCCACCGGGGCGGTACGGAAGAGAACATCGTGGAACTGGCGAACCTGAAAAATCTGGTGGAGAGTCCGTAGGGACGTTCTCGGGGCTGTCCCACAGGCCCCCGCGCCCGTCCGGGGTCGCGGCCTGTCCCTGCCGCCGCCTCTATCGCAGCCACGGGGCGGACGAGCCTGAAAGTCCGGGCGCTTGACTGGCGCAGTCCGAAACGTACAATTCCCCGCCGCTGTATATCCTGAACCAGCACGAGAGGTTTTCATGACGCTGACCATCCGCCCCATGACCGCCGGCGACGAATCCGACTGGCGCCGCCTGTGGACCGCCTACCTGGAGTTCTACGAGTCCGCCGTACCCGAAGAGGTCTACCGGACTACCTTCGCCCGCCTGTTGGATCCGGCCCGCGAGCAGCAGAACGGACTGATTGCGCTCAAGGACGGGCAGGCGGCGGGCCTGGTCCATTACATTTTTCACACGCATAACTGGCGGATCGAGGACGTGTGCTATCTCCAGGACCTCTACACCGATCCCGCCTTTCGCGGCGCGGGCGTAGGCCGGGCCCTGATCGAAGCGGTTTACGAGGCGGCCGACAACAGGGGGGCGCCGTCGGTTTACTGGCTCACGCAGGACTTCAACGAGACGGCCCGGGTGCTCTATGATCGGGTGGCAACGCTCACCCCGTTCATTAAATATCAACGCTAGAGAAAACCACGCTTGAATCTATCGTTTGACACACCGCGCAAGGAGAAAGCATGAGCGACAAAATACGCCTGCTCGTCACCGACGGGGCGTCGGGCAAATTTCTCGCGAGAGTACGAGCGAACGCAGCCTCAGCGCCCTTCGATATCATCGCGCCCGACAGCGCGGATGAAGACGCCCTGCTGGCCCTCGCGCCCGAGGCCGAGGCGGTCCTCTGCTACAAGGCGGCGCTCCCGGCTTCGGTCATCCAGGCGGCGGGCAAGCTCCGCTACATCCAGAAACACGGGCTGAACTGCAAGAACATCGACGCGGCCGCGGCGCGCGAGCGCGGGATCCCCGTCGGCACGCAGTCGCTCATGCGAAACGCCACGGTGGCCGAGCAGGCGCTGACCCTCATGCTCTGCTGCGAGCGCAAGACGATTCCGGGCCAGCGGGCGGTCGAGGCGGGCGTCTACCGCGAGATGGGGCTGGAACCCGTCGCGACCAGCCAGTGGAACATCCGGCCCAACTGGCCGGAGATCGAGGGGGTTGCGGAGCTTTTCGGCAAGAGCGCCGGGATCATCGGCCTGGGCGACATCGGGATGGACATCGCCAGGCGCTGCCTGGCCTTCGACATGGAGGTCTTCTACTACCAGCGAACGCGGCACGCGCCGGATGTCGAGGCGGAGTACCGGGCCGCGTATCTGCCGTTCGACGACCTGCTCGAGCGCGTCGACTATCTCGTGCTCGTCCTCCCGCACACCGAGGAGAGCGAGGGGATGATGGGCGCCGCGCAGTTCGCGCGCATGAAGAATAGCGCCACCCTCATCAACGTGGGCCGGGGCGCGCTCGTCGATGAAGCGGCGCTCGCGGCGGCGCTTGAGGGAGGCGAAATCGCCATGGCCGGGCTCGACGTCTACCGCTATGAGCCCCTGCCCGCCGACAGCCCGCTCATCGGCATGCCGAACGCCGTCTTGCTGCCCCACACCGGCGGCGGCTCGAACCGCCAGTGGGACGTGGACATCCCGGCGTCGCTCGGCAAGATCGCCGCGTTTTTCAGCAGGGATGGCGAGGCGTCATAGAGGGGCGAGAGCACGGATACAAAATGTTGACGGGAGAGTTGGAAAGAAATCTACACTTTCTCCAGCAATTCAAAGTATTGCTTGAGCGTCATTCCCGCCGTCCTCAGATTGGCCCTGATAATCCCCACCTTCACATCATTCACTCTGGGTATGACGACCGGTCTACTCACTCCGTCTTTCACCATAACGATATGCGAGCCGCGCTGGCGGTCAATTCTGAAGCCGACGGCCTCGAAAATTTTGACCAGCCTGCGCCAATCAACGGGAGAAAGTTTATTCACTAGCGACGGAAGCTACCAAGGGAAGGTTGATATATGCTGAATAGACGTCTTTCCTGATCGGAATTTTTTCGCCATCACGCTCAAGCCCACAATCTTTGAGAACGGAATCCAACGTGCCGCGCTCGAAGCAGGATTCGATGAACAACTGCATCGCTTCGATGAGGTTTTCCTTGGCTTCTTTTTTGGTTTTTCCCTGGCTGAAGACATCAAGGGGCGGGCAATGCGAAACGTATCCCGGCTCATCCTTTTCCACCAGGATGGGAACCTTCATTTTGATTTCCACACGATAGCACGCCATTCGCAGTCTCCTTCTTGGATTTTTGTAGGCGTGAGAGAAATCTTTGTTTCATGTCGTTTGGATCCCTGCTGCATTTCTGCGCGAATTATACCATCATCCTCCCCGAACACAGCCATCCATTGCCCCACGGCCGGCCACCATGGAGACAAAACACCACACGATCCGCATGAAACCCCTGCGGATTCCGGCGCATCGTTCAGGTCGGGCAAAAACAACAATAAATTTCTTGCCGATCGCCGCGAAAGCGGTTAACATCGAAAAATCGAAACTTGCAAACAGGAAGAAGATGAGACTATATCTTGGATGCTTCCCAGGACCCGGGATAGCCGGAGTGAGCGTTTCTCGAACTTGAATCTGCCCTCGGGGGCGAATCGCCGAAAGAAGAAGGAGGGGGTTACTCATTTTTCCCATTCCCTGCCAGAGGACCCAACTCGAACAGAGAATGGTACTGACTACTCCACGAGGTTGAGCAGCAAATGAGTAACCCCCAATTTCTTCACCCCTCCCGCAGGTTCCGAATTCCTCCTTTCAGCTTGCTTCCGCTTTCCACCGTCAGGATGCCGAAACAGGAAGGGGGTTACTCATTCGCTTTACATTCCCTGTCGAGGGATTCAATCTGACAGGAAATGAGTGCGACTCCATGAGGTCAAACGGCAAATGAGTAACCCCCAATTCTCCATCTTCTCCTGTGCGTTCCGATCGCGCCCTTGAAACTCGCCCCGCCATCGCCGTCGCATCCGCCCCCTGAACCACAAAACTTCATCGCCTGCACGGGGAGTTTCGCAGGAATACAGGACCTCCGGAAAGAACACCGGTGAAACGACACGCGCCACTTTCCCTTTCTCACTCCGGTGCCGAAAATGTCCTTTCCTCACTCACGGCCGACGCCGATCGATCGACTCTTTTGCACCTCCTCCCCGATTTTAATTGAACAGTCAATAAAGATTTGACGATACCAATCCGTATTCTGTATATTGATTTGCCTAAGCCGCTTTTTCATTTTAGATAATTGAATTCATCATGAAGCCGCTTGACCCATACGATCCTCTCACTTCCACTCGCGGATTGATTCACTCAAGCCTAAGGACGAAGTCCGGGCTGGTTGGCATACAATCCACGTTTTGGAAGAAAAGTGGGTTCCCGCCTATTTCAACTCTCGGGAAGAGTCGTCTTGTATTCAGCGGGCAGCCCGTGAGATCGACCACACATGGATTGTATGCCGGGTAAAATAGTGGGGGATTGAACCTGACTTGTCAAGTGGAAAACGAGGCTTTCGGTGAAGCTTAACCATTTATTCAAGAAAACCCCGCCATCATCCGGGAGCAAGAAAAAACGAAGAACACCTTCCCTGCCGCCCCACGGAATTACGGCATTCCGCACCCGCCTTTGAATCCACTTGCCCGGCGCGCCGGGCGTCGGCACATATTCTTGAAACGCGCTTCCCTACTTCTGCGCCCAGTCGGGAATCTCCTCGCCTTCGGGGATGTACTGCACCAGCTCCACCGCGAGGCCGCCCGTGGTCGCCGCGTTCGTGAAGGTGATGACGCCGCCGCGAGACCCGTAGGTAGGCGCGAGGACGAACTCGACTCCTTTCGCCTCCCATTCGGCCATCGTGGCCCGTAAATCCTCGACGACGAAACAGACGTGGTGCAGACCCTCGCCGCGCGCGGCGATGAACCGGTTGAGCGGCGCTTCGGGGTCGCTCATCTCGACGAGCTCCATCACCGCGCCTTCGGCCTCGTAGAAATCGAGGCGGGCGGTGTTGCCGGGGCGCTCATAGACCTTTCTTTCAAGAAAGCGAAAGCCCAGCAAATCCTCCATCACGTTCTTTTTCTCATCCAGATTGCTCACGGCGTAACCGATGTGATCCATCTTCGGCATTTTTCAGAACCCCTCCCGGAAATCAGGAAAACGAGAACACGATTCGTATGAAAACCCATTCGCAGGCTACCGCGTCCCCGCGCCCTGGCGCAAATTCTTCCGGGCGCAAGCGACGCTCCCCCGCAAAGGCGAAAGGCGCCCGCAAGGGGGCTGTTGAAAAACCCCTCGTTGCCCGGAACCGACTGCCGCCGACGCGGCTACGGACTTCTCCCTGGTACTTATTGCCAACCGACGAGATAGAAGAGAATCACTCCCCCCTTGAGGGGGTTGTTGAAAAACCTGCAATGATGGCAACGGGACTCCGACTTGCCGAAGGGAGTGTAGGGGCCGCATACATGCGGCCCTTGCAGTAGGTGAAAAAAAGCAGGGTCGCATGTATGCGACCCCTACACACAAATAAATTTTCTCTCGTCGGGGGACTTTTTCAACAACCCCTTGAGGGTCTGGCTTCCCGAGGGGAAAGCCAGACGAAGAGGCCGAGTCCTTTGGACGAAGGCCGATTCGATGGGGGGAGCTTTTCTGTGGCATATCCCCCCACCGATTCGCTTGCGGGCTTACGCCCTTAGCTCATCGTCGGCCTTCCCGAGGAGGAAAGATGTCTGATCAAGGAGACGAAAAGGCAAAGGCGAAAATGGATTCCGTCGAACCCTTCCTCTGCTGGTCGGCTCCGACACCGGAATGACGGCCAAAACCCGAAACCGGGCGGAGGCGCAGGTTCTTGCCTCGAAAACCAACCCCCCCTACCCCCCCTTGTCAGGGGGGTAAAAAAAGAACGCCCCCTTGTCGGGGGGTATGAAAAGGCGGCGCCCGCCACCGGTATAAGGGCTTTTGTTTTTTCTTGCCCCCCTGACAAGGGGGGGTAGGGGGGGGTGGTTTTATCCCCTGAGGAGGAAGACTTTTTCAGCAACCCCGCAAGCGAGGATGTTCATCCGCAACCGCGTCTCGCCTCTCGCGCCCGCCCGGCGGGACAGCCGCCTGAAAGGGGTGGCCACCCGAAGGAGCGGTATGTATACTCTGCCTCTTTCGCGCAACAAAGAGGATTCTCCCGAAGCGTATGTCCAACATTACGCCGCTTTTGAACATCGTCTTCCCGGTCATGGCGGTGATCGGCATCGGCTTCCTCTACGGCCGGTGGAAAAAGTTCGACCCCAGGGTCCTGGCCGAGCTCGTCCTGTTCCTGCTCGCCCCCGCCGTGATGTTCGACGCACTCGCGCGCCAGCACATCATGTGGGATGAGTTGATCAAGGCGGGCGTCTTCTCCACGCTCATACAGGTCATCCCGGGCCTGGTCGCCTGGGCCATCAAGCGCGCGACGGGCATGACGCATCGCTCCTTCGTACCCAGCGTGATGCTCATGAACTCCGTCTCGCTGCCCTATCCCCTGGCGCTTCTGGCCTTCGGCGAGGAGGGCCTCGCCCAGACGGTGCTGCTCTCCATACCGAACGTGTTCATCTCCTTCACGCTGGGGATCATGGCATACGGCGGGCGCGCCGATGTCAGGGAGCCGCTCAAGATGCCCGCCCTCTACGCGGCGATAGCGGGCATCGCCGTGGCGATGGCGGCGATCCCCGTGCCCAAATTCATCCTGCGCTTCTCGCACCTGACCGGGCGCGGCATGTTCCCGGTGGAGCTCTTCACGCTGGGCTACAGGCTCCGCTCCATCCGGGCGTCTGATTTCCGTGTAAGCCTGTTCGTGGCGGCGCTCCGGTTCGGGCTCGGGTTCGCGCTCGCCTGGGCGCTGTGTGAGGCCTTCGCGCTCACGGGCGCGTTCCGCGCTTCGCTCTTCCTGATGTCGTGCAGCCCGCCCGCCGTATTGAACTACATTTTCGCCGAGCGCTACAGCGAGGAAGGCTCCCTTGCCGCCTCCATCGTGTTCACGGGCACGGCGCTGAGCCTCGTCATCATCCCCTTGCTTCTGCTCTATCTGGGCGTGTCATAAGGGCCGGGATTGTTGGTGAATTGCGGCAATGGGGGTTGTTGAAAAAGTCCTCTTTATAAGGGGTAGAGGGGACGCCCCTCTTGTCTGGAAAACCAACCCCCCCTACCCCCCCTTGTCAGGGGGGTAAAAAAAGGCGATACCCCTCCGCCGGGTTGAGGGCTTTGCTTTTTCTTACCCCCCTGACAAGGGGGGGTAGGGGGGGTTGCCTTTATGAATGAAGTTTCCCTTAGTCGCGATTGATCCCCCTCCCGGCCTTTTCCTTGAGCCATTCTCTCAAGGGCTCCTGGAAGTAGACCGCCGCCGCCCCGGCCACGACAGCGACGATGAGGAGCGCGACCACCATCCCGTATTGCTCCTCGTACATCCCCGCCCCCTGGACCCCCAGCATAATGGTGCCGGGGATTCTGCCGAGACACGAGATGATCACGAACGTAAGCGTCCTCAGCGGACTCAGGCCCAGCAGGTAGCACATGTAGTCCTTGGGGAAGCCCGGAATCGAGAAGAAGATAAAGGCGAGAAAAGCGCCCCTGTTCGTGATGAGGAAGTCGAATTTATCGAGAATTTTGGGCGGGATGAGTTTTTCCACGAAGGGGCGGCCCAGCCTTCGCCCGATGTAGAACGCGAGAAAACTGCCTATCGTCAGGCCGATGGTGCTCAGGATCGTCGCCGTGAGCGCGCCGTAGACGTAGCCGCCCAGAAATCCCGTCAACTCCCCCGGTATGGGGGAGAAAACCACCTGGAGCACCTGCACGCCGACGAACACGGCCGGACCCCAGGGGCCGTAGGAATAAATCCAGTCCCTGAACCTCTCTTTCTTGTCCTGGAGCTTCACCAGGTACGCCCAGGCGTCGTCTATCTGACCCCAGAAGAGGTAGGCGAGCAGCGCCGCCGCCAGCAGGCACAGTCCCGCCGTCCACAGGATTTTCGTCTTGCCGTTCAACTCGGGTTTTCCTTTTGCGGGCGATGAAACGCTGGGAACGAAAACGAACCATTACATACCACCAAATCTCCCGCATGGATAACAAAAAAACTCTTCCCGGCGCAATTGTTGACACAAAGCCGCCCGCCCGCCAAGATCAATGGTTCACGAGACTTATCCGAAACCACCTGGAGAAGAGATGGCCGACGCCCGCCCGAACGCGCATCCCGAAGATTCCGGCGCGAATCCCGCCTGCACAGGGGAGAGCCGCCTGGGCGCGGGCGAGCTCACGAGCGCCGTCAAGGAATGCGCGCTCTCGCACGGCTTCGATCTGGCCGCCGTCGCCCCGCCCGGCCTGGGCGAGGCGCATGGACGGTACCTTGAGTGGATCGAACGAGGCTACGCGGGCGAGATGAGCTATCTCTCCAGAAACCCCTACGTGCGCGGCGATTTGCGCCGCCTCTGGCCGGAGACCCGCGCCGTGCTCGTCGTCGCCATGCAGTACAAGCCCGAACGCGAGACGCCCCACGCGGAGGGCCAGGGCAAAATCGCGCGCTACGCCCACGGCGGGGACTACCACAAGTTCATAAAAAAACGCCTCATCCGCGTCCTGCGTGATCTGAAGGAACTCGACCCCGGCGTCGAGGGCAGAAGCTACGTGGATACCGGCCCCCTGCTCGAGCGCGACCTGGCCGTCCTCGCGGGCCTCGGCTGGAAAGGGAAGAACTCGCTGCTGCTCTCACGTCGGCTTGGGAGTTATTTCTTCCTGGGATGCCTGCTCCTGAACAGGGCGCTGGAGCCGGACACGCCCTTTTACGAGGAGCACTGCGGCACGTGCACGCGGTGCATCGACGATTGTCCGACAGAGGCCATCATCGCGCCCGGCGTGGTGGACGCGCGGCGCTGCATCTCCTATCTCACCATCGAGCTCAGAGGCCCGATTCCCCGAGAGCTTCGCGCTCCGGTGGGCGCGCACATCTTCGGCTGCGACATCTGCCAGGAGGTGTGCCCCTGGAACGACGACGTCCCCCATGCGCGCGAGCCGCGGTTCGACCCACGCCCGGCGGCGCTGGATCCGCAGTTGCACGAGTTCGCCGCGATGGACGAGCGGCAGTTCCAGAAGGCGTTTCGCGGCACGCCCGTCATGCGCGCGCGCTACGGGGGGTTCCTGAGGAACGTCATCGTCGCCATCGGCAACACGGGAGGCGAAGAGAGCATCTCGCCCCTGGCCCGCGCGCTCGAACACCGCGAACCCCTGGCCCGCGGCCACGCCGCGTGGGCGCTCGCCCGGGTCGGCAAAAGAGTGCGCGATGAGCGCCCGCGCTTCGCTCTGGAGGCCCGGCTCGAAGTCGAAAGAGACGCCTGGGTGCGCGAGGAGATCGAACTCGCCCTCGGGGAATTCGCGCTGCTCTCGCTGCCGGTTCTGGGGTTTGAGGAGTGAAGAACAAGCAGTCTCAGTTATGAGTATGTGAAAATCTGTCGTACGCAACTTCAAGGAAGTCCTCTCTGCAAGATTATTCCACTCGCACATTTTCGACTATAATGGAAACGACATTGCAAGGAGATCCACTGATGGTTGCGACGACAGAAAATCTACTTGGTGTTGGGCTCTACACTACCCGGGAGGCGGCATATTATGCACAAGTTTCTCCTCACCTCGTAACACGATGGTTCTACACTGATCCTGTATTAGAGTCAGGAGTCGATATTCCCGAACAGCGTTTAATCACATTTGCTGATTTTATCCAACTCGGGGCCATCCGCACGGCCAGAAAAGAAGGCGTGTCTCTTGCAAAAATCAAGCAAGCCCTTACATACGCTAAAAAACTGGGAATTGATCGCCCATTAGCCAGAAAATATGGAGAAGTCTGGCATATCGTAGGAAAGAACATTGTATTCAGGAGTGACCCCGATAGCGAGAAATACTATCAGGCATCCGGGAGATCCAGAGGAAACTTAGTGATTCCAGCATTCGTAGAAATTTACCAAAGGAAAATTAGTTTTGATGAAACCTTTCTGGCAACGCAAATTCGTCCATACAACTATAAAAACTGGAACATTCTCTTAGACCCCGAGGTTAGATTTGGAGAGCCCATAATCGAAGATTCCGGCTACACAGTGAAAACACTTTGGTCAGCCGTTTCGTCCGAAGGAGGAATAGAGCGCGCCGCCGATGTTTTTGGGGTAGAAATCGATGCGGTAGAAGCAGCCTGCAATTATGTGGACCATTACCTAGATAACTAATTTCTGGCATCATGACTGACCCTATCAAAATTCTTCTGGACGAATGCATTAGCAAAAAAATTGCTCCCCCGTTACAAGAACTCGCCGATAAAGACAGAAATAGAGACATTACTTTTGCTTCGATATTCGATCTGGGGTGGGATCACGAAAAAGATCCCGAATGGATACCCAAAGCGGCAACGGATGGTTGGATAGTCATAAGCACGGATTGGGGCATCAAGAACAGAAGTGTTTCATTCAGGGTAATCTGCGAACAAAATGGAGTTACTTATGTCTTAATGACCAAATCCATCCTGCATGACAATCAATTTGAAAAAGCGTGCGCGATATTGCATGTGAAAGAGGACTTGTTCTCCCTCATCACGGCCCCAAAAGGTTCCGGGTATTTACTTGCCGGAAAACCGGGAAAGTATTTTCTGAGAACAACCCCTTTCAAGAGAATTATTCGGTCTTAAAAATTTACTCATCGAGGAACAACATATATCCACCTCCGCCCGGCGTTCCGGCTCTTTCTCCCGTGTGCTAGAATCGTGGCCTCTAAAGACAACTCGGCGTCTTGAGCCGGTTCAGACACGATGGGAGCGCGCAATGAAAACCGTATCCGTGAACGGAATCGATATCGCCTACCAGGAATCGGGGAGCGGACCGCCGCTCCTGCTCCTGCACGGGTTTTCGCTGGATCACACCATCTGGGCGCCGCAGGTGGAAGCCCTGCAGAGAAGCTACCGCGTCCTGGTCCCCGACCTGCGCGGCATGGGGCGGACGCCGCATTCGGGCGGGCAAATCACGGTCGCGATGATGGCCGACGACATGGCGGCGTTCCTGGGCGCGCTCGACATCAGCGCCGCCGCCGTGGCGGGGTTCTCGCTGGGCGGCTACATCCTGCTCGAGATGGTGCTCCGCCACCCGCTCAAGGTGCGCGCGTGCGGGTTCATCAGCACACGGGCGACGGCGGATACCGAAGAAGGGAAAAAGGTGCGCCTGCAGCACATGCAGACCGTCATCGACGAGGGAATGGCGGGCTTTGCCGGGCACTTCATCGAGAGTCTCTTCGCGCCCGACTACATCGCCTCCCATCCGCTCGAAATCGAGGCCACGCAGAAAGTCGTGCTCTCCCAGGTTCCCGATTCCATCGCCTTGCTCATCGACGCGCTCAGGAGACGCGAGGAGCTGACGCCGCGCCTGGGCGAAATTGCCGTGCCCTGCCTGGTGTTCGGCGGCACGGGCGACGCGCTGGTGCCGCACGCGCAGATGACCGCACTCCACGAGGGGCTGGGCGACTCCGTCATCGAGTTGGTGGAAGGCGCTGGCCACACGACGCCGTTCGAGTGCGCGGATAGAGTGAGCTTCCAGCTCGACCAGATGATGCAGCGCGCGGGCATGTGGATGTAGGCGCGAACTGGATTCACTCCCCAGAAAATTTTTCCGTGAAATGGTTGAGACGATTGCTCCGCTTCTTCGTCCGGCTTTCCCCTCGGGAATCCAGACCCTCAAAAAGCTGTTGAAAAAGTCCGTGAGAGAGGAATGGGAATCCTCTGAAAGGGAAACCCCATAAAACCAACCCCCCCTACCCCCCCTTGACAGGGGGGTAAAAAAGGCCGACGCCCTGGCAAGCGGGGAATATGAATAAAGATGACGCCCGCCGCCGGGCCAGGTGGTCGGCTTTTTCATACCTGCCGCCGAGTGGAGGGGGTTTTGCTTTTTCTTGCCCCCCTGACAAGGGGGGGTAGGGGGGGTTGCCTTTGTCCCTACGGCGAGAACGCGCCGCAGTCGCAGGGGAGGACCTGTGTGCCTCCCCGCACTACTCCCAAAATACTCTTTCTCTCAGCCAGTCGATCTGCGCCGCGGGTGCTGCGAGGACGGGCTCGGGCGCGCGGCGGCCGTCGGCCAGGGCGGCGTAGTCGATCT
The DNA here is from genome assembly GCA_022825065.1 of bacterium. Lineage (GTDB taxonomy): Bacteria > UBA8248 > UBA8248 > UBA8248 > UBA8248 > Bin107. The sequence continues at coordinate 198,430 of JAJDYR010000015.1, forward strand.
CCGCTCCCGAAAGGTAGCGCACCCTTCCGCCCGCGCGTTCGTAGATGAACGCGGCTGCGGCGAAGTCATACGCGCGAATCGGCTCCATCAGCGTACCGAAGGCCGAACCCGCCGCGGTCAGGCAGATATGGCAGGCGGCGGAGGCGAGCGCGAGAAAACGCCCCGGATAGCGATGCGTAAGGCCCTCCACCACGCCGCACGGCACGAAGAGATAATCGTGCGCGTTGGGAACCTCCTGACAGACTTCGGCGAGAGGAGCATCGTTTCTCATCGCGGGGCCCGAAGCCGATGCGGTGAAGGTCTCCCCCATCGCGGGCATGTGGACGACGCCCGCTTCCACGCGCGAGCCTCTGAGACACGCGACCGAGACCGCCCAGAAGGGGAGTCCCTTGAGATAAGGCCCGGTGCCGTCGATGGGGTCTATCGCCCACCAGCGGGTATCCGGGCCGATATCGCCCCCGCCGCTCACGCCGCTTTCTTCCGCGAGTACGGGGTCGCCTGGATACGCCGCTCGAATCGCCTCGATGATGACGCCCTCCACCTCCCTGTCGGCGCGCGAGACGATGCTGCGCCCTTTGGCTTCGGCCTCCACGCAGCCGGACAACTCCACCGCGCGCGCGCCCGCCTGGCGCGCAATCTCTTCGATGAACGAAACGACGTCCGGCACCGGACTCTCCTTTTCTCGCGCTTTCGAGGTGCGCGCATGATGGAGGAGGCTCTGCGCCATCGCAAGGGCCGTGCGGACGCGAGGCCACTGAAACGGTCATCAGAAACCGGAGAATGCGGGGTGAAGCAGCAGCGCAGGCTCTCGCCCTGGAAGGCAACCCCTCCTACCCCCTTGTCAGGGGGGTAAAAAAGGCGGCGCCTCGGCAAGTGGGGAATATGAAAAAGACGACGCCAACCGCCGGGCAGGGGTTTTGCTTTTTCTTGCCCCCCTGACAAGGGGGGGGTAGGGAGGTTGCCTTTGTCCCGTGGCAAGGGGGGTTGAACGCGACCGGGGAGGGAGCGTTCACCGTCGTTCCGGCTTTCGCCGGAATGACGAACAAAACCACACCGCCTCATCCTGAGTAGCGGCCCCTCGACTTCGCTCGGGGCAGGCTCCGTCGTTCCGCGACACTCCTCATCCTGAGTAGACGCGTAAGCGCCGTATCGAAGGTCAAACGCGATTGATGAATGAGCGTTTGCTCTCGCCACGGCGTGAGCCCCTCGCCCTTCGATACGCGGCTTCGCCGCTAATCAGGGTGAAGAAAGAGGCGTCGGCGGTTTCCAGGGGACACAGATAGGGCTTTATCAACATCCTCGTGCGCAAGACCAGAATCATCGACAAAAGAGGGATGAATTGCTAAAAGAGGAGAAAATTCGACCGCTTCACGGAATTCATAGGAGACTGATCCATGCCATTCGCCCGAACCCATCGACTCACCACCAGGGGGGCCAAGCAGATGATGACCGCCGCCATCGCCAAGGCGGAGGAGTTCGGCATCCCCGTCACCGTGGCCATCGCCGACGCGGGCGGACACCTCGTCCTGCTCGAGCGCATGGACGGCGGGCGCTTCCACACCGTCCACTCATCCACCACCAAGGCGGTGTGCTCGGCCTCGAACAAGCGGCCCACCACCACGCAGGGCGCGCAGGCCCAGCATCTCGACACCGCCCATGCCCTGGGTCTGGCCCTCGCCGCGGGTCCCGAGCGGTGGACGGCGATGGAGGGCGGGTTCCCGATTCTCTATGAGGGCGAATGTCTGGGCGGCATAGGCGTGAGCGGGGGCGACTGGGAGCAGGACGAGGCCATCGCGCGCGTGGCCGTGGAAGCCGTGGGCGCTTCTTTCTGATTTCACGGCATCGCTTCGGGCGGATTTTCAGGAAACCCCTAAAACATGATTCGTCTTTCCAGTCTTCGTATATGAAGGAGTCATACCAATAATGAGTTCAAAACCCCTGAGAGTGGCCTCGCTCGGCATGGGCTGGTGGTCGGACGTTCTGGCCGACGCTATCGGCAGAACCGACAAGATCGAGATAGCCGCCTGCTTCACGCGCTCCGAAGACAAGCGCGCGGCCTTCGCCAAAAAATACGGCTGCGAGCCGGCGGGCAGCTACGAGGAAATACTGGCGGATAATTCGATAGAGGCCATCATCAACACCACGCCGAACCACGTGCACCTCGAATCCACGAAAGCGGCGGCCGAGGCGGGCAAACACGTTTTTCTGGACAAGCCCATCGCCCACACGGTCGCGGACGGCAAGGCGCTCACCCGCGCCTGCGCAGACGCCGGCGTGGTGCTCGCCATCGGCTACCAGAGGCGGCGGGAGAACCACTTCCGCTGGATCAGGGAAAAGATAGACGCGGGCGAGTTCGGCAGGCTCGTGCAGGCGGAGTGCAACATCAGCAGGGACAGGGAGGGCCAGTTCGAACCCGGCCACTGGCGCTACCAGGCCGACGCCATGCCGGGCGGCGTCATGCTCCAGATCGGCATCCACTACGCCGATGTGCTGACCTACCTCATGGGTCCCATAGCCGCCGTCTCGGGCCGGACGGCGCAACTCGTCCTGCCCGGCGACAACCCCGACGTGGCGAACTTGATCCTCGAGCACGAATCGGGCGCCATCTCGAACCTGACGGCGAGCTACGCCTCGGCGTCGGAGTATTACCTCATGAACATCTACGGAAAGACGGCCACGGCCTACTACACGCTGTTCGACGGCCTGCGCGTCCTCTACCGGGGCGAGAAGGCGCCGCAGGCGGTGGCGTGCGAGAAGAACGACACCATCACCGAAGAACTCGAGGAGTTCGCGGACGCCGTTCGCGGAGGTGCGCCGCCCGAGATGGAGGGCGACGCCGCCACATCCTCTCTCGCCGTCATCCGCGCGGGCGTGCGCTCAGCGAAAGAGGGACGCCGCGTGGAGGTGGCCGAAATCCTCGAAGACGAGAACGAATAAACCGATAAGGAGAAAACATGCCACGCATTCAAGCCGGTGATATCCAGCTCAACTACGCGGAGCGAGGAGAGGGGGAGGCGTTCCTGTTCATCCCCGGCCTCATGGGCCTTTTGGACGCCTGGGATTTCCAGATGCCCCATTTCTCGGATCGCTACCGCTGCATCACCTTCGACCACAGGGGCACGGGCGAGAGCGACAAGCCCAGGGACGCCTATTCCACCGGCTACATCGCGCAGGACGCGGTCGCCCTCCTCGACACGCTGGGAATCGAAAAAGCCCACGTGGCGGGCACGTCAACCGGAGGGTGCATACTGCAGAACCTGGCGCTGGATTATCCCGACCGGATAGGTTGCTGCGTTTTCACCAACACATGGACGACGGCGGACCCCTACATGACGCGCCTTCAGACCTCGCGCAAGCAGATCGCCGAGGCCTACGGTCTCGAGGAATACATCAAGTTCAGTTCGCTCTGGACGTGCGGATGGACGCAGTTCAGGAACATGTACGAGAACCTCCTCGATCTCGAAGCGCGGCAGAAGGACACCATCGCGCCCGTGGAGGTCATCACCGCGCGCCTCGACATGACGCTCAGCCACGACAGAACGTCCGAGATTCAGAACATCGACAAGCCCGCGCTCATCATCGCCGCCAAGGACGACGCCTTGACGCCGCCCTATTTTGCGCAGGACCTGCAAAAAGCGATAGCGGGTTCTGAGCTCGTGATTCTGGAGGAGGGGGGGCACTACAGCTACCGCCGCTCCCACACCGAGTGGAACGCGGCCGTGGATGCGTTCCTGGCCGAAGCGGGCGCCTAACCCGGATATTTCACCAAGTCTTTGGAACGGCCTGATATGAAGTCGTGGACGGCTTGATTCGGGAGGCGGCCTTCTTCGTCGGCATGATACGATGACGCACGGCGCCCGAGCGGCGCTTTTTCGTCGATTTCGA
>JAJDYR010000002.1 GCA_022825065.1 bacterium
AGAGGTGCCTCGTGATCGCGGCCGTCAGCGTCGTCTTCCCATGGTCCACGTGCCCTATCGTCCCTACGTTCACGTGCGGCTTCGTGCGCTCAAACTTCGCCTTCGCCATGGCTTCCCTTCTCCTTCTGTTGAAAATTCAAAGAGGGCGGCTCATGCTCGCCCTCTCCCGAAATACTCGTCTATGCTGTTTCGACTGCCGTGCCTACGTTTTTCGCCATCAACTCCTCGGCAAGCTGCCGCGGCATCTCTTCATAGCGACCGAACTGCATCGTATAGGTCGCCCTGCCCTGGGTCATCGATCGTACGTCGGTCGCATAACCGAACATTTCCGAGAGCGGAACGGAGGCGTTCACCACCTTGGCGCCCGCCCGGTCTTCCATCTCGCGGATCCGCCCGCGCCGGGAAGTGAGGTCTCCCATGACGTCACCCAGGAAATCCGCGGGACACACCACTTCCATGTCCATGATGGGTTCGAGAAGAACGGGCTTCGCCTTCTTCGCGGCTTCCCGGAAAGCCATGGAGCCTGCGATCTTGAAGGCCACCTCCGAGCTGTCGACCTGGTGGAACGAACCATCGAAAAGCGTGACTTCGATGTCGAGCAACGGGTATCCGGCGATCACCCCGTTTTCCATGGCTTCCCTGACGCCGTTCTCGACCGCCGGAATGTATTCTCGCGGAATCACGCCGCCCACAATCTTGTTGACGAACTGAAACCCGCCGCCGGGAGCGAGCGGCCTGATGGTGATCTCCACGTCCCCGAACTGCCCGCGTCCGCCGGATTGGCGCACGAAGCGACCGCGCGCGGTGGCCTCGGCCCGAATCGTCTCCCGGTAGGCGACCTGGGGCTTGCCCACGCTGGCCTCGAGCGCGAATTCGCGGAAAAGCCTGTCCACCAGAATCTCCAGGTGCAACTCGCCCATGCCCGAGAGGATGGTCTGCGCCGTCTCCTCGTCCGAGCGCACCCGGAAGGTCGGGTCCTCGTCCGAGAGCCTCGCCAAGGCGTTGCCGAGCTTGTCCTGGTCGGACTTCGTCTTCGGCTCGATGGCGATGGAGATGACGGGTTCGGGGAAGTTGATGCTTTCGAGAAGGATGGGGTGGGCGGGAGCACAGAGGGTGTGGCCTGTCTTGGCCTGTTTGATGCCCAGGGCGGCGACGATATCGCCTGCGTGGGCCTCCTGTATCTCTTCGCGCTTGTTCGCGTGCATTCGCATGAGGCGCCCCACGCGCTCCTGCTTGCCGGTGATCGTGTTCAATACGGAAGAACCCGATTTCAGTACGCCGGAATATATACGGATAAATACCAGTTGGCCCACATAAGGGTCCGTCATTACCTTGAAGGTGAGCGCGCAGAGCGGGTCATCGTCCGAAGGCGCTCTTTCCTCGGGCTTTCTGCCCAGCTCCAAGTCTTCATCTGACAAGACGGCCTGAACGGGGGGGATATCGAAGGGAGACGGGAGGTAGTCGACGATGGCATCGAGCAGGAGTTGCACGCCTTTGTTCCTGAACGCGGAGCCGCATACGACGGGAACAAATTCGCCGCTGATCGTTCCCTGTCGAATCGCGGCCCGGACCTCCTCGGGTGAGATCTCCTCGCCTTCCAGGTATTTCTCCATCAGCGAATCATCGAACATCGAGAGCGTGTCGAAGAGCTTTTCTCTCAAATCATCGGCTTCCGCCCTCATGTCCCCGGGCACTTCCGACTCTTCGTAGGATGCGCCCATCGGGTCGTCGAACACCCGCGCCTTCATGGTCACGAGGTCCACCATGCCGGCGAAATTCTCCTCGGCGCCTATCGGCAGTTGCAGCACGAGCGGGTTCGCGGCGAGGCGTTCTCTCACTTCGCCCACCACCCTTTCGAAATCCGCGCCCGTCCTGTCCATCTTGTTGACGAACACGAGGCGCGGCACGCCGTATTTTTCCGCCTGACGCCAGACCGTCTCGCTTTGCGGCTCCACCCCGCCCACGGCGCAGAACACCGCCACCGCGCCGTCGAGGACGCGCAGGCTTCTCTCCACCTCCGCCGTGAAGTCCACGTGGCCGGGCGTGTCGATGATGTTGATGACGTGATCGTTCCAGGCGCAGCGCGTGGCCGCGGAGGTGATGGTGATGCCGCGTTCCTGTTCCTGCGCCATCCAGTCCATGGTGGCTGCGCCGTCGTGCACTTCGCCCATCTTGTGGGTTCTGCCCGTGTAGAACAGGATGCGCTCTGTCGTCGTCGTCTTGCCGGCATCGATGTGCGCCATGATGCCGATGTTTCTCGTTTTACTGAGCGCTTCGCTGGGCACGGTTCTATCCTTCCCTCGAGCCTACCAACGATAATGGGCGAAGGCTTTGTTCGCCTCCGCCATGCGGTGCGTGTTTTCCCTGAGGCGAACGGCGCCTCCCGTATCGTTCGCGGCGTCCATGATCTCGGCGGCGAGGCCGTTCGCTATCCTTCTGTCCCGGCTCCGGGCGTTCTGGATGATCCAGCGGATGCTCAGCGCCGTGCGCCTGTCGGGCCGCACCTCCACGGGCACCTGATAGGTCGCGCCTCCCACGCGCCTGGAGCGGACTTCGAGCGCGGGCTTCACGTTGTCCATGGCGCGCTTGAACACCTTGATGGGGTCTTCCTTCATCTTCTCCTCCACCACGTCCATCGCCCCGTAGAACACGCGCTCGGCCAGGCTCTTCTTCCCCTTGAGCATCAAGGAGTTGATGAACTTGGTCACCAGCCGGTCGTTGAACTTCGGATCCGGCAAAACAACTCTTTTCGTAGCTCTTTTTCTTCTCGCCATGGAAAATGAATCTCCCTGCTGAACCTCAAACGAGAATGCCGACTACCTCGGTCTTTTGGCCCCGTATTTGGAGCGCCCGTTGCGGCGCGCCTCCACGCCCACGCTGTCGAGCGTTCCCCGGACGACGTGATAGCGGATGCCCGGCAAATCCTTCACGCGGCCGCCGCGAATCAAGACGATGGAGTGCTCCTGGAGATTGTGGCCCTCCCCCGGGATGTAGGTGGTCACCTCCATTCCGTTGGTGAGGCGCACGCGCGCGACCTTCCGGAGCGCCGAGTTCGGCTTCTTGGGCGTCGTCGTGTACACACGCACGCAAACGCCGCGCTTCTGGGGACAATTGCGCAGCGCAGGACTATCGGTTTTCGTCTGAATCCGCTTGCGTCCCTTGCGTATCAACTGGCTGATCGTCGGCACCGTTCACTCCGAATCATGAGAAAGCCGCCCCGAAAAATCCCGCTCTTTCGAGACCAAAGCGTTCGTCGCCCTCATCTCGGGGCCTTTTATTTCGACTACGGCTGAGCCTCGAGATGGGGCAGCCAAATAATCATAATTATTTCAAATACTTGCAGGGCTCTACGACTTCAAGAACCACACACTCCAGACAACGAAGCGGCGATTATAGCCCGACACGCGCTCTTGTCAACCTCGCGCGTGGAAAAAAAGCATATTTTCAAGGGGTTATTCGGAGGGCACCCCCTCTTCCGTCGCGGGGGCCGTTTCCTCTTCCTCATCCACGATCGCGGGGATATCATCGCCGATGGGCGCCAACTCGACCTCGGGGGAGAGAAGCTCCACCTGCTGGTACCGGCGCGCGCCGGTGCCCGCCGGAATGAGCCTGCCCATGATGACGTTCTCCTTGAGGCCCCGCAGGAAATCCACCTTGCCGGAAACCGCGGCCTGGGTGAGCACGCGCGTGGTCTCCTGGAAGGAAGCCGCCGAGATGAAGCTGTCCGTCGACAGGGAGGCCCGGGTGATGCCGAGCAGGATGGGGCGTCCCGTCGCCGGGGTCTTCCCCTCTTCCTCCGCCTCCTGATTGCGCCGCTGGAACAGATCGCGCGTCACCTGCTCGCCGATGACCAAGTCGGTCTCTCCCGGATCGACGACCTCGAGCCTTCTGAGCATCTGCCGTACGATGATCTCGATGTGCTTGTCGTTGATGTTCACGCCCTGGAGGCGGTACACCTCCTGCACCTCGTTGACGAGGTAGTTCTGCAGCTCATTCTCGCCGAGCACCGCCAGGATGTCGTGCGGGTTCACGGCGCCGTCCATGAGCGGCTCGCCCGCCCGGACGTAATCGCCTTCCTGCACGTTCACGTGCTTGCCCCGGGGGATGAGGTATTCGCGCTCGTCGCCTTCCTCGGAAACGACCATGAGGCGGCGCATGCCACGCAGCGTACCGGCGAATTTCACGTGCCCGTTGATCTCGGAGATCACGGCGTTTTCCTTGGGCTTGCGCGCTTCGAACAACTCGGCGACGCGCGGCAGACCACCCGTGATGTCCTTCGTCTTGGACGTCTCGCGCGTGATCTTGAATATGATGTCGCCGGCGGAGATCGCCTCCCCCTCCTGGACGCTGATGTGCGCGCCGGCAGGCAGGGGATATACGGAGATTTGCTCGCCCGCGGCATCGAGAAGAGCGGCGCGCGGCTGGAGCTTCTCGTCGGCGTGATCGAGGATCACCCGGCGGGAGAGACCCGTGATCTCATCGATCTCCTCCTGCATCGTGAGCCCCTCGATGACGTCGAGCAGCGTAATGGCGCCCTCTTTTTCCGCCATGATCGAAAACGTGTAGGGATCCCACTCGAGGAGAATCTCTCCTTCGCTCACCCTGGAATTCTCCCGCGAGCGAACGTAGGCGCCGTAAACCACGGGGTAGCGCTCGCGTTCGCGGCCGGTCTCGTCGCAAATGGCGAGTTGCCCGTTGCGGTTCATGTTGATCAGATCGCCCTTCTTGCTCGTGATGATCCGCAGGTTGATGTACTTCACGAAACCCTCGCGCTTGGCCTCCACCGTGCTCTGCTCGCCCGCGCGCGTGGCCGTGCCGCCGATGTGGAACGTACGCATGGTGAGCTGCGTGCCCGGCTCGCCGATGGACTGGGCGGCGATGACGCCGACCGCCTCGCCCACCTCCACGAGCTGGCCCGTGGCCAGGCTCCGGCCGTAGCATTTCGAGCAAACGCCCGAGTGGGATTCACACGTGAGCACCGAACGAATGGTGACCCTCTCCACGCCTGCGTTTTCGATGACGCGAACCTTCTCCTCGTTGATCTCCTCACCCGCCGCGCAGAGAACCTCGTTGTTGAAGGGGTCCCGGATATCGTTCAGGGCGATCCGGCCGATGATCCGCTCGCCCAGCGTCTGGATGATCTCGCCTCCCTCGACGAGCGCGCTCATCTCGATGCCGTTGATGGTGCCGCAGTCCTCCTCGTTGATGATGATGTCCTGGGCCACGTCCACCAGCCGGCGCGTGAGGTATCCGCTGTTCGCCGTCTTCAGCGCGGTGTCCGCCAATCCCTTGCGCGCGCCGTGCGTGGATATGAAGTACTGGAGCACCGAGAGGCCCTCGCGGAAGTTCGCCGTAATCGGCGTTTCGATGATCTCGCCCGAGGGCTTGGCCATCAGGCCCCGCATTCCGCCGAGCTGGCGCAACTGCGCCGTGCTGCCGCGCGCGCCCGAGTCGGCCATGATGTAGATGGGGTTGAAGTCGAACGGCTGACCCTCATCGCCGCCGGGTCCGCTCATCGCGGTTTCGTCGTCCTGCTCGAGCACCTTGAACATCTCGCCCGAGACCTCCTCGGTCACGTGGGACCAGATGTCGATAATCTTGTTGTAGCGCTCTCCGTCCGTGATCAAGCCGTCGCGGTACTCTTTTTCGACTTCGAGCACCTCGCCCCGGGCATCCTCGGTGAGTTCGCCCTTGCTGACCGGCACCTTCATGTCGTCGATGGAAATGGAAATGCCCGCCTGCGTGGCGTGGGTGAAGCCGAGGTTCTTGAGCGCGTCGAGAAACGTCACCGTCTTCGAGCGGCCCGCCTTCTCGTAGCAGGTGGCGACGAGCCGCGTGAGCGCGCGCTTGTCCATGACGCAGTTGGCCGCCTCGAAGGGAACGCCCTCGGGCAGTATCTCGTACAGGAGAACCCGCCCGACGGTGGTTTCCACCAACTCATCTCCGAGCCGGATCCGGATGCGGGTCTGCAGTCCCACCTCGCCCTGATCGTATGCGATTCTCGCTTCGCTGACGTCGCCGAACACGTGGCCCTCGCCCTTCGAACCGCCGCGCGGCTTCGTCAGGTAGTAGCAGCCCAGAATGATGTCCTGGCTGGGAACCGCCAGAGGCATGCCGTTGGCCGGCGAGAGAATGTTGTTCGCCGAGAGCATCAGCACGCGCGTCTCCTCCACGGCCTCCACCGAAAGGGGCACGTGCACCGCCATCTGGTCGCCGTCGAAATCCGCGTTGAACGCCGCGCACACGAGAGGATGCACGCGGATGGCCTTGCCTTCCACCAGAACCGGCATGAACGCCTGCATGCCGAGGCGATGGAGCGTGGGAGCGCGGTTGAGTATCACCGGATGGTTGCGAACCACCTCTTCGAGCACGTCCCAAACCTCGGGGCGCTCCTCCTCGACCATCTTCTTGGCCGCCTTGATGGTGGCGACCAGGCCTTTCTCTTCTAAACGATTGAAAATGAAGGGCTTGAATAGTTCGAGCGCCATCTTCTTCGGCAAACCGCACTGGTTGAACTTGAGTTCGGGGCCGATGACGATGACCGAGCGGCCCGAGTAATCCACCCGCTTGCCCAGAAGATTCTGGCGGAAGCGTCCCTGCTTTCCCTTGAGCATGTCGGAGAGGCTCTTGAGCGGGCGCTTGTTCGGGCCGCGGAGCAGCCGGCCCCTGCGGCCATTGTCGAACAGCGCGTCCACCGCCTCCTGGAGCATGCGCTTCTCGTTCCGGATGATGATGTCCGGCGCCCGCAATTCCTGAAGCCTGAGCAGCCGGTTGTTGCGGTTGATCACCCGGCGGTAGAGATCGTTCAGGTCGCTCGTGGCGAAGCGGCCGCCGTCGAGCGGCACAAGGGGCCGGAGTTCGGGCGGCAGCACCGGAATGACCTCGAGGATCATCCACTCGGCGCGGTTGCCCGAATTCTTGAAAGAGTCCACCACCTTGAGGCGCTTGATGAGCTTGCGGCGCTTCTGCAGGTTCGAAGTGTCCCGAATATCCGTCTTGAGCTGCGCGGAAAGCGTCTCGAGGTCCAGCTGAGCGAGCAGTTCGCGGATCGCCTCCGCGCCGATGCCGATTTTGTACTCGTCTTCGTCGTATTCCTCTTCGATATTCCGATACTGCTCCTCCGTGAGGAGTTCGAATTTCTTGAGTTCCGTCTCGCCCGGATCGATGACGACGTAGTTTTCGAAATAGAGAATCCGTTCCAGTTCGCGCAGCGTCATGTCGAGCATATTGCCGATCCGGCTCGGCAGACCCTTGAAGAACCAGACGTGGGAAACCGGCGTGGCCAGTTCGATGTGGCCCAGGCGCTCGCGCCGTACCTTCGAGGAGATGACCTCGACGCCGCATTTCTCGCAAACCACGCCCCTGTACTTCATCCGCTTGTACTTGCCGCAAAGGCATTCGTAATCCTTCACGGGGCCGAATATGACGGCGCAGAACAGCCCGTCCCGCTCCGGCCGGAACGTCCGGTAGTTGATGGTCTCGGGTTTTTTCACTTCGCCCGAAGACCAGGCGCGAATGGTGTGCGGCGAGGCGATGCGAATGCGTATCGCGTCGAATGAAACAGGATCCTTGGGCTTTTCGAATAGATTCAAGTTGCTGTCCAATTCAACCCTCCTTGGGAGTATGCGCGTCATCCCTTGGGCGACGGTCGATGGAACCGCCGAACAAACAGGCTCAAAAATTCAGGTCTAGCTCGGCGCCTCGCCGCTCTCTATCAGCTCGACATCAAGAGCGAGGCTCTGAAGCTCCTTCATCAGCACGTTGAAGGACTCGGGCAGACTCGCCTCCAGCGAGTTCTCGCCTTTCACGATGGACTCGTAAATACGCGTGCGGCCGGAGACGTCGTCGCTCTTCACCGTCAGTATCTCCTGCAGCGTCTTGGCGGCGCCGTAGGCCTCGAGCGCCCACACCTCCATCTCGCCGAGGCGCTGTCCGCCGAATTGCGCCTTGCCGCCGAGGGGCTGCTGCGTCACCAGAGAATAGGGGCCCGTCGAGCGCGCGTGAATCTTGTCGTCCACGAGATGGTGGAGTTTGAGCATGTAGATCATCCCCACCGTGACCTTCTGCTCGAAGGGCTGACCGTTTCTTCCGTCATAGAGCTGGGTTTTGCCGTAAGGCGGCAACTCGGCCTGTTCCGTAAAGCGGACGATGTCCTGCTCCGTCGCGCCGTCGAACACCGGCGTCGCGAAATGCTTGCCCAGCACTTTCGCGGCCCATCCGAGGTTCGTCTCCAGTATCTGGCCGACGTTCATCCGCGAGGGCACGCCGAGGGGGTTGAGCACGATCTCGATGGGCGTGCCGTCTTCGAGATAGGGCATGTCCTCCTCGGGAACGATGATGGAGACGACGCCCTTGTTGCCGTGGCGGCCCGCCATCTTGTCTCCCACCTGGAGCTTGCGCTTCATCGCCACGTAGACCTTCGCCATCTTGAGAACGCCGGGGGGAAGCTCGTCGCCGCGCTGAAGCTTGGCTATCTTCTCCTGCAAAATGCTGTCGAGCAGTTCCACCTGCTCGTTCGTGTGATCGGACATGGTCTTGGTCTGAGCGAGCAACTCCTTCTCGACGGGCAGGTCCAGAAGGTAGGCGCCGCTGAGCTTCGCGAGGCCCTCCGCGTTGAGCTCGTCCCCCTTGGCGAAGAGGCTCTCGTTCGTTCTGGGGTGAACCACGTCGGCGAGGGCGCTCTGCCCGACAAGCAGGGAGCGGATTCTCTCGTCGCCCTCTTCGAGGAGAATGCGGATTTCATCCCCGTAGTCTTTCTCCAGCCTGTTGATCTCCGCTTCCTCGATCTGGAGCATGCGGGCGTCCTTCTCCGCGCCCCGCCTGGAGAAGACGCGCACCTCCACGACCGTGCCCTCGATCCCCGGAGGCACCCTGAGCGAGGAGTCGCGCACGTCGCCCGCCTTCTCGCCGAATATGGCCCGCAGGAGCTTTTCCTCGGGGCTGAGCTGCGTCTCCCCTTTGGGCGTGATGCGCCCGACGAGCACGTCTCCCGGATTGACCCGCGCGCCCACGCGAACGATGCCGCTCTCATCGAGGTCGCGGAGGGCTTCTTCGCTCTGGTTCGGAATGTCGCGGGTGATTTCCTCGGGGCCCTGTTTCGTGTCGCGCGCCTCGATCTCGAACTCCTCGATGTGCAGGGAGGTGTAGATGTCTTCCTTCACCACTTTTTCGGAGATGACGATGGCGTCCTCGAAGTTGTAGCCGTTCCAGGGCATGAAGGCGACGAGCATGTTTCGGCCCAGGGCGAGCTCACCCTGGTCGGTGGAGAACCCGTCCGCGATGATATCGCCCTTGTTCACCTCCTGGCCCACGTGCACGATGGGTTTCTGGTTGATGCAGGTGTTCTGGTTCGAACGGCGATATTTCACCAGATTGTGGATGTAGACGCCCTCTTCGGCCAGGTTGCCCGCCTGTTCCTTCGCGCGAATCACGATTCGGGTCGCGTCCACGCTCGCCACGCTGCCGTCGCACTGCGCGATGACGACCGCGCCCGAATCCCTCGCCGCGATCCCCTCCATGCCGGTGCCGACGAAGGGCGCTTCGGGCCGCAGCAGGGGAACCGCCTGGCGCTGCATGTTCGAACCCATGAGCGCGCGGTTCGCGTCGTCATTCTCGAGGAAGGGAATCAGGGAGGTGGCCACGCTCACCAACTGCTTGGGCGAGACGTCCATGTAGTCCACCTGCTCTCTGGGCACCATGACGAACTCGCCGCTCGTCCTCGCCGAGACGAAATCGTTGACGAGGTTGCCCTTTTCGTCCACGGGGGCGTTCGCCTGGGCGATCTTGTACTTGTCTTCATCAATCGCCGAGAGCCATTCGACGGATTCGCTGACGCGCCCGCTCACCACCTTCCGGCAGGGCGTCTCGATGAATCCGTACTGATTCACGCGCGCATAGGTGGAAAGGCTCGCTATCAGCCCGATGTTCGGCCCCTCGGGCGTCTCGATCGGGCATATGCGGCCGTAGTGGGTGGCATGAACGTCGCGCACTTCGAATCCGGCCCGATCGCGCGTCAACCCTCCGGGGCCCAAGGCCGAGAGCCTTCGTTTGTGGGTGATCTCCGAGAGGGGATTCGTCTGATCCATGAACTGGCTCAACTGGCTGGAGCCGAAAAATTCCTTCACCGCCGCCGTGATCATCTTGGAATTGACCAAATCGCGCACCATGAGGTTGTCCATGTCCTGGATGCTCAGCCGCTCGCGAATGGCGCGCTCCATGCGCACGAGACCGACGCGGAACTGGCTTTCGAGCAACTCGCCCACGGAGCGCACGCGCCGATTGCCGAGGTGATCGATGTCGTCCACCGAGCCCTGTCCGTGACGAAGCTCGATGATGTAGCGAACCGTGGCGATAACGTCGTTGAGCGTCAGGGTTCTCTGATCCAGCGGGAGGTTCAGACCGAGTTTCGTGTTCAGCTTCAGGCGTCCGATGCGCGACAAGTCGTATCGTTTCGAATTGAAGAAAAGGTTCTCGAAAAGCAGCCGCGCCGTTTCCTTGGTCGGCGGGTCGCCGGGGCGCAGGCGTTTGTAGATTTCCACGAGAGCGTCTTCTTGCGTCTCGCATTTATCCGAAGTCAAGGTGTCGCGGATGGTCCTGTCCGCGCCGACGCCGGAGACGTAGAGAATCGCCAGCTTGGAGATTTTCCTGTCGCGCAGGGCGGCGAGAACCTCCGAGGTGATCTCGAGGTTCGTGTCGAAGAGCACCTCGCCGGTTTCGGGATCGGCCACCGGCTGGGCCAGAATGCCCCCGACGACCTCCTCATCCTTGAGTTCCAGGGTCTCCACGCCCGCGGCCTGAAGTTTCCGGAGAGCGGCGCGCGTGAACTTCCGCCCCGACCGCAGAACGAGTTCTCCCGACTTGGGGAGAACGATGTCCTCGAAAATCCTCTGGTTCACCATGAGCTCGGAGAGCTTCTTGTAGTAGGCGTCCCTCTTCTCGTCGTAGAAGAGTTCCTCGCTCTGGTAGAAGGAATTGAGAATGTCGTCCTTATCCAGGCCGAACGCGCGCAACAGGATGGTGACGGGAAGCTTGCGGCGGCGGTCGATCCGGACGAAGAGCAAATCCTTGCTGTCGAACTCGAAGTCCAGCCAGCTTCCCCGGTAGGGGATGAGCCGGGCCGTGAAAGCCGATTTGGCGGTGGGCTTCACCTTGTCCGCGCTGAAGAAGGCGCCGGGAGAGCGGTGCATCTGGCTGACGACCACCCGCTCCGTGCCGTTGATGATGAAGGTGCCGTTCTCCGTCATGAGGGGGATCTCCCCCAGATACACCTTCTGCTCCTTCACCTCGCGGACGCGGCGCTCCTTGGTCTGCTCGTCACGCTCATACACCGTGAGGCGGAGCATGACCCGCAGGGGCGCGACGTAGGTCATCCCTCTCTGGCGGCACTCGTCGGCTTCGTGCTTTTGCCGGCAAAAGACCTCCACCCCGTCGTCGTCCTTCTCGCCGGGGCCGCCGAGGCCGGGATATTCGTTGCCCTTCGACTCCCAGACGCCTATCTCATAGCCCATGTATTCGAGCGTAACGTTCTCGGCTGCATCGGAGATGGGGAACACGCTGCGAAACACGCCCTCGAGACCCTCGTCCGTCCGGCGCTCGGCGGGCTTCGTTTCCCATTGCAGGAATCGCTCGTAGGAAGAAAGCTGGATGTCGATTAAATTCGGAATATCGATAACCGCAGGTATAGAGGCGAAATCCTCACGAACCCGACGGCCGTTCTTGCCATTATTTACATTCATGCTGGCTCACCTCAAGAAAGTGGGGGCGACTAGGGTTATGCGCCGATCCGGCTGCAACCAGCAGGATCGGGTCGTCTGCATCCCGGGTGAGCTCTATGTGATTTCCACCTCCGCTCCAACCGCTTTGAGCTTGTCGGCAGCAGCTTCGGCGTCTTCCTTGGGAACCGCCTCCACGACGGCTTGGGGTGCGCTCTCCACCAAGTCTTTCGCCTCCTTGAGACCCAGGCTGGTCAGTTCGCGGACGGTCTTGATGACCTTGATTTTTTCCGAACCAAAGGATGTGAGACTGACGGTGAATTCGGTTTTCTCCTCCGCCGCTTCGCCCGCGTCGCCGCCCGCCGCCATCCCCGCGCCGGCCATCATCATGGGCGCTGCAGCGGTCACGCCGAACTTCTCCTCGAGCTCCTTGACGAATTCGCTCAACTCCATCACCGTCATGTTTTCAATGAAATCGATTACTTCTTCTTTGGTCGCCACAATTCGCCCTTTCCTCGCATTCGCACGAAACCATCGGCCAGGTCATGGCCATTTAATTTTGGGAAATCTCGCCGTTTGCCCCCTTCTTTGGGCAAACAACTATATTACACTTGTTCTTTCTTTTTGGCAATGGCGTCAACGATATTTATCAACTGGGAAACGACGCCGTTCAGAACTCTCGGCAGACCCGCCACGGGGGCCTGCAAGGCGGAAAGCAACATCGAGAGCAACACCTCGCGCGAGGGCAACTCCGCGAGCGACTCCACTTCGGCAGTTTCCAGGAACCTGCCGTCCAGAACCCCGCCCTTGATTGCGCCGGCGGACTCCTCCTTCACGAAATCCTTGAGTATCTTGGCGGGCGTCGAGGGGTCGCCGTCGGTCGTCACGATGGAAACCGGCCCGACGAGCCTTCCGCGCAATTCCTCGAAACCCGTGCCCTCCACCGCGCGCTCGGTGAGCGTATTCTTGACGACGGAGAGACGGACGCCCGCCTCGCGCGTCTGTTTTCTCAGGGCCGTCATCTGCGCGACGCTCAGCCCCCGGTAGTCGAACAACACCAAAGAGGTGCTCTCGTTGAAATGCGTCTGGAGGGCCTCTACCGCCTCGGTCTTATCGGCGCGGGGCGCTTTGCCCGTCGCCAGCCTCCCCTTCTCCACAACTGCTGTCGCCATTCCGGGGCCTCCTTATTTCAGTGCCGCGAGAAGAGACTGGTGGTCGACCCGCACGCCGGGCCCCATCGTGCTGGAAATGGTGAGGCGCTTGAAGTACACCCCCTTGCTCGCTGCGGGCTTCGCGCGAACGAGCGCGTCCACCACCGCCGAGATGTTCTCGGAGAGCGCCTCTCCCTCGAAACTCACCTTTCCGACCGGGGCATGAATGATGCCCGCCTTGTCCACGCGGTATTCCACCTTGCCCGCCTTGATCTCCCGAATCATGCGGCCCACGTCGAAGGAAACGGTGCCGGATTTCGGGTTGGGCATCATGCCGCGGGGCCCGAGCAGCCGCCCGAGCTTGCCCACGACGCTCATGACGTCGGGCGTCGCCACCACGCGGTCGAACTCCATCCAGCCGCCCTGAATCTTCTCGGCCAGATCGTCCGCGCCCACGTACTCCGCGCCCGCCTCCTTGGCCTCGGCCACCTTCTCGCCCTTGGCGAACGCTACGACGCGCTCTTCCTTGCCGATGCCGTTGGGCAGAACGACGCTTCCCCTCACCATTTGTTCCGCATGGCGCGGGTCTACGCCGAGCTTGGCGGAGATTTCGACGGTCTCGTCGAATTTCGCAGCGGAAATCTCCTTCACCAGACCGACGGCTTCAGAGAGCGGGATTTGTTTTTCCCGATCGATTCGCTCCCGGGCTGCTCGGTAGTTCTTGCCGTGCTTGGGCATTTGCCTGCCTCCTCCATCGTGGTTCGAACGACGCCCGTCCGGGACGCCTCCCACATCCGTTCCATAAAAAAACTACCCGCTGACCTCGATCCCCATGCTGCGGGCCGTGCCCTCGATAATCCGGACGGCCCCTTCGAGGTCCGCGCTGTTCAAATCCTCTTTCTTGATCTCGGCTATTTCCTCGAGTTGCTTGCGCGTCACGGAGCCCACGCCCTCCCGCCCGGGTTCGGAGGAACCTTTCGCCAGAGCGGCGGCCTGCTTCAGGAGAGCGGAGGCGGGCGGACTCTTCATGATGAAGGTGAAGCTCTTGTCCGCGTACACCGAGATCACGACCGGAATAATCGTGCCTTCCTTCCCCTGGGTCTGCGCGTTGAAGGCCTTGCAGAACTCCATGATGTTCACACCCTGCTGGCCGAGCGCAGGACCGACGGGCGGGGCGGGGTTCGCCTGGCCGGCCGGTATTTGAAGTTTGATGATGCCAACCGCTTCTTTCGCCATTTTTCCCTCTCAAACAGCATAAGCCTGACGCCGCAGCCGGGCCTTGCCTCCGCCGGTCTTTCCGGACCCGGCGAACGCGCCCCCGATGAACCTTTTTTCCCTACACCTTCTCCACCTGGAGCATCTCGAGTTCCACGGGCGTCGCGCGGCCGAAAATGCTGACCATGACCTTGAGCTTTCCTCTGTCGGGGTGTACCTCGTCGATCTCGCCGGTGAAGTTCACGAAAGGCCCGTCTATCACCCGGATGCTCTCGCCTTTTTCGAAATCAATCTTGGGCTTGGGCTTCTCGGCCTCTCCGCTCATCTGCTTGAGGATGTTCTCCATCTCGGCTTCCGAGAGAGGACTCGGGGACGTTCCGCCCAGAAAACCCGTCACCTTCGGCGTGTTCTTGACCACATACCAGGTGTCCTCGTCGCATTCCATCCGGATCAGGATGTAGCCGGGGAAGAATTTCCGGGAACTCGTGCGCCTCTTCCCGCCCTTCACCTTCACCACCTGCTCGGTGGGAACCACGATTTCACCGAGTTTTTCCTCGTATTCCTTCCCGCGAAACTGCTCTTCGATCGAGAGCTTCACCTTGTTTTCAAAACCCGAGTAGGTGTGCACCACATACCAGTTCATGGACATTCCGAAACCCTGCTCTAGAAACCGAAATTGAGGAAATAGCTGACAGCCCGGGACAACGCCAAATCGACGAGACCCAGATATATCGCAATGATAAAGACGAACACGAGGGCGACGGCGGTTTGCGCCGCCGTCTGGCGCATATCGAGCCACGTCACGCGCTTCGCTTCGCTCTGCACGTCACGCAGGAAGGTGCGCCCCTGATGAATCCAGCCCATCACCTTATTGCTCATGCTTCCACTCTCCGCCGCCGCTTCCGATCTTCCCGAACCGGGGTTCGTCCCCCGGGTTCATGGCAGGCCAGGAGGGACTCGAACCCCCAACCGCCGGATTTGGAGTCCGGTGCTCTACCAAATTGAGCCACTGGCCTCTGAAAACCTTGCTGATCTGAAACGACCGCTTAAACCGCTCTACTCGACGACCTCTGTGACGACGCCGGCCCCCACCGTGCGGCCCCCCTCGCGTATCGCGAAGCGAAGCTCGCGCTCCATCGCTATCGGCGTAATCAACTCAACGTCCAGCGACACGTTGTCCCCAGGCATCACCATCTCCCGGCCCTCGGGCAGCGTCACCAGACCCGTCACGTCCGTCGTCCGGAAATAAAACTGCGGCCGGTAGCCGTTGAAAAACGGCGTGTGCCGACCACCCTCTTCTTTCGTCAGAATGTACACCTCGCCCTTGAACTTTAAGTGCGGCATGATC
>JAJDYR010000031.1 GCA_022825065.1 bacterium
GGGGTGAAAGTGAAGCTGTTCCGGTGTACAATGCGTGTCCATGGGGCCTCTCTGTCGGACGGGTGTAAGTTATTGAGACAACTCACATTATCCGACAATCAGAGGCCCCATGCCATTTGTCGGTGAAATATCCGGGCTAAGCCGCGTGAATCTGATCGAATCCCGTTTCACGGCGCGCGAGCACAGAAGCAACAAGACCCGGCCCATCCCCGACCGGGCCATCCTGCTGGCCGACGGCAAGCGCGTGCATGCCTACCGGCTGCGCGGGTACGCCTTCTTCGGCAGCGTCTATCCTCTGGCCGATCATCTCAAGAAATCCCTGAGCGGCGCTTCGCGTCCCGCCTGCCTCATGCTGGACTTCGCCGCCGTCTCGGGCTTCGACTTCTCGGCGGTGAACGTCCTTTCCAGGTTCTTTCAGACGGCGCACGCCGCCGGAGTGCCTGTGGTTCTGTGCGCGTTGTCCGATCAATTGAGGGCCGGGCTGGAACGCAACCTGCCACCTCCGGTATTCGCCGAGTTGCTCATCGAACCGAATGCGGACCACGCTCTCGAACGCTGCGAGGAGATCGTCATCGGGACATGGAAGACGGACGCGGACATGGCGGACAAGCGACGCGCCTCGCTGCTGGCGCTCACTGCTGATGATCTGGAGAGCTATCTGGAGCGGCAGATTCATTTCGAGGACCTGATGGAAGAACTCGGGAACTGGCTGGACCCCCGTCAGTACGCCGCCGGCGAAGCCCTCGCGGGACCGGATACGCCAGGCGAAGGCCTGCAACTGTTGCTTGCGGGCCGGGCTTCCGCCTACGATTCTGCGGGCGCGCGTATCCACCAGTACAGCACCGGCGATGCGATATGGCCGGCCAACTCGTCGGACGGGAAAACAACCTCGGTGGTTGCCGACGAACCCTGCCGGACGATGGTGCTGACGCCGGCCGCACAGCACTGGCTGGACGAGCACGAAGAGCGGCTCGCCGTCAAGCTGTATCGTTATCTGCTCACCGCGCGACACCGTACCGGGTCGGAAGCCGGCTAGTCGAAAAAATTTCCCTGCAGGCGAACAATCAACCCGCTTCCCCGGAAACAGCGCAACGACGATTGAAGACGGCCCTGTTTCCCTGCTGACCCTTTTCCCTTACGGCCAGGGCGTGGCGCAAGGGGTTGTTGAAAAAGCCTCGATTGAGTGGTTCGGCGTAGGGGTCAGACATATATGTCTGACTGCGTGTGCTCCCGTTTTCCGGGTTTTCGTCCGAGCGATTGGGCGGACACACGGGTCCGCCCCTACGAAAACCGCAAATCCTCCCCCGTCATTCCGGCAATCAATGCCGACCGAGGAGGGAGGGATTGCCCGGAATCCATTTTGACTTTTCACCGGGCGGACGGCCACGACCTTGTTTTTGCGCGGCGTCCGGATGCGGAATCCAGATGATTCGCCTTTCGTTTTTGTGTTCGATTCCGATCCTCCCCGCCCGGGAGCAAAGACATCCGAACGAAAAAGCGAAAAGGCAAAGGCGAAAATGGATTCCGGCTTTCGCCGGAATGACGGCGTGGGGGCCGGTTCGCCGTAGGGACAGGCCTCCGTGCCTGTCCTTGCGAAACGTAGGCACAGGGATGAACATATCCGATGCGGGCGGCCACAGAGGGCCGCCCCTACGGGAACATTGCGGATCGAGGTGAAAGGACGGCCAGACTCTCCCCGGCCTGATTCCACCGCAGGGACAGGTCGCGACCTGTCCCTGCGGCAATTCCCGGCGCGTCAATCGCGTTTCACCCGTAGGGGCGGACCTGTGTGTCCGCCCGCCCGTGGTTATCCCACAGGCGCGACCACGGACAGGCGCGGAGGCCACGCATGGAAAAGCAACCCCCCCTACCCCCCCTTGTCAGGGGGGTATGAAAAGGCGACGCCCGCCGCCGGTAGAGGGGGTTTTGCTTTTTCTTGCCCCCCTGACAAGGGGGGGTAGGGGGGGTTGCCTTTATCCCCTGAGGAGAGGCTTTTCAACAGTTCCGCAAGTGTCTCCTCAGTCGTTCAGGCCGACACGTTCTTCCTGCAGTCCGCCCGGCCGTTCGAGAGGGGAAACCCGGCTGAACCCAGCTGAAAGACAAGCGTCCCTGGATGTGAACGGAGATACCGGAAACCGGCCCGCGCATGATACGCTGGAGCACCCGATACGTTCAGGGAGAATGAATGCCGATGCCGCATCCCGAATATGCGCGCTGCGCGCGCCACATTACCGCCGAGGCCGTGCTTGAGTTGCTGAGCGACATGGTGGACATCCCCAGTCCCACGGGCGGGGAGGCGCAGATGGCGCGCTATCTTGTCAAGCGCATGTCGGACGCGGGGCTGGAGACCCGCCTCCAGGAGGTCGACCCCGCCAGGCCGAACGCCATCGGCGTGCGCGAGGGCAAGGGCGACGGGATGAACCTGCTCTTTACGGGCCACATGGATACCTCCTATGACGGGGATGAGGACTACCTGAGCGGCGAGGGCTTCAAGCCCAGGGCGGTCCACCGCGACGGCTGGCTGTGGGGTCTCGGCGCCAACAACATGAAGAGCGGGCTTGCGGGCGCGCTGGCGGCCCTCGAGGCCATCTGCCGGGAGGAGGTCGCCCTGCGCGGCGACGTCACGCTGGCCGGCGTGGTGGGAGAGATAGAAAAAGCGCCCGTGGACGAGTTCAAGGGCCAATCCTACTCGGGCTACGGGACGGGCACGCGGCACCTCATCCTCCACGGCGAGACGGCGGATTGCGCCATCCTCGCCGAGCCGACGGGGCTCAAGGTCTCGAACGCGAACATGGGCGTCGTGTGGGCGAAGATCACGGCGAGGGGCACCATCAGCCACAGCGTGTTCTCGAACCGCCCGGGGGTCACGAACGCCGTGCGCGCGATACACGGGATACAGACCGCCATAGAGCGCTGGATCCCCGATTACGAGGCCAGGCACTCCTGCATGGGCGAACACCCCAACGTGACGATAGCCGCCGTCCGGGGCGGGTGGCCCTGGCGGCTTTCGAGAAACCCCGCCGAGGCGAGCCTTTATCTCGACATCCGTACCGTGCCGGGCCAGAACACCGAGGACATCAAGCGCGAACTGCGCGCCGTGCTCGATGAGGCGGCGGATGAAGCCGGGCGGGCCTCGCTTTCGTTCTACGTGAACGACCCGCCCACCCTGCTCGACCCGGACTCAGCCCTGGTTCAGGCGGCGCTCCAGGCGCACGGGGAGGTGACGGGAGAGGCAACTGCTCCCGTCATCAGGCGGCCCGCGGCCGATTCCACGCACTTCAACCGCTACGGCATCCCGTGCGTCTGCTACGGCCCCGGCGGGCGGATGCACCCAGGCGCCGCCGAGAAAGGGCTGATGCACGCCGTGGGCGAGCACGTGCTCGTCGAGGACGTGGTGACGGCGGCGAAAGTCTACCTCGCCGCGGCGCTCGCGATCTGCGGCGAGAAAGCTGGTTCATAGGGGAGCTTAAAAAAAGCCCTGGTATCGTGATTCGGCGTATGGAGCCGACCGGGGAGGGGCGGTTCACGGCAAAGAGGGATGAGGGGTTCGGAGGGAATCATGCTTCTCTCGCCCTCCCCTGGCTTGAAAACCAACCCCCCCTACCCCCCCTTAACAGGGGGGTAAAAAAAGCAATACCCCGACGAGGGGGGTATGAAAAAGCGACGCCCGCCGCCGGTAGAGGGACTTTTGTTTTTTCTTGCCCCCCTATTAAGGGGGGGTAGGGGGGGTTGCCTTTATCCCCTGACATGATGGGCTTTTCTCAACAGCCCATAGGGATACGAATAGCGAGGCATCATATTGAAGAAAAAAAGAAACCTCTCATCTAACCAACCACCGGAAAAATCAACCGATAAGGAAACCACATGGATTTCGAACTGAGTGAAGAACAGAAAAGCCTGCAGCTTCTCGCGCGGAAATTCGCGATGGAGGAGATGCTGCCGGAGGTGGCCGAACTCGAAAAGCGCCCCGACGGGGAGGACAAGTTCGCTTACGACCTGGTGAAGCGGGGCGCCGCGCTCGGCTTCCACTCCCTGGGCGTGCCCGAGGCGCACGGCGGCGACGGGGCCGACGTGCTCACCCAGTGCGTCGTGGTGGAGGAACTCTCCGTCGGTTCGCCCGCCGTCTCCAAGGTGTACAGCCACAACTGGAAGGCGATTGCGGGCTTGATCGCCGTGGCGACGCCCGAGCAACTCGCGCGCGTGGTCCCCGCCTATCTCGAAGACCCGCTCTACTGCATCGGCATCGCCATCACGGAGCCGGGTGCGGGCAGCGACAACGCGCTCCCCTTCGATGCGAACCCGGCCGCAGGCCCCGCGCTCAGCGCGGTTCGCGAGGGGGATCATTACGTCCTGAACGGGGCGAAGCAGTTCATCGCCATGGGCGCGCAGGCGAAATACGTCACCGCCTTCGCCCGGACGGACAGGAGCGTCCCGTGGACGAAGGGCACGACGGGCTTCATGATCTTTCCGCCGCACGAGGGCTTCGAGGTCGGCAGGCTGCACGAGAAGGTGGGCCTCAGGTGCTATCCCCAGCACGACCTCATCTTCCGAGGCGTGCGCGTTCCCGTGGAAGACCGCCTGGGCGAGGAGGACAGGTTCCAGGAGGGCCGGAGAAGCGTGACCAACGTCGGCACCGTGGAGGCGACGGCCACATCGCTGGGCATCGCCCGGCGCGCCTACGATCTGGCGCTCGCCTACGCGCGCGAGCGCGTGCAGGGTGGTAAGCCCATCATCGAGCACGACTTGATCGGCGCGCTCCTGCTCGATATGTTCACCCGCCTGGAAGCCGCGAGAACGCTGCTCTGGCGCGCCGCCTGGAGCATCGACAAGGGAGTCCACGATCAGAAGCTCGCGCGGGCGACCAAGGTGCTCGCCGTCGAGACGCTGAACCATCTCGCGACGAAGGCGGTGGAGGTCTGGGGCGGCATGGGCGTGATGAAGGACGCGCCGGTCGAGAAAGTCTACCGCGACGCGATCCAACTGTTCCACATGGGCAACACGAACCAGGTGAACGTCCTGAAAGCCCTGCCCCACCTGTGAGGAAAGAGGAGCATCGAATTGCCTCTTGTATTTCACGCGGTTTTTGAGGATTCTATGCGATGCAGGGGGCGCATACGGGGTTGTTGAAAAAGCCCTGCCCTCAGGGGATAAAGGCAACCCCCCCTACCCCCCCTTGTCAGGGGGGTAAAAAAAGCAATACCCCGACGAGGGGGGGGGGTATGAAAAGGCGACGCCCACCGCCGGTAGAGGGGCTTTTGTTCTTTCTTGCCCCCCTGACAAGGGGGGGTAGGGGGGGTTGGTTTTCAAGACGAGAGGGTACTCCCCTCTACCCCTTGAAATCCGGACTTTCTCAACAGCCCCGTATGCGTCCCCTGCATGCGAACCGGAAATCGTGAAGGAGATTCGACATGATAGAGAAAACCGAAGCGCAGTGGCGCGAGCAACTCACGCCCGAGCAGTACCACGTCACCAGAAAGGCGGGCACCGAGCGCGCCTTCAGCGGGAAATACTGGGACTGCCACGATGACGGCATCTATGCCTGCGTGTGCTGCGGGGCGGAGCTTTTCGACGCCGAGACCAAGTTCGACTCGGGCACGGGCTGGCCGAGCTTCTACCAGCCGCTCAAGCCCGAGAACGTGGGCGAGAAGGAGGACAACTCCTTCTGGATGCGCCGCGTGGAGGTGGTGTGCTCGAACTGCGACGCGCACCTGGGCCACGTGTTCCCCGACGGCCCCGCGCCCACCGGCCTGCGATACTGCATGAACTCGGCATCGCTGGACCTGAAACCCAAGCCTTCCTCCGAGTAGGGCCCGGACGGAGAACGCAACCACCAAGAGGCGCTCCACGCGCGAACTGCGAGGAGCGTCTTTTTCACGCAATGACGGGAGAGAATATCCATGAGCATCGAGCGCTTTCATAACGTATCGCTTACGGTAAAAGACGCGGACGCGTCTTCGAAATGGTACGCCGGGAACTTCGGCTTCGAGGTGGAATCGGATTCGGAGCGCACGCCGGATTTCTCGGCCCAGGTGACGGGCGTTCCGGGCGCGATTCTCCGCGTGGTGCACATGGGCGGCCACGGGCTTCATCTCGAACTCATGGAGTACAAGGGCGCGGCGGGCGATGCGGTGGACACCTCCCCCAACAACGCGGGCTGCCTGCAGATCGGCTTCGTCGTGGACGACGCCGAAGCGCTCTACGAGAAACTCCAATCACAGGGGACCACCATGTGTTCGCCGGAACCCGCCACGGTGCCGAGCGGCCCCATCCAGGGCTCGAAAATCTTCTTCTGCAAAGACCCCGACGGCGTGGTGCTCAAGTTTCTTTCGATCAAGAAGTAGTTTTCATAAGGGATGTAAATCGGCCTTTCTCGTTTCTCTGGTAGGGGCGGACCCGCGTGTCCGCCCTGGTGTCGTTTATTCCCTCTCGATCCCGCAGGGTTGAACCTGCAAGGGCGGCTCGCGAGCCGCCCCTGCAAAGGCACTCCCGCCTCACTCAGCCGAAATCACCATACAGCATCGTCATTCCGGCATCATTCCCGACTGAGCAAGGAGGGATTGACCGGAATCCAGGCGAGCGAGAAATTCATCTGTTCCGGATTCCGGCATACGCCGGAATGACGAGCGTATGGGCGCGGGCGGACACATCGGTCCGCCCCTACAAAAGCGCGGACTCTCCCTCATCGGTCGGGTTCCCCCTGCTCTCTCGGGAGCCGGCCCCCTCCCCTCTCCCGGACTGCAAACTCAACAGCAGCAAAACGAACGCGGCGAGGCTCGCGAGGGTGCGGACGTGGTTCCAGAGCGTCCATTCCGCGATGTAGGAGACCATCACGCTTGCGTTCTCGGGCCGGGCCGGGTCCAGGGGCGCGATTTCGCCGTTCAGCGGCACGTTGAAAAGGCTGGTGACGCCGAAAGCGCCTATCAAGTAGACGAGGGCGGCGGCCAGCGCGAACCAGCATGCGGGGGCGTCGCGGCGCAGGAGCGCATGAAGCGCGGCGGCGGTGCAAAGGAGCAACGCGCCGAAAAAGCCGAGCGCGAAGACGGCGTTTCTCACGGCCAGATTGATAGCCTGCATGGAGGCCAGGGCGGCGAGCGGCTCCATCGCGCCGAGGCCGGGCATGACCACGAACGAGAACGCGAAGAAGAACCCGGCCATCACGCCGACCCAGACGGCGCAGGCCAGGCGCAGCCAGGAGCCAAAGGGCATCGACATTACACATTCCTACAGGCGGCGATTCGGGCTCGGGCGTACATCAGCCGCCCCGCCCATACATATCTTTTCGCCCAATAAGAGTTGATAGGCAAGAACCGCCTGCGCACGGGGTCGGCCCCGACCAATGCGGGAGTGTTGAAAAAGCCCGAAGAAAAATGAATCACTACCCCCTTGAGGGGCCTGTTGAAAAAGTCCTGCAATGCTGGAATGACGGCAATGGGATTCCGCCTTGGCGAAGGGGGTGTAGGGGCCGCATATATGCGGCCCGTCGTTGGAAGGCAAAAAGGCCGGGTCGCATATATGTCGGACATATATGTCCGACCTACACACAAGAGATCCGCCCGATGAAGGGTTTTTCAACAGCCCCTTGAGGGTCGGGCTTCCCGAGGGGAAAGTCCGACCCCCTCAAGGGGGGAGTGGATACTTTTTTGCGGGTGTTGCTTATTCTTGCCCCCCTGACAAGGGGGGGTAGGGGGGGTTGCCTTTATCCCATGACAAGGGGGGAGTGGTTCACCCCGACCTGCACGGGCTTTTTCAACAGTCTCAAGGGGGGAGTGAAAGGGTTGCAGGGGTTGCGCACGGGCGGCTCGCGAGCCGCCCCTACGGAATCTTTATTCCCTTGCGCCAACGGGCGGACACGCGGGTCCGCCCCTGCGGGAATCAATTTTCGCCTACTCCGTCTGGCCTTGCGGTTGTCTCCGCCTGGAGCCAAAATGCCCCCACGGCCATACACGAACCCGAACCCAGACACCAACAAGGAGACGCCATGAACAAGCCTTCCGTTGCGATAGTGACGACCGGAGGGACGATTTCCTCAAAATACGACACGCGCGGCGGGGAGAACGTACCGGCGGCGAGCGCAGAGGAGTTGGTCTCGTCCGTCCCCGAACTCGGGGGCGTGGCGGAGGTGCGCGTCGTCGAGCACTCGAACGTCACCAGCGACCTGATGGAGACGGCGACGGCGTTCGGCCTCCGCGACCGCCTGCGCGGGATTCTGGCGGATGAAGAGACGGCCGGGGCCGTGGTCACGCACGGAACGGCCACCATGGAGGAGACGGCCTATCTCCTGGACCTGACCCTGGGAGATGACAAGCCCGTCGTGATTACGGGGGCGATGCGAAATTCCGTCGCCCGGGACGCGGACGGCCCGAGGAACATCTTCTATGCCGCGAAGATCGCAGCCTCACCCGAGGCGCGGGGCCGGGGCGTGATGGTCGCTCTCGATGGCGAGATATTCGCCGCGCGCGACGTCATCAAGGTGCACAGCCAGCGGCCCCATGCCTTCGCCTCGAGAGACGGCGGGCCCATCGGCGTCGTTTCGGACGAGGGAGTCTTCTTTCACTACCGACCCGAGCGGCGGCTCCACTTCGAGGTGCCGGCCCTCAAGGAGAACGTGCAGTTTCTCACCGTGACCCAGGGGGTGAACGACCTGCTCGTCCGCGCGTGCATCAAAGAGCGCGTGGACGGGATCGTGGTGGAGGGCGTGGGCGCGGGCAACGTGAACGTTCCTTTTTACCACGCCCTTTGCGACGCGCTCGAAGCGGGGATTCCCGTGGTGCTCGGGGTGCGCATCTTCGCGGGCGCGCCGCACCGCGCCAAGGCGCACGAGGGCTCTTTCCGCAGCCTGATCGAGCGCGGGGCCATCTCCGCGGGCTACCTGAGCGGGATCAAGGCCCGGACCCTGCTGATGGTGGCGCTTGCCCATACGCTGGACCCGGAGGAGTTGCGCGGGATTTTCGAACGCGCAGGCGGGCGGGCGTAAGGACACAAGGCCCGCCGCCGCCCCGGTCGGGAATTGCTCGTTCCTCACCCGGCGGACCCTCCTTCCCCAGTCGGGTCCGACCTCCTTCCTCGGGGCTGTTGAAAAAGTTCTTTCCGCTTCATCCTGAGTTGCGGCGAAGCCGCGTATCGAAGGTCAATCGCGCCCAATGCGGAAGCGATTGCTACGCCCGGCACGAGGCGTTCGACTCCTCTCGCCCTTCGATACAAACGCTCCTTTCTCAGTCGCGTTTTACCTTTGGCGGCTACTCAGGGTGAGGAAAGAGGCGTTGGCGGTTTGCTGGGGGCGCAGACCAAGCTTTTTCAACAACCCCTCCCCAGCCGGGTTCGACCAACACATCTCTTCGCATTCGGCGTAATGGGTTTTACGCGACGAAGGATATGCCGGACAGGTCGTGCTAAGGCCCTCGGATTTTCAAGGAACGGAAGCGCGGATCGACGACTACCGTCGTTCGCTCAGGCGATGTGAGGAAGATTCAAAATGCAAAAAATAATATCCGAAAAATTCGATAAATTCAGATAAATTCACGGGGTTTTTCGATAAATTCCGGGGACAATGACAATAAGATAGCGGGCTTTTTCCCTTCACTGCAAGAATCCCGTATCGCGTTGATATTATTGCGGTTTATTCATTTTTACAACCGAACCCGAACCGGTCTTGAATCGGCCCCGAAGGATCCGTAACCAGGACAAAAGCGGATTCATTCAAGTACGTGCCGGGGTTAACCGAGGGCCCGAGGTAAGCCGGGGGTGGGCGCTTACGAGCGCTTATGTTCCATAGCGGATGACCGCACTTCGCTATCGCGTTATCGAAGCGCTATGTGCCGTGCATGTGATTGATGGAAAACGTCTACGCCAGCCCCAGCAGGCCCGCCGCTGCGCCTCCCGTTATGGACGCGCGCTCATCCTCGATGAGGCCCGGTATGGCGTCCACCGTGCCCACGGGATCGGAATCCGCCACCGCGAACGGATAGTCCGTCCCGAGCATTATCCGGTCCGCCCCGACCTTTTCGATGACGTAGCGAAGCGCTTCGCTGCTGTGGGTGATCGTGTCGAAATACATGCGCTTCAAATACTCGCTCGGCGGTCGTTCGATGATTCCCTGGCAGGCGGGCAGCGCCCGAAGCCCGTGGTCGAAGCGGCCCTGAATCCAGAGCGCCATTCCCCCCGCATGGGACAGGCAAAGCCTGAGGTCGGGGTATTTCTCCAATGCGCCTGAGAAGATCATGCGTGCGGCGGCGAGTGTTGTCTCCACGAGAAACCCGATCAGGTTGAAGAGATAGTAATCGCCCATCCTCTCGCGGCCGGGGGGGCGGATGGGATGGATGAGCACGAGCGCGCCGAGCCTCTCCGCCGTCTCCCAGAAAGGAGAAAGCGCCGGATCGTCGAGTTCGCGTTCGCCCGCGCTCGCGCCGATTTCGACCGAGCGCATGCCGAGCTTCGTGACGACCCGATCGAGTTCCGCCGCCGCAGCTTCGGGGTTTTGGAGCGGGACCGTCGCCATCGCGACGAAACTACCCGGCCGCGATTTTTCCAGAGCGTGCGCCTCATCGTTCAGCAGCCCCGCCATCTCCGCGCCGAGAGAGTCTGGAAGATCGTACTGAAAAAGAAACGGGGGCGGGGATACGACCTGCCTCTCCACCCCCTGTTTCTTCATGTCCTTTATTTTGACGTCCACATCGTGAAAACCTTCCAGCAGAGGAATCAGGCGATTGTCCCCGTAAAGCGCGGGGTCTCCCGATGGGAGTTTCGTCACGTGGCGACCGTAAGGGTTACCCTCCTCCCGGACGAGTTCGAGATATGCCGGCGGTATGTAGTGGGAGTGTAAGTCGATAATCAAGGTTCGTTTCGTCCTCTCTTGAAATCTGCGTCAATCTCCAGGGGGCGCGACAACGCCGTGACCGTCTTTTCTGAGTTCTTTCCAGATGTGCGCCCTCAGTTCGGCGAACTCTTTCGTGCCGCGTACGTCATGGTCCCATCTCGGGCGGGGGATGCCGACGCGCAGGATTTCCGCGATTCTTCCCGGACGGGCCGACATGACGACCACCCGGTCGGCGAGATAGATGGCCTCATCGATACTGTGCGTGATGAAGATGACCGTCTTCTTCTCCTGGTTCCAGATACGCAGCAACTCCTCCTGCATGAATTCGCGCGTCTGGGCATCGAGCGCGCCGAAGGGCTCGTCCATCAGAATGACCACCGGGTCGATGGCGAGCACCCTCGCGAGACCGACACGCTGCTGCATGCCGCCGGAGAGTTCGTGGGGGTAGTAGCGCTCGAACCCGGCGAGGCCGACGACATCGATCCAACGCTGAACGATGGGTTTTTGCTTCACAGACTCCATACCTGCTATCTCGAGACCGATGGCGACGTTGCCCGCCACCGTCCGCCAGGGGAGCAGGCCGAACGTCTGGAACACCATGCCCCTGTCCTGAGCGGGAGCGCCGACGGCTTGTCCGTCGATGAGGATTTCTCCCGCGTCGGCGGGAATCAGCCCGTCGATGATGCGCAGGAGCGTCGTCTTCCCGCAGCCGCTGGGGCCCACAATGCAGACGAACTCCTGGTCGGCCACTTCGAACGATACGTCCTTGAGCGCCTCGACGGCGCTTTCCTCATCCCCGTCGCCTTTTCTCACGAACGTCTTCGAAATGTTTCGAACGAGGATTTTCGAACCCACGGAATCCCCTTATTTTCCGTCCAGCTTCTTGAGCGCCGCCGACAGGAACTGGGGCGCCACGTGATCTTTCGTGATGCGGAACCCCTTGTCGTACTGCATTTTCTTGGCTTCGCCCGCCGCGTTTTTTCCGAACCATTCGAGGCTATTCTGCAGCGTTTTGAGGAGCGGCGCGCCGCCGTTTCTCGGCCAGAGCTTGTATTTCATGAAATCCTTGTGCCCCTGCCATAAAAGCTTCTCGTCGTTATAGGGCGCGCGCTTCTTGAGGGCCACCGCAAAGCGTTTGGGGTCGTCATACGCGAGGCGCATCCCCTGGACGGCGGCGGTCACAAGCGCTTGCGCGGTACCGGGGTTTTCCTTCACGAATTTCTGCGTGGCGACCAGCATTGGGCCGACGACGTCGGGGGCAACTTCGCCGAAAACCGAAAGCACCTTGTACTTGCCGGTGTTGATCGCCTCGTTCGCGTCGATGAGAGCGGCGACGGTGGCGTCGAGCTTGCCTGCGAGGAGCGCCGCGATGCGGTTCTCACCACCCCGGATGTAGTGCATCTTGTAATCGTTTCTCTTGTAGCCTGAAACCGCTGCGTAGTAGTCGATGATCGACGCGCTGATGCCCGCGGGCGCGTGGACGGCGACTCTTTTTCCCTTGAGGGCCTTAAGATCCTTGATGTCGTTTCTCGCGATGACGCCCCAGACGAGTTTCTGCTCGGAGACGGCGAGCGAGACGAGTTTCGCTCCCTTGGCCACCACCCGGGCGAAGACGGAGAAGGTGAGGTAACCGACGTCCACCTTGCCGGACGCCAGCGCTCTCGCCACCGAACCCTGGCCCTTCAGAATGACAGGCTTGATCTTGGCGTCTTTCATGAACAGGTCCCAGCCGACGACCATCGCGCCTTTTTCCATGTCCAGCCCGGCGGGATAGACGACGTTTATCGTCTTGGCCGCGTGAACGGGCGTTGGAGCCGACGCGAACAGCAACCCCAGGGCCATCGCCGCCACCG
The DNA here is from genome assembly GCA_022825065.1 of bacterium. Lineage (GTDB taxonomy): Bacteria > UBA8248 > UBA8248 > UBA8248 > UBA8248 > Bin107. Next base: position 12,667 of record JAJDYR010000031.1, read on the forward strand.
CACAGAACAAGCCGAATCGGGTTTTGAATCTTGCGAAGTGCCTCATGTCTTCCTCCCTCAAAGTTTTGAAATCGGAAAAGATGCCTTCTGACATAAACGATCCGCATCTCCTGCGGTTCGGTGCGTCTATCCCTCGGCGGGCGCGGGAGCCGTGCGCGCGCTGCCCTCGAAACCTCCCCGGATGGTGCTCGTCTCCTTCCAGGGGAACAGGCGGCTTTCCATCGCCTTGATGAGGCGCACGGAGCCGACTCCGAGCATCACGATCACCACCAGGACGGCGAATATCACGTCCGTGCGGAACACGGCGCTGTAGGTGACGATCATGCCGCCGAGTCCCGTCGTGGCCAGGAGCAACTCCGCTATCACCATGCCGCGAATCGCTCGACCCAGACCCAGGCGTATGCCGGACATGACGAATGGAGCGGCGGCGGGGAGAATGACTTTCATGAAAATCTGCCGCTGGGTCGCGCCCAGCGAGCGGACGGGTTCCACCAGTTCGTAGCGGACGTCACGCACGCCGTTGAAGGTGTTGATGACGATGTCGAAGAAACAGAACGAGAACACGACGACGACGCGCGCCTCGATGCCGATGCCGAACCAGATGATGATCATGGGGATCAGGGCGGAGACGGGTGTGACGAAAAAAGCGGCGATGTACGGTTCGAAGAAACGCTCGACGGACTCGAACCGGCCCATGAGCATCCCCAGCGGAATCGCCGACGCCATCGCAGCGGCGAACCCCACCGCGAACGCCTGCAAACTTACCATGAGCGCGAGGAGCAACTCACCCGAGAGAACCACTTCGCGCAACGCTATGACGACCTGCGTGGGACCAGCGAGAAAAAGCGGTCCGACGACGTAACCCGTCACCTCCCAGGCGATGAGAGCGAACAGGTAGGAGGCGCATCGGACCAGTCGATCCCGCGACCAGTACTCGCTACGGAACAGAATGAATGCGCTCCCGACCTTGTCGGCTTTCATAGGCGCGATCCCTTATGGATTCCGCATAGGCCTGCAAAACACTGCTCTTTGGCTATTTGGTAATGATAACGATTATACTAGCGATGCAACATTTCAGCAATGACTCGCTGTTCGAGTCACGGATGCCACAAACGGCCGTTTCACATGGTTTTCGAAACAAATATTTTCAGGTGGAGTAAAAATTGCCGGAATTCATAGATCTTTCCCAGCCGATAGAAACGGGAATGCCCGCCTGGGTGGAAATGGGCGGCGGGTTCGGTCTCGCTAAAACCATCGTCTCCGATTGGGAGGATTACGAGACCACCGCCTTTTTGCGGACCCACGGGCGTGAGGGGGAATTGTTCCGAACCTGCTTCGTCGTCATGAGCGACAACGGCGGCACCCATGTGGATGCGACCTATCACTTCAATCCTCTGGGGGAGCGGATTGCGGAGGTCGATCTCGAGCGGTTCTACGGCGAGGCGGTGATTCTCGACCTCACCCACCTCACGCCCATCCGGTACGACCCGTATGAGAAGAAAATTCTCGAAACGGACTGGATAACCCCCGAAGCCATCGAGGAGGCCCTGGAACGGGCAGGCGAGGAGCTTCGCCCCGACGATATCGTCTTGATACGCACCGGGGCAGAGAAGTACTGGCCCCGCAAGGAATACCATTTCCACTTCGTTCCATTTCGGGTCGAGGCGGTGGACTGGATGATCGACCGGGGTGTCAAGCTCTTCGGGATGGATCAAATCACGGTGGACGTGATTCCCGGCTACGACCTCCCGCACCTCAACATGCGCAAGCGCTACTCCATGCACATGGAAAACCTGAGAAATTTAAGTCTCATTTCACGGAGCAGGTTCCGCTTCGCGGGTTTTCCCCTCAAGTGGGCGGATGGGCCCTGTTCGCCGATTCGCGCCATGGCGATTCTGGACTGAGGAGACGCCGTGACGCGACGACTCGTCGATCTGTCCCAAAGCATCCCCAAGGAACCCACCTTCGCCCAGGCGGAGACTTTCGGGAGAGGGGCGGTACTCGGCTGGAGCCTGCTTTCGGAGACGAAGCTCGTCCAGACGTCGATGCTGGCCTTCAGCGACCACGTGGCGACTCACATCGACGCGCCCGCGCATTTTCACCCCGAAGGAAAGACGATAGACGAAATGCCGCCCGAGCTTTTCCTGGAAACAGCGGCTGTCTGGCTCGACTGCTCCGCCAAAGGGCCGGGGGAGGAAATCGGCGCAGAAGAACTCGAAGAAGAAGCCGAATCCTCAGGCGAGGCGGTGAATCCCGGTGACGCCGTTTTGATCTACACGGGTTGTTCGAAGAAATGGGGGCGGCCGGACTATCGCCACGGCGTCAGGCCGCTCGCCCCGGCGGCGGTGGGCTGGCTTCTCGAACGCGGTGTGCGGCTTTTCGGGGTGGATGGCCCGGAGATCGACACCGATCCCATACGATGGCCCGCCCACAAGATGCTCCGGGAAAACGAATTCTACATCATTGAAAACCTGGCGCTCTGGCCCGCCGTTCTCGAACTGCCCCGCCGCTTCCGGATGATCGCCGCACCCCTCGCCATCCAGGGGGCCACCGCCGCGCCGTGCCGGGTTGTGGCGATCATCGACTAGCTCCCAACCCACTCGAGAATGTCGTACCCGCCGTTTCTGTCGACGATATGGTAGAGGCCGTCGACTTCCTGGAACACGTCGTTGGTCTGGGTGGCCTCGTAGCCCTTGCCGGGTTCGGGAATGTAGTAGCCCAGCTCCTCTACGCCCCAGGGGTCGGATATATCGATCATGCGCAGGCCGCCCCCGAACCAGGCCACGGCGAAGCGGGTTTGCTCTCCGTATATCTGTTCCTGGGGCTGATGGCAGCCGTACCAGAATTTCGGGTCGTAGGGTTCGTCGTCCTTGCGCGCGCGGTAGGTGGAGATGGGGACGGGATTCGTTTCCTCGGTGACGTCGACGATCCACAAAAAGGCGTTGGGCGTCGGCGCCAGCCTGTCGGCGACCTCCTCGTCGTTCACGATGAGAATTTTCCGTCCCTTGATTGTGTACGGCAAGGGCATCGCCGTGTGGGTGGGACATGGGAAGGGCGGACTCCAGTCGACGTGGACGATGGGTTCCGGCTTCGAGAGGTCCGAGACGTCGTGGATATACCATCCGTGATGCCACCAGCCGCTGTAGAGGCGGTCTCCCATGCGGAACGGGTGGTGGCAGCGCACGCGCCTGCCTTCCGGCAAGGGTTCTTCTCCCCCGCCCACCCATTGGCCGGGCACCCACCAGAGCGCGGTGTACTCGGGTTTCTCGGGGTCCTTCAGATCCAGGATGCCCAGAATGTTGCCCACGTATCCTTCGGGTGCGGGCGAGCCGTAGCAATAGCGGCCATCGTATGTGAAGCGGTGGTAACCCCATTCGCCGGCTTCCACGAACGCTATTTCGCGGGGGTTCGTCCTGTCCGAAATGTCGTAAATCTTGAGGCCGCCCCGGGGCTTTTCCGGCCCCTCGTAGAAACGGAATTTCTCGTAGTTGACCAGCATGAGGTCCCCGTCCACGCGAACCTTGTGCGAGTGGATATTGGGCGGGACTTTCAGACGACAGACGACCCTGGGGTTCTTGCGGTCCGAGATATCCAGGATGGTCGTGCCATCGGGCGGGCGCATATGGGATAGATAGGCGTAGTTCCCCGCCACGACCACCTGGCCCGCGCCCGGCATGTCGTCGATTCGCGCGACCGACTTGAAACCCTTGTTCAGTCCGAACGGTCCGTATTTCACCATCTCCTGCTCCTCTGAATATTTCCCTACATCGAGACGGGGCGTAAATATGTCCAATGAAGAAAAGCTGTACGGGCTATTCCGAACCGATCCGGAACAGGCGCGCGGCGTTTTTCGAGAAAATTTGCTCTTTCGTTTCTTCGTCGAACTCTTTAGACGCGAGTATCGTATTCGCGCTCTGGCGCATATTCTCTGCGCCGAAAAACGGATCGTCGCTGCCGTAGAGAATCTTTTCAGCGCCCAGGAGACCGACGGCGTATTCCAGGGGCTCGGGGCGATAGGCGATAGCGTCGATATGAAACCGCTTGAAGTAATCCCTCGGCTCCCCCCATTCCCAATCACCCGCGAACATCCGGAAGCCCTCGCTCAGCCGCCCCCAGAGAAAGGGAACTGTTCCGCCCAGGTGGGAGAGCATCACGTTTAGCCCCGGTAGTCTGGGAATAATCCCGCTCAGAACGAGCCGTGCGGCGGCAAGCGTGGTGTCCATCACGAAACCCACCGTGACGTCGAGGCGATAGTCGCGCAGGCGCAGACCCTCGGGGCCGGGGCGCGGCATCGGGTGCATGAAGAGCGGAAGCTCCATCCTCTCCGCCGCCTCGTAAAACGGGATGAACTCGGGCGAATCGAGGTCTTTCATCCCGATGGCGGTGGGAATCATCGCGCCACGAACGTCCAGATCGCGCGCGGCGCGCTCGAGTTCTGAGACGGCGGCGCCCACGTCCTGAAGCGGTACGGCGGCCAAGGCGACGAACCTGTCCGGATACCGCCGGACGATTTGCGCCATCTCGTCGTTGAATACGCGGCAAAGCTCCGCGCCGAGAGCCGACTCCGCCCAATAGACCATCGGCGGCCCCAGGGAGATGACCTGCATGTCCACATCCGAGACAGCCATCTGCTCCAGGCGGGAATCGAGGTCGAAAAAATCGGGGGAGAAGGAGAAAAACTCACGCCCCGCCACGAAGAGCTTGCGCTCTCCGCCCGCGCCCTCTCTTCTGACCTCGATGGGGTGTTTGTCTCCCTGCCCTTCGATGAGGTCCAGGAAGCGCTCCGGATAGAAATGCGCGTGGGCGTCGATTCTCATCGAGCGCTCAAAGCCCGGTATACGTTCCTCACGTTCCAGGGCATCCATTCGGGGTAGCGGGGGAGATGTTCGTAATCGGCGAGACGCACGCGCGCGACCGCCTCGTCCTCGCTCATGCCCGCCCCGAGCGCGTCTGCGACACCTTCCTTGAGGGCAGCGAGCATATCGCGGAAGTCGGCAACTTCTTTAACTCCCACCGGCTTTCCGTGGCCCGGAATCACCTGTTCCACGTTCAGCGCGAGGACGTGGTTCAGCGCCGATATCCACCCGTCCACGTCGCCGTCCCCCAGCCACGGGAAGCGACCGACGAAGAGAAGGTCGCCCACGAATACGATCCCGTCCTCGGGGAGGTAGGCGATGACGTCCCCGTCGCAGTGGGCGGGACCCCCGTACTCCAGGGCGATAGTGCGCCGATCCAGATGAAAGGTGAACGAATCCGCGAAGGTTTGGGTCGGCGGCGCGGCAATGTAGGTTGCGTATTCGGACGAGCCGAGACGTCCCCGGAACCACTCCCATGCCGGGTCTTCGGCGGGAATGAGCTCCGTGATGTTGGGCCCGAACATGCACGCGGCTTTCGTCTCGAAATCGGTGAAGGAATCACCCCGCTTTACGTCCGGTCCCAGAACCTCACGGAATTTCTCGAGCGTGATCTCGTGCGCCAGGACGGGGGCGTCCGAGGCAAACACGGAGCTTCCAGCCGAGTGGTCGAGATGGTAGTGCGTCAGCGCGAGGCAGGAAAAAGAGCGCTCGCCCGTCGCCTCAAGCGCGGCGCGGAATTTCTCCGCCAGGGGAACGTGCTGCTGGGCATCGAGCACTATCCAGCCCTCGGGCGTCAAGAACGCGCCCGCGTTCGAGTCTCCGCCTTCTCCGATGAACGCGTGAACGCCCTCGGCGAGTGTGATGAGCCCCGCACCCGAATCTCTCGGCACCAGCAATCCTCCTTTTCTACCGTCGACTATGCGCTGCGCAGACCGACGAGCCAAGCCGTTCTTGCAAACGGCGGCACTCCCAGCCTCGAAGCGTCGAGCCGCCATCATCGGCACAGGAATCCGGCTGTCGGCGAGATGTTAATATGAAACGGCCGATATTTCGAATCTCCCGAGTAGTGTCAAGGCGATGATTTCCATCGACTTTGACCTGCGGTGACAGGGCGGAAGGAGGCTGACGATCCGCTCTATCCGACGTGGTTCAACGCGGGTCTTCGGGTTGTGGATTGGTCGAATCCCTTCGGGCCAGAGGAAAAAGGAATTCGGCAACCTGCTCGTTTCGAACTGCAAACAACCTCGCCCCTTCAGTCACAAGAGACCCGAATACGGGAGGGTTCGTGCTTTTACTTGCGTGTTTTGGGATCCAGAGCGTCGCGCAGTCCGTCACCGAAAAGGTTAAAGCCGAGCACCGTCACCATGATCGCCAGTCCCGGCGCGACCACGTTGAAAGGCCTCACGGCGAGCGAGGTCAGATTCTGCTTGAGGTCGAAGCCCCACGAAGGCGTCGGCGGCTGGGAACCCAGCCCCAGAAACGAGAGGTTCGCCTCGAGCAGGATGGCGAACGCGATGGAGATGGTTGCCGACACGATAAGCGGGGCGAGGCAGTTCGGCAGAACGTGCAGGAAGAGCAGCCGGAAGTCCGAAGCCGAGACGCTTCGGGCACCCTCGACGAATTCCTGCTCCTTTACGGCCAGAACGCTCCCCCGCACCACGCGCGCGAAGATGGGAATGCGCACGACGGCGAGCGCCAAAACCACGTTGGCCGTGCTCGGCCCGAGAATGACCATGATGACGATGGCAAGCAAAAATGTGGGAAAGGCGAGGATGAGATCCATGAAACGCATCGAGATCAGATCGAACCAGCTCCCGTAATAGCCAGCGCAGACTCCGAGCGGAATACCCAGAACAACCGCCAGCACGATGGAGCCGAGGCCCACGAAAAGCGTGACGCGGGTGCCGTAGATGACGCGCGAGAAAATGTCGCGGCCCAGCGGGTCCGTTCCGAACGGAAATTCGATAGAGGGCGGCATCAGGCCCGGCCCCGCGGGATCCTGATACGAATTGGGGGCGATAACGTCGGCGGACATGGCGACCAGGACGAGGACAACCACGATGACGAGCCCGGCGACGGCCGTCTTGCTCCGGCGCAGGCTGCGCCAGAACAGCGAGAGCATGTTTTGATGATCGATATCCTCGCCGTCGTGGTAGGGCGACTCGAGAACCGATGCGGGTTTCCCGTCGACCTGCCCGGTGGATGCGAGTGCGGATTCGCGCCGGTCCGGCTCAGTTATCATAGCGGATTCTCGGATTGAGATAGGCGTAGAGAACATCCACCGTCAGGTTCGCCAGCACGAAAATGGAGGAAGACACCAGAATAAAACCCATCACTGCCGGGTAGTCCCTGCTGGAAATGGCGTTGATTCCGTACTGCCCCAGGCCGGGAACGGAAAATATCGTTTCGACGATGATGGTTCCTCCGACGAGGAAGCCTACTTGAAGGCCCATCACGGTGACCACGGGAATCAGGGCGTTCTTGAACGCATGCCTGAGTATGACGACGAATTCGACGGCTCCTTTCGAGCGGGCCGTGTTCACGTAGTCCTGCCCGATGACCTCGAGCATGCATCCGCGGACGAGACGGGTGAGGATGGCGCCCCGGGTGAGCCCGAGGGTAAGTATGGGCAGCGCCATGTGGGAGAGGTGCTCACCCGCGCCTGCCGACCAGGGCTTGTAGCCCTGCACCGGTAGAACGCCGAGGCCCAGTGAAAAAACCAGCACGAGGACGATTCCGCCGAAAAACTCGGGCGTGGAGATACCCACCATCGCTCCGGTCATGGCGGTATAGTCGCTCGGTGTGTAGGGGCGTACAGAGGAAATGATTCCCGCAGGAAGCGCCACCATCAGGGCCACGATCATGGCCCCGAGTATGAGTTCGAGACTCACGGGAAGGTGTTCGAGTATCTGGTCGAGAACCGGCAGGCCCGAGAGGACTTCCTTTCCCCAGTCCCCCCGGACCAGCCGGCCGAGCCAAAGCAGGTATTGCACATGGATGGGGCGGTCCAGGCCATAGTGGCTCCGCAGCGCCGTCGCGACGTCCTCCTCGTAGAACTCGCCGAGGTAGGCCTCGATGGGGTCGCCCGGAATCGACTGGATCGTCAGGAAGACCACCATCGTGATTCCGAGCAATGTCGGAATCAGCAACAAAATGCGGCGGATGATGTACGCCCTCATAACTTCCCCATCCGCGCCGGTTTAGCGATCAAGCCACACGGACGTGTAGTCGAGCATCATCTTGCCCAGGTTCGTGAAGCCCTTCACGTCGGACCTCGTGGCCTGCAGGAAAGAGAAACTCGCGATGTTCGGGTAATACCCCTGCGCCAGTATATAGCGCTGGAGCTTGTGGCTGATGCCGATCTGCTTTTTGGGATCGATGGTGGAACGCCAGAGATCGAGCAGCCGGTCAATCTCGGTGTCCTTCATGTTGTAGTAGTCAATCCCCGATTTCGAGTGAATGGTATGCGAGTTGCTGTTCGCCGTGCGCGAGGAAAGCGTGTTCTGAAGCGTGAGCTGGAGCTTTCTCTGACGCACGAAGGCGCGGTTCCAGGTGGCGTAGTCCACGACGCGGATGTCCATGGCGGCGCCGAGTTTGGCGAATTGCAGCTTGAGCGCCTGGGACACCTCGATGTGGGCCGGATCGGAGTTGTTGGTGGTCAGGGTGATCTTGAGCGGTTTGCCGCCCGGTCCGTAGCCGGCTTCCTTGAGCAGCGCCTTGGCCTTGGCGGGGTCGAAGGGGCACTCGGCGGTGAGGTCGAGCGCGTCCTTCGCGCCCGCGGGCGAGTAGCTCACCCACGGCTTGGCCAGTCCGCGCAGCGCGGTCTTGACGATCTGGGCGCGGTCCACGCCGAAGCAGGAAAGCGCCCTTCGAACCCTCTTGTCCTTCCACGGGGCCCTCTGGCCGTTGATCGGAAAGGCATAGTTCATGGTCTGGGGGCCGACGAGCACCTTTACGCCTGGCGTTTTTTTCGCCGTCGCGTACAGCGGAATCGGCAGGTTGTTGATGATGTCTATCTCGCCGGCGGCAAGGGCGTTCATGCGCTGGTTCGCGTCCGCCATGAAGTAGAACTCGATTCGGTCGAGGTAGGGCAGGCCCTTTCTGAAGTATCCCTTGTGCCGCTCGGCGAAGAAGTGGCGATTGCGCTTCCATTCGACGAATTTGTACGGGCCGCTCATCACCGGGTGGCGCCTGAACTTCTCGATATTCATGTCGTACGACTTTGGGGAAACCAGCACGAACCGTGAGAAGGCCGCGGACATGGCGTCGAGCGTCATCGCCTTGCCGACGTCGTTCTGGTGAATGCGAACGGTGTACTTGTCGAGTACTTCCACCTTGTTGATGTGGAAGAGGTAGCCGAGGAATATGTTGCGCCATTTGTATTTCGGGCTCTTCTTCTTCAGTTCCTTGACCCACGTCGGAACGACCTTTCCGCTGATGATATCGAAGTTCCATTTGACCGACGCCGCGTCGAGCGGCGTGCCGTCGTGGTAGGTGCCGCCCGGGTGAAGCTTGAAGGTGATGACGCGTCCTTCGTCGGAGACTTCCCAGCTCTTCGCCAAATCCCCGACGACGTTGAAGTTCCCGTCGAGGCGCACCAGGCCGGACCCGATCGCCTCGCGGTACACCTTGCGTCCGAAACCGACTCCGAGCGGATCCAGGTTCACGGCTTCTCCCTCGATGGCGACCTTCAGCGTGCCTCCCCTCTTGGCGCCATGGACGTCGGTTATCGGGCTGAACACCAGAAACAGGATGGAAAGAACGGATATCAACATCGGCAGCATAGTGACACCTCCATTCAGGATGTTGCGAGCAAAGTGAAAGTGAAATATCTCCCTCTCTACAACCTATGTCGTTCTGGATTGCTCTCCCTTTTCGAAAAAGACGCTGCAGGGCGAAAAATCGCCCATGCAGTTCGTCTTCCCGTCCATTCTATGCCTTCACCTTATCCAGAATCCCCGTCGCTTCCAGGTCCTTCCGGAACGCGTCCTTCTCGCGCTGCGTGAGGGGCACGATGGGCGGGCGCGGCTCGCCGGCGGGCAGGCCGAGCAGCTTCGTCCATTCCTTGAGATACGCCGTCGTGCGTCCGTTCGGGCCCGTCGTGAAGTACTTCTTGCGGACCGTCCGCAGGGGTTCCAGCGAGTAGTTGATCTGCCAGGCCTTTTCCGTGTCGCCCGCCATCGCGGCTTCGTAGTAATCGCGGATTGGCGTGTAGCCCGGCACCTGGAACAAATACGGCAGGGGCGAGGACATGTGCACCTGCATTCCCAGGTGCAGGAGGCTCACGAGGAAGTTCTCCTCGTTCGGGTCGCAGACGACGATCTCATCCCCCACGCGGCTGCGCACCTCACTCTGGTGCGCCATGCTGGGGACTGCGTTCTTGATGCAGCAGATGTTCTCGAGCTCACAGAGCCGCTCGATGAGTTCGGGGCTGAGCGTGGTGCCCGACTTGGGCTGGTTGAACAGCGAGAGGCCGATGTCTATCTGGTCGCAGATGGTCTTGAAGTAGAGGAAAATCTCATCATCATCGTGCGCGCCGTAGATCGGGTTGATCATGATGGCGTAATCCGCCCCCACTTCCTCGGCGTGTTTCGTTAGCTCCACCGCTTCTTTGATGTTGATGTGCGGGGTGTGGGGGATGGTCTGCGCGCCCCCGCGGCTCTCCTCGCAGACGATGTGCTGCACGCGCTTTCGCTCTTCGGGCGAGAGCGACCAGTACTCGCCCATCAGCCCGTTGCAGAAAAACCCGTCGATCTTGAGATCGTCGATGCAGGTGCGGACGATCTGGCGGAGGCCCTCCTCGTCCAACTCACCCTCGGGCGTGAAGGGTGTCGTGAGCGCGGCCCAGACACCCGTCATGTGTTCCCTGCAATACGCTTTCGCTTCGGATTTGGTGTATTCCATTTCTTGTCTTCTCCTCAAAAGGTGGTGGCGGGTTGCCAAAAAACGCTGTCAAGAAACGACCTCTTCCGACGGCATAACCTGTTCCGCAGGCAGGCCGGTCATTCGTGAACACATCTTGATGTGATAGTTGTGGTTGCTCCCGGCGCCGTGGAGAAACGAAATGGCGCTGCGCAGGTGTTTCTCGACCGGGTAGCCGTGCATGCGGCCCTGCACCCTCACCCGGGAAAAACGCGCGAATTCTTTGCAGCGTCTTATGTTCTTCGCTCTGGGAGTAAGCCATCGTTCCTCCTTCCGCCCAGGCGTGCGTTAGAAGGTGGACATGGGGTGAGCAGGTTTTTCCGTCTTCGGAAGAAACCCGGTCGCGCCGGAACGATACTGCCGTTCAAGGGACTCGAACTCTTGCGAGTAATTCAGCATCTATTCTCGCGAGTCCGTTGTCAATCCTCACGGCCGATTTTACGAAGAAAATCGCGCACTCTATCGTTCGATGGCCACCCGCTTCCCGACGGGTCGTATCCCATCCCAAAAGCGGATTCCGCACGCCGCGGTCGAGCGGTTCGCTAGGGCTTGGCGCAAATGACGTTCAAAAGCGCTTGCCTGCCTTCCACACGAACGGCGTGGAGGGCGCGCTCGAGGGCGGGCTTGATTTGATCCGGCGCCTCGACCCGCTCTCCGTAACCGCCGCAGGCCTCGCATATCTTTTCGAAATCGGGCGAAGGTTCCAGGGCCGTGAAGGGAAAATCGTCCTGGCCTACGGCCCATCCATCCGGGTAGATCGCCCGCGCATTGCGCTTCACGGAGCCCCAGGTCCGGTTGTTGAAAACGACCACCAGCACGGGAATGCCGTGTGCGTTCGACGCGAAATGGCAGGCGGCGGGGTTGCTGAAGACGTATGCGCCGTCCCCCAGCGTCGCGACGACGGCCCGGTCTTTTGCGGCGAGTTTGGCGCCCAACGCCGCTCCGAAGCCCCAGCCCAGGCCGGCGGCGGGTGGATGATCGAAGTAAGTGCCGGGCCTGGTGCGCGTGAGTTGGGTCCCGACCATGTCGTATTCGTTCACGAGAATGTCATCCTCTCCCAGCGCGTCGTTGATGCAGCGCGCGAGCCAGACGAATTCGATCGGGCGACTCGCGGAAGCATTTTCGGCTTCTTCCCTCCATTGGGCGCGCTGAGCGGCGTGAGATTTCTCGAGCGTCTCTCGGCGTTCGGCGATCTCGGTTTCCCTGCCCGCCATCAGTGGGCGAAGCGCCTCTCTCAGCGCGGCGAGAGCAGGCGCCGACTCCGACTGAATCGACAAATCGACGGGGAACCCCCGAATGGGATAGCGGGAAAAATTCGGGTCGACGGCCAACTGAATGAAGCGGGTCTCGGGTCTCGGCTGCACCTGCGAGGGTATCCAGGGAACGGTCGATTCGATGGTCAGGATGGCGTCGGCCTTCGGGAAATACTCCCACAGCGCATACCCCTGGTGCAGCGGGTGATTCGAGGGAAAATTCACGAACTCCCGGAACCGGTCCTCGATGACCGGAAAAGCGCCCAATTCGGCGAGCGCGATCAACTCGGGAACCGCCTCCGGGTCGCTCCCCATCATCCCGACGTGAAGCACGGGATGGCTCGCCTCGGCCAGCATCTTGGCTGCAGCGCCAATCGCATCGAGATCGGGGAAGAGGCGGGCGGGACGGGTCGTGCGGGGTTCTTCCCAGTAGGAAAACTCCTTCTGGGGGGCGGCCAGCACCTCGCGCGGCAAGACGAGATAGACAGGCCCCCTCGGATGGGAAGCGGAAATGCCCAGTGCGCGATCGACCACCGTTTCGAGTTGCTCGAAGTTTCGCAGTTCATAGTCCCACTTCACGAACTCGCGGACCATCGCGCCCTGGTCGAAGCTCTCCTGCGCCCAGTGGATGTACACGTTACGGCTCCCGAGCATGCCCGATTCCGTGATGGGCGTGCGCCCCGCCGTGAAGAGCATCGGGACGTTGAGCCTGTTGGCGTTGATGAGACCGATGAGAGAGTTCGCCGTTCCCACCGATACGTGGACCATGACGAGTTGCGGCCGCCCGGTCACCATGGTGTAGCCGTGCGACATGCTCACGGCGAGCATTTCGTGGGGCGCCAGGATGGGAATCGGACAAGGCCTGCCGTCCGCTCGAAGTTTAGCCAGCCCTTCGATAATCGAGGGGAAGTCCGTCCCGCCGTTGCCGAAAAAATACTCGATCCCGCGATCGGCCAGCAGTGTCAGATAAGCTTCGGCGGTGGTTTCAACGGCGATACATTTCTTTTTCACGGCGCACCCTCCATCCGGTCCATAGCGGTGCAGGACCATGAGCGTGAGAATCGGGACGATTTCAATCGGAGCCGTCTATCCGCTACGAACGGGCATTTTACAACTCTTTGAAAATCTCTCCCATGCGGATTCATCAGCGGAGCCGAAACTGAAAATTCTCCCCCTGCCTCCGAAGTCGTTACTGCCAGACGATCAACATGGCGGTTCCGGCTACAACCGCTACCGCTCCCGCCGCAACACGCGCATTCACCGCCTCATACTTCTGGAGAAACAGCCAGGAAATGACGACGACGAACAAGGGCCTGGACTGCGCCAGCGGAGACACGAAGATTAACGGCGCGTTCGCCAGGGCCAGATACGTGAAGGTGACTCCCATACTTGCACTCGAACCCGCCAGAAACAGGAGTCCCCATGTTCGGGGAGACCATCTTCGGATCTCGGCTCTGGCCTCTCTCCCTTTCAGTAGCGGTGAATAGACCAGGACGGCGATGGTGTTGGCGTACAGGTTCGCGTAATTCGGCGAAGCGAACCCCACCACCACCGTTTTCGCCATTGCCGTGGCCATTCCGAAACTGAGTCCACTGAGCAACGCCAACCCGACGCCCAGGATAAAGTCTTTTATCGTCCCGGCGGAAAAGCCACCGTCCCGGCTCCGGGTGAGAAGAACACACCCGAGAATTACCAGCACGGCTCCCCCGCCTGACAGGAGTGTAAGTTCCTCTCCCAAGAAAAAGATTCCGAGCAAAATCGCGAAAAACGTATTCGTCGTCCCCAAAGAGCTTGCGCGCGCCGAGCCGATGCGTTTCATGGCCGCGAACAGGAACGTACGGGCGAGCACGATTCGCAAAATTCCGGCCAAGGCAATGGCCCCGAGAGGCCACCCACCCACAAAAGGGGAGGAAGTGAAATCCCCCCGGAACAGGGAAACTGCTACAAGGATCGGCAGGCCGAGAAACGCCGTGGCGCCCGACCCCACTACCGGGTCGACCCCGCGCATGGCCATGCGGCCGAAGATGTCTCGGAGCGCAAGCAGGAAAGCGGAAGTGAGAGAGACCGCTACGACGAATTCTTTCATCGTCTCTCCGCAGGTTCATGCCCTTCATCTCAGCCAAGGACTCGTGGTCATGTAATCGAGTATGCAGGCTATCCTGATTGATCGTATTGGTAAAGGAAGCGATTGAACACCCCGGGCAAGTAGGTGGGAAACCTTCCTGTCCATTGGCTCCCAAAACCATAGACGCCATTGACTGCCAAGCAGGGCGTTTCTACATGCGATCTCCGGCAATTCCCGCGAGAGCGGTTAACCATCTTCGAACAGTTTCGATTCCGAAGCGTAGCCGAATATGGCGCCTCCGCATCGAGAAGCACCGGGCGAATGAATTGCTTTCCGGCAACGAGAGGTGAAGCAGAATAAGTTGTCCGGTTTTTGTATTTAGCGCGGTAAGGCTCAATTCGCGGACGCTTGGAAAATTGCTGCGAACCTAAACGTATATTTTTCTTCGTCGTCTACCCGTTTGCGCCAGGATATGTTGAAAATACGCTATGCCTTAAAGCTGTTGGACTGAGCAGGCGCCCGGGACTGTCTGGACACGCGGGAGGCGGCCGCTTGGCTGTGCATCTCGCCGGAAACGCTCGAGCTTTGCCGCGTGCGCGGCGAGGGGCCGGCCTTCCGCCGATTCGGCGCCCGGGTGCGCTACCCCCTCACCGAGCTGAGCCAGTCCCTAGTCCTCGACCATGTAGGCCAGGCACCAGGCGCCCAGCCCCAGGTGGGTGGCGAAGATCGGGGCGGAGGGGCCGCCGAGGATGTCCACGTCGCCGTAGCGCGCCTGCAGGGCGGACGAGACCTCCTCGACGATCTCCGGGCACCCGACGTGCACCACGCCGAAGCGGAGTTTCCTTGCACCAGCCGGGATGCGGTCCTCCAGAAGACCGAGAACCGCCGGAAGCACCTTTTTGCGGCCGATCACCTTGCCGACCGGAACGACCTTCCCCTCACCGGTCAGCGACAGGATGGGCTTCACCCCCAGCATGCCACCGAACCAGGCCTGGCCCTTCCCCACCCTCCCCGAGTGCAGCAGGCGGTCGAAGGTGTCCACGGTGGCGAAAATGCCGGACTGCTCGCGCACGCGGGAGAGTTCGGCCAGGATATCGCCGGCGCTCATCCCGCTTTCCGCCAGTTCCGCCGCCTTCAGCACGAGCAGCCCCTCGAGAATCGACACGCCGCAGGAGTCGAACAGGTGTACCGGCACCTTGTCGAAGGTTCGCGCCGCCGCTTCCGCAGAACCGAAGGTGCCGGACACGCCGCTTCCCAGCACGACGCCCAGAATCCGGTCGCCGTCCTCGGCGGCCCGCGCGAAGCCGTCCATGAAGGCCTGCGGCGGAGGCTGCGAGGTCGTGGGCAGTTCTCCGCCCGCGTCGCGCATCTTCTCGTGGAATTCCTCCGCGGTGATGTCGATGCCGTCACGCAGGGGACGGCCCCCGTCCACCAGCACGACCGGAACAACGTGGATGCCGTGGGCGCGGATGGTGTCTTCGGGGAGATCGTTGCCGCTGTCGGTCACGATCGCGATGGGACGCCGCACCAGGGACTGATGGCCGCCCCCGCCGTGGCGCGCCGCCGCGTGCTGGGCGCGCATGTCCTCGGCTTTCTTCGTGGCGAGCCTGCCCAGCGTGCGCAGGTAGGAGAAGACTTCGTCAGGACCGTCCGTGTGCACGTGCACCTTGAGCAGGCTGTCGGAGTTGACTACGATGATGGAATCGCCATGGCGGCGCAGCTCCTCGCGCACGATCGCGGACGCCGGCAGCCCCTCGCCGCGCACCAGCGCCTCGGTGCAGTAGCGGTACTGCTCCTCGTCCTCGGGATACTCGAACCCGGCGACGCTCGCCGGGACCTGCGCGTAGTCCATCTCGTCTCCGGAGGCGACGAGCGGGTCCCCGTTGATGAGCAGGAGAACGCCCTCCAGCATGTGCACGAAACCGCGGCCGCCGGCGTCCACCACCCCCGCCGCCTTGAGCACCGGCAGCAGCGAGGGCGTGCGCTCGAGCGACTCGCGCGCGGCTTCCACCAGCCGGGCGACGCAGAGGACGAAGTCCGTGGCGGAACTCTCCTTCGCGGCGTTCGCGGTATCCCGTATGACGGTCAGAATGGTGCCCTCGACCGGGTTGTCGAGCGCGTTGTAGAGGTTGTCGATGCCCCCGCCCAGCGCCTCCGCAAACCCGCGCGGGCCCACGCGACTGCGTCCTTTCAGGTGGGCCGCGAAGCCCAGCAGGAAGTGCGACAACATCATCCCGCTGTTGCCGCGCGCACCCAGCAGCGCCGCTTCGGCCGCATCGTCCGCGACGGCGGAAACTGCCCGGTCGCGGTTGCGCCGCAGGCGATCCGCGATGGCCTCCACGGTGAGGCCCAAGTTGGTGCCGGTGTCGCCGTCGGGCACCGGAAAGACGTTGATGCGGTTCAATTCCTGCCGCTGCTGGCGGGTATACTCGCAGGCGGCGACCAGAGACCGTCGCAGGCGCGGTCCATCCAGATAGGCGATGTGAGCACTCATCGGCGCCTCCCGGTTGGCGCAACGGAGGATAGCCGGGACCACGGACCCTCAGTAGCGCCTGTGAGTCCGTTCCCTGCCCGGCAGGATCTCCAGGCTGGTGGTACACCACCCGGTGCGAATCGTCGTGACAAACTCCTCACGGATGCCCTCTCTCGCTATTTCGAGAGCCGGCGCCTCGTGATTGTAGCGGTCCGGAACATGCTCCACTTCCAGCCGGTCCGCGTCCGTGGATAGCGCAACATACCAGACGCAGGTTCGTCCGTATATGTCCGGACGCCCCATGGCCCCGGCGCATGAACCGACGGCTCCGGTGAATCCCCGTGCGCCTGCCCGGAATCACGTCGCAGTCGGCGTCCGCGGCGAGCTTCGCGAGAAGGTGAGAAAGCGTTGTGGTCTCCCCCAGGAATTCGTTGACCTGGCGCGGGCTGCCGTGGCAGGCGAACACGCGCAGAGGCCCATGCGAATTCGAAAGGTGCGCGATGCCGATATCTCGAAGTGCTTCGACTCGATCACGCACGCCCACCTCCGGTCACTTCTCGACCTGCGGATCAAGGACGGCGTCGCAAGGCGCATGATCGACATATGGTTGAAAGCGGGGGTGCTCGAAGAAGACGCCTTGCACAGGCCGGTGGCCAGCGTCGATCCCGGCACGGAGCCCGTCCCGCACATCAGCGACAGACAATTTCTCGATCCGCTCCCCGACTCCCTGCAGAACGTTGGCGAAACCTGCCTCAATCCGTTGCCGAGTCCCTCGCGCGGGCTTCGACTGGACGTCAGTTTCGACGACGGCATCAATCGGCAATCCGCTTACCGTCCATACGTTCCCGTCTGCACCGCCGCCCCCTCCAGGCGCGTACCGGAGGTGTCGAGGTCTACAAGGTCGAGCGGATGGAACTGCGCGCGGGCGACCGTATCCGCTGGACACGCAACGACAAGGACCTCGGTCTCATGAACAGCCAGGCCGCCGAGGTGACGGACGTCAGGAACGGCCGCGTCACCTTCCGCATCGAGGACGGGTGCACGCTCGACATGACCGCCGGCGTACCCCAGCTTCGCCACGTCGACCGCGCCCGGGCCTCGACCGTCCATGCCTTCCAGGGCCGGACGGTCGATACCGTCATCGCGGCGATGGAGGCGAACCACCCCGAGTTCACCAACCAGAAGACGCTCTACGTCGAGATCAGCCGCGCCCGGGACCGGGCGGAACTCGTAACGAACGACGCGAAGGTTCTGTGCGAGCGGCTCAAGGCCGCGACGGGGGAGCGCATCGCGGCTCTGGAGGCGCTCGGAGACAGGACCAGGGATACCGGGAGAACGAAGGAGGCGGCGCAAACCATGGAGCGTCGGCAGCCCGCGATGGAGAAGACGCGATCGGATCGGGGGATGGAGTTATAGGAAAACCGCATTCATGATCGGCCGGATCCGCTCCACCTTCTGTGCCTGAACATTCTCAAACGGATCCTCAGAACCGCATGTTGAGGGTGAGAAAGAAGGTGCGGCCCCAACCGGCCGCTCTGGGCCCGTCCGTATCGGAGGGGTTGGCTGTATGCGTCGAGAGTTTGGTATCGGTGACGTTGTACACGCCCGTGGTCACCCGAACGTTTTCCAGCCCCAGCGGCCGCTTCCAGTCGAGCGTCACATCGTGGCCGGTCCATGACCTGAACCTCCCTTCGCCAGACTGACTCTCGATTTCGGAGCGGTAGTTCGTGGCCCAGAAAGCGGTGAGATTGCCACGCCCGGCCGAGACTACGACGCGCACGGCATCCTGGGGGAGGGGATACCGCCGCTTTTCGCCCGCGATTTGCTGCTTGGTGCTGATGACGTGCCGCCAGAACCCGCGCATTCCGATAACGCCCCAATCCATTCTCATGCGCGCGCCGTAACGGAAATTCACGCCCGAAATATCGGTATCGACAATGTTCGCAAAGCTGTCGTGAATGGTGATGTCGCTGCCGATGCGCTCGATGCAGTCGTTCCGGTTACCGCCCTGGCATTCTTGCAGGTTCAACATGGCCCAGATGGCGCTGTTCTGCCCCGGCAGGTCGGATGTTGTGAGCCGATACCAGTCCGCGACGAGATAGAACGGCCCTTTGCGGGCCTCGGCGCCGAAAGAGAGCATCTCGGAGCCTGAGGGGTCGAGACCCGGGTTGCCGCTCGTCTCGCGCGTCACCTGCCGGAAGTTCGGACTATCGCATGTGCGGGGCGGCGGTCCGCTCCCGGGGTCGCAAACGATATAAGGATGGTCTTGCGACGCGTCGCTGTAGATATGCCGCATCGAGGGTGCCGTCTCGCCTGCGCTCCACGAGCCGCGCAGCGTGACGATGCCGCTCAGCCGGTATTCGGCCCCGAAACGCCACGATTCCAATCCGCCGATATCGTCGTATTCATCGCCGCGCCCCCCGACCCTGATTTCCAGATTGTCGGTCAGCGGCAGGGACATCTCCGCAAAAGCCGCGGCGATGTCGCGCTTGCCGGCATAGCTGGTTCCACCGGAGCCGAGCACCTCGGTCACATTATGGGTATGGCCGTCCCTGTCCCGAAAAACCAGGAGATGCTGCACGTCCGCGCTTCCCAGTTCGACCCCTGCGGTCCATGCCGTCTGGCGCCCGCCGATAGCGAAGCCGGAGCCCTCCAGCGCCAGCCGGGCGCCAAGATACTCTGCACTTGTAGTATCCTCCTCCTGCAAGCTGCTGTTCTCGATCGCTGCGGAATTACGCGGGTCCAACGGGTTCACGAGGTTGTAACCCCCACTTGCGATCTCTTCCCTGATCCTGCCGGCATGCACGAAAGTATCGCCGGACACGGAATAGTCCAGCCGGTAGGCACTGACGCGCACATCATAGCCAAGACCTTCAGCCAGACGACCCTCAACGCTTGCGGAAATGTCGTATTCCTCGGAATCCGTCACCCAGTCACGGTTGCCGTGGCCGATAAAGCGGTGCCCCACGACGAACTCGTCGTTTTCTCCCAACTGGAAGTCTGAGCCTGCTGCTCTTTTGAGCTCATCCAGCAATGTCTCGTTCGGCGTAAAGGAAAACACGTCGATCGACGGCGCGTAGCGGAACGCCCCGCGGCCCTGACTGATGTTCGCGTCCAGATGGAATTCGGCGTCCTCTCCGAGCGGATACTCCAGGTTCAGGACGGCGCTCTTCTGCTCATAGCTGGGTGTGCCCCACCAGATGTTTCCATAGGCGTAACCACAGCCCTCGTCGCCCGTGCGGATACCGGGCGGATTGCTGAGCGGGCCGGCATAGCCCAGCGACGGGTCGCAGTTCCCCAGTGGCACTGACCTTAAGCCGACAAATTCTCCCTGGTCGTCTTTCTGGGAGACATAGACGGTGTTGCCGCCGACGCTGATATTCTTGGCTTGGCTGAAGCTGCCACCCTCGACCCACTCGGAGCGGCTGTGTTCCCGGTCCTTTCCGAGGATTTCCTGACGGTCCAGTATGTCCACGCCGAGCGTCATGCGTCCTCCCTTGCCGACAGCGCCGCCCCAGAAGAGGCTGCCCTGCCAGCCGTCACCACCGTCCTTGCTCGGCATCCGCGTAACCGTTCGCACCTCGAAGCCGTCCAGGTCCTTTCTGAGCACGATATTGAACGCGCCGTTTATGGCGGCGTGGCCGCCCAGCGTGCTCAGACTCTCGCCTCTCAGAACCTCGATGCGCTCCACGGCCGAGAGCGGCAGGGAATCCAGATTCTGGCCGGTGGTGGCGTAGGGTCTGCCGTTCACCAGGACGAGCAGCTCTCGTCCCCCGGTGAAAAAGTAGCGGATGATGCCGGTGTCCAACAGTTCCTCGAGCGTCTGAGCACCCGACCGCTCGATGAACTTGCGGTCGTATTCGGCGATGACCTTAGGCGCCGGCGCGAGAGGTCCGGCATGGGATATCATGACTGTAAGCGCTACATAAGCGGCGGCGGCCGCCAAAGCGAACTTCATCGAAATTCCCCTTTCCCGGTAAACGCAAACGAACCGGCCAAAGCCGGAGTTGATGATTGTCGATGTTATCTGCATTCTGCGCTTTGCCGCAACGGCCCGGTATGTTCACAGGAACGCATCCGCACCACAAGGAACGAGCGATGCTGCAAAGCTTGACTCCTGCGGCTGACAAAGCTCCTGATTACACTCGAATCCAGTATGCATATCGTAGAGTTGAACCATGAAGGCCCATGCCCAGGACCCTCACTTACACAGAGAATCGGACACACTCTAAGGGAGCGGTGATCGGCAGACGGCTCTTTTCGGCTCCGTGAGTGAGGGCGGCGCCAGATTCACGGCGATGATGAGGAAACCTGATATCGCGGCCCGGGGAGCAGGACTGGCTGTCGAAGGCGGAGGCGGAGCGCGCGGTGAATGCGCTCTTGAAAGCCATCCGGGACGCTCTCGCAAACGGGGAGACGGTTTCCCTGGCGGGGTTCGGCACGTTGTCGACAAGGAGCCGGACGGCGCGTCAGCGACGGAACCCCGCCATGGGGGAGCGCATCCTCATCGCCGCCTCCAAGGCGCGCAAGACGCCGCAGAACCGCGACGCATGTGGATTCTGCCATGGCCCGCACCTTCTCCCGTGACGGCTAATGCGGAGAGTTGCGCCTAGGAAACACTCATCTTCCGCCCGCTCTCGTACCACTCCGGGCCCGGCTGTTCGGGGGGATCGTCGTAGCGCTTGATCTCGAGCTCGACGTTGTCCGGATCATAGAAATAGGTGGCGTAGCCCACGCCGAAGGCGCCGAGGTTCTTCTCCTCGCCTCGGTGAGGCTCCCGGCCGCTCTCACGTAAACGATTAATTACATTGTGGTATTCGGCGTCATCCATGCAAAACGCCAGATGGTCCATCCCGCCCTTCACCTCGACGTCGTCGGACACGAAATCCTTGGCGTGAAACAGGACGAGGATGTCCTCCCCCACGCGGAAGACGACCTGGTCGATCTCGCCGCCGTGGATGAGGCGGCGGCCGACGGGCTTGAAGCCCATCACGTCGCGGTAGAACGCGATGGATTTCTCGAGATCCGTGACGCGAAGGGCGACGTGTTCGATCATTCGATTCATGGCGGCCCCCTTCTGATAGGAGGAGATGGATTAGTCGTCGTAGGCCTTCACCGTGGGAACCGTGATGGGGGATTCGGGTTCGGTCCTGCCCTCGGCCACGGCGCGAATCGCCGAGATGATCTGGCGATACCCCGTGCAGCGGCAGAGGTTCCCGGTGAGCCAGTGCTGAATCTCCGCCTCGGAGGGGTCGGGGTTCTCCTCGAGCAGTTTCTTGGCCGAGACGATCATCCCCGGCGTGCAATAGCCGCACTGCGTGGCGCCGTAGGAGGCGAAAGCGGCTTGTAAGGGATGCAGGTCTTCGAGGCCGCCGAGGCCTTCAATCGTCTCGACGTTCGCCCCATCGGCGCGCACCGCCAGGACGAGGCAGGAGCTGATGAGCTCACCGTCCATGATGATCGAGCAGGAGCCGCACGCGCCCTGATCGCAGGCGCGCTTGGTGCCCATCATTCCCAAATCCTCGCGGATGAGGTCCACCAGATAGCGGTTCACGGGAACCATCGCATCGACGGGCTCTCCGTTGAGAACGAAAGATATCATCCTTTTTTCAGACATATCGAACCCCCACATTTTGCAGCCACGTGCTGTCTTGAAGTGGCGTCACTATACCACGTTTCCGCCCGGCGTGCACGGAGACCCTCAAATCTTCCTGAGCGCCGGCATGAGTTCATCCGAGATCATCCGCATGCTGTGAAGCGCCGTGGAAAGCGGCATCCCCGCCCAGTGGGTGCGGATGACGAGGTGGTTCATCCCCACTTCCTCCCAGTAGGGGCGAAGCTGCTCGTAGCACTCCTCGGGGGAGCCGAGGACGAAGCGGTCCTTGAGCAAATCGTCGAACTCCTGATCGAAACTCTCATCCTCGGGCATGGCGTCGTCCTGTCCCCACTTGGCGTAATCCTGGTATTTGCCAAAGAGATAGGGCCCCGCCATCTCGAGGGCGCTCTTTTTGTCATGGCTGCAGAAGACCTCCTTGATGCAGGGAAATTCCGCCGGGAACGGCTTGCCGCAGCGGTCGAGTTCCGCGCGGTAGAGCGTCATCTGCCGCTTGATGGTCGCCGTGGTGGAGTGGGGGTTGATGAACCAGTTGTCCCCGATGCGCGCGGCGCGCTCGATGGCCTTGTCGTTGTTCGCCGCCACCCAGATCGGCGGGTAGGGCTTCTGCACGGGGCGGATGTTCATGCGCACGCCGTCCAGCTTGCAGACCTCATCCTCCCAGGTGACTTCCTCCTCCGTCCAGAGGCGCTTCACGAGTTCCAGGCACTCCTCGAAGCGGCGCACGCGCTGTCCTTTCGGCACCTGGAAGGCGTCGAACTCCGCCTCGCGGTAGCCCAGCCCGATGCCGAACACGAAGTTCCCCCGGCAGAGGACGTCCATCGTCGCCACCGTCTCGGCGACGTAGACCGGGTTGTGCAGGTTGATGAGCAGGATGCCGAGCCCGAGCGTCATCTCGCCCGCCTCGGCCTGGAGCCGCGCGAGGAAGGGCACGATCTGGAGCTGCTTGTTGTTGCCCTCGTTCAGGTAGTGCTGCCCGGTGAAGAGCGAGTCCCAGCCCTTGTCGCGCGCCAGGCGCACCATGGCGTACTGCTCGTCCAGGGCGCTGACCATGTCGGTTTCCAGGTGCTGCTGGTTGGTGATGAAGAGCCCTACTTTCATGTCGCGTTCCCTATCTGGAGGTGAATGGTTGGGCGACACCATACCCCAAGGCTCAGGACGCCGCTATGCTAACCGGGCTTTCGGGCGTGATGCGGTGCGAGAGGAAGTGCGGGGAGTTGCGGGCAAATGCGGTGGAACCAGAAAACTTTTTTTGCCGCTATATCTGAGTGAGACACGCTAAGATTTATATGGTAACCCTTTTGATTACAGTGGATTACGGGAGTATAAAATTTCAGAAATTTATCGAAAAACATCGTGAATTTATCCATATTTATCGAAAATATCATTATTTTCATTTCCGTCATCCATCCCCGTTCCATGAGCGCACCGCCCCGGCGAGAAAAAGCCCCCTGAGGAGGTCAAACACGAGTGAGGGGGAGCTTGTTGAAAAACCCCTCTCCGCCTCATCCTGAGTAGCGGCGGAGCCGCGTATCGAAGGTCAAACGCGATTGATGAATGAGCGTTTGCTCTCACCCGGCGCAAGGCGTTCGACACTCCTCGCCCTTCGATACGCCGCCTTCGGCGGCTACTCAGGGTGAAGAAAGAGGCGTTGGCCGTTTGCGTGGGTCGCAGACAGGACTTTATCAACAGCCCCGCGGAGCGAGCGTTTGCGGACTTTTCAGAAGGGATCGCCGTCTTCACGCTCGCCTCATCACTGCATCCCATGAGAAAGCCTCCTTTCCTTCCGGTTCCATTCCAAATCATGCGGGCGAATTTCTTTCCCGCGCCGCGCGCACCATACCGGAATGCGGTGTTTCAGGAAGTACGGCAATTGCGGGGAAATGCAGGGGTAAAGCCGAGAGTGCAGGAAAGGCAAATGGCTTTTGATCGTCATTCCGGCCTTGAGCCGGAATCCATTTGTTTTGCCTTTGTTTTTTATTTTTTGATTGGTTCCCGCCAATGCCGGGGAGATGAAAAGCCAGCGTATTGTCATTCTGCTTGAAAATGGATTCCGGCTTTCGCCGGAATGACGGCGGTGGTCAATTCCGAGTGAGGAGGGGTTTTTGACAGCCAACAGGGCGGACACATCGGTCCGCCCCTACGACCCCTTTACCCCCTACACGAACCGCCTCACCCCCGGGAACACCTCCTCCCTTCTCAAATCCGTCTCGTCGTGGCCGGCGAAGATGAGGTCGGGGGCGTCGGCCAGGTCCTTCACGGTTTCCAGGGCGCGCAGGGCGTCGTCCACGTGGATGTGGATGCCCGGCGGTATCATGGATTCGAGGCTCCGGTAGAGATAGGCCGCGTCCACGGCGAGCACCGCCCAGCCGCGCGCCGTGCGGAAGCGGACGATCTGGTGGCCCGGGGTGTGGCCGCCCGTCCAGTGGACATGCACGCCGTCGGCAATCTCCGCCTCCCCGTCCACGAGTTTCATGCGGCCCCCTTCAAGCAGCTTCTCCGCCTCTTCGATGTCACCCAGAAAATGGTTGATGAAGTGGTATTCCGCCGCGTCGCTCCGCCAGAAATCGAGCTCGCGCTTCTGGAGATAAAACTGCGCCCCGGTGAACAGCCTCGGCGACATGAAGTGATCCCAATGCAGGTGGCTCACGATGAGCGTCTCGACCTGGGAGGGCTTCAGATCGAAATTCCTGAGCAACTCATGCTGCGGGCGGTAGTCGGCGTAGTCGGGATTGCGCTTCTTCTGGGACTCCTCGCTGAAGCCGGTGTCGACCACGATAGGCGCGCCCTCGCCTTCGGGCATCAGCACCCAGAAGAAATAGGGGAGCGTACGCGTCCTCCCTGATTCGCTGAGATACAAGAGCCAGGAGGCGTCGCACGCGCGCGAGCCCTGGCACAGGGCGTAGAGGTTGTAGGTCGTCTCGCTCAAGATGGAAGCCTCCTTGTTGGTCCGTGTCTTGGGGGTTGTTGGAAATGTTCCCCTCCTCAGGGGATAAAGGCAACCCCCCCTACCCCCCCTTGTCAGGGGGGCAAGAAAAATCAAAACCCCCTCAGCCCGGCAAAGGCGCATCGCCTTTTTTACCCCCTGACATGGGGGCTTTTCTTTCAGCCCCTCGTCGGGGTACGTCGCCTTTTTTTACCCCCCTGTCATGGGGGGGTAGGGGGGGTTGCCTTTCAACGAAGGAGACCGGCCCTTCGTTGTCCGATGCAAGAGATTATGCCATTATCACCGAAGCGCAAAACGCAAAGCCTGGTATTCGGTTCACGGAAAACCACTCCCGAAGGGCGCTCGTTTTGGACAACACCTTCATCATCGTGTTCTTCCCGTTCGCAGCCGCCCTCATCATCCCCTGGTTCGCCGAGCGTTTCAGGAAACACGCCGCGTGGTTCGCCATGGTCGCGCCGCTGGTGAGCACCTGGGCGCTCTATAACCTCTACGGCGAATGGGCGGCCGGCGGGCGGCAGACCTTCACGCGCGCTATCGCCTGGGTACCCGCGGCGAACGTCGAAATCTCCTTCATGGTGGACGGGCTGAGCCTGATGTGGGGCCTCCTCGTGGCGGGCATGGGCGCGCTCATCGTCCTCTACTCCCACTGGTACCTCCACGAGCACGAGGCGCTCGGGCGCTACTACGGCTTCCTCATCGCGTTCATGGGCTCGATGCTGGGCGTGGTGTTCTCCGATCACCTGATATCGCTGTTCATCTTCTGGGAACTCACGAGCATCACCTCGTTCTTCCTGATCGGCTTCTGGTCGGACAGGGACGCTTCGAACTACGGCGCGACCAAGGCCATCCTCATCACGGGGAGCGGCGGCCTCGCCATGCTCGGGGGATTCCTGCTCCTGGGCGACTTGGGCGGCGAGTGGCGGCTATCGCAACTGGTGCTCATGCCGGACATTGCCAGCCAGGTATCGCTCGGCGTCTTCCTCTTGATCATCCTGGGCGCGGCCACCAAGAGCGCGCAGTGGCCCTTCCACATCTGGCTGCCGAACGCCATGGAAGCACCCACGCCCATCAGCGCCTTCCTGCACTCGGCCACCATGGTGAAGGCGGGCATCTACCTGCTCTCGCGCTTCTACCCCATCCTGGGCGCGCACCCCGCCTGGGGCTACGTGGTCACGGGCTTCGGCATGACGACGATGATTGCGGGGGGTTTATTATCGCTCAGGGCTTATGACTTAAAAGCGATATTGGCGTACGGCACCATCAGCCAGCTCGGCCTCATCGTCACCTTCCTGGGCTACGGCGGCAAGGGGGCGATCATCGGCGCGACGCTCCACCTCTACAACCACGCGGCGGCCAAGGCCGCGATGTTCATGACGGTGGGCATCATCGACCACGAGGCGGGCACGCGCGACGTAAGGCTTTTAGGCAACCTGAAGAAACTCATGCCCAGGACGCACATACTCGCCGTCATCGCGGCGCTGAGCCTCATCGGCATACCGCCCATGGGCGGGTTCATCACCAAGGAGATGCTCTATGAAGTCAGCCTCCACCCCGGCGGCCCGGGAAGCTGGAGCTGGTTCTGGCCGTATCTCACCGTGTTCGCGGGCGTGTTCACGGCGCTTTATCACCTGAGATTCTTAAGCGAGCCCTACTGGCAGGCGGCGGAAGGGGAAGCGCCCAAACATCCCCACGACCCGCCGATGGGGATGCTGGCCGCGCCCGCGATTCTCGTCGCACTCGCGCTTGCGTTCGGTTTAGCGCCGGGCCTGATAGAGAACGCCATCGTCGCGCCCGCAGCACAAGCCACCCTGGGCGGCGGGGCGAAGGTGGAGCTTCATCTCGGCCTCTGGCACGGAATAAACACCCCGCTCATCATGTCGGTTATTACCATGGCGCTGGGCCTGGCGCTTTATTTCGGCTTCGCGCATGTCAAGAAAGTGCTCGACGCCGTCGCCACCGCCTGGGGCAAGGCCCCCGCTCCCAACAGAATCTATGACGGCTTCGTGAACTGGCTGCGCGAGGGCACCTGGGAGCTCCTCATGCTCATCCAGGACGGGAACCTGAGACGCTACATGCGCTGGATGTTCGTCCTGCCCACCATAGCCGTTCTCTACCTCGTCTGGCGGTTGGACTGGGGCGCGAACGTCTTTCCGCAGGGGTTCGCGGGCGCGTCGTTCCTGCTCGTCGTGGTCGCCCTCATGATCGCGGGCGCGGCCCTCGCCACCGCGCTGTTCAGGCGCAGAATCCCGGCCATCCTCGCCCTCGGCACAATGGGCTACGGCATCGCGGGGCTGTTCCTTCTTCTCAAGGCGCCCGATCTCGCCCTCACGCAGATCATGGTCGAATCCGCCTCGGTCGTGCTCTTCCTGCTGGTGTTCTACTACCTGCCCGAACTCAAGCCCGTGCGGGTCTCGGCGGCGAAGAAGATAAGGGATTGGGGGATCGCCATAGGTCTCGGCGTGTGCACGACGCTCGTCATGGCCGCCGCCATGAACACGCACCAGTTCCGCACGATCGCGGATTACTTCATGCGCACGAGCAAGCCGGTGGCGGGCTTCAAGAACGTGGTGAACGCCATCATCGTCGATTACCGCAGCTACGACACTTTGGGGGAGATTGCCGTGCTCGTCATCGCCGGCATCGCCGTCTACGCCCTCTTGCGGCTGGTGGGGGAGATGAAATGCGATCACTGATCCTGCGGACGATTGCGCCCGCCGTGCTTCACCTGACGCTGCTCTTCTCCATGTTCCTGCTCCTCTACGGCCACAACCAGCCGGGCGGCGGCTTCATCGCGGGCCTGATGACGTCGGTGGGCATCGTGCTCCAGTGGATAGCGGTGGACGAGGAGGAAGGCCGCAGGCGGTTCAACTGGCCGTATGAGGGAATCTTCCTCGCGGGGCTGGCGCTCTCCACCCTCACGGGGGTGTGGGGCTATATCAAGGGCGCGTATCTCAAGAGCTCGATCTACCGCTTTGAGTTGCCCTTCATCGGCGACGTGGAGCTGTTCACCGCCTTCCTGTTCGACGTGGGCGTGTACGGGGTGGTGGTAGGTGTCGTGATGTGCATCTTCACCAACCTCTGCGAGAAGGAGACGCAGGAATCATGAGGGGCGTAATCATTCCCCACTTGAGGGGGTTGTTGAAATGGTCCGAGGAGAAAGGAATCACTCCCCCCTTGAGGGGGAGTCGAGGAAGCCGAGCGGTTTGTGCGAAGGCTGACTCGGTGGGGGGTAAAATGCGTTTTCTTGCCATTCCGAATTATACCCCCCACCGATTCGCTTGCGGGCTTACGCCCTTAGCTCATCGTCGGCCTTCCCGAGGAGGAAAGGCCGACCCTCAAGGGGGGAGTGAATTTCCTCTCTACTTGGGTAGCAAAGACCCTCAAAGGGGAAGTGGTTTTGGAAAGGGAATCATGAACTTAACAGGAAGTCGTCAACTCGAATATATGGTTCCCGACGTAAAAGCGCGCAGGAGACAATAACGTGGTCTGGATACTGGCGATGATCATCGGCGTGCTGGTGACGGTGGCTTCCTACCTCATCATGCAGCGCAGGATCATTCAGGTCGTGCTCGGCATGGCGGTGCTGAGCCACGCCGCGAACCTGATGATCGTCGCCTCCGGCTGGGTGGGGGACGGAAAGGCGCCCATCGTCCCCAAAACGGGCGGGCCGCTGGATCCGTTCGCCTACGTGGACCCCCTGCCCCAGGCCATGGTGCTGACCGCCATCGTCATCAGCCTCGCCGTGACGGCGTTCCTGCTCGTGCTGGCGTTCTTCACCTACCGCAAGTTCGGCACCGACGACATCGACGAGATCAGGAGGCTCAAGGGATGAACGCCTTCTTCCCCACCTTCGTCGTCTTGCCGCTGGCGGTGGGCACGTTCCTGTTCCTCGTCAGAAAGAACCGCGCGCTGCAGGAGTCGGTGAGCCTGATCGCGCTGCTGGCGAACCTGATCTTCGCAGGGGTGCTCCTGAACGCGACGGCGGACGGGACAATCTTCGTCCACAGGATGGGGCTGTGGCCCTTCCCCTACGCCATCGTCCTGGCGGCGGACAGGCTCGCGGCGACGCTGCTCTGCCTCTCCTCCTCCATCGTGGGGGCGTGCGCCGTCTTCGCGAGGAGCTATCTGACGGACGAACAGCGCAAAGAGGCCTTTCACCCCCTGCTGCACTTCCTCCTGATGGGGATGCAGGGCTGCTTCATCACGGGCGACCTGTTCAACCTGTTCGTCTTCTTCGAAGTCATGCTGATCTCCACCTACGCGCTGCTGGGCTTCTACTACAACCTCGACCAGCTCGAGATGGCCTTCAAGTACACCTGCCTGAACCTGATCGCCTCGGCGTTCTTCCTGCTCGGCGTCTCGCTGCTCTACGCCCAGGTGGGCACGGTGAACATGGCCGACCTGGCCGTAAAGATAAAGCTCCTGGGGCCGACGCCCCTGATGGTGGTGACGGCCCTCGTCTTCGTCTTCGTCTTCAGCGTGAAGGCGGCGATATTCCCGATGCACCTGTGGCTGCCCTCCGCGCACTCGATATCGCCGACCCCCATCAGCGCGATCCTCGCGGGCGTGCTGGTGAAGGTGGGCATCTACTCGATCATCCGCTGCGCCACGCTCATCTTCCCGGCGGCGTTTTTGATACTGCAACCCGGGCTGATCCTCCTGTGCCTCCTGACCATCGCCATGGGCGCGCTCGGCACCCTGCCCCAGACGAGCATCAAGCGCATCCTGGCCTACAGCACCATCAACCAGTTGGGCTACATCGCCTTCGGCGTCGCACTGTTATCCCAGGCCGGCCTTGCGGCGGCGGTCTTCTACATCGTCGGCCACGCGTACTTGAAAAGCGCGATGCTGCTCGGCGCGGGGCTGAACCAGAAGCTCACCGGCACGGTGGACTTGGAAGAAATGGGCGGCATGATGGGCAAGGCGCCCTTCGCGAGCCTGCTGATGCTGGTGGGGTTCCTCTCACTCGCGGGCTTCCCGCCGTTCACGGGCTTTTTCGCCAAGCTGTTCGTGCTCCAGGCGGGATTCTCGCAGGGTGCCGTGCTCGCGACGGGGATCGCCCTGGGATTCGGCGTCATATCGCTTTATTATAATTTCACGACGTACCAGCGCTACGCTTGGGGGACGGGCGGCGGCGAGGTCGGCGCGGCTGGCGCAGGGATATACGGCTCGGTCGCCTTCCTCTCGGCCTTCGCGGTCGTCTTCGGACTCGGCGCCTACTGGCTCTTCGAGTGGGCGCAACTCGTGGCCGCCCAGATCACGAACCCTGAACTCTACATCGCCGCCATGCGGGACTTAGGCTAGGAGACGCTCGATGCCGCTCGCCACGCTCGCATTCACCATCGCCACCATCTGGATATTCCTGCACGGCAGCGCGACGCCGGGGCACTTCTTCGTCGGGCTGATCATGGCGCTCCTCATCATCCGGTTCTTGAAGAAATCCTACTACCAGGACAGGGCGTTCTTCCGCATCGGCAGCTATTTCAGATACTTGCGGAGCTTCACCTGGGAGCTGCTCATCGCGAACGTCCAGGTGCTGAAGATCGTCCTCTCACCCAAATTATCCATTCGCCCCGGCATCATCCCCTACAAGACGGTGTGCAAGACGCCCCTGGGCGTGACGATGCTGGCGAATTCCATCACGCTCACGCCCGGCACGCTGAGCATCGACGTGTCGGACGACGATGAGACGATTTTCGTCCACACGCTGGACATCGACCACCCCGACGAGGTGGCCGAGGGCATCCGCAAGGGGCTGGAAGAACCCATCGTGGGAGCCGTGGAATGATAGCGCTCGCCGTTCAGATAAGCCTCGTCATGATGGGCGCATCGGTGCTCCTCGCGTTCATCCGGCTCGCCAAGGGGCCCACGACGTCGGACCGCGTGGTGGCGGCGGACACCCTCGCCACGAACGTGCTCGGCGTCATCGCGCTCTTCGCCATCCAGACGCACAACAAGCTGTTCATCATCGCCGTGCTCGCCCTGGCTATCCTGAGCTTCGTGGGCACGACGGTGTATGCGAAGTTCCTGGAGAGGGGAAAGATCATTGAGTGACGCACTCGCCGCCATCCTGCTGCTGGGGGGCTCGTTCTTCATGCTGGTCGCCAGCATCGGCCTCATCCGCCTGCCCGACGTCTACTGCCGCATGCACGCGGCCACCAAGGCGACGACCTTCGGCATGGGCGGCATCCTCCTGGGCGCGAGCCTCATCTTCCAGAGCACCACCGTCACGACGCAGGCGCTTCTGGCCATTTTCTTCCTCTTCCTGACGGCGCCCGTCGCCGCGCACCTGATATCGCGGGCGGCCTACAAGCGCGGCCCCGACCTGTGCGACGATACTACGCACGATGCGTACGGAAAGTACCTGGAGGGGCGAAAGGCGGAGGAAGAGTCCCCGCAACGGTATGGGGACGCGTAGCGAAACATCGACGGGGCCGGTCGCCGGGAAACGATGCGCCGGACAAGCCTGCCGGGGGGTGTTGAACAAGTCCCGATTGAGTGGTTCGGCGTAGGGGTCAGACATATATGTCTGACTGTGTATGCTCCCGCTTTCCGTGTTTTCGTCCGAGCGATTGGACTCGCCGTCTCGTCCGGAAAGGCAACCCCCCCTACCCCCCCTTGTCAGGGGGGCAAGAAAAAGCAAAACCCCCTCAGCACGGCGAGGGCACATCGCCTTTTTATACCCCCCTGACAAGGGGGGGTAGGGGGGGTTGCTTTTCGCGGTGAGGACCTTTCCAACAACCCCCTGGTTCCAAATCCGGATCGACGCTGTATGAAAGCGGAATGCTTCCCCGTCATTGCGCATTTGCTCCATCGCGCCTAAAATCGGGCGCGTTTTTGCCGCCGATATTCATTCATACGGAGAACAAGACGCATGAACAGATTCGCGAAGTATGGAGCGGTGCTGATCGCGGCGGCATTTCTGACGATTCCCGCCCTCGCCCACGCGGCCGAGTGGCGGATCGACCCCACCCACACGACGGTCTCCTTCAAGGTGCGCCACCTGGGCGTCACCTGGGTGCAGGGGGAATTTCAGAAGGTATCCGGCAAGGTCCGCTACGACCGGAAGAACCCCGGAGCGGCAGCTGCGGACATCGTCATCGACGCCGACTCGATCAACACGAGGAACGCGCGGCGCGACAACCACCTGCGGACCGACGACTTCCTGCTCGTCGAGAAGCACCCCTCCATCACGTTCAAGTCCAAGGCCGTGAAGAACGCGGGCGCGGACGGCCTCGAACTCGTCGGCGACCTGACCATCCGCGGCGTCACGAAAGAGGTGGTGCTCAAGGTGGCCGACATCAGCGGGGAGGTCACGACGGGGCGCGGGACCGTCAAGATGGGGGCGAGCGCCACCACGCGGATCAACCGCAAGGAATTCGGGGTGAAGTTCAACCGCCTGCTCGAAGCGGGCGGGCTCGTCGTGGGCGACGAGGTGCGCATCACCATCGACGTGGAGTTGAACAAGTCATAGCGCGAGGGCGAGCCGCTTGAATCGATCTCGCCGCCGAGTCGGGCTGCATGAATTCCGGGCGGCGCGGTGGCGGTTTCACCCCCGGAACGAAACCCGGCATTCAAAACGACTCCCTGATTTCCGGAGCGAAGCGAACCCCTGCACCTGAGAACATTTTCTTGTGACGGAAACGCCCAACTTCGAGTGACGATACGAGGGAGAATCCATGCGCAACATTCTCGTTCTTTGCACGGGCAACTCGGCGCGTTCGATTCTCGCCGAAGCGGTACTCAACCGGGACGGCGCGGGGAGGGTGCAAGCCTATTCGGCGGGCTCTCGCCCGGCGGGCCGGGTCAACCCGGGCGCGGTTCGCCTGCTCGAGCGCCTGGGTCTTTCGACGGCGGGCTACCGCTCCAAGAGCTGGGATGAGTTCGCCGCCGCTGGCGCGCCGCAGATGGACCTCGTCGTCACCGTCTGCGACTCGGCGGCGGGCGAGACCTGTCCCGTCTGGCCCGGCTCGCCGATAACCACCCACTGGGGGGTGGACGACCCGGCCACAGCGCCCGAGGATGAAATAGACCGGGCGTTCCGGGTCGCTTACCACCGCCTGAGCGCGCGGATAAACGCCTTTCTGGCTCTGCCCTTCGAAGACATGGACCGCGCAGACCTCAAAGCGCGCCTGGACGCCATCAGCCGTATATGAGGAGGTGAACCAATGGGCCGCAAACTCCTTGCCGAAGCAGTCGGAACCGCGTTTCTGCTCGCCGCCATCGCGGGCTCGGGCATCATGGGCGAAGCCCTGGCGAACGGGCAGGCGGGCGCGGCGCTCCTGCCGCATTCACTGGCGATCGGCGCGATCCTCTTCGTGATGATCACCCTGCTCGGGCCGGTCTCGGGCGCGCACTTCAACCCCGCGGTCACCATGGTCTTCGCCTTGAACGGGGAGATGGAACAGCGCGAGGCCGCGCCCTACGTCGCCACGCAAATCATGGCGGGCATCCTGGGCGTGCTCGCCGCGCACCTGATGTTCGACCTGGACATCGCTCAGGTCTCGGTGAAGCAGCGGGCGGGCATCGGACAGTGGTCGGCGGAGGTCATAGCGACGGCGGGGCTGATCTTCGTCATCCTGGGCGGGCTGCGCACGAACGCGGCCCTCATCCCGGCGATGGTGGGGCTCTACATCATGTCGGCCCTCTGGTTCACGGCCTCGACGAGTTTCGCCAACCCGGCGGTCACCATCGCACGGGTCTATACCAACACGTTCTCGGGCATCCAGCCGTTCGACGCGATCGCCTTCATCATCGCCCAGTTCATAGGCGCGTTCTGCGGCTGGCGGCTGGCGCTCGCTGTATGGCCGCGAGGGGACGACGCCTAGGACGTCATTTCGCCTCATCTAGGCATCCCCTCGGCCTCGACCGCCCGGGAGGGGGGTTGTTGAAAAAGTCCCTCCCCGATCGGAATTGACCACCGCCGTCATTCCGGCGAAAGCCGGAATCCATTTTTACGTCTTTTGTCTTTCGTCAGGGTTCCTGCGCATCGGCGGGGAATGAAGCGCCGCCGTTCATTCACCCGCATCCGCAAATGGATTCCGGCTTTCGCCGGAATGACGATCAAAACCGCATTCGCCCGTAGCCGGACAGGCCCCTACGCCTGTCCGGGGTTCGCGAACCGCCCCTACAATCTTTTTCAACAACCCCGGGAGGTCGGGACTGGAACAATGAAAGCGCCGCGTCATCGCATGGAGGCGTTTTTTGTTGACTCCAGCGCATCGTTGACCTATATGTGTTGCCGTTGATTTTTTCCTGTTGGCTGCATGAACGAGCCCCTTCGGGACGATGCGATGGCGGAATTGTCAATACCAATGGCCTACCGGGAAGGTTATGAAAGAGCCGCCGCCGTAAATCCCGAACTCGCCAATAAATACATCGAACAGACAACGGTCGGCGATCCGTTCGCCGACGCCGTGATCGACGCGCTCGCCGCGTTCGACGCGGAAGATACCAACCGGTTCATCCGGGCCGGCATGCAGCAGAACGAGCAAGTGCTGGCGGATGCGCCGGAGGCGCTTCGCAGCTTCTTCGATGATCTGGAACAGAAACCCGAATGGTTCGACCCGCAAGCGCTTTATCCGGGCTACCGCGCCTTTCACGCCCATTCGGACCTCTTCGTGCCTGCGTTTTTCCTGGTCTCGGTGCGAAACGCCTCCACCCTGATCGCCAAGCCGCTTTACGCCAGCGGGAGGCTTCTGGGTGGTTTCGCCATGCGCCGGATTCGCCAGAACACGAGGCACTTCATCGAAATCATGCTGCCCGACGCGCTCGAGCGTCAGGGAGACGGCTGGAAACTCTCCGTCCGCATCCGGCTGGTGCACGCGCGGCTCAGGCGCCTGATTCGCGAGGAGAGCGACTGGGACGAATCCGTATACGGCGCGCCGCTCAGTTCCGCGCACATGGCCCTCGCCGCCGCCAACTTCTCCGCCACCATGCTCTCGCACGCCGAGATTTTAGGGGCGAAACTCGATGACGCGACGCGAAACGGCTTCATGCAGGCCTGGCGATACGCCTCGTATCTGTTCGGTGCGCCCGAACACCTTCTGTTCGAGGGCGATTACGAGAAAACCCTCGAATTCGTCCGGCTCGCAACCTTGTGCGAGCCGCCGCCGGGCGAAGAGTCGGCCGCCATTGCGAACGCCCTGATCAACGCCTTGCCCCTGATCGCCGGGGTGACCGATTCCGCCGGGCAGGACGCGATGGTCAGGCACGTTTGCAGGGTCTCCCGAGCGGTTCTGGGCGACGAACTCTCGGATGAACTCTCGTTGCCGAAGATACGGACCCGGGGATTGCTGGGATGGATGAAATTCTCCCGCCGGATCCAGGAGATGATACACGCAATCGCGCCCGGCTTCGGCAAGAAATGGCAGGGAGACAAATTCGCCTTCCTCCTCGAGGCTTCGATGCTCGAGGACCTCAGGTATCAATTGCCCGATCATCTCGACGCGGAAAAAGCCGCCCCGTGGTGAAGCCTCCAGGCATTCACCCCTCCACTTATTGACATAATTTGTGTATACTCATACCTTCCAGTACCTGTCCGATCCATCGAGTATCATTGACGCCTCAACACATGAGTCCCCTTAAAGAAACCGAGGAGGATAATCCTATGACAATCAGGAAAACGACTCTCTGGACCATCGCGTTCGGCCTGGCGCTCGCCGTCCTGGCGGCGCCCCTCGGCGCGCTCGCGCTCGAGAACAAGCTCGTCATCGTGACGTCCTATCCGCCGGATACGACGACCACGGTCAAGAAGGCCTTCGAGAAGAAACACCCCGGCGTCAAGGTCGAGATGCTCAAGAAAAAGACCACCGCCGGCATCAAGTATTTACAGGAGACGGCCTCGAACAACCGCTCCGACATGTTCTGGGCGTCCGCGCCCGACGCCTTCGAGGTGCTCAAGGGCGACAACCTCCTGCAGAAATACAAGGTGAAGATCAAGGGCATTCCGAAGAAGGTGGGCGCCTTCCCGATCAACGACCCCGAGGGCTACTACAAGGGGTTCGCGGCGTCGGGCTACGGCATCATGTGGAACACCCGCTACTTGAAGGCCAAGAAGCTGCCGGAGCCCAAGACCTGGACCGATCTGGCGAAACCCGTCTACCACGGCCACGTCGGCATGAGCGCGCCCTCGCGTTCGGGCACCACCCACCTGACGGTGGAGACGCTCCTGCAGGGCAAGGGCTGGGAGAAGGGCTGGGCCGAGTGGAAGGCCATCGCCGGGAACTTCAAGACCGTCACCGAGCGCAGCTTCGGCGTGCCGGACGGCGTGAACTCCGGCCAGTTCGGCCTTGGCATCGTGATCGACTTCTTCGGGCTCTCGTCCGAGGCTTCGGGCTTCCCGGTGAAATTCATCTACCCGCCGGTGACGACGCTGGTGCCCGCGAACATCGCCATCGTCAAGAACGCGCCGCACCCCAAGGCGGCGGCCGCGTTCATCGAGTTCCTGCTCTCGCCCGGGGGCCAGGAGGTGCTGCTCGACAAGAAAATCAGGCGGCTGCCCGTGAACCCGGCGACCTACGCCAAAGCGCCCGCAGACTTCCCGAACCCGTTCAAGGACAAGTCCATCGGCGCCGCGGTCAAGTTCGACCTGCAACTCTCCAAAAACCGCTACAACGTCATCAACTCGCTGTTCGACGTGATGGTCACCTACCGCTTGAGCGACCTGCGCGCGGCGACGAAAGCCATCCAGGCCGCCGAGGCGCAGATGGGCGGCAAGAAGAACATGGCGGCCAGGAAGCTGATCGACGAGGCCAAGGCGCTCGTCGCCAAGGTGCCGATCACCGCGGCCCAGGCGAGCAAGAAGGAATTCAACGCGATCTTCAAGAAGAAGCGCAAGAAGGCGACCACGAAGGTGACGGGCCGCCAGGCCGAGATCGAGCGTGAATGGGACGCGCAGGTCAAGGCCAACTACGCGAAGGCCAGGGCGCTGGCCGTGAAGGCGGCGTCCATGATGTAGCCCCCGCGCTTGCGCGGAGAAGGGGGAAGAATGTCTCTGGAAGCGATGGCGCGCGGCCAGTGGGGGCCGGCGGCGGTGGGCCTCATCGTCGGCCTGTTCCTGCTCGCCTTCCTGGTCGTGCCCGTCGTGAACGTGATCTACGTCGCCTTCCAGGACCCGAACACGGGCGCGCTGACGCTCATCAACTTCGTCGACTTCTTCCGCAACAGCCTGTTCCAGGAATCCGCCGTCAATTCGATCTACGTCGCGTTGATGGCGGTGGTGCTGGCGTCGGTTTTTGCGCTCCCGCTCTCCTATTTCACGACGCGCTTCCATTTCGGCGGGGCCATCCTCATCCAGACGCTGGGCGTGCTCCCGCTCATCATGCCGCCCTTCGTCGGCGCTGTGGCGATGCTCCTGCTGCTCGGCGAGAACGGCTCGGTCAACCTGCTGCTCGATGAGTGGTTCGGCTTCACGATTCCCTTCATGGAAGGTCTGAACGGCGTCATCCTGGTGGAGAGCATCCACTACTTCCCGTTCATCCTCATGAACCTCTCGGCCTCGCTCAACAGCATCGACCGGTCGATGGAGGAATCCGCCCAGAACCTGGGCGCGAGCGGGGTGCGCCTGTTCCGGCGCATCGTGTTCCCGCTGGCCATGCCCGGCTACGTCGCGGGCGCGTCGCTGGTGTTCCTGAAAGTGTTCGACGACATCGGCACGCCGCTGCTACTCAACATCAACAACATGCTGGCGCCCCAGGCCTACCTGCGCATCGCCTCCATCGGCATCTCGGATCCGATGGGCTACGTGATCTCGGTCATCCTGGTCATTTTCTCCCTGCTCGCGCTGTGGATCTCGTTCCTGGCGCTTCGGGGCAAGGACTACGCCACCGTCCAAAAGGGCGGCGGCGGGCTGATGAAGCGGGACCTCAGGCCCTGGGAGAAGGCCGGCTGCTACGCCGTCGTCGTCTTCATCCTGCTTCTGGTGCTCTCGCCGCACTTCGGCCTCGCCATCCTCTCGCTCGGCACGGTCTGGTCGTTCAGCGTGATGCCCGACGCCTACACCTTCTCGCACTACATGCGCGTGGTCTCGGAGTCTTCGGAGTTCATCACGAACACGCTGCTCTACGCCGGCCTCGCCGCTGGCATCGACGTCCTTTTCGGCACGGCCATCGCCTACATCGTCCTGCGCACGAACCTGATCGGCCGGAAATGGCTGGACTACGCCGCGATGGGAGCGGTGGCGATTCCCGGCGTGGTGCTCGGCATCGGCTACCTGCGCACCTTCTACGCGTTCAACGTGCCGATCATCGACAAGCCGCTGGCGTCGTGGTGGGTCATCATCGTCGTCGCCCTCGCCATCCGGCGCCTGCCCTACGCGCTCCGCGCCTGCGTCGCGGCGCTGCAGCAGTTGAGCGTCATGCTCGAAGAGGCCGCCGAGAATTTAGGGGCGACCAAGGGCCGCACCATCTACCGGGTCGTCGTGCCGCTCATGTCGGGCGGCATCGTGGCCGGTTTCGTCACCAGCTTCGCCACCGCGGCGGTCGAGCTTTCGACGACCATCATGCTCGTCTCTCAGGAATCGGACGCGCCGCTCGCCTTCGGCATTTACGAGTTCATGCAGTCGGCGGCTGGCCGCGGACCCGGCGCCGCGCTCGGCATCATCGCCGTGCTCATCGTCGGAATCGCGACCTACGTCTCACACCGCATCATCCAGCGCAAGGAAACGCAGCAAACGCCGGACATGGCCATCGTAGCGGGGGTATGAGCATGGCATCGCAAAACGCCGCCAGCGTCGTCATCGAGCAGCTGAGCCTCGCGTACGACACGACCGACGTGCTGAAAGACGTGAACCTGCGCATCGAGCCGGGCGAGCTGTTCACCTTCCTGGGCCCCTCTGGTTCGGGTAAATCGACCCTGCTGCGCGCGGTCGCGGGCTTCGGCCCCACCCCGCGCGGACGCATCTTCATCGGCGAGGACGACGTGACGCGTCTTCCCCCCTGGCGGCGCAACGTCGGCATGGTATTCCAGTCCTACGCCCTCTGGCCGCACATGACGGTGCGCAGAAACGTCGCCTTCGGTCTCGAGGAGCGCAAGACGCCCGCCGCCGAGATACCCAAGCGCGTCGACGCCGCGCTGGACATGGTGGGCCTTCTGGAGCTTAGCGAAAGGCGGCCGTCTCAGCTGTCCGGCGGTCAGCAGCAGCGCGTCGCCCTGGCACGCACCATCGTCGTCGAGCCCCGCGTGCTCCTGCTCGACGAGCCGCTCTCGAACCTCGACGCCAACCTGCGCGTGCAGATGCGCCGTGAGATTCTGGATTTGCAGCGCGAACTCGCGCTCACCACCATCTTCGTCACGCATGACCAGGAAGAGGCCAACACCATCTCGGACAGGATCGCCGTTCTCGACGAAGGCGTCCTCCAGCAGCTGGGAATGCCCATGGAACTCTACGACGAGCCGGTCAACCGCTTCGTCGCCCACTTCCTGGGCACCGCGAACCTCATGGAAGGGCGCGTCGAGGCGGGGGATGACGGCGCGCGCTTCGCCGCTGCGAACGGCATCGTCCTGCCACTGGCGGGAGATTCCCACCCGGCGGGCGGGGAGCGGACCGCCGTGTTCCGGCCCCAGGACGTGGCCATCGCAGCATCCGGCGAGACGGCGCCCGGAACCGTCCTGACCGGCCGGGTGCAGCACCGCGAGTTCCTCGGCAACCTGCTCCGCTACAGCGTCGCGGTCGGCGATGACATCCTGCTGGTCGACGACACCCACCACCCCGGCCGCCGCGCCTTCGCCGTGGGCGATGAGGTCGTGGTAGGCCTCCGCGGCGAGCAGGTGCGCATCCTCGAGCCTTGAGGCAAACGAGCAACCGCGCATCGGGGAAAAGCAACCCCCTTCCCCTTTAAGGGCTTGTTGAAAAACCACCTGAGAGGGTAATAACAACCCCCTTGAAAGGGAAATCTCATAAAAGCAACCCCCCCTACCCCCCCTTGTCAGGGGGGCAAGAAAAAGCAAAACCCCCTCGGCCCGGCGGGGGCGCATCGCCTTTTTATACCCCCCTGACAAGGGTCTGTTGAAAAACCCCGTTTTGAAGCGGGCGGTATGGCGTCTCACGCGGCCTGGGAGAGGGAGCCCAATCGGCGCGTGAGGTCGCGGAGAACGCGCGGACGGCGTCTCCGGGCGGCGCAGGCTCTCCACAGGGCG
>JAJDYR010000004.1 GCA_022825065.1 bacterium
TTGAACGAGCGGGAGATGATGGAGCCGCAGTTGGATGCGGTTTGCGAACTGACGGGTCGCGCGCCCGCGGTGGTGACGGCGGATAGTGGCTACGCGTATTCGAAGGTGTATGCGGGATTGGAGCGGCGTGGGGTGGACGCGGTGATACCGGCGAAGAAGGAGCCTTCCCAGAGCCGGGTGCCGTTGCAGCTGTTCCGCTACGACGAGCGTCACAAGGTGGTGAAGTGTCCGGGGGGCAAGACGCTGCGTCCCCGGAAGGAGACGGAGCGGGGTCGCTATTATGGTTCGAGGACGCGCGATTGCGCGGGCTGCTCGCTGAGGTCGGATTGTCTGCCCAAGTCGCACACGAGCCGGACGGTGCTGATTCCGCATGAATATCCGGCGCTGTTGCGCGGGCGCCGTCGCCACGCGCGCCGTGGGGAGGAGGAGGGTCGGCTGTGGCGCCGCCACATGGGTCGCTCCGAAGGCTATCACGGCGAGGCGAAGAGTTGGCACGGACTGGCGCGGGCGGTGCGCCGGGGACTCGACAATATGAAGATCCAGGCCTACCTGACGGCGACTGCGGTGAACCTCAAGCGGCTCGCCGCC
The DNA here is from genome assembly GCA_022825065.1 of bacterium. Lineage (GTDB taxonomy): Bacteria > UBA8248 > UBA8248 > UBA8248 > UBA8248 > Bin107. The sequence goes on from JAJDYR010000004.1 coordinate 589, forward strand.
GCTGTTGCGGCGCGTGTATTCGCCCTGTGGAGAGCCTGCGCCGCCCGGAGACGCCGTCCGCGCGTTCTCCGCGACCTCACGCGCCGATTGGGCTCCCTCTCCCAGGCCGCGTGAGACGCCATACCGCCCGCTTCAAAACGGGGTTTTTCAACAGACCCCTTGAGGGGGAGTCGAAGAGCTAAGGGCGAAGCCCGCAAGCGATTCGGTGGGGGGACATGCCACGGATAAAAACTCCCCCCACCACATCGGCCTTCGCACAAACCGCTCGGCCTCTGTCGGGCTTCCCGAGGGGAAAGCCCGACCCCCTCAAGGGGGGAGTGAATAAAATTCTTCTCGGTGGAAAGAAGGTCCCCCCGACAGGGGGGAATAAAAAAAGACCCCCCTGACAAGGGGGGGTAGGGGGGGTTGCTCTTTTGCAAAAGGCTTTTTCAACAGTCCTTCGCGCGCGGCCTAGCGAATTCCGTGGCTTGTCAGGTATTCCCGGACCATCGCGGCGCACACCTCCGGCTTTTCCACCTGCAGGAAATGCGAAGCCTCGGGCACGAAGTCGTAGTCGACGGCCGCTGCGTGACTCAGGTCGAAAGTCGGCAGGTACGCGTGTGGCAGCGTGGGGTCGGCGCCGATGACCTTCGTTGGGCAGGTCAGTGTCGTCAGATCCAGCAAAGGCGAGAAGCTCCTCATATATTCCGCGATCTGGGCCTCGTAATCGCGCGGGCAGCGGAGTTCGTAAGCCTCCCCGTCGGCGCTCTTGCGAAGGGTCGACCGCGCGATGAGATCGCGCACCCCCGGCAGGATGCGATTGTATCCGGGAGCGATGGCGAAGATTTCGGTTAACTGCTCCCGGCTCTCGAACCGATCCGCCCGCTTCCGGATCATCGCCGCCATCCGTTCCGTCGCCGCGATCCATTCCTCCTCTCTCCTGGCGGGTTTGCACAGCGGCGGATCGAACAGGATCAGCGCGGAATAGGCGTCGGTGAAGGAGAGGAGCGCCATAAGCGTCGAAAGGGAGTGAAACACGCCCACGGTCGGTTTTTCGCCGTATTCCTGGACGATGGCGTCGAGAATGAGGTCATGGTCGGAAATCATTGCCGGGATGTTGTGATCCCGCTGCGCGCCGACGCTGTTCCAGCCGTGGTTCCTGAGGTCGTAGACCATCAGGTCGAAATCGTCGGCGAGCAGCGACCAGAACGGATAATAGGGATCGACCGCGAGACCGTTGCCGTGGGTCAGGACGAGCCGGGGACCTGCCGGATTGCCGTGTCGCCGCACCGTGGTCACAGCGTGTTCGTCGAGTCGGACTTCACATGTCGAAACGGGCTCGGGTATCGTCCAATGCGCCCCTTTCGTCATATCCGAAGGTCTGGCTGCGCCCGAGCGTCGAGGAACGCCGATCAGCCGCGCGCGTCGATATGTTCTACAAGAGCCTGCAGGTCCTTGAACTTCGAGAAGTCCTCTATGGCCATATCGAGGCCGAACTCATCGTTGACGAGTTTGAAGAAAGCGACCGCCTCCATCGAGTTAATATCTGCTTCGCTGAACTGAGCGTTGAAATCGGGCTCATGGCCGAGGTCGAGCGTTTTCGCGATGATCTCTTTGATGCGATCCTGTGTTGTCGACATGAGTGCGTGCTCCTTTTCCGGTAGTAGCAAACGTGAAATTCTGATGTGCGTCACATAATCTGCATCGAAATTATAAGCAAAGCACCCGCATCCTGACAAGCTTCCGGCCCCGAAGGCCCGCATCGATGATCCCGGCATGGCGGGCCGCCTACCGTCCCGGATGAGCGCCGCAGCGCAGTCGGTCACACCGGCGATGAACTTCCGGGCGGTTTCCCGCGCCCCATTGAGGGGGTTGTTGAAAAAGTCCCCCTTGCCAGGGGATAAAGGCACCCCCCCCTACCCCCCTTGTCAGGGGGGCAAGAAAGAGCAAAACCCTCCACCACGGCGGCGGGGGGGCGCGCCTTTTTTTACCCCCCTGACAAGGGGGGTAGGGGGGGTTGCTTTTATGGGGTTTCGCTTTCAAGGGGGGGGCGCCGTTACCTTCTCAGTGGCTTTTTCAACAAACCCGACAAGGAGGGTTGGGGGGTTCTGTAGGTGGCGGTCCCTGCTAGGAGATGAGGGACACATAGACCCGCCCGCTCGTGAAGCAGACTTTTTCAACCGCCCCAAGGGGGAGCGATACGTCGTTCCCCGCCGAATCCAAAACCCGGAATCCCGCTTGGAGCCATGTATATGATTCTTCTCGTCTGTGCGCGAACAAGCGGCTATGGGGCTTCCACGCGGACGGTCACGATGTCCGCGCCGTGGTATTGCTGGTGGCGAACCGAAGCCGCGTGATGGCGCAAGAGCCTGAGCGACACTTCCTGCTCGAGGTGGGCTTCTTCGGTCTGCTCGCCGAGAAGGGTGACTCGATCCTCCAGGTTCTCTCCCTCGCCCGCCCCCGCGATGAACTCGAGAACCGCTGCGCCGCTGTCTTTTTTCGCGAGCAGAACCAGACGCCGTCCGCTTTGCTCCCCATCCTCCTCTGGCCCGATCAACGTCAGTAAGACTTCCTCGCAGACGCCGCCCAGACGCTTCGCCATCGCCTCATCCCAGCCGCTCGTGGAGGCGAACGCGCCGAGAGACGCCCTGAGCTCCGGCAGGGACGAGGCGTCGAGCGCCGCTTCCATCCGGGCGGGGCGGGGTTCGGTCATCTCCACGAACAGGGTCATGATGATGGCGACGAGACCCCCGGCCGTCATCCCGTTGTTCATGAGGCCGCCCGCGAATTTCGAGAAAAACTCCGGGAAGACGACCCCGCTCTGGAAAGCCACGCCGAGCCAGAACGAGACGCCGACGATCAGGCTTTTGCGGTAGTCGATCCCGTCCTGAACGATCATCTGCACGCCGATCATGAAGAGGACCGCCATCATCACGACGAGATAGGCGGCGAAGACCGGCCCCGGTATCGCCAGCACCAGGGCGAGCGCCTTCGGCAGAAACGCCAGCGCCGCGAACATCGCGCCTGCGGCGATCCCGACGTGGCGGGCCGCGACCCCGGTGAGCTGGGCCAGGGATGCGCCCGTCGTATAGGACGTGTTCGGCACCGTTCCCGCGAGGCCGGAGAGCAGGTTGCTCAGACCGTCAGTGGCCACCGCGCCCTGCACCGCCCGGAAATCCACCGCCCGGGGCCGGCGCCAGGAGACGCGCTGGGCGGCGGCGGCGCTGCTGATCGTCCGGATGGCGCCGATGGTGGCCGCCAGCAGGAACCCGGGAAGAAGCGACCAGAAAGCCGGCCCGAAGCCGAGATCGAGGCCCTGCCATTCGACCGGGGGCAGCCCGGCCCAGGCGGCCTCCGCGACGCGGGCCGTATCGTAGATGCCGAAGAAGACGGCGACGAGCGAGCCTGCGAGGACGCCGATGACAGGCGCCCAGAGGCGAAGCGACCCGCTCGCCTTGAGGGTGAGCCCGCAAATGACGAGCACGGTCGCCAGAGCGCTCAGCGGAGCGCCCGGGGCCGGGCTGCCCTCCGGCACGTCCTTGAGCAGATTGAGGACGGGCGCCATCACCGAGACCGGGATCAGCATGAGCACCGTTCCCGATACGGACGGGGTCAGGATCCGCCGGAACAGCGCGAGCCTGTCGGATATAACGAACTGAAAGAGCGCCGAGACGACCACCAGGATGGCGAAGGTAGCGGGCCCTCCCTCGGTGAGCGCCTCGATGGATACCGCGATAAAGGCCCCCGAGCTGCCCATCATGAGCACGTGCCCCATCCCGAAACGCCCGAGGCGGAACGCCTGCAGCATCGTGGCTCCGCCTCCGATCAGGACGGCGGCGAACACGGCCCATGCCAGATAGGCTTCGCTCTGGCCGGCGGCCCGCATCACGACCGTCGTGAGCAAAATCGTGGCGGATACGCTGATAGCGGTGAGTTGCAGGCCGAGGACCAAAGCGACCTTTACCGGTGGTTTTTCGTCGGCCTGGTAGCGAAGCCCCGAATCGTTCGAACTCATGGCGCAACCGATGTCCTGAAAACACCGAGCGCGCGCCCGACGAAACGGAAACGGCGCAGCGCTTGAAGAATTCTCGTGCGGCCAACTCGTCTGAAAGGATATCCCGCACCATCATCCGTCATAGGCAAATCCCTCGCATTGCGAGTGAATCCATGGCTCAAAGGAGCTGTTGAACAACCCCGATGAAAGAGCAAGATACCTCCCCTCGAGGGGTTGTTGAAAAAGCCCTTGAGAAGGTAATGGCAACCCTCTTGAAAGGGAAATCCCATAAAGGCAACCCCCCCTACCCCCCCTTGTCAGGGGGGCAAGAAAAATCACCCCCCTCAGCCCGGCGGGGGCGCATCGCCTTTTCATGCCCCCCTGACAAAGGGGCTTTTCTTCCACCTCCTAATTGGCGGGCGTCGCCTTTTCATACCCCCCTGACAAGGGGGGGTAGGGGGGGTTGCTTTTTCAGTCGAGCGGGGCGTCTCTTATTCCCCCGAAAAAGGAGACTTTTTCAAAAACCCCTAAACCGCCGTCGTCCACCCGAACTTCATGGGCGGCGAGCGGTCAGGGTATCGCCCGGCCTTTTTCCGAAATCGTCATCGAGCCGCCTCGCTCTCCCCTCGAATGAGCGCCTGGTCCGGTTCATAGGCGATGGCGGCGGCGAAATCTTCGTTCCCCAGGTTTTCGAGTCTCCATCCGACATTCGGCATGTGGGGGAACCTGAATGTATCCTCTCTCGCACCATGCCGCATGGACGATGGAATCTCGAACCGGGCAGGGTCCAGGGAAAACCCCGTGCCCAGAGCCTTGATCAGCGCCTCCTTGAGCGTCCAGAGCGTGAAGAACAAGTGAAACTTTTCCCGTCCACGCGCCGATGCGAAGTCGGCCTGTTCGTCCGGACCGAACACGAACTCGCTTATCCCGTCGAGGTCGAGGCGGTCGACGCGTTCTTCCACGTCCACGCCGAGCCGACCTCGAGGCGCAAGCGCAACCAGTCCATGCTTGCCGCTGTGAGAGACGTTGAAGCTGACGGGAGCCGCTACCCCGTCCACAAGCGCGAACGGTTTTCCATGCTCGAAAGCGCCGAACGCGAGTCGTTCGTTCCCGCAGCCGAGCCGACGGCAGAGAATGGAGCGCAGCGCGGCGCGGCACAGGGTGAATTCGCGCCGGGGACGGTCATATCGATACCGACGCCGGCGCGCCTGCTCTTCCTCATCCAGCCACGTCAAAGCGTACGCCTCGCGACCCTCATCGGGCGTCAAATCGACGTGTACGACGAGCATATTGTCAATTTCGCGAAAAGTGCGGAACCAGGAATCGAGGGTGTCAGCAGACATGACCGTTCCGTCTTTCTGCGAGTGTGGGAGTCGCCGCCTGTTCGCTTCGACACCAGAGGCCAGTCCTGCAGGACTGGCCCCGGCTGAAAATCGGTGTTCCTGTCTGAAATTGATTATGACTTTCTGATTCCGGGACTGCGCTCAACTGCGTTGGCTTCAACCATCCAGATAGTTGATCAGGTCCCTCAAGGTTCTGAAGTCTCTGGCGATTTCCTGTGTAATTTCGACCCCGAATTCCCGATCGACGACCTTGAGAAAGTTCACGGCATCCACCGAGTTCACGCCGATTTCGCCCAAGTCCGCGTCCAGCATCGCCCGATCCGAGATGCCCAGATGTTTCTCCACAAGGTCTCCCATACGTTCTTCGACACTTGCCATGGTCGCGCTGTCTCCCATTTGAAAAATGTTAGAGCGGTGAATAAAACGATAGTGAAATCATAACTTTCCCGATATCGTTGTCAAGCAATCAGAGCGCCTCGAACCAAAAGCGACGGCGTTGGAACGGGTAGCCCGGCAGCGAGATCCGCCGCCTCTCCTCTCCGGCGAACAGCCCGGCGAAGTCGAGCGCGAGTCCCGCCTCATACGCCCGCGCCACCGCCTCGACAAACCCGGAGCCGCTTTCAGACGCCCGGTTCAGGCTCGAAAGCGCCACAGGCGGCGCGGCGCCGTTTCCGCTCGCTCCTGCGTCGCCTGAAAGATCGGGCCAGACCGAGAGCACCTGCGGGACGAACGCTGCATCCGGCCCGATCTCCACGACGACCTCCACTCCCGACTCTGCGATCGTTTTGACGCATCCGTCGAACGCCGCCGGTTCACGCGCCTGCCGTCGCCAATATGCCCCATCCATGGTTTCACCCGAGTTGAGGGCCCGGCCCGTCACCTGATTCACCAGCGTGAGTGAGGGCAACGCCGTCACGACGCCCTCGAGCGCCGTTTCGATATCATCCAGGGCCGCCTCCACTCCCTCGTCTCCCGGGATCGCCCCCATCAGCGCGCCACGCCGCGCCGCGAAACGCAAGCCCTCCTCGAGCGCGAACACACCCGCCGCATGCGCCGCCGCAACTTCTCCGGAACCTGCGCCGAACACCACGTTCGGCCGAATCCCGACACTCGCCCAAAGCGTTGTGAGCGCGCACCCGAGCGCAAAGACCGCCGGCTGCGACCACGCCGGATCATCCAGATCTCCAGAGCGGCCGAACATCACGTCCAGCAGCGAGGCGCCGCGCTCCACCCGAATCACCTCGTCGCATCTATCCAGTACCGCGCGCGCCACCGGCTCGCTCTCATAGAGTTCCTCGCCCATGCCGACCCCGTGGCCGCTCTCTCCGGCATACGCGAAGGCCACCCTCGCCGCCGCCTGCGGCTTCGGCAACCCGTCTGACTCCTCGATCGCTCTCAATCCTTCCCGCAACGACGCGGCGTCCTCGAATACGACACCCGCACGGTGTGCGAAATGGCTCCGCCCCACGGCCGCCGTCCAGGCCATGTCGGAAAGCAGCGGCTCTGCAGCGGCGCCCTCCGAGGAAAGCTCCCCGGCGCACTCATCCAGCCAGGAGAGATACCGCCTCGCCGACTCGCGAAGCGCATCGTCCGATTTTCCCGATAGCGGGAGCATCCGCGTCCTGCGCGGCCGCATCCCATCCGCCGACGGCGATTCCGGGATCGACTCCGGCAGCGTTATGGAGACGGGCTGCGCGGAACCCGCAGGGGAACCCGGTCCGGCGTCTGCGGCTGACTCCTCCTCCGGCGCGCCGTACCCCTCCACCAGGACGTGCGCGTTCGTACCCGAAAGCGCAAAAGCGCTCACTCCCGCCCGGCGCGGACGATCGGATACGAGCGGCCAGGCCGTCGCCTCGGACGTCACCCGCACCGGAAGCGCGTCCCAGTCCATATGCGGATTCGGGTTATCGAAATGCAGGTGTTTTGGAATCATTCCGTGCTTCATCGCCAGCAACACCTTGATCAGGCCGGCGATCCCCGCCGCCGATTCCAGATGGCCGATGTTCGTCTTCACCGTGCCGAGCAGGAGAGGACGGTCCGGAGCGCGTCCTCGCCCGTACACCGCCGCCGACGCGCGCACCTCGATCGGGTCGCCCAGTTGCGACCCCGTCGCGTGTACTTCCAGGTAATCCACCTCCGAGGGTGGAAAGTCGGATCGGGAAAGCGCATCCTCGAGCACCTGTTCCTGCGCCGTGCCGTTGGGCACCGTAAGCGCGGCGCTCGCGCCGTTCTGGTTCACCGCCGAGCCCTGCACCAGACCCCAGATGCGGTCGCCGTCCGCCTCCGCGTCGCTCAGCCGCTTCATGACCACCATCCCGCAGCCTTCACCCCGCACGTAGCCGTCTGCGTCCGCATCGAAGGTCCGGCACCGACCGCTCGGCGACAGCATCCCGAACTCCGCCATGAATTTCGAAACCGGGGGCGAGAGCACCGCGTGTACGCCTCCGGCGAGAGCCAGGTCGACTTCGCCCTCCCGAAGGGCTGCGGCCGCCTGGTGAACCGCCACCAGCGACGACGCGCAGGTCATGTCCAGCGGCACCGCCGGTCCCATCAGGCCAAATGCAAAGGCGATCCGCCCGATGGCCACGCTCGGCGCGTTGCCGATGTGGCTGTCATCCAGGCCGCCGGCCACGACGAGGTCGCGGTACTCGCTGACGCCCAATCCGACATACGCACCGGTGCGAGTACCCTTGAGCGGAGCGGGGTCCATGCCTGCGTCCTCGAGCGCCTGCCAACTCGTCTCGAGCAACAGTCTTTGGCGCGGATCCATCAAGCGCGCCTCGATTGGCCTGATGCCGAAAAACTTCGCGTCGAACTGGTCGATTCCTTCGATGAACCCGCCTTGCCGGTAGAAGTCTTTTTCGGCGGCCGGGTCTCCGGCGACGCCGCTCCAGGGGCCGGAATCCCGCCGCCCGTCCGTCACAGCGTCGACGCCCGCTTCGAGCAGTCGCCAGAAAGCGGAGATATCGGGCGCGCCCGGGAAGCGGCACGCCATGCCGACGACCGCGATCTGCTCCTCCTCGCGCCGCGCCACAGGCCGCCGCTCCGGCTCGGGTTGTTCCTGCGTGGCGGGCGCGGGATCGAGGTCGCCGAGTTCACCGGCCAGATGACGGGCGAGCACCGCGATGTCGGGATAGTCGAACACCACGGTGTTCGGGGCCGTATAGGCGTCCGTGAACGCGCGGTTCAGCCGGTTGCGCAGTTCCACGGCCATGAGCGAGTCCATGCCCAGATCGAAAAATCCCACCGTGGGCTCGGGCGCGCCCGGCAGCCGAAGCACCGCCTGCAGTTCCTGCTGCAGGAACGAAACCAGCAGGCTCTCGCGCTCCGCCGCGGGCGTCTCCGCCAGACGGGCTATCAGGTCGTCCGCCAGGGAGGGGGAGTCGGCTTCTGCGTCTTGAGCGTGGATAAGCAGGTCTTCGAAAAACGGGGGAATGCTATCCAGGGTCTTCTCGAATACAGACCAATCCCTCGCCAGAACCATGGAATTCGCGGCGTCCTCGCGGACCAGCCGGTCGAATGCCCTGAGCCCCTGCTGCGGTGTCATCCAGCCGACTCCCGTCACCGCGATACTTTTGGAGATTCTCTCCCGCTGCTCCTCGGCTTCGCCAATCTCCGACCACGCGCCCCATGCGATGGACTGGCCCGGGAGCCCCAGCGCCCGGCGGTGGGCGGCGAGTTGATCCAGGAACGCATTCGCCGCCGCGTGGTTCGACTGGCCCGGATTGCCCAGCACGCCTGCCACGCTCGAGAAGAGGACGAACATGTCCAGATCGCGATCAAGCGTCGCGCGGTGCAGGTGCCACGCGCCCAGCACCTTCGGCCAAAGCACCTGTTCGAACCGCTCCCAGCTCTGGTTCCCGAGCGCGCCGTCCGAAAGCACCCCCACGCTGTGGATCACGCCGCCCAAAGGCGGCAAATCCGCATCCATCCGCGCCAGCATCTCGTCTACCGCGTCCGGGTCCGTCACGTCCGCGAGTTCCACCCGCACCGTGAACCCGCGTCTGCGCAGCGATTCGATTGCCTCCTCGACCTCCGTATCCGGGGGCCGCCGCCCGTTCAGCACAATCGTCCCGGCGCCGCGCTCCGCGAGCCAGTCGGCCACGGCGCAGCCGATGCCGCCCAGACCGCCGGTCACGAGGTAGGTCCTGTCTTCGCGCAAGCGGCCCCTGGCGAGCGGCGAATTCGCAAAGATGATCTTCCCGATGTGCCGGCCGTCGCGCATATACTCGACGGCCTGCCTCGCCTCACTCAGCGGCCACCTGGTGTGAATGAGCGGCGTCAGTTCTCCCGCCGCCAGCCGCTCCATGACGTCCTTCAGCAAAGCGCCCGGCCGCTCCGGTTCATCCTCCTTCATGGCGTCGAGCTTCACGATGTAATAGGCAACGTCCGGCCGTACGGCCGCCATCTCCTCCTCGCTCAAAATGTCCCGCGCCGCCAGTTCCACGAACCGGCCGCCCTGCGCCAGGCACGACAGGCTCGCGTCGATGAAGCCCTCCGCCGTGAGGCTGTTCAGGATCAGGTCGACGCCTTCGCCGCCCGTGGCCTCGAGGATCTCCTCACCGAATTTCGTCTGGCGGCTGTCGAACACGTGCTCCACGCCCAGCGAGCGGAGATAGGCCTGTTTCGGCGCGCTCGCCGTCGCGAACACCTCCGCTCCCGCCGCCTGCGCCAGTTGGATGGCCGCCAGGCCCACGCCGCCCGCGCCCGCGTGGATCAGCACCCGGTCACCGGCTTTCAACCCCGCGAGTTCATAGGACAGCGCCGCGGACAGGAACACCGTCGGCATCGTGGCGAGCGCCGTGGCCGACAATTCCGCCGGAGCGGGCGCCACCAACTCCTCATGCGTCACGGATTCCGGTCCGAACATGCCGCGCGCGCCGCGCTTCACGCCGACCACGCGGTCGCCCACCGAAACGCTCGATACCCCGGAGCCCACCTCGAGGATATGGCCGCACATCTCCGTGCCCAGGAATTTTTCGTCAATCAGGCCAAGCGCCGCGAACACGTCCCAGAAGTTGAGCCCGGCAGCCTCTATGCCCAAGCGGACTTCTCTCGGTTCCAGCGGCGGCGACGGCGCCTGCAGCCCACTGAGCGCGCCGTCTTCGTCGACGCCCAGCAGCCAGTCCGGCTCTTCGGGCAAGGTCAGCCGCTCCACCCCCTCGCCGGCCCGGACCAGACGGGCGACGCGACGCCTGTCGCCACGGTGGACGATTTGGTTTTCCGCGTCGGGGTAAAGCAGTTCATTGGCGAGGTCTGCGGGCGGCGCCGTAGGTTCGGGATCCAGATCGATCATTTTCGGCTGCATCCGGGAAGCCTCCCGGGACATTGCTTTTCCGAAACCCCACAACGTCGCGCCCGCGAGCTCTCCGCCGCGTTCGCGCTCCAGCACCTGCGCGCCCCGCGTGAGGAACCAGAAACCCTTCCCGGGCGCCGCGTCCGTGTCCAGGAGCCCCTGCGCCAGCGCCAGCGCGCTTGCTCCCACCCGCTTCACGTCCTCCGCCATCTCCCCGGTCGTCGCATCGGGTCCGCGGCCGTCGAGCGCAGCGAAATGCGCGACGCCGCTGAGCGGCGCATCTCCTGGCAGGCCTTCGAGCAGCGCTCCCCAGGATTCGCGGCTATCCATCTCAAGAGTCGTATGGATGACTCCGGGTATTTCGTCCGGAGTGCTCCCGTCCGTCGAACCCGCTTCGCTAGCCAGAACGACCGTCTGGTTGCGCGCGGCCAACTCCGAGGCCAATTCCTCTGCCGTACCGCCTCGGTCCGCCGCCAGAACCCAGACGCCGGGACGCTCGGTCACCTCCTCGGTCTGTTGCCCCAGAATCACGCCCCTGTCCGGCATCTCTGCGGAGCCGGGCCCGCCAACTCCCAGAATCTCCACGCCCTCGAAGCCCGCGGCATCGAGGGATCCCCGCCATACGTCCGGCCCCGCCAGGGCGTAGGTGGGGCGGCACTCGTCCGAGAACCGCCACCAGCCGTCCAGTTGCCCGAAAGTCATATCCAGCCAGTCCTGGCCAGAAAGGTTCTCGAGCGCCACGAGATGTCCCGACGGCGCGAGAAGGCTCCGGCAGTGCGTGAGCGTTTCCTCCAGGTAGCGCGTGGCGTGCAGCACGTTCGAGGCAATCACCAGATCATAGCCGTGGGAGTCGAAGCCCTGCTCCAACGGGTCTTTTTCGATATCCAGCACACGGTACTCGATACACCCGCCACCGTCCCCGAACAACCCCTCCGCCTGCGCGAAGAAGCCCGCCGAGATGTCCGTGTAGGTGTAGTCGAAACGCCCTTCTGGAAGCTCGGGCAGGACGGATTCGGTCGCCGACCCCGTGCCCGCCCCGACCTCGATGACCCGCAAGCGCCGTCCTTCGGGCAAACCGGCCACGAGCGTCCTTATGGCGTCTCCCAGCATCTTGTTCGCCGCCCGCCACAACGGCGCCTTGAAGTAGAGGTCCGCGGCGCTCGGTTCTCCGCTGCCGAACAGGAGCGAGAGCGGATCCTCCTCGCCGCGCAGCACTTCCGCCAGCGCGCCCGCGCTCCTGCGGAACAGCCCGATCTCGTTGGAAGCGTAAGCGTAACGCTCGATTACTTGCGCCGCGAACTGCTCGGGATCCGCCGGTATTCCCTCCGGCAAGGGTTCACCTTTCCCCACGGCGACGAGGAAACCTTCGCCCTCCGCCTGAAGAACGCCCGACTTCGCCAGTATCTCCAGCATCCGGCGGAACAGTTGGCCGTGTTCCTCCCGGACCCCCAGGCGCTCCCGCAAATCTTCCGAATCCACGGCCTCGCCCGCCTTCCGCTCCCATCCGAGCTTCTCCAGGGCCGCGAGCGCAAAATGCCGCGCCATGCGCGAGAGGTCCGCCATCAAGGCGGGCCGCACCCCGGCATCGACTCCTTCCGCCGCCAGGTAGTCGGAAAACAGTCCCCAACTCTCTGCGACCTCCCCCGGACCCGGGAGGAAATCCGCGGGCTGGATTCCCTGCGGGAGGGCGCTCTCGCGCCAGACGACCTCGTAGAGAAGATCGTCCAGCCCTTCCAGCGCCGAGAGCAGCGCCGCCCGCGTCGCGCGCTTCACCATGAACCCGCTCAACTCGCCGATCAGCGCCCCGTTCTCATCGTAGAGGCGGAAATCGCCCACGAAGACCTCCTGCGATCCGCCCGTTTCGGGGTCGGTTTCCTGACTGCTCGGGGTCTCCCGCATGCGCACGTGGCAGAGAAGCCGATTCGGCAGCCTCTCCGCCAGCCACAGCCGCTCCCAGCCGAACGGCAGGTAGGTGATTCCGTCCTCGGCTCCGCCCGGATTGCGCGCCGCTCCCATCACCTGAAAGCAGCCGTCGAGAAGGAGGGGGTGCACGTCGAGACCGTTTTCGCCCGAAGACTCAGGCCAGCACACCTCGCCCAGCGCCTCGCCCGCCCGGGACCAGACCGACCCCAGCGTGCGGAGCGATGGGCCGAGATCGATCCCCACATTCGCCTTGGCGCGGTAATACGCCGGCACGTCCTCGGGCGAAAGGGCGGCCTTCAGGCCTTCCAAATCCACCTGCTCCGGTGCTTGCCGTCCGCCCGCTTCCGAGGGCGCTCGGCACTCCGCGTGCAGCGTCCAACCCTCCTCGGCCTCTCCTTTGCTGAATATCCGGACGAGGCGCGAGGGTTCCTCCCCCGGCGCCTCGAGCAGAACCTGTACTTCCCGGCCCTCACCACCGTTCTCTGAACTTTCTTCCCCGAAGATCAGCGCGTTGTGCAGTTGCACCTCCTCGATGAGCATCGCTCCGCCTCCCTCGGCGGTGGATGCCGATATCGCCATCGCCCCGTAGAGCGCGCCCGGCGCAATGACCCGGCCGAACACCCGGTGGTCGTTCAGCCACGCCGGATCAGATGGGAAAACTTCGGTCTCGAAGGTGATTTCGCCGCTGGCGGACTCATGTCTCTCGCCCAGCAGCGGGTGCCCTGCGCTTTGCCGGCGCCGTTTCGGCCCCTCGACCCAGAACCGTTCGCGCTGGAACGGATAGCCCGGCAGCGAGATGCGCCGCCTGCTCTCTCCGGCGAACAACCCCTCGAAGGAGAGGTCGACTCCGGCCTCATAGGCCCCGGCCACCGCGCCCATGAAACCCGTCTCGAGCTCGTCCGCCGACGCACCTTCGTCCTGCGAGGGCCTTTGCAGGCTCGCCAACACGCGAGGAGCCTCGACGTCCACACCTGCGGCATCCGCACCCTCATCCGGCCCCGGCCAGGCGAAAGACAGCATCGGGCCCAGCACCGCGTGCGGACCGACTTCCACCACCAGGTCGACGCCCAGATTCGCCAGCGTCCGGACGCCGAGGTCGAAGGCCACCGCCTCGCGGGCGTGGCGGCGCCAGTACGCCCCGCCGAGTATCTCGTCCGGCTCCACGACCCGGCCCGTCACGTTGCTCACCAGCGTGGTGCGCGAGGCCGTTGATATCTCGAATCCGCCGAAAAGGCTTTCCAGCGTATCCAGAGCCGGCTCCACCAGGGGGCTGTGGAACGCCTGGCTCGTGTGGATCGGCCTCACCCGGACTTCTTCGGCCTCGAAGCGCCCCGAGACCGCCTCGACTGCGGAGACCTGACCGCTCAACACCTGGTGCGCCCCGTTCCTCGCCGCAATCGCAACCCTCTCGCTCCCGGCCGACTCGTTGTACGCACGCACCGCCTCCTCGACTATCGGGAAGGGAGCGAACACCGCCGCCATCGTCCCGGCTTCCGGGACCGACGCCAGTATTTCGCTCCGCCCCATGACGGCCCGCATCCCGTCTTCGAGTCCGAACACGCCCGCCGTATGCGCCGCCCCGAACTCACCGACGCTGTGCCCCACCACCACGTCCGGGTGAACTCCCAGGCTCGCCCAGAGCGCCGTGACCGCGCACTCGAGCGCGTAGATGGCCGGCTGCGCCCAGACCGTGTCGTAGAGATCTCCCTCGCCTTGAGCGAACATCACGTCCAGAAGCGAGGCGCCCCGTGTTGCGCGAGCGACTTCCTCACAACGATCGAGAACCGCCCGCGCCACAGGTTCGCTCTCGTACAGGTCCCGCCCCATGCCGACCCACTGGCTGCCTTGGCCGGTGAAGAGGAACGCCACCCTGGTCGCCGTCCCTGGTTCCGGCGGATCAACTCCTTCGGCCAGGGCGTTCAACCGCTCGCGCAGCCGCGCGGCGTCGTCGAAGATAAGCCCCGCGCGGTGCGTGAAATGGCTCCGCCCGACAGCAGCCGTCCACGCCATATCCGAAAGCAGCGGCTCCGAGGCGGCGCTTTGGGAAGCGAACTCTTCGCCGCGCTCGTCGAGCCAGGAGAGATACCGCCCCGCCAACTCGCGAAGCGCGCCCTCGGACTTGCCCGACAGCGGCAGGAGCCTTGTTTCGCGGGCTCCGGGCCCGTCTTCCGCCGGCGGCGTGTCCGCCAACGCTTCGGGCAGGGAAACGGTGATCGGCAGTGCGGAACCCGCGGGTTCAACCATGGAGCCGACGGTGGAATCCCCCTCCGATTCTTCGTATCTCTCAACGATGACGTGGGCGTTCGTGCCCGACCATCCGAACCCGCTGACGCCCGCCCTCGGGGGATGATCGGGATGGCGCGGCCACTCCGTCGCCTCCGCCGCCACCTGCAGGGACATCCGCTCCCAGTCCACCGCCGGAGTGGGTTCCCGGAAGTGCAGGTGTTTGGGAACCACCCCCTGCTTCAGGGCCAGCGTCGCCTTGATCAGGCCGGCGACTCCGGCCGACGATTCGAGGTGTCCGATGTTGGTTTTCACCGAGCCGATCAGGAGCGGGCGGTCCGCATCGCGACCCTTGCCGTAAGCCGCAGCCGCCGCTTCCAGCTCGATCGGGTCGCCCACCTCCGTTCCCGTCCCGTGCGCTTCGAGATAATCGACTTCATGGGGCCTGATTCCGGCTTGCGCCAGCGCCGCCGCGATCACCCGCTCCTGCGCCGGGCCGCTCGGCACCGTCAGCCCCGGACTCGCGCCGTCCTGGTTGATGGCCGACCCGCGAATCACGCCCCAGATGCGGTCGCCGTCCGCCTCCGCCTCGGCGAGCCGCTTGAGCACCACGATTCCGCAGCCCTCGCCCCGCACGTACCCGTTCGCGGCGGCGTCGAAGGTCGCGCACCGCCCGTCGGGCGAGAGCATCCCGGCGTTGCCGCGCAACTCCAGCAGGCGGCCCGAGAGGATCGTGTGGACACCTCCCGCCAGGGCGAGGTCCGCCTCTTGTCGCTGCAGGCCGGCCACCGCCTGATGCACCGCGACCAGCGACGAGGAGCAGGCGGTGTCCAGCGCGATCGCCGGCCCCTCCAGACCCAGCGCGAAGGAAACCCGCCCCACGGCCGTGTTGAAGGAAGTGCCGCTCACCGTATACAGGCTCGTGGCGGGTTCCGCGGTATCGCTCACGTCCATGATCAGGCTGCGGTATTCGTTGTTGCTGACTCCCCCGTACACGCCGGTGCGGCTGCCCCTGAGCCTTTCCGGGTCCATCCCCGCATCTTCGAGCGCGCGCCAGCTCGTCTCCAGCATGAGGCGCTGCTGGGGGTCGAGGAGTTGCGCCTCGACCGGCGATATGCGGAAGAACGCGGCGTCGAAACGGTCGATCTCGTCGAGATAGGCGCCGAAGCGGCAGGCCCGGCTCTGTACCTCGGCATCGGGGAAAAGCACGCCCACGCGCCCCACGCCCGAACCCGGAACGCCCTCGGTCACCGCGTTCTCGCCGGCCTCGAGCAGACGCCAGAAGGCCGGAATGCCGACGGCGTTGGGGAAGCGGCACGCCATGCCCACGATCGCGATGGGCTCTGCGGGCCGGGTAGTCACCGGCGCCCCGTTTTCGGTTTTTTCGGAAGGATCGAATTTCCCGTCTGAATGCTTCAAATTCTCCTCCAGGTTCGGATTTCCTCGCGTAACACTTCTCCTTGCCGCCATGACGTCTTCCGGAACAAGCCCATCATAAAGGGCGCTACAGGAGGACTCAACAACTTTTTTTGGGGCGATGACTCCTCGACCGGATACGCCCTGCGGGGACGCCCGAGATTCGTTGACGAATCTATCCCGCACCGAGACGCGAGGTTTCAGGCGGTTTGTTCATTAGCACAGCGCCAGTCTATGCAGTGGGCGTCTCAAGCGCCGGGCCTCCGGCGTCAGCGAGAGCGACGCCGCTGTACCCCACCTCGAGCCCGCCGGGATGGCGGATGATCTCGATTCATTCCGCCGCCAAAATGCTGCCTGCCACAGCGCCCGGGGTTCCCCGCGGGCGAATCCATAAGGGCCGGAAGTTTTCTTTGACAATTCAGCCCTTCAAACCTATTTTTACTATATAGGCGTGGGTCAAGCGCATCGCCGGACGCATGAGATTCGGCCCCCATCCGGGGGATAAGAGAAAGGAGATCAAGCAAGGTTCGTCCCGCCAACACAGGAACAGAGACTGTTCGAGAGGAGAGCACTCATGAAACAGTGGCATTCATTCCCGGTTCTCGTCGGTTTTCTCTTCTCTTTCGTGCTGATAGCCACGTTTCTTCTTCCCACCGGAACGGCCGCCTTCGATCGCGATTCCAAATGGGATTCCGTCTATTCGAAGGGCAGCCGGCTCTACCTGACACACTGCGCGGCCTGCCACGGGAAAAACGGCCAAGGAGGCGTGGGTCTCCCCCTGAACCTGCAAAGCTTCCTGTCCGTCGCCCCCGAAGGGTACATCCGCCGCTCCATCTTCTACGGGCGGCTGCCGCGTCAGATGATCCCGTACGGGACTTTCCTGAAAAAAGAAGACATCGAAGCCATCGCGACCTATGTGCGGAGCTGGCAGCTGCGCGACTACGTCGGGATCGATCAAAACCGGGTGGCGGGCTCCGTATCCCGCGGAAAGGAGTTCTTCGACGGGATGTGCTCCGGCTGCCACGGGCGCGACGGCCTCGGCGGCCCCCAGGTGGGCGGAGGGCACGTGACGAACGCCATGGCGGGCTACGCCGGACCCGCCCTGAACAACCAGGGTTTCCTGAAATCCGCCACCGACGGCTACATCAAGGCGACGATGATGCAGGGCCGTGTCGGTACGCCGATGGGCGCCTACCTCAAGGGCAAGCAGGGCATGGTGGAGCTGACCGAGGAGGAGATTAACGACATCGTCGCCTACATCCGCACCTGGGAAAAACGCGATTCGGGACCCGTAGACCCCTGGAGGGACAAGTGATGCCGAAATTCAATCGCCGTGCGTTTCTGCAATCGTCCACCGCGCTGGCCACCGGGCTCGCCATGGGCGGGGCCCTGACCCGCGACAAGGAGCTGTTCCAGCTCGTCGGAGAGGCGGAAGGCGCCCAGGACACGCGGAAGCTCGTCCCCACGCAATGCCCCTACTGCGGCGTGGGTTGCCACACCTACTACGTCGTCGAGAATGAAAAGATCGTGGCGTGCATCCCGGACAAGGACTCCCCCGTCAACCTGGGGCTTCAGTGCATCAAGGGTCTCACGGCCGCGGAGTCCCTCTACGTCGACCGGCTGGAGGAGGTCCTGATCCGAAAGGACATGTCCAACCCGCTGACCGGCCACGTCTCGAAGACGAAAGGGCGCTTCGATAAGGACGTCTTCCGCGTCGGCACGTGGGAAGAAGGCATGGACATCGTCTCCAACATGGTCGTCGGCGTCGTGAAGAAGCACGGAGGGAACTCCGTGGGGATCTACCAGTCCGGCCAGTTGACCATGGAGGAGCAATGGCTGGACAACATCTTCTACAAGGGCGTCCTCCAGTCGAACAGCATCGAGGCCAACGCCCGGATGTGCATGACCTCGGCCGTGACGGGCTACATCCACAGCCTCGGGAGCGACCACCCGCCGGGGAACTATTCCGACATCGAAGACGCCGACTTCATCAATCACTGGGGCCACAACGCGCGCGGCTCGCACCCCGTCCTTTTCTGGCGCGTGGCGGCCACCAAGGAGAAACGCAACATCCCGACCATGGTGGTCGACCCGCGCTACACCGGCACCATGGACGGCTACGCGCAGATCAACCCCAACAACAGCCTCTCGATCACCATCCGCCCCAACGGCGACCTTTCCCTGCAGAACGCCATCGCCCACGTCCTGATGAAGGAGTTCCCCCAGGCCGTGGACGAGGCCTTCATCCGGCAGCACACGGACGGGTTCGACGACTACCGCGCGGGCATCATGGCCCGGTACAGCCCGGAGCAGGTCATCGACCGGACGGGGATCGCCCCCTCCGTGGTCAGGCGGATCGCCTCGATCTGGGCGGACGCCACCCTGAAAGGAAAGCGGCGCAAGAAAGGCGGCGTCCTCTCTTTCTGGGGGATCGGGTACAACCAGTCGCTCCACGGGCAGCACCGCACCATCAACATCATCAACCTCCACCTGCTGACCGGGAACATCGGCCGGCCGGGCGCGGGGCCCTTCTCCATGACGGGCCAGCCCAACGCCATGAGCGAACGCCTGATGGGCGGCCTGACCGGACGGCTCCCGTTCAACGAGGGCATCAAGAACGCCGCGCACCGTAAGAAGATCAACGAGGCCTGGGGCCTCCCCCCAGGACGGCTCGACGTCACCGCCGACGCCCCGAACAAGGGCATGACCATCGGCATGTTCGAGCGCGCCATGAAGGGCGACATCAAGATCATGCAGTTCGCCTACGCCACCCACGTGGACCTGCCGGAGGTGGACACCCTCATCCGCCCCGCCATCACCAAGACGTTCACCTACATGGTGGAGGCCTACCGGCACGCCCCGAACCTGCTCTACGGCGACGTCATCTTCCCCGCCGCCACCCACGGGGAGAAATGGGGGGTGTACCAGAACAGCGAGCGGAAGATGTACGTCACGGACAAGGCCATGGAGCCGCCCGAAAACTGCAGGCCCGATCTGGACGTCATCATCGACGAGGGCAAGTCCATCGCCAGAAAGCTCGGCCTGGACGCGGAGAAGATATTCCCCTACCAGAGGAAGGCGGATGGCTACTATGACCCCGAGGAGGTTTATCGGGACATCATACGGGCGAGCAAGGGATCGGATGCGGATTTGACGGGAATGCTGGAGGTGGAAAAGCGCGACAAGCTCTCTCCCTACGAGCAGCTTCGGAAGCGCAAGGGGATCTTCTATCCCGCCCCCACGTACGAGATCGCCAAAGGGGGAGGAATCCCGCGCAAGTACATGGCGCAGGAGAAGGGCTGGAAGGACAAGCCCTACAGCGCCTTCCGCCGCAAGGACGGAAGAGCGAAGTTCAAGCTCACCGAGCAGGACTATTCGCGCGCCAAGGAGCTGACGGACATCTTCGCGAAAGCGGGCAAGGACCCGGATTTCTACGCCATCGACCATTACGACGTGCTGGTCGAGATGCGCGACAACGGGCTGACGCCGGAATTGCCTGATTTCGATTACTACGGAAAATCCATGGCGGAGATCAAGAAGGCCGACAAGTACCCGTTCTGGCTGAACCTGGGGGTCGTCTTCGAGCACTTCCACACCACCAAGACGATCCGGGCGGCCACCACACGCCGTCTGGTGCCGGAGCAGTATCTCGAAATGAACCCCCGCGACGCCCGGAAGCTCGGAATCGAGGACGGGGAATGGGTCCGGGTCGTGACGCCCCGGGGCAGCTACGAGGCGCGGGCCAGCATCGGCACGAAGAGCAAGGTCAAGCCCGCGCGCAACAAGGTCATGCCGGGGCAGGTGTTCTCCCCGTGGAACCTTTCCGTCGCGGACAGCGCCGACCCGAAGAAGAACCGCTGGCTCGTCAACGCGGTCACGCACCGGGCGTTCGATCCGGTATCCGGCCAGGCGGACTTCAAGCACGTCAAGGCGAGGATCGAGAAGATTTGAATACTTGATGCAGCGAGCGGGACGGGGAGAGGTTCCTCGCCTTCCCCGCCTCGCCGGGTCTGGAGACATGGAGGTGGCAAAATGGGCCTGAACAGAAGAAAATTCCTCCTCGCGGGAGCGGCGGCGTTCACCGGCGTCGCCTCCTTGCTCGCGGCCGGACGGAGGGGTTTCGCGAGGACCGCTACGCGTTTCCGCCGATTCCTCCGCCCGCCCGGCGCGCTGGGCGAGCAGGAGTTCCTCGAACGGTGCATCCGCTGCGCGAGGTGCGCCGCCGTCTGTCCGAACACCGCCATCCAGATGACCGGGTTCGGGCTGGGCCTGCGAAACCTCAACACGCCCTACATCGTTCCCCGCGAACAGGCCTGCATGCTTTGCATGAAGTGCACCGAAGTCTGCCCGACGGGCGCCCTGACCCGAATCGACGTAGACGACGACTCCGTCCTCACCCAGGTCAAAATGGGACGCGCGGTGGTGGATCGCTCCATGTGCTTCTCCTACCAGGGGCGCACCTGCGGGGTGTGCATCCGCGCCTGTCCCTTTCCCGGCGTGGCCATGAAGACCGGTATGTACGAACAGCCCATCGTGACGGACGCCTGCGTGGGCTGCGGGCTCTGCGAGCGCGCCTGCATCCACGTCCCCCAGGCGATCCGCATCGTCCCCGTGGAATCCTGATACCGTGGTCCGGCGGCTGAGAAGAGTGATTCAGCTGGGGGCGCTCGGCCTGCTCCTGGCCGTGCCCGCCCTCAATTACGGGGGGATCCTCTACCAGCAGTACGGCAAGAACGGCTACCACAAGATATCCCTGACGGGAACCGTCTTCGAGCAGTGGCTCTACCACCTGTTCTCGATCACTATCGGGCGCCTGCCTGACCCCGCCGTCCGGTCGATGGACTGGGTGGGCAATTTCGGATCGTTCTCCGTGTTCGGGTTCCCGATTCTCGACCCGGTGGTCGCGGCGGAGACCGCCTTCCGCACGCCGGGCGCCTGGCCGGCCCTCCTGGCGGGGGCAACGCTCCCGGTTGTCGTGGCCGTCGCCCTCGGGCGGGTCTTCTGCGGGTGGATATGCCCGGTGAACACCCTTCTCGAGGGATTCGACCTCCTGCGCCAGCGCGCGCTGCCGAAGATCGGGGTCCGTCCGCCGGACCTCAAAGTTCCCCGGTGGGCCAAGTGGGTATTGCTATTCACAGGGCTGGCCGCGGCGGTCGTATTCAACGTCGCCCTGTGGGCGAACCTCCTCCCCCACGTCCAGATCGGACGGGACGTGTTCTCCCTGATGGTGTTCGGCGTCACCAACGGCGGCGTCCTGATTTTCTCGGGCGTCATCCTGGCCGAACTGCTCCTCGCCCGCCGGGCGTGGTGCCGCTCCCTCTGCCCGACCGGCGCGCTCCTGGGCTTCTTCGGCTCGCTGGCCCCCTTCCGGGTGCGCAAGGCCGAGCGCTCCTGCATCGAGGGCTGCACGGCTTGCGCGAGAGCCTGCCCGATGGGAGTCAACCCGGCGAAGACGTTCTCCCTGGCCGAATGCTACAACTGCGGGGTCTGCACGACCGCGTGCCCCGACGACCTCCTGACCCTGGGAATCGCTCCCGCACCCGGACGCTTTCCCGCCGGACTTCTCTCGCGCCTGAAAAAGGGCGTCTCCCTGGGGTTGGGGCTGGCGCTGCTTCTCATCCCCCTCACTGCTTCCGGCCACCACATGCGGGGGAAACCCCATTACGGCTATGCCGAGAACTACCCCCAGATCCCCACGCGCGAAACGCGCGTCCGGGTCGGCGGCTACGACATCACCGTGGTGAGCTATTTCTTCGAGGGGCTGCGCCGGCAGACTTCGGACACGCCGGACGACGTGCAGTTCTACGTCAGCCTCACGGACGCCCGGACCGGGCAAAGTTACACGGGTCCCCTGACCATCGAGGTGCGCCGGGGGAAGACCCGGCTTGCGGCTTTCCGGCACGACCGGCCCTTCGAGGAAGCCGTGTACCGGGTCCGCCAGTCGGTGCCGGGGCCGGGGCTTTATGACCTGAGGCTCGTCGCCGAGGGGTTCCAGGGGTCCGTCTCGGTCGAAGTCTGGGGCGATACCGTCTCCTGGATGCCGTACGCCGCAACGGGCGGCGTTCTGCTGTTCGTCCTGCTCCTCTTTTTCCACCGGAGGCGGACCCGCGCGGCCCGCCGGAGGAAGGCCCATGTGGCATCCGGCGCGTAAGACAATCCCGGCCCGCCGGCTGGTCTGAGGATTTGCGATGAAGCCGATTGAATTCGACCGAAGGACTTTCCTGCGAAAGGGGCCATTCGCCTTTCTCGAGGCGGTCCTCGCAGGATCTCAGGCCAATAGCGCCGACGCGCCCCGGCCGCCGCTCCGCCCGCCGGGCGCAGCGCCCGAGGAGGAATTCCTGGAGCTTTGCTGCGGCGTCGGCGCGTGCGCTGAGGTCTGCCCGGCCGACGCCATCCGGCTGGTCCCCGGAACGGACGCTTCAGAAACCCTCCATCCGGTCATCGTCCCCCAGGAGGCCGCCTGCATCGTGTGTGATGACCTGGCCTGCATGAAGGCCTGCCCGAGCGGCGCGCTCTCCCTGGTGCCCCGCGAGGAGATACGGATAGGCCTCGCGCAGGTCAGCCCCGACCGCTGCCTCGCGTGGAGCGGGACGGACCCGGGGTGTGATTATTGCGTGGACCGCTGCCCGCTCGGTTCAGGAGCCATCCGCCTCGAGCGCGCAGGCGGCGTCCGCGGCCCCGTGGTCGAAGACGGGTGCGTCGGGTGCGGCGTCTGCGAGTATTTCTGCCCGGCGCAGCCCTCCGCCATCCGGGTGTACGACCCCTGACCCCCGCCTGAAACATCCGGTTCCGCCCGCTGCGCGGAGGCGAATGAGTTGACGGAAACAAGCACCCTGCCCCTCGGTACGAAGCAGAAAATTCCCGCACATTCTCAAAGACATGGTTTCTCTCCCGGTTTTTGGGTGATGCCGGGTAACAAGATTGGGGGAGGATAGTAAATGTGGGAGGGTAATGACTTTGGGCCACAATGTTCTTTATAGAATCGAGCGTTCCCTCCCATGACGATTCTCAAATGACGAAAAAACCAGACTAATCCAGCACCACGTCCCCAGATCGACTGGACCGAAAAACCGCGCTCTGGCCCAGCGCCTGCGATTGATCAGCTGTCTCATCCTTTCCCGTTCGTTTAGAGACAGTGGAGGATTTTCAGCGAGCCCGGCATGTCGGTTCCTCCGGCTGTGACAGCGTCGCCTCGTGCGGTAATGCGTGGCAGACAATGTTCTGAATAGTCTAAGCCGACCCCGGAGAACCTCTCCTGGATCGAGAACCACTTCAGGCAGCCCCGAACCCGGATACTCGCCGACTGACGCCGACTGGTCGACATTAGCCGGTCCTTGCGGAGCGATTCTCCAAACTCCTCGAAGTTGCCGTCAAGCGCGTTGACGGTCAGCATACGCGATTTTATGTCAGGACAATCCCTTGTGGCTGCGCACGTTGAGGGCTTTCCATTCCAGAAGCGGTTGGACCTGGATGCGTTCTTGCAAGGATGCATCGAAGGTCAGGATCGTCGCGTCGATTTCGCCTTTGTCCAACAGGAGGTCGAGGAATGCTTGCTCGGCATCGGTAAACGGAAGTAAAACGGACAGGCTCCTCCTGGTCTCCTCCAGCAGTTGCGCCCCGTATTCCGCGAGGGACGCCTGTTCTCTCGGCCGACGGGCTCGAAGAGTGGGATCGAGTTGTCTCGCCAACTCCAACTCATCGTAGTCCACGTCTTCGACGGAGATGGTTCGCCAGTCCTTGCGGTTCATCGCCCCGTATACGACAAAAGCAATGCGAAGCCGCTCGCGCTGAAGAGTGTCCGTATCGAGTATGCGATGACAATCGAACAGATCTCTCGCCTGTCTGCGGGAAAACAGCGCCGAGAGCTTGCCGGCCACGAGTTCATGAAGGTCGAGCACAGGAACGTCTTTGGCCTGATAGTCCCCGATCGGATGTGAATCGGCGTGGTGGATCTCCCAAAGCGGTTGCCTGAACATGAAATTCAAATCGACTTCGAGACTCCCGGACTGCCCGGTGTAGCTCGGGTAGCTCAACCGCCACTTGCCTCCGGCGTGTTCGCTTGGCGTCCCGCGGACCGTGAACCCCTCACGGGAAAAAACCGCCTGGGCTGCCCGCTCGATTCTCGGCCGCTCCTCCAGCATTTCCTCGCGCTCCAGTGCGCCGATGTAGTTGAGGTCGATGTCCACGGACAACCTGGCATGACGGAGGACGAACAGGTTCAGGGCCGTACCGCCCTTCAGGACCCATCTTCCCTTGAGTGACGGGTGTGTGTTCAGGGCGTTCAGGAGATGCATCAGACAGAAAACCTTCTCCACCACCTCCGCGTTGAATCCGTTGGCTCGGGCCACGGGCAGGATTTCCGAGGCGGAGAATCTCACGATACCTCTTCCCAGGACCGATTCAGGATTTCATCCGGAACCATCAGGTTCCAGTCTTTCACCAACCGGCAACCTCTTGGCCTGCCTCGCGTCAAATGGTGGGGCTGCCTCGGGCGCAGCTTGCGCAAGGCATCGAGGTGGGTCTCCTCCACCATCAAGGGCTCCCTGTGCTGTTCCAGGAAAAATCCGACCTTCGCGACGGTGGTCGCGTTCTCCAGCAGGCGGGTGTACTCGATGACTTGTTCCAGATCGAAAAACTCCACCGATTCCAGGGACCGCCATATCTCCTCCCAGGTTCCGGTCAGGTCCGGCCGGTCCAGGGCATCGACCAGGGTTCTTTCGTGGCCGGTCACCCGGAGTTTCACGCCGGAACGCATATGACGGGTGACTCCGAACATCTCCTCTCCTTTCGCCAGCAGCGGCGGCGGCACGGGCGCGCGCCGGAACTCGTGCGATTGAAACGTAAGCGGAAGCGACTTGGTCGCCGAGACGTAGACCAGCCTCCAGTGGACCGAGTATGCCCTCCCGTGGAACTCCAGGGCCGTGTGATAGCCCAGCACCGCGTCCTCGGTCATCCTGGCCGCCACCAGATACGGATCGACCGGCGCGGTTTCCGGGTCCATACCCCGGGGAACCGTCGCATACAGGCCGCGACGGACACGGACGATGCGGCCTCGCCTGCGATGGTAGGCCAGCAGCGAATTGCGGGTGTGGGTGTTTCCGGATCCACGCTCGGACAGGAAGCGATCCAGTTCGTCCATCGTGAACACGGCGCGCCGGTCCAGGAATTCATTGAGTCTCACGGATTTGTTCTTTTGATATTCAGTCGACATAATACCAATAAATTTAACTGTATTTAAGATGTTTATCAATATAAATTTGATAAATAGTCGAAATAAGATTGATTTTATCGCTATTTGCTCGCCGATTCGTCAGGATGCGGAATCCACCCTACCGACCGCCCGTTTCAAGGCGGAGAGGCGTTCTCATCTGCCGTGGAATCCCTTTATTCCATTGATATTATTTGACAATTCAGAGTGCCCATGTCGAACCATTGTGTAGTCAGCACTAAATTCCGGCTTACTTCCGCTCATGCACCGCTCCGCCGACACCGGGAACGTCGGCTCAGGGACCACCGCTCCGCACCTTCATGTTCCTCGGTGTCGAACGAAGTACGCAACATGATTTCTTCCCGGCTGAAGGCGGAGTCGCTCCGCGGGACGGATGGCCCGGGTCCGGATTCGATATCGACTCCGGGCGTGTTACATTGCGCACTTCGTGCACCCGCGGGAGAGACGGCCAGGCCGCCGCGCCGCGCTTCGACCATTGCTTGAGATGGAGACCGAATCCCCATGAGCCGCGTTACCGCCACCGATATCCATCCCGGCCGCGGCAACGCGCTCGCGGTGATCGTGGCCGGTTGTCTCATCTCGCTCATCGGATTCGGGGTCCGGGGGAGCTTCGGGCTCTATCTCGAGCCGATGACGGTTTCGAACGGGTGGACGCGCCAGACCTTCGCGTTCGCGATGGCGGTCCAGAATCTGTTGTGGGGAATCGGCGTCCCGGTCGCCGGGGCCATCGCGGACCGGTACGGAGCCGCACTGGTGATCGCCCTGGGCGCCGTCGTCTTCGCCCTGGGCGTTGCGGGCATGGCGGCCTCGGAAAGCGGGCTCGCGCTCCTGTTGAGCGGCGGCCTCCTCGTCGGCCTCGGGGTCGCGTTCACCTCGTTCTCGCTCGTGCTCGCCGCCATCGCCCGGGTCGTGGGGCCGGAACAACGCTCGCTCGCCCTCGGCTTCGGGACCGCGGCCGGCTCGCTCGGCCAGGTGATCTTCTCGCCCCTCAGCCAGGCCCTGATATCGAGCTACGGCTGGTACGACTCGCTCTTCGTGATCTCTCTCATCACGCTGGCCATGATTCCGCTCGCGTTCACCCTGCGGGGCGCGGGCAAGGCAGTCGGTGAGCCGGAGTCGGGCCAGACTCTCGGGGAAGCTCTGAGCGAGGCGATGAGCCATCGCGGCTACGTGCTCCTCACCATCGGGTTCTTCGTGTGCGGGTTCCACGTCGCGTTCATCGCCGTGCACTTCCCCGCCTACGTCACCGACCTCGGCCTCTCACCGCATGTGGGCGCCTATGCGCTCGCTATCGTCGGGCTGCTCAACATCTTCGGCGCGTTCATGTCGGGCGCCATCGGCCAGCGGTTCAGCAAGAAGATGAGCCTTTCCGTCATCTACCTGTGCCGGGCGCTGGTCATCGTCGCGCTCCTGATGGCCCCGGCGAGGGACCTCACGATCTATGTATTCGCCGCTTTGATGGGCGTGCTGTGGCTGTCGACGGTCCCGCTGACCACCGGCATCGTCGCGCAGCTCTTCGGGTTGAAATACATGGCGACCCTCTCCGGCATCGTGCTCCTGGGCCATCAGATCGGAAGTTTCATCGGCGTATGGATGGGCGGGGTGATCTACGACCGAACCGGCTCGTACGACCTGATGTGGTGGGCCGCCGTGTTCTTCGCGGTGTTCGCGACGGTCGTCCATCTGGCCATTGACGAGAAGCCCGTCCCCCGCCTCGCGCTGGAGGAAGGCTGAATGCAGCCGGCGTCCCCGGCCGCGCTCCGGCCCTCGCGCGGCCCCTAGTTCACCCGCTTCTCGCGGCCGGCCCATTCCTTGTCGCGGAGGACGAACTTCTGGATCTTGCCCGTGGCGGTCTTGGGGAGCGGGCCGAACTCCACGCGCTTGGGCGCCTTGAAGCGGGCGAGGCGGCCCTTCACGTGTTCGATGATCTCCTCCTCGCTCACCTCCATCCCCTCCTTCTTGACGGCGAATGCCTTGGGCACCTCGCCCCATTTCTCATCGGGCGCAGCGACGACGGCCACTTCGAGAATCGCCGGGTGAGAGGCGATGGCATTCTCGACCTCGATGGTGGAGATGTTCTCCCCGCCCGAGATGATGATGTCCTTGGCGCGGTCCTGGAGGTCGATGTAGCCGTCCTCGTGCGCGACGGCGATGTCTCCGCTGTGGAACCAGCCGCCCCGAAAGGCCTCCTCGGTGGCGGCGGGATTGTCGTAATAGCCGGCCATGACGTTGTTTCCGCGCATCATGACCTCGCCCTGGGTCTTTCCGTCCCAGGGAACCGCGCGCATCTCCGGGTCCCGGACCTCGCATTCCCCCGTCATGACGAAGGGGACCCCCTGGCGCGCCTTGAGACGCGCGCGCTCCGCGGCGGGGAGGTCGTCCCATTCCGGATGCCATGCGCAGACGGTGTGGGGGCCGTAGGTTTCGGTGAGCCCGTAGGCGTGGACGACCCGCGCGCCGAGGTCCTCCTCCATGGTGGCGATGATGGTGGGGGAGGGCGGCGCGCCCGCGGTCATGATGGTGACGGGCTGGGGGAAGGGGCCCTCCCGGGCGGCGGGGTCGTTCGCGAGGGCGATGAGCACGGTGGGGGCGGCGCAGAAGTGGGAGACCCGCTCCTCGCGGATGAGGCGGAATATCTCGGCCGGCTGGACGGCGCGCAGGCAGACGTGTCGTCCGCCAACCGCCGTCACGCCCCAGGTGTAGCACCAGCCGTTGCAGTGGAACATCGGGAGGGTCCAGAGGTAGTTCATGTAGACCGAGCCGCCCACCTCGGTGATCTCGCCCAGTGCGTTCAGATAGGCGCCCCGGTGGGTGTACATCACCCCCTTGGGGCGGCCCGTGGTCCCGCTGGTGTAGTTGATCGAGAGGGGCGCGCCCTCCTCGCCGACCTTCCAGGGAAGGTTCTCGTTCTGCGCCGAGGCGATGAACGCCTCGTACTCCGGCCCGTTGAAGACGGCGTCGGAAGGGCCGAAGCCCGCGGCGTCATCCACCACGTTCACGAAGGTCCGGACCCCCGGGAGTTTGCTCCGCTGATCGGCGAGGGGCTTCGCCCATTCGCAGTCGGCGACGAGCGCCTTGGCGCCCGAGTGCTCGCAGATGTAGGCGATCTCCTCCGGAGAGAGGCGGATGTTGATCGCCACCAGGAGCGCGCCCAGCAGGGGAACCGCGAAGTGGGCCTCGAGCATGGCCGGCACGTTGGGGACGACGTAGGCGACCCGGTCACCCTCCCCGACCCCCGCCGCCTTCAAGGCGGCCGCGCAGCGCTGGACGCGATCGGCGAACTGCGCGTAGGTGTAGCGGCGGCTCCCGTATACGACGGCTTCCTTGTCCTTGTAGACCCAGTGGTTGCGCTCCATGAAGTTGAGCGGGCTCAAGGGCGCGAAATTGGCGGACAGCTCGGGCATGACATGTCTCCTCAAGAAGGCCCGCCGCAGGCCGCGCCGGCGAACGGCGGCGCCCGGAACGAGGGCGACTTCAAGAATGGGAGGCGTATTGTAGCAAAGCGCCCGAAGCCGGGCAGCCGCGCTCTGATGATGAAATGATTTTTCCGGCCGGGTCTCGGAGCGGAGAAGATGCGACGGCGTCTGCAACGCCGCATCAGGCCTGGCGACGGCGTACGGGTCGGCCTCGTCCGGTCATTACAGCGGGCCATCGCTTGAATCAGAAAACCGGCGTTTCCCGGCAGGCGCTCCGGACCGACTTCCGTTTCTCCACCATATCTCCCATCATCAGCGTTTGTTTCTATCCTTCCATCCGGGCATCGGCAGCTTGTAGGAAACTTCCGCGAGTCCTTTCGGCCAGACGATCCTGCGCCTGCCGTCGAGAATCTGGAACGTCAGGCCGTCCCGTTCGTTGAGGTTGTTCTCATCCACCTTCCATCTTCCCATCACGGTCTGGAACGCCGAGGCGCGTAGCGTCTTCCAGACTTTTTGGCGATCATGGGAACCTGCTTTCAGAATCGCCTGACTCACCACCTCTATCGCCCCGTAAGCCATGGCGACATGATCGCTCGGCTTCACCCCGTAGCGCTTCTCGTAGGAGTCGATGAGTTCTCTCATGCCCGGAAACTTCAGGGCGTCGGGTTGGGGCTCCCACTGGCTGAAGCCCAGAACGTACTCCGCCGTGGCGCCGAGTTGCTCGGCGAATTTAGGGAGACCGGGGCCGATGGTTCCGGCGAAAATCTTGAGGTTGATGTTGAGCTCCCGGAGCTGGCGAATCTGCGCGGCGGCGTCCGCGAAGTAGCTGTTCGAGAAAAGCGCCTCCGCCCGGCGCGCCTTGATTTTTTGCAGCAGCGCGGTGAAGTCGGTCTGCCTGCGCGGATAGTTCTCGTTCAGCACCACTTTGAGGCCGAGTTCTTTCGCCCACTCCACGGCGCCCTCCGCCGACTGCCGGGGAAAGAGGCTGTCCTCGCCGATGATGGCGATTCGCTTCACCCCGATGTCCCTGGCGAGGTGCAGCGCGCCCTTGTGGTTTTTCTGGGCTACGGCGTTTTGGTTGAAAAGGTATTTTCTGCCCTTCTCCCACAGCCCTCTGGAGGAAGCGCCCGGCGCCAGCGTGGGGTATTCATGCCTTTCAAAGAGGTTGGCCACCGCGTCGGTGATGCCGCTGGAGTAGGGGCCGAGCGTGAAGTCGATCTTCTCCTGCGTGATGAGCCTCTCGTAGAGCTTGATGCTGGTCTGCTTGTCCGATTTATCGTCCAGGAGCACCAGCTTCACCTTTTTGCCCAGCAGGCCGCCCCTGGCGTTTTGCCGATCGACGAACAGACGATAGGCGTTGACGAACCGGCCGGCCGGCTCCGCGTAACGGCCCGTATGGGAGATGGACCCGCCGATAGTGATTTCACCTGACGCCAGGGCCGAGCCGGTGAGGAGGGTCGCCGCCCCCAGGAACGCGATTGCCATGAAGCTTCGAGTCACTTTCATTTTCCATCTTCCTCGGAATAAGGGATGCATGAAGAATCGGTCGCGAGGCGTCCGGCGGCGCAGCCGGACGCTCTCCCGAGCCGTCGTTTGAATCAGAAAACCGGCGTTTCCCGGTAGGTGCCCCAGACCGACTTCAGTTTCTCGACGATATCGCCCATCGTCGCGCCCTCGCGCACGAGTTCGATTGTGACGGGCATGATGTTCCGCGTCTCGTCCTTTGCGACCGAGACGAGCTCCTCCAGAAGCGTCCCGACCCTGGCGTCGTCGCGTTCGGCGCGCACCCTCCTCGTCCGCGCGATCTGCCGGTCGGCGGTCGAGGAATCATAGGGATGGGTCTCGATCTCGTGGTTTTCATCCTCCTCGACCAGGGTGTTGACCCCGATGACCGGCTTTTCACCGGATTGCTTGCGCAGGGCGGTCTCGTAGGCGAAATCGGCGATCTGCTTCTGGAACCAGCCCTCCTCGATCAGTTTGATCGCGCCGCCGTTTTCATCCACATAGTCGAGAATCTCGAAAATGCGCGTCTCGTACTCGTTGGTCAGGCTCTCGAGGTAGTAGGAGCCGCCCAGCGGATCGATGACGTTGGCGACGTTCGTTTCCTCCGCGATGACCTGCTGCGTGCGAAGGGCCAGCCGCATGGCGTCCTCGGTCGGAATCGCGAACGCCTCGTCGTAGCCGTTCGTGTGCAGCGACTGGCAGCCGCCGAGGACCGCGGCGAGGGCCTGGAACGCGGTGCGCACGATGTTGATCCGGAATTGGGGTTTGGTCAGGGTCGCGGCCGCGGTCTGGCAATGGAAGCGAAGCCGCATCGATTCGGGGTTCTTCGCGCCGAAGCGCTCCTTCATGATCCTGGCGTAGCAGCGGCGCAGCGCGCGGAACTTGGCGATCTCCTCGAACAGGTCCGCTTGCGAGACGTAGAAGAAACCAAGCCTCGGTGCGAACTCGTCGACGCTCATGCCGGTCTTCAGCACCTCCTCCACATAGACGACCAGGTTGCACATGGTGAAGGCGGCCTCCTGCAAGGGCGAGGAGCCGGCTTCGGAGATATGATACCCCGAGATATTGATCGGGTTGTAGCGCTTCATGTTGCGGCCGCAGAAGGATATGCAGTCGCGCACGATGCGGACCGACGGCGCGATCGGGTAGATGAACTCCTTCTGCGCCATATATTCTTTCAGGATGTCCGCCTGGATGGTGCCCGAGAGCCTGTTCAGGTCGAGGCCGCGCTTCTCGGCCAGCGCCACGTACATGGCGAGCAGGATCCAGGCGCTGGGGTTGATGGTCATCGACACGGAGATGTTCTCCAGATCGATGCCGTCGTAGAGCGCCTCCATGTCGGCGAGCGTATCCACGGCCACGCCCTCGCGGCCCACCTCGCCCTCGCTCATCGGGTGGTCGGAGTCGTAGCCCATGAGCGTGGGCATGTCGAAGTCGGTCGAGAGTCCCGTCTGCCCCTGCGAGATCAGGTATTTGAAGCGTTTGTTGGTGTCTTCGCCGGTGCCGAAACCGGCGATCTGGCGCATGGTCCACACCCGGCTGCGGTACATCGTCGGGTAGGGCCCGCGCGTGAAGGGATAGCGCCCCGGCAGGCCGATATCCTCGAGCGGCGTTTCAGCGACATCGGCGGCGGTGTAGACGCGCTGCACCGGAATATCGCCGGTCGTGAAGAACTGCTCCTTGCGCTCGGCCTGTTTGTTCAGGAAGGCGGCGACCTCGTTGCGCTCCCAATCCCCGATCTCGCTCAGGAGCTTCTCAAGCGGATTTTGAGTGAACGTCTCGTTCATGGTCTCCCTCCCCTTCAAGCGTCGTCGAGAGCAACTCTTCCGCCAGCGAATAGGGGTCGCTCTCCCGGCGCATCAACTGTTCGGCGAGTTTCGCGCTCGCCGCCGCTGCGGCATCGTTGAATCGATCATACAACAGATTTTCGGCGGTCTTGCGCAGCCGGAATTCCGCGATGCCCTTGCGCCGCGCCATGCCCGCATCGGTATTTGACGTCACGTCGCGATGCCCGGTGATCGCCTCGCACAGCTCGTCGATCCCTTCCCCGGAAACGGCGCTGGTGCCGATGACGGGAGCAGCCCAGGCGGACGGTTCGCGCTCGTGCGCTCCGAGCGTCAGCATCTGCTTCAAATCGGTCAGCGTCCGGTTGGCGTCGCTACGGTCGCATTTCGACACGACGTGGATGTCGGCGATCTCCAGGAGGCCCGCCTTGATCGCCTGGACCTCATCCCCGAGGCCGGGTGCTGAAACCACCACCGTGGTGTGGGAGGCCCGCACGATCTCGACCTCGTCCTGGCCCACGCCGACGGTTTCGAGAATGACGACCCCGAAACCGGCGGCATCGAGAATATCGGCCGCCTCGAGCGCCGCGCGCGCCATGCCGCCGGTCGCCCCGTGCGTCGCCATGCTGCGGATATAGACGCCGGGGTCGGCGCTCAAGTCGCTCATGCGGATGCGGTCCCCCAGGATGGAGCCGCCGGAATACGGAGAGGACGGATCGATCGCGATAATGCCGACCTTCTCGCCGCCGGCGCGCAGCCTTTGCGCAAGCCCGCCGACAAGCGTGGATTTTCCGCTGCCGGGCACCCCGGTGATGCCGACGAGGTGCGCTCGCCCGGCGAGTCTGTGGACCCGGGCGAGTGCGCCGCGCGCTTCCGCCAGGCCCGACTCCGCGCGCGATATGAGGCGGCCGATAGCGGCCGGCTCGCCATTTTGGACGCGGGCGATGAGTTCCACCGAAGGGACATAGATGCCCATCAGCGGTTTTCTTCATCCAGTTGTGTCTGCATTTCCTGAAAGACGGCGCGATCGTCGATCACGCGGCGCGCCTTGAAATCCGTCCGGGGGATCGAACCCGGCTCGACGATCTCCACGCCCGTCCGCAGCCCGAGCACCTTCTGCAATTTGTGCTCGACTTCGGTGCAGAACCGGGCGGCGCCCTCGGGGTCGGCGAAGGTCCCGGTGTCGGCCTCCACGCGCAGCAGCAGTTCGTCCATCGCCGCCTCGCGGCTGATCACGATCCGGTGCTCTCCGCCGTAGTGCGCGAGCTCGTTGAGCGCGGCGTCTATCTCGCTCGGATACACGTTCTCGCCGCGAATCGTGAACATGTCGTCGATGCGCCCGAAAATACCGTGCGGCAGGCGCGGATAGGTGCGCCCGCACGGGTTCGGTTCGTCCACCCAGCGGGTCAGGTCCCCCGACGCCAGGCGGATCATCGGCTGGGAGGCGCGTTCGAGATGGGTGTACACGGGCGTGCCCCGCTCCCCGTAGGGGACCCGGCGCATGGTTTCGGGGTCGCACACTTCCGTGTAGACGACGTCCTGCCAGCAGAGCATTCCGTCCGTCTCGGCCGAACTCGCCACGTTCATCCACGGGCTCATCTCGGCCATGGAGCCGCTGTCGTAGACCCTGGCCCCGTAGAGCCCCTCGATGCGCTCGCGGATGGCCGGTATCGAGGCGCCGGGCTCGCCGGAGAAGAACATGATTTTGAGCTGCATGTCGCGCGGGTCCAGGCCCTCGTCTTCCGCGACCTGGGCGAGGTGTAAGGCGTAGGTCGGCGTGCCGTAGAAGGCGGTGGGCTTCAGCATGTCGAGCCACTGCACGCACCGCGCCGACATACCGGACGCGCCGGCGCCGAACGGGAAGGCTTTCGCGCCGAGGCGTTCCGCGCCGGCGAGCGCCCCCCAGCTCCCCATGTAGAGGGAAAACACGGCGGCGACGCAAATCGTATCCCCGGGGCGCAGGCCCATGCCCCACATGATGCGCGCGTGCGCGTTGGCGATGGCGCGCCAGTCGTTCTGCGAGATGGCGAAGGCGGTGGGCCGCCCGGTCGTGCCGCTGGTGCCGTGGATGTGAAAGACTTCCGTTTCGTCCACGCAGAGGTAATCGCCGAAGGGCGGCCGGCGCTCCTGGGCCTCGCGGAGGTCCTTCTTGGTGAGGACCGGTACCTTCTCCTCGAAGTCCTCGAACGAATTCAGATGACTCGGGTGAAAACCGGCCTCATCCCATTTATTGCGGTAGAGGGCCGCATTCTCGTAGGCGTAGGCGCAGACTTGCCGGAGGCGCTCCAGGATGGCCTTCTCCCGGTCTCCCGCCGGCATCGTCTCGCGCCGGGGGAACCAGTAACGGCTGTCCTGAGCCGGGAGGAAGTTCTCGTCGTAAGCGGGTGGGAATGACCAGGATTCCATGGATGCCGGCTCAGCGCGCGCCGCGCTCCTCCACGAGACGGGTCAGCGTATCGATAATCGTTTGCGGCGGCGTATCCTGCAGCAGCACCTTGCTTACCCCCATTTTCTTGAGGTTGGCCACGTCTTCGTCCGGCATGACGCCGCCGGCAACGACGATCATGTCATCGGCGCCGCTGGCGCGAAGCAGGTCGAATATCTTGGGGAACACCGTCATCTGCACGCCGGAGAGGAGACTGACGCCCAGCACGTCGACGTCTTCCTGTACGGCGGCGGTCACCACCTCTTCCGGTGAGCGGTGCAGGCCGGTGTAGATCACGTCCATGCCGGCGTCCCGCAGGGCGCGGGCGACGATCTTGACGCCCCGGTCGTGACCGTCGAGACCCACCTTCGCCAGCAGGACGCGAATTGGTTGACTCATGAGGGGTTCCTCATCGGTCTCTCACTCGTATACGAAAACAGCATACAACCTGCTAAAAATGCAACATACTGTCAAGGTGAAACAGAACCGGCACGCGGGAAGGAACGATCTCGCGGGCGCTCCCGCTCACCCGGAAACACCCGCCCTGAAGTGACAAGAATCATCGCGAACGGCCTGGAAAGAGTTGATGCCAGGCCTTTTGCAATTATTTTTCGTTCGGTTACAGTGGTGAGGCGCGCATACCAGCCGACAGCTGAAAGGAGTCCGTGATGAAAGCTTCTGCGAAGGATGGTTGGAGACCTCTGGAGTGGGCTGATTTTCCGGAGGGGTTCACCCCCTTCTTCCTCGACCCGACGGGGGCGCGGCTGGACGCGAAGGAACTCTCTCCGGGGGTGTACGCGCTTCTATCCTCCGTCCCCAACGTGGACAACGCCGGTTTCGTCGTGGGCGACAGAGACGTGCTGGTGGTCGACGCCCACATCAACCCGGCCATGGCGCGCCAGATTCAGGAGCGGGTGCGCGAAGCGACCGACAAGCCCATCCGCTACCTCGTCAACTCCAACTACCACGGGGACCACACCTTCGGGAACTGCGCGTTTCCGGCCGAGACGGTGATCATCCAGCACCGCCGGACGGCGGAACTCGTTCCCTGGCACGAGGAAGAGAGGCGCTTCATGCTGCCCTGCGTGGGGAACGACCCGAAGATTCTGGAGGGGGTGGAACTGCGCCGCGCCGACGTCGTCTTCGACGACTACCTGCGGATCGACCTGGGGGGGAAGGTGGTGGAGCTGCACTATTTCGGCCCGGCGAACACCCCCGGCGACACCATCACCTACGTTCCCGAGGCGAAGGTCGCCTGGACGGGCAACATGACGGGCGGAAACCTCATCGTCCCCCTGGAGAGCGACGCGCCGACCTACATGAACTCGATCGCGCGCCTCGCCCAGACCCTCGAGGTCGAGACCCTCATACCCGCCCACAACCCCATGTCGGGGCCGGAACTCCTGGGCGGGTACATGCAATACCTGAGCGACGTGACCCAGGCCGTGCGGGGAGCCGTCAGCGCCGGATGGACGCTCGCCGAGGCGAGGGAGCGAATCCCGCTCGACCTCGACAGGCCCTACGCCCCGCCCGAGGATCACCCGCGGTTCGACTTCTTCCAGGACCTTCACAGCTACGCCGTGATGAAGACCTACCAGTCCCTTTCGGGGTGACGGCGCCGGAGTGCGGCCGAACCCGGCAGCCGGTTCGGGGAAACACCCCGTTGCGCCTGCTCAGGGCCTCCTGGAGAAGAACTCGCGGTATTTGGGCGCCAGCGGCGCTTCGCGCCAGTCGAAGCCGGTGGCGTCGGCGGCTCCTTCCATTTCCCGAGCCGTCCAGTCGTTCTCATCAGCCAGATGGTTCAGCGAGCAAATCCCGGCCCGCCCCGTGGCCTTTCAGTGAACGAACGTCGGGCCGTGGGCCTTGGCTTCATTGAGCGCATGGCTCACCTCGGCCAGCGAGGCGGGAGTGAACTCGGCGGGCGAGACGGGGACGTTCACGTAGCGCATCCCCAGCGCCTCGGCCTCCGCCTTTGCGCGCTCGGGCGGGAGGTCGCCCTGGTCTTCCTCGGGAAAGCGCGTGTTGATGATGGTCTTGACGCCTCTCGCCGCGAGGGATTCCAGATCCGCGGGCTCGGGCTGCGAGCCGAAGGCGATGTCTTCAGATGCGTGGAAGTATTCCATGTAAAAACTCCAGGTATGAGTGTTAATCCGCCGTCACGCCCTCGATCTCGAAGGGCTCGCCGTTCACCTCCACGGTGGAGTGGAGCGGCACCGGCTCGGTGATCAGGGCCTCGGCGAAACAGCCGTTCTTGGCGTTCTTGATGAGGTGGGCGAGTCTGTCCGCGGGCTCGTCCGATTCGACTTTCAGGTGCGTGTCCACGGCCTCCCACTTGTTGAACACGGTGCCCTTGAGCACCGAGCCGCCCAGTAGCTTCCGGAACCGCACCGAGACGCTCGCTCCCTTGATCTCCATTTTCATCATGTGCGCGTACCGCGACACCTGGGTGAGCAGTCAGAACCCCGTCGCCATGGCGAGATAGGCCATCGGCGTGGGGTATTGCGCCGTGCCGCCGATGTGCGCGCCCTCGTCGCAGAAAATCTCGAAATCTCCCGCCGTGCCGCGCTTGAGCTGCAGGGAGCCCTCGTGCATCTCGGTGTGGACGGTGTTGTCGGTATACAGCCCCCCTTTGGGGAGTTCGGGCTTGTCGATGACGCGCTCGCCCGGCACGGTGGAGGTGCTGTGTCCATCAACGGGATCTGTCATGGATATCTCCTCATGAATGTGTGGTTCGCATAATTTCGCTGATGCGCGCAGGATACGATAATCGCCGCGCCAAGTATAGTTTCCCGGGCGGGTTCGATTGTGGAATCCCCCCAAGCCTGCTAAACATCTTCGAAACAACGATGCGGCGAGGCGGATATTGCCCCGCGCCGCGCCTGACAAGGAGGATACACGGATATGTTCAACAAATTTCATCACATCGGCGTCGCGGTGAAGGACATGGACGCCGCCATCGCTCTTTATGAAGGCATGGGCGCGAAGCTCCTCGCGCGGGAGACCTCCGCAGACGGCGCGACCGATCTGGCCATGCTGGACCTGGGCGGCGACCTCATCGAGCCCATCTCGCCCATCCGGGACGACTCGCCTCTCGCCAGGTTCATCGAAGAGCGCGGCGAGGGCCTCCACCACGTCGCCTTCGACGTGAAGGACATCGACGGCGTGCTGGCCGAGATGAAGACGCAGGGCTTCGAGTTGATAGACGAGAAATCAAGGCCCGGCTTCGGCGGGCACCTCATCGCCTTCATCAAGCCCAAGAGCACGATGGGCACGCTGTGGGAACTGGTCGAGGACGTTTAAGTCAAGCCCGGCCGGGGCGGGGTTGTTGAAAAGGGCCTGATTTCAGGGGTAGAGGAGAAGCCTCTCTCGGATAGAAAATCAACCCCCCCTACCCCCCCTTGTCAGGGGGGCAAGAAAAAGCAAAACCCCCTCTATCGGCGGCGGGCGTCGCCTTTACACCTTTGTTAAGGGGAGTCGCCTTTTTATACCCCCCTGACAAGGGGG
Organism: bacterium; assembly: GCA_022825065.1. Classification (GTDB taxonomy): domain Bacteria; phylum UBA8248; class UBA8248; order UBA8248; family UBA8248; genus Bin107. The sequence goes on from JAJDYR010000004.1 coordinate 38,624, forward strand.
GGGTAGGGGGGGGTTGCCTTTATCCCCTGAAGAGAATGGCTTTTTCCACAACCCCGAGGAGGGGCTGCCGTAAGGTTCAGGAAGAATTATTTCCTCAGTCGCCCCGTACGAGGCCTTCTCTCACCTTGGGCATCGTTTGCGCGATGTCCCGTATGGGCAGGCCGTGCGTCGGCGCGACGATTTCGACGTCCAGCTCATCCATCAACTCTTCCAGCTTGTCGGCGTAGACGTTCATGTCGGTGAAGGTGGTCCAGTACAGGGCGCGCTCGGCGAATACGCCCAGCACGTCGACCAGATCGAGAGAGGTGGCCTCCTCGGCGAACATCCCGCAATGGCCGTCCGTGTGGTAGTGGCTGTAGGCGAAGCCGTCTCCGGGAAACAGCACGCGTCCTTTGGTCTCGAACCCCCAGAGAGAACTCCGCAAGTCCCGGATCACGGGCTCCACGGCCATGAACTTCGTATCGCCCAGGTCGATGGCGTCTCCCACCCGCATCTCCTTGAAGCGGCCTTCGTGCTGGGGAAACGCGAGATGGTAGTCGCACATGTCCCCGTGGATGGTGAGGTCGGGGTACCTGTCGAGCACGCGGCCCAGACCTCCCGAGTGGGGGGTCTCCTGATGGGTCAGGAACAGGTGCTTGAGCGGCCCTCCGCCGCGGGCCAGGATGTCCCTCATCTGGCGCTCGATGATGGGGAAATCCTTGGGGTGTCCCGTCTCCACGAGCATGGAGGCAACTGATCCGATGACGAGGAAGGCCGCGTTGTAGGAGTGATATATCTTGCCTTGGGAGTGCTGGACCAGGCAGTCGCCGAGCCAGAAGACGCCGGGCGAGACTTCTCGGGGAAGGGGATGGCTCATGCGCGCTCCTATCTCTCTAAACCGAGCGCGACGTACTCTGGCTTGACGACGTTCCGGTCGAGACCAGCCAGAACCTCGTCCAGCACGGCGAATTGCTGCTCCACCAGACGGCGGCCGCGCAGTACCGCGCCGTAGCCCGGGGCGATGGTCTCGATGTCGTAGCGCTCGAAGACTTCCGTGATGCCTTTTCGGATGGAGTCCGTGCTCGCGCCCTCGAGCCACCAGTAGCGCGTGTTCAGCAGGAACGAGCGAACGAAGGAAGTCGTCGTCACCCCGTCTTCATCCAGCAGCCAGGGGCCTTCCGCCCCCGCCGCCCAGAGGTGGCTGAACATGTCCGAGGTGAACAGGGTGCGCGTGGCCGCATCGTAAATCCAGCGGGTGCTGATGAGGCGGATCGGCGCGTTCATGACCTCGATGTATCTATCGCCGATTTCGATGGGATGAAGCGGCTTCAGTATCGTGGTGGGCAGGACGGGGTTGCCATTGCTTCCGCCGGGTTCGAGCGCTTCGAACTCGAGCCACTCGTTGATTTCAGGCACGGGGGCGAGGCACTCCACCACGTTGAAGCGTTTGGCGATCGCCATGGCGTTGCCCACCGACATGAATTCGTTGATGCGCAGGGGCAACAAGTGCAGCGGCGTATCGGGCTCGATGAGGGATTCCATCTGCGTCAGGATTTCGGATTCGTGAACGGCATAGCCCGTGTCGAGCAGGAGCGCACCCTCGTCTTCTTTCAGGAGATAGCAGTTCGAGACGCTGTGCCCGCGCGCGCTGATGGGGTACGCGCTGATACGCCCGTCCAGCGGGAACGTGTTGTGGAGGGCGTAGACCTTTCCCTCCGCGAGTTCGACGACTTTGGAATACGACATGCGTCCGGTGGCCTTTCCGTATTTGGCCCGAAAAAAAGTGCGGTACCGAGAGGGCCTCACGTAGTCAGAAGCTGGAACGGCGCATTGTAACCCCATTGCGCGTGAATTGGCGATGCCCGCAGCATTTCTCTTCAGAACCGATCCCGACCGAGGAGGGAGCTGTTGAAAAAACCAGTATGGGAATCCTGCCGGCAGAAGGTTTGTAGGGACAGGCCTCCGTGCCGAACCCCCAACTCCTCTTGTGGGGGGATAAAGACAACCCCCCCTACCCCCCCTTGTCAGGGGGGTATAAAAAGGCGACGCCCGCCGCCGGTAGAGGGGGCTTTTGTTTTTTCTTGCCCCCCTGACAAAGGGGGGTTGCCTTTCATGCAGGGGATGTTTGATCCTCTCTCTTCGGTCGGTTCAAACCTCGATACGGCCCTTGCGGGCCTATTCAGGACGAGGAAGTTTTTTGTTTTCCTCACCCTGAGTAGCGGCGAAGCCGCGTATCGAAGGGCCTGTTGTCCTGAGCCTGTGAAGAGGCGCTCCCTCGATACGGCGCTTGCGCGCCTACTCGGGATGAGGTTTTGTGGCCGCCTGTGTGGGAGAAAGGGGAACCGCCGCGTAATCCGCCATACCATCCGCTCGCCCTCGACTCGAAAACCAACCCCCCCTACCCCCCCCTTGTCAGGGGGGTAAAAAAAGAAGGTCCCCCTGATAAGGGAGGCTTTTTCAACGGCCCCCTTGAGCGTCGCCTCCTCATGGGAAATTCCCCCTAACGCCATGTTATATGGACGGTTATCCGCCGCGTGGTTCGCCGTCACGAAAATGCCGACGCCCCCGCTTCCCAAAGGCCGGGGGACGGGGTAGGATTTCCCCAAGAGCCTGCGATGGATTCGGCCGGTTGGGTCTCGTGCGGCGGGAGCCCGCGAACCCCGTCAGGTCCGGAAGGAAGCAGCGGTAAGTGGACACTCCCGGGTGCCACGAGGGCGCCTGGCCGGTCGACTCCATCGCAGGGTCCGTGCGCCGCTCATGGGGGTCCGGGGCCCCTGTAATGGCGAAAATCCTTGGGGTGGATTCTTGATGGCCTTCATCGGCAGCGCCCGAAAATGGCGTCCGCAGCGTTTCGCAGAACTCATCGGCCAGGAGCACATCCGGCGAACGCTCTCGAACGCGCTCGCCTCGGGGCGCGTCGCGTCCGCCTACCTGTTCAGCGGCACGCGCGGGGTCGGCAAGACGACCACCGCGCGCATCCTCGCCAAGGCGCTCAATTGCGAATCGGGGGACGGCCCTCTGCCCGAGCCGTGCAACGAGTGCTCATCGTGTGAGGAGATCACCGGGGGAAGCCACCCGGATATTCTGGAGATCGACGCCGCCACTTATACGGGTGTGGACAACGTGCGCGAGCTGCGCGAGGGGCTGCGCTACCAGCCCGCGCGCGGGCGCTACAAGACGGTGATTTTCGATGAAGTGCACATGCTCTCCAAGAGTTCCTTCAACGCGCTCTTGAAGACGCTCGAGGAACCCCCGCCCCACGTCGTTTTCATCCTGGCCACCACGGAGGTCAAGAACGTCCCCGACACGATTTTGAGCCGCTGCCAGGTGTTCGAGTTCCGGCGGATCACGACCTCCGTCATCGCGGAACATCTCTCGAGGATCGTCGAGGCGCAGGGCAGGAAGATGGACGAGGCGGCCGTCAAGTTGCTTGCGCGGATGGGGGAGGGCAGCATCCGCGATGCGCAATCCCTGCTCGACCAGGTGCTGGCTTTCGCCGCCGAGGATCCGGTATCGGGTGAAGAAGTGGAAAAGGTGCTCGGGGTGCCCTCGGGCAGCATCTATAAAGCCTTGGTCGAGGCGGTGATCGAGCGCGACGGCAACAGGGCGCTCACCGAGCTCAAGAACCTCTTCGACGCGGGCCACGACCTCAAGCTCTTCTCCGCGAACCTGCTCGAGTATCTGCGCGACTGCATGGTGCTCCTGTCGGCAGGCGACGATGAGGCGCTCTTCGACGTGGCGGCTTCGGAGATCGAAGAACGCATGCAGGTCGCCGCGAAGATGAGTTTCGCCGAGGCGCATCAGGCGTATTCCATTCTGCAGGGAGCGGAGTTCGAACTCAGGACTTCGGATCATCCCCGTATGACGCTCGAAGTCGCGATTCTGCGCATGTGCCAGATTGAGCCGATAGCGGATTTGGGCGCATTGATGGAGAGGCTCGAATCCATGAGCGGGGGAGCGGCGCCGAATCCCCCGCGCGCTCCCTCGCCGAGAAGAGAGGCTCCCGCCGCCGCGCCGCCTCCGGCTCCCCGGGAAACCACGGCGCCCGAGCCCGCGCCGCCTGCGACCGAGCCTGCTTCGGGAGATTCTCCCGTCGCGCATATAGAAACACAGGAGTGGAACACCGTTCAGGCGCGGCGCGTCTGGACGGGGGCGGTGGAGGCCTTGCGACCGATGAGGCGCCCGCTCTTTCAAGGCGTCGAACTCGATCTCGAAACGGAAGGAACCATCCGCGTGGTTCTCGCCCGGGAGAACCGGAACGCGCAGGGCCTGCACATGGCGGAGGAGGTGCTGCCCGAAATCGAGAAGTTTTTCCGGGAGCATTCCCCCTGGAGCGCCAGGGTCGAGATAGCGGGCGTGGAAAACGGAGCGGGTTCGCAAACCGGACAGGGGGCCGGGGAAACGAGCAATGCGCGTGGCCGGAAACCGGATGAGAATGAAGAGGCGGTAATTCAGGAAATCATGGACTTGTTCAACGGAAAGATAGTCGACATTCGCCAGGGGCGGATGCGAAAATCGGGTGGAAATTCATACGCTTGAGTGGTGAGGGAAACACCTCGGGGAGATTCTCATGTTAAAAGGCGGCATCGGCAATCTGATGAAACAGGCGCGCCAGATCCAGGACAAGATGGCCAAGCTTCAGGAGGAGATGGCGGCGAAGACGGTGGAGGCTTCCGCCGGAGGCGGCATGGTGAACGTGGTCGCCAACGGGGCGGGCGACGTGGTCTCGGTGAAGATAGACCCGCAGGTGGTCGACCCCGACGACGTGGAGATGCTCGAGGATCTGGTGCGCGCCGCGTGCAACGAGGCGTCCCGAAAAGGCAAGGACATGATGTCCGAGGAGATGAAGAAACTCACCGGCGGCCTGCCCATTCCCGGCATGTTCTGAACAGGTGCGCGGCTTTTGCGCCGCTCGTCGGTTTCATATCGCCATTATCGTCGCTCCGGTCCGCCGCCTGATGAGCGAGTGAGAATACGCCATGCAGCTGAGCCGCTTTCCCGCCATCGAAGAGTGTATCGAGGCGTTCCGCCGCCTTCCGGGCGTGGGGCCGAAGAGCGCGCAGCGGATCGTCTTTCACCTTTTGGGCAAAGACCCCGAAGCCGCCGGGAAAATCGCCGCCTCCTGCGAGGCGCTTCATGAAAAGGTGGGCCTGTGCGGCACTTGTTCGATGCTCGTGGAAGGCGAAGCGGGCGGGATTGACTGCGCGGTTTGCGGCGCGCGCGACCCGAGCGTCATCTGCGTGGTGGAAGAGCCCGCAGACGTCTTCGCCGTGGAGCGCGCGGGCGGCGTGAAAGGCCGCTACCACGTGCTGATGGGCGTCATCTCCCCCCTCGACGGCGTGGATCCCGAAGACCTCACCGTCGCCCAGCTCATCGAGCGGGTGAAGGCGGGTGATGTGAAAGAGGTGATCCTCGCCCTGAACCCCAACATGGCGGGAGAGGGGACTTCTCTCTATCTCGCACAGGTGCTCAAGCCGCTCGGCGTGCGCGTCACCCAGCTGGCGCACGGCCTCCCCATGGGCAGCCATCTCGAATACGCGGACGAGATGACGCTCACCCGCTCACTCGAAGGCCGCCGCGAGATGTAGTTTTGCGCGGCGTTGTTGAAAGAGCCTCCCTTGCCAGGGGATAAAGGCAACCCCCCCTACCCCCCTTGTCAGGGGGGTATAAAAAGGCAAAGGCGAAGCCCGCCGCCGACAGAGGGGCTTTTGATTTTTCTTGCCCCCCTGTTAAGGGGGGGTAGGGGGGGTTGGTTTTCGAGGCGAGAGGATCGCCCCCTCGAATGACGACAATATCGGACAGGCACGGAGGCCTGTCCCTGCAAACCATCTACTTGCAGAATCCCCAAACGGCTTTTCCCAACAACCCCCATTCAGGGCGTGTGGAGCCGGATCGAGATGATCCGCACCTCTTGTTGCGGCATGCTTCCCGCTCCCACGGGCGTTGCACCGATTTTCTCCACCACGTTCATCCCCTTCACCACTTTTCCGAAAACCGTGTGCTTACCGGTGAGCCAGGGGGTGTCGATCAGGTTGATGAAAAACTGCGAGCCGTTCGTGTTGGGGCCCGAGTTCGCCATCGCGAGCACGCCCTTCAAGGGCGGGCGCGATTTGAGCTTCCCGTTGAAGCGGTAACCCATGTTCTCGTACGCGTCCTTGAGCGTTAATTCGGCGAGGCGCTTTTTTACCTCTTCCATGCGCTTGTCGAGGTCGGCCTGGGAACGGATGCCCATTTGCTGGAACAGGGGATGCACCAGGGTGCGCTGGAAATCGTTCTGGTTCCTGATGGGCAAAAAGGCGTGGGGACGTCCGTCCTTCACGGCCTTCATTTTGTGCAGGCCCAAGGCGTCGGCGTTGATTTCGTCCTCGAAGTTGTACCCGGGACCACCGGTTCCGTTTCCCTTGGGGTCGCCTCCCTGAATCATGAACTCCTTGATGACGCGGTGAAACTTCAGCCCGTCGAAGAACGGGCGCTTTACTTTCTCGCTGGTCTTGTGGTCGACGAAGACGCGCTTGCCCATGGCAAGGTCCATAAAGTTCGCCACCGTCTTGGGGGCTTCTTCAGGGAACATCTCGATGTAGACGTCGCCGAAATTCGTCTTCATCAAAAGAACCGGGTTGGTGGGTTTTTCCTTTGCGATCTCCTGTGCGAAAGAGGCCGAGGCCACGAGGAGCGAGAGAGCGATTGCGAGTATGATTTTCATTGCGTATCTCCGGGTAATTGCGTGAAAAGAGGTATGTTCCCATCCTCTCAGGCTGCTCGGTAGAGGCGAGTCCGGCCGGGCGTTCGATGTCTGATGATGCGTCGCATTCTTATCCATAAAAGGGGAGATTTCAATTCATCCGACCGAAGCGCTGCGCGAGCACTTCTTCGCGGTAGGAAAATATGCGGCCCAGTTGGCGGCTTACAACGAAATGATTGACCAGGAACGAGAGAGGCCCCAGCGACAGCTTGTAGTGGATGATGTCGCGCATCTCGACGCCTCCTTCGATCGGCTGAAAATGGTGCTGGTGGTGCCAGAAGCGATAGGGGCCGAAGCGCTGTTCGTCCACAAAGAATCGACCCTCTTCCACATAGGTGATCTCCGTTACCCAGTTGACGGGAATCCGCAGAAGGGGCCTCACCTTGTAACAGATGAGCATGCCGGGATGCATCTTCAAAGGCAACTCGTTCTCGACGACCAGGTGAAGTTCGGGCGGCGTGATCTCCGCGAGATTCCGGGGATTCGAGAAAAACGCCCAGGCGGCGTCGGGTTCGATGGGAAGCTGCTGGGTCGCGTCCAGGCGGAAGAAATTCAATCTTGTTTTATTCTCGTTCTTCGCGGCGTTTCGCAAAGCGTCTGCTCCATCCGCACGGCCGGGGGTATGTTGCGAGGGCGGCGCGCCCGTAGAAAAGAGAACGCGGGCAGCTCAACTCTCCCGACAAGTCTGCCGGTATGAAACTGGCGGAGAGGGAGGGATTCGAACCCTCGAGGCACCTTGTGGGCACCTATACGATTTCCAGTCGTACTCCTTCGGCCTCTCGGACACCTCTCCGCGGGAGCGGGGCCGTCGCGCGAATCACGAACGGGCCATGCGGGGGCTTGTATATCACGGAGGGCGCCACGCTGTCAGTCGGCCCTGCATATTGCGCCTTGACTTTTCTCCTCGCTTTCCCGATGATTCCAGGTACGTCAGAAAGGAGGTGATCCTAATATGAAAATACACTGTAGGGACGAGGTGACCGGCGCCTAGGGGAGAGAGCCCTGAGGAGATTCCCATGGGTTCATTCTTCGCCCAGGCGAATCCCCACCAGGTCACCGAACGATGGGAAACCCCGGTCCGAAAGGGCCGGGGTTTTTCACGTCGCGCCATCTGAAAAATTTCCACCTATCACACCATTTGTCTTCAAAGCATAAGGAGCAAGATTCGATGCCGCAGACGAGTTGGACGGTCTATCTATCCGGGGAAGTGCACACCGACTGGCGCGAACGCATCACCGGGGGAGCGGAAAAAGCGGGCCTGCCGATCACCTTTCTCGCCCCCGTCACGGACCACGACGCGAGCGACGATTGCGGCGTGTCGATTCTCGGCGGTGAGGAAAAACCGTTCTGGAAAGACCGCAAGGGCGCGGGCGTGAACGCCATCAGGACGCGCACGCTCATCGAGAAGGCCGACGTCGTGGTCGTGCGCTTCGGGGAGAAATACAGGCAGTGGAACGCCGCGTTCGACGCGGGCTACGCGGCGGCCCTGGGGAAAGCCCTCATCACCCTGCACGACCCGGGCCACACCCACGCCCTCAAGGAAGTCGACGCCGCCGCCATGGCCGTGGCCAAGGAGCCCGAGCAGGTGGTGCGCATTCTCAACTACGCCATCAACGGAACATTGTAGGGGGTTGGTGAAAAATTCCTCAAGGCTCCTGCTCGACCAAGGAGAAGAAAAACACTCCCCCCTTGAGGGGGATTGTTGCAAAAATCATCCTTGGCCGTAATGATGGCCAAAACCCGAACCCGGGCGGAGGCGCAGGCTGTCGTCTTGAAAACCAACCCCCCCTACCCCCCTTGTCAGGGGGGCAAGAAAAATCAAAACCCCCCTCAGCCCGGCGGGGGCGCGTCGCCTTTTTATGCCCCCCTGACAAGGGGGGGTAGGGGGGGTTGCCTTTATCCCCTGAGGAGGGGGGCTTTTTCAACAACCCCCGCATGCGTGCCCTGCATACGAACTCACCTCCCCCGCGCCAGGACCTCATAGGCTTCCGGGTTCACGAGGGTGGAGGGCCGCTCGCCCCGGAAGTAGGCGAGGACGCACTCGGTCGTGTGGCGGAGCGTGTTGCGAATCGCATCCTCGCCGCGGCCGCCCAGGTGGGGGGCGAGCACGGCGTTTTCGAGCGTGAAGACGGGATGCGAATAATCGGGCGGCTCCTCGGGGAACACGTCGATGCCCGCGCCCCGGATGACGCCATTCTGAAGAGCCTCCGTAACAGCGTCCAGATCGAAGACGGGTCCCCGCGAGGTGTTGAAGACGTAGGCGTCGGGCTTCATGAGGCTCAAGATTTCGCGGTTGATGATGTGCGTCGTCCCGGGCGTCAGCGGCACGTGGCAGGTGAGGTAGTCCGATTCCCTCGCCAGTTCTTCCAGGCTCACGAAGCGCACGCCCAGCGCTTTCGCCGTCTCCTCGTCTTGCACGATGTCGTGGGCGATCACCTTCATGTCGAAAGCGACGGCCCGCTTCGCCACCTGCTTGCCGATGTTCCCGAACCCCAGTATCCCCATCGTCATCCCGTTGAGCGGACGCATGGGCGGCTGAATCTCCCGCCACAGGCCCTTTCTGATTTCCGTGTCCAGCCAGCCGATGCGCCGGACGGCGCAGAGCAGCATGCCGAAGAGATGCTCCGCCACGGACTGTGAGTTCTGCCCCGCCGAGTTCGCCACGAGTACGCCCCGCTCGGTGGCCGCCGGAATGTCGACGTTGTTCAGGCCCACGCCGGCGCGCACGATGATTTTCACCCCGGGCGCGCCATCCATCACGCCTGCCGTATAAGGCTCCGCCCCCGCGATGACGGCGGTGACGCCCGGCAGGGCCGCGATGACGTCTTCCTCCGGCATGTAGCCCCGGCACTCGTCGAGACGCACCTCGAGCCCCTCGTCCACCAGGGGCCGGAACATCTCCATCGGGTCATCGAAATTCAGGATAAATGGGGTTCCCACCCAGACCACGGGTTTATCGCTCATTCGCTTTCATCTCCATTTCACTCGTTCTTGTATGTATTGAGAAAAATAAGGGAAACAGCAGCCTATCTGCCTCGCCACTCGGGCTTTCTCTTCTCGCGGAATGCGAGGATTCCTTCTTTCGAGTCTTCCGTGTGCAGGATGCGGTCCGCCACGTCGCGCGACATGTAGACCCTGTCCTTATAGCCCAGGTCCTCGCCCCGGCGCGCCGCCTCCTTGATGGCGCAGACCGCCATGGGCGCCGCCTCCAGGATTTCGTGCGCGTAGCGCACAGCCGTCGGCAGCAGTTCCTCGTGCGGCACCACCTCGGTGGCGATGCCCAGACGCAGGCACTCCTCGGCGGGAATGAACTTGCCGCGCATGAGGTAGCTCATCGCCTGCGTCCAGGGAATCGCGTGCGCGCACATGGCGGGGCCGCTCACCGAGGATATCCCCCGGAGCACCTGCGGCCAGCCCATGGAGCCGCGCTCTGAAAAAATCAGGATGTCCGAGTTCAGCGCGAAGCCCGCCCCCTGGGCGAGGCAGGGACCGTTGATGGCGCAGATGACGGGCTTGTAGAGATAGCGGAGATACAGGTAAAGCTCGTCGTTCGACATCACATCGGCGTCGCCCTCGGGCATCTTCTCCACGATGTCCTTGCCCGAGCAGAAAACGTCCCCCGCCGCCGTGATGACGGCCACCCAGACGTCCGGGTTGTGCTTGATGTCCACGTAGGCGTCCTGCACCTCCTTGCGCATGGCGTAGTTGATGGCGTTTTTCTTCTCGGGCCGGTTCAGGGTGAGATACGCGACGTGGTTCTTGACTTCGTAGGTGGTTGCTTCTCGATTGGCCATGGCCGGGCTTCCTTTTGCTGAAAAGGTGCGGGAGCGACGCCTCCTGTCCCATGAATTCTCTCAAGATGGTCGCGCATTGTAGCGAAAACCGCCCGAGCGCGCCCCCGTGCACGGAAATTTCCTTAACTCCAAACTTGTGAGAAACTGAAGCCCCGGACAAACGCATCCACCGAACCGATAGGAGAAGCCACATGCGCGTCGTCGACGTCATCGCCGGAATCCTGAAGCGCGAAGGGGTGAGGAACCTCAAATGCTACCCCACCACCGTCCAGATAGAAGCGGCCGCCGCTATCGGCATCCGGCCCATCGTCTGCCGTCAGGAGCGCGTGGGGGTGGGCATCGCGGACGGCTTCGCCCGCGTCACCAACGGCGCTTCTCCTTCCGTCTTCACCATGCAGTACGGGCCGGGGGCGGAAAACGCCTTTCCGGGCATCTCCACCGCGTATTCGGATTCCACGCCCATGCTGCTGCTCCCCCTGGGCCACGCCAGGGGGCGCGACCGCGTGTTCCCCATGTTCAGTTCCGTCGACTCCTACGCCTCGGTCACGAAATCGGCCGAGCAGATCAACGTGCCCGAACGGGCGGCGGACGCCATGCGCCGCGCCTTTCACGCGATGCGGAACGGGCGCCCCGGCCCCGTGCTCGTCGAGCTGCCCGAAGACGTGGCGGGGGCGGAAGTCAGTGAGGATATGCTCGCGGGCTACACGCCCGTGAAGCGAACGCGCGCCCAGGCGGACCCACAGGACGTGGAGAGCGCCGCCGAGGCGCTGGTCGAGGCGAAGCGTCCGGTAATACTCGCGGGCGCGGGCGTTCTCTACGCCGAGGCGACCGGGGAATTACGCGAACTGGCGGAACTCATCCAGGTTCCCGTGTTGACCACCATGGAGGGCAAGAGCGCGATCTCGGAAGCGAACCATCCCCTCGCCTTGGGCGTCGGTTCGAGCGTCATGGCGGGTCCCGCCTATCATTTCTTAAGAGACGCGGACCTCGTGTTCGCCGTCGGCACGAGCCTCACCGACCACGGCCTCGCCACGCGCGTGCCCGGCGGCAAGACCATCGTCCACGCGACGAACGATTCCGTAGATATCAACAAGAATTACGCCGCCGATCATCCCGCCCTCGGAGATGCCAAGCTCGTGCTGCGCCAGTTCATCGACTGCTGCGCCGAGCGGGTGAAGGGCGCGGAGAGAGACAAGAGTGTGCAGGCGCAGGTGGCGGAGGCGCGGAAGGCCTGGCTCGACGAGTGGGCGCCCAAGCTCACTTCGGATGAAAAGCCCATCAACCCCTACCGCGTCATCGGGGAGTTGATGCGGAACGTCCCTGCGGCGGAGGCCATCGCCACCCACGATTCGGGGAACCCGCGGTACGAGATGCTGCCCATGTATCTTTGCGACACGCCCAGGTCTTATCTCGGCTGGGGGAAATCCCACCAGCTCGGCACGGGGCTCGGCCTCGCGATGGGCGCGAAACTCGCCGCGCCCGAGAAGTTCTGCGTGAACTTCATGGGCGATGCGGCGTTCGGCATGACGGGGCTCGATTTCGAGACCGCCGTACGCGAGAACTTCCCCATCTGCACGGTGGTGCTCAAGAACTCCACCATGGCGGTGGAGACCAATCACATGGCGCTCTCCCACGAGAAATACGGCACCCGCGACGTGGGCGGCGAATACGCCGACATCGCCAGGGCGCTGGGCGGCTGGGCGAAGCGCGTGGAGGAGCCGGGCGAGGTCGGTCCCGCCTTCCTGGAAGCCAGGCGTGTGACTGAAGAAGGGACGCCCGCGCTGCTCGAGTTCATCACGAGCGAGGAGATGGGCTACTCCCACCCCCGCCCGTTCGGCTAGCTCCGGCGCGGCACGCGTTGAAAAAGCCCCCGAGAAGGTAACGGTACCCCCCCTGAAAGGGAAATCCCATAAAAGCACCCCCCCCTACCCCCCTTGTCAGGGGGTATAAAAAGGCGATGCGCCCCTACCGGGCTGAGAGGGTTTTGCTTTTTCTTGCCCCCCTGACAAGGGGGGTAGGGGGGGTTGCTTGCTACGAGGGAGGTCGGGGGTTCGCGCGAAAGCGGCCTTCCCTCTAAAGGCAATATCCCCCGGCGCGGGGTTTTTCAAGGGCCCGCGGCCTACGCCTCGACGACGATCTTGCCCATCTGCTGGTTCGATTCCATGTACTTGTACGCCCCCACCGTATCGTCGAGCGGGAACGTCTTCGCGACGATGGGCTTGAGCGCGCCCGATTCGAGGCCCTCGTAGATGAATTTCTTCCCCTTCTCCCTTTTTTCCGGGAACTTCGTGATCTCCATGATCGTGTAGCACCGGAAGGTCAGCCCTTTCCGCAGAGCCGGGAACAGGGGTATCACCGCATCCTCGGGCGAGAGGCGGCCGTAGAGGAAAATCGAGCCCTGGTAAGCGGTCGCATCGGCGACCTTCGGCAGCGTGGACCCGACGACGGGGTCGAAGACGACGTCGGCGCCCGCGCCTCCCGTGATATCCATCACCGACTCCGCCAGATCCTCCTCGTCCGTCACGACGACCCGGTTCGCGCCGATGTTCAGGAGAAAATCCTTCTTGCCCGCTCCGCGCGTCGTGGCGATCACCCGCGCGCCGACCGATTTCGCAATCTGTATCGCCGCGACGCCCACGCTGCTGCTCGCCGCCGTGAGCAGGACGGTGTCTCCCTCCTTCAATCCTCCGAATTCGATGAGCGCGCCGTATGCGGTGAAATACGGCATCCAGATGGACGCGGCCTCGGCGGGCGAGAGGTTATCGGGATAGCGCGCGGCGGCGAACGCGGGCACGACCGCCTGCTCGCCGCACACCCCGTGCTCCACCATCGAGAAGCAGGGAATCGTGCTCACCCGGTCCCCGACTGCAAGATCCTCCACGCCCGGACCCACGGCGTCTATCGCCCCGCAGGCCTCGTAGCCGATGCGGGAAGGAAACTCGGGCTTGTCGTGGTAGCGGCCCTCGCGGAAGAGAATCTCCGCCCGGTTGAGGCCTATCGTCTCCACGGCGAGCCGCACCTCGCCCTCCCCCGGCTCCAGATCAGGAACTTCCGCCACGCGGAGCACGTCCGCGCCGCCCAACTCGTCGAACAAAACCGCTTTCGGCATTCCTTCATCCTCCTTCGTAATCGCTCAAAGAGCAGGCCCGATGGGCCACTCGATAACCGTCACCCCCAGAAACCAAAGGGGTTCTATCCGGTAGGTCCACAGATTCGCCTCCGTGTCTCCGCTGAGAGCCGCGGCGGATATCCAGGTTCTGATCTCGTTGCCCCCGTTTCCGCCCTCATCGATCTTCTCTTGAGGCCACGCGGAGAGACCCTTCGCGTCCGCGCGGCAAAGCAAGTCGATGACCTCGCGGTCCCACGCCTCGTCGATATCGCCCTGCTCGGGGGTGCCGATCCAGTGCGAGGGCGCGCCTGTCGCCACGACGGCCACGCGCTCGCAGCCTGTGTAGTCCTCTAGCAATCGCCTGAGCGAGAGGCCGAGTTCGTATGATCGCGCGGCGGGCGGCAGAGGCGGCGCCACGGTACTCTGAAGAATCGGCACGATGGGGAGACCCGTATCGCCCATGAGCGCCAGAGGTGATACGAAGGAATGATCGAGCGCGAGTTCGCGGCACACCAGGGGGTCGAAGCCGTTCGCCAGCAGCCCGCGCGTAAGGTGAGAGGCCAGCCCCTCGGCACCCTCGTATATGTCAGGCGGGAGGAAAGGCTCGGTCTCCACCGGCCCGAAGCGGGAACCGGCGCCGATAGCCAGCGCGGGGTATCTGTCCATGGAGAAGGCGTGCAAGTGATCATTCCCCAGCAGGACCATCGCCTCGGCGCCCCTTTCGACAACCTCGCGGGCCATCCTGCGGTAAGAGGAGAACACCTCTTCCCTCACGTCTTCTGCGGGCGCGTCGTGCCTCAGGATAAAAAGAGGCGTGTGGCTGGCCGCAAAGGCGCTGACGATCTCAGCCATCCTATATCTCTCCCTCGTCGGGGCGCGGGTAGGAATAGCCCGTCAGCGCCGCTCGGAAATCTTCATCCGAAATGCCTGCGCGAAACTGCAGCACACGCAGCAGATAGGGGTTCGCGCCGAAGCTCCACAGCGCGCGCACGTCGGAATCGCGAACCGCCGCAAGCTCCGCTTCGGTTACGTCATACTCGCGCGCGAATCCGGGCGGGTCGCGCAGAAACGCCTCGCGCTTCTCCAAGGGCTGGATATCGTGGATCAAGCGGTTCAGGGATAATTTCGACATGGATGAAGCCTACATGGGGCCGTTGGTAAAGTCACCCGCAAACAGGGAATGGATTTCCCATTCGACACAGGCTGATGAAATGGCTCTCCCCTTGAGGGGATTGTTGAAAAGACCCCTTTTAGAGGGTAAAGGGAATGCCCTCTCGACTGGAAAAGCAACCCCCCCTACCCCCCCTTGTCAGGGGGGCAAGAAAAAGCAAAACCCCCTCAGCCCGGCGAAGGCGGGACGCCTTTTTATACCCCCCTGACAAGGGGGGGTAGGGGGGGTTGACGTTATGGGATTTCGCTTTCAAGAGGGTTGGGGGGTTGCTCCCTCGACAAAGACTTTTTCAACACCCCCACATGAGGAGCCTGTGAAAGGAAATCGCCCGCCGCTGTTCGGTTCGCCCCCCGTGCGGCTATAATCCGGCATCTCATCGAACGAGGAGTCCGACATGGAATGCACGCCGGACCCGGCCATTCCGCCGGGGCGCGGAAAACCGGGCAAGGAGATGACCCCCGAGGAGGCGAACGGCTTCAAGCTCCTGGGCCACTGCGATTTCGGCGGCCGCAACAAGGGCGACGTCATGCAGCTTCTCGTGAAGGACGACTTCATACTCTGCGGCCACGTGGGCATGTCGGGCGCGGGCACGAGCGTGGTCGACGCCTCGAACCCCCGGAAGCCCAAAGTCGTGAACCAGATTCCCGCCCCGCGCAACACGCACAACAACAAGCTCCAGATCGTGGGCGACATCATGGTCGTCAACAACGAGCAGTTCGGCGGACGCGGGCCTGATTTCGAGCCTTTCAAGGCGGGAATCGACATCTACGACGTCTCGAACCTGCCCGAACTCCGCCCGCTGGGCTATTTCCACACGGGCGGGCGCGGTGTGCACCGGTTCTGGTTCGGCGACGGGCGCTACGCCTTCCTGACGGCCGGGGACGATGAATACATCGATCAGTTCCTGAAGATCATCGACCTGGAAGACCCCACGCGCCCCAGGGAAGTCGGCCGCTGGGCGATGCCGGGCATGCGGAACGACGAGGAGCGCGACTGGTACCAGATGGGCCAGTTCCGCTTCAAGAAGAACCGAAAGGGCGAATACATCCCGCTCGGAGGCGAGGTGCCCGAGGGGATGAAGAAAAAGCGCGCCTGCGTCCACATGTCCATGAACGTGGGCGAGAGGTGCTACGGCGCGTGGTGGGATTCGGGCTTCATCATCCTGGACATCGCCGACATCACGAACCCCGCCCTCATCAGCCACACCCAGTGGCCGCCCGAGGAGAGTTCGGCCACGCACTCCGTGCTGCCACTGCCCGAGCGGAACCTCTGCATCGTGTCGGATGAATGCACGGCGGAGGACATGGAGGACATCCAAAAGCAAATCCGCGTGATGGACATATCGGATGAGAAAAACCCGGAAGTCCTCTCCACCTTCCCGCACCCCGAGGGCGATTACGCCGAGCGCGGCGGACGCTCCGGCCCGCATAACCTGCACGAGAACCGCCCGGATTCCCTCATCGACCACACCAAAGTCTACATGACGTGGTTCAACGGGGGCTTGCGCGTGTTCGACATCGAAGACCCGCTGAATCCCAGAGAGGTCGCCCACTACGTGCCCGAAACGCCCAGGCGCGACCCCATCCGCCCCCTGTGGGGGAGAGACTACGAACTCCTGCAGGTTCAGGTGGACGACGTCTACATGGCCGCGGACGGCAGGGCCTACATCAGCGAACGCCTCGGCGCGGGCGTGTGGATACTGGAGTCCGATTTTTAGGGGATGCTTCTTCTATAGCATTGAGTGAATATCGAGTGTGATTTGACTTTTGTTATTTTTATGCCAGAATGACTGTTACGAGGTAAAGCTTTCCGCAGTCGTTCAGACCCATGCAAAAATTTCGAGTTATCTACGCAAACGCTGCTTAACACGCCTGGAATCAAAACGGGGATGGATTTTGATGATGACTGTCCGCGCCGTTGACGTAGCCGCTTACATCCTGAAAAAGCAGGGCAAGATGCCGGCCATGAAACTCCAGAAGCTGGTGTATTACGCCCAGGCCTGGTCTCTCGTTTGGGACGACAAATCCCTCTTCCGCGATCGCATCGAGGCATGGGCGAACGGTCCGGTCATTCGCAATCTCTACAAGGCGCACCGGGGACAATATCTCGTGTCAAGTATTCCTGTCGGCGACCCGGAAAAATTGGGTGCCGTGCAGCGTGAAACCGTCGATGCCGTTCTTGATTTTTATGGCGACAAGACTTCTCATTGGTTAAGTGCGCTGACCCATATGGAAGCCCCCTGGCGGGATACCCGGGAAGAAGCGTGTCTTCTGAGTGGACAACGCGGAAAAGCGCGCATCTCAAACGCATCAATGGCTGAATACTACGCAAGTCTCTAAATTCCGTTGGCCAGGAAATCAAGTCAAAAGAAATCAAAACTCGCTCAAGAACCTCAACCAAAAAAGCAGTCAAAAGCGCAGCAACCCACCGTCCACGGTGCTCCTCTCACCTGGAGATTCAGCGAAAGCGACCGCGGCGGCGATTGGGCGTGGACGAATCTATCCGACCCGCATCTGTATAAGAACGTGATGGAAAAACTCCAGGAATTCGAGAAGAAAAACTGGAGTGAAATAATAAGAAGCGGAAGTCATCCGATCCAGGTTGCAAATATCGTGAAGCCTGCACGAGACCGACTCGAAAAGATCCATAAGGATGATACCGATGAACTCATGTCCTTTCGACTGACCGGCAAAAATCGAGTCTGGTGTGTTTGGCAAGCAAACGTGATGAAGATTCTATGGTGGGATCCGAATCATGAAATCTGCCCATCCACCCAAAGACACACCTAAGAAACCGATTCTGGATTAAAAATGACCAAAATATGATTCCCCCCATACGCTTTTCTTAAGCAAATCCCCCTCACCCCAGCTTCTCGCCGAAAAATGCGAGCGTTTTCTCCCAGGAGTCCTCGCTCTGCGCGGCGCGGAAGCGCTCGGGGTTGTCCTCCCACTGAAAGGCGTGGCCCGCGCCGTCGTAGCGGTGGAAGACGTATTCGGCGCCCGCGTCCTTGAGCGCCGCCTCGTAGTCGTCCACGTCTTCGGGCGAGGGGTTCTGATCCTCGTTGCCGAAGATGCCGATGACCGGGCACGCGATGTCGCCCGTCAACTCGATGGCGGGCGGGTTTCCCGCGCCGCGCACCTCCTTCACGCCGCCGCCGTAGAAGACCGCGCACGCGGCGTAGCGCGAATCCGTGCACGCCCCCAGCCAGCTCACGCGCCCGCCCCAGCAGTGCCCCACGATGCCGATCCGGGCCGCATCCACGCTCGCAAGCGCCGCCAGGGCGTCGAAGCCCGCTTTCAAGTCCAGCGCCGTCTGCGCGTCGTTGAACTCATCGCGCTTTATCTGCATGTCGTCTTCTTTCGACCACCAGTGGTAGAGAAACGGAACGGACACCGCGTAGCCGTTCTCCCGGTATCGCTCCGCTGCTTTAAGCGTGAAGGGATCGCCCTCGATTCCCGCGTGCCCCGGTATGTGCTGGCAGAGCACGAGGCCCGGATGCGGGCCCGCGCCTTCGGGCTCATACAGGAAAATTTCCATCTCGCTGCCCTGGACCTGCGTCGTCTCGATTCGGTAGCTCATCTTTTTCCCTCTTTCGATAAAAGTATGAAACCTTAAGTTTTCTTCACTTTACTATAAGTCATTTTAATTTCCGCGTATGACTGAAAGCGCCTCTCGCATGAAAAACTAGGCGTCCTCGAACACCAGGTTCTGCGGTTCCCCCCGGATAAAAGCCTCCACGTTGTCGACCGCTATGCGCGCCTCACGCTCCACCGCGCCCTCGGTATGCGCGGCGACGTGGGGGGTGAGGATGACGTTATCGAGCGTTCTAAACGGCGAATCGCCCGGCAAGGGTTCTTCGGGCTCGAACACGTCTAGGCCCGCCCCGGCGATTCGCTTCTCACGCAACGCTTCGAGCAGGGCGTCCATATCCACGAGCGCCGCGCGCGAGGTGTTGATCAGAAACGCTCCCGGCTTCATCCCTGCGATTCGCTCACGCGAGATGATTCCCTTGGTCTCCGGCGTCACGTGAAGCTGGATCGTCACGAAATCACAGTGCATGCAATCATCGAGCGTCGCCGCCCGCGCTCCTTCTTTGGCTGCGCGCTCGGGCGTCATGTTCTTGGACCACGCGAGCACCTCCATCCCGAAGCCCCGCGCCATGGGGACGACTTTGCTCCCGATGTGCCCGAAGCCGATAACGGAGAGCGTCTTGCCGAGAAGCTCCACGCCCTGGACGCGCTCCCACGCGCCCGCCTGCATGGCGGGCCCCTGGAAGGGCAGCCGCTTGGCAAGGGCCAGGACCATCATCATCGTGTGCTCGGCCACCGAGGGGCTCCCCGCACCCGGCGTCACGGCGACGGATACGCCCCGCTTTCGCGCGCGCTTCATGTCCACCGCCCGGGGGCGCGTGCCCCATACGGAAATGAAACGCAGCTTAGAGGCGGCATCGAGCAGGGCGGTGGTCTTGAGGTCCGTCTGGTAGCGCACGGTGAGGATGACCTCCGCATCGGCGATGCGCTCCGCCATCTCCCCCTCATCTCGTGGCCGCTCGGTGAAATGGGCCACTTCTCCCAGGCCCTCCAAGCGCGCGAGCTGGGCCGAGTCCGTGAAGTTGCCCTCGTAGTCATCGGGAATCACGATTTTCATGTGCGCACGCTCCGCTCGCTTAAATCCGCAAAACCTCCTGGATTCGGGGTTTCTCCCCTCACGGTATACCCCAATATGATTGACAGAACATAGCGTCTCAAGTAGTCCTATGGAATCGGACGAATCATCGTTGTCCCACCCCACTTCCAGAAGGATGCGCCCGAACGCCATGATGCCGGACTTAAGCCCCGAAGAATCAGAGATGGTGGCCCGCGCGCGCCGGATTGCGCGTGAGGACATCCTCCCCATCGCCGCGGCGAGGGACAGGAACTACGCGCCCGGCGAGGCCTATCCCTGGCATATCGCGGACAAACTGGACGCCGCGGGACTCAGAACGCTCACCGTGCCCGGGAAATTCGGCGGCTTCGGCGCGCGGCATCTGGTGCAGGCCATGGTGGCGGAAGAGATCGCGTATGGCGACCTGGGCGTCGCCGTCTCGATGGATCAGACCTACAAGTTCACCCAACTGCTCACCGTCGAGACCACGCAGACCCAGCGCGACTTGTACCTGGAAGACTTCATGAACGACCCGAGGGCGCTCCTCGCCCTCGCCACTACGGAGCCCCAGAGCGGGACCGACACCTTCTTGATGCACGACGAACCGGGCGCCGGCCCGCGCATGACGGCGAAGCGGGAGGGCGATTTCTACCTCTTGAACGGCACGAAGCACTATATCTCGAACGGCGGCCTGGCGAAGTATTACTTCATCTTCGCGCGGACCGCGCCGGACAAGAAGATGAGCGAGGGACTCACCTGCTTCCTCGTGCCGCGCGACACGGAGGGCTTCGAGATCGGTGAGGCGCACTCGAAACTCGGCAGGCGGCTCCTCCAAAACGGGGAACTCGTGCTCAGAAACTGCCGCGTGCCCGCGCACAACCTCTTCGGCGAGTGGAACGGGGGCCTCTCCATACTGAAACGCATGGTGAGCGGCGCGCTCATTCCGGTGATGGGCCCCTCGCGCCTGGCCTACGACCTCGCGCGGATGGCGGCGCAGGAGAGCGGCGCGGCGAGCGAGCAGTGGGCGCAGATGGCGCTCACGGAAATGTATATGCTGATTGAAGCGTCGCGAACCTACCTGTATTCTGCGGCGTGGCATGCGGAAAAACCGACGGACGATTCGAAGCGCCGCCTGATGTCCAAGGTGTTCGCCTCCGAAGCCGGCATCAAGGTCTGCCGCACCGCGATGGAGATCTGGGGGAGGACGGGCGCGACCTGGCACGACGACAGGCCGACGCCCGAGAAGTGCTGGCGCGACGTGCTGAGCTATCTGCACGGCTTCGGCACGAACGAGGCGGTCAAGCTCAAGGCCGCGCCGCTGCTCGCTCCCGCCGGAGTGGATGAATGGTAAACTGAAACTGACGAGGTTTTTCGTCACACAACTGACAAGGAGACTGCAATGCCCGCATACAAGAAATCCGACGCACGCGCTTACTGCAGGGAGAACATGCAGGGAATCTGGGCCGCCATCCCCTACCCCTTCGATGAGAACGACAACATCGACGAGGCGGGCCTGCGGGCCGACATCCGCCATTACATCGACGACCTCGACATCAAGGGGTTTTTCATCGGCGGGATGATCGGCGAGTTCTGGTGCCTGACCAAAGAAGAGCGCCTGCGCGGCCAGGAGATCGCCTGCGACGAGGCGGGGGAAGTGCCCATCATCGCGCACACCGGCCACACCTCGGCCAAAGAGGCGATAGAGCTCACCAACGCGGCGATTGAGGCGGGCGCAACTTACGCGATTCTGGCGAACCCCTACCTCGGCGCGCAGGGGATTCCCGAGCGCGTCCGCGCGTTTTTCAAGGAATTCTGCAGCAACGTGGATATCGGCGTGTCCCTGTTCAACACGGCGGGAGCGGGCTATTCCCTCTCGCCGACGCTGGTCCGCCAGATCGTCGACGACAACGAGAACCTCTGCTGCATCAAGAACGCGCAGCCCAAGTATCACTGCGACGAGGTGCGCGAAGCCGTCGGCGAGGACATCGTCGTGAGCGATCCGATGGAGACCCAGTGGTTCTTCAACCGCGCCTACCACAAGCAGCAGACCTACATGAGCGGCCCCGACCCGTTCCTCCTGCAGCGCACCGGCAATCTGTGCATGCAGAAATACACCGACCTGATCGACGAGGGGAACCTCGAGGAAGCCTGGACCGCGCGCGAGTCCATGAACCCGATTCGCCGCGTGGCCGACAAATGGCTGTGGGAGCCCTGGGCGCGGGGCGCGTTCCCCATCGCCGCGCTCAAGGACTGGATGGACCTGATGGGCATGCACGGCGGCCCCTCGCGCGCGCCGATGATCCCCCTGAGCACGGACGAGAAAGCGGAGCTGACCTCGGACCTCAAGAGCGTGGGCCTCATCGACTAGCCCGGGCCGCTCCCGCGTTCACAAGGGTTCGACGCATGGATTTCGCTCCCTCAGAGGCTACTATTGCGCTTCAAGGCCTGGCGCGCGATTTCGCGCGTCAGGAGGTCGCACCGCGCACTGATGCGCTCGATCAGGAAAAAAGCCCGGAAAACCGCTTTCCCGGTGAAATTCTGGAAAAGGGCGACGCCCTGGGCCTGCGCACCCTCCCCGTTCCGGAAAGACAGGGCGGAGGGGGCGCGGAACTGTTAAGCCTCTGCTTCGTGGCGGAGGAGATCGGCTGGGGGGATCTGGGCGTCGGCGTCATCTACGCGCAGGACTGGGCGCTCGCAAACGCCGTATCCCGTTTGTGGGACGAGTCGGGATTCGCGGCGTTCGCGGAAAATTTCACCAGCTCAAGCGCATCGCACCTTGCCCACCTGAAAATCGGCGGAACGCCCGCGTCCGAGGATAAGAGCCCTTATCCTTCGGATGCTCTCCAGGGCGCATCCATCGCAGGGGACGGGCTGCGTCTCAATGGCGGAGCAAGCCACGTACTGAACGGCGCGGCGGCCGGTATTTTTCTCCTCGAATCAGACTCTGAAAAAGAAAATGAGCGGAAGATTCATCTCTTGGCAAATCGAGATGGGATCGAGGTCGCCCATTACCATGATTTGATGGGGATGCGCTCCTGCCAGGACGTCGATCTGCGTTTCGAGAACGTAAAGCTCGACCACCCGCTCGAAAGTGCTGAGGAGGATTGGCGAGACGCCACGCACGCCATCCGCATCCTCCCGGCGGCTGCGGCGGTCGGAACGTCGAGAAAATCGCATGAGCACGCGCTCGACCATGCGCGCGAGCGCGTGCAGGGGGGCAAGCCCATCATCGAGCACCAGACGGTGGGCTACATGCTTTGTGATAACCTCATGGAACTGGACGCCGCCAGAAGAAGCCTGCAGGCGGCGGCCTGGGCGGCGGAACGAGGCGGGGACGCGGAACCCTGGCGGAGTTTTCTCGCAAAGGCCTTCGCTACGGAATCTTGCGAGCGCGTCGCGCGGCGCTCGATGGAGGTCTGGGGCGGCGCGGGCTACATGACCGAAGCGCCGATGGAGCGGCTGACGCGCGACCTCGTGGCCTTCTCCCACGCCTTCGGGGTAGGCCACGCCGCGCGCTCCGCCGCGATGGGCCTGCTATAGATGACTTGTGAGCGAGACGATTACGCGAATATATGGAGGATGTGGAATTGACCGAGAGAATCGCCTACGTCAAGGGCCGGTTCGTACCGGAATCCGAAGCGACCGTGTCCATCCTGGACCGGGGCTTCCTCTACGGCGACGGCGTGTACGACGCATCGCGCACTTTCGCCGGCAAGCCCTGGCACCTGAGGGCGCATATCGACAGGCTCTATCTGTCTTGCCGCTACGCGCGGCTCGACCCCGGCATGGACGCGGACGAGATGGAAGCCCTCACGATGGACCTCATCGGGCGGAACCGGGGCGTTTACGCCGAGGGGGAGGAATTCCGCATCAACCACTGGGTGACGCGCGGCGGCGGCGTCAGCTCCGCAGCCACCCACACGCACGGGGCGCACACGGTGGTCATCTTCACCCTGCCGATGGACTATACGCGCTACGCCCACGGCTACAGGGAGGGCGTGCCCTCGGTCGTCACCGGCGTGCGCCGCATACCGCCCGAGTGCATCGAGCCGCGCGCCAAGGTGGGCAACAAGATGAACCACGTGCAGGCCGACTTCCAGGCCGCCGAGGCGGGCGCCTGGCCCATCATGCTCGACATGGGCGGCTTCGTGGCCGAGGGGTCGAGCTACAACTGCTTTTTCGTGAGGGACGGCGAAATCCTCACCCCTACGGATTACAACTGTCTGGTCGGCGTCACGCGCACCCACGTCATCGACATGGCGAAGGAACTCGGCATCCCGGTGCGCGAAACCAACCTGACGCGCTACGATCTGCTGATCGCGGACGAGGCCTTCCACACCGGGAACAGCATCTGCATCCTCCCGGTATCCTCCATCGACGGAACCAAGATGACGCACGGCGCGCCCGGCCCCGTCACCAAGCGCCTCATGGACCTGTGGGCGAGCCAGGTGGGCTGCGACTGGGCGGCGAAATCCCTGGCAGCTATCGAGGGCTGCTGAAAAACCCTTTAGCGAGAATTTTCCTCGTCCAGTGAAGGAGCGATTGCGGGTTTCATTATCGTAGGGGCGGGCCCCTGTGCCCGCCCGAGGCGATGTCTCCGCTTGAAATCGTGGTGATGGATTCGGTGATTGTCCAAAACGGACAGGCACGGAGGCCTGTCCCTACGCATTCGGTGATTGCGTCTTTCGTTCGTCATTCCCGCTCCTTCCTATAGTCATTTCCCGACATTCCCGCTATATTGCTCACCATCAATCACAAATGTTCGCGTCTTTGCATCGCGCGAGGAGATTCTCTCGGAAGGAGGCTCTCATGAAGGCCATGGTGTTGAGGGAAAAAGGAGCGCCCTTTTCTTTTGAAGACGTGCCCGACCCCGCGCCCGGAGAGGGCGAGGCCGTGGCGCGCGTCATCGCCTGCGGCTCGGGCCTCACGATCCACCATGCGCGCGCGGGCCGCGCGGAGATCGACTACCCCATGATCATCGGCCACGAGGTGGTGGGCGAGATCGTCGAGACGGGCGCCGGGGTATCGAACGTGAAGTCAGGCGACATCGTCACCTTCCACTGCTATCTCACGTGCGGTCACTGCCGCTGGTGCCGGGTGAACAGGGAACCCATATGCGACAATATGGCCGGCTTCATCGGCAGGCACCGCGACGGCGGCTATGCGGAATACATCAACCTGCCCGCGCGGAATTACGTCCAAATTCCCGAGGGGCTGGACTACAAAGCCCATCCCGCCGAGGTGGCCGTCATCTGCGACGCCATCGTCACCCCCTACAAGGTGGTGCGCCGCGCGCGAATCGAGCCGATGGAGACCGTCGCCGTCATCGGGGCGGGCGGCGGCGTGGGGATTCACATGGTGATGCTCGCCCGGTGGGCGAACGCGCGGGTCATCGCCGTGGACGTCTCCGAACAAAAACTGGCCCAGTGCAAGGAACTCGGGGCGGAAGCCACCGTCGACGCCTCGAAGAACGACGTGAAGGAGGCGCTGCTCGAACTCACGGACGGCCTGGGCGTGAACGTGGCGATTGATTTCGTCTCCCAGGACACGACGCTCGAAGCCGCCGCCGAAGCCCTCGACAAGGGCGGCCGCCTGGTGACGCTGGGCGGCTTCACGCCCAAACCGTTTCGCCTCTCCGCCGGGAGCCTCCTGAACGGGGAACTCGAAATCATGGGCAGCCGTTCGTTCACCAAACAGGAGATCATCGAATCTCTCGAACTTTGTGCGCGTGGAGAGGTCTGGCCCCTGGTCACGGAAACCTACAAACTCGAAGAGGCCGAAAAGGTGCACGAACGCCTGGAAGCAGGCGCGATTACGGGCCGCGCGGCGATCGTGATGGATTGAGCCGTTTCACTTAAACCTTAAAGGCGAGCGATGGATTTCACCCTCACGGAAAGACAACTCGAACTGCAGAAACTGGCGCATGACTACGCCAGAAATGAACTCAAGCCCCACGTGCGAGAGCGCGAGCGCATCACCGACCCCGCCGAGCGGTTCCCCTGGGATATTCTCGAGACCGGGAGCAGGCTGGGCTTGAGGACGCTCTCCATCCCCGAGGAGATAGGAGGCGGCGGGGCCGACATACTCACGCTTTGCATCGTGGGCGAGGAGATCGGCTGGGGGGATCTGGGCGTGGCCGTCACCTTCGACCAGACCTGGAAGATCATCCATTTCCTCGACATCGTCTGGAACGAGGAGCAGCGCGCGAAATTCCTGCCTGCGTTCTTAGAGGATCACCGTTTCCACCTCGCCGTCGGCATGACGGAGCCCGAGGTGGGCTCCGAGAATTTCATCCCCGAAGAAGGCCCCGAACTCGGCGTCCGCACGAGCGCGGTGCGGGACGGGGAGGACTGGATCATCAACGGGAAAAAGCACTACATCAGCAACGGGGGCATCGCCAAGCTCTACGTGCTCGTCTGCCGCACCGACCCCACCGTCGGCGTCTCGCAAGGCGTCACCTACTTCATGGTGACGCCGGACATGGCGGGCTTTTCCATCGGGAAGATCCACGAGAAGATGGGCCAGCAGCTCTCCCAGAACGCGGAACTCATCTTCGAGAACTGCCGCGTCTCGGATGAATACCGCGTTACGCCGGTTGGCGGGGGCGTGGCGGCCCGCTCGGGTCCGTTCTCGCGAGGCTCGGTCATCGAGTCCGCCGCCACGAACCTGGGGCCCGCCCGCGCCGCCTATGAGGACGCGCTCGAATTCGCCAAGACGAGAATCCAGGGCGGAAAACCCATCATCGAACACCAGGGCGTGGGCTTCATGCTGGCGGATTGCTTCGTCGAGTACGAGGCTTCGCGCCGGATGCTTCATTACGCCGCCTGGCGGGCGATGCGCGATGACTACGACCCCAAGCTCGGCTACATGGCCAAGGCATATACTTCAGAGGCCGGTTTCCGCATCGCCACGCGCACGCTCGAAGTCTGGGGCGGGACGGGCTACATGACGGAAGCGCCGATGGAGAAATACCTGCGCGACGTCATCAGCTTCCTCCACTCGGCCGGCACCAACCAGGCGCAACGTATCCGCGCGATGAAGTACCTATAACCAGGCAACGCAATTTCGCATCGTCATTCGCATTCTCTTGAGGGCGGAAGCCCTGAAAGGCAAGGTGCAGCATGAACAAGAAGATCGCCGTACTCGGCGCAGGCGCCATCGGCGGCAGCGTATCCGCCGACCTGACCGACGCAGGTCTCGACGTCACCGTCATCGACCAATGGCCCGAGCACGTGGAGGTGATGCGCGAGAAGGGCCTCCACGTCCAGATGCCGGACCTGGACCTCAAAACGCCGCCCTTGCGCGCGCACCATCTGTGCGAACTGGCCTCGCTCCGGACAACCTTCGACATCGTCCTGCTCATCGTCAAATCCTACGACACCCGCTGGATGTGCGAACTCATCAAGCCCTACCTCAAGAGCGACGGCATATTCGTCGGGGCGCAGAACAGCATGAACAACGACACAATCGCGTCGGTCATCGGGCGCGAACGCGTGGTGGGCTGCTGCGTGGAGCTGTCGGCCGAGATTTTCACGCCCGGCTTCATCCAGCGGAACACGCCCCGCAAGGGCACCTGGTTCGCCGTGGGAGAGCTGGACGGCTCGGTCACCCCGCGCGCGGAAGAGGTGCGCGACATCTTCGCGCACGTTGCCGTAACCGAACTAAGCACGAACATCGAGGGCACCAAGTGGACGAAGCTCATCGCCAACTGCATGACGATGGGACCCTTCGGCCTGCTGGGTCTCAAGAACGCCGAGACGAAGGAGCTTCCGGGCGTCATCGAGCTTTCGGTCGGGCTCGGAAAAGAGGCGATGGCGGTGGGCGAAGCGCTGGGCTACGGCGTGGAGCCGGTGTTCGGCCTCTCCTCGGATGATTTCGCGGGCTCCGACGATCAGGTGCTCGTCACGGCCATGAAGACGCTGCTCGAACACGTGGGGCCCCGTTCGCGCACCGCCCCGATTCAGGACCACATCAAGGGCCGGAAGAGCGAGATGGAATACATCAACGGCCTCGTCTCGCGCAGGGCCAGGGAACTCGGCATCCCCACCCCCTACAACGACGCGGTGACCGAGATCGCGCGGATGATAGACGACGGGGAAATCGAGATGGGACGCCCGAACTACGAGCTTCTCCAGGCGAAAATCGCCGAACTGGTCTAGGTCTGTCGCCTGAAATAAGAGGATGCGCGCCATGCCCTTCTACCGCTGGGACGACATGAAAAAGCGCAACATCGTCTCCACCACGGATTCGGAGGGCAGCATGATTCTCGGGGCGTTCACCACCCTCACGCGACAGGAGCAGCCGCCCGGCAAGGCGACCCGTCCGCACAGCCACGGCTGCGAACAAATCATCCACATTCTGGAGGGCACGGGCTGGTTCCGCGTCGGGGAGGAGGAGAAGACCTTGGGCGCGGGCGAGGTAGTCCATATCCCCCTGGGCGTGGAGCATGAACTCAAAAATCCGGGACGTGACGTTCTGGTCTATCTTTCTTTCAAGAACCGATCCGAAGACTGGCCGCCGAAAGAAGCGCTCGCAGGCGGGGGGTGAACCGCGAAACGAAGCCGCATGAAAACTTCCTGGGGGAGAAAACAGCCATGATCGATCCTTTCGGCATGTCCGCCGTGCCGCGCGTGCGCTTCGGCAGAGGCGAGGCCGCTTCCATCGGCGACGAAGCGAAGCGTCTGAACATGACGCGCCCCATGCTGCTCGCAGACCCGGGACTTTCTGCGGCCGGCGTGCTCGACTCCGTGACGGAGGGGCTGGATGCGGCGGGTGTCGAATACCGCCTGTATGAAGGCGTGGAGCCCAACCCCTCGGACCCGAGCATCACGCGCGCTCAGGCGTTTTATGAGGCGAACGATTGTTCCGGAATCATCGCCGTGGGCGGGGGAAGCGCCATCGACACCGCAAAGGCGATGGGGGCGCTCCTCGCGAACGGCGGGAAGATAAGCGACTACTACGGCGCGGATACGGTGGAAAAATCCATCCCGCCCTTCATCACCGTCCCGACCACGGCGGGCACGGGCAGCGAGGTGACGCGCGCCTCCATCATCACCGACATCGAGCGCGGCACCAAATCGAGCATCCACTCAGATGCGCTCTACGCCGACGTGGCGGTGGTGGATTCCTCGCTTCTGGCGACCTTGCCCAAATTCTTCGCGGCAGGCGCGCTCATGGACGCCCTGACCCACGCGGTGGAATCGCTCGGCTCCCCGCGCGCAAACCCCTGGACGCAGGCGCTCTGCTTCGAAGCCATCGGCCTGATCGGCCAGAACGCGCGGCGCTTCGTCGCCAATCCGGCAGACCCTGACGCCGCCGACCCGCTGGCGCTGGCGGCCTGTCTCGCGGGCGCATCTTTCACCAACACCGGGCTCGGCATCGTGCACGGACTCACGCACCCGGTCTTCAACTTCTTCGGCGGCCACCACGGCACCACGAACGGAATACTCCTGGCCCCCGTGATGCGCTTCAACCTGCCCGCCATGCGCGAGACATACGCCCGGCTGGCCCCGCTTCTGGCGAACCCCGACGAGGGAGCGGACGATACATTGGATGCGGAACTCGCCGTCGAGCGCGTCCGCGCCCTGGCGGACGACATCGAGGTCCCCGAATCGCTCGCGGCCATCGGCGCAGAGAAGGAGTATCTCGACCGCATGGCGCACGAGGCGGCCGCCAGCACCACAGTGGCGACGAACCCCGTACCCGCCGACGTGGAAGACATGAAGCGGATTTATCTGGAGTTGATGTAGGCTACTTGGCGGCTCACGGTACCCACCTGCGCGCTTCTTCCCGGATCGCCCGCGCCTTTTCGGTCCCTTCCATCACCAGGTTCGCAGACGGCGGGCTGCCGCTGAATTTCTCGTTGCGCCAGCAATGGTAGCGAAGCGCCTTGGGGTACGGCGTCAGATCCATCGCCTCGAAGTAGGACGCGGGCACTTCGCCCGGCTTGTGGGGGTCCATGCGGTCTTTCTCGTAAATCATCGTGCGCTTGATGACGCGCCACCGCCCGTCCCTGCGCTCGAACAGATCCACCACGCTGCTCCAGGTCGAGAAGTCGAAATCGTAGCCGTCCATCGTCCTGCGCTGGTGGAGGGTGAGGTAATACTCGCATACGCCGCGCTCCCCGCTCACGCGGACGCGCACGTTGCCCGCGATGTGTTTCTGGGTGTCGTCGGGGTGGTGGCCTTGCATCATGTCGCGCGATTCGGTGATGAACGCGTGCGCGTTGCCCATGAACCAGGAGGTGGTGATGTCCGCATCCGGGTGGAAGCAATCCAGCAGGCCCTCCCAGTCGCCCGAATCCCGGCAGTCGTGCGAGAACATGGAGACCTCCATCATCTCGAGCTTGTCCGCCGCCGCGCGCAGCCTTGCTTCATCGTTCATTTCATCCGTCTCCTCTCGCGAGCCCACGCCCGCAGTTCATTTTTCCTTCGATGTACCGCGGTTATAAAACGGTTCGCGAGCCGATCGCAGGCTCCCCGTGTCCCAGGCCGGGCAACTCCCAGACGCCCGCGCCCACGGGGTTCCCTTCACCCTGGATGTTCGCGTCGATCACGTAGGGGCGCTCGGCCTTCACCGCCGCATCCACCGCCTCGCTCAGATCCGCCGCCTTGTCCACCCGGACGCCCGCGATGCCTGCGGATTCCGCCATGGCAGCGAAATCGGGATTATAGGGCTCGGCGGAGGCGTGTTCCTGAAAGTCGGTGGCGAGTTCACGGCCCCCCAGATAGCCGCGCTGAAGTCCGCGTATGGAGGCGAAGGCGTAATTGTTCCAGACGACCCAGACGGCTGGGATATCGTATTCCACCGCCGTGGTGATGGCGCTCAGGTGCATGGCGAAAGCGCCGTCGCCGCACACCGAGACGCAGGGCCTCTCCGGCGCGGCCAGCTTGGCCCCGAGCACGCCCGCCACCCCGAAGCCCATCGCGCCGAACCCCATCGAGCCGATGAGCGATTGCGGCCCCCTGGGGCGGCAATACTGAATCAGCCAGTTGTGGTGGATGCCGACGTCGCTGACGATGACGGCGTCATCGGGCAGGGCCTTGTCGATCTCATAAGCCGCCCGCTGGGGGTGGATTGGCTCGGTGTCCTCGCGGTAACCGGGTGCCGTGAACTCCTCCCATTCGTTCCGCCAGCCGTCGATCCGGCGGAGCCACGCCTCCCGGGCTTCCGGAATTTCCGCGTTCTCCCCCGCGCCGAGCGCCTCATTCACCTGATCGAGAAAGACGTCCACGTCCGCCATGAGTCCCAAGGCCACGGGATAGTTGCGCGCGATCTCCTCGGGATCGATATCCACGTGAATCAGTTTGGTCGGCGGGATGTTGAACGAATAGCCGGGCAGCCAGCTGCTCGAGGTGCGATCGTCGAAGCGCACGCCGAGCGCGAGAAGAACGTCGGCCTGGCGCGCGGCGTGGTTCGCCGGGTAGGTTCCGTTTCTGGCGATGAGACCCAGTGCCAGGGGATGATTCGCGTCGACCGCCCCCATCCCGCTCGATGAACACGCTACGGGGATTTTCAGCTTCTCGGCGAGCGCCACCATCTTCGCGGCTGCGCCCGCGTATTTCACGCCTTGGCCCACGAGAATCACGGGCCGCTCGGCGGAGGCGAGCATCTGGACGGCCTTTTTCACGCCCTCGGGGTCCGCCCCGCAGCGGCAGGAGATGTTCGCGTTCCACGCAGAAGCCTGGGGCATCTCCACCTCGGCCTCTTCCTTGAAGATGTCGAAGGGCACATCGAGCACGACGGGGCCGCGCCGGCCCGTCATCATCGTCTTCCAGGCCTGGCGCGTGAACTGCGGCACCATCTCCGCACGCGTGGGCTGGTACACCCGCTTGCAGTAAGCCTGCACGGTGGAGGGGAAATCCGCCTGGTAGTGGCGGTAGGTTTCCTGGAACGCACCCCGGTTGAACTGGTTGGTGGGAATGTTGCCCGTCACGGCCAGGAAGGGGACGGAATCGAAGAAGGCGTTGGCCAGCGAAATCGGCATGTTGGCCGAGCCCGGCCCGCAGGAGGTGAACGTCGCCACCGGCCTGCCCGCCACCCGGTAATAGACGTCGGCCATGAAGCCCGAGAGCGACTCGTGGCGCACCGAGAGCGTCTTTATCTCGTCGGCGCGCTCATGGAGCGCATCCAGAAAGCTGATGTTCCCGTGACCGCACAGGCCGAAGACGTAGGGAACATCCTCTTGAATCAGATAATCGACGATGATCTGGCCACCATTCATGCGGGTCAAAACATGGCTCCTTGTAAGATAAGAAAAGGGATCATAGGATGAGACTTTAGAAATTCACGCGAACACTGTCAATTTGACAGGCACATCCGGCGCACAAGTGTCTCTCGGCTTGATATCGGTTTCTCGAACACCCGGCGTTCCAGAAAGTGGTTTTCGACAGCAGGAGTTTTCATCCTATTTACTATTCAGGAGAACAAACCATGACCAGAACACGATGGACATCATTTCTGACCGCGGTCGCATTCTTGCTCGCCGCGCATTTCGGCGCAGCGTTGCCGGACGCATCGGCCCAACAGCGCATCACGATGAAAGGCGGCCAGATTCGCGGCGCATACAACCGATGGACCAGCGCATACGCCGTCTATCTGACGAAGGAACTCAAGGGCGTACAGGTTTCCTCCGAGTCCTCCACCGGCTCTTCGGAAAACGTGCGGGCGGTCAACTCGGGTTCCGTGGAAATCGCCCTGACGTTCTCGAGTGACTCCTATCTGGGCTATCGGGGCAAACTGCATTTCAAAAAACCCCAGAAGAATTTGCGAACCATGACGTATCTTTTCGGTTCGGTGGGCCATCTGCTGGTTCCGGCGAACAGCGACATCAAGAAAATCGAAGATTTGAAGGGAAAAACCATCTCGATGGGCGGCCCGGGGTCGGGTTCGGCGAAGAACCTCACGGCGCTCCTCAAGCACCTGGGCATCTGGGGCACGTTCAAGCCCGTGTATCTGGGCCGTAAAAGCCCCGAGGCCATGCGAAACGGCAAGATCTCCGGATACAACTGGCATCCCGGTCTCGGCAACGCCATGATCCGCGATACGGCCACCATGATGAAAATCCGCTTCATCAACATGGACGCCCCGGCCCGCAAGTCCGGGTTCTACAAGAAATTCCCCTTCTACGGACCCACGGTGATTCCCGCGGGCGTCTACCCGAACGTGAACGTGGACACCCCGACCTTCGGCACGGGCACCGTCATGATCGCGGGAAGCCAGGTCTCCGCCGATCTGATCTACAACATCATGAAAGCCATGTACTCCGAGAAGGGACGCAAATACATCCTCTCCGCCGCAGGCAAAGTGGCGAAAGAACTCTCGATCAAAAACGGCCTCAAGCTCATCAACGCGCCGCTTCATAAAGGAGCTGTCCGGTTCTGGAAAGAAGCCGGAAAAAAGATTCCGAAAGAACTCATGTAGCCCCCACATCCCGGTGACACGCACGAACCTCTCCGCGCGGGCTTACTCACCCGCGCGGAGAGATTTCGGGGGCCTCCATGACCACAAGCGACGAATTCCAGATCGCGCATGACGCGAGCGGCAGCCGCGCTTCGGACTTGAGCGGCGTTTGGAAGTATTTTCACCAGGCCGTCTGCGTCGCTTTCGCGCTTTTCGCCCTATGGGCGGCTGGACCCGGCATACCCGAGGACAATCTCCACCTGGGCATTTTCACTCTCGTCATGTGGGTCATGAGCTTCCTCGTCTACCCCGGACGCAAGGGAACAACCTGGGAAAAACCGGAGATCCTCGACTGGGGCGCAGCCCTCCTCCTCGTGGCGCTGCTCGCCGTTGCGATATATCGGGCGGAAAACGTCTCGGAAGAAAGCGCGCTGGCGTCGGACTGGGCGGTGTGGATCGGGTGCATTCTCCTGGGAGCGGTTGCGCTCGCGCGCCCGCGCGCGCTCAATCTCGCCCTCATGGGTCTGGCCTGTCTTTGTCTGAACTATTTCGTATCCAACTACCTCGAACTCCAGGAAAGACCCGGCGCCTGGCATCAGACGGACTTCTGGATGGCCTTCGTGGCCATCGCACTCGCCCTGGAAGCGGCGAGACGCGGGCTGGGACTATGGATACCGGCCCTTGCGGTCGTCGCGTTGCTGTTCGCCCATTTCGGCGCTTATGCGCCCGGCCAACTCGCTCACCGGGGTTCCACGGTTCACCAGATCGTCAACTACACCTTCTATTCCCAGGAGGGCATCTTCGGCGTCATGACTTCCGTCATGGCCAGCTACGTCCTGATATTCATCTATCTGGGCGCGTTCATGAATCAATCGGGAATGGGCAGGTTCTTCATCGAAATGCCCATGGCGCTCGCCGGACGAACGGTGGGCGGACCCGCCAAGGTGGCGGTCATCGCCTCCGCCATATTCGGCTCCATATCGGGCAGCAGCATCGCGAACGTCGTCTCGACGGGCACCTTCACCATCCCCCTCATGAAAAAGGTGGGCTTCCGGCCCCATGTGGCGGGCGCGGTGGAAAACAGCGCCTCCCTGGGCGGGCAACTCCTGCCTCCCGTCATGGGCTCTGGCGCATTCGTCATGGCCGAGATAACGGGCGTGCCCTACGTCCGCATCATGGCCATCGCCGCAGTGCCCGCGCTGCTGTATCTGCTGTCGATCAGCGCCATCGTTCACTTCGAGGCGAAACGACAAGGCATTCAGGGAATCGCCGGAGACGACCTCCCGAGTCCCAGGGAAGTTTTCACATCCGGCTGGTTCCATCTCCTGCCGCTCGCGATTCTCCTGGCATTCCTCATCGCCGGCTACTCGCCGGACTGGTGCGCCGTCATGGCCATCTTCTCCATCCTGGCGATCAACTGGATTCGAATGGCGCTGGCGCGGCTCTTTCCTGATCAATTTCAAACCCCGCAAGAGCGGCTGAATATACGAGGCGTCTTCGGCGCCATGGTGGAGGGAACGCAAAACTCTCTCGTCGTCGGCTCGGCCGCAGCCGCGGTGGGGATCATCGTCGGGATGGTGGCCCTGACGGGCCTCGGCCTCAAGATGAGCTATCTGCTCGTGGCGCTCTCTGGGGGAAGCCTCCTGTTCGCCCTGTTTCTGGTGGCGGTGGCGTCTCTCGTCCTGGGTATGGCGCTGCCGATTACCGCCTCATATCTCGTTTTGGCCGTTCTCGCCGGTCCCGCCCTCGAGAACCTGGGCGTTCCCCTCATCGCCGCGCACATGATCGTCTTCTGGCTGAGTCAGGATTCGAACATCACGCCGCCGGTATGCCTGGGCGCCTACGTCGCCGCTTCCATCGCCGTAGCGGACCCCTGGAAGACAGGCTGGGCGAGTTTTCGGTTCGCCAAAATGCTCTACGTCATGCCGCTTCTCTTCGCCTATACGCCCATTCTGCTGACGGGCTCGGTGAAACTCACAATCTGGACGATGGGGACGGCGACCTTCGGCACCATTGCGTTTTCCGCCTGGACGATGGGCTACCTCAAGAGAAAGACCTCCCCCCTCGAATGGCTGCTCCTGGGCGCCGCCGCCGTGTTCTGTTTTCTGCCGGCGAAATTCCAACTTCCGGGCGGTTTGTCCGCATACACCGCCAACATAGCAGGAGCAGCTCTGCTGCTTTCGATCTTTGCCTGGCAAAAAAGGAGTGTCGGACGAGAACAGGAACGCCCCGAGTCACCAGCCTGACGGCTCGCTCTCGAAAATCCCGAGCGATTCGAGTGTCGTTCTGGTATGGGCCTTGGCGTCATCGTCCAGCGGCAGAATGGGTTTCCGCGTCTCGCCGACGGGACGGCCCATGAGCTCCATCGCGTATTTCACCGTCGCCGGGTAGTTCGTCTGCAGCAAATGCAGGAGTATGTCCATTTTATATTGCAGGGCGCGCGCTTTTTCATAGTCTCCCGAGACGCAGGCATCGTATAGAGACAGAACCAGCCGGGGGGCGACCTCCCCGCAATTGGAAAACGACCCCGAGCCACCGACGGGAATCGACGTAAGGAGCCACTCGATCCCTGTGAACACGGAAAAATCTGATCGAGCGGCCGAGGCGATGCGGCAAGCGCCGGTAAAATAGTTCATGTCGAAACTGGCGTCTTTGAGCGCGTGGAAGTTCGGGAGCTTTTCGAGCATTTCTTCCAGCATGTCGTGGGAGATGGTCACCTGAAGACTCGGGTTGTTGTAGGCGATCAACACGCTATCCACGCACCCCCCCATCGTCAGGAAATAATCCAGATGGGCTTTATCCCCGGGCCTCCAATGATAGGGCGAGAGCACGACGATTCCGGTTGCGCCTACAGCTTCGGCGTGCCTCGCCAAATCGATGGAGTTATCAGGCCCTGAAGCGGTTACGTTCACGAATACGGGAACGCGGCCGACGGCCGTGTCCACCAGAATACGCGCCAACTCCTTGCGTTCGCTTTCGCTCAGATTGATGGACTCGCCGATGTGCATGGGATGGGCGATGAAGGGAAATCCCTGCTTGATCAGGAAATCGACCTGGCTTCCGAAGGTGTCGTAATCGACGACGCCGTCTGGCTTGAACGCCGTCGTGGGCGCTCCCATGATGCCTTTGAGCTTCACTCGGTCTCCCCCCTGCGGGCGCCGGATTCCGAAACTCATGCGCTCCAGGCGCCTTCCTGTTTCCGGGTCTCGTTCTCTCCGCTAGACCGAGAGCTCTTCCAGGCTTCCGAGTTTTCTGAAGACAATCGTTCCCAGCAGGAGGAGCGCTGTCTGAACGAGAGCGAATGCTGCCACGACGCCCAATGCCTCGTTTTCCTGCAGGATGTACAGGGCCACCGCCATGGGGGCGCTGTCTTCCGTCGCCAGGAGAACGGACACCGGCAACTCCCTGATGAACATGATAAACAGCATGAGATAAGCCGCGAATATGCCCGGCCTCAAGAGCGGCACCGTGATCTTCCTTATCGTCGAGACGAACGAGGAGCCGCAGATCCTGGCGCTTTCTTCGAGCTCGGAACTGAGCGACTGAAGCACTGAAGATATGGTTCTCAAGCCATAGGGCAGGTAGCGCGTCATATACGCCATCATGAGCAAGAGCATGGGCAACGCATAGAGCGGCGTCTTGATCCATGTGATGAGAAAAGCCATGCCCATGATGAGGCCCGGCACGCCGATGGGCAGGGTGCTCAGGTAATCCACCGCGCCGCTGAGTTTCTTGTTCCTGCCCCTGAGAATCACCATGGCGAGGAACGTACACAGGACCACCGTGATGAATCCGCCCACAAGTCCCAGGATGAGACTGTTCTTGGTGGCGCGAACGGCGTATTCATATTCGAACAGGACATACGCCCAGTTGTAGATGGAAAGCTGGCTCCAGCGGAACCCGCCCAGCCAGGCGCGGTTGAACGACGCCAGCAGGAGCGCTCCCAGCGGGAGGATGACTGCCAAAAGAACGTAGGAACAATTGATGGCGAGCGCGACGTATTTCCAGGGCCCCAAAGAAACGCGGCTGGGGCGATAACCCTTGCCCGTCACAGTCACGTAACTTCTTGGAGCGATAATCTTCCGTTGGATGTAGAGGCCCAAGGCGGTGAACACCATCAGGACGCTTCCCAGTGCGGCCGCCCCGCCGATGTCCAGCGGATATTCCTCCATCTTCGTGTAGATGATCGTCGAGAGCGTCGAAATTCTCGCTATCGGACCCAAAAGGCTGGGCACGCCAAAAACACCCATGCTCACCACGAAAATGATGACCGCGCCGGAGAGCATGGCGGGCGTGGAAAGCGGAATCGTTACCCTCAGGGCGGTGCGCAAGACGCCGGTTCCACAAACCCGCGCGGATTCCTCGAGGGCGGGATCCATCCGGTTCAGGGAGCCTATCGTAAACAGATACATATAGGGCGTATAAAACAGCGCCATCACCATGACGATCCCGGTCATCGAATAGATGTTGAACGGCGGGGCCGACAACCCGAAGAGATCGATCATCCAGCGGTTCAGGATACCCGTCCTCGGGGCGGCCAGCGCCCACCAGGCAACTGCCCCCAGAAACGAAGACAGGAAGAAGGGTATCAGGGTCAACGCCTCCAGAGTCCTCCGGAAAGGCATGTCGGTGCGCGCATGGAACCAGGCGAGTGAAACGCCCACCAGGCAGGAAAAAACCGACGTTCCCAGCGCAATGATCAG
The DNA here is from genome assembly GCA_022825065.1 of bacterium. Classification (GTDB taxonomy): domain Bacteria; phylum UBA8248; class UBA8248; order UBA8248; family UBA8248; genus Bin107. Next base: position 76,167 of record JAJDYR010000004.1, read on the forward strand.
GGTGTTCACCGAGGCGTCCAACACCTCGGAGGTGGAAAACGTCTTCGTGAAGTTCGTGAACGTGAATATGGATTTCCCGGCTTCGGGGTGGGTCACGAACGCGCTGTATATGAACACCGATACGGGCAGGATGGCCAGAATCGTGAGCAGTCCCAGCGAACCGATTTTCAGCGAATTTTCAGAATTGAAGAACCGCCCCGCAAGGGAGGAGGCCGCAACGGCGGGTTTCGCCCCGCCGCCACCGGCCTCCAGTTCCGATTTCGATGCGCTGCTCAATTTCCGATTCCCCGGGTATCAGACATTGTTATTTCTTCGTCCCCGAACCGAACACTTCGATGAATTCCGCCTTCCATTTTTTCACGTCCGCCGGCGTGACTTTGCTCCAGTCGGTCGGGATGACGTTGATCTTGTCGATGGGCGGCGCAATGCCGTCTTTCGCCAAGATGAGCTTGTTGATTTTCTCATCCTTGTGCGGCGGAAGTGGCCTGCCGGAATTGAGCGGGTTGTAATTGAGGAGCATGTGATGCCCTCTCACGCTCCGCCAGTAATCGACGAAAAGTTTCGCCATGTTGGGGTTTTTCGCCTTCGCCATGATCACCGAGCCGATGGGAAGCGCAACCACGCCCTCTTTGGGGTAGATGGGGTCCATGTTGACGCCGGCTTTCTTGGCGATCCAGTTATGCCGGGCCATGATCGTCGTACCGAGCCAGTATTCCCCCGCCATGAGGGAGCGCCTCTGCGCCGCGCCTCTCGCCATCACGCCAGCGCCCGAAGCGCTCAATTTCTGGAAGTAGCTCTTCGGCAGCCGTTCGCGGAGTCCCTTGTACCAGAGGGTGTAGGTCTCGGAGGGCCTCGCGTCGCCGACCAGCACCTTGCCCTTGAACTCGGGCCTCAGCAAATCGTACCAGCTCGTCAGTTTGACTTTGCCCGCCAAATCCCGGTTGACCGCCATGGTGTTGATTTGCCCATCGGACACCCAATACCCGTCGCCGTTCATATTCGCTTTTTCAGCCAAATCGTAATGCTTGTCTTCCGGCGAGACGTATTTCATCAAATGCCCGCGCCGTTTCATCGAGTGCAGCCAGGAGGCCGCGGCGAGTACGACCACGTCGACGGAGAGCTTGTTCGCCTTGATCTCCTGCTCAAAACGCTTGATGAGCGTACCGGAGCGCCGGTTGGCGAAACGGAATTTCACATTCGGCAGTCCGTAGAGTTCCTTGAAGGCTTTCTCCATCGCCTTGGCCGCTTTCACGGGAGCGAGGTTCGTGGCCCAGGAGAAATTGCCTTCTTTTCTGGCGCCTTCAATCAATTTTGCGACGCGGGCTTTTTCCGCACCCTTGAGTTCTTTCAAAATAGGCGCTTCCGCGGCGCGGGCTGGCCCGCCCAGCGTGAACACAGCCGCCAGCAATACCGCCATTCCTACCGAGCAAATCAAGGTTTTCTTCATCGAGTCTTCTCCCAAGGAAAAAGTAAAGCGAATACCGGTTCCGCACAGGAGGGCTTGTTCAGCTCACCCTCCACTCAATCGCTCAACACCACGCATCTTGAAGGGGATATATTCATGGTGACGGGCTGGCCCGCCCGAATATCCGCGTCTCCACGAACGTGCACCCTCAATTCAAAACTCCCCGATTGAATCAGGCAATCCCACGATTGCCCCAGGTAAACGGCATCGCTCACCTGGCCCCTCAAGACGTTATTGTCGTTTGACCCTTCTTCTCCAAGCTCGATGTATTCGGGCCGCACGGTGACCAGCAAATCCGAGCCGACTGCGATATCGCGGTCGATTCCCTTCGCGCAAAGGATTTTCGACTGAAGAGAGGGCACTTCCACCCAAAGCCCTTTTCCGTTTTCTCTTTCACCGGCCTTACCCTCGAGAATATTCGTCACACCGATGAAATCGGCGACGAAACTGTTGGACGGCTCGTTGTAGGTAGCGTGCGGATCTCCTTCCTGCTGTATCCTCCCGTCCTTCATGACGATGATCCGATCGCTCATGACCATGGCTTCGGCCTGATCGTGGGTGACGTATATGGCGGTCAACTTGAGTTCTTTGATCAGGTTCGCCAACTCGACCCGCATGCGTTCGCGCAGCTTCGCGTCGAGGTTGCTGAGCGGCTCATCGAAAAGAAGGACGCGGGGGTTGTAGGCCAATGCGCGGGCGAGAGAGACCCGCTGCTGCTGGCCGCCGGAGAGTTTGGTGGCGTTTCTCTCGCCCAGACCGCTCAGGCCGACGAGTTCGAGCGCATTGGCGACTTTTTCGTTGACTTCCGCGCGGCTCGCCCCCTGGGCCTGAATGCCGTAAGCCACGTTCTCGGAAACCGACATGTGAGGCCATATGGCGTAAGACTGAAACACCATGCCGAGCCGGCGCTTCTCCGGGGGCAGGCAAACCCCGTTGCGGCTCGAAGTGAATATTTCGTCCGCGATGAGGATGTCCCCCTCATCGGGCGTCTCGAGCCCTGCGATGCAACGAAGCGTCGTCGTCTTCCCGCATCCGCTGGGGCCCAGCAGAGTAACGAATTCACCCTCGCCCACGGTGAAACTGACGTTATCCACCGCCAGGGTTTCCGTCCCGAAGCGTTTCACCAAGTCCTTTACGACTACTTCCGCCATGCAAAGATCCTATTCATGAATGCTTGTTATTTTTAATGGTGTTGTTTTATATACCAAATTCATCAAGAAAGTAAGTCGGGTCCGTCATGAATCCCCGGAATGCCCGACCAGAGTATCCACAGGGTCGGTTTCGCGCGGAATCAAACGAAACCCCTCGTATCCCGCCGCCACGATTTGCGCGCATTTTTTCGAATAGACGTCGAACCCGGCGATGTAGGGCATGAACACGCGCGGCTTGCCCGGTATGTTCGCGCCCAGATACCAGGAGGTGCACTTGTAGCGAATCGTCTTGGCGGTCTCCTCGTTGTTGTGCGCCACCCAGGCGTCCTCCGCCTCCATGGAAGCCTCGATGGATTTCATCCCGTTCTCGCGCAGATACACGAGACACGCGCCTATCCACTCGACGTGATGGTCGATGGAGGTCTGCATGTTCGTCAGAACTGAAGGGCTGCCGGGGCCCGTGATGGTGAACATGTTCGGGAAGCCCGCCGTCATGAGGCCGAGATAGGTGCGGGGGCCTTCCTTCCATTTATCCTGCAGGGTGCGCCCGCCGCGCCCACGGATGTCGATTCTGAGCAGGGTCCCCGTCATGGCGTCGAACCCCGTCGCCAGGATGAGCATGTCGATGTCATACACCCGCCCCCCTGTCACCACCCCTTCCGGCGTTATCCTCTCGATGGGCGATTCGCTCACGTCGACCAGATGGACGTTCGGGCGGTTATAGGCCTCGAAATACTCTGTAATCACGCACAGGCGCTTGCAGCCGATGACGGTTGTGGGGCAAAGCAGTTCCGCGGTTTCGGGGTCCTTCACGATTTCCCGAATCTTGTTCCGCACGAATTCGCCCGCCATCCGGTTCGCCTCTTCGCTGTAGCGCAGATCCGTGAAGGCGGAGAGAAAGGGCAGCCCCCCGTGCGCCCAGCGTTTCTCGAATTCGCGCTCGCGTTCTTCTTCGCTGACCTTCAAGGCCTCCTTCTCGCCAAAGGTCTGATCGAAACCCGTGGCCGATCGCTTGGCCCTCGCCCTGATTTGCGGGTAATTCGCCTTCACCTCGCGCACCCGCTCCTCGTTGATGGGGCCGTTGTGCGCGGGCACGGCGAAGTGCGCCGTTCTCTGGAAGACGAACACATCGTCCGCCTCGCGCGCGATGATGGGAATCGACTGCATGGCGGACGATCCCGTACCGATCACGCCCACTCTCTTTCCCGAGAAATCCACCTTCTCATGCGGCCAGAGGCCCGTGTGGAAAACGGGGCCGTCGAAACCGTCCAGGCCCTCGAAAGCGGGGAAGTTGGGCGAGGAGAGACACCCCGTGGCCATCACGCAGAACGTCGCCGAAATCCGCTCGCCGCCGTCTGTCTCGACGACCCAGCGGCTTGCTTCCTCATCGAAGACGGCGGAGACGATTCGCGTGTTGAAAACGACATCGCGCCTTAAATCAAAGCGTTCGGCCACGTGCTCGACATAGCGCAGAATCTCCGGCTGGCTCGCGTAGCGCTCGCTCCACTCCCAATCTTGTTGGAGTTCTTCGGAGAACTGGTAGGAATACTGAACGCTCTCCGTGTCGCACCGCGCGCCCGGGTAGCGGTTCCAGTACCAGGTGCCTCCCACGTCGCCGCCCGCCTCGTAGACGCGCGCCTTGAAGCCGCGCGAGCGCAGCCGGTAGAGCATGAAAAGCCCGGCGACGCCCGCGCCGACGATGAGGGCGTCGAGGTCCGTTTTCGCCTCTTTTTTCAACCCGAAACCCCTTGTTCGTTATAATTCAGTCAGTTAGCCATTCATGAATTTTCACGTATTTATCGAAAAACATCGGAAATTTATCTGATTTTATCTAATTATTCGGGAATTCGGAACCGGGAGGAGAGACGGATTCGCGCCGGAATCCGATCCGTGAAAACGAGGGGGCGCGCGCAAGTTTCCGGGCGGCGAATGCGCCCTCCGAACCGCTCCGTCGGCTTCCGGCCCCGCTCGGCGAAGCGGAGCCGGGGGAGCTGGATTCGCGCTCGAATCCGCACACCGGTAATATGGCCCACCCGAAGCCTTCGAGCGGCAATTGCGGGCAATTCCGCGCGCGTGAACCGGGCCGTTGACTCATGGCTCCGGGCGACTGAATGGAATCAGCCCCGCTCATGACACCGGGGGAATCGCGCCGCCGGCTCCCCGGCCCGGACGACGCAATCGCACGATTGCGCCCGGGCGAAACGGCGGGGCGCGGAAAGCTCCCGTTCCTGCGCTTCGTCCCCTCCCGCCGTTGCCAAAACCGGGCGCCGCCCCTAGTATTCCCGCATCGCCTGAAACCGGAAGCCGCTCCCTCCGCCGGCGGGGGATTGTTGAAAAACCCCCGGCGTTGCGGTTCGGTTCGACGGATGTGAAGGTATGCAGGTCGGACGTATCTGTCCGACATATATGCGACCCGCACCGATATCCCGCGAAAAGGGCCGCATATATGCGTGGACAATCCCGAGGAGGGATCGTCCACTACAATAACTGCGAACCCTCTCCCCGGGATTTTTTTCACGGCCCCGGCAGGGGGCGGGAACGCGGCACAACACGAAAGGATGCGTCATGGAGGACAAGAGCGGGGCGTTCCGCCTCGAAGAAGCGTCCATCGGGGATATGCACGCGGCGATTCGCGCCGGCCGCACGACGTGCGTAGAAGTCGTCGAAGGCTACCTCGCGCGCGTCCGCGCGTACAACGGCGTCGCCAGCATGCTCGTCACCGAAGACGGCGCGCCCGTCCCCGAAGCCAGAGGCGCCGTGCGCGGCGGCTTCCCGCTGCGCTTCCCGACCGAAACCGTGAAGGCCGCCGACCACCTGCCCGATCTGGATAAATACGCAGGCCCGCCGCTCGAGTTCGGCCGCATGGAGGATACGGCTTCCGACCCGGACGTGCAGCAGCAATACGGCATGATCGTCGGGGTCCCGGACGCGGGCCAGGTGAACGCCCTCGCCACACTGAACATCCGCGGCGAGCGCTCCGTGACGTGTAAGGGCGATTTCGACCGGCACCCCTCGGAAGGCCCCCTGCCGCCCGGCGCGCCGCCCATGTGCGAGGTATTCCGCCACTACCCCGACGCGCTCGAGCGCGCGGCGGAGCTCGACGCCGAGTACGGCGCGGACCCGGACCTCGAGAAAATGCCGATGTACGGGGTGACGTTCTCCTTCAAGGACCCCTTCGACACGAAGGACATGCGCTCCACCGGCGGCGGCGACGCGGCTTACGACATCGACTTCCCCGCGCGCGACCACATCCTCGTCGAGCAGCTCAGGAACAAGGGCGCCGTCATCTTCGCCAAGGCCGTCAGCACCGAATACAACGGGCGCGCGGGGGACCCGGGCGGGCGGCACGCGCCCGAGAAGGTGCTGCCCTCCGTCCTGGGCTACCAGCGCAGCACGTGGGGCGGGAACCCCTCGAACCCCTACGACACCACGCGGGCGGCCTCTCTGGGGTCGAGTTCGGGCTCCGCCCTCTCGGTGAGCACGAACATGGTGATGGCGAGCCTGGGCGAGGAGACGCGGGCCTCCTGCCGGGGGCCGTCGAACCACAACGCCGTCGCGCTCATCCTGCCACACAAGGCGATGCTCGGCTTCGACGGCGGGGCCATCGGGGCGGACATCTACTGCGACCGGAGCGGCGTCATCACGAAATCTCTCGCCGATTGCGCCAAGGTGCTCGACGCGCTCAAGGACCCGGTGAACGGCTACTACGACCCGCGCGACCCGTTCACCACGGTGCCGCGCTCCTCCGTCCTGGATACGCCCTACGCTTCGCACGTGAGAACGAGCGGCGAGGCGGGCGCGCTCGAGGGCGTGCGCATCGGCGTCATCCGCGAGTCGATGGTCTACCCGAGGGGTTCCAAGTCGGAAGAGCCCATCGTGAACGCGGCGGGCCGGGAGATAAAGGAAGTCCTGGGCCAAAAGCTCGGCGCGAAGCTGCTCGAATCCACCGACCCGCTCTGGGCGGGGGATCCGGAGATCGAGACCATGAAGACGGATTTCCGCCGCGCGCTCGCGAGGCTCATCCCCGTCTTCATGCCCGACATCATGTTCCGGCTCACGCCGGAGGGCCAGCCGCTGTTTAAGGAGTTCGCCGAAGCCATCGTCCCCACCGAGTTCGCGCCGGGCGTCGTCTTCGGTTCGGGCGACATGCAGCCCATCGACTACATGCTCGCCATGGGCGAGGGCAGGATCGAGCAGCCGATAAACCTCGACCTCGCCACCGTGCAGCAGCAGGAACTCGCCATGACGTTCCGCTACCACATCCACCAGTACCTCTCGCGCCGGGCGGAGGACTGGGAGGCGCGCGGCTTCACCGAGACCATCACCGGCTTTCCCGAGCTGAACGCGCGCTCGAAGTTCTGGGGCGACGACCACCGCGCCGCCTTCAGGAACTGGGAGGAAGTCGCGGACCCGCGCAACCCCCACGGCCACAGGCAGGGGGTGAACGAGCGCATCATGCTGCGCGAGCTTTTGCGCCGCGTGGACATGATGGTGATCCTCGAGAACGACCTGGACGCCCTCGTGCGCCTGCACACGCCGTTCCCGCCCGCCATCATCGGCGGCGCGGTCCAGCCCGGCCTCATCCTGAACTCACGGCCCGAATCGCAGAGCGGCCCGAACGCGGGCCTGACGGAGATGCTCGTACCCGCGGGCTACGTGCGGACGACCTACGACCCGGTTTTCGAGCTCAGCGAGGACGGGACGCGGTTCGTCTCCGCCCACAACGATCAGGCCACCACCATCCCCGAGCCCGGCCTGCCGTTTTCCCTCGTCTTCCGCGCCGAACCAGGCCGGGAGGACGTTCTGCTGCGGATCGCCTCGACCTACGAGGCGGCCTCGAAGCGCCGTATCCCCCCGCCCGATTTCGGGCCGCTGTAGGGGCATGCGGAGGCAGGGGCGTTTTGGTGTGCGGGGCTCGGTTGTAGGGACAACCCCTCCTCGGGGTTGTCCTGCCCTCCGTGGTTGTCCTTCGTCAGGACAGGCACGGAGGCCTGTCCCTACAAAACCAACCCCCCCTACCCCCCCTTGTCAGGGGGGCAAAAAAAACAAAACCCCCTGATAAGGGTTGGGGGTTTACTACACCGACGAGGGGTAAGAAAAAACAAAAGCCCCTCAACCGGCGGCGGGCGTCGCCTTTTCATACCCCCCTGTCAAGGGTCTGTTGAAAAACCCCGTTTTGAAGCGGGCGGTATGGCGTCTCACGCGGCCTGGGAGAGGGAGCCCAATCGGCGCGTGAGGTCGCGGAGAACGCGCGGACGGCGTCTCCGGGCGGCGCAGGCTCTCCACAGGGCG
>JAJDYR010000016.1 GCA_022825065.1 bacterium
GAGCCCAACCGAAAAAGGACATCTGGCTACGACCCTTGCGCAGAAACTGGAAGCAAGTCCTCAACCGGTAAAATCATCCCCCATCCCGGCCCGAACTACTGCTTCAAGGCGCCACCATCACGGCTTGGATAAACGCTTACCGAACAATGCTTTGAGGTAGGGTGTGATCTCGCGCTCGATCATGGGAGCAAGGTATCGCGATACGTGACTGATTGCAAGTATAACTTTCAATTTTACACAACAGCTGTATCGCCTGCATCGATGCCGTATTGTATCCTGCCGTTGGTTCCGGTTTCGTGAAAAAGCCCTCCGGGAGGTGCGCCGGGCGGGCGATTGCACAAGCGGGAGGCACGAGGGTTTCGGGGCCGCTCGACGGAAATAGAGGATTTGCTCGGCCTTGAAGGCTTCTGCGAGATCCAATAGGAAACCGTGTGGAAGAAAAAACCGGGCACACGCCGGGGAGTCTTTTTTCAGGAAAAAGGGGAGCGCAAAGTTATGAAGCGAAGCACGGAGAGAATACTCACGACCCACACGGGGAGCCTGCCGCGTCCCCAGGAAGTGGTCGATTTACTGCTGGCCCAGGAGGAGGGCGCGGCGGATCCTGGCGAACTCGACTCCGCCGTGTCGCGCGCGATAGAAGACGTCGTGGAGAAACAGGCGGCGGCGGGCGTCGACGTCATCAACGACGGCGAGCAGGGGCGGCCCGATTACACCTCCCACGTCAAGCACAGGCTGACGGGTTATGACGGCCCCAGTTCGCCCCCGCTCGGCACGGGCGAGGAGGGTTTTCCCGAATTGTCCGAAATACTCTCCCAATTTGCCTCGCCCCTTCAGAACCGCCCGGCCTGCTCCGGCCCCGTGGACTGGAAGGACTGGCCCGCCGCCCAGGTGGACATCGAGCGCGCGAAGAGCGTTCTCGGGCGCGCCGATTTGGAAGAGGCGTTCATGACCTCCCCCTCGCCGGGTCAGATTTCGCGCTATCTCAGGAACCTTTATTATGAGAGCGAGGAGGAATACATTTTCGCGCTCGCGGACGTGATGCGCCGCGAGTACGAGGCGATTGTGGACGCGGGGCTCCTCCTGCAACTCGACTGCCCCGACCTCGCGCTGAGCCGCCACACCGTGTTTCGCGATTTGAGCCTCGAGGATTTCCGCAAGGAAATCGAGATGCACGTCGAAGCCCTGAACCACGCGGTGCGGAACATCGCGCCCGAGCGCATGCGCATGCACATCTGCTGGGGCAGCACGCTGGGGCCGCACCATGAGGACGTTCCGATCAAGGACATCATCGACATCGTCTTGAAGGGGAAACCCTGCGCCGTATCGTTCCCCGGCGCGAACCCCCGCCACGGCCATGAGTGGAAGGTATGGCGCGAAGTCGACTTGCCCGAGGGCAAGAGCATCATCCCCGGCGTGATCGACTCGACGTCGAACTTCGTGGAGCATCCCGAACTGGTGGCCGAGCGCATCGTGAACTACGCCGAGGCGGTGGGGCGCGAGAACGTCATCGCCGGCGTCGATTGCGGCTTCGGCACATTCGCCGGCCGGGTGCAGGTGGACCGGCGCATCGTGTGGATGAAGATGGCCTCCCTCGCCGAGGGCGCGGCCCTGGCGTCGGAGCAACTCTGGTAGGGCGGTAAACGACGTGGTCGTTCCCGATAGGTGTTTTATACCTCGGGAACGGCGATTCCCCCTCTTGATTCACGCCCGCAAGGAAAGTTGCGTCTTCGTTGCCGAGCTGATGGAAAACGCCATTTTTCTCGAAAATAAGCCGGCTCTATAGATCACCCCCTCCTGTGAGTCCCCGCTGCGCAGAAAATCCTTGCTGCCCAAACGACGTTTGTTGCCAAAAACGTGAATTTTTCAAAAAATTCGCATATTCAGTTGACAAATTCAAAAAAAGGCCTATATATATTGCTTAGAACATATGATTATATGAGTGTAATTAACTCATATATGGAGCAAGCGGCCAAAAACATGAATGATGGGGAAAGCAAGTCCCCGAAATCACTTTCACCACAAGGAGGATTCACAATGCCCAACCTGATGAGACCTGCTTCGATTCACGACGTATTCAACCGCTTTCTGGAAGATTCCTTCGTCAAGCCTCTCGCCAATGACGGCGAGGAAGGGATTCTGCCCGTCGACATCGCGCAAACCGACACGGACGTCGTGGTGCGCGCTTCGCTTCCGGGATACAGGAAAGAGGATATCGACCTGCGGATTGAGAAGGGCGTACTCTCCATCAAGGCGACGAAGCAGAAAGAATCGGAAGTCGAGGAAGAGAAGTACTATCGGCGCGAACGCTTCATGGGTTCCGTGAGCCGCCGCATCGTGCTGCCCGGCATGGTGCGGAACGACGCTTCGAGCGCCGAGCTCGTCGACGGCGTCCTGACGCTTCGCGTGCCCATCGCCGAGGCGAACAAGCCGAAACAGATCCTGATCCAGTAAGCGAACCAGGTTATACGGCCCCCGGCATTGCGTCGGGGGCCGGTGCGTTTGAACGCTCCCCACCCCCCGTATTTCTAAGAGTAAACCCTGGATTATCGTCAGGTATCATGAGAGCGCCGGTTCGGCCCGGGTCGCTTTCGGTGAAAATCGGTTTTTTCCGATTCGATACGGGGCTGTTGAAAAGGGCTCTCGATGTGGGAAGACCACCATCATTCCGGCGAAAGCCGGAATCCATTTTTCAAGCAGAATGGCAATATTTCGGCTTTTCATCTCCTCGTCATCAGCGCGAATCGATCAGAAAAGAAAAAACAAAGGCAAAGCAAATGGATTCCGGCTTTCGCCGGAATGACGAACAAAACCACACCGCCTCATCCTGAGTAGCGGCGGAGCCGCGTATCGAAGGTCAATCGCGCCCAATCCGGAAGCGATTGCTTCACACGCCGGGAGACACTTCCCATCCTTCGATACGGCGCTTTCGCGCCTACTCAGGATGAGGTTTTGTGGCCACCTGCGCGGTAGGAAGGAGGCGTCGGCGGTTTCCAGGGGACGCATACAGGGTTTTTTAACAGCCCCCTTGAGGGGGAGTGCATCTCGCCTTGGTTCGTCTTGCCGATGGGTTTCTCCTTTTCGGGAAATCCGTTAGCGGGGAAAGGATGAAACCCGCAATCGCCGTATTGACCTCACCCTGAATAGCCGTTCCCTCGACTTCGCTCGGGGCAGGCGCCGCCTTAATTGTAGGGGTCGCATATATGCGACCCTGGTTTTTCACCCTCGGGCGACGGGCCGCATGTATGCGGCCCCTACACCTTCTCGCATCATTCGAGACCGGACAACGATGCCGTTATTTCGGCGCGCCCGGCAGGATTTTCGAATTCGCGTTCTAATCCCCCGCCACGGTGAGGCGGATGAGCTTTTCCGCCTTCTCTTGCGCCTCCAGCGTGCGGCAGGTTTCGATGATTTCCCCGTAGCGCGGCTCCGGTATCGGGAGGCCGGGTGCGATGCCGCAGATGCGGTTCACGAGTTCATCGAAGCTGAAGATGAACTCCCGCCCGGTGGCCTGCCTGGTGAAGACGCCACGCTCTTTCGTGTGGATGCTTACCCTGGGGGCGAAAAGCCCCATCTCGCGTGAGGGAATGATTCTCACGCGCTCCATCATGTCGAGCACCCCGGGCGGGTCGTTCTCGCCGGGGGGGTCGTTCAGGAGCGGATAGCCGCGCTTCACGACGCCGAAAGCCGCGTAGTAATGCGTGCTGCCCGGGCTTGGTGCGCCGTCCTCGCGGCGATTCGCGAAGGCGGGGCTCGGGTACTGCGTTTCCAGCCAGTTCACGAGCGTCTCCACGCGCTCGACCTCCTCGATGCGGATGTCGTTCTCCTCGCAGAGGCTCGCCGTCACGTCGATGTGGGCCAGGTTGTAGCCCGAGATGGAGTAGATGCGGAACAGCGTTTCGAGGAACAGCCACTCCTCCCCCAATCCCTCGGTGATTTTGCCCAGGCTTGTCCTCGCCTCGCCCGTGAAGCTGTAGGTGAGGCGGCCCTCGTTGTTTCCGGCGTAGGCGTGATAAAAACCCGCTTCGCCCTCCAGCACCGTCTCCCCGCCGGCGTGGCCCCGCTCGGCCAGAGTTGCAGCCAGGAGGGCGTTTCGCACGGCGCCGCCTTCCCTGAGCGCCTGCCCCCCGCTGCGCGGGCCTTCGAGGTTTCCGCTCGCGAGACTCGCGCAGAGCGCAACCGCGCTGTTCATCTGATCCTCGCTCAAGCCCATGATCTTCCCGGCGGCGACGGCGGCCCCGAAGATCCCGAAGACGGGCCCCGCATGAAAACCGCGCGACATCACCGTGGGGATGAAATCGGACGCGAGGCGCTCCATGACCTCATAGCCCGCGGCGACGCCCGTCAGAAAATCCGCTCCCGAGGCGCCTCGCGCTTCCGCCGCGGCGAGGGCGGCGGGGATAATGCCGGTTCCCGGATGGGTGAGCATGCGGAAGGTGTCCCACTTGCCGCCCGCCAGGGCCATTTCTGCGTTCGCGAAGGCGGCGCCCCCTTTCGTCGCTCCCGCCCCGCTGACCATGATGGTCGCGCCGCGATGAACGCCCGCTTCTTCTTCTGTGATGAGGGCGACGGCCCTGCGCCCGTCTTCGGTTCGAGAACCCAGAAGAGCGGAGCCGATGGCCTGCAACGTAACGCCCTTGGCGCGGTCGACGACTTCAGGCGGCAGATCCTCGAAGCGAAGCCCCGCCGCCCACCTTGCGAGCCTGCGGCTTAAGGACGCCATGTCGGGGGCCTCCGTGGTGGTGCGGGGCGCATCCCGTGAATGAGTGCTCGCCCGGCCTGCGAGGGGTTGATGGGGGGAATTCTGGTCATGAAATGGCGAATCCTCGAAACATGGGTGAAACAAAACAGAAACGACAATTTAACCGAACCGCAAGAATCCCGTAAAGAAACCCCTCTATATTTCCATCCTGTCGTCGAAGATTTTCTGTGTTCGCTTCGCTATCCAGGCTGCTTGAGGCAGCTTCTAAAACCATTGGCTTACTATTATGGAGACAGGAAAATGAAGAAAAAGAAGTTGACTGGAACGGAGAAATTATCCCGGAGGAAGTTTCTCAAGAAAGCGGGGGTGATGGGGCTCGGCGCGGCGGCGATGAGCGCGCTTCCGTTCCCGAACGTGATTCGGGCGGCCGAGCCCGTCAAGATCGGGGTTCTGCACTCTCTGAGCGGAACCATGGCGATCAGCGAGGTCTCGCTGCGCGACGTGGTCCTGATGGCCGTGGAGGAGATCAACGCGGCGGGCGGCGTGATGAAGCGGCCCATCAAGCCCGTGGTCGTCGACCCGGCTTCGGACTGGGATTTGTTCGCCGAGAAGGCGAAGCAGCTTCTCCTGAAAGACAAGGTGGACGTGACCTTCGGCTGCTGGACGTCGGTGAGCCGCAAATCCGTCCTTCCCGTGTACGAGAAGAACAACGGCCTTCTCTTCTACCCGGTGCAGTACGAGGGCGAGGAGTGCTCGAAGAACGTCTTCTACACGGGTGCTACGCCGAACCAGCAGTTGATTCCGGCGGCGGACTACATGATGAGCGAGGACGGCGGCGGGTTCAAGAAGTTCTATCTGCTCGGCACCGACTACGTGTTCCCGCGCACGGCGAACAAGATCCTCCGGGCCTTCCTGCTGGCGAAGGGCGTGCCGGCTGCGAACATCATGGAAGAGTACACGCCCTTCCACCACCAGGATTACCAGACCATCGTCGGCAAGGTGAAATCGTTCGCCTCGGGCGGCGACGCCGCCGTGCTCAGCACCATCAACGGCGACAGCAACGTGCCCTTCTACAAGGAGTTCGCGAACCAGGGTCTGCGCTCCGAAGACGTGCCCATCATGGCGTTCAGCGTGGCGGAGGACGAGCTGCGCGGCATGGACTCGAAATCGCTCGTCGGGCACCTGGCGGCGTGGAACTACTACCAGTCGATCGACACCCCGCAGAACAAGACGTTCGTCAAGAACTTCAAGACCTACTGCAAGAAAAAGGGCCTGCCGGGTGGTGCGAGCCGCGTGACGGACGACCCCATCGAGGCGGCCTATCTCGGCGTCTACATCTGGAAGCAGGCGGTCGAGAAAGCGGGAACGACGAAGGTGGACGCCGTCCGCAAGGCGGCTTACGGCATGGGCTTCGAGGCGCCGGGCGGATTCAAGAAGATCGACGAGAAGAACCACCACCTGCACAAGCCCGTGCTCATCGGCGAAATTCTCAAGAACGGGCAATTCGAAATCGTCTCGCAGACGAAGGGCCTCGTGGCGCCCGAACCCTGGAGCAAGTACACGAGTCCGGACAAGAGCTGTGACTGGGTAAATCACCAGGGAACATACAAGAAGACGACGACCTAGTCGCAAGAACCGCCCGGGGGGAGCCGGCTTCGGCTCCCCCATGGGCGGCCCAAATGAAAAACATGTGAATCGCAAATACCGGCGATGTGCCAAATACGGCGAAGGAGGGGGTATGCAGCAAGCCGGCATCAGGGCGATTCCGCGTGGAGCGTCGGCGAGGTCATTCATATCTCGCGTCCTTATTCTGGTATTCGCGCTCGGCTTTGGCTTGGCCGCAAGGGGAGAAGCGCGAACCGAATCGTTTTCACCGGCCATCCAGGCGGAAATCGCGCAGTTGGGATCGAAAAACAGAAAAACAAGAAGACGCGCTGCCCTCGGTCTCGCGAAGCGCCTCGAGCCAAAGCTGCTACCCCTTCTTTTGGCGCTTCGCGAGGGCAGCCTTTATCGCTGGAAGCCTGAATCGGGCGAGGCCCGGTTCGTCATCGGCGGGGACGCCGTGACGCGCGGGGAGGTGGAATACGTTCCCCTTTTCTCGATCCACGGGAAAAAACGGCTCACCTCCGCAGACGGCAAACCCCTTTTCGTACCCGATGGGGGGCTCCGTAAAATCCGCGCCGGCAGAAGAATCCGCCGCGCCGTCAAACCCTATCTGAACCAGCTCCAAAGCTCGGCGCAGCTCCATTCCGCCGACCCGAACGTGCGCCGCGCAGCAGCCACGCGGATGGCGCGGGTGGGGGACAAGGACCTCATCCCGCTGCTCGACAAGGTCCTCGAGAACGAGACCCACTGGCTGGGCCGCCATGCGCTCATCGAGGCGAAGGCGCTCATCCGGCTCAAGTCGCCGAATCCCGAGGAGAGGCGCTCGGCCGCCGCCGCGCTCGGCGAGATCCACGGGCTGAACGCCGTCTCGGTGCTCCAGCGCCTGGCGGAAAAAGATACGGACGCTTCCGTGCGCGCGGCGGCGAGCGACGCCATCGGGGAGATCGAGGGCTACCTGAGCTGGACGGCGACGATCGACACCCTGTTCCGGGGCTTGAGCCTGGGTTCCATCCTGTTGCTGATGGCGCTGGGGCTGGCCATCGTCTTCGGCCTGATGGGCGTCATCAACATGGCGCACGGGGAATTGATGATGCTCGGCGCCTACGCCACCTTCATCATCCAGGGCGTTTTCATCTCGTATCTGCCGCAAAACTACTTCGGCTGGTATTTCCTGCTGGCGCTGCCCGTCGCGTTCCTGGCCTCGGCCCTGATGGGCTTTCTGATGGAGGTCTCCATCATCCGCCACCTGTACGGCCGGCCGCTGGAGACGCTGCTGACCACCTGGGGGATCAGCCTGATTCTCCAACAAGCGGTTCGACAGGTGTTCGGCGCGCAGAACGTGGACGTGAAGTCCCCCGAGTGGCTGAGCGGGGGGTATCACCTGATGGTCGGCGTCCAGTTCCCCTACAACCGCATGTTCATCATCGCGCTGGCCGTCTTCTGCGTGGTGGGCACGTACCTGTTCCTCTTCCGCACGCGGGCGGGCCTGCGGATTCGCGCCGTGACCCAGAACCGGGGCATGAGCACCTGCCTGGGCGTTCCCTCCCGCCGCGTGGACGCGGGCACGTTCGCGTTCGGCGCCGGGCTGGCGGGCATGGCGGGCGCGGCCCTGAGCCAGGTCGGGAACGTGGGTCCTGCTCTGGGGCAGAACTACATCGTGGATTCGTTCATGGTGGTGGTGACGGGCGGCGTGGGCAAGATTCTGGGAACCATCGTGGCGGGCTTCGGCATCGGCGGCATGAACAAGATGCTCGAGCCGGCGATGGGCGCGGTGTTCGGCAAGGTGGTGATCCTGGTTCTGGTGATCCTCTTCCTGCAGAGAAGGCCGGAGGGGCTGTTCGCCATCCGCACGAGAGGGGCTTGATACGCGATGCCGGGTGAAACTCTGGTGGACAGGATGGAGAAGAAAGTCGGCGGCGTCGTTCTCGTGCTCGCGGCGCTGTGGTTCCTCGTCGCGATGCCCTCGCTGAACGCCTTCGGGACGCCGGGTTCGTTTTTCCACGTTTCTGATTTCACGCTCAACCTGTTCGGAAAATTCCTGGCCTACGCCATCCTGGCGCTGGGCCTCGACCTGATATGGGGCTACACCGGCATCCTGAGCATGGGCCACGGCGTGTTCTTCGGCCTGGGCGCCTATTGCATGGGCATGTACCTCACGCTCGAGATCGGCGGCGAGGGGGTCTACCAGAGCAAGCTGCCCGACTTCATGGTCTGGAACCGCGTGAAGGAGCTGCCTCTTTTCTGGAAGCCGTTCCATTCGTTCTTCTTCACCACGCTCGCGGTGGCGGTGGTGCCAGGCTTACTGGCGGCCGTCTTCGGTTTCCTCGCCTTCAGGACGCGGGTGCGCGGCGTGTACTTCGCCATCATCACGCAGGCGCTGGCGCTCTCCGCCTGGCTCGTCTTCAACAGGAACGAGATAAACCTGGGCGGCACGAACGGCCTCACCAACTTCAAGAAGATCCTCGGCTTCACGCTCACCGAGGCGTCCACGCAGCGGGGGCTGTATGTCGTCACCGCGCTCGCGCTATGCGGCGCGTACCTGCTCTGCCGCTGGATTGTGAAATCGCGCGCCGGGAAGATTCTGCTGGCGATCAGAGACGCGGAGAACCGCGTGCTCTACTCCGGCTATACGCCCGCGAACTACAAGGTGTTCGTCTTCACCGTTTCCGCCATGCTGGCGGGGGTCGCCGGCGCGCTGTACGTGCCCCAGGTGGGCATCATCACGCCCGGGCGGATCGGCGTGCTGCCCTCCATCGAGATGGTCATCTGGGTGGCGGTCGGAGGACGCGGGTCGCTCATCGGCGCCGTGATCGGCGCTGTCGGGGTGAACTGGGCGCGCAGCTACCTCACGTCGAGTTATCCGGATTACTGGCTCTATTTCCTGGGCGGCATATTCATCCTCGTGGTCCAGTTCTTCCCGGACGGAATCCTCGGCGTGGCGCGCGATGCGCCCCGGAAGCTGGAGAAGTGGATCCGCCGCACGACGCGCCCGGCGGCGGGGGATGAGGCGTTCGCGCCCGTGCGCAGCGAGGGCTAGGGGGAAAGCATGACGCTGACGTCTAAAAGCATACTCTACATGGAGGACGTGTTCGTCGTCTTCGACGGCTTCAAGGCGCTGAACGCGCTCAACTTCAGCATGGACAGGGGGGAGCTTCGCTGCGTCATCGGCCCGAACGGCGCGGGGAAAACGACGCTGCTCGACGTCGTGACCGGCAAGGTGAAGCCCGATTCCGGGCGGGTGGTCTTCAAGGAGAAGACCAACCTCGCGCGGATGCGCCAGGAGGAGATATCGAACGCAGGCATCGGCAGAAAATTCCAGACGCCGACGATTTACGAGAACCTGACGGTGCGCGATAATCTCGAACTCTCCGTGAAGCAGGACAAGAAGGTGACCTCGCTCCTTTTCGGCGGGGCCACGCCCGAGGCGCAAGAGCGCGTCGAGGAGACGCTCGACGTCATCGGCCTCGCTTCGAAAAGCAACTGGCGGGCCGGTCTGCTCGCCCACGGCGAGAAGCAGTGGCTCGAGATCGGCATGGTGGTGGTGCAGGACCCGGACCTGCTGCTCGTCGATGAACCCGTGGCGGGCATGACGGAGGGGGAGACGGAGAAGACGGCGGCGCTGTTAAGGCGCATCGCCGAGCATCGCTCGGTCCTCGTCATCGAGCACGACATGAAGTTCGTGCGCGAGATCGCCGAGCGCGTCACCGTGCTGCACGAGGGCGCCGTGATATGCGAGGGCTCCATCGACCACGTGCACAAGGACGAGCGGGTGGTCGAACTCTATCTGGGCAGGGGAAGCGAGGAACATGCTTAGGGTGGACAGGCTGCACGCCTACTACGGGGAGAGCCACATTCTGCGCGGCCTCGACATCGAGGTGCGCCCCGGCGAAATCGCGGGCGTCATCGGCAGAAACGGCATGGGCAAGACCACGTTCCTGAAATCCATCGTCGGCATGCTCAGGCCCAAGCTCGGGAGAATCGAGTTCCTGGAGCGCGACATCACCGCGTCGAGACCCGAGGCGCGCGCGAGGCTGGGCGTCGCCTACGTCCCCCAGGGACGGGAGATTTTCCCGCAGCTCAGCGTGCACGAGAACCTCCTGCTGGGGCTGGAAGCCCACCCCGAACGCCCCAGGTATTATGACGAGAGTGTTTTCGAGCTATTCCCGGTGCTCAAGGAGATGCTCGGACGCAAGGGAGGCGTGCTGAGCGGCGGCCAGCAGCAGCAACTCGCCATCGCCCGCGCCCTGGTGAGCGAACCCAGGCTATTGCTGCTTGACGAGCCGACCGAGGGCATTCAGCCCTCGATCATCATGGACATCGAGAGCGTTCTGTGGAAGATCAAACAGCGCGGCGACGTAGGGATCATCCTGGTGGAGCAGTACCTGGAGTTCGCCTGGCGGCTTTCGGATCGATACTACGTGATGGAAAAAGGGGAATTCACGGCCACGGGAGAGGCGCAGGGCGAGTGCGACGCAGCGCTGCTCGACCGCCTGACCGCGTAGCCGCTCGCAGGAGTTTACCGACAGGAGGCAGGCAATGCATCTGACCCCGAGGGAGCAGGAGAAGCTCCTCGTTTTCGTTGCGGCGGAATTGGCGCAGAAGCGCCGCGCGCGCGGCCTCAAGCTCAATTACCCCGAAGCCGTCAGCATCATCACGGCCGAGGTGCTCGAAGGCGCGCGCGACGGGAAATCCGTCGCCGAACTGATGCGCTACGGCGCGACGATTCTCACGCGAGACGACGTCATGGAAGGCGTGCCCGAGATGATTCACGAGGTGCAGGTCGAGGGCACCTTCCCCGACGGCACCAAGCTCGTGACGGTGCACGACCCGATACGCGGCTGAAGGAGAGGGCATGATACCCGGCGAATACATTCTGGCGGACGGCGAGATCGTCCTGAACGAAGGTCGCGAGACCGTCTCGCTCCTCGTGGCGAACCGGGGCGACAGGCCCATCCAGGTGGGTTCCCATTTTCATTTTTTTGAAGTCAACCGCCTGCTCGATTTCGACAGAAAGGCGGCCTTCGGCATGCGGCTGGACATCCCGGCGGGAACGGCGGTGCGTTTCGAGCCGGGGGATGAGAAGGAGGTGACGCTCGTCGCCTTCGCGGGCGCGCGCACCGCCATGGGGCTGAACGCGCTGACCGAAGGCGCGCTCGATTCGGCCGCCGTGCGCGAGGGCGCGATGGAGAAGGCCCGCGACGAGGGCTACGGGGGGACGGACTGATGGCTTTTCGAATGGACAGGCGCGCCTACGCCGACATGTTCGGTCCCACGGTGGGGGACAAGGTGCGGCTTGCGGACACCGGGCTTTTCATCGAGGTCGAAGAAGACCGCACCGTCTACGGAGACGAGTCGAAATTCGGCGGCGGCAAGGTCATCCGCGACGGCATGGGGCAATCCCCCACCGAGACGCGCGAAGCCGGGGCGCTCGACCTGCTCATCACCAACGCGCTGATCCTCGACCACTGGGGGGTGGTGAAGGCGGACGTAGGGATCAAGGACGGAAAGATCACAGGAATAGGGAAGTCGGGCAACCCCCACCTGATGCAGGGGGTGGACATGACTATCGGCGCCGCCACGGAAGTCCTGGCGGGCGAGGGGATGATACTCACCGCGGGCGGCATCGACACGCACATCCACTTCATCTGTCCCCAGCAGATAGACGAGGCGCTCTCCTCGGGCGTCACCACCATGTTCGGCGGGGGAACCGGCCCCGCCACGGGCACGAACGCCACCACCTGCACCCCGGGGGCGTGGAACATCGCCCGGATGCTCCAGGCGTCGGAGGCCTACCCCATGAACCTGGGCTTCCTGGGCAAGGGGAACGCCTCGCGGCCAGAGCCGCTCGTCGAGCAGATCCGCGCGGGCGCGGTGGGGCTGAAACTCCATGAGGACTGGGGAACCACGCCCGCGGCGATAGACTGCTGCCTCGGCGTGGCGGAGGATATGGACGTGCAGGTCTGCATCCACACCGACACGCTCAACGAGTCGGGTTTCGTCGAAACCTCCATCGCCGCGTTCAAGGGCCGGACCATCCACACCTACCACACCGAAGGGGCGGGCGGCGGCCACGCGCCCGACATCATCCGCGTGTGCGGGGAGGCGGGCGTGCTGCCCTCCTCGACGAACCCCACGCGGCCCTTCACGGTGAACACGGTGGACGAGCATCTCGACATGCTCATGGTGTGCCATCATCTCGACAGCAAGATTCCCGAAGACGTGGCCTTCGCCGAGTCGAGAATCCGGGCGGAGACCATCGCGGCCGAGGACATTCTCCACGACATGGGCGCTTTCAGCATGATGGGTTCGGACTCCCAGGCCATGGGCCGCGTGGGCGAGGTGGTCATCCGCACCTGGCAGACGGCGGACAAGATGAAGCGCCAGCGCGGCGCTTTGCCTGAGGAAACCGGCGCGAACGACAACTTCCGCGCGAAGCGCTACGTGGCGAAATACACCATCAACCCGGCGATCGCGCACGGCATCTCCGATTACGTGGGCTCTGTCGAGGTGGGCAAGATGGCGGACCTGGTGCTCTGGAAACCCGCCTTTTTCGGCGTGAAGCCTGAAGTCGTCGTGAAGGGCGGCTTCATCGCCCATGCGGCGATGGGCGACCCCAACGCCTCCATCCCCACGCCCCAGCCCGTTCTGGGCCGGCCCATGTTCGGCTCGATGGGGCGCGCGGTCGGCCCGACTTCCTGCGCCTTCGTCTCGGGGGCGGCGGCGGAAGCGGGTCTCGGAGACGCGCTGGGCCTCGCCAAGATCGTAGCGCCCGTCTCGAACTGCCGCGGGATCGGCAAAAAGGACATGCGGCTGAACGACGCCCTGCCCGATATCGAGGTGGACCCCGAGACCTACGTGGTGAAGGCGGACGGGGAGACGCTCACGTGTGAGCCCGCCGAGGTGCTGCCCATGGCGCAGCGGTATTTTCTTTTCTAGGAGAGGGCGATGATCCTCGTCGAAGAAATTCGGGGCAGGCTCTCCTCCGATGAGAGCAGGCGCGTCGAGCGCGTGGCCCTGGGCTGGGAGGACAGGCTCAGGAGCCGCCAGCGCGTGCGCACAGATTCCGGCACCGAAATCGGCGTGAAACTGCCGACCGGGCAAGCTCTTGGAGAAGGCGACGTTCTCTTCGAGGACGAGGAGCGCGTGGTGGTCGTCGCGGCGATCCCCGAAGACGTGCTCGTCCTCTACGCGGATTCGGAGACAGAGATGGGCCGCCTCTGCTATCAGGTGGGAAACCGCCACGCGCCGATCTGCGTTCAGGACGGCCGCGTCCTCACGCCCTATGACTCCGTGCTGGAGGCGTATTTCGTCAAATTGGGGGTCAGGTGCGAGAAGGCGGAAGAGCCCTTCACGCACGATTTCGGCGCCTTTCACTCACACCACCACTAGAAGATGAGCGCCTACCGGCTCCTGCAGATTTCGGATTCCGCGTTTCCGCGCGGCGCCTTCGCCCATTCCTATGGGCTGGAGACCTATGTAACAGAAGGACGCATCGCCTCAGCGGCGGAGCTCGAAGAATTCATCGCCTCCGTCCTGCGCCACGGCGTGGCGACGCTCGACGGCGTCTATCTGCGCGAGGCGTTTCTGGCGAAAGGGGAGGATGACCTGCCGAAAGTCCTTGCGCTCGACGCCGCCTACGACGCCGCGCGGCCCGTCAAACCCCTGCGCGACGCGAGCAGGAGCGTGGGCCGCCAGTTCCTGCGCACAGCGCGGGGTTTCATACAGGATGCTTTTCTGGACGAGTTGGAGGAGGAGGCAAGGTCCGAACGAACTTCCGGCCACTACCCGATAACACTTGGCTGCGTCGCCGAATCATTAGGCCTGGCTTGTGAAGAGGCCCTTGAATCACTCTGTTACGGCGCGGTGTCCGGCCTGGTCTCCGCCGCGGTGCGGTTGGTCCCGCTCGGCCAGACGGAAGGCCAGCGCGTCATCTCGAATCTTGAAGACGCGGTGCGCGAGGCGGCCGGGACAGCGGCGGCGCTTTCTTTGGAAGACGCGCACTCCTGGGGGCCGGGGCACGAGATACGCGCCATGACGCACCGCAGACTTCACACGCGCTTGTTCGTTTCTTGACGAGGAGGACGATGATGGAGAAAGCGCCCGTAAAGATAGGCGTGGGCGGGCCGGTCGGCTCCGGGAAGACGGCTCTTGTGGACAGGCTCTGCAAGCGGATGCGCGATAAATACGCCATCGCCGTGGTGACGAACGACATCTATACGAAAGAGGACGCGGAGTTCCTGACGCGAAGCGGCGCGCTCGCGCCCGAGCGGATATCGGGCGTGGAGACGGGCGGGTGTCCGCATACGGCGATCCGCGAGGACATATCCCTGAACCGCGAAGCGATGGAAATCCTCGCGCGCGATTTTCATCCGCTGGACATCATCTTCGTGGAAAGCGGGGGCGACAACCTCGCCGCCACCTTCAGCCCCGAGCTCGTGGACGCGTCGATCTACGTCATCGACGTGTCGGCGGGGGACAAGATTCCCCGCAAGGGCGGCCCCGGCATCACGCGCTCCGAACTCCTGCTGATCAACAAGATAGACCTGGCCCCCCTCGTGGGCGCGAGCCTCGAAGTCATGGACCGCGACGCGCGCAAGATGCGCGGCGAGCGGCCGTTTCTGTTCACCAACCTGAAAGCCGAACAGGGCCTGGATGAGGTGATCGGCTGGATCGAGCGCGAACTCCTCTTCGTGGGGGCCTGATGCCGCTCGCGAGCGCCACCGCGCCCTCCCGCGTGGGACGCCACGGCGTCGCGCTCGCGCGCTTCGCGCGCGCGGGGGGCAGGACGTATCTTGCCGATTCATTCTTCCGCGTTCCGCTTCAAGTGATGCGCCCCCTCTACCCCGAGGGTGAAACCCCCGCCCACATGACGCTCATCAACCCCACGGGCGGGCACGTGGGCGGCGACGTTCTGGAACTCGAGATCGCGCTCGATGAGGGTGCGCGCGTCCTGTGGACGACGCAGGGAGCCACCAAGGTCTACAAGAGCCTGGGCGAGCCGGTGATATCGACGACCAGGATCGAGATGGGCGCAGCGAGCGGTCTCGAACTCCTGCCCGACCCCGTCATCCCCTATGCAGATTCCATCTACTTGCAGGAGACGCGAATCTCCATGGCCGAGGGCGCGAAACTCCTCTACGGGGAATCGATCTATCATGGCCGGGTCGCCTCGGGCGAGCATTTTGATTATTCAACTTTAGGATTGAAGCTGCATATCGACTACGCGGGCGCGCCCCTCCTGCGCGACGTGATGGAGGTGCGGCCAAAAGAATCGGACCCCGAGCGTATCGGCCTGTTCGAGCCGTATCCTTACCTCGGCTCTTTCTACGTCGCGGGCGGGACGGATGAAGAACTGAACCGCATCACCGAGCAGGTCGATTCCCTGTTGGCGGGAGCTTCCGGCCTGGCGGGCGGCTGCACGCGGCTCACCGGCCCCGGCGCGCTCGTCCGCTGGCTGGCGGATTCGCCCGAAACTTTAAGAAAAACCCACTTCGAAATCTGGAACGTCGCCAGAAAAACGCTTTTCGGCTGGGAGGCGACGCCGCTCAGGAAGTTTTGAGGGGAGGGGGTGTTCTTTTTCCCCTGAGGGTGGTTCGCGAACGCTCCCTGCATGACGCCACATTTCCTCCCTTCCGGTAGCAGGGACAGACCCCTGTGCCTGTCCTGATTGTGTCCGCTTCGAGGGAGACAACCACGGGGGGTTGTCCCTACGCTCCAATCAAGTCGTAGGGGCGGACCTGCGTAGCCGCCTGAACTTCGCTCGTCATTCCGGCAATCGATATTGACCGAGGAGGGAGGGATTACCGGAATCCAGAGCCGATATGGCAGCGTGAAAAAACGACCTTGCAATGTTATGCTTCCGGGGATGAGCAACCATGAGCCGCAAAGGAATGGATCGCCGTGGACAACATAACGCTCAAGAATTTCCGCTGCTTCAGAGAGGAGCAGACCGCCCGCCTGGCGCCGCTGACCCTCCTCGTGGGCGAGAACAGCACCGGCAAGACTTCGTTCATGGCCATGATCCGCGCGCTTTGGGACGTTTGTTATCGAGAACGAATCCCCGATTTCAAGGAGGAACCCTACGACCTGGGGAGTTTCGATGAAATAGCTCATTATCGGGGTGGAAAAGGTGGCCGGGCCGACAGTTTCGAGGCTGGATTCGATTTTAAGAGCATCGATCCGGCATTCGATTTTGATGGCGGCAATCTAAACGCGGATACCGAATCGCAATCCTGTCGCTTCGACGTGGCTTTCGGAAAGAACGGGAGCGCGCCTGTTCTCAAGATGGTAAAGTTCGAGCGCGATACCGTATGGTACGAAACTCATTATCATGAAGACCAGTCCCAGGAAATACGCTTCGGGACGCCGAGGGGAGCTTGGGTTTTTCCATTCTCTCGCATTGGGTCTGCTTTCTCGCAAGGTCAGGTGCCGTTCTTCTTCTGGTACAATCAATTTTTACACGAACCGGAAGAACTCAAAAACCGGGCGGAGCGGCTCACTACAAAAGGCCCCCTGAAACCTTCAGATGATGATTTGGAGTTAATTGGGCAATTTGGGGAGATCTTTTTCGGTATTGGGTTTCATCGTTACAGACGCACCAGCCCCCGTGCCGGCGCGCCCGTTCGCTCCAGGCCTCAAAGAACGTATGACCCCGCACGCCCGACGCCTGACCCTGAAGGCGATTATATTCCCATGTATCTCGCTAGCTTGTCTCATCCTGATCAAAAAAGATGGGATCGGCTGAGGTGGAACAGGCTGAAAAAAGCCCTTGAGGACTTCGGCAAAGAAGCAGGCTTGTTTGATGAATTACACATCAGGCACCTCGGGAAAAGGGACAGCGAACCTTTCCAGTTGCAGGTACGAAAATCCGGGAACAGGGCAAAAAGTCCAAAAGGTCCCCGACGCAACCTGATTGATATGGGTTATGGCGTAAGCCAGGTGCTCCCGGTGATTACTGAACTGCTACAAGAAGAAGAGAATGCGCCGCCCATGTTCCTGCTGCAGCAGCCGGAAGTTCACCTCCACCCCAGCGCCCAGGCGGCCCTGGGCAGTTTGTTCTGTAAGGTCGCCAATGCGGATCGTCCATTGATCGTCGAAACGCACAGCGACTACCTGCTCGACAGGGTGCGGATGGACGTGCGGGACAGAAGAACAAATTTGAAACCAAATGACGTTTCCATTCTGTTCTTCGAGCGCGACGACTTGGACGTCCGCATTCATTCACTCGGTTTTGACAAAGAGGGTAATATGCTTGGTTTCGGTGAAGAGGGAAACGTCATAGACATACCAGATAACTATGGAAAATTCTTTATGGATGAAACGAACAGGTCTCTCAGTCTTTGAATTATGTGTGCAATTATAGATGCGAGTGTCGCCCATGAAGTGTTTGGAGATAACCGTCCCGAGGCCGGCGAGGAGTTCTTCAGGTGGATTAACAAAGGAAAGGGTCGCTTGGTCGTCGGCAGCAAACTTTTGGACGAACTCAAGAAAACAAAATATAATCGATGGATGAGGCGAGCGATTCTATATACACGCTTGGTCAGACAATTGCCTGGAGAGGAAGTTAAAGCCAAGACAAAAGAATTGGAAAAACAAAAAAGAAAAAGAAAAGATACATATAAATCGAACGATCCGCATGTTCTCGCCTTGGCACAGGTAAGCGGTGCGCGTTTACTATATGTGAATGATAGAGATTTAGAGGCGGACTTCAAAAACAAAAATCTGATTGATAGACCAGAAGGTAAACTCTACCTGACTAGAGTTAGCAACAGATTCCCAAATGCGAATAAATTCACCGACAGTAAGAAGCGGCTACTCCGAAACAAGAATTTGTGCCGTCCGCCAAAATAATCACACATACCGGACGGACACTCGGGCCTGCCCTTACAACATTCGCGGTTTTCGCTCGTCATTCCGTTGTCTACCCCACTTAAGGAGAAGGTTTTACGGGCAAGACGCTACGCCGTTCGCCTGAGCGCCAATATGCGCGTCACGTTCGGGTGGGACGACGACTGCGCAACGGATGTGGATATAGAGGACTACCACTGATGATCGAGAGACACCCTTCCATCGACCCGGCACATCCGGGAGAAATCCTGCGCGAGGACGTACTGCCCGCCCTGGGCGTCAGCAAGACGGCTGTGGCCGCGGCCCTCGGCATATCCCGGCAGACGCTCTACGACATCCTGAACGAGAAGCAGCCGGTCACCGCCGGGATGGCGGTTCGCTTCGGGGAGTTCTTCGGCAACGGCCCGGGCTTCTGGGTCAACCTCCAGCGCAACTACGATCTGGCGCGCGCGGAACGGGCGGTGGACGTGAGCGGGATACCGACGCTCGAAGCGAGGGGCGTTTAGGGGGTCGTTGAAAAAGCCGCTTCTTCAGAGGATAAAACCAACCCCCCCAACCCCCCCGTGTCGGGCCGGTTGAAAAAGTCCGGGTTTTGTGATCGTTTGGATGTATCCCGACACGCCCGAGATGGGAGTTACCGAGATGATGGGCCGCAAGAGGCGCGAGCAGATGGACTTGTTCGTGGCCGGTTCGCTGGAGCAGCTGATTCCCGAAGATCACATATTGCGCCAGGTGAACCGCGTACTGGATTTGAGCTGGCTTCGCGAGGAGGTGGCGG
>JAJDYR010000030.1 GCA_022825065.1 bacterium
CCCCCCCTTGTCAGGGGTCAAACGCGAGTGATGAACGAGCGTTTGCATAAGCCATTGACGAGAAACACATCGTCTTGCAAAACCTCCCTCTTCGGTCGGTTTTGACCCCTGACAAGGGGGGGTAGGGGGGGTTGCCTTTATCCCCTGAGGAGGGGGCTTTTCCAACCGGCCCTCCTCGGTCGCGATTGACCTAATCCATCCTCACGTAATCATGCGCGCGGAAGGGCACGCCCAGCTCCTCGGTCGCCACCTTCTCGCACGCTTCGATGTCGATGAGGCCGCTCATGTGCACGGCCGTCACCTCCACCTCGGGGATGTAGTTCTTGGACCACCTCACGAATTCCTTGACCAGCGGGTAGGGTTCTTCGATGCCCTTGGTCTTGCAGACTTTCGCGTAGGCTTCCGGGCTTTCCGCCTGCATGCTGATGGATATCGCGTCCACGAGGCCGCCCAGCTCGGGCAGGATGTTCCTCTCATGCGTCTTGTTGGCGAGCCCGTTCGTCACCAGGCGGATCCGCCTGGCGCCGCGGCGCTTGAGCTCCCCGGCCACCTCCTTCACCACGTCGAGCCTGAGCGTCGGCTCGCCGAACCCGCTGAAGACGACTTCGGCGAAGCGGGTCGGGTCGCCTGCGGCGGCGAGCACCTCCGCCGCGTCGGGTTCCTGCGCGAGTTTCAGATTGTGGCCCTTGTAGACGCAATCGCTCAGAAGACCGCAGAAAAAACACGAATTCTGGCAATCGTTCGTGACGTTGAGGTAGAGCGTCTCGCCGACCGAGTAGGCGATGCTCCCCCCATCAGGCTCCGGCCCCACGCCGAACAGCCGGCGCACGTTCTCGGTGGTGAGGCGCGTCACCTCCTCCGTCGTCATCCCGTGGAGCTCGGCCAGGGTCTCCGCCACGCGCGCGACGTAGGCCGGCTCGTTCCGCTTGCCCCGGTGCGGCGGCGGGGCGAGATAGGGGCTGTCCGTCTCGAGCAGCACGCGCTCGATGGGAACCCGTTCGAAGACTTCGCGGAGTTCTTCCGAGCGCGAAAAGGTGATGGCCCCGCCCGCGCCCAGGTGAAAATCGATGTCCAGGAATTTCCGGGCCTGCTCGTCATCGCCCGTGAAGCAGTGGATGACCCCGCCCGCGCGCCACGCCTTTTCTTCTTCCAGAACCTCATAGATGTCATCCGCGGAGTCGCGGCAATGGACGATGATGGGCTTGCCCACCTCGACGGCCACCCTGATTTGCTCCCGGAACCACCTGCGCTGGGTCTTGCGCGGTGCGCCCTCGCGGTAGTAGTCCAGCCCGATCTCGCCGACGGCCACCGCTTTGGGCTCCTCCGCGAGTCTGGCGATCTCCCGGATGGTCCGCTCGTTCACGTCCTTGACGTCGCTCGGATGAACGCCGACCGCCGCGTAGACGCCGGCGTAGGAGGCCGCCAGGTCGAGGGTCCGGCGGCTCGACTCCAGGCAGGTGCCCATCGAGATGATGTAGTGCACCCCCTCCTCGATGGCGCGCTCCACCGCCCCCTGGCGGTCCGGATCGAACGCCTTGTCGATGAGGTGGGCGTGGGTGTCCACCAGAACGGGCACCCCGTTCGTATCGGGCAGATCGGCGATGATGACCTGGGGTTTGGGCCGTTGCCTCCGCTCCCCGCGCGAGCGGTTCCTCCCCTTGCGACCGCCTCGCCTGCGCCGGGAATCGGGGTCGCGCGCGCCGCCGTTTTCAGGGCGCTGGGCGGCTTTCTCTCCGTTTTGCGCGTGCGCTGCGGGTTCGGCTCTCCCGGATGTATTCTGATTTTCTTTGTGTTCCGGACGTTTTCCGCCCCTCCGGCCGCGTCTTCTTCTGCGGCGCTGGGAGCGTCCCTTTCTGTCCTTGCCCGCGAATGAGTCCTTATCGCCGGATGAATCCGGCCCGGATTCCATAGATTCGTTCACTCCACAAACTCCAATCTCCCGGGCGGGGCCTCTCGTCGCTACCGGATCGGCGCGCCCGGCGTTACCGTCTCGTCCACGCCCGCGAGCAGGAGATGCTCGCCGTCCTCGGCGGCGAGAACCATGCCCTGCGATTCCACGCCCATCAGCCTGGCGGGCGCGAGGTTGGCCACCAGGATCACCTTGCGATCCACCAAATCCTCGGGCGCGTAGTGTTTCGCCAGACCCGCCACGACGGTTCGGGTTTCCCCTCCCAGGGAAACGGTGAGCTTCAGCAGGTTCTTCGACTTGGGTATCCGCTCGGCCTCCAGGACTTGCGCGGCGCGCAGATCCATCTTTTGAAATTCCTCGAAGGATATCTCCTCTTTCACATCCTCTGCGGGCGCGGCCTCCTCGACGTCCGCGATGCGGCGGGCCACCTTCTCCTGAATGGCTTCTTTCGCCTCATCCTCGATGCGCGGGAAAAGGGGGGCGCCGACGTTGGTCACCAACTCCCCGGGCAGCCTCCGCATGTCCATCAACTCCGGATAAGGCGCGCTCGCCCAATCCCCGGCCAGCCCGATTTGCGCCGCTATCTTCTCCGCCGAGGCGGGCATGACGGGCGAAATCATGGCCGCGACGACGCGAATCGCCGCCACGGCGTGCCAGAGCACCGAACGGAGGCGGGCCTCCTCGCCCTCTTTCGCCAGCGCCCAGGGGGCGCTCGAGTCGATGTATTTGTTGGCGCAGGAAATCACCTCCCAGGCGGCTCTCAGGCCATGCTGAAAGTGCGTGGCCGTCATGCCGTCCTCGTATCGCGCGGCCGCATCGGCGACGAATTCGCAAAACGCGCTCTCCGCCCCGGTTTCGCCCGCCGGGGAGCGCTCCAGCCGGCCCTCGCTGTAGCGCTTCACCATATTCAGGGTGCGGTAGAGCAGGTTGCCCAGATCGTTCGCCAGATCGCTGTTGATGCGGTCGATCAGCGCGCTGTGGGAGAAATCCCCGTCCAGCCCGAAGGGAATCTCCTTGAGCAGGAAATAGCGGATGGCGTCGACGCCGTATTCCTCGATGAGCCAGTGCGGGTCGACCGCGTTGCCCAGGCTCTTGGACATCTTCTGGCCCTCGACCGTCCACCACCCGTGGCTGAAGACCTGGCCCGGCAGCGGGACGCCCGCGGAGAGCAGAAAGGCCGGCCAGTAGACCGCGTGGAACCTCAGGATGTCCTTGCCGATGAAGTGCTGGTCCGTCGGCCAGGGGCTTCCCTCGCGAACCCCGTTCTCATCGAAGCCCGGAGCGGTCAGGTAGTTGCTCAGCGCGTCGAACCACACGTAGATCACGTGCTTCTCATCCCCCGGCACGGGGATTCCCCACTGAAAGCTCGTGCGCGAGAGCGACAGGTCCTTGAGGCCGCCGCGCACGAAGCTCATCACCTCGTTCCTTCTGCTCTCGGGCTGAACGAACCGGGGATGCTTCTCGTAATACTCCAGAAGCGGCTCGGCGTACTTGCTCAGGCGGAAGAAATAACTCGGCTCCTCCACCCATTCGACCTCTGCGCCCGTGGGCGCGAGTTTCACGCCGCCGGGGCCTTCGGTGAGTTCGCTCTCCGTGTAGAAGGCCTCGTCCCGGACGGCGTACCAGCCGGCGTAGACGCCCAGGTAGATGTCGCCCGCCGCCTCCACGCGCCGCCAGAGTTCCTGCACGCCGCGGATGTGACGCTCCTCGGTCGTGCGGATGTAATCGTCATAGGAGATGTCGAGCTTCTCCCAGAGTTCGCGGAATTTCGCGCTGTTCATGTCGCAGAACGCGAGGGGGTCCATACCGGCCTCGCGGGCCGCGCGCTCGAGCTTCTGGCCGTGCTCGTCGGTTCCGGTGAGAAACTGCGTCGGCTCGCCGCGCAGCCTGTGGAAGCGGGCCTTGGCGTCGCACGCCACCGTCGTGTAGGCATGGCCGAGGTGCGGCTTGTCGTTGACGTAATAAATCGGCGTGGAGACGTAAAATGGTTTTTGGCTCATCGTCTGGGGCCGTTTTCCTTGGGCAGGACGTTTAGGGACGCTTCGTTCTGGACGCCGGTTTTAAGAGAAAACTGGCCCGTAGGCAAGCGCATGAGATCCTCCGCGCGCACCGTCATGAAGTCTCCCGTCTCGAGAGCCAGGGTCACCTCTTCCTTGAGCAGGTCCTGGCGCACGACGGTCGCGCCGCAGTCGCAGCCGCCGACTTTCTTCTTGCACGCCGGCAATTTCTTCTTCACCGACACGTAGTGGGAATGCTCGAAGCGGAGGCAGCACTTGAGCCGCCCGCAGCCGCCGGAGAGCTTGACGGGGTTCAGGCTCAGGTTCTGGTCCTTCGCCATGCGGACGGAAATGGGGTCGAACGACTTGAGGAAGGAACTGCAGCAATAGGTGCGCCCGCAATCCCCGCAGCCGCCCTTCATGCCCGCCTCGTCGCGCACGCCGATCTGGCGCATCTCCACGCGGACGGAGAGTCGCTCGGCGAGTATCCGCACCAGCTTGCGGAAATCCACGCGGCCGTCGGAGGAGAAATAAAACGTCGCCTTCTTGTTCGAGTGAATGTAGCGGACCTCGATGAGGCGCATGGGCAGCTTGAGTTCGGATATCTTCATCCGACAGAAATCATAGGCGCTCTTCTCGTTCGCCTCGGTGCGGGCCACTTTTTTCTCGTCATCCTCGGTGGCCGTCCGCAGCACCTCGGGGAGGGAGTCGGGATAATAGCGCGAGTCCATGACCCGGGGGTTTTCGGAAATCTCGCCGAACTCCGTATCCCCGTTCCTGGTCTTGACCATGACCTTCATGCCGACCCGGAGGCGCAGTTCCCCGTAGGTGTGGTGTACCGGCCGCGCGCCGAAGCGCGTCTTGACCCCGACCACGCCGATTTTGCGCGTCTCGGGCGCCGCCTCGACGACGGCGCCGTTCGATGTTTCACTCATTCGCTCACCTCAAACCCCGGCGGGTACCGTCTCCCGCAGGGAATATACCAGAGTCTCGAGCGTCAGGGACGGGTTGGTATTCCCGCCGTCCACGTCGCGCATGGCCTCCCCCACCCTCTCGAGGGCACGGGTCAGGCCTGCGCTTCCCCAGCGCTCTCCCATGGCGGCCAACGCCGCCCGAATGTCCGTGTGCCACAAATCTATCGCCTCGGGCGCTTCCCGGGTGATGAGTATATCGCGAAGCAGCCCGCGAAGCATTTCCAAAAAGAGAATTGTTTCGTTTCTGCCAGAAGCCCCGCTTCCCGCCCGCTCCGATGCGAGCGTGATGAGGGTCACCTCGTCCGCCCGGCCGGGCGGCGCGCTCAATTCCTCCAAGAACCTCATCGCCCCGTCCCGGCGCTCCGAGAGGGCCTCAACGTCGGAAGTCATGGCGACGCCCAGCCTGCCCATGCTGAGGGAGACGAGCTTGTCCACGTCCGCGCCCCCCTCCCCCAATCGCTCCTCGAGAATGGCGGCCAGGTCCGCTCGCGACAGGGCCTGGAACCTGAGCCTGCGGCAACGCGAGATGATCGTCGGCAGCAGGGTGTGGAGGTTCGGCGTCACAAGAATCAGAACCGTGGCCGCGTTCGGCTCTTCCAGCGTCTTGAGCAGGGCGTTCTGGCTGACCCGCGTCAGCAGATGGGCGTCTTCGATGATGAAAACCTGCCGCATCCCCTCGTTTGGACGCTGATGGGCGCGCCGGATCACCTCCTCCCTGATCTCCTCCGCCTTGATGGAGCGGGACCCCGCAGCCGGGGCGATGGAGACGAGGTCGGGGTGTGCGTTCGCGAGAACCTTCCCGCACGCCGCACAGCCCCCGCACGGCGGCGCTTCGCCCGCGCATTGCAGGGCCCGGGCGAACAGCCGCGCCGCGCTCGCCTTGCCGACCCCGTCGGGGCCGTAAAACAGATAAGCGCCCGCCGCCTGGCCGGAGGATAAGTCCCTGCGCAGGAGGTCTAGGGCCGCGTCCTGGCCGCGGATGGATTCCCAGCCCATTCGAATCTTTCCTTCACAATGGCTATTACTTCCTCGTGCACCTGTTCAATCGCGCCCTCGCCCAGGACGCGGAACCGCCCGGGCTCGCGCTGCGCCAGCGCCTCGAAGCCCGCCTGCACTTTGCGGTGAAACGCCAGACTCTCGCCTTCGAGCCGGTCGCCCGCGCTATCGCCGCGCGCGCGACCGAGGCCTTCCTCAATCGCCACGGAGAACAAAAGCGTGAGATCGGGAACGAGCCCCCCGCTCGCCATCCGGTTGAGTTCCAGCACCATCTCCTCGTCCAATCCCCGCCCGAACGCCTGGTAGGCCGTGGTGGAGTCGAAGAACCGGTCGCAAAGAACGTGGACGCCCGCCTCCAGGGCCGGCCGGATCACCTCGCCCACGTGCTGCGCGCGCGCCGCCTCGTAGAGCAGGAGTTCCGCCCCGGCGTCTAGACCCTCCTCGCGCGGGGTGAGGAGCAACTCGCGAATGCCCTCCCCGACTTTCGTGCCGCCGGGCTCGCGCGTGGCGAGAACCGGGAGCCCCGCCTTCTGCATCCACTCCAGCAGGCGCGCCATCTGGGTCGACTTGCCGCAACCCTCCACACCCTCGAACGTGATGAAACGACCGCGCATCGCCAAACTCCCGGAAAATTCTCGCACCACACCTTACCACAACCCGCTCATGGAGGGGTCAGTTGAAAAAAGCCTTGTCGGGGACGGAATTGACCACCGCCGTCATTCCGGCGAGAGCCGGAATCCATCGTGAACGGGTTTGGATGCGCGCGGGGTTTCTTGCCTTCCCATCGGGGGTTGTTGAAAAAGTCGTCTTTGGCCGCAATGACGGCCAAAACCCGAACCCGGGCGGAGGCGCAGGCTGTCGCCCTGAAAACCAACCCCCCCTACCCCCCCTTGTCAGGGGGGCAAGAAAAAACAAAAACCCTCGAACTGTCGAGGGGCGTCGCCTTTTTTTGCCCCCCTGACAAGGGGGGGTAGGGGGGGTTGCCTTTATCCCCTGAGGAGGCGACTTTTTCAACAGCCCCCGGCGCGGGCGATCAACTCCCGTCCAGCTTCCGGTAAATGGTGCGCGTGGCGATTCCCAGGAGGCGCGCGGCGGCGCTCTTGTCGCCGCCCGTATGCCGGAGCGTCTCCAGAATGACCCGGCGCTCGACTTCCGCGAGCGGGGTGCCGACCTCGAGATTGATGAGCGGCGAGTCCGGCGCCACGGACTGCTCCCCGTTCGTGGACTCGCCCCGGGCGATTTGCGCAGGCAAATCATCCACCGAGAGAACCTCTCCGCGGCTCAGCACCACGGCGCGCTCCACCATGTTTTCGAGTTCCCGCACGTTTCCCGGCCAATGGTAGTTCGACATCGCGCCAAGCGCCTCGCGCGAGAACGCGAGAACGGGCCGGTTGTTCTTCGCGGCGAAGCGCTGGAGGAAATGTTCGGCGAGCAGCGGAATGTCGCTTCGCCGATCCCTGAGCGCAGGCATGTGGATGGTGATCACGTTCAGGCGGTAGTAGAGATCCTCGCGAAACCTCTTCTCGGCCACGGCGGATTGTAAGTCCGCGTTGGTCGAGGCCACGATTCGCGCGTCCACCTTCAAGGTCTCCGTTCCACCGACGCGCTCGAATTCTCCCTCCTGCAGGACGCGGAGAATCTTCGGCTGCAAAACGAGGGGCATGTCCCCGATTTCATCGAGAAACAGCGTGCCCTCGTGCGCGATCCGGAAGCGGCCCTCCTTGCGGCCCACGGCGCCCGTGAACGCCCCGCGCTCGTAGCCGAAGAGTTCGCTCTCGAGGAGCGTTTCCGGAAGCGCCGCGCAGTTCACCTTCACCATCGCCTTGCCCGCCCTCTCGCTCCCCTCGTGGAGGGCGTTCGCCATCAGTTCCTTGCCCGTGCCGCTCTCGCCCAGGATCAGGACCGTGGCGGAGGTGGGCGCGACCTGGCGCACCATGTCCTTCACCCGGCGAATCGAGGGGTGGTCCCCCATCATGCCGGAGGTGTCCCTGAGGCTCTGAAGCTGCGCCCGCAAATCCGCGTTCTCGCGCATGAGGGCCTGTTTTTCGAGCGCCTTGTCCATCGCCTTCAAGACGACCAACCGCTCCAGAGGCTTGGTGAGAAAGTCATACGCCCCCTCGCGCATCGCCTCGACGGCCGACTCGATGCTCCCTGCGCCGGAGATGAGAAT
Source organism: bacterium (assembly GCA_022825065.1). Classification (GTDB taxonomy): domain Bacteria; phylum UBA8248; class UBA8248; order UBA8248; family UBA8248; genus Bin107. The sequence continues at coordinate 8,047 of JAJDYR010000030.1, forward strand.
CACTTCCGTGTCCGGACTGAGCCGCTTCACCTCCTTGAGCAGACCGATGCCGTCCATCCCGGGCATTCTGAGATCGGTGATCACCAGATTCACGGGATCGGCGCCGAACATCTCGGCGGCGGTTTCCGCGTCGTGCGCCATGGCGACGTCGAACCCCTCCTTGGCGATCATCTTCTGAAGGGCTTCGCGGCTGCCGCGCTTGTCGTCCACCACCATCACGCGCGCCCCGGTGTGATCGCTCATGCTTTCGCCTCCTGCGCAACGGCGAGAGGGAGTTCGACGATGAAGGTGGCGCCCGTCCCCCCCTCGCTCTCGAAGTGGATGCTCCCGTTGTGCTCGGTGATGATTTGCCGGCTCAACACGAGGCCGAGGCCGGTTCCGTTCGCCTTCGTCGTGAAAAACGGCGTGAACAAAGAGGCCTGCTCCTCGAGGCTGATGCCCTTGCCGCTGTCCGATATCCGGATGGCGAGGTGTTGATTCTCCAGTTCGGTTTTCACGAGCAGGCGGCCGCCGTCGGGCATCGCGTCGAAGCCGTTCAAGATGAGATTCTGAATGGCGACGCGCATTTGCGTTTCATCCAGGATGACCTCGGGGATATCTCTTTCGAACTCCTTTTCGATCCGGATCTTCCTGCTCGCCGCCACTTCCGCGTGCAGGTCCAGCAAATCCACGAGCATCTCGTTGCAGTCGATGGGCGTCTTCTCCAGACTGGGCATCCGCACGAACTTGAGATAATCGGCCGTCACCTGGCTGAGGATGTCCACTTCCGCCCTGACGGATTTGAGCAGCGTCCATGCCTCGGCGGTGTCCGATTCCTTGAATTGCGACAACTCATCGCCGAGCAATTCCGAGTTCAGGCTGATGGCCGAGAGGGGATTGCGTATGGAATGCGCCACCTGCTCGCTCATCTTTCCGACGATCGAGAGCCTGTCGCGGTGGAGAACCTCTTTTTCGAGCGCCTTGCGCCCGGTCACGTCCTTCAAATACAAAATCACCTGAAGCGTCGCTCCCGAGGCGTCGAGAATCGGATAGGTATAGTATTCCATATCCATCCGTCGCTCATCTTCCCACGAAATCGACTTTTCGATAAATCCCGGCTCGCCGGTCGCGAACGTATCGACCACGATGGAGCGTTCGACGAACGACTCCGGCACCGCGCTGAGCGGCGTTCTCTCCCATTTCTGATCCAGCAAATCGGACGTCTCGCGCCCGAAGAGCCTTCCCATCGAGCGATTGAGCATCCGGATGCGGAAATCCCTGTCCAGAATGCCGATGGCGTCCGTGATGCCGTCGAACAGCGCCTGAAGCCGCCTGTTGCTCTCCAGCACCTGTTCGGACCAGTGGATCCTGTCCTCGGCCCGTATGCGCCTGCGCTCGCGATCGAGTATCAAGAGAGCGGCCAGAACCAAGGCGATGAAACCGAAAGCCGTCAGGAGGAGACCCTTCCGGAACAGGCGTCCGATCAGTCCGACGAATTCGGTGGAGGGCGCCGTGAGGGCGAACGTCCACCTCTCTTTCCCTACGGGGAAGTTGCTGAAAGCCGTCAGGTACCGCAAGCGTTTTTCTTTATTCCCGGGTCTCAAGTCGAGATGCCAATCGAAGCCATTCACTTCTTTCTTCATGCGCCCGGCGAGTTTTTCCAGTCTTTCATCCCCCAACCCGCGCGCGAGGGTGGACAATCGAACCCCTTCCAGCCGGGGGATGCCCGGAGGGAGGAGGATTCTGCCCTCGCCGTCCACGAGCCACGCCCGCTCTCGGCCTCCCGATTGAACGGGCTCGACGAAGGCGCGCGCCAGATCCGTCATGGAAATCTGCGCGTAGAGCCAGTCACGCTTTCGCCGCGCTTCTTCCCCATCGGCCCCATCCCCCTTGGGCGCCACGGGCACCGCCGCGAACAGGGAGGAGACCCTTTGGGCCTCGTCGCGAATCACGAGGAGACAGGCGCCCTGCGCCCAGGGGCAGTTCGCCAGTTTTTCGAGGTATTCCCCGGGAATCGTGGCGATCTGCTGACCCGCTCCCTGCAAGTAGCCCAGTTCGCTCACGCGAAACCTTCCGCCAAGCCTTTCGTACAGCCCCATCATCACCGCCATTCGTCCGGGATGATCTGGCTCGATGGTGCGCAGGAAACCCGCGCTGTAGCGCAAAGACGCCGTGAGCGCCTCCAGGAACGAGGCGATCCGGTCACCGGCCTGCTCCACGAGAAGAAGCTGGCGGCGGTTGGACCTCTCCTCGGTTTCGGCCTTGGTGTCCGCGTAGAGACGATAGGAGAGAAAACTCAACAACACTATCAGAACGAACGTCGCGCTTATCGTGCAGTACTGGAACTTCCGGTTCGCCCGGCGCGACCGGGCGATGCGCGAGCGCGCCGAATCCCCGGCTTCATAGACCGACCCCGGGCGCGGCGGCGTCCGCCGCCCGAACCATCGTCTCAAATTCACCCGAATGGCCCTCGTCCATGCGTTCGGCATCGGCTTCCCTTAGAATATCGGCGGCTTTCGCTCAGCCTCGGCGCCGGGCGCCGGAGTTTTGCGTTTCCGGCTCTGAAAACCGCTACCCCGCCCCGGCGCCGCCCGCTTGACACGGGGAAAATCCCCCCATATCTTGAACAAATTAGCACTCCATGCGCCGGAGTGCCACACCAAAATTCAGCGCGAAAGACGCCTCACCGGGAGACTCGCGATATGGACGCCCTGGAACTTGCCCAGAGAAACCGGGAAATCCTGCGCGCCATCATCAACATTTTCGTGGATACCGGCGAACCCGTGGGGAGCCGCACGCTCTCGAAGTACACGGACATCGCCCTGAGCCCCGCCACCATCCGCAACATCATGAGCGACCTGGCCGACGCGGGCTTTCTCACCAAGCCCCACATTTCCTCCGGCAGGCTCCCCACCGACCTGGGGTATCGCGTGTTCGTCGACGACCTGATGGATTCGCACACCCTCACGAGCGAGGAGCAGGAGTCCATGAGCCTCGGCGCCTCCGCGCAGGCCGCTCAAATCGAACAGGTGCTCGCGCAGGCCACCCGCATACTTTCGGAACTCACCAACACGGCGGGGCTCGTGCTCCTGCCCGCAGGGGAGCAGCTCCACTTCAAGCACATCAACTTCGTGAAGATGTCGGAAGAAAAGACCCTGGCCGTCATCGTCTCCATGAGCGGGGTGGTGCAAAACCGCGTCATCCCGACCGAAACCCCCATCGACCAGGAAGAGTTGAACAGGATTTCGAACCTCCTGAACGAGGAGTTCAGCGGCCTCGCCCTGAGGGACGTGCGCGAGAAGATTATCCAGAAAATGGCCCATGCGCGGGAGGGCCTCGACACCCTCTACCGGCAGGCCCTCGAACTCAGCAAGGAGGCGCTCTCGGAATCCGAAGTTGCGCAGGAACCTCTGTTCGTGGAAGGGGCCTCGCGCGTGTTCTCGCAGCCTGATTTCGCCACCAACGCGGAAAAGCTCCAGTCCCTCTACCGCACGTTCGAGGAAAGGGAAAAACTCGTGCGCCTGCTGGACAAGTGCCTGGGCTCCTCGGACATCACCATTCTCATCGGCTCGGAGAACGACTTCGAGGAAATGAAGGATTGCAGCGTCGTCGCCCAGCGCTACTACATGGACGACCGCCCGCTGGGCAGCATCGGCATCATCGGCCCCAAGCGGATGCGCTACGACCGCGCCGTCTCGCTCGTGGAATGGACGGCGGATTCGGTGTCGAAATTCCTCTCCTCGGGAAAACGATAGACAAAAAAGCGCTTTCAACCCCAAGTTCCCCGGCGGAGGTCATGATTCCTTGAAGGTCACCGACGCCCTGAAGATTCTGGGGCTGGAGAAAAACCCCTCGGGGTCCCAACTCAAAAGCGCCTACAAGAAGCTGGCGCTCGAATTCCACCCGGACAGAAACCCCGGCGACCCCGAAGCCGAAAGGCGCTTCAAGCAGATCGTCATCGCCCACGAAACCCTGAAAAACCCGAAACGCTCCGCCGACCGCGCTACCCCTCGGGGGCGGAAATCGGCGCGCCAAAGAGGCGAGTACGAGGAAAAATGGGAGGACATCTTCTCCCATATCTTCCGGAGCGCGCGTGAACCGGAGGATGAGAAAAAACCCAAGTCTCGGGACTTGCACGCCCAGATAGAAGTGACGCTCGAGGAATTGACGCGGGACTCCGAAAAAGAGGTCTCCGTTTCGCGCCGCGTCCGCTGCGCCTCATGCGAAGGAAACGGCGCTGAACCGGGCGCGCGGGTGGGCGCCTGCCCGGCGTGCAAGGGCGCGGGCGAGGTTCGCTACAAGCAGGGACTCGCGGAGTTGTGGGTTCCCTGCTCCGCTTGCGACGGGAGCGGTGAGCACACGGGCGAGGCGTGCCGGGTCTGCGGGGGAGAGGGCGTCACGAGCAGGCGGGAGAGTCTGAAAGTAGCGATTCCCGCCGCGGCTAAAGAGGGCGCTCAGATCAAGCTCAAGGGCAAGGGCGATGAGGACGCGCGCACCGGCGAGGCGGGAGACCTCATCGTCACGGTGCGCGCGGCGCCCCACCCCATATTCAGCAGAGATGACAACGACATTCTCTTCGACCTGCCGGTGAGCTTCTCCCAGGCCGCGCTCGGCCACGAAGCCACAGTACCCACGCTCAGGGGAACGCGGAGGCTCAAGATCCCCGCGGGAACCCAGTCGGGCCGGGTGTTTCGCCTGCAAGGAGAGGGTCTCTCGCCGGCGGGCGGACGCAACACGGGCGACCTGCTCATCCGCGTGCTCATCGAAACGCCCACCAAGCTCAGCGAGCGACAGCGCGAAATGCTGGCCGAGTTCCAGGAAATATCCTCGCCGTCCACCCACCCGCGGAGGCGGAGGTTTCTCGATAAAATGAAATCCCTTCTCGAATAAAGTGGCCCGGGCCGCCTTGTTGCCCTCTCGAATTCCTGCTACATAACTCATCCAGAAATCGAAATTCACCGCACAATTCAATATACCCTCGTACATCAGACACAGGAGCATCCTACATTGTCGAATCAAGCACGCATCGATGAGTTCATCGAGAAGACGCAAGCACTGAACGGCAAGCCCGTGCGCGAGCGCGAGGCGTGGAACAACGAGGCGAGCGCAGACGCCATCCGCCATTTCGCCTACGGCATCGACGACGACAACCCGCTCTGGCTGGACGCCGGATACGCTTCGGGCACATCCCACCAGGGCATCATGGCGCCGCCCGCGTTCCTGGTGTCGGTCCTCTACCCGATACTCCACGGCGCGCCCATGGAGGTTCCCCTTTCCTCCTTGATCGGGGGCGTGGAATTCGAGTGGGAAAAACCCGTCTCCCGGGGAACCAAGCTCCGCGCGGAGTCGGTCCAGAAAGACTCTTTCGTCAAGACCAACAAGGCGGGCCGGCAGCTCATCTTCATCATCTCGGAGTGCACCTACTGGAACGAGGCGGATGAGGTCGTCGCCAGAGGCATCGGCACGATGATCCGCACCTTGCAGGAGGGAAACGCGCTCCTCTACGAGAGGCCCGTCAAGAAGTATGACGAGGCGGAATTCGCAGAAATCGAAAACGCCTACCAGGCGGAGGAAAGACGAGGGGGCGAGAAGCGCCGCTTCGCGGACGTATCGGTCGGCGATGAACTCCCGCCCATGCTTCGCGGCCCCCTCACCATCGGCGACATGGTGGCCTGGAACGCGGGCAACGGCCCCTCCTACAAGGCGGGCAGGCGCGGCTATCTCGACCTCAAAAAGGCGCCGCACAACGCCGTCCTGATTCCCCAGATCGGGATCCAGGTGAAAAACTCCCAGCAGCACGAGGACTTCAACCTCGCTTCGGGGCGCGGGATGCCCGGGCCCTTCGACAACGGCGTCATGCGCTTCGCCTGGGTGAGCCCCTTCATCACGAACTGGATGGGGGACGACGCGTTCCTGAAGAACCTCTACGTCCAGGTGCGCCGCCCCATGATCTACGGCGACACCATCTGGCACAAGGGGGAGGTGATCGAGAAGAACGAGGCCGACCGCACCGTGAAGGTGGAGATCACCGGAACGAACCAGGAGGGCGAGCTGGCGACGGCGGGCTCGGCCGTCGTCCGCCTGCCGGAGTAAATCGCGAGAGCCTGTGACGAAAAAATGGCTCGAACTCATCATCGAGGTTTCCGAGGCCCTGGCCGAGGACGCCTCCGCCCGGATACTGGAGGCGGGCGCTTCCGCCGTGGAAGAGCGGGATGGCGCTACGGGCGCATCCGTGCTCATCACGCACATCACTTTTGAGGACGGCGCGACCAAAAAACTCCGTTCGATAGAAGCGCTGCTCGCCACGCTGGGCGTCGGGAAGAGCGCCATCACGTTAAAAAATATCGAAGACCAGGACTGGATCGCCCAGTCGCGCGGCCATTTCAAGGGCGAAGCCTACGGGGAGAGACTCTGGGTGCGGCCACCCTGGGATGAGAGCGAGACGCCACAGGGGCGCGTCGAGTTGCTCATCGAACCCGGCCTCGCCTTCGGCACGGGCAGACACCCCTCCACACACCTGGCCCTCCTCGCAATCGAACGCATGTGCGCCCGGAACCCTCCCGAGCGCATGGTGGACTTAGGATCCGGTTCCGGCATCCTGGGCGTCGCCGCCCTGCTCTACGGCGCAAGGCGCGTAACGGCGTTCGATCTGGACCCGAAAGCCGTGGAGGAGACCATCGCCTTGGCGGAGCGGAACGGGGTGGGAGATCGCATGACGGCGCTGGGCACGACGCTCACGCCGACTGCGCTTGGAGAATGGTGGGGCCAGGTGGATTTCATCGCGGCGAACATTTTTTTGGACGCCTTGAGGGAACTCGCGCCGCTCATTCACGGGGCGCTCGCGCCTCGGGGCCGGGCCGTTCTCGCAGGGATAGGCTACGAGGGGGCGGAAACCCTCGCCCGCATCTACGAAGAAGCCGGTTTCAGGGTCGAGACGACGAACCAGATCGAGGAGTGGGCGAGCATCGAGGTCATAAAACCATGACGCGCGACGGGCTGCGGCTTTTCTACGTTCCAACCGAGGCGGTCCAGGGCGAACAGGTCGTTCTCGGCGCGGAGGAATCCGCGCACATCCGCCGCGTCCTCAAGATGGGGGCAGGCGCAATCTGCCGCGCCGCGACGGAGGATGGACGCGAATACAAGGTGGAGCTTACGGAAATAGGCGACAGGCGGAGCGTCGGCAAAATCATCGAACGCCTGCCAGGAAGACCGCCCTCGCCCCTGTCGATCGCCCTGGGCCTCCCCCTGCTCAAAGGGGAGCGTTTCGAATGGGTGCTCCAGAAAGGCTGCGAACTGGGCGCCGATGCGTTTTATCCGCTCGCGCTCGAGCGGTGCGAGGTCAGGATTCAGGAGAAAAGGCGCGCGGAGCGCCACAGGCGTTGGCGGCGCATCGTCCTGGAAGCCGCCAAGCAGTGCGACCGCGTGCCCCCGCCCGCAGCGCATCCGCTCGGAGGGCTGGAAGGGTTTCTCTCCGCGACGGAGGATTTCGACCTCAAAATCTTAGGATTCCTGGGAGAAGACGCGCTTCCGGCCAAAGAGGCGCTATCGCGCGAGACTGGAGGCAAAACCACCGCGCCGCTTCGCGTCGCCATCCTGACCGGTCCCGAGGGCGACCTGACGAGCGAGGAGGCGGAAAGAGCAATGGCGTGCGGCTTTCTGCCGGTGTCATTAGGCCCCAGAATCCTGCGCGCGGACACAGCGCCCGTCTCTCTCCTCACCATCGCGCAGCACGCCCTGGGCGACATGGGCTGATAAGTCCTCTAATGTTTGACACCTTTTTCGCGCCGCCTTAGGTTGTGGGCATCACCATTATCCAAGGGAACACCCGATGAAGGTCATCATTGTCGGCGGGGGCGGGCGCGAGCACGCCCTGGCCTGGAAGCTCAGCCGAAGCCCGGACGTGGAGGAAGTCGTCTGCGCGCCCGGCAACGCGGGCACAGCACATGTCGGGCGGAATGTATCCATTGGCGCTGAGGACATCGCGGGCCTCCTCTCGCTGGCGAAAGAAGAATTTCCGGGCCTGGTCGTCGTCGGCCCCGAAGCCCCTCTCGCCCTGGGGCTGGTGGATCAACTCGAAGCGCTCGGTATCCCGGCGTTCGGCCCATCCGCCGAGGCCGCGCGCATCGAGGCGAGCAAGGCGTTCTCCAAGGCCCTGATGGACGAGGCGGGAATCCCCACCGCCGCCTACGGCGTTTTCGAGGACGCGAGCGCAGCCAGGGATTTCGTCTCCGAGCGCGGCGGCGCGTGGGCGGTGAAGGCCGACGGCCTGGCCGCGGGCAAGGGCGTGCTCCTTTGTCCCGACGCGGCAAGCGCGCACGAAGCGATATCCCAAATCATGGAGGAAAGAGCCTTCGGCGATGCGGGCGACAGATGCGTGGTCGAGGAATTTTTAGAGGGCGAGGAGGCGAGCTTTCTCGCCTTCGCGGACGGGGAAACCGCGCTCCCGATGGCCTCCGCGCAGGATCACAAGGCTATCGGCGAGGGCGACACCGGCCCCAACACGGGCGGCATGGGCGCTTATTCGCCTGCGCCCGTGCTCTCGGGCGTTTTAGAGGAACGCGCCCTCGAAACCGTGGTCAAGCCCGCCATCCGCGCCATGGCGAGGCGGGGCACCCCCTACCGGGGGATTCTCTACGCCGGCCTCATGGTGCAGGGCGATGATTTGAAGGTGCTGGAATTCAACTGCCGCTTCGGCGACCCCGAATGCCAGCCGCTGCTCACCCGCATGGAGGGGGACTTGCTGCCCGTCCTCATGGCGTGCGTCGAGGGGCGGCTGCACGAGACGAGCATCCGCTACTCGAAAGACGCCGCGGTCTGCGTCGTCATGGCGGCGGGCGGCTACCCGGACGCCTACCGAAGGGGCGACGCGATTCAGGGAATCGGAGACGCCGACGCCCTGCCCGGCGTTCACGTCTTTCACGCAGGCACGAGCCTGAACGACGAAGGAGAAGTCGTCACCTCCGGCGGCCGCGTCCTGGGCGTCACCGCGCGCGGGCTGGACATCCGCGCCGCCATCGCGCGCGCCTATGAGGCATGCGACCTGATTTACTGGGAAGACGTCTATTTCCGAAAAGACATCGGCGCCAAGGCTCTAAGGCGCCTGGGCTGATCTCCCGGCTGCCAATTCAAAATGCGCGCGCTCATCATCCTGATCGACGGGGGCGACCCCGCCTATTTCGAAGCCTCCCACACGCCGAACCTGGACAAAATCGCGAGCGAAGGCGCGCGCTACACCGTCTCGTGCCAGATGCCCTCGGTCACCAACGTGAACAACGTCTCGATGATCTGCGGCGCGCCCCCCGCCGCGCACGGCATTACGGCCAACTACTTCCTGAACGCAGAGACGGGCGAGGAAGTCTATATGGAATCGGGGGATTTCGTTCTCGCGCCCACCCTCATGGAGATGGGCAGCGCGGCCGGGCGCGCGACCGCCGTCCTGGCCTCCAAGCAGAAACTCTGTGACATGATCGGCAAAGGGGCGCAAACTGTCGTCACCGCCGAGGACCCGCCGGAATGGCTCACCCGGAAAGCGGGCGCCAAGGAGGATATCTATAGCGGAGCCGTGAACCTGTGGCTTTTGCGGGCGGCGCGGGCGGTGCTGGAAGAGGAAAAACCGGACCTTCTCTACGTCACCACCACGGACTACCTGCAGCACAAATACGGCCCCGAAAGCGAAGAGGCGCAAGCGCACCACGCCGCGCTCGATGCGGAAGTCGGAAGGCTCGTCGACAGCTGGTTGCGTATTCACAAGGATGGAACTGTCTTCATCACCGCCGACCACGGGATGCTCGACAAGACGCGAGCGCTGGACCCGGGCGTCATCCTGCGAAGCGAAGGTATAGGCGCGAATGCCGTCCCCATCATCAAGGACCGCTACGTCGTCCATCACGGGAACCAGGGCGGCGCGGCCTATGTTCATCTCCAAAGCGAGGAAACTCTCGCGGAGGCCCTCGCCATACTGAAAGCGCACACTGGTGTAGAAGACGCGCTTTCGCGTCAGGAGGCCGCCGCGCGCTTCCAGCTCATGGCCGGGCGGGTGGGCGACGTCATGGTGCTGGCGGACTCCGGGACCGTGTTCGGCGTGATGGAAGAGGCCGAGCGCGAGGTCAGGCTCAGAAGCCACGGCTCTGTGCACGAAAGCATCGTTCCGCTATGGGCCCTGAACGCGCCTGAATTCGCGCCGAACGAGCCAGCCCGGCATTTCGACTGCGTCCGCTACGTGATGGACAATTTGTAAAGAGAAAACCGGACAAAAAATCCATTGCTCCGCAAATGCTGCGCCCAAATGCGCTCCGAGCGATACGGCCCCGATCAAACGTCCTCCTGATTCCGCGACCCCCGCTGTTGCGCCGCGCGTTGTTCCACATAATCTTCCAGTGAGAAAGGCGCGCCCGCATTCTCCGGTGCGGTGGTCTCAACACCGGGGAAATTTGACGTCTCTTCGAACCAGGAGCGCTGCGCGGGCAGGCCCCATCCTCCCCTGTGGATACCCGATACGTCCCATTCCACCGGCTCTATTTCCATGTCCAGCATCTGATGCGGCGCATCGAGAAGTATTTCGCCCCGATGGCCGTCGGGGTCCCGGAGGTAGACGTACTGGACGTGCCCCATCGTGTGGCGGCCCGGTCCGCGCTCCACGGCGTCGCCGTAACCCATTTGCCCGGCGATGTCACAGGCGCGCATCATGTTCTGAAACGAGCGCGTGACGTAAGCGAAGTGGTGCATCCGCGGTCCCCGGCCGGTCAGAAAGACGATGTCCCAAGGAATGTCCTTGCGGTAGGAGAAGATTCCAAGCACGTTTTTCGACCCCGGCGCCGTCATATAGTCGCTGATCCGAAACCCGAGCCTGTTGTAAAGGTCGAACGCGCTGAGGACGTCGGCCGCGTGGAGTTGCATGTGGTCGAAGCGCAACCCGCAGGCCCCCTTGTGCGCGTTGTGAGCGGAATCGGCGCGCTCGACGCGATCCATGCGGGCGCAGAATTCGAGAGGGACCCCGCCGGGGTCGGAAACCCGGAGCGTCCGGCCCTGATGGGGAGCTTCGACCCAGCGCGGGGCGAGGTTCTCCGCGATGAAGAATCGCTCGGCTTTTTCAAGCTCTTCCTCCGTCAGGACGCGAAAACCGACGACCTCGCAAAGCGGTTCGGCATCGGCGCGCTTGATAACGAGGCTGTGATGGCACGCCTCCTCGATACCGCGAAGGTAGACGACGCCGCCCTCCTCCTCGGTCACGACCAGGCCGTACACTTCCGTATAGAAATCGCGGCTGCGCGCGGTGTCGCGGCTGGTGATCACGGTGTGGCTGATGCGAGTGACGTTGAACGGCGGGTAGAACACCGGAGAGGGAATCGACATATCTTGCTCCTTTCCATCGAGGTCACACGGCGCCGGGGTCTCCCACGAATTGCGTTATCGGGGCGACGACGCGGCCATCTGTTATCGGCATGCAACCCGGCGAAATTTCCTGTGTGAACTCGATACCGCGGTCGCGCGCTTCATCGATGAAGCGTCCGAGATGCCGCATGGCGCCGGTGGGAGTGTCGTGGAGGACCATGACGGCCCACTCATGGGCTTCGCATTGTTCGAGCGCCGTCTCCACCCAATCGTCCGGCTTCTCCCAGTCGCGCGGGATGCTGTTCCACAAAACCATGGTGAAACCGTCTTCCAGGAGTATGTCCCGCGCTTTCGGGCTGAGGAGATGATCGCCCAACTGGCCGCCGTCCCCTTTGGGGCGAAACATGCGGCGGTTCGTAGCGAGGCCGTCGATCAGCGCCTGCGTCCCGCGAATTTCATGCTCGACGACTTCATCCGACGGCTGACGGCCAAACGGCGTCGAATGCGACCAGGTGTGGTTCCCGAGCCAGTGTCCGGCCGCCGACACGCTTTCCGCAAGCGGGCGGCCGTCGGGCAGCGCCAGCCTCTCGCCGAGCATGAAGAAGGTGGCCGGAACTTCTTTCTCCTCCAGCACGCGGAGAACCTGCGGGGTGACTTCGGCGAAGGGGCCGTTGTCGAAGGTGAGAGTCAGAGATTTTGTCATGGCTCAAAACGGCGCCGAAACGCCGGATGGGAGGTCATGCTCGGCCGCGTTGAGAATCGCCGCGCCGACGATGTAATGCCCGATGATACCCGAAATCTCGATGACGCCGGGAACGCCGAATTTTTCCCGCACCGCATCGAACTGCGCGTCGGGCACGCGGCGCTTCTCGAGCAGGGTCTTTACATAATCGTAAACGGCTGCTTCGGCGTCGTCTTCAAAATGCGGTGTGCTTCCGGCGCGAATCGCCTCGATAACGTCGCCGCTCAACCCGTTGCTTCGCGCAATCGGCTCGTGCACCAACCATTCATGATAGCAGCGCCAGTCACGGGCGACGATCAGGATAATCATCTCCCGGACGTTGCCGGGCAGCGTCGCTTTGAAGCGGAGGTATTCACCGACTTCCTGGACGCGATCCGCATAATCGGGTTGATGGAGCCAGAGCGCCATGAGTCCCCCGGCATGACCGCGTCCGCCCGCAATCATCCGATCCGCCACTTCCCGCTGGCGGGCGCTCATCTCTTTTTCATCGACACCGTAAAAGCGAGCCATGAGCCCTCCTCCCAGAATTCCGGCAAGAATGGAATCATCATGGAAATCTGCAGCCTTAGTTTACTGGAAGTTTCACGAACCGCCCATCATCATGGGTTGCGCTTCACCCACGGGAATTTCTCGTCGATTCCCGGCCAGATTTCGCGGATGGCGAAAAAACATATCGCTATCCAGATGGCGAGGCCGACGTCGAAACCCTCGAGCACACGCACCATCCAGATAAAATCGAAGGCGCCCAGCACCAGGACAGAGAGGTAACTGCACCACGCAAGCCCCCGCAGTGTCGCCAGGCCAAAGGCGCACAAGGCCGCCCCCGCCCCCAGCGTCGCCCAGCCGTAGCCCACCCTGCCCGGCTGGTCCATATACATCGCAGACGCGGTGAAGACGGCGAGCAACGCGCCGACCAGCAGCGTGGTCCTGGCCGCGCGATTCGCGTCGAACACTCTTTCTTCACTTACGGGGGGTTCGTTCATCTTCTCTCTCTTTCCTTTCGGACGCCGCCCTGCGAGGGTACGCCATCCGCTCCTCGTTGCCTAGCCGCGCGCCCCTGTGGTGTAATCGCGTGGCTGAAATCCCATTCATTTACTTGAGGAGGACGCCCCTTGAAGGCGATGGTGCTGAGAGAACCGGGAAAACCCTTTGTCGAGGAAGAATATCCGGACCCCGTGGCGGGGCCCGGGGAGGCGGTCGCGAAGATACTGGCCTGCGGCGCCGGGCTGACCATCCACCACGCCCGCATGGGCCGCGTGCCGGACGTGGACTACCCCCTCATCATCGGCCATGAGATCACCGCCATCATCACCGCCGTGGGCGAGGGCGTGGAGGGTATTCAGGAGGGCGACGCGGTTACCGCGCACTTCTACGTCACTTGCGGGAGGTGCAAGTGGTGCCTCATCAACCGCGAGACGCTGTGCGAGAACTTCACGGGCTACATCGGCCGCCAGGTGCAGGGCGCCTATGCCGAATACATCAAGCTCCCCGCGCGGAACTTCATCAAAATCCCCGCCGGGCTGGATTACGAGAACAACGCGGCGGAGGTCTCCGTCATCTGCGACGCGATAGCCACCCCGTATAAAGTAACGAGGCGCGCGCGCATCGCACCGCTCGAGAACGTGGCCGTCATCGGCGCGGGCGGCGGCGTGGGCATCCACATGGTGATGATGGCGAAGTGGGCGCACGCGAGGGTCATCGCCGTGGACGTCGCGGCGAACAAGCTGGGCAAGTGCCGCGACGTGGGCGCGGACGAGGCCGTCGACGCGTCCCAGGGAGACGTGGCGGGCGCGCTGATGGACTTGACGGGCGGCAAGGGCGTGGACGTGGTGGTCGACTTCGTCTCCTCCGCCTCCACGATGGAAGCGGGCGTTCAATCCCTGGGAACCGGCGGGCGTCTGGTGACGCTCGGCGGCACGGGGCAGCCGTTCCAGGCCGCGGCGCGCAATATGGTGACCAAAGAGCTCGAACTCCTGGGCAGCCGCTACTGTTCGAAACAGGAACTCAAGGAATCGCTCGACCTCGTGGCGCGGGGCGACGTCTGGCCCGTGGTGACGGAGACCTACTCGTTCAACGCCCAAGAGGTGGAAAAGGTCCACGAACGGCTGGAAGCAGCGGCCGTCACGGGCCGCGCCGTCATTGTGATGGAGTAGGGAACCTTGGGGATTTCTTGAATAAACCCTGATTTCGTGATCCGGTGCGCTGAGCTTCCCCGGCCGCCTCATCCTGAGTAGCGGCGAAGCCGCGTATCGAAGGTCAATCGCGCCTAATGCGAGGCTGTTGAAAAAGCCTGTTTCGGGGTCGGCGGCATGGAGGTTCACGCGGCGCAGGCGCGATGGTTTTGTAGGGACAGGCCTCCGTGCCTGTCCTCACGAAGGACAACCACCAAAGGCAGGACAGGCACGGAGGCCACGGACAGGCGCAGGAGCCTGTCCGCTACGGGCGAATGTGGTTTTGTTCGTCATTCCGGTGTCGGAGCCGACCAATGCGGGAGGGTTCGCCGGAATGACGGCGGTGATCAATTCCAAGCGAGGAGAACTTTTACAACAACCCCTTAAACGTCAGCCGGCTAGTTGGCGATCTTCCACTGGCCGTCGGGCTGCCTGCAGGCGGTGCCGTAGGCGTTTTGCTTTTTGCCGTCGATGACGACCGTCTGCTGGAACTCCCGGCAGTACTGGTCGAGTTCGTTCTTGAAGGCCGGCCTGGGAACGACGACGCCGCACACACGTCTGTCGGGGTTGTCCCACACGGTGCGCGTGCCGGAGCGCTGGTTCTCGAGCGCGTACTGCGTGGCGCTCGCGAGCCTGAGCCGCTCGGCCTCGTCCAGGTCGCGCCCGATCTGCCCGCCCACCACGCTGCCGAGAAGCACGCCCGCAAAGGTGGCCAGCGCCTGTCCGCTTCCCCTGCCGACCTGATGGCCGATGACGCCGCCGCCGATCGCGCCGATCACCGAGCCGAGAACCTCGTTGTCGTTGTTCGCGTAATAGACCGCGCAATCATCGCCCGTCGAACGATAGACGTAGCGCTCACGCGGGGAGGAGCGATAGATGACGCGCGGGCCGGTCCAGACCGGATAGCCGTACCAGACGGGAGCGACGAAGCCGGGGCCGTACCAGTACCTGTGGCGAACGATGACGCGGGGACGACGGTTATGACGACGCCATTTGCGATGCTGACGCGCCTTGTGGCGCCGTTGCGATTTGTATTCATGATGCCGCTTGATTCCCTGGCGCCGGTCGTGGCGCCTGTCCGCCGCCGCGTCGTTCACCAGAAAAACGACCGCCAAAACACTCAACGCGATGATGACCCCATAGCGCTTCATCTGTCCGTCTCCCCTGTAACTTTACCCGTTTGCCGGGAAAAGACGTGAACCGGCCACCTGCCTATTATACTATTCGACGCCGCCGGGTTCCATCTCGTTTAACTTATTGATATTTATAAACTTATCTATTTCAAATCCAAAGCGGTTTTCATGCCTAAGCCAAGGGAATACTCATCCGTCCTCTTGAAAAAATGCGCCCCACGCGCTCTCATACTTCATCCCGACGAAGAGAACCCCCACAAACTTTGAAGATTTACGCCCTCGCCTGTAGAATCGCCTCCCGTTGAATCATACAAATACTCAGGAGGTTTCAGGTTTCATGAGCGAAGGCGTCGCGTTCGAAAAATGGGAAGTGGGGAACAAATTCACCACACGGGGCAGGACCATCACCGAGACCGACGTGGTGAACTACGTCAACCTCGTGGGCTATACGGAAAGCCTGTTCCTCGACATGGAGTTTTTACGGGAAAAGGGCCATGAGAGGCGCATGGCCCCGGCCCTTTTCACCTGCGGCATCGCGGATACCCTGATCGTCCAGACGGGCGTATTGCACGATTACGCGATAGCGCTCCTGGGCGTGGACGGCCTCGTGGCGCGCGCGCCGGTCTACGTGGGCGATACGCTGACGGTCGAAGTCGAGACGACCGACGTGCGCCCCTCCAGGAGCAGGCCTGATCGCGGCGTCGTCTCCACGCACCAGAGGGTGCTCAACCAGAACGGCGAGGTCGTGCTCGAATACGACGTAAAACGCATGCTGCTCAGAAGCGACGCGTGAGGCGGACGCACTACAACCCGAAAAGGGAAAATTTGTTCGTGTGTAGGGGTCGCATATATGCGACCCTGGTTTCTTCACCCACTA
Organism: bacterium; assembly: GCA_022825065.1. GTDB lineage: Bacteria > UBA8248 > UBA8248 > UBA8248 > UBA8248 > Bin107. Next base: position 24,280 of record JAJDYR010000030.1, read on the forward strand.
CAAGGGCCGCATGTATGCGGCCCCTACAAAACCGCCCCCTCCCCGATCGCGTCAAACTCTCGTTTATCAGGGCTTTTTCAACAACCCCCGTGAGCGGCGCGCCCTACAGCCCGAAAAACTCCCTCGCCGTGCCGCTCCAGATCCTCTCCGCGTCTTCCGTGGAAATATCGAGCGCGTCCATCATGTCGGCGTGGCGCTTCACGGGCACCCAGGGGGCGTCGCTCGCGAACATCATGCGCGACGCGCCCATCTCCTGTAAGGAGAACTCGAGCGCCGTTTGGGAATGAACCACCGTGTCCGTGTGGAAGCGTTCGAAGTATTCGCTCGGGTCGCGCGTGATGAGTTCCTGCTCGTCGCGGTAGCGTGAACTCAGGTTGTCCACCCGCCCGATGAACAGCGGAAGCGACGCGCCCCCGTGCGGCAGGAGCACCTTGAGATCGGGGTGGCGCTCCAGTACGCCTCCCAGGATAAGCCGCAGCGCCGCCAGGCACTCATCGAACATGAAGCCTATCATCGGCCCCAGCCAGTGATCCTCATAATGCGGCCCGGAGGGAGAAGGCCCCGGATGCAGCACGAGCGGCACGCCGCGCTCGGCCAGAAGCCCCCACAGGGGTTCATGGGCCGCGTCGTCGATGTAGCGTTCGCCGCCGATGTAGGCGAACACCTGGAGGCCCACGAAACCGAGTTCGTCCACGCAACGCTCGAGTTCGCGGCAGGTCGCGTCCATGTCGCCGAAACCGAGCGAGGCCACCCCCCGGAAGCGCTCCGGGTGAAGCGCCGCCGCCTCGGCGAGGCCGTCGTTGCCGATTCTCGCGAGTTCGTCCGCGTCTTTCGGGTTTTTGGCGAGGTCCGGGCCTGGAATGTTGATGCTGATTAGGGCAATATCGATTTCCTGCTCATCCATCTCGGCGAGCTTGATGCCGATGTCCAGGGCGGGAAGCCGCATCGGGAGTTTTTGTGTCGGGCTCGCCCACGCCCACCAGAAATCCTCCGCTTTCTCGTAGCGCGGGAAATCGGAGCGGGCAGCGAGCGCCGTGACGTAGGCTTGTGGTACATGATGGGTTTGAACGTCGATGCGCATGGAATTCTCCAGATATATGACGGGAACCTTGATATTGGACAGAGGGGATTATTCCCCCAGAATGAACCGGATGCAAATTCAAGTGAGGAGATGATTGTGAAAACGACAGGAGTGGCCGTCATCGGCGCGGGCGGCATCGGAACGCTCAGGGCGCATTCTTGCGCGCAGATCCCCCAGGTGGACTACCTCGCCGTGTGCGACATCGTGCCCGAGAAGCTCGACCGCCTCGCGGAGTCGGTGCGGGCCGACGTGGCGACTGAAGAATACGAGGTGGCGATACGGGACGAGCGGGTGGGCGCCGTCATCGTCTCCTCGGACGAGGAGTTTCACCACGGCCCGGCGGCCCTGGCGGCCGAACTCGGCAAGCCCGTGCTCATCGAAAAGCCCTTCGTCCTGGACTTGGACGAAGCGGACGACATCCTGACGAAAGCCGAAGCGTCGGGCGCCGAGATTTTCGTGGGCTACACCCAGCGCTACAGGAGGCGCTTTCTGCTCGCCAAGCAGGCGGCATTCGCCGGACAGCTCGGCGACATCGTGATGGCGCTCGGCAAGATCTACGTCACCCGCGCTGTCGGCGAGGCGGTGGCGAGGCGCTCGCCCAACACCACGCCCTCCATCAACACCCTCACCTACATGGTCGACCTCATCCTCTGGTACATGGAGGGGAAAAAACCCGTCGAGGTCTACGCCCGCGCTGCGAGTTTTGTCTTCAAAAAATACAACCGCGACGATTTCCAGTGGATGATCGTCACCTTCGACGACGGGAGCGTGGCCACGCTGGGCACGAGCTGGCTCCCGCCCCACCATTGGCCCGCCTATACGGCGACGATGGAGATCGACCTCCAAGGCACCAAAGGCTCGCTGAACGTGGACGACGCGCACCGCGACGTCATCCTCGCGCCCGAGGATCCGATTCCCTGCCCCTACACGCCCGAGCACCAGGTGAACGTGGCTTTCCTGGGTTCCGCCATGCCGGGGGATTTCGTGATGGGCGAGTTCTTCGGCCCCATGAAGGAGGAAACCGACGCCTTCGTGCGCCACATCCTGGGAATCGGCGGGGTGGGACTCGCCACGGGGGCGCACGCGAGAGAGGTGCTCGCCCTCACCATGGCGGCGGACCGCTCGTGCAAGGAGGGCCAGCCCGTCGCGCTTTAGAGTCTTTGCGGATACTGCGCGATCGCTCCTGTAGGGGGTTGTTGAAAAAGGCTTTGTCAAATGAGCATCCCCTGAGGAGGGGGGAGAGAGCGCTCGGCCTCGTTCCCCCGCCCGGGATCTGTCTTGACGAAGCGCGCGGCGGCGCATTAGAGTTACGCGTATGAGGACCCACTAACGTGGGGGAAAACCAAATGACGGAATACGAAGCCGCAAGCCTCGCCATCCAGAAAGCCTCTCTCGCGGCGCAGCAGGCCTCGGTGTGGGTCGCCGCGATCGTGGGGGCCGCGCAGTGCTCCCTGATCGCCTACGGCCTCTACTTCATGCGCCAGGCCGCGCGCCACCGCGACGTTCAGCACCGCGAAACCATGAAGGCGCTCGACAGCCGCCACCGCGAACACATGGAGGCGCTCGCCGCCGAGCGCGAGGCGCAAAAAGACCAACACCGTGCAACCATGGAAGCGTTCGCCGCCCAGCGCGAGGATCAAAAAGCTCAGCACGTCGCGACCATGAACGCGCTCGCCACACAGCGCGAAGATCAGAAAGATCAACACCACGAGAACATGGAGGCGCTCAAGGAACTCATCCGACGCACCGCCACGCCGCCCGACACCCCTCACCCCGAGTAGCAGCCCCTCTACTCTCCCTGAAAAGGGGTCTCTTTCAACAACCTCTGTAGGGGTAGTCCTCTTTCCCGCTAGCGCGGCATGAGGCTCCTGATCTGCGCCTCGAGCGGCTCCGTGGTGAGTTTCTCGTAGCCCAAGTGGCGGGAGAGGGAGTCGCCGTCGTGACGCTGGCCGTCGCGCCAGATCTCCATCAGGAACCCCCCGCTCTCCCGATTGGCCCACCACCTCTCCCCGAACTTCGTCTTCAGGACTTCGGCCATCTGGGCCTGCAGCATCCACGCCCTCAGGTAATTCGCGCAGTAGAAAAACGGGTCCACGTCGTCGAGATAGGATATTTTGGGGTATTCCACCGCCGTCGCCGCGCTCAGCTTCTCCCGGTACGCGGCGTCCTTGCCCTCGAGTTCCGCGCCCTGGTGAAGCGTGAGTTCATAGTCGATCTTCGCCGCATAGCGCCTGAGCATGTAGAGTTCGAACAGCGCGTGATGCGCGAGAAACGCCGCGTAGTCCGACGCCTCCCCGCCCAGGGCGTCTTCCAGCCAGAGGGGTTCGAGCAGCAGGTGATCGAAGAGCATGGCGAACCCCTCCGTCACGGAGTTGTCCCCCAGTCGCTTCCACTCGAAAGGCGCGTCCGCCGCCACGTTTGCGAAATGGAGCGCGTGGCCGAGTTCGTGCCAGAACGCGCTGTAATCGTCATACCCGCCCCGGGGCCTGATGACGAGATAGACCTCATCCGGCACGCGCAAGGAAGCGCAAAACGCGCGGGGGCTCTTGAGCGGGCGGTCCTCGATGTCGAGGCGCACCCTGCCCTCCGCCGATAGATCGAGGCCCATCGACGCGCAAACCGCCCGCGCCGAGGGTTCGATCTTCTCCGCAGGGAAAAGGCCGTCGTACGCCGCACCCCGAAAACAGTACTGCGCATCGTGGCGCTGCGCGGACGCCGGGGATATGCCCGCCCGGCTCAGTTCCTCTTCCATCGCTTCGATGTAAAGCGCTTCGGTGCGCTCGAGAAAGCGCTGCATCTCGTCTCGAACCGGTTCGAGCGGGTAGCGCTTCACCGCCGCCATCATCCCCAGGTAGCCCTCGAAACCCAAATCATCGGCCATCCCGTGGGTGGCGCGATGAATCTGCTCCAGAAACCCGTTCTTATCCCCTAAGGCCTCACAGCGGGCGTTTTCCAGAAAAGTCCGCCTCTCGCGGTCCGATTCGTTCAGGAGCGCGACGGCGCTCTGCCGGTAGGGGATGGACTCGCCCTCCGGCGTTTTCACAATGGTTTTGGTTTCGAATAAAAGCGCCTTCTCGCTCGACTCCCTGGTCGCGTCGCGTATGTGGGCCAGCGTCAAAAACCCGCGCAACTCGGCCAATCGCAAGCGCTCGGCCTCGTCTTCTTCGGAACCTGCGAGAGACGCGAGCGCCTCGACGTTCTCGCGCGTGAAGAGGTCGGCGTACTCGGCGAAAATCTCGCTTAGGCGCACGTCTTCCTTGAGGCCCGCGCCGACCTCGTACCATTCCTTTCGCGATTCGCCGAGAAAAGCCTCGGCGCGGGTTCGGATGTCCGCCAGGCGCATGGGATTTATATGACCGGCCGGGTGAACCCGCGCGGCAGGACGATGATGCCCGAAGGATCGGCGACGGCGCCGGGGAAGGATTCCGCCTCCTGGGCCACCACCGAAGCGCCCGGACCGATCTGGTTGAACCTGTCGACAATCGCTTTTTCCAGTCTCGCACCGGCCCCGATGTGGGAGTGATCCATGATGATCGAATCGGTCACTTGCGCCCCTTTCTCGATTGCCACGCCGCGGCCGATGACGGAGCGCTCGATCCGGGCGCCCACAATCTGGCACCCCTCTCCGATCAGGGCGTTATCCACCTGCGTGGATACGATGCGGCTGCCCGGCCCCGGGTAGGCGCTGGTGTGTATCGGCCAGTCGGGGTTGCTCAAATCGAGGCGCGGCGTCTCTCCCAGGAGGTCCATCTGCGTCTCCCAGTAGCTCCTGATGGTGCCCACGTCGCGCCAGTAGCCCTTCTCCTCGGTGGGCTTCACGCCCGGAATCTCGTTTTTCATGAAATCATAGGCGTAGAGTTTCTTGCGCTCGCCCAGAAGAGCGGGGATGACGGTGCGCCCGAAGTCGTGTTCCCCCTCACGCGCCGCGTCGCTGATGAGCGCATCCATCAGCACATGGGAGGAAAACACATAATTCCCCATGGAGCACAGAGCGCGCGAGGGATCGCCCGGCATGGTCCGCGGGTGGGGAGGCTTTTCGTCGAAACGCTCGACCCGTCCCTCCTCGTCCACGGCCAGCACGCCGAATTCCCGGGCGTCTTCGACCGGCGCGGGCAGGGCCGAGATCGTCGCGTCCGCCCCGCGTTCGAGATGGAAACGAACCATCTGGCTCACGTCCATGCGGTAGATGTGGTCCGCCCCGAACACCAGGACGATGTCGGGCGCATTGTCGGTCACCAGGTTTCTGTTCTGATGGATGGAATCGGCCGTTCCCTTGAACCAGAACTCGCCGGAGCGCTGCTGCGGCGGGACGGCCGTCACGAAGTTCCTGCCCAACGCCCCGCTGATGTTCCACGAGCGCCTCAAGTGCTCGATCAGCGACTGCGCCAGGTACTGCACCAGCACGTAGATGGACTGATAGCCCGAGTTCACCAGGTTGCTCAGCACGAAGTCGATGATGCGGTATTTCGAACCGAACGGCACGGCCGGCTTGCCGCGCGCGACCGTCAGGGGGCGAAGCCTGTTCCCGGCGCCGCCCGCCATGACGAAGGCTATGACTCTGGGATTGCGCGAATCCAACTTCCGGCTCCTCTGTTCGATTCGTCTCAACGCGGCTGCGGGCGCATCGCCTTTTCGTACAGCTCGACATAGCGGGGCGCAACGCCGTCCCAGCCGGAGTCCTTCTCCATCGCGTTGCGCATCATCATACGCCAAAGCCCCTGCTCCAGAAACACCCGGCAAATCCTCTCCATCCCGGTGAGGAAATCGGCTGGCTCGAATGCGTCGAAATGGAAGCCGGTGTCCGAGTCCGCTTCGGGCGTCGGGGATGAAATCACCGAGTCCGCAAGTCCGCCGACCCGCCGCACGTATGGCAGGGCGCCGTAGCGCATGGCGTAGAGCTGGTTCAGGCCCGAAGGCTCATAGCGCGAGGGCATGAGCAGGACGTCGCCGCCCGCGTACATGCGGTGGGAGAGCGCCTCGTCATAGGCGGGCGCGAACGCCACCCGGCCCGGATGGGCCGAAGCGGCCTCGGCGAGGCCTTGCTCCAAGTCCTCCTCGCCGGTTCCCAAAACGGCCAGACTGACGCCCAGGCCCATCAACTCATCCATCGTTTCGAGAATCAGGTCGATGCCCTTCTGGTGCGCCAGCCGCGAGACGACGACGCACAAAGGCCCCTCCGCGTCCAGGTCCAGCCCCAGTTCCTTCTGAAGCGCCGCCTTGCACGCCGCCTTCGCTTCGGGACGCGCGCTCGAGAACCGCGCGGGAATGTGCGGGTCGCTTTCGGGGTTCCAGACCGCATCGTCGATGCCGTTCATGATGCCGAACAAAGCGTCCTTCCTGAAAACGACCACCCCTTCGAGCCCTTCTCCCTGCTCTTCCGTCAGCATCTCCTGCGCATACCGCTCGCTGACGGTGGAAAAGACGTCGCTGAACAGGATGCCCCCCTTCATGAAGTTCAAGTCGCCGTGAAACTCCAGGCCATCCAGACCCATCGCCTCATCGGGGAGACAAGTGTGCGCGAAATCATCCGGGTGGAAGCGGCCCTGGTACGCCAGGTTGTGAATAGTGAAAACGGTGGAGACTCCGCTCCATTTTTCATCGCCTGTGCGGCGATACTTCAGCAGGGGCGGCACAAGCGCGCTTTGCCAGTCGTGGCAGTGGATGATGGACGGATGTGCCCGTTCGCGCTCCATATGGGAGAGCGCGCCTCTGGCGAAACGGGCGAAACGCTCCGCGTTGTCGGGAAACGCCCCGCGCGCGTCTCCGTAGAATCCCGCCCGATCGAACAAATCATCCGCACCGACGAGCCTGACCGAAACGCCCTCGTGTTCGAGGGAGAATATCTCGTAGCGAGCTTCGGCAAAGACGTCTGCCACCTGCGCGGGAGAACCGGGGTCATATTCATTGAGAACAGCACGGTACGCGGGCAGATAGACGCAGACTTGATGGCCCATCCGCCCAAGGGCCGGAGGCAGCGCGCCGATGACGTCGCCCAGCCCGCCCGATTTGGCGAAGGGGAACATCTCGCTCGCCACCATGGTGATTTCGATTGGTTTGTCCGTCGCGCCGCCTGTTCCGGAGTTCATCGGTTCCTCGCATTGCCTCCTTGCGCCTTCGAAGGTCGAAGCGTTCATCAATCTATACATGAATCATATCGCCTATGTTACAATCGAATGAAGGATTCATGAAAAACCCGTGGAGGTTCCATGCGTTATCTGGTGCGCGGAAAAGTGATCGAGGGGAAAAGCGCCGCCCTTCTCGAAGCCATCGAGTCCGGCGAACTCGGGCGCGGCTCCATCGCGCACCGGACGTTTCTCAAGTGCATGAAAGAAGCGAGGCTCACCGAGAAAGGCCAGGTTCGCTGGCTCGAGGTCTGCTACTGCCGGGAGGCGTTCGGGCCGGGTTATGAGTTGTACGAGGAACTGCCCTACTGGGAGGCGTATTTCGAAGAAATCGACGTGCGCTTCGCCCGGAAACCGGAGGATTGCGAAGGCTATCCCGTCTGCGGGGATTGCGACTGCACGGAAAAGCTCGAGGCGAAACTCGAAAAACTGGGGATTCCCTTCTTCAAGCATCTGAAAGAAACCGCTTCCTCCGCGTCCTCCGCTTCTCCCTCAGCCTGAATCGGTCCAGCGCGCCCGACCCTGGCTTTTGGTGAGTTTCCACCTGTCGTGAATCCATAGGTACTGATCGGGCCCTCTTCGGATGAAGTTTTCCGTCTCCTCGTTCATTGCCCTCGTGAGCCTCTCGATTTCCTTCCTGGCGCTTTGCGCGTTCATATCGGGCGCTATCGGTTCGCTGAGCAAGACCTCATAGCGCTGGGCGTCGCCTTTTCTCAGGCACGAGATCAGGACGATGGGCCGGTTGTAGAGAACGGCGAGCGCAGCGGGGGCGGGCGTCGTTCTGGCGGGCTTGCCGAAAAACGGCGCGTCTATCCCCTCTCCGCCCGCGTTCTGATCCGCGAGAATCGCCACCGAGCGACCCTTGCGCAGCGCCTCGCGCAAATGAAAGAAAGCGTTTTTCTTGGCGAGTATCTCCTGCCCCGAAGACGCGCGCATCTCATACAGCGACGCTTCGAGCTTCCGGTTGTCCAGGGGGCGGACAGGGATGCTCAGCGGAATTCCCGCCAGCGCGCCGGCATGGGCGAGGTATTCCCAGTTCCCCAGATGAGGCACGACGAACACGCAGCCGCCCGCATCCTCGTGAATCGCGCGCGCCTTCGCTATCGCCTCTTCCGCCCCGTCCACTATCTCGCGCACCGTTTTCTCCGCGCGCCGCAACTCGAAGCGGGTGAGAAACTTCGCTCCCTCCAGACAGGTGAGGATGAATGAGCGGCAACTGCGCCTCGCAAGATTCAGGCGCTGCGCCTCGTCGAGCTCGGGAAACGCGATGCGCAGGTTGGCGCGCGCGATGCGTCTTCTCCTCGGCGCGAACCGGAAAATCGCGTCCCCCGTCACGGCGGCGACCGCGCGGCATACCCCGTAAGGCAGCAGGCGGATGAACTTCAAGAAAGAAACGAGCAAAGCGTATTCCACCCATTGATGAAACGCGCCCTTGTCCTTGCTGCGCTTTCTCCTGGGGCGCTTCGCGGATTCGCTCACGGGGCGGCGACGATGGTCGCGGAGGATTGCCCGCCGATGCCGTGACTCAGGGACAGGAACGCGGCCCCCGCGACGGCGCACTCTTCTGTGGGGATGTGGTGGGTCTCGAACGCTTCTTCTTTCAGCGCGAAACCCGGCGTGGGCGGAAGTCGGCCGTCTTTCATGGCGCGGAGCCCCAGCACGATCTCGGCCAAATCGCTGGCGGAGCCCATGTGTCCCGTATAGGGCTTCCAGCCGGCGAGCGGAACCGGGTCTTTCGCCTTGCCGCCGTATTCCAGCAAGGCGGACAATTCGCCCGCGTCGCCCTGGGGCGTCGCGCTCCCGTGGGGAAGGATGAAAGCCAGATCGCCGGACGCCAGGTCCGCCTCGGCCATCGCCGATTCCACCGAACGGCGCACCGCTCCGGTGGGTACGGGGATATAGCGATCAGAGGAGAATTCCTGGCAATTCGCCGTCCCCAGGACGCGGCCCAGGGGCCTGGCGCCCCGCGCACGGGCGGATTCGGCGCTCTCGAGCACCAGGGCGGCGGCGCCCTCTCCGGGGAAGAACCCGTCGCGCCTTTTGTCGAAGGGCCGGAACGAGGCCGCCCCCTCTTTCGCCCGGGAGAGAATGCCCAGCCCGTCGAGTTCCAGGAGCACCATGGGGTGCGCCCAGCTTCCGCAGCCCACGACCAGGCCGACGTCGGCCTCGCCGAAGCGCAGCACGCGGTCGCAGTTCTCTAGCGCCTGCGCGCCGCACGAGGACAGGCTGGAAAAACTGCCGTTCGGCCCCATGAATTCGTACATGGCAGAGAGATAGCTGAAAAGGTTGTTGGGCAGGCCCTCGAGCAGGAAAAACGGGCTTACCCTGTGGAGCGCCGCTTCGTTGAGAGAAGCGGGCTCGGGCGCGTCCCACGCTTCGCCCGCCGTCTGTTTGAGCGCCGCGTAGAAATCCACGTAGCCCACTCTGGTGAAATCGCCCGAACCCACGTAGAGGGATTTTCTGTCGGGCGCCACGTCGCCCATGTCGAGGCCGGCGCAGGCCACCGCCTCGGCGGCGGCGTAAAGCCCCAGGATGGAGCTTCTGTTCAGGAATTTCCGCTGACTCGCGAGCTTGGGCGGCACCTCGGGCGGGTCCTGATGGCCGGGGACTGCGCCATGGTAGAAGAAGTTATCCGGAAGGGTCCCGTTTTCCTCGCTCGGGTGACGGGCGATGCCGCTTCTCCCGGCGCGGAGCGACGCCCAGTTCTCCCCGGCGCTCTCGCCCACGGAGGTCAGCAGCCCCACGCCCGTTATCCAGACTTCCGCGCCTCGCATCGCTCATCCCGCCTAGCTCAACCGAATTTCGCGTCCGAGAACGCGAAAATGATGGCGCTGCTCCTCGGGATCCTCATAATCCGCGAGCGGCGCAACCCTTCCGGCAAAATCGGCGACCACACGGCGTTCCCCCTCCACGGTGGCCACGCCCCTGAAATGTTTCAGCCCCTCTTCCTCTTCGCGCGCCTCCACGCCCAGGAGCACCTGATCCCCCGGAAAGGCGAATCCATAGTACCTGACGCTTCGAACCTTTTCCAAAAGAATCCACCGGCTGAAATCGGAGCCTGCCGCCTCGAGCCAGCCGGCGAGTTGCACCAGCCCCTCGAACAGCAGCGCGCCCGGCATGACGGGGAACCGGGGGAAATGGAATTCCAGAAAATCCTCGCTCATGGTGACGTTCTTCACCCCCTGGATGGAGACCCCCGCCTCCCACGCCGTCACCCTGTCCACGAGCATGTATCGCAAAACAACGACCCCCTAGTCAGTCTTTTCCGGCGCGTCGTCGCCCAGGAGGATCACCTGGGCCACCGCCAACTCCAGCGTATGGCTCATCGAAACGGTGGATTGGGTGATCTTCTTTCGCGCGCTCATGCGCTCCATCGAACCGCTCAGTTTGAGCGTCGGCTTGCCGGAGGCCGCCGATTCCACCTCGATCTCGCGCAGGCGGCCCCGGCCGCCCAGCCCGCCCGGCTCGGAAACGCCGAGTCCGAAGGCCTTGAGGCAGGCTTCTTTCGCCGCGAAGCGGGCCGCGAAATGGGGATAGGGGTTCCGGCGCTTCAGGCAATACGCCCGCTCGGCTTCGGTGAACACGTCCTCGCCGAACGCCTCGTGACGCTCGTAGGCCTCTTTCAGCCGCGCCACCTCCACCAAATCCACCCCCTGGTACAGACGCATCAAAACAATCTCCCGCGCTCAGCCGGTGAGCAGGCCGCCGTCCACGGCTATCGCCTGGCCGTTGATGTAATCCGATTCCGCGGAAGCCAGGAACACCACGAGCCTGGCCACGTCCTCGGGTTCGCCGAAGCGGCCCGCCGGTATGCGCCCCATAATCACGTCGCCGCCCTTCTCGCGCACGCGCTCGCTCATGTCGGTGACGATCATGCCCGGCAAAATCGTGTTGAACTGGATGCCCCGCTTCCCCATCTCCGCCGCGCAGGCCCTCATGAAGGCGATGATGCCCGCCTTGGCGGAGGCGTAGTTCGTCTGCCCGGCCCCGCCCGAAACCCCCATGACGGAGGAGATGCTGATCACCTTGCCGGATCGCTTTCTGAGCATGATCTCGCCCGCCGCCTTCGTGCAGTGGTAAGCGCCGTCCAGGCTCACGCCGAGCACCTTGCGCCAGCCTGCGGGCTTCATGGTGAGCAGCAAGCCGTCCTGTATCACGCCCGCGTTGTTCACCAGGATGTCGAGCGTGCCGAAATCCGCCTTCACCCGCTCGAACATCGCCGATACGTCCTCGAAAGAGGAAACGTCGGCCTGATAGGTATTCGCCTGCCCGCCGGCCGCTTCGATCTCCTGTCTCACCTCCTCGGCGGCCTCCGCCGAGCGGCTGTAGTTGACCGCCACGGAAGCCCCTGCCTCGGCCAGGGCCGTACAGCAGGCGCGCCCGATGCCCCGCCCGCCCCCGGTCACCAGCGCGATTTTTCCGCTCAAATCGATTTTCATTCCGTATCACCCCTCATCTAGGCCGCCTTTCTCACAAGCAAGGTGGCGTTTTGCCCGCCGAAACCAAAGGAATTCGTGATGGCGGCGGGTACGGGCATCTCCCTCGCCCCCCCGGCCACGTAGTCGAGATCGCACTTCGGGTCCGGGTTCTCAAGGCACGTCGTAGGATGCACGATGTCGCGCGCGACGCTCAAGGCCGTGAAGATGAACTCGGGCGCGCCGCAGGCGGCGATGAGATGCCCTATCATGGATTTGGACGAACTCACCGCCAGCGAATCCGCCCGCGCGCCGAACACCTCACGAATCGCCCTGGTCTCGACCGGATCGTTCAGCTTCGTGCCCGTGCCGTGCGCGTTGACGTAGGCGACATCATCAGGAGCCAGGCCCGCATCCTCCATCGCTCCGCTCATCGAGCGAACGGCGCCCCGCCCCGCCGGGTGCGGCGCCGTCACCTGATGGGCGTCCATGCTCGCGCTGTAGCCCGACAAAGCGGCGTAGGGCGCAGCGCCGCGCGCGCGCGCATGGTCTTGTGATTCCAGAACCACCACGCCCGCCCCTTCGCCCACGGCGAGGCCGGAGCGTCTTCTGTCGAACGGGCGGCAAATCGGGTCTTTCGATTTGGAAGCGGCGCCCAGCAGGAGGAATATGGCCATCCCGACGGGGTGGATCATCGAATCGGCCCCGCCGCAAAGAACCACGTCCGCCTCGCCCCTTCGGATCATGCGCATCCCGAGACCTATCGCCTGACCCGCCGCCGCGCAGGCGGAGGTGATGGTGCCTGTGGGGCCGGCGAGCTCGAACCACTCCGCCATCAATGAGGTCGCCCGCTCGGGTGGGTTGTTGAAGTAGCCGGAGGCCTGCGTCATCTCGAGTTCTCTGGCGAAGCGGGCGGCGTCGAAGCCGTTTTCAGGGTCCGCCCAGGCGGCGAAATCCTCCAGCCGGTAGCTGCTCAACCCGGTCCCCATCACCACGCCCGCGCGTTCGGACGTGTAATCGCCGGGGCGCATTCCGGCGTCCGTCATCGCGTTCTGCGCGGCGTCGAGCGCGAACAACACCCTGCGCTCCCCCTCGCCTGCGTATTCCTCGGGCAGCCTCTCCCTGATGGCGCGGAGCGTTTCTTCCGAAACCTCTCCCGCTCCGGCGACGGGCAGCGCCTTCGCGTCGAAAGACGTGATCGGCGAGAGGCCCGATTCGCCGGCCAGCGCCCGCCGCCAGCAAGTCTCCACGTCGGCGCCCAGGGAAGTCACCATGCCGAGACCGGTGATGAACACCCCCGCGCTCATGCCGTCTCCTCGAACGCCAGCCAGCCGTAGCTCCTGAAGCGCTCTTTCAGGCTTTCGGGATCGTCGTTGGGAAAGTGGGGATACACGAACCGCTCGGCCCTGGCCACCGCGACGCCGTCTTTTTCGATTCGCGCGCGGCACAGGCTCGCCCGTTCGTTCGTATCGATTATCTCGCCATGAATCTCAACGGAGAGGCCCGGGCGCAGGTCGCTCGCCACCTCCACGTCGTCGATGAGCGAGATGACGCACGAAGTCTTGAAATCATGGGTGCAGACCACGAGCCACCCCGTAATCTGCGCCATCGCCTCGATGAGAACCGAGCCGGGCACGCGGGGGGCGCGGCTGAAATGGCCGTTCAGGTACGCTTCCGAGAGCGGAAACGTCTTGACCCCCACAATGCGCTCGCCGCGCACCACCTCCTTGATCTGATCGAAAAAGAGAAACCGCAATTTCCCGTTCTCCCGTCAAGCTTGTTTTCCCACCACCAGCCCTGAGCATACGCCGTCGAAGCCCTGGAGAAGCACGAGCGCGTTTTCAGGCTCATCCCGCCCGGAACCGCCCGCCGCGTCACGGAACAACCCGCCCGCCGCTGCGGGAGGTGCGGGCGGCGCGCCTTCGGCTAGCGCTTTCATCGCCATGATCAAGTCCAGCGCCGGGCTTCCCCCCCAAAGGTGGCCGAATACGCCCTTCGTCGCAAGCCCCCAAGGTTTGTGATCCCCGAAAACGGCGGAAACCGCTTCCGCCTCCGCGCCATCCGCCCCGGGTTCGCCTTCTCCATGAATCACGAGGAGGTCTACATCATCGGGCTCGAGACCAGCACTTGTGAGCGCTCCCCGGGCCGATTCCTGAACCGCGCGCGCGAGGCCGCCTCTTTTTTCGAGTGCGCGGACAGAGCAATGCCCCTTGAGCCAGCCAAGAACATCAGATGGGCCTGCATCCCCAGGCTCCTCAAAGCGAATCACGCCCGCTCCCTCGCCCAGCCCCCCGGCCCGGGGCCAGATACCGCCCCGCTGCGCACGGGCCAGCATCCGGGCGGAAATCACCCCGCTCACACCGGCGCAAAGAGCGTGCTTCGCCTTGCCCGCCCCCACGGAATCCGCCGCCTCGCAGACGGCGCGCGCCGTCGCCTCCGGACCCGCGCTGAATACGGCGTTCTCGCCGCGCCACCCCTGCTGAATCGCCGCCTGGCTGAAACCTATCGCGTTCAACAACCCGAGCGGCCAAAGTGGGGGGATGGCGTCCATCCCCTCGCTGAAGAAATGCCCGAGGTCCACACGGCCATCCGATTCCCTCACCGCGCCCACCAAATCGTCTTTTCCCGGATCGACCGAGTCCATGCCTGCGAAAAAGGCGATTTCTTCTTCCTCTACCGCCGGGGCGGCGGGGGCTTCAGCCGCCACATCGTGAATCGCCGCCAGGAGCATGTGGGTGTGGTGGCCCATGATTCTCGCCGCGCGGCGATCCGCGCCGATGGATTTGGGGTCGATCCGCGCGCACCGCGCCGTTTCGATGGGGGGAAAACCGGAGAGTTCGGGGTCGGCATCCAAAGCAAGGAGGGAGCGGCCCGCGCAAAGCGCCTTCCAGGCGGGTTCGACGCCTCGCCCCGCCGCCGTTACCAGGCCGACGCCGGTGATCGGAATGGGCGAAAAATTCACGCGATCCCGGGACCGCCCAGGCAAAGACAGGCGTTCTGCCCGCCGAAACCGAAACTGTTGGAGAGAGCCACGCGGTGCGCCTGCGCCCTCGTCTCGTTGGGCACGTAGTCGAGGTCGCACTTGGGGTCGCGGTTCTGATAGTTGATGGTCGGCAGCATCTCCGAGCGGCGCATCCCTTCCACGGCCAGAATCGCCTCGACGGCCCCGGCCGCGCCGATGGTGTGGCCGATCATGGATTTATTCGAACTGACGGGTACCTTCTCCGCGTGGGCGCCGAACACCTCCTTGATGGCCCTGGTTTCGGTGGAATCGTTCTTGGGCGTCGAGGTGCCGTGCGCGTTGATGTATTCGACGGCATCGGGCGCGAGCCGTGCGTCCTCGATCGCCTTTTTCATGGCGAACACCGCGCCCAGACCCTTCGGGTGCATGTCGGTGATGCGAAACGCATCCGAGGAATCGCCGTAGCCGAGCACTTCGCCGAGGACCTCGGCGCCCCGGGCGCGCGCGTGTTCGTAGCTCTCGAGTATCATCGCGCCCGCGCCTTCGGACATCACGAAGCCGTTCCGCCTCCTGTCGAAAGGACGAGACGCGCTCTGCGGGGTCTCGTAGCGCTCCACGAGCGCGGTGAGCAGGACGAAGCCGAGAAACCCCACGTACGTGATGGGCGCCTCGCAGCCGCCCGCCACCATGACGTCGGCCTTCGCGTCGCGGATGAGGCGCACCGATTCGCCGATCGCCTGCGCCCCCGCCGCGCAGGCCGAACAGATGGAAACCATGGGACCCCGGCAGTCGAAATCCAAGGCGACGACCGAGGTCGCCACGTCGGATTTTCTTCTGAAAAACGTCATCAGATCGTAAACGCCGCGGCTTTTGAGTCCCTCGATATCCCATCCGCCCTGCAAGGGATCGCTACCTTCCGGCTTCCAGTAGGGAAAGATACGGAGCAACTCTTCGACATCGGGGTGGTCGCCGTGGGAGCCGAGCGCGACGCCGATTCGCTTACGCTCTGAAATATCACCCAAGCGCGCCGTCTGCGCCGCCTGGGATACGGCCACGCGCATCATCCGCACGCCCCGGGTGGAGAATTTATCGAGCCTGCGCCCCGCACCGTTCTCCTGCGAGGCGATCCATTCGTCGTCCACCTCGCCGGCGATCCGGCAGGGAAGTTTATCGGGGTCGAAGCGCCGCACCACGTCGATTCCCGAGCGCCCCTCGCGCGCGGCGTCGAACGTGGAGGCGACGTCCCCGCCCAGGGGCGTCATCGCCCCGTATCCGGTGATCACGACCCGCCTGTCGTTACCGGCCATTCACATGTTCTCCCGGTAAAACGGCTTGAATGAAGCCTGCGGCCTCAGGAGGAGAAGAGGCCCCTTTCCTCTTGCACCCGGTTCAGCCAGTTCTGGACCACGTCGTCGCCGCTGGGCAAAGCGGCGGGCTCGTTCGTCTGCGCGCATACGATGCGCGTCCCGTCCTCGGCCTTCCAGTCCGCCCCCGCCGGGCTCTTCTCGGGCAGGCAGTCCAGCACGTCGCGCACCGCGCCCGCCAGCGTCTTCGGCGTGACGAGGGCCGGAAGCTCATCCACGGGGATGCCGGGCTCGAGATCCGCAGCGGCTTCGTTCAAGCGCAGCTTCAAGACCTCGACACCCGTTTCCGTCACCTCGCTCTCCTCGTCGATGGCCACGCCTTCGCCGAACATCTCCTCCACGTGCTCCAGGACGAAATTACGCGCCATCTTGATGCCGAACACCTGTTCGAGGCGAAAGTTCACGTCCAGGAAATCGAGCGACAGGACGCCCAGGTCATCCACCAGGGAGCTGTCCGGCTCGATAGTTTCCTCGTCGATTCCCGTGGTGTGGGCGATCGCCTTTTTCACCTCTTCCAAAATCGTATCGTCTGATACCAGGTTTTGCGACATGGCTGTCCTCTGTAACGATCAAGCGCGGCCCGTCCCCGTGTATGGAAGCATGAAGACATTCCCCACGCATCCAAGCGTATACAACCAAGGAGGGGAGCGAAAATCAACCTTCCCCCGAACAATCATGCTCTATTTCATTTTCCCGGCGGGCGGCCAGTTTGGTTACTGAGTCCCCTGTCCACCACCAGGGTCTGCCCCCGAATGGAGGCAGCGCCCGCGCCGGCGAGAAAATAGACGGATTCGGCCACTTCTTCCGGCGTTACGAAATAACGCTCCGGCAAATCCGCCAGTTCCGGTTGAATCATGCGCAGCATCTTGTACGAATCCGTCTTCACCGGCCCCGCGCAGACGGCGTTGACCGACACGCCTCTCTCATCGAAACTTTCCGCCCAATGCCTGACCGCCGCCTCCATGGCCGCCTTCATGGGCCCGAGTGAATATTCGGGAATATAGAAACGGCTGCCCAGACTCGAGATGAACACGACGGCCCCGCCCCGGCGCGAGAGCAGCGGGAGCGCCTCCTGAAGGCAGAAGACGTTGCCCAGAAAATTCGTCTCCACCAGGAGCCTGAGGTCGCGCTCCAACAGCTTTTCCCACGGCTTGAAGGGCGCGCGGGCAGCGTTCAGGACGAGCACGTCGAGCCGCCCGAACTCCGCTTCCACCTGCGCGAACATGGTCTTGACGGCGTCTTTTTTCGATATGTCCGCAAGGATGGCGACCGCCCGTCCACCACCGGCTTCGGCCTCGCGGCAAAGCTCGTCCGCCATCCGGGCGGAGCGGCCCTTCCCGTCCCGGTGGTTCAAGGCCAGATGCGCGCCCGCTCTCGCGAAGCGCCTCGCAATGGCGGCGCCGATGCCGCGCGAGGCGCCCGTCACCAGGACCACCTTGTCCTTCATGTCCGCCGGTTCCGGCGCATTCATGGCTCATCCCTCAGGCGAAAACGCATTCGGCCCGCTCCTCTACCTGTACTTCTCCGCCCCGGAAGAAGGAATATCGCCTCCCCCTGCCGGAAAGCGCCGCAGGCTCACGGGCTGAAAATTTATATCCCACGGGCGCGCCTCCATCAAACGCCGCCCGGGAAACCACGAAATAAAGGATTGAATCCCCACCCGAGACCTCATACAATGCCTATCTTCCTTTTACTTAAGAGTCATAAAGCGGCCCAGGGGGGACAATCAAATGGAACATCTCGATATCCAGGAAACGCCGAAGCTGAGAGACCCCGCTTTACTCATGGCTTTCGCGGGCTGGAACGACGCCAGCAGCTCCGCCACGACCGCCGCAAGCTTCATCACGGAGAAAATGGGAGGGTCGGAATTCGCACGAATCGACTCCGACCCGTTCTACAATTTTCAGGACATGCGGCCCCACGTCAGCCTCGATGAGGACAGCCGCCGAAAGATCACCTGGCCCTCGAACACGTTCTACGCATGCGAGACGCCGAACCTCGAACACGACGTGGTGGTGTTCCTGGGCGTAGAGCCTCATCTGCAATGGGGACGCTTCTCCAAAATCATTCTATCCATGGTGCGCGAATGCCGGGTGAGGATGGCCGTGACGGTGGGCGCCCTGCTCGCCGACGTCTACCACCGGAGCCGCGTCCGGATCACCGGAACCTCCACGAACCCCGATCTGGCCTCTCAACTGGGCCTCAAGCCCTCGCGCTATGAGGGCCCCACCGGAATCGTCGGCGTGCTGAACAATCTGTTCCGGGACGAGAACCTGCCCGCCGTGAGCGTCTGGGCGAACGTGCCCCACTACGTGAACGTGACGCCCAACCCGAAAGCGGCGCTCGCCCTCGTGGAGCGGCTCAGCGAGTTTCTCTCCTATCCCCTCAATCTCTCCGAACTCGAGGCGGGCGCGCATGAATTCGAAGAGAAGGTCGATGAAGCGCTGGAGAAAAACAAGTCGGTGCGAGACTACGTGGAGCAGCTCAAGCTCAGAGACGACGGCTTCGATGAAGAACCCCAGCCGGGCGAGCTTCCCTCGGGAGATGATCTGGCCAGGGAACTGGAGCGCTTCCTGAGAAACCGGGGCGCCGATGAGGATGCGCCCGAGGAGAACTAGCAACACGTTTCAGCCCGATACGGGCGTTACCACGAGCCACCGCCATGAAAACACGGGGCTGCGCCGATTCGGCTCCCGATGCCGAACGCGCTTAAGGGGACCTCCAGCGATTCAGGACGGCCTCTTTCACCAGATTCCTGAGGCTCACCGCATCCACCGGCTTGGGCAGGCAATGCGCCGCACCTATGTCAAGAATGCGCCGGCGCCCTTCCCCATCGCCGCCGTCGAACGCCAGGACGACCGTTTCGCCGCCGGCTTCGCCCTCCTTGATCTGGCGGCACACCTCGTAACCATCGACATTTGAATGATTCAGGTCGAGTATCACCACATCCGGATGCGATGTCGAATAAAGGACCCCTGCCCGGAACCCGTCGCGCGCCACTTGAATTTCATAGCCCGGCTCACCGGACAAGAGCGCTTCTCTGAGAGAATCGGCGAGACCCTGGTCGCCGTTCACGATGAGCACCCGGGGAACGCCCCTCTTCTCCGGGAAAGGATGGGGTATGTTGCGCGATTCGAGAAAGGAGAGAAGCGCCTCTTTTTTCACCCTCCTGTGGCCCCCGGGCGTTCGGTATGCGCGCAGCCAGCCCTTGTCTATCCAGTTTTGAATCGTAACCGGCGTGACGTCGCAAATTTCCGCGACTTCGAACGTGGTGAACACCTTTTTCCTGGACAATTTCTCCGCGCTGGACAAGGGCCGCCCCCATTGTGGCTAAGAATATGATGCGTATTCGCCAATACGTGAGTGAGTTGTGCGAAAAATTTTGCAAATGATTTCTCGCACATTGCTCCCCGTATTTCAACCAGGACCGGAGAGACAGGGGATATGAAAACGCGCTCCGGGCGGGATGAGGTTCGAGAGCGTTGAATTTCAAGAGACTCGGCGTATATTCTGGACCCATCGCCGACATATAGCGCAAACGGGATGGCGGCGGCCGGGAGAAAGTGAAATGACCTTACGAGATGAGCGGAAATGAGAGCCGTTGTTCAGCGCGTGAGCGAGGCCCGCGTCCGGGTGGATTCGGAGGTGGTTGGAGAAATCCGGGCCGGACTCCTCGTTTTCCTGGGAGTCGGGCGCGAGGATACTGAAAAAGACGTCGATTTCCTCGCCGATAAAACCACCAACTTGAGGATATTCCCGGATGAAGCGCAGAAAATGAACCTCTCGCTTCTCGACGCGGGCGGAGCGATGCTCGTCGTCAGCCAGTTCACCCTGCACGGCGATTGCCGGAAAGGGAGGCGTCCCGCCTTCATCGCCGCGGCCCCGCCCGAGCAGGCGGAGCCTCTCTATGAGCGGTTCGTCGCGCAGGTCGGAAAACGGGGGGTCCCGGTCGCGGCGGGCCGCTTCGGCGCGATGATGGAAGTCGAACTCGTGAACGACGGCCCCGTCACCCTGCTGCTGGATTCCAGGGGCGCGTTCTAGTGGCTCTCAGGGCGAGAGACTTGGCCCTTCTCAAGGAAAAGCTCGACGCGCTCGCCCGCACCTATCACGACGCCTATCTCTCCACCGACCCGCTCGGCCTTGCGCACGCCTACCGGGGCGCGCGGGATCGCGAGGTCGCCGCATTTCTGAGCGCATCGCTGGCCTTCGGCAACGCCGCCGCCATACGCGTAAGCGTCAAGCGCATCATGGAGCGGCTCGGCCCCCGGCCGGCCGACGCGCTGCGCAGCCAGCTTCCCGTGGAGAGCGCGCGCCTCTTCGAGGGCCTCTACCACCGCTGGGTAGGCCCTGAGGCCATCGGCGTTTTCGCCCAGGCGATCGGCGCCGCGCTTAAGCGCGAGGGATCGCTCGAAGCACTTTTTATGCAAGGATACCGCGCAGAGGAGGAGACACTCCAGGGGGCTCTTAAAAGATTCAGGGAGCGTTTGCTGGGCTTCCTGCCTGCGGCTCCCGCCAACGCGAGGGTCGGGCGCGGCGTCTCCTATCTCCTGCCCGACCCCGAGAGCGGCAGCGCGTGCAAGCGGCTTCACCTGTTTCTCAGGTGGATGGTGCGGCCCGACGACGGACTGGACCTGGGTCTCTGGAAAGGGCCGAAAACGCATCAGCTCATCATACCGCTCGACACCCACATCGCGCGCATCGGGCGTCTGCTCGGACTCACCGACAGGAAGACGCCCGACCTCAAGATGGCGCTCGAGATCACCAGAAACCTGAAGCGCATCGACCCGGACGACCCGGTGCGCTACGATTTCGCCATCTCGCGGATGGGCATCTTGAAGCATTGCCCGAGCAAAAGAGACATCAAACTCTGCGCGGGCTGTCCGCTTCAGGATGCCTGCCGCTACTGGCGGCGTCTGCCCAGGCGAAGAAAAGACGCGGCCATGCAGGCGCGCGGATGAACGGCGGGCGCGGTTGCCGGGGCGCAGACCCTGGGATACCTTGCCACCGAGGCTGACTCAGGAGATTCAACACGTGGCGACGAACATTGAACGCATCGCACTGACCGCATGGGCGGAGGCGCAAAAAAGCCCGCTCGACTTCACCGGCCTTACCGCGTGGCTGAAAGAAAGGGGCTTCGAGGTCCATCTCGATCAGGACACGGCGCAGATGGCGGGAGGGGAAACGGGCGCAGCGCGCGAGGAGGTCGTCAGGCGCGCCGACCTGGTGATCGTCTTCGGCGGCGACGGCTCCATGCTGCGCACCGCGCACAACATCGGGGCGGAATCCCCGCTGCTGTTGGGCATCAACACAGGGCACCTGGGCTTTCTGGCGGACATCCCCCAGGCCGAACTCTACCCGGCGCTGGAGCGGATACTCGTCAAAAAAGAGTTTTCCATCGAATCGCGGATGCGGCTGGGCGCGGAGGTTCAAATCAACGGGGGCGCGGCGCCCGCGCTGTCCGATACGCTGAACGACATCGTGCTCACCACCGGGCCTCTGGCGCGCATGGTCGAATTCGAGGTCCAGATGGAAGGCAGGCATCTGGGCTATTTCCGAGCGGACGGCCTCATCGTCGCCACGCCCACGGGCTCCACGGCCTATTCGCTCTCCGCGGGAGGGCCGCTCGTGCTGCCCGATCTGAACGTGATGCTCATCAACCCGATATGCCCGCACACGCTCAGCAACCGGCCCATCGTCGTCCCCGCCGAGACGGAACTTGAAATCACCATCTTTCCGGATACCGAAGCGGAGGGACGCGAGGTTCTCCTCACGCTCGACGGCTTCCCCGGATGCGAGCTCGAGGCGGGCGATTCGGTGAAAATCAGGAAAAGCCGCACCCCCGTGCGAATCATCAGGCCCAAGGGTGCGGATTTCTTTCAGACCTTGAGGGAAAAACTCTTGTGGGAGACCCACCCGCGCGGCGGCCGGAAGACTTGAGAACCCCATGCTCCGCCTGCTCAAGATCACGAATTTCGCCATCATCGACGACCTGGAAATCGCCTTCGGCTCCGGCCTGAACGTCCTGACGGGCGAGACGGGCGCCGGGAAATCCATCATCTTCGATGCCCTGAACCTCACCCTGGGCGCGCGCGCAGGGGGCGACCTCGTTCGCGGGGGGGCCAAGGAGGCCATCGTCGAATCGCTCTTCGAGATACCCGACACCGCGGGCGGCAGCGCCGCCCGCTCGCTGCTCGAAGAAGCGGGCGTGGAGGTGGGAGACGACGGCGAACTCATCGTGCGGCGCCGGGTGGCGGAGGCGGGCAGAAGCCGCATCTACCTGAACGGCGTCCTCGGCACGGCGTCGCTGCTCTCCCGGGTGGGCGAGCGCCTCGTGAACATCCACGGCCAGCACGCGCACCAAAGCCTCCTGCGCCCCGCAAGCCACCTGGGGCTTCTCGATGATTTCGCGGGAACGAACGGAGCGCGAGCCGCACTGGGAGAACTGGTGCGCGAACTCAAAATCGCAGATGAAAAACTGAGCGCGCACCGTGACGGCGTGCGCGAGCGCGCCCAGAGGGCGGACCTCCTGCGATTTCAGGTGGAAGAACTCGAAAAAGCCGCGCTGCGCACCGGTGAACTGGCGGAAATCGAGGCCGAACTCCCGAGACTCAGAAACGCGGGCCGCCTGATAGAAGGCGCCGCCTCGCTCTATGAGCGGCTATACGAGGCGGAAGGCGCGGTGGTCGAGAAAACGGGCGAAATCCAGCGCCAACTCGAAAGCATGGCCGATCTCGATAAATCCCTGGGTTCCCTTGCGGAGGAAGCCTTATCCGCGCAGGCGCAACTGGAGAGCCTCGCCGATTCGCTTCGCGGCTATGCGGAAGGAATCGAGCACGACCCCGAACGCCTCGAAGCCCTGGAAGCCAGGCGCGCGCTGATACGCGAGATGATCAGAAAATACGGGAGCGACGAGGCCGAATGCCTGGCCTTTCTCGATGAGTGCCGGAACAGCCTCGCCGCCATCTCGGATGAAGAGGGAACCGAGGCGCGCCTCGTGGACGCGCGCGACGCGCTACGGGCCGACCTTACGAAAGCCGCCCTCACGCTTTCGGGGAAAAGGGCGCGCGTCGCCGAAAGCCTGGATGCGCGCATGGAAGAGGCGTTGGGTGAACTGGGGCTCAGGGGAGCGAAATTCCTGACGCTCATCACGCATCAAGACGACCCCGAGGGTTTCATCCGCACAGGCGGGCGTGCGGTGGCCGTTCGCGCCGACGGCGTCGACCGCGCGCAGTTTCACTTCTCGCCCAACCCCGGCGAGCCGCCGCGTTCTTTAAGCCGCGTCGCCTCGGGCGGTGAACTATCTCGGCTGATGCTGGCCCTGGAGTCCGTCCTGAGGCGCGCCGACTTGATCCCCACCCTGATATTCGACGAGGTGGATGCAGGGATCGGCGGAGCGGTTGCCGAGGTGGTGGGCAGAAAGCTGAAAGGTGTATCGGTGAGCCACCAGGTGCTCGTCGTCACCCACCTGCCTCAGGTCGCGAGCCTGGGCGACCGCCACTTCCGGGTGGAAAAACACGTCGCCGGAAAGCGCACGCAAACGCGCGTCGAGCTTTTAGGCGATGATGAGCGCGTGGAGGAGATCGCCCGCATGGGAACGGGGCTGGAGATTACAGACGCCGCCAGAGAGCACGCAAGGGAGATGCTCGAAAAGGCGGAGTGAGAGAGGATGCCAGAAGCTGCGCGACCGCCTCGGTACAGGGTGTTCGCCTCACAGGGCGGATGTGCTAGAATGATGATTGCGACTCCATGTTCACCTACGGGAGAACTCAGAAATGAACGACATCCGATTCGACACGCTGAAAGCCGCCCGCGACCTGAAAGCCGCCGGCCTGGAGGAAGCCCACGCCGAAGCCATCGTTGCGACGATGGGCCGCACCATGGGCGAGAACCTGGCCACCAACACCGACATCAAGGAACTCGAACAGGCTATCAAGGCTCACGAACTAGCTACAAAAGCCGATTTTAAGGAACTGGAACAGGCCACCAGAGCCGACATCAAGGCTTTTGAACAGGCCACCAAGGCCGATATCAAGGCCCTCGAGCAGGCTATCAAGGCCCTCGAACAGACCACCAAAGCCGACAACAAAGCTCTCGAGCAGGCCACCGATACCAAATTAACGGCCCTCGAACATCGGATTACGGTCCGGCTCGGCGGGTTGACCGTTGCCGGCGTCGCATTCCTCGCCACACTCATCAAGCTGTTCTGAGCGCCGCGGGAAAAAACGCGGCACGCGCAAGCGTCGAGGTTCTCGACGATGATGAGCGTGTGGAGGAGATCGCCCGCATGGGAACGGGCCTCGAAATCACCGACGCCGCCCGCGAACACGCGAAAGAGATGCTCGGCAAGGCGGAGTGAGAGAGGGACGCCGGAAGCTGCGCGACCGCCTTGATACCGGGCGTTCGCCTCGCAGGGCGGATATGCTAGAATGATTCTTGCGACTCCATGTTCACCTACGGGAGAACGCAGAAATGAACGACACCCGATTCGACACGCTGAAAGCCGCCCGCGACCTGAAAGCCGCCGGTCTGGAGGAAGCCCACGCCGAAGCCATCGTTGCGACGATGGGCCGCGCCATGGGCGAGAACCTGGCCACCAAAACCGATATCAAGGAACTCGAACAGGCCACCAAAGCCGATATCAAGGCTCTTGAACAGGCCACCAAGACCGATATCAAGGCCCTCGAGCAGGCTATCAAGGCTCACGAACTAGCCACAAGAGCCGATTTCAAGGAACTCGAACAGACCATCAAGGCCCTTGAGCAGGCTACCAAAGCCGACATCAAGGCGCTCGCACAAACCACCAGAGCCGACCTAACGGCTCTCGAGCAGGCCCTCAAGACCCACGAACAGACTACCAAAGCCGACAGCAAGGCCCTCGAACACCGGATTACGGTCCGGCTCGGCGGGTTGACCGTTGCCGGCGTCGCATTCCTCGCCACCCTCATCAAACTGTTCTGACCGCCGCGGGAAAAAGCGCGGCACGCGCAAGCGTCGAGGTGCTGGACGACGATGAGCGCGTGGAGGAGATCGCCCGCATGGGAACGGGCCTCGAGATCACAGACGCCGCCCGCGAACACGCGAGAGAGATGCTGGGAAAGGCATAGCAGGGCCAGACCCCCGCGCCTGTCCTTATTTTTCGTCCGGCCCATACAGGACAACAATGGTGGGTCGGAAACAACCGAAGGAGTTGTCCCCTGCTACGGGTGGAAAGCTGCGACTGATGGGGCGCCGCCCCGAAATCACGCCCCTTCGGGAATCAATTACTCGATCCCGTTTCCGGTGCGGCGGATGAGTTCTTTCAGAGCAGCCATGTTTTCGGCATGTTGCCTTTCCATAGCCACCATCGTCTTTTCGTGAGCCGCCATCGTTTCCGCGTGAGACGCCATGGTTTCTTCGTGAGCCGCCATAGCTTCCGTGTGAGCCGCCATGGTTTGCGCGTGACGCGATTCCATGGCCGTCATGGTTTCTGCGTGCAGCTGCTCCCGCGCACGAGACGCCGCCTGCATCTGCCGGAGTCCACTGAAGATCAGCAGGCATTGCGCGCCGCCGACACCAAGCGCCACCAAGGGACCGGCGGCCGTGGCCAACAACATGTAGAACTGGTAATCCGTCATCTCTCGCCCCCATCTCTCAGAATGAAAATTCAGATGGGTCTTTGAAATCCTCGCGCACAGCCACGATACCATGTCCCCGCGCGCCGCCAAATCGCGGGAACGCCCGGAGGAATCCTCTCCCGGCGGACGGGAGTGATGACGGACAACTACGGGGGCAGGACTACCCGGAAGGGTTGTCCCCTGCTGCGGATGGGGCCCTAAGTCCGATGGGACGTCAATTCGGAATCAACTCCCCTCTTGAGGGGGCTGTTGAAAAAGTCCCCTAAAAGGGTTGACAACCTCCCCAATCGAGAATGTCCACCGTCATTCCGGCGAAAGCCGGAATCCATTTTACGCCTCCTGCCTTTCGTCAGGGTTCCCGCACATCGGCGGGGAAGGATACACCGCAGTTCATTCACCCGCACCCGCAAATGGATTCCGGCTTTCGCCGGAATGACGAACAAAACCGCAAGAACTGTAGGGACAGACCCCCGTGCCTGTCCCCATAGCGCCCAATCCGAGCAGGGACAACCACGGGGGGATTGTTCATACGAATCGCAGATCGTTTGGGGCGACCCCCCAAAGAGGACCGCCCCAAACGAATGCAACTCTATGCTGTTTTCCCTAAACGCCCCTACTCGTCCTGGTACTGCTGGAGACTCTGGAGGACGGAGATGTCCTCGAGCGTCGTGGTGTCGCCGATCTGATCCGAGCCCGAGGCGATGTCGCGCAGCAGCCTGCGCATGATCTTCCCGCTCCGCGTCTTGGGCAACGCGTCGGTGAAGCGCATGTAGTCGGGCCGCGCGATGGCGCCGATCTCCTTGACCACCCATTCTTTCAGCTTTTTCTCGAGCTTGTCGTTCTTCTTGTTCGCGCCCTTCATGGTGACGAAGGCGGCGATGCACTCGCCCTTGATCTCGTGCGGGATGCCCACGCAGGCGGCCTCGGCCACGTCGGGGTTCGCCACGAGCGCGCTCTCGACCTCCATCGTGCCGAGGCGATGGCCCGAGATGTTGATGACGTCGTCCACCCGGCCCATGATCCACACGTATCCGTCCTTGTCGCGGCGCGCGCCGTCGCCCGTGAAGTAGCAACCCTTCACGTCGCTCCAGTATTGCTTCCTGTAGCGCGCGTCGTCGCCCCAGATGGTGCGCAGCATGGAGGGCCAGGGTTTCCGGACGACCAGCAGGCCGCCGCCCTCGGGGCCTACGGATACGCCGTCTTTCGTCACCACGTCGGGCACGATGCCGAAGAAGGGAAGCGTGGCCGTGCCGGGCTTGGTCGGCGTGGCGCCGGGCAGCGGTGTGATCATGATGGCGCCCGTCTCGGTCTGCCACCAGGTGTCCACGATGGGGCAGCGTTCCCCGCCGATGACCTTGTGGTACCACATCCAGGCTTCGGGGTTGATGGGCTCGCCCACCGTGCCCAGCAGGCGCAGGGAGGACAAGTCCCTCCCGTTGGGATGGTCGTCGCCCCACTTCATGAACGCGCGGATGGCGGTGGGGGCGGTGTAGAAGATGTTGATCTTGTACTTCTCCACGATGTCCCAGAAACGGCCCGGATCGGGGTGGTTGGGCGCTCCCTCGTACATGACCGAGGACGCGCCGTTCAGCAGCGGGCCGTAGATGATGTAGCTGTGGCCCGTGACCCAGCCGATGTCCGCCGTGCACCAGTAGGTGTCCTCGTCTTTCAAGTCGAACACGTATTTCGAGGTGAGATAGGTGCCGCACATGTACCCGCCCGTGGTGTGCATGATGCCCTTGGGCTTGCCCGTCGTGCCGCTGGTATACAGGATGTAGAGGGGGTGTTCGGAATCGAGCCTGGCGGCGGGGCAATCGGTCGAGGCGTTTTCCATCAGGTCGTGATACCAGTGGTCGCGCCCCCGCTTCATCGTCACCTTGTTGCCCGTGCGGCGCAGGACGATCATCTTCTTGACCGATTTGGCGCCCTTGCACGCCTCGTCCGCGTTCTTCTTGAGCGGCACGATGTTCCCGCGCCTGAAGCCGCCGTCCGCCGTCAGGACGGCCTTGGCGCGGCAGTCGTCGATGCGATCCCTCAGCGAATTCGCGCTGAAGCCCGCGAAGACCACGCTGTGCGGCGCGCCGATGCGCGCGCAGGCGAGCATGGCGATGGCCGCTTCGGGCGTCTGGGGCATGTAGATGATGACGCGGTCGCCCTTCCTGATGCCGACGCTCCTCATCGCGTTGGCGAACTTGCACACCTCGCGGTGAAGCTCCTGGTAGGTGAGGGTGCGCGAATCCCCCGGCTCGCCCTCCCAGATGATGGCCGCCTTGTTCTTGCGCCAGGTGGTGAGGTGGCGATCCAGGCAATTGTAGGAGATGTTGGTCTCACCGCCCACGAACCACTTGGCGTGCGGCTCGGTCCACTCCATGACCTTCCCCCACTTCTTGAACCAGTGGAAGTTGTTCGCCACTTTCGTCCAGAACCGCGAGGGCCTCTTGACGGACTCCTCGTACATCTCCCGGTACTGGGCCATGGACTGGATGTGGGCCTGTTTTGAAAAATCGCGGCTTGGCTTGAATACCCGTTTTTCCTGCAACAAGGTGTCGAACTGTTTGTCGTCGACCATGAGAATACCTCCCGGCTCGGTCAGGTGAAATCATATCGATGGCGATTTTTCGCTATTGTTGGATATTCGCGCGGATTTCTCAAGTAGCCCTGCGCGGATATGGAGGGGACGAATCAAAAACGGAGCGCCGCCCGCACCTCCCGCGCCGCGTGAGCAGGGTCGTCCGCTCCCAGAATCGCGCCGATGAGCGCCACGCCGCGCGCGCCTCTCTCGATACACGCCGGGGCGTTCTCCACCCCCACGCCGCCTAGGGCGTAGACGGGGCCGCCCGCGATTTTGAGTTCGCGCTCGAAAGCGTCCAGCCCCAGGAGGGGGCCGGATGAGAATTTGCTTTTGGTGGGGAATACGGGGCTGAGTGTCACGAAATCCGCCCCTTCTGAGAACGCGCGCGCCGCTTCTTCTCCCGAATGAGCGGAATAGCCGATGAGGCCCGCATAGCCTTCCGCACGAACTGCCGAGACCGAGATCGTTCCCTTGCCGAGATGTACGCCGTCCGCTCCCAGAGCATCGGCCAGTTCCGGGTCGCCGTTCACGAGCAGGTTCGCGCCGTGTTCAGACGCGCGGGAGGCGACCTCCCGCCCCAGGCGCAGGCGCTCCTGATAAGGCAGATCCTTCTCCCGGAACTGAACGAAGCGCACCCCGCCCGCAAGGGCGGCTTCCAGCGCGCCCGGGAAATCGCCCGACGGGGGAGCGTTCCTGTCCGTGATGAGGTAGAGCGGATCGAGCGTGGCTGATCCCAAAATCTTCCCGGCTACGACTTAGGAGCCGATGACACCGGCCAGCGGGCTCGACGCCGTGGCGTAGAGCTTCATGGGAATGCGCCCGGCTTCATACGCGAGCCTGCCCGACTCGACAGCGAGGTTCATGGCGCGCGCCATCTTCACCGGATCGTCGGCGCCCGCGATGGCCGTCTGCATCAGGACGGCGGCCGCGCCGAGTTCCATCGCCACCGCGGCGTCAGAAGCCGTGCCCACGCCCGCGTCCACGATGACGGGAACCGATACCTGCTCCAGGATTATCTTAAGGTTGTAGGGATTCCGTATCCCCAGGCCCGAGCCTATAGGCGCCGCAAGCGGCATGACGGCGTGGCAACCCAACTGCTCCAGCTTCTTGCAGATGACCGGATCGTCGATGCAGTAGGGCAGGACGATGAAGCCGTCGTCCAGCAGAATCCGGCAGGCCTCGAGCAGGCCCTCGTTGTCCGGGAAGAGCGTGTCCTCGTCTCCGATGACCTCGACCTTCACGAAGTCGGACCCGGTGGCCTCGCGCGCGAGCCGCGCCGTCGTCACCGCGCTCTTCACGTCGTAGCAGCCCGCCGTGTTGGGCAGCATCGTGTATTTGTCTTTATCGAAATGCGCCCAGAAGCCCTCCGAGGAATCATCCGTCAAGTCCACGCGGCGCACGGCGACGGTGACGATCTCCGTGCCGCTCGCCTCGAGCGAATCGCGCATCACGGCGAAACTCGGATACTTGCCCGAACCCACCAACAGGCGGGAAGTGAACGTCCTGCCACCAATCTCGTACGTACTCATCACACCCCCTCCCGGCGCAGGCTCTCATGGCCGCGCCCGTTATCACTCATGATCAGCCCCCGCCCACGGCGCGGACGATCTCGACCTCATCCCCATCGGATAAATGCGTGTTCCCGTATTCGCCCCGGCGGACGATCTCCATGTTGAGCGCCACGGCGATGCCGTTCACCTCGAGCGACATCGAATCGAGAAGAGCGGCGACGCTCACGCCTTCTTCCAGCTCCCTGTCCTCTCCGTTCACCCGGACACGCAAGAACTCATCTCCTCAGGCGACACCCTGTAACATTCCATCAAAAAAGCCGCCCCGCGATTCGGGAGCGGCCAAGACACTCGGATTCTTTGGCCCGCTTCCCTTCGCTGGAATTACCCAGTGCAGGTTCCAAGGGTTGCCCGCGACTCAAGGCTCTCAGTACATACACCCCTAGCAGGGACTTCCTCCAAAGAGCATATACGGATGCTCCCCCACTTGCAACGTCCAAAAAGGACCGGCGTGTGCAATCCGGCCCGTTTTCGGGTATGAATACGAAAAACCACAAAATATGGCCGGAGAAAACAGAACCCGGCCGATGTCATCCACCGAGGAGCATTCCCATGAAAGCAGCCATCTTCCACGAAGTCGGCAAACCGATGACCATCGAACCCATCGAGGTGGAACCGCCCAAAGAAGGCGAGGTGCTCGTGCACTACCGCGCGGGCGGCGTCTGCCACAGCGACCACCACGCCATCGCGGGCCTGTTCCCGGTGCCCACGCCGATCATCATGGGGCATGAGGGCGCGGGCGTCGTGGAAGAAGTCGGCCCCGGCGTGACCTCGGTGAAGCCGGGCGACCACGTGGTCACCGTCTGGCGTTACAGCTGCGGCGCGTGCGAACTGTGCCTCTCGAACCGGCCCGCCATCTGCGGCGAGGGCATCCGCATGCGGGCGGACGGCACGCTCTCGGACGGCACGACGCGCTTTTCCATCAACGGCGAGAAAGTGCACCATTTCCTCGGCGTCTCCACGTTCAGCTCCCATTCGGTGATGTCCGAGAAATCGGTCCTGAAGATTCGGGAGGACATGTCGCTCGAAAAAGCGGCGGTGGTGAGTTGCGCCGTCATCACGGGCGTGGGCGCGGTGGTGAACGGCGCGCAGGTGCGTCCGGGCGAGAGCGTGGCCGTGTTCGGCGCGGGCGGCGTGGGGCTGAACGCGGTGCAGGGGGCGGCCCTCATCGGGGCGGAGCCCATCATCGCGGTGGATCTCATGCAGAACAAGCTCGATATGGCGAAAAAATTCGGCGCGACCCACACCGTAAACTCCTCGGACGAGGACGCGGTGGAGGCCATCCGCGCGCTCACCGACGGCAAGGGCGCGCACTACGCCTTCGAGCTCATCGGCGTGCCCGAGGTGATGTCCACGGCCTTCGAGAGCGTGCGCACGGGCGGCACGGCGGTCATCGTGGGCATCGCGGACGTGAAATCGAGGGTCTCGATACCCCCCGTTTCCCTGGTGACGGAGGAAAAACGCCTCATCGGCTCGCTGTACGGCTCATCCAACCCGCGCATCTTCGTGCCCCGGCTCATCGACCTCTACATGGCCGGAAAGCTGAACCTCGACGACCTGCTCACCAGGGAGTGGCCCATCGAACAGATCAACGAGGCGTACGATGCGCTCTTGAACGGCGAGGTGGCCCGCAGCGTCGTCGTGCACGAGTAGGGGCGTATGGGGCTGCCCCTCAAAGATGATGAACACCTGGAATAAGGACCTGCAATGAAAGAACAGCTAGACCACTACGCGAGCAAGCTGGCCTATGAAACCGATTCATGGGACCTGAAAGTCGCCCTGGAAGCGGGGGAAAACGTCGTCGTCATCGATGCGCGATCGCCCGAGGCGTTTGAGGAAGAACACATCCCGGGCGCGATCAACATCCCGCACCGGGAGATGAACCCCGAGACCACCGGGCATCTCGACGCCGAAGCCCTCATCGTCACCTATTGCGACGGCATCGGCTGCAACGCCTCGACCAAGGGCGCGCTCAACATGACGCGGCTCGGCTTCCGGGTGAAGGAGCTCATGGGCGGGCTCGACTGGTGGAAGCGCGACGGCCACCCGACGGAAAGCGCCGCCCAGTCAGCGAAATCGTAAAGGGCAGCCCTTTCAGATCGCTTTACGGCTTATTAACCGGGGAGTTATTTTCTTCGATATATTTCTCTTCGATGACCCACATCCAGGATGATGATTTTGGAACTGGCGGGAAAGGTATATAGAATTCTGTAATCACCGATCCTTATTCGATAAACATCGAACCCGTCCAACTGCCCTTTCAGTTTTGTTGCTCCTCGTATTTTCTCGCCATTGATTAGCGCATCGATTCTGTTTTTTATTCGATTTTTTGCGATCTCAGGTAAATTTTCAATGCTCTTGCGCGCTGCGTTCGTGAAAGTTGCGTCGTACAATTTTATTTTACGAATTCATCAAAATCGACTACTTCTCCCTCCTCCGTAACGAGCGCGTCGCGACCTTCCTTGAGATCGCGCCATCGTTTCGCCGCAATCTCGAAATCAACCGCATCCTCGGTCTTTTTTTCCGCTTCGCTCGCCGGATTATCCTTGGGTCTGTCTTTCACCGGATGGGAACCCATCGCTTCTTCCTTCCCGATTTCGCCTCGTCAAGAATTTAACTGGGATACGCCTGCTCCATCTGAATAAGAATACCACATAAGACTTCCTCTCTCCATGCGATTCAAGAGGCCCTCACTTTCCGTTCGTTTCCCTCGCCTTCATCCCCCGCCCCGAAAACCCCCGTTTGGACACCTGCGCGCGGTTTTTGGTATTCTTCTACGACTTACCCCACCCACCCCGCCGGAGGAGAGCCATGGCCATCATCGACATATCCGTTCCCGTAGTGGAAGGCGAAATGCCCATCTATCCCGGGAATCCGGGGCTTTCGATGCGCTTTCACAAATCCTTCGACGCAGGCGACGACGTCTGCCTCACCGAAGTCACCTTCGGCGTGCACGCCGGCACCCATCTCGACGCGCCCATGCACTATCTCCACGACGCGGGCGGCATCGAAACATTGAACCTCGAGACCCTCATGGGTCCCGCCCGGGTGATCGCCGTCGAAAACCACGAGTGCATCACGGCGGAAGAACTCGCCACCAAGAACCTCGATGGCGCCACGCGCTTTCTCATCAAGACGCGAAACTCGGATGAGGGGTGGTGGTCGAAGCCCTACAGCCCCGACTACTGCCACATGACGGCGGAAGCCGGTCAGCTTCTCTACGACCACGGGATGACGCTTCTGGGCGTGGACTATCTCGGCGTGGACGCGCCCGACCCCAACGTGCCCGTCCACTCCCTGCTGATGCCGCTGGGCGTCGTGCTGCTCGAGGGACTGAATCTCGCAAATGCGCCGGAGGGCGACTACGAGCTCATCGCCCTGCCCGCCCTGTTCCCCGGAAGAGACGGCGCGCCCGCCCGCGCGGTGTTGCGGCCGCTCTAGCACTCCTCGAAACCTGATGCGGAAAATTCCCGCGTAAGGAATCCGCCTGGACGCAGATCACCCCCTCTTCCGGGAGCATTGAAAATAGCCTCCCTTTTATGGATTAAAGCCGATCGGGGAGAGAAGAATTTCACTCCCCCCTTGAGGGGGCTGTTGAAATAGCCCTCGCGATCGGTTTGATTGCCCTTTCACCTGCATGAAAACCAACCCCCCCTACCCCCCCTTGTCAGGGGGGTATAAAAAGGCGACGCCCGCCGCCGGTAGAGGGGTTTTTGTTTTTTCTTGCCCCCCTGACAAGGGGGGGTAGGGGGGGTTGCCTTTGTCCCCCGCCAAGAGGGATTTTTTCAACGGCCCCTCATCGGTCGCGCTCGACCATCCAAGCGCTTGCCTGAATAGCGATTTTCTGGGAATACTCCCCCCGCAAACCGATTTTCCAGTTCTCGAACGAGGAGCCGCATGGACACGTCCAGGGAGCAGCGAGAGGCCGTACAGAAGATTTACAACCAGGATTCGGACTACTACGTCACCAGCGCGCCGCACGCGCGGAGCAGTTCCCTCGCGCGCTCTGCCGAGGTGCTGAACCCGGGCGGCGGCGTGCATCTCGACGTCGCCACGGGCGCCGGCCACACGGCCTACCAGATGGCCGATAAATGCCGCCACGTCATCGCGAGCGATTTGACCGCCGGCATGCTCGACTCCGCGCGCAGGCTGGGGGAGGAGAAGGGCGTCGGGAACGTCTCGTTCCTGAGAACCGACGCCGAGAACATCGCCGTCCGGACGGGTGCGCTCGATTCGGTCTCCGTGCGCATCGCGCCGCATCATTTCCCGGACGTCGAGGCCTCAATGCGCGAGATGTTCCGCGTCCTGAAGCCCGGCGGCAGGCTCGTCTACATCGACAACATCGCGCCCGAAGAACCGAAGGAACTCGACAGTTACAACGATTTCGAGCGCCTGCGCGACCCGAGCCACAACCGCTGCGACAGCCTGCCCGACCTCGTCGAGATGCTGGAAGCCGCCGGTTTCCGCGTCCTCTATTCGGAGACGCTCCGGAAGAAGATGGTGTTCGAAGACTGGGTGCGGCGCCCCCACCTCACGGATGCGGACAAGGCGTCGCTTCGCGAATATCTCGAAAACGCCTCGCCCGCGATATCCTATTGGCTCGACCCGCGGGAGGAGGACGGCGCGTTCGTATTCGACGAGCAGGAAGCCGTCATCCTCGCCGAACGCCCCGCATGAGGGCCGACGAAGCGGGGCGCCTCCGTCGCCTCGCGGACGCGGACAGAAAACACCTCTGGCACCCCTTCACCCCCATGGACGAGTGGGAGCGCGAGGACCCGCCGCTCATCATCGAACGCGGCGAGGGGGCGTATCTGATCGACGTGGAGGGCGAGCGCTACCTGGACGGCGTATCTTCCCTGTGGGTGAACATCCACGGACACCGCAAGGAGGAGATCGACAGCGCCGTTCGCGCGCAGCTTGAGCGGGTCGCCCACACCACCCAACTGGGGATGGCGAATCCCGCCGCCATCGAGCTTGCCGAAAAGCTGAACGATATCGCACCGGCGGGCCTCGCCAGAGTTTTCTATTCGGATTCAGGGGCCACGGCGGTGGAAATCGCCCTCAAGATGGCCTTTCAGTACCAGAAGCAAAGAAAGGACCCGAAGCCTGAAAAAGACAGATTTCTCACACTCAATCTGGCCTACCACGGCGACACGGTCGGCGCGGTGTCGCTGGGCGGAATCGACCTGTTCCACCACATCTTCGGGCCTTTGCTCTTCCAGACCATGCGCGCGGAGACGCCCTATTGCTTCTGGTGCCCGAGAGGGGCTGAACGTCCGCCGTGCTCCGTCTGTTCGGGCGATGAGATCGCGCGCCAAATCGAGGAAAACGCGCCGCACCTCGCCGCCGTCGTGGTTGAACCCATGGTGCAGGGCGCAGCGGGGATCATCGTGCAGCCGACAGGCTTTCTCCGTAAAATCCGCGAGGCGTGCACGGAACACGACGTGCTCCTGATAGCGGACGAGGTCGCCACCGGCTTCGGGCGCACCGGCCCCATGTTCGCCTGCGAGCACGAGGGCGTGGCCCCCGACATCCTCTGCCTCGCTAAGGGCATCACGGGCGGCTATCTGCCGCTGGCGGCGACGCTCGCCACCGAGGAGATATTCGACGCATTCCGCGGCCCGCCCGAGACGGGCCGCACGTTTTTTCACGGGCACTCCTACACGGGGAACCCCCTCGCCTGCGCCGCGGCGCTTGCGAACCTCGATATTTTCGAGCGGGAACGCACCATCGAGACAAACCAGGCGAAGATAGCCCACCTGTGGAGCGAACTCGAAAATCTGAAAGATTCACCCCACGTGGGCGAAGTGCGCGGCCTGGGCTGGATGGTGGGCGTCGAACTCTTGAAGGACAAGGCGACGAAGGAGCCCTATACGCCTGCGGAGCGCAAAGGGCGCGCGGTCATCCTGGCGGCGAGAAGGCGCGGCCTCGCCGTGCGGCCCCTGGGCGACGTCGTCGTCCTGATGCCGCCTTACTGCGTGACGAACCAAGAGATAAGCCGGATGGTGCGCGTTCTGGAGGAGTCGATAGATGAGGCCTGCGCCTGACGCGAGCTGCCGGGCTGTTGGAAAAGTCCTGGTGAACGAGGGTAGCAGGTTTTGTAGGGACAGGTCGCGACCTGTCCCTACGGCCACGCAACGACGTCATTCCGGTGTGGGCCCCGACCAATGCGGGAGTGTTCGACTCACGACGACACTCCACCCTCATCCCGAGTAGACCCGCAAGGGCCGTATCGAGGGACGCCGGAAAACCAACCCCCCCTACCCCCCCTTGTCAGGGGGGTAAAAAAAGGCAATGCGCCCCGCCGGGCTAAGGGGGTTTGCTCGTTCTTGCCCCCCTGACAAGGGGGGGTAGGGGGGGTTGCCTTTATCCCCTGAGGAGGGGTTGTTGAAAAAGTCCTGATTCAGCGGTTTGGTTCGACGGATATGAAGACACGATGGGCCGCATATATGCGGCCCCTACACTCCCTTCAGTAAGGCGGAATGACGGCAATCCCGGCATTGCTGGGATTTTCTCAACGCCCCCTATCCGGTGCGCCCACCGCGTCCACGTCCGGCTTTTTCTGCGGCACGCCCACCGGATCGACCGGAGCGCTTCCCACCGGCGGGAGGGTTTCCTTCGGCACGCCCACCGCGCTCGCGGGAGGCTGCCCGCTCACCGCCGCCTCATTTGATGCCGCCGGGGGAGAACCACCCGCCGCGGGTGAGGAAACCCTCTCCGAGATCAACTCCTCGCGCACCCGGAGCGGACCCGTGATGGCGAGGGAACCGGCGATGCTCTGCGCCTCCTGCCCCCCGATGAGCAGCACGACGCGATCGAAGAGATCCGGGAAATTCTTGACCACGGTGGCGGCGACGCCGTAGGCGGTCATCAATTCCGCCCACGCGCCGCCCGGGTGGTCGTCTCTCAAAGTCTCGTCGAAATCGACGTAGGCGACCCCGTCCGGCCCCGGAAACGTCACGCGCAGCTTCGTGCCCTTCGGGATAACCGGCGCGTATCCCTCCCCCTTGGGTCCGGCGATGAGGGCCGCGAGCAGGTTGCGCAGGGTATCGACGTTGTCCTTTCCGATCTCCACCTCCACGGGATAGGGAACCAGCAGGTCCTCTTCCGCGCCGGCGAAATAAAGCGTCTTCTTCACGCTCGGCGCGCGCGCGGCGCCTCGCCGCGCGGGGTCGAGCGCGGCGTCGCGGCCCCGCTCCAGGAAGTCCAGAACGACTTCCTGAAAATTCCACACGAGCGCTCCGCTCACGGCGACGATCAAAACGGCCAGCGCGAGTTTCCTGAGCATCCTAGCGCCCCTCCCCCGCCGGGGCGGCGTTTTGAGTTACGGGCGCGTCCGCACCGGATTGTGGCGATTCGGGCGGCGCGACCCCGGTTTCAGGAGTTGCAGGATGCTCAGACGCTTCAGGAGCCTGTGACGATTCAGGCGGTTTCGTTTCTGTTTCAGAAGATTCGGGCTGCCGTGGCGACTCGGGAGCTCGCGAGGATTCCGCCGGCGCGTCCTCGACAGGCACAGGCGGTTTGGGCGGCAGGTCTTCCGTGAGGCCCGCGAACTTGAGCACCGCCCTGGCGATCGCCGTGAGATAGGGGTCTTCTTCTCCCGTCTCGCTCAAGCGCGCCTCGTCTTCGGGCGTGCTGATGACGCCCAGGCTCACGTAGGCCGCGGGCATGCGCACGCCTTCCAGATTGCGTACGGCCAGAATGTGGATCGGCGGGCGCTCACCCGCGCGGATGGCGGCGAAGCGCCTCTGGAGGCTCAGTGCGAAGCGGCGGTTCGAGGCCAGGTGGATATTCTGGCTGCGCTGCCACCGGAACGCCACGGCCTGGGCCGCCTCTCCCGCCACGCGCGGCGGACGCCTGGGAGCCGCCACCATGATGGCCGGCCCGCGCGCGCCGGGCCGCCAGGAGGCGTCCGCATGAAGGGTGAGGAACAAGGCGGCGGCGTTGTAGTTCGCCACCGAGGCGCGCTGCACGGCGGTCATCTCCGTGTCGGCCTCGCGCGTGAGAATCGCCTTCACCTCGGAGCGTCTTGCGAGGAGCGCGGCCAGCATCCCCGCCGCGCGGAGCGTGAAGTCCTTCTCCAGAAGCAGCGCGCCGCGGCTTCCCGCATCCCGCCCCCCGTGGCCGGGGTCGATCACCACGACGAAAGGAGCCGATGCCGAGGGGCCGCCCGGCTTCGCAGGTCCGGCGAGGGCGTCGGCGCACGGGACGAGGCTCACGAGCCACAACGCTGGAATGATGAGGCGGAAATGTCGCAAGGGGTCTCCTCCCGTTCAATCGGCACAAACTACCATTTCATGGAAGGGGAAACCAGACGGGGGGTGGGATGGGGGGCGCGCCTGCAGGATGAATCCATGCGCGCTGTAGGGACAACCCTCCGTGGTTGTCCTTCGTCAGGACAGGCACGGAGGCCTGTCCCTACGAACCCAAGACCGAGGGATCGATATCTATGTTGTAGGGGTCGCATACATGCGACCCACCGACCCCACCGAATGGGCCGCATGTATGCGGCCCCTACAAACGCATGAACAACCAAACGACTTGCGAGGGGTTCGGACCCGACCTTCGAGATTACCCACCGTCATTCCGGCGCATGCCGGAATCCAGAACCGATGAGAAGGAAAAATGCGGCACTCCATTTCCACATTTATTCAGCAGGAATGACAACCAAAGAATAAAAGACGAAATCACTGGATTCCGTCGGACCCTCATTTATCAATCGGGGTCGACCTCCCGCATCGGTCGGCTCCGACACCGGAGTGACGAATAAAACCAAACCCTCCGTAGGGTCGGTTCGGCGTGCGAGGCTTTTCGCAGGAAATCACTCCCCCTCAAGGGATACAGAATATTCAGGTTTCAACTCAACAGGAGATTGATTCCGGTATAGATTTTGGATAGCATTCTCCCTGCCAAACAAGTCGTACGGTCTGGAAACCCGGGCCGCCCGCTGAATACAATACTCTCTTCGTCTCCTGATGAAGAGCGGAATAGGCGGGAACCCACCCAAAAGTGCGGCTTGTTTGGCGACCGGCCCGGTCGAGACCGGACTCCGGTTTCCATTACTTTCGGGAGGGGAGTTGTGTTTTATGCTGCCAGTGTACGTCATCAATCTGGACCGCCGGCCGGACAGGCTGGCGTCTATCTCGGAAAACCTCGAACGGATAAACGTCGCGTGGGAACGGGTGCAGGCAATCGACGGAATGGACCTGCAGGAAACAAGATGGCTGGACCGGGCATCACTGGCCTGCAGTCAATCCCACCGCAAAGCGATGCGGATGTTTCTCGATTCATCACATCCCGCTGCCATGATTCTCGAAGACGATGCTGAGGTCGGTGAAGATGTTTCCGCATTTCTCAGCTCTGTTGACTGGTGGCCCCACAATCATGGTCTATTGAAGCTTGACAGTCCCCGAAGTCCTCGATTTCTTGGCCCCGGATACGGCCACGCGCCAACAGGCCGCAGCCTCCATGAAATTCCCTATTGGGGTATATTGGCCACCGGATATCTCATCAATCGAAATGCCGCTGAAATTGTATTGGCTTCCGCGGATTGTCAGTTCTTTCCGATAGATGTCGTCATGTTCCATCTCGGATGGTCAAGAACGGCCCGGAAGCTGCGTCCGTTATGGGTTGTTCCGACCGTGATCAGACCACATCAAGAACTGGGATCGGATATCGAGCATTACCGAAAAGCCATGCGCCGAAAAAAGGAAAGAAGACTGGAAAAGTTCATATTCAAGGTGAAAGTTACTTTGCGCCGATTGGCCGGAAAGGTTCGATATGAACAAATCCCGTATCGCGCAAGGATGTCAAGTCAAAAAGAAATTCAACCAAAAATCCGTGATTTATCCTGAGCTAGACACGAATGCCAGAAGAGACAGCAAAAGGAAAAGATGAACGTGGCGGGTCAAACCCGACCCTTGAGGGGTTGTTGAAAAAGTCCCTTCGCCCCGGAGCAGCGGCCCCGATCGCCTCATCGCCTTGAAAACCAACCCCCCCTACCCCCCCTTGTCAGGGGGGCAAGAAAAAACAAAACCCCCTCAGCCCGGCGGGGGCGCATCGCCTTTTTTTACCCCCCTGACAAGGGGGGGTAGGGGGGGTTGCCTTTATCCCTGGGGAGGGGGACTTTTTCAAGCATAGGGACCTCGACCTGTCCCTGCGGGGTGAATGTATTCGTATGGTAGGGACAACCCCTTCTCGGGGTTGTCCTGCCCCCCGTGGTTGTCCTTTGCAGGATAGTTGC
Organism: bacterium; assembly: GCA_022825065.1. Lineage (GTDB taxonomy): Bacteria > UBA8248 > UBA8248 > UBA8248 > UBA8248 > Bin107. The sequence goes on from JAJDYR010000030.1 coordinate 64,221, forward strand.
CGTCAGGACAGGCACGGAGGCCTGTCCCTACGAACCCAAGACCGAGGGATCGCTATCTATGTTGCAGGGGTGGCATATATGCGACCCTGATTTTTTTACCGGCTACATGGGCCGCATGTATGCGGCCCCTACAAAAACCACCCCTCCTCGATCGCGTCTAACCCTCGGTTATCAGGACTTTTTCAACAGGCCTCTCAAGGGGGGGAGTGGATTCGAATTACACAAAGGCGTAATCGGTGCAGGCGACAAAGCAAGCCACACCCTCCGCTCGAAAAATCATCGACGCTGTAATAGACTTACCGCACGGTCCCGAATCGGACACATCCCTACGATGCGGACCGCAGAACCCGCCCGGTACCGCCCGCCCCCAAAACCCGTGAGAGGTACCCATGACAGCGAATCTTGAGCGCTTCTTCGGACTGGCGCAGCGCGGCACCAACCTGCGGACGGAAATAACGGCGGGCGCGACGACGTTCCTGACGATGGCCTACATCGCCTTCGTCAATCCGCAGATCCTCTCTGACGCCGGCATGCCGTTCGACGCGGTTTTCGTCGCCACCTGCCTCGCGGCGGCGCTCGCCACACTGCTGATGGGCCTTTACGCCAACTACCCGATCGCGCTGGCCCCGGGCATGGGGCTCAACGCTTTCTTCGCCTACGGCGTCGTGCTCGGTCTCGGCCACAAGTGGGAGGTCGCACTGGGCGCGGTCTTCGTCTCCGGATTGTTGTTCCTGGCGATCAGCATCCTGCCGGTGCGGCGCTGGGTCATCGAGGCGATACCCCAAGGACTCAAGCTGGGCATCGCGGCCGGAATCGGACTGTTCCTGGGCATCATCGCGCTCAAGAACGCCGGCATCATCCAGGGCAGCAAGGCGACGCTGGTCACCGTAGGCCACCTGACGACGCCCGGGCCGCTGCTGTGCCTGGTCGGCTTCTGCCTGATCGTGGCGCTCGACGCGCGCAAGGTGCCGGGCGCGGCCCTCATCGGGATGCTGGGCGTCGCCGCCGCCGGCCTGATATTCGGCGTCTCGAAATGGGGGGGCATCGCCTCGCTGCCGCCCGACCCGACGCCGACGCTTCTGGCTCTCGACATCGCCGGCGCGCTGCAGGTGGGCATGCTCGCCGTCATTCTCACGTTCCTGCTCGTCGACCTGTTCGACACGACGGGCACGCTCATCGGCGTGGCGCACCAGGCGAACCTTTTGGACGACGAGGGACGGCTTCCGCGCATGCAGCGCGCGCTGATCGCCGACTCGGCGGGAACGGTCGGCGGCGCCCTGCTCGGCACCTCGCCCGTCACGAGCTACATCGAGAGCGCCGCCGGGACCGGCGCGGGCGGACGCACGGGCCTGAGCGCGGTCGTCGTGGCCGCGTTGTTCTTCGCCTGCCTGTTCTTCGCGCCGCTCGCAGGCTCGATTCCGCCTTACGCGACGGCGGCGGCCATCCTCTACGTGGCGTGCCTGATGGCGCGCCCGCTCATGGACCTGGACTGGGGCGACATCACCGAGTCGGCCGCGGCGATCATGACCGTCATCGCCATCCCGCTGACGTTCTCCATCGCAGACGGCATCGGCCTGGGCGTCATCACCTACGTGCTCACCAAATTGATGGCGGGACGCGGGCGCGATTGCTCGCCCACGCTGATCGGGGTCGCGCTCCTGTTCGCCGTGAAGTTCGCGTGGCTGTGAGGCCGTTCGGCGGTGGGGGCTCTCGCCTTGAAAACCAACCCCCCCTACCCCCCCTTGACAGGGGGGTAAAAAAAAGAAAGCCCCCTTGTCAGGGGGCAAGGAAAAACAAAAGCCCCTCTACCGACGGCGGGCGTCGCCTTTTCATACCCCCCTGTTAAGGGGGGGTAGGGGGGGTTGCCTTTATCCCCTGGGGAGGGGGACTTTTTCAACCATAGGGACCGCGACCTGTCCCTACAAAATCCCCGCCCCCTTTTGCCTATGCCCGTCATTCCGGCGCATGCCGGAATCCAGAGCCGATGAGAAAAATAAATTACGGCACTCCATTCCCTGATTCATTCGCCAGGAATGATGGCCAAAGAACAAAAAGCAAAGTCCCTGGATTCCGGCATGCGCCGGAATGACGATCAAAAACGAACACCGGGCGGACACATCGGTCCGCCCCTACAAAACCACAAACCCACCTTCATCAATCAATCCCGCCCTTGCGTCCCGGCCCGATTTCTTTGATCATGGGAGGAGGTTTCCGAATCCCGAACGAGGAGCGAGAACGTGTGGGGCGACAAGACGCCGGAGGGCGTGAGGGGATCATCGGATCTCAAGCGCATCGCCACCGTCGGCGGGCAGATGGAAGCCCTGATCCTCAAGAGCAGGCTCGAGGCCGAACGCATACCCGTGCACCTGAGCTACGACTCGGCGGGTTCGGTCTACGCCTTCAGCCGCACGAACCTGGGCGCGGTGCACTTGATGGTGCCCGAAGCCTTCGCGGAGGCGGCGCTCCATATCTACCATGAACTCAGAACCGCCGGAGGAACGCCCGAATCATCCACCGATCCATAGAGACGACGCCATGACGAATGCGGAAACGGACCTGGAAGCCCTGCGCGGGCTTCTGCTGGAAAAATCGTATGAGAAAAAAACCGTGACGCTCGCCTCGGGCCGGGTGAGCGATTTCTACGTCGACTGCCGCCAGGTGACGCTGCACGGCGAGGGGGCGCGGCTCGTGGGCCGGGTGATCTTCGAGCGCATCAAGGACGGCGTCGACGCCGTGGGCGGCCCCACCCTTGGGGCGGACCCGATGGTGACGGCCGTCTCGATGACCGCGGCGCTCGAAGGACGCGACGTTCCCGCCTTCATCATCCGCAAGGGCGAGAAGGGCCACGGGATGCAGAACCGCATCGAAGGGGCGGGGAACCTCGCGCCCGGCATGAAGGCCGCCATCATCGAGGACGTGGTGACCACGGCGGCCTCGACCTTCACGGCCATCGACGCGGCCCTGGCCTTCGGCCTCGAAGTCGCGCGCGTCATCTGCCTCGTGGACCGCGAAGAAGGCGGACGCGAGAACCTCGCCGAGCGCGGCTACGAACTGGACGCCGTGTTCACGAAGACGAGTCTGCTGAACGGGTGAGATAAGCCTGACGCAGCCTTGCCGTTCCTCCCGCATCGGGATTGTTGAAAAACCCTGGAACTCTGGATTTGTCGTATGTAACCGACCGACGAGAGAGAAAAACCACTCCCCCCTTGAGGGGGCTTTTGAAAAAGCCCCATTTTTCGGGGGTAGAGGGGACGCCCCTCTTGACGGGAAAACCACCCCCCCCTACCCCCCCTTGTCAGGGGGGCAGGAAAGAGCAAAACCCCCTCAGCCCGGTGGGAGCGCATCGCCTTTTCATACCCCCCTGTCAAGGGGGGGTAGGGGGGGTTGATTTTAGGGGGTTGCCATTCCCCTCTCAGGCTTTTTCAACAGCTCCCTCCAGGGGGGAGTGAACTTCAAAAACGTGCGCTCAACCAAAATCGCTCCACGGGGATTATTCAGCAACCCCTCCCCGGTCGGGTTTGACACTTCCAGCTCATCGCCATCGCGCGCGTCGCGCGGGCCCAATCCCGATCGCGCATTGCAAAACAGATCAGCGGAGGCCGGCGGTATCAGTCCCCATCGAGTCTGCCCGCGGCGGGCTGGACGGCCACGTCCATGGCGGTGAGGAACGCCCGCCCGATCAGGTCCATCATCCGCACCAGTTCGAGCCGCGGCGCGGCCCGGGCCGCCTCGTCCGGGGACAACAGCGGGCCGATGAGGCCGCAGCCGTCCGCGAGGGTGATGATGACGATATCCCCAGGGTCGGGAATCACCTCGCTCAAGAGCACCGTTCTGATGCGTTCCACCAACGCACGCTCGACCTTCTCGTCCACGAGCAGATAGCGTTTCGTTCCGAATATCCACAGGAAGCGGTCATCCTTCAGCTCCAGGACGCCGTTCCCGATCAGCCGCTCCAATGCGGTTTCGCGGATTTCGTCGGCGTGCCGGGTGGCGTGATCCACCCAGTAGAGGGCGTTATGTGTCGCCTCTTCCCGCGCGATCTCGGCGAGCACCGGATCGAGCAGCGGGTCGCCGACCGGCGTCGAATCGGTGAGGAACAACCCGTCGGCGTCGGTGTCGATGCGGTTCTCGAGCGCGAGATCCATCAACACGGCGGCGCCGAGCGCGGCCCGCACCAGCCATTCGGCCGCCCTCGAGAGCGTTCCGTCCCCGGCGCGGAGCAGGAGCAGGAATTCTTCGGCGAATCTCATGGCCCGGCGCCTCCGGGAAAGATCAGGTTCAGGATAAAGTAGAAGAACACCGCGAGCGCGGCGCCGGCGGGAAGCGTCACGATCCAGGAGACGACGATCGTGCGCACCACGCCGAAGTCGAGAGCGCCCACGCCGCGGGCCAGCCCGACGCCCATCACCGCCCCTACGAGCGTCTGGGTCGTCGAGACCGGCAGCCCCGTACCGCTCGCCACCACCACCGTCGACGCGGCGGCGAACTCGGCGGCGAACCCGCGGCTCGGCGTGAGCTCCGTGATCTTCCTCCCGATCGTCGCCATCACCCGGTACCCGAACGTCGCCAGGCCGACGACGATGCCGACGGCGCCGACCAGCAGGAGCCAGGGCGGCACCGCCGACTTCGAGGCGACCGCGCCGGTCTTCACCACGCTGAGGATTGCGGCCAGCGGCCCGATGGCGTTGGCGACGTCGTTCGAGCCGTGAGCGAACGCCATTCCCGACGCGGTGACGATCATCAGGATGCCGAACGCCCGCTCGACGCCTGCGAAGCGCGACCCTCCCCCCGAGTGAGAATCGCCGCTCTCGAAGCTGATGCGATTGATGACGGCGCGGCCGGCGCACGCGATGACGGCGGCGAACAGCACCGAATACAGGACCGCCGTGTGCGTACTCAAATCCAGGCCGACGTGCTTCAGGCCCTTGACGAACGTCACGATCGAGGTCATCAGCACCGCGGCGAAGATGTAGACCGGCACGTACCGGCGCGCGTAGAAGGCGGGATCGTCTTTGTTGAAGATCAGCCGCTGCACGCTCAGAACCAGCAGAAACGAGATCGCACCGGCGAGGACGGGCGTGACGACCCAGCTCCCGACAATCTTCGCCACGCCTCCCCACTGGACGGCCTCGAACCCGACCGCCACCACCGCGAACCCGATGATCGCGCCGACTATCGAGTGCGTGGTCGAGACGGGCCAGCCGTATCTCGAAGCGACCGTCAGCCAGACGGCGGCGGCCAGGAGCGCCGACAACATGCCGATGACGAGCAGGTCCGAATCCTGCCCGAGCGCATCCGCGTCGATGATTCCCTTGCGGATCGTCGAGGTGACTTCGCCGCCGGCCAGAAACGCCCCGAGAAACTCGAATACGCCCGCGATCACGATGGCGGCGCCTACGGTGATGGCCCCCGAGCCGACCGACGTTCCCATCGAATTCGCGACGTCGTTGGCGCCGATCCCCCAGGACATGTAGAGACCGGCGCAGACCGCCGCGATCAGAATGACGGTGAGGTTCGCTTCCACGGATTACCCTTTCCCGGGCGTTGCGGCGAAGGGAACGCCCGGCGCCTGAGCGCGTCGGCGCTACCCATCGCCTGCTTGAAACCGTCGTCGATCAGATCGACGGTCAGCAGCAGATACACCATCACGGCCACGAAGCGCCAGGCGACGACGGGAGCCCGCGCCTCGGGCGATTCGGGGGCTTTCGTAGCTTGCTGGCCCAGGGTCCATCATAGCCTGCTCTGCCGGACGATAGGGCTGCGAACGAAGGGCAATGGGCAGTCCTTACACCAAAGGATGCGACATCGCTGCGATGGAACTACCAATGGTTCCCGCGATAAGTGCGACGCCCACGCCGCCCATAAGTGCTCGAAGCATGAAAGACGCATCAGCTCTTCTAAACTCGAACGCGACTTTGTACGCTGCCATAAAAAGACGACTAGAAGAACAGAACCAGCAGGATGAGGCTGATCAGGCCCCCGAGCATGAAACACGCGGCGCTGACGGTGCCGGCCACCGTGGTGTAGTCCGCGATGCGAAAGGTCGCGCCCTCGACCGTGAAGAGCACCTTCGTGCGATCCAGATTGCCGTCGACGAACTCCTTGAGCCCTTTCTCCGCCCCGTGCGCTTCTTTCACCGAGACCATGGTCACCAGCACGAGGGTCAGGGCCGCCAGGAGCACTCCGGTTCCGAACACAACCAGCGCCAGCAGGAGCGTCCAGTGATAGAGCGCGTTTTCGGCCTTCGCGGTATTGCTCATGAAGCCGATGACCAACGCGGTGCCGCCCGCGTTGCCGTAGAGCAGCATGCGCCCCGACTCGGTGATCAGCCGGAACATGGTGCCGCGCCGCAGGGCGATGACCTTGTAGAGTTCGCGCAGCCACTCCTCCCCGACTTCTTCGGTGGAAAACTCATCTACCTTTTTCAAGGCCGCCCTCTCCTTTCGTGGAATCGTCGCAGCTCCCGGGATTCGGTCATCCTGACGTATTTCGAGCCGAAGTTGGTCCCGGGCTTGAATTCAACGGCCCAGTCGTCGATGAGCATGACGCCGGAGGCCAGGGCCTGCTGGAGGAACCGCTCCCGCGTCACTTCCTTGCCCGTGCGCTCCAGCACGGCGATGACGAAGCGCCCGAGAATGTAGCCCTCCAGGGACAACTGGCTGAAGGCGGGCTGAACGGAGCGGTTGCGCTTCTTGTCCGCTCTCGCCCGCATGGCGCGCTGATAACTTCTGACGATTTTTCTGCTCGTGTCGTTCGCGTCCGGCAGCACGTCGCTCATCAGGATTTTCCTGCCCGGCGCGTCCAGCTTCCGTCCCAGGCTTTTGGGCTGGGCGATGGACAGAATCGTCATGATGTAATCGTATCCCAGGTCGTTCGCGAGATTGATGATCTCCGCGCTGGCCGCACTCGTCCCGCCGATCATCAAGACGTCGAGATCGGCTTTTTGCAGGACGAAAAGGCCCGCGTGAACGGCATGGGTATTGCGCGAAAAACTCGCTTTCGCCAGGACGCGAAGCTTGTGTCCGGCGAGCGCCGCCCGGTAGCTCTTCAATATGGAGCGCCCGAAAGCGTCGTCCTGATAGATGATGCCGAAACGCTTCTTCCCGTGGTCATGAACGATGTGGTCCACCAAAGCGCGGACCTCCTGGGAATAGCTCGCCCGCAGGTGGACGAGGTTGGGATACCGCCTGGCGTCGCGCAGAAAGTCGGCGCCGCTCAGGACGCCCACCAGTGGAATCCCGGCGTTTCTCAGTACGGGCGCGGCGCGCTTCGTCGTCGGCGTTCCCGTGCCGCCGATCAGGGCGAGCACGTCGTTTTCGGCGGCGAATCGCTTCGCGTTCGCCGCCGCCCTCGCGGGTTCATATCCATCGTCGAGCGAGATCAGCTTCAACACCCTGCCGCCTACGCCGCCGAGCGCGTTGCGCTCCGCAAGCGCCGCGAGGAGGCCGCTCTGGAAGAGCAAACCGGCGCTCCTGGCCGGCCCGGAGATGCTGACGGTCTGACCGAAAACGACCGCATCCGCACTCACGCCGGGCGCCGCCGCCGAGAGCGGCGGGGCCAACAGCAGCGCCAGCGCCAGAAACGGCGCCGCCCGAAGGGTTCCGATCAGCCGATCAATCATCTTATTTTCCCGTCCCGCGCCCATGGTTGCTCCCGCCCGCGCCGCGCATCCTCTCCGTCATCGGCCTCTGGTCCGCCCGGTTTCCGAGGCCCCTGCGGCCGCGCGCGCCGTGGCGATGAGAGAATATGGAGGGGGTATCGAATATGAGAGAGCGGGGATTGGCCACCCGCGCGTGATCGCGCTCCGTGCGCCTTTTGTGGAATTGGCCTTGCATCAGCGGCTTGTCCGGCCGGGTGGTTTCGAGCTTGTGGATGTAGGGCGGCATCGTGGCCCTGCTCAGGCGTCCGTCGCCGTCGGCGGCCGTATGCGGCATTTGCGTCACCATTTCCGCCCGGGCATGTCCCGCCCCATCCGCCGGGGCGAAGCCCGCCACGCCGTCGAGCATGTTGATGTCGATGGTCGAGTCCGCCCCCGGATTCACCACCGACAGGGTCGCCTCGGTGAAGATCGCGCGCATGCGCTGCCAGTAACGCGTGATGGCCACCTGTTTCGGGTTCTTCTGGTATTCGGCCAGCAACGCCTTGAAGGCGCGGACGCTGCCCCGCGCCTGAACGAGGCGTTCGCGGGCGTTCGCCTTCGCGTTCATGATCAGCGCCTCGGCCTGGCCCTTGCTGCGGGCGAGGAGTTTTTCCCTCTGGCTGTTCGCCAGGCTCACGACCTGCTCGCGCTAGGCGATGGCGTCGTTGACGTCGCGGAACGCCTGGAGGGTCTCGGGGATCGGGCGCACCTCGACGATGTTCAGCGTGACGAGTTCAATTCCGACGCCCAGCGATTCGAGGCGTTTGCCCACGATATCGGACAACTCCTGTTGAATGACGTCGCGGTTCGAGGTGAAGATCAGGTCGATGAAGTTTTCCCCCAGGATCTTCACCAATCCCTCCCGGACGAGCATGGTGAGCATCGCGCGGGGGTCGGAGGCCGCGAAGAGGTAGGAGCGCAGGTTCTTGATCTTGTACTGAACGGCCACGTCCGTTTCGAGGAGGTTCAGGTCTCCGGAGAGTATCGTGAAGTTGATCGTGCTGCCGCTTCTGCTCCCGATCTGGTATCCGACGATTCTCTTGACCTGGCGAACGTGCGCTTGTTCGATGAGCGGGACGGCGTAGCCCAGCCCGGGGCCGATTTCGGCGTCGACTACCTGCCCGAAGCGGGTGCGCACGGCTTGTTCTTCTTTTTTGACGACGTAGAAGCCGGTGGCCAGAAAGTAGAGGGCGGCCAGGACGAGGAGGATACAGAGAATCTTTTTGTAGCGCCCCTCGAGGTAGTCGAAGGTGGCGTATATGGCTCTGGTGCTCGGAGGCAATGACTGTGATTCGCTCATCGTCCCGTCCCGTTCCCGCGGGGTATCTCCTTGCTGTCCAGGTATTTGAACAGTTCGTTGTCCGCAGGCAGCATGAGGGTCGTGTTCCGGTCGATGATGAGATCATAGCTGTCCAGCGCCCGGATGAACTTGTAGAACTCCGGGTCCGCCTTGTACGCCTCTCCGAGCAGCGCCATCGCCTCGGCTTCCGCCTTGCCCAGAATGGCCGTCGCCTCGGCGTGGGCGTCGGCCAGGAGTTTTTCGTGCTCGTTGATGGCGCGGGCCTCGATGCGGATCGCCGTCTCCTCCCCCTCGCTCCGGTAGCGGGCGGCGATGCGGGCGCGCTCGGAGATCATGCGCTGAATCACGCTCGGCCGGTTCGCCACCGGCAGCGTATACTCCACGATTCCGGTCCGCACCACCTCCACGCCGTACCTTTTCTTCGCGACGGGCGCGATAAGCGCGAGAATTTCCCCGGACGCCTCGCTCAGGTCCTCATGCTCCAGACCCAGGCCGATGAAGGCGTCGCGCGCCTTGTTGGAGATGATGATGCCGCTGCTCGACATGTAGAGGTCCTTGAGCCGGTTCGTCGCGCTCTTGCCGGTACGGATCGCTTCGACGAAGAGAATGGGGTCCCGCACGCGCCAGAGCAGGTATCCGTCGACGAGGACGCTCTTCTGGTCTTCGGTAATCAGTTCCTGGGTGAGGCCGGTCAGGGCGTGAATGCGCCGGTCGACCTTGTACACCTTCGATATGGGCCGGGGCCATTTCATGTGGAGACCGGGCTGCCTGACGGGAGGCGAAATCTTGCCGAAGTGGGTCAGCACGCCCTGCTGCGTCTCGTTGACGACGAAGAAGCAGTCGTAGGCTATGACGAGCAGGACGACCACGGCGATGGCCGCGACGATTCTCTTTGCGCTGAAGGTCATCTCTTTTCTCTCCCCGTTTGATTCGCTCCGGCGATGGAAGCATTGCGCGCGACGTTCTGTTTCGCCGCCGCGCCCTGAGCAGCGCTTCTCTCATTTCCGCTGTTTTTCCCGCCGGGGGTCGCTTCGCCTCCCGGTTTTTCGGATTTGGCCGCGCCGCTCTTTCCGTTCACCTGGCTATTCGCGCCATGAGCCGCGCCGCCCGCCGATTTCGCCGATTCGCCGTGGCCGGTTTGTTTTTCGCCGTTTCCGCCAGCGTGGGCCGCGCCGCCCTTGGATTTTTCCGATCCGCCGTCGCTCTTGCCGTCCTTGCCGTTTTTCCCGCCATGGCCTTCATCTTCGCCGGGAGCGTGCTTCCCGCGCGCGGGCATGTGGGCGCCATGCCTCGTCCCCGGCGACTTCCTCTTCCAAAGCGCGACCTTGGCCAAGCTGCCCTTTTCGGGAACGATGATCTTGGAATTGTGCGAGAGCGCGATTTCGAGTTTCTCGCGCCACAGCATGTTCTGGAGAACCTCCGGAGCGCTTCGCACGGCGCCGGACACTCGACGGAGCGCATCGGCCTCCGCCCCGGCGCCCTTCACCCTCCGGTACGCCTCGCCGTCGGCTTGCTTCACCTCGTAATCGGCGTTGCCGTGCGCCTGGGGCGTCAGCGACACCAGGAGCCGCTGCGCGTTGACGATGATGCGCTCCTTGTCCTCCTGCGCGCTCGATACCTCCCGGAACGCGCTTATCGTCTCTTTCACGGGGCGGATGGACGCCAGGTTCACCTTGACCAGTTCGACGCTCCCGAACGCCGAGGTTTCTACGTCCGGATGCCCCTCCTCCTCCTTGGTGGACGAATGCGTGAACAAATGGGTGACGTGCTTCTCCAGGGTTTCACGGTGAATGTTGAGCAACTGATCCAGGCCCCGGGCGGAAACGAAAGAGCGCAGGTGATCCCGGACGCCGTCCTCGATGATTTGCGGCGCGTTCAGGACCCGATAATGGTAGGCGAAGGGGTCTTTCACCCGGTACTGCACGTTCACGGTGAGTGAAACCAGGTTCAGGTCGCCGGACACGTATTCGTGGACGTCGCCGGACATGATGGACTTCACTTCCCGGACCGGCCATTTGTCGACCTCGATGAGGGGCCAGGGAGCGAGATAGTGCAGCCCCGGCTGCAGATCCCTCCAGTGGACCTTGCCGAACAATCGGCCGTAGCCGACCGCGCCGGGAGGCACCGTCGTAAAGCCCGTGCCGAGGTAGATGAGGAGAATCAGGCCCGAGAGCATCAGGCCCATCGGCGTTTTCAGGGAAAAGGCGCCTCGTATGGGCCGGCCCCGGGTGAGGCGCTCCCACACGTGCTTGCAGGGCGCGGACATGGAGCGGATGTTTTGCATCAGATCCTCGTATCCCGTCCGGAAGGCGCCGGCGCGGAACCGCCATACGATGAGGGCGAAAAAGGCCAGGGCGCTGCCGTATTGCAGGATGAGGATGGCGGGCGAGTCCGAGGCGTCGAGGTTCACGGGAAGCGTGAAGCCGGTGGTGAAGAAAAAGGCGTCGATGAGGACGGCGAAAATGACGGTGACGACGATGACGACGCCGACATAGATGGAGGCGAAGCGCGTGCCGAACTGGTTCATGATGACCGCGATGGTGCCCGTATTGGTCGCCGGGCCCGTCATGAGAAAAATCAGCGCCGCTCCGGGAGAGAAACCCTTGGCGACGAGCGCGGCGGCGATGGGCGTGCTCGCGGACGCGCAGATATAAAGGGGAATCCCGATGATGACCATGATCGGGTAGGAAGCCCAGCGGGCGTACTCGTTCTGCATCAGATCGCTCGGGATCACCAGAAAAAGCAATCCGCCCACGAAAACGCCGAAGAGAAGCGAGAAAAGGATGTCGTCCGCGATCTCGATGAACCCGTAGCTGAATATATGCCTGACGATCGTCCTGAATCCCGGCAGTCGATCCTCCTCGGGCGCAGGCTCAAGGGCGGTCTCGGCCGATTCCTCATCGACGAGCAATTCCTCCTGATAGAAATCCGGCTTCACCCAGGACGCGGCCCGCCAGTTCCGTATCGATACGAAAACGCCTCTCAGCCAGCGGCGCATGGCATGCTTCAGTTGCGTGGGGCTGATATAGCAGTCCTCCGAGCCCGGCATGAGCGGCTCGTGCGCGCCGTGGTCGTGGCCGTGGTCGTGCCCATGTCCATGATCGTGGCCGTGACCATGCCCATGGCCGTGGTCATGATCGTGCCCGTGATCATGGTCGTGATCGTGCTCCCCCTCCCGCGCTTCGCCCTGGTCGGTTCTGATGAGACCGATGCAGAAAATGCCCGCGACGACGGCGGTGACGAAGCTGATGACGGGCCGGACTATCGCGGCTATCCATCCGAAGAAGGCGTTCGTGACGAGGATCGAATCGGCGCCCGTTTCGGGCGCGGTGATGAGAAAGGACATGCAGGACGAGCGGGAAGCCCCTTTCCTGCGCATCTCCGCGACGACGGGCACGACCGAACAGCTGCACAGCGGCACCGGCACGCCGACGGCCGAACTGACGCTCACCGATTTCAGGCTGTCGTCACGAAGCCACCGGAGAATCGCCTGGCGGGAGATGAAGACGTGGATGAGGCCTGAGAGGAACAGCCCGAGCAGCAGCATGGGCGAGAGCAGCAGGAACGACATCCACAGAAAGTAGAAAAAATCGGCGAATCGGCTCGCCAACTCGGCAGTCAATCGGTCATCCCCCAACGGAGAGCACTCTGCACTATTTTACTGAATACTTTGGTGGAGCGCCTCGTGTAACACCCCTTCCAACATGGTGGTAGTACGTCAAGTTACAAGGCGAAAGGGGGTATGTCAACGATTTTTTCAGACGCAACAGCAGAATTTTGCGGAGAATCATCCAGCAGAGAGGGGTCGGGACAGTTTTCCCGTCAAAATCATCGGCTGCGGCGTCCGGGCCAGTGAACGCCGCTATTACGAAAATTCAAGCGCGGGCTACCGGGAATACGCGGGGAGCCGGGCGGGCTCGCTCCATATCCCCGAAAAACGCCGCGTCAAATTATTTCCCCGAAAGGCACGTCCTGAGCGATTTCGCCATGTTGCGCATGAGGGTGAAATACGCATCCTCCCCGGCGGGAATGCCCGTGCCCAGCGGGTCGAGCACGCCGGTTCCTGCACCCGTGCCCTCCATGATGACCTTCACGAGCCTGGGCTGAAACTGCGGCTCGGTGAACACGCAGATCGACTTCGTGTCCCTGATCTTCTTGCGTATCGCCAGCAGGCGCGCCGAGCCCGGCTTCTTCTCGGGAGACAGCGTCACCGAACCGATGGGGGTCAGCCCGTAGCGTTTCTCCATGTATTGATACGCATCGTGAAAGACGATGTAGGGCGCGCCCTTCACGGGCGCAAGCGCCCGCGCGAGTTCCTCGTGCAAGGCGTCGATGCGGGCCTTCATATTCCGCGCGTTCGACTCGTATTTTTTCTTGTTCCGGGGATCCACCTCTTCGAGCTCATGGGCGATGGCGTCCACCCATTTTCGGGCGTTCATGGGGTCGAGCCAGATGTGCGCGTCGAAGCCGCCGTGATGGCCCTCCTCTTCTCCATGATGCCCCCTGGCCTCAGCCTTCTCGTCGTGATGATCATCCTTGGCCCCGGCCTTCTCCTTGTCGTGGTCGTCATCTTCGGTTTTGCCGCGTTTTTCTTCGTCGTGATGCTCTTCTTTGGCCTCGGCTTTCTCGTGATGATCGTCGTCTTTCGCCCTGGCTTCCATTTTCCCGTGGTCGTCATCCTTGGCCCCGGCTTTTTCTTTTTCGTCGTGATGATCGTCTTCAGCTTTCCCGCGTTTCTCCTTGTCGTGATCATCATCCCCGGCTTTCGCCTCTTTGCCCTCATCATGATGATCGCCTTCGGCCTTTTTCTCTCCGCCGTGATCATCGTCGTGCCCTTCCCACAAGCCGCCTTCCCTGAGCTTCAACAACGCCAGTCCTTTCAATTCTCCCAGGGCGACGACGTTCGCCCTTTTCGGCAGAACTTCGAGAGGCCGCTCGAGGCCCGGGGCGAGCACATCGCCCACCCAGAAAATCACGCGCGCCCTCTCGAGTTCACTGGCGTCGGAGGGCTTGAGGGAAAACGTGTGCGGCGAGGCGACGCCTTTTATCAGAAGGTAGGGCTCCCCGACCCCCTTCATGACGCCGGATACCAGCGAATGAAGCGGCTTGATGGAGGTCACCACCCGGGGCGCGGCCGATGCGGGAGCCGCAAGGCGCGCTGCCAGAATGATTATAATAAGCCCGATGAGCAACACATGCTTCATGAATGACATTCCTTACCCTAATTTAGAATTGAATAAAATTTAGCTTTGCTATAGTATAATATATCTATTTGATCGTCAAGGATTTCATATGACATCGATCATCAAAAATTTCCCCGGCAGGCATCATGACCACGCGGCCTGCATCGAGAGCGCCCTGGAACAAGCGGTGACGCTTTGCCGGGAACGCGGTGCGAGGCTTACGCCGCTGAGACGCCGGGTGCTGGAAATCGTCTGGGAGAGCCACGCGCCCCTGGGCGCTTACGACGCGCTCCAGCGGATGAACGCAGGCGGGGAGCGAAATGCTCCGCCTACGGTCTACCGGGCGCTGGAGTTTCTCCTGGAGCACGGCCTCATACACCGCATCGAGAGCAGGAACGCATTCGTGGGATGCACCACACCGGGTAATTCTCACAAAGCCCAGTTCTTCATTTGCCGCGACTGCGGAAACGTGGCCGAGACGCATAGCGAGGAAATCGGCGAGGCCATCAAGGCGAGCGCCACCCGGACCGGTTTTCTGGTGGAGAAGCCCGTTGTGGAAATCAGCGGTCGATGCCTGAAGTGTCATGACGATGAATGACGCGCCACCCCACCTCATTTCCGTCGCGAACCTCTATCTCCAAATCGGCGAGACGACGATTCTCGAGAACGTCGACCTCGACATTTCGGCGGGTGAAATCCTCACTCTCATCGGCCCCAACGGCGCAGGCAAAACCACGCTCATCCGCGTGCTGCTCGGGCTGCTGAAACACGACTCGGGCGAAGTCCGCCGGAAAGAGGGCCTCTCTGTCGGTTACCTGCCCCAGGCCTTCGAAGTAGATCCCTCGCTCCCGCTTACCGTGCGTAGATTGTTGCGCCTCACGCAGAAGCCTTCGCCCGAGCAGATGGAGATGAGCCTCGAGGAAGTCGGCGCAGGAAACCTGCTGGATCATCCCGTTCAGAGCCTCTCCGGCGGAGAGGGTCAGCGTGTCCTGCTCGCCCGCGCCCTGCTGCGAAATCCCGATTTGCTGGTTCTCGATGAGCCCATCCAGAACGTGGACGTCAACGGGCAGATCGAACTCTACCGCCTGATTGCGAAGATCAGAGACGACAGGGGCTGTGGCGTCATCATGATCTCGCACGACCTCCACCTCGTCATGGCCTTCACGGACCGCGTGGTGTGCCTCAACAGGCACGTCTGCTGCTCAGGACATCCCGAAGCCGTGAGCAAACACCCCGCATATCTCGACCTTTTCGGCAGGCAGGCGGCCGAGAGCCTGGCCGTCTACAAACACAGGCACGACCACGTTCACGGACCCGAAGGGGAGATACTTCCCGTCGAACCCGAAGAAGCCCCCCACCCGCAAGGAGGCCGTTGAGAAAGCCCCTCTTAACAGGGGACAAAGGCAACCCCCCCTACCCCCCCTTATCAGGGGGGTATAAAAAGGCAATGCGCTCCCACCGGGCTGCGAGGGGTTTGCTTTTTCTTGCCCCCCTGATAAGGGGGGGTAGGGGGGGTTGGTTTTATGGGATTTCCCTTTCAAGGGAGCTGCCATTGCCCTCTCAGGGGCTTTTTCAACAGACCCCTCAAGGGGGGAGTGAAAATGAAACTCAAGTAAGGTGTATTTTTCCTCGTCATTGCAGGGGTTTCAACAACCCCTCAAGGAGGCGCGTGATGGAGGATTTCATGTTCCGGGGGCTCATGGGCGGGGTGGGCGTCGCCCTGGTGACGGGCCCCGTGGGCTGTTTCATCGTCTGGCGCAAGATGGCCTATTTCGGAAACTCCATGTCCCACACGGCCCTGCTCGGCGTGGCGATAGGGTTCGCTTTCGGGGTGGACCTCAGGCTCGGCATCCTCGTGTCCTGTATCGGCCTCGCGCTCGTTCTCCTCATGCTGCAAAGCCGGAAAACACTCTCCACCGACACGCTGCTGGGAATCCTGGCCCACACGGCGCTATCGGTGGGCATCATCGCCGTCAGCGTGCTGGAAACGCTCCGGGTCGACCTGATGGGCTACCTTTTCGGCGATATCCTCGCCGTCGGCCCGCTGGACTTATGGTGGATCTACCTGGGCGGCGCGGCGGCGCTGGCCACGCTCGCATGGCTGTGGCGGGGGCTTCTGGCCGTCACGGTGAACGAAGAGCTGGCGAGCGCCGAGGGGATACCGACCTTCCGCGTGAAGTTCGTTTTCATGCTCCTGATCGCCTTCATTATCGCCGTAGCCATGAAGCTGATAGGGATTCTGCTCATCACCTCGATGCTCATCATTCCGGCGGCTGCGGCGCGGCGGTTCGCCAAAACGCCCGAGCAGATGGCGGCGCTCGCCGCCCTGGCGGGACTCGTATCAGTAGTGGCGGGTCTTTGGGTGTCGGTCGCATGGAACGCGCCCGCAGGGCCGTGCATCGTTGTGGTGGCGGCGGCGCTGTTCCTTTTCAGCCATACCTGGGAGATGCTGGCCGGCAGGTGATGAGCGGCGCGGCGCCCCCCTGTGACCAGGCTGCATCGAGCGCGCGCGGGAGCAAGGCGAGCGTTTCGGCGAGGCGCAGAACCCGAAAAATGCAAAAACAATTTCCGTAAATTTCGATAAATATCGATAAATTCACGGGGTTTTTCGATAAATAACCGATAAATTTTCGAGGGGAAATACGGGCAAATGCGGGGAATTGCGGGGGTGAAAATCCCCTCCCCTGCAGGAAACATCGTGAGAATACCACGGCCCGGGAGGCGTGCGCGCGACGGCAAATGCGGGGAATTGCGGGGGGTGAAACGCGCGGGAAACGCTAGTCCGCCTTCTCCCAATAGAGCCAGAGGCCGTGTTCGGACGCGATTCGGAAAGACGCAAGCCCTGCATTTTCAGCGATTTGGCGAACATCTGCGCGAGAGAGGCGCTTCTTGCCGAGGCGGTCGTTCAAGTCCCGCGCCTCGGGCAGCAGTGATTCGATGAGCGCATCCGACGCCCCCGCCCCGAACCCGCCGCCGTGCGCGCCCATCCCGCCCGGTTTCAGGACGCGGTTCATCTCGGCGACGATCCTCTCCTGCGCCTCCCAGAAGAAAAGCCCGCCCCGGAATATGACGAGGTCGAAAGAGGCCGTCTCGAACGGAAGGCTATATTTATCAAGAGGTTCCACGCGGACCCGCGCGGACATGCCCGCCGCCGCAACCGTCTCGGCGAGGTAGTCGTTCAGGCGCTCGGTATCGTCTCCGCACGTGAGGCGCATCCCGGGGCAGCGCTCGGCCAGGGCGAGCGCCACGCCGGGGCCGTAGGGGCCGATTTCCAGGGCGTCGCCCGTATCGCGCCCGTATTCAGCGTGAATCTCCGCCGCCGCATAGGGATAAAACGGCTCAAAATGGGCGTTTACGTCGCGAATCAACTCGAAATCCATGCGAGATGTTCCCCTCTTCATATGGATGCGCCGCACCCGAAAGCGACGGCCGGGTACCGGATATCAAAGGGATGATATACCAGTTCCGAAGCGTCAATGAAACCGGGAGACAGGGACGCAAACCCGCATTTTCAAAACCGGCTCCCTGCGGTATCCTGTTGTTTTATCAGATAGAAACCACCCCGAAACAGGAGACCACATGGAAGCGGTGAGTGAAGCGGCGGACGTCTATGAGGCGATGGAGACGTATCACGAAAAAGGCTGGACGGACGGCCTGCCCGTCGTTCCCCCGACGCCCGAACTCGTAGAGCGCTTTCTGGAGGCTTCGGGACTCGACGCCGATAACGTCGTCTTTCACCTGGCGGAGCGGAAACGAACCGTCCGGGCCGGAAAAGTGGCGCTTAACGCCATCATGGCGGGGTGTCTGCCCTCTTATATGCCCGTCATACTCGCCGCGCTCGAGGCCATGGCCGAACCGGCCTACAACATTCACTCGAGCGCCACGAGCACGGGTGGAGCGGCGCCCTTCATGGTCGTGAACGGCCCGGTTCGCCATGAGACAGGCATGAACATGCAGGGCAACATCTACGGGCCGGGCAACCGCGCGGGCGCGACGATAGGCCGCGCGCTCAGGCTCATCATCATCAACTGCCTGGGTTCGAAGCCGGGCCTTCTGGATCGCTCCACCCAGGGAAATCCGGGCAAATACAGCTTCACCTTCGCCGAATGGGAGGAAACGAGCCCCTGGGAGCCCCTTAACGTCGAACTCGGGTATTCGGCCGAGACGAGCACGGTAACGCTTCTCGCCGCCGAGGGTCCGCACAACATCCAGAACCATTACGGCAAGGGGCGGGGAATCGCCGAAACCGCCGCCGCCACCATGGCAGGCCTGGGCAGCATGAGCGAGGGGCAATCCTGTTTCGTCTTCGCGCCCGAGCACGCGCATCTGCTGGCCGAGGAATTCCCCACGAAAAAAGAACTGAAAGCGTATCTGTTCGAAAACGCGACGCTCCCCATGAGTCAGCTCCTGCGCACCGGCAAGCTCGACAAGCCCATCGACGCCGATCAAAACGGCAACGTGCGCCACGCGCTCAAACCCGATGACATCTACATCGTCGTCGCGGGAGGCGAGGCCGGCGGGCATTCCTCCTGGGTTCCCGCGTGGAGCAGGCGGCGGAACGGCGAGTTCGTCACCCGACCGGTGCTGAGCGCGGCCGAGCGGCGCGAGTCTCGCGGTTGAAGAATACAGCATCAAAAGAGAAGATCGGTTGATGGACTACAAAACGAGTGGACATCCTGGCGTTGATGCCGATACAGGAGGAAGCGTTCGATGAACCCCATCGTAGAAACCGCAATACCGATTTACGACCCGACCGTGGAGCCGGAAATCGAAACCGAAGACCGCACAACCCGCGACGGCGCGCTCTCCGGCAAGCGCATCGGGCTGCTCTGGAACTCCAAGGTGGGCGCGGACAAGCTCATGCGCTACATACTCGATGAGTTGCGGGCGGACGGCGCGGATCCAGATCTGGCCGTTGAGCTATCCAAAGAATACGACACCCGCCCGGCCAAGCCGGAGGTTTACGCGGAGATGGCCGAGAAATGCGACCTCGCCATCACCGCGGTGGGCGACTGAGGCTCCTGCTCTTCGTGCAGTGTGCACGATGGAATCGAACTGGAGAAAAAAGGCGTCCCCACCGCCGTCATCTGCACCGAGCCGTTCCGGCCCACGGTCGAGATGGTTTCGAAGGTCCGCGGCATGCCGGACTACCCGGTGGCCTATATCCCCCATCCGGTGGGCAGCCTGACGGATGAGCAACTCCAGGGTCGCGCGAAAGAGATCGTTCCCACGATCAGGGCGCTTCTCACGGGCTGATCAGGGCGCAAAGCGGCGCGCTACATCGCTTTCAAGGCGATGATCGCCCCTCCCGCGACGACGCAGACCGTCCCCAGCATGATGGGTAGCGTGATGCGCTCCATGTCGCGCAGGAATATCCAGGTATACAAGAGCGCGAAAAGCGGCGCTGTGGATGAAAGCGGCGATACGACGGATATGTCTCCATACTTCAAAGCGGCGAAATGGCTCAAAAACGCCAGCGTGTTGATGAGTCCACAGGGTCCATAGAAATGCCATGCCTTCCCCCATTTGAGAGAGGGACGATGAGGCCTCGGCAGGAACCATACGAATGCGATCAGCGCCAAGAAACCGAAAAAACTCGTAAGCGTAATGCCCAGCAGCGCCGAGGGTACGACTTCTATGCCGATTTTTCTGAAAATGTTCGACGTGGAAAATCCCAATACCGCCATCAAAGGCAGCCAGATGGCGCGCCTGTCCCAGGGAGCGTCGCTCTTGCGCTGATAGGTGATCCCCACACAACCTAAAACGACCAGGAAAATCCCCGCCCACACGTAAGGCCCCGGGCGCTCCCCCAAAAAGATATACGCGAAAGCGGCTGAAAACAGCGGGTTGGCCGCCAGGAGGGGAACTGCGCGTGAGACGCCCAGGCGATGTATCGCCCGGAACATGAACACGCGGCCGAGCGACGGCCCCGTGATGCCCGACAGGAAGAACCAGAACCAGGCTTCCGAACTCCAATAGGCGGGCTCCCAGGTGAGGATCGTGAGCGCCACCAGCCAGGGGATGTTAACGATCAGGCCGATAACAACGCCCGTCATTGCCGTGCCATGCTGCTGCCCGCGCCTGGCGATGAGGCTGAAGGCCGAGGACATCGACGCGGTGCCCAGGGCGAACCCCGCCGCCAGTAGCGTATCGTTCATGAAGCGCCTCCCGGCCTAAAAATGCAACGAATCCATCGAATAAAAACGGCGCAAGGGTGATGTCTTTTATCAGAGGTGGGGGTTCATAGCCACGCCGTGACGAGTATCCAAGGGCGCAGGATGAGATTGACCTTCGGAAAACTGAAACGGCTTCCGGCACTAAAACCGGGAAAGAGGGTCATTTTTCACGTCCGCCTGCTCGCCGAGCGCCCATCGAGCGCTACAATCCCGGCATTTCGCCCTCCTTACCGCGAAAGTGGCGTAAAAAATGATACAAGCCCACCTACCGTCAGCCGTCCGTTATCGGCTGTGCGATGATCCACAAGCTCACCATAGTGTAACCCACCATGAGAACGAGCATCGGATATTGACTGCGCACGGCGGCGAAACGGTTCTCGAGTGCCCGCAGCGCCGTCACATGCGCCAGATAAACCGCGCATATATGCCCGATGACGATCGCCGCGATCGAAGCGTACCAAGTCGTCTTTGCGCCGATGATTCCGATATCGACCTTGTAGGCGGCGGTTCCCCACAGGTTCCACCCCACCCCGAAGGGATCCGACAAAAGCGGGATGATGCGTTGTCCCTGAATGAAGAGAAAGGAGAAATAATGCGCCACGTGGTATCCAATCGCGATGGGAACCAGCGAGAGCACGAAAAGGCGCGCGAATTCCCCCGTGGAGAGCGTGCTTCCGCTCATGGCGCGCATCAGAATGCAGAACAGGTAATACACGCCGAGGAAAAGCGCAGGTGCCGCGATGAGCGCTATGGTGTCAGCCACAAGAAGGGCATCGCGCCCCACCCAGATTACTCCTTCGTATATCCCCGCGCGAAGAATGTGCCATAGCGGTGTTTCGGTAAAACCGTCAAAACTGACCGTCGCCAGCATCAACACCACCAACGCCATCATGGAGTTGCTCATGCCGTCCGTGTTCAGAAGGCCCGCGGCCGGCGGTCTCAGGCGCCATTCTCTTCTCCCGTCCTCGCTCGCGCGCGCCTCAGTGACAGAGAAGCGGCTCATCACGTCGAATATGATGGAAAACGCCTCCCCGCGCTCGAGCCACACCTTCTTGCCATGAACGAACATACCGGCCCAGGTGATGATGGAATAACCCAGAGCGGCGAGCGAGAGATTGCGGGGAACGTCATTGTTCGGCCAGACGATCTCCGCCCAGGCGAACCAGAGGAACAGATACAGGGCTGGCCACACCCCCAGGCGCTCGGGGAATGGCCGCTCAAGCGATAAGGAACCGCCCCGTCCCATTTTCCGGTACAGCGTCTCCGCCCAGGAAAAGGTGATGTCCCACGGATTGACCAGCGACCACAGATTTCCCGCCAAAGCGCACACGTAGGCCAGACCCACCCACCAGATGATCCAGATCAACGTGGGCGCGATGTTCTTCGCCGGCTCATCGGTTCCCCAAAAACCCGCCGCCAGCATCACGCAGAACAAAACGACGGAAAGCGCTCGTATCACCGACATGAAACCCGCACCCCCCATCCACCCCAAAAGGGGGGAGGCGAGCAGGTCGCAACTCGGATAATCCACGCTCTCATGTTTTTTGCGGACGAAAAGCCCCATGCCCAAAAACGAGAGAACCACGGATGCGCCCGCGCCGAGCATGAACAGGCCCAGCGGCACCGGCAGGTCGTATCTTTGTCCGAATCCATGCGCCGACGCGAAGTTTGGGAGAAAAACGATGGCGGCTGCGAGCCAAAGCCCCCGGATAAAAAAGCTCATCGGATTGCCCTCGTCATGGATGCACCTCCAGGTAGAACAGCACCTTCTCGCCATGACCTCCACCTTTTCTTTTTTTGGTTCCGTGGGAGTGAGAGCCATGCACCGTTACCGGAAACCGGCCCGCCACTCTGGCCTGAAACGCCATCACGGCCACCCTGCCCGGGGATACGGTTTTTTCGATGTCGTAGCCGTGGAGATGGACTTCGGTGGTTTTATCGGCCATCAAATTCAGCTTGACTTTATCTCCTTGCTTCACGCGAACCACCTTGCTCCCGCCCTGGATCTCCCCACCGGCGATTTTGAGCGTGATGCCGCTCATCTCCTCGCTTTTCACCGGGGATTTCCGCCCTGGATGAGCGCCGTCTTTGCCCGCACTGTGAGCGGGAATTACCTGTAAAAGAGCGATCAGCGCAAAAACACAAAAAGCCTTGCAAATGAATTGCATATCCACTCCTCCCTCAAAAGGAGCCTCGCGGGGCACACCTTCTTCAACTGCAGCGGAAAATTACAGATTGGCCTACGAGAGGACAGGAAAAGGCGGGGCGCGCGGAGAGAGGTTGAAAAACAAAAAATGCCGTACGAGAAAAACTTCCTGATGAACCAAGGGGTTCGCCTCATTCGCTGCATGGATGAGGACCGGGTCATCCGCCTTTTTGTCATGCGTCCATTGTCCCGCTGTCGCCAGTACGCAGGCGCTATGTTCCTGACCGGCATCTTCCGGGTGATCCCCGTGATGATGCCCCTCGTGATTTTCATGCGCGTGATGTTCATACGCGGAATGCCCCAGGAGGATCTGAAACTCCTGCACCAGATGGTGCACCCGGTGGGGGCCGGAGGCGGCCAGAACGAGGAGAAAAAGGGAAACCAGACCTGACGATATGAACTTTTGCGAAACGCCCATGTGGACACTCAAATATTGGCGACGCGCGGCGAAAAACCTGCAACCGGCCCTACTATATCAGAACGAAGCGTATCCCGCTTCGTCAGAGCGCACGGCCGGCCACGAGTGCCCCTCCCACGACTACCGCTACAGTGCCCATGAGAATCGGCCAGGTGATGCGCTCGAGTTTGCGCAAGAATATGGCCGTAAGCAACAGCGCCCACAAGGGCGCAGTGGCGGCGAGCGGAATGACGATGGTGAGGTCGCCGTAGTGAAGGCCGTAAAGATGCAGGAGAACCGAAAGAGTGTTCAGCAAGCCGCCGATGCTGTAGGCCACCCACGCTTTTTTCACCATGAGCGAAGGCCTTAAGCCAGGCGGCAGATACTGCCCCAAAACATAGAGGAACACCCCGCCCGTAACGCTCATGATCGATATGCCCAGAAACGGGTTGGGCGATGCGCCCACGCCGAGTTTCCGCAGCATGTGCGAGATGGAGAAGAAAACCACGCTCCCGAGCGCGATGAGCAGGTAGCTCCCCCGGATGGACTGGGCCTCACCTCTTTTCGCGGTGATTCCCATACACCCCAAAACGATGAGCACCGTGCCCGCCAGGATATACGGCCCCGGCCTCTCGCCCAGGACATAGATACCGGCTATCGCCGAGAAAAGCGGCATGGTGGAATTGAGCGGCACCGCGCGCGCCACGCCCATCAGATGAATCGAATGAAAGAAACACACCCTGCCCACGGCGGGCCCCGCGATACCGGCCAGTGCGAAGAACAGCCAGCCCAGGGGCTGGTAGTGGGCAGGCTCCCACGTCCAGACCGCGCCGACCAGCAGCGGCGGCATGGATACGATAAGCCCGATGAGAACGCCCGAAACCGCGTTCGCGTGCCGCTGCCCGCTTCTCACGAACAGGGTGAAGGAGCCGACCACGAGCGCCGTGGAGAGCGAGAAGAGAACCGAGAGGGTGATGGTGGTCATTCAGAATGCGCCTTCACACCAATACGAAAACGGTGAGGAGAAAAATTATACCCCCGCCATCTCGCAGGGGGCGTAGTGCGAAAAGCGCATGGTGTAGGTGGCGCGGCCCTGGGTGGCGGAACGAAGGGAGGTGGCGTAACCGAACACTTTGGCGAGCGGCACCGAGGCGCGCACGACGCTCACAGGCGATGCGCCGCCTCGTTCTTCCACGCCGGACACCTTTCCGTCGCGCGCGTTGATGTCGCCGATTATTGCGCCCAGAAATTCCCCGGGCGTCACGACTTCCACCGACATGACGGGTTCCAAAAGCCGCCCGCCCGCCGCGCGGCAGGCTTCGGTAAACGCGTTCGCCGCCGCGATGGAGAAGGCGGCCTCCGTGGCGCGCTCGGCGTCATAACCCGCCTCGAGCAAGGTGACGCCCACATCCGTCATCTCATAACCCGCCATGGCGCCGCTCGACGTGGATGCCCGGAGCGACTCCAGAGCGGCGGCAATCAGATTTTCAGGAACAGCCCGCTCGTCCACTGCGCTCTCGCACGAAACGCCTCCGCCGGGCCGGGGCGCCACGCCCACGCGCACCCTTGCGAACTGGGGCTCGCCCGCCAGGTCCCTGTCGAAGGTGGACTCCGCCGCGGCCTCTCTCGCAAGCGTTTCGCGGTAGACCACGCGGGGGGCGCCGACGCGGACGTCCACGCCGAAATCCTCGTCTATCCGGCGCGTGAGCACTTCCAGATGGAGTTCACCCATGCCGCTCATCACCGTCTGGCCGGATTCCGAATCCACTCTCACCTGAAACGTGGGGTCTTCCGCCTGAAGTTTCGCCAGAGTCTCGCCCAGCTTCTTGCTCCCCGTGGCGTCCCTTGGTTCAATCGCGACCGAGATGACGGGCTGGGGCGCACGAATCGACTCGAAGGCTATCTGCTCTTTCCGGTCGCAAAGGGTATCGCCCGTCACCGCTTCCTTCATGCCGGCCGCCGCGACGATGTCCCCCGGCCCCACGGCGTCGAGGCGTTCGCGCTTGTGGGAATACATTCTGAAAAGCCGGGCGAAGCGCTCGCTGTCTTCCCTTGCGGGATTCCACAGGCTCTCGCCCACCTTCGCTGCGCCGCTATACACCCGCAGGTAGGTGAGGCGCCTGCCCTCATCAATTTGCACCTTGAAGACCAGGGCGGAAAAAGGCGCATCCTCCGCGGGAGGACGGGTGATGGGGTTTTCCTCGCCGGGAGGGAAACCACTCGCGGGCGGCGTATCCACCGGTGAGGGCAGATAATCCACCACAGCGTCAAGCAGGGGCTGCACCCCTTTGTTCTTCAGCGATGAGCCGCAGAAAACGGGCACGAGTCCGCCCGCGAGAACGGCGCGCCTCAAAGCCGCCTTGAGCGTTGCAGGCTCGATGACGCCTCCTTCCAGATAGGCCTCCATCAGGGATTCGTCATGATCCGCCACCGCTTCGATGAGAGCTTCTCTCAAATCCGCCGCCTTTTCCTTGAGCGCTCCGGCGGGTTCGGACCTGTGGGGTTCTCCTCCCTCCCAGGTCAGGAAATCCCCGCTCAGCACCTCTACCTGACCCGTATACCCCTCGCCCTCGCCGTCGGGCCAGTGCATGAGCACGGGTCTGGCCCCCAGTTTTTCGACGATCATCTCGACGGTTCTCTCGAAATCCGCCCCCAGACGATCCAGCTTGTTGATGAAGGCGAGCCGGGGCACGCGGAATTTATCCGCCTGCCGCCACACGGTCTCGCTCTGCGGTTCCACGCCTTCCACCGCGCTGAAAATAGCGATGGCGCCATCGAGAACGCGCAGGCTTCTTTCCACCTCGATCGTGAAATCCACATGCCCGGGGGTGTCGATGATGGTGATCTCATGATCCGCCCAGGTGGTGGTGATGGCCGCCGAGGTGATGGTGATGCCGCGCTCGCGCTCCTGGCTCATCCAGTCCATTGTGGCCGAACCCTCGTCCACCTCTCCAATCCGGTGCACGGCCCCCGAGTAGTACAGCATGCGCTCGGTGGTCGTCGTTTTTCCGGCGTCGATGTGGGAGATGATGCCGATGTTTCTTCTCATCTCGAGCGCGGGACGCTTCATCGGAAAATCCTCTCTGTGAGACAATTGAGGCGCAGATTACCTTGGGAGGGAGAAGATGGGAAAGTCCGAGGCGAAAAAAAGTGGTGGCCGGAAACCAGCCACCACTTTTCTTAAACGCCGGGTAATGCGTTAGAGCTTGACGACGTTTTGCGCCTGAAGCCCCTTGGGACCCTGGGCGACTTCGAACGATACCTGATCGTCCTCGCTCAAGGATTTGAATCCTTCCGCCTGAATGGCCGTGTGGTGGACAAACAAATCCTCACCACCGTCCTCGGGCGTGATGAAACCATACCCTTTTGCATCGTTGAACCACTTCACTGTACCTGTTGACATACACTTCCTCATAAAAAAGAAACTGAACCGGGGGATGTAATGATGAATGGAGCGTCTCTTGGGAGGGAATCTTCATTCGTCTTGCATACCCACAAAACCTTTTACCCGCACCTGTTGCGGGAAAAGACACCGAACCCTATCAGAGGCCGCAAATAAACGCAAGAGGCAAAAAACAGGGATCTGCAATCGAATCCGTCCTGCCGCCGCAGGAGCAAAACGCGGTTTTTCTTCATATGATCGGCCATACATGGGCAAAACGGTATAAAAGACGAATCTCCGAATTCTCCCCATCCCTCATGCCGCCTACGGGCGATGCCCCGCTAATCGCAGGGCCGGGCGGAGAAAGCGGCGTAAGCGCATCAGGGAGAAACGATGCGCTTGCCTGGACCGTTGCGCCCAGGCGAGGGAGGGAATCAGGCAGCCTCGGGGGTTTTTGGCTCCCCTGCTTCGAAGGGAAGTTCGGGCGCGGGCGTAAGTCTCGATTCGAGTTCCTCTTGTCGGCTGCGCCAATCCTCATATGAGATTTGGCCTTGCAGATAGAGGGCGAGATTTCGCATGCAGGCTTGGTGAATGCGCTTCGAAGTCTGGCTCGTCCCATGTGTCTTGTATCCGGGTCTTTGAGTCGTTATCGCCATGACGGGCCTCCTTTCCAGCTTCTCCTCGTAGCTGAAGGAGAGTGGTTCAATAATCTATATATAGTGCCTCTCATACATTTTTGCACTACATTTTGTGTGAAAATCGTGTTAAAAAATTGTTGCTATACGAAGAATTTTTTTAATTCTCCAATAATGCGAATATAATACGAAAATATGAAAAATGCAACCTCTTTTTTTCGCGACATGCCCGGCTCCGTCAAATCAGTATGTTAAGATGATATTATTTATGCCTTACATTCATTCCCGCCCGAAAAAAACTTTATGATAACCACTCGCAAAGTCGAAAAGGACCCGACGTGTTCTTGAGAAAAATTTCAAAAAAAATCCCGCGCAACGTTTTTTTTCTCCTGATTTCCACGTTTCTGCTCGTGGGATGCGCCGCAGATTATGAAACGAAAACCGCCCGGGGCGAGGTGATCCGGGAATGGTTCATACCGTTCACCTGGGGGCGCGTGGAGGCTTTCGCCGCGTGGCCCCCTGACAGAGGACATCTCCCGCAGAGACGCTATCCGGCGATCCTCCTCTTACACGGCGCGGATGCGCGTGCCCAGAGATTCAGACGCGCCATCCTGGCTCACGTACGCGACGGTCTCATCCTGATGAGCATCTCGCTGCCCGGTTTCGGCGCATCCACCGGGCCTGAGGATTTCGCCGGGCCGAGAAGTGTGGAGGCCGCCCTGGGCGCGGTCCGTTATCTAAGTACGAGGGAGAACGTCAGAAAAGACGGTATTTTCATCTATGGCATCGGGCAGGGGGCCTCGGCCGCCGCCCTCGCGGCCGCGAGGGGCGCCAAGGTTTCGGGCCTCATTCTCGAAAACGGATTTTACGACCTGGAGCAAACGTATGGGCGCTTATCCCAGAAACAGAGGAACAGAATACGCGCCGTGCTCGGCGGCGCGCCCGATCAAGCAGGGCAGGCGTACCGAGAACGCTCTCCCATCCGGGCGGCGGATAGAATAAAAGCCCCTGTTCTGCTTCTCCACAGCCAGGGAGAGCCCTACCCGCTCAGCGGCACCGAGGCTTTTCTAAGAACCATTGAGGAAAAAGGCGGCAGGGCGGAACTACAGCGAATCAAAAAGCAGGGCCCGTTCGAATCACTCACACACCCCAATATCGCGAATCGGGTCATCCCCTTCGTCAGGAAAATACTCAAAACGCGTTGAGCCGGAATATCACCTAAGCCTTCTCCCGGGGCTCGATTCTCGCCAGCCGATCGTAAACCGAGGGGTGCGAATGAAAGAGCGCGACCACCCAGCCGGGCGGGTCGGGGTCCGTCAGGTTCTGCCTGCATAACTTGACGAGAGCGGAAGACAACCCGCCCCGCACCTCGGCGTACTCGGTCGAATAGCGATCGCAGCGGTGCTCGAAAGCGCGCGAAATGACGAGAAAAACAGGAGACATGACCGCTCCCAGGATGCTCAGCACGACCCACAAAACCACGATGCCGGCGGGCTCTCCCGGCTGGACGAGAGCGGGGTTGGTCCATTCTCCCAGCCATTCAAGCGAGTGACGGGAGAGATACATCGCGAAAGCCAGCATCACGCTTTTCATCGCGATGAGGGCCGGGATGTGGCGACCCACGTGATGGGCGATCTCATGGGCGAGGATCGCCTCGATCTCATCGGGCGTGAAATCAAGCAGCGTATCGGAGAGAACCACACGCCGTGACGGCCCCCAGCCGACCAGAGCGGCGTTCGCCGTCTTGCTCTTCGAACTCATATCCATCTCCCACACCCCGCCGTACACGCTCGCCTTCGTTCTCTCCAGCAAGGCGAGGAGCCGCTCCCTGAGCTCCTCATCCGCCAGGGGCTTGAAGCGGAAGAAGATGGGCGCCAGCAGCACCGGAGCGATGAGGGAGATGAAAACCACCAGCAAAACAGAAGCCAGCGCGGCTATCCACCACCAATGAACCGGCCACGCGGCCATGATCATCAAAAAAACACCGCCGGCCGAGCCGCCCAACAGCAAGAGAAGCGCCAACCCCTTGCATCTGTCCCACAACCAACCGGCCAGCGATTGGTTCGATAAGTTTTCCCGGTGGGCGAGCACGTAGCCGCCGTAGTAATCAAAGGGCAAGGAGACCAGCGTTTTCAAGAAGACGATGAGAGAGAAAGTTGCGAATCCGCTTACGAACGCGCCGCCCACAGGCTTCGCGGCCTCCACGCCCAGATACCAGAACAAAAGCGCGATCACGACGCCGAATTCCAAGCCGGAGGACGCCAGCCCCACATACAGGCGCCGCATCTGAAACGCCCTTGCGCGCCTCAGGAAATCATCTTCAAAAATCGGGAGATCATCGGGATTGCGCATATCAGTTCAATCTCCAGGCGTGCGTGAGGAGCACAAAAGCCGGGAAATGACAGGGCGATAATTTGGCAAATCACTCGCGATTATGCAAATATATCCTCCACCAGGCGGATTACAACAAACCGAGTGCTTAAAACCCGACTCCCGGAGACGGGAGCCGGAAGCCGGGAGGTCTATTCTGTGTCCCGTCAGCTCATCGACCTGAGAAGCGACACCGCGACACGCCCCACGCCAGCGATGCGCGAGGCCATCGCCGAGGCCCCGGTGGGCGATGAAATGCTGGGAGAGGACCCGAGCGTCAACGAACTCGTCGAAAAGGCGGCTGCGCTGTTCGGCAAGGAAGGCGGCCTTTTCGTGTCATCCGGCACGCTGGCCAACCAACTGGCCATCAAGGTCCACACGAATCCGGGCGATGAAATCATCGCCGATTCCCATTGCCATCCCTTTCGGAACGAACTGGGCGCAAGCCCGTTTTTGTCCGGCGTTCAATTCGCCCTGATTTCGGCGAAACGCGGGGCATACGCGCGAGGAGACGCCGAGGAATGGCTGCGCCCCAGGGGAGGGTACCCGAAAAGTTCCCTCCTCTGGGTGGAGAACACGCACAACCAGGGCGGCGGCCACGTGTTCCCCCTCGAAGGGCTCGATGGGTTACGCGCCTTCTCGCAAGAGCAGAACATCCCCCTTCACATCGACGGCGCCCGCATCTTCAACGCCATCGTCGCCTCCGGCATTCCCCCTCAGGAATGGGCGAGGCGCTGCGATTCAATTTGTTTCTGCCTCTCCAAGGGGCTGGGCTGCCCGGTGGGCTCCATCCTGCTCGGGGAAGGAGCGTTCATCGAAGAGGCGCGCCGCTACCGGAGAATGCTGGGCGGCGGCTGGCGCCAGGCGGGGGTTCTCGCCGCCGCGGGTCTCTACGCTCTGGACCATCATGTAGAGCGTTTGGCCGATGACCACGCCAACGCCCAGCGATTCTCGGAACTCACCGCCGGGGTTCCGGGCGTTCGACCCGTCCATGACACGACGCCCACCAATCTCGTGTTCCTGGACGTCTCGGAAACGGGCAAAACGGCGCACCAGATCAACGAGACGACGATGAAAAACGGCGTCGCCTTCTCCGTTCCCAGCCCGAAGATGCTTCGCGCCGTCACCCACCTGGACGTATCGAGGGAAGACGTGCAAACCGCCGCTCAGGTTCTGGCGGATTCGGTGAGATGAACGCAAGCGCTCGGGTCACCGTTCTGGGCTGCGGCACCTCCACCGGCGTTCCTTCCATCGGATGCACCACTGCCGCATGTCTTTCGGATGACCCCAGGAACAAGCGGCTTCGTCCGAGCATCATCATCGAACACAAAGGGCGAAACCTGCTGGTGGATACAGGCCCCGATCTGCGCGAGCAGGCGCTCAGGCATCAGATCACCCGCGTGGACGCCGTGGTCTACACGCACTATCATGCGGACCATACCCACGGCATCGACGACTTGCGAGCCTTCAATTTCCTGATGCGAAAGCCGATTCCCTGCTATGCCTATCCCAACACGGTGAAGATTCTCCGCCAGAATTTCAGTTACATCTTCAACGACGGGAACTACAGCGGCTTCAAGCCGCAACTCACGCTGGAGGAGATTGGAGACTCCCCTTTCGGTGTGGCCGGCATGAACGTCATCCCCTTCGAACTCGAACATGCCGGCATGAGGGTGATGGGCCTTCGGGTGGGGGACTTCGCCTACGCCACGGATTGCAACGCCATTCCGGAAAAATCCATGGAAATCCTGAAAGGGGTGCGCGTCCTCGTCCTGGACGCCTTGCGCCACCGCGAGCACCCCTCACACTTCACGGTCGCCGAGGCGCTGGAAATCGTCGATGCGCTCGAGCCCGAGCAAACCTATTTCACCCACACCAATTTCGAACTCGAATACCACGAAACGAACCGGAACCTGCCCAGCGGCGTGGAACTGGCGTATGACGGACTGAGTTTCGAAGCCTTCCTGTAGGGTCTGCGCTAGACGTCGTCCGTATCTTCGGGAATCTGCCCCGCTTCCTCCTCCCGCCTGGCGCTCGCCGCTTCGCAGAGGTCCGAGAACAGGAGATACCCCGCCAGATAATACGAGATAGAGGTCACCATCACGCCCGTCTGCAGCAGGACCTGCCCCAACAGACCCCCGCCGAAAATCCCCTGTATCACTTGCCAGAGGATGAACCAGATCAGCAGATAGGTCATCGCCAAAACGACGACAGTTCTCTCGCCTCCGCTCGATATCGCGCCGGCGCGGCGGAAGGCCTGGGCGAAGTCGTCGCCATAGAGTAGCGCGGTCAGGGTGCAGAAATAATAGCGCACGGCGGGCGTGAGAACGAGAAAAATCGTGACCGCGAACGAGAACGGAAGCCCGATGGGTGAGTCTCCGAAGATAAAACTGAAGATAAACACCGAGGTCGCAAATCCGATGACGCCCAGCAACTGCAAACCAAAGGTGTACGCCAGATCCACCTTGGCGACGGACTTCAGGCGATTCACCGCCTCGGCGATGTCCCAAACGGCCCCGTCGCCCATGCGCTCGGACTCGACCCTCAAGATCAGGAGAATGAACAGGAAAACCTGTAATACGCGCAAAATCAACTGCGAGGCGATCATGAGGGGGAACAGCAGCATGAGATTCGCCTGGGGGTCGATCAGCGATTTGATGGAAGGATGAACCGAAAGCGCAATCATGGATACCGGCACGTAAATCGCGACGAAAAGGCGGGTGATCTGCGCAAAATCCGACGCATGGCTGCGCACCCCGAACTCGATGTATCTGGACAGGGGGCCGAGTGCTGTATTTTTCATATAAAAAACAAACCCTTAGAAGAATATGACTGCTCGCGCCGGCGTTGATCTTCGTGCTTCAGGAACGATACACTAGGAATCGACTTTCTCCGCCCTGCGAATCGCGAGACCGCCCGTCGAAGCCGCCACGCAATCCATGACGATCACTATACTCGCTCATGATGAGGATTAGAAGGCAAGCCCCATGAGTTCCGCGACAATGGTGAGACAAGGCATCCAGGCGCTCGGACGCAGGGCGATGGAGATCATCGCCAGCATGGGAAGAGCTGCGATCTTCCTGCTCGAATCCGTGCGGTGGATCTTCGCGCCACCCTGGCGGCCCTCGCTCCTGATGCGCCAGATATACATTATCGGCACGGGTTCGCTCTCCATCGTCCTGCTGACCGGCCTGTTCACAGGAATGGTGCTGGCGCTGCAGGGAATCTACGCCTTCAGGAAATTCGGCTCCGAAGCCTTCCTGGGCCCCGCCGTCGCCTTCAGCCTCATCCGCGAACTCGGGCCCGTGCTCACCGCCCTCGTCGTCACCGGCAGGGCGGGCTCCGCCATGACGGCCGAAATCGGCATCATGCAGATCACCGAACAGGTGGACGCTCTCAAGAGCATGGCCGTGAACCCCCTGCAGCGCCTCGTCTCTCCCCGGCTGCTCGCGGGCGTGATAGTATTCCCCCTGCTGACGGCGCTTTGCGATCTCATCGGCATTTTCGGGGCCTATCTCGTTGGCGTGGAGTTGATGGGCTTGAGTTCGGGCACCTTTTTCGGGGAGATGCAGGACAAGATCGAGATGGTCGACATCAACGTAGGCTTATGGAAGTCCATCGTATTCGGCCTGATCGTCACATGGGTCTGCTGCTATAAGGGGTATCATTGCGGTCACGGGGCCGAGGGAGTGGGCAAGGCGACCACCTCGGCCGTGGTGCTCTCTTCCGTCCTGATACTGGTGGGCGATTATTTCCTCACCTCGATTCTCATTTGAAGAAGGAACGAGCCTTGTACCGGAAAAACGTGGAATTCGGCGTCGGCGTATTCGTTCTGGCGGGAATCCTCGCGCTCGCCTATCTGTCCATCAACCTCGGCGGCCTGGATATCTTCGATGACGGCACCTATGAAGTCTCGGCGAATTTCACGTCCGCCACGGGCTTGAGAAGCGGCGCCTCGGTCGAAATGGCGGGCGTACGCGTCGGGCGGGTGAGCGGAATCTCCCTGGACGGGGAGGATGCGAGAATCAAGCTCCGCATCGACGAGAGCATCAGGCTCTCGCGGGATTCCATCGCCTCGATTCGCACGAAAGGGGTATTGGGCGACAAGTACGTGAGCTTAAGCCAGGGAGGGTCGGAAAAAATCATCCCCCCGGGCGGACGGATTCGGGAGACGGAGCCCCCGGTTGACATCGAGAAACTCATCGGCGACTTTATTTTCGGCAATGTGAAGAAGAAATAAAGGGACATCGCCGCCTGAAACAACGCTGGAAGATGACCGATAATCTGTTCGTCAATGAGTGCTTCGCGCCAGCAGACTCAGAATCGAGAGAGCCGGACAACATATAAAACATCATCATATCATCCGAGTTTCGCCGCCGCTCCCGAATGCAGTCATACCCCTACGAGGAGAAACCATGTTGTTGAAAAAGCGTTTGCCGCTACTCATCGCCGCACTTCTGGCCCATGCGCTTCTCGCTTCGGCCACCCAGGCGGGAGAGCCCTCCGAAGTGGTGCGCAAGGGGATACACGGGGTGTTGGAGATCCTCGGCCAGCCCGAATTGAAGGCGCCCGAGAAAAAGGCGGAGCGCAGAAACCGGATGCGCAAGATCATCCACCAGCATTTCGATTTCGAGGAAATGTCCCGGCGAAGCCTCGCAAGGGCGTGGAGAAAGCGCACGCCCGAGGAGAAGGCCGAATTCATCGAGCTTTTCAGCTATTTCATGGAACGCAACTACGCCGGCACACTGGAAAGCTACACCAACGAGAAAGTCGTTCTCGGCAAAGAGACCAGCGACGCGGAATTCGCCAAGGTGAACACCGTCATCATCACAACGAACAAGAAAGAGGTCAACATCGTCTACCGCCTGCACAAAGTGGAAGGCGAATGGCGCGTCTACGACGTTGTGGTGGAGGGCGTGAGTCTGGTGAAAAACTACCGGGACCAGTTCCGCTCCATCATCCGGAGAACTTCCTACGCCAACCTCGTGAAAATCCTCCGGGCCAAGCGAGACGAGGGCTAGTGGGGTCGCCCGCGGCGGGCGGCCTGCCCGGCACGCGGGGGAGCGGATATTTTCGGTTCACCTCCGCATGGTTCCGAAGCCCCATCGCTTCTCTTTGCACGATCAGGAAATACCGGTAGCGCTCGGCATCGTCCATCGCGTGATGGAGCGCACTCTCCCGCCTTTCCCTGATTTTATCGCCGAGTTCTCCTGCCTTCTCCCAAGCGCGCCAGGCGGCCCACGCCCTTTTATGGCGTTTCGAAAATTCACTGCCGATGCGGCCGAGCGTTGAAGCCATCTCCTCGGCTATCTCGCGTTCCACGGCCAGGGGTTTGAATTTTTTCGACATGGCTCTATGCCGTCTCCCTGGGCAGTCCGAGGGAGAGGAACGAACCCACAATGCCGAACGCCATGCAGACCAGTGGCAAGGCCGTTTCCACGCCGATGTAATCGGCCAGGCCGCCCACGGCGATCATCCCGATACTCGCCACGAACCAGACCACGCCGAGCATGAAACTGCTCACCAGGGCGGCGTGTTCGGGGGCGATCTCCTGCGCGTACGTCACCGAAACGCCCATCTGCGCGTAAAAGGCGGCGCCCGATAATATGACGAAGACGGTCCGCAAGGGCTCATCAAACAGAAAGGCCATGCCCAACGCGGGCGTGCCCAGGCAAATGGCCATGATCGTCACGATCCGCCTGCCGAAAATGTCCGAGAGATGACCGCCGTAGATGCCGCCCACCGCCGCGGCGACCAGAAACAGGGTAACGGCCGTTCCACCCGCGGCCAGCGAACCGCCTTTGGCGATAATGTAGATCGGCAAGAAAACCTGCACCGTCATGGTCACCGTGGTGCGGCACAAATTCACGACCCACAAGAGGAAAAGCGGGCGGAACACGATCCTGAGCATAGACATCGTCTGCTTGAAACTTTGCGATGCGCCGCTCCCCACCTCCCGGATGGGTGGAGAGAAGAAAAGCAAGGGCGCCCCGATGATAATGCCGAAGAGGGCGGCGTAAGGCATGGCGTCGATGCCCCACCGGGTGACGATGAACGTCGCCACCCCGGAGCCCAGCCCCACGCCCAAACGGCCGCCCGCGACATAAAGCGACATGCCGAACCCTTTTCTCGCGCCGGCGGACTGACCGGCGATGACCGAAGCCACGGGATGAAAACAGGCCGACCCCGAGCCTGCGATCAGCATGAGGAGCATGAGCATCCAGAAATTCGGCATGTAGAGCATGAACGCCAACAGCGCGCCGCCCAGCGGTCCGAGCGCCAGGAGCCATCCTTTCCTGATCCTGTCGGCGAAGTAGCCGAAAAGGGGCTGGCCCACGGCGCCGGTTACTGAAAGCGTGGTGGCCAGAAGACCCGCCAGGCTCAGGGGCAGGTCCAGGCGCTCTACGATGAGAGGGAGCAACGGGGGAAGGAATCCGAAATAGCTGTCGTTCGCGACGTGGGCAACGATGAGCAGGGAGATTCTTCTTTTTTTGAGGCGCTCTGGAACCGCGCCGGCCACTGCCGAATCCCTCAAAGACGTTCTCCGAAACGAAAAATGCTGCGATGGTCCCGCCCGATCCCGGCGCGGATGCGTGGCGATTATGTCATCTTTTCGATCAGCCCGGGAACAGCGGCGAGGGCGTCGTCCACTTTTTCCACGTCCTTGCCGCCCGCTTGCGCGAAGTCCTGCCTACCGCCGCCTCTGCCGCCGACGAGCGAGGCCACCTCTTTCACGAGATTCCCGGCATGAATACGAGATGTGAGGTCTTTCGTGACGCCCGCGGCGATGGCGACCTTCCCGTCCGTCACGGCGGCGATCACCGCGACGCCGCTTTGCAGCTTCCCCTTCGCCGCGTCGATGATTCCGCGCAACTCGCCCGCCTGAAGGCCGTCGCGTCTCACGGCGATGAGCCTGACACCCGAAATTTCTTTGGCCTCGGAAGCCAGATCGCCCATCTCGTCGCGCGATTGCCTGTCGCGCGAATCCTTGAGTTCACGCTCGAGCGTCTTCACGCGGTCGAGCAGCCGCTTCACCCGATCGGCCTCCTCGAGCGGCGCCGCCCTGGTGAGTTCCCCGATTTCCGAGAGAACGTGTTGTTCCTTGCGGGCCTGGAGGAGCGCGCCCTCTCCCGTCAATGCCTCGATGCGCCTCACGCCCGAGGCCACGCTGCCCTCGTGCAGGATGCGGAATAAACCGATGTCGCCTACGGCGCGCGCATGCGTGCCCCCGCAAAGCTCCATGCTGAAATCACCCACGGAAACGACCCGCACGTCCTCGCCGTAACGCTCGCCGAAGAGCGCCGTCGCCCCTTCAGACAGCGCGTCGTCTATCGACATGTGGCGCGTCTCCACGCTCGCGTTCTCGCGAATGCGCTCGTTGACGATGTCCTCCACCCTTTCGCGCTCTCGCGTCGTCATCGCCGCGAAATGGGTGTAGTCGAACCGCAGTCTCTCGGGCGAGAGGTGGGAACCCGCCTGCTTGACGTGATCTCCCAAAACCTGGCGCAGCGCGTATTGCAGCAGGTGGGTGGCCGAGTGGTTGCGCCTCAAGAGCTCGCGCCTCTCCGCGTCGATTCGCGCGTTGACATTCTGTCCCTTCTTGAGGGTTCCTTCCGTCACCTTGATATGATGCGCGTACACGTCGGGAAGCGGCTTTTGCGTGTCGAGCACGACGGCGGCCCCATCGGGCCAGGAAAACACGCCCCTGTCGCCTTCCTGCCCACCCGCTTCGCCGTAAAACGGCGTCTTGTCGAGCACGACGCGCGCCTCATCTCCTGCGCCGGCCTCATCGCACAGCGCGCCATCCACCATGAGGGCGCGGGCGCAGGCTTGTTCTTCATCGTGATCATAGCCGGTGAATTCGGTCGCGCCCGCCTCATCGCGCACCTGGTGCCAGATTTCATCGACGGCGGCCTCGCCCGAGCCTTTCCAGTGGGCGCGCGCGCGTTCGCGCTGCTGCTCCATCGCCTCATCGAAACCGCCCTGGTCTATCTCGAGGCCATGAAACGCGGCCGTCTCCACCGCCAGATCCCACGGATAGCCATAAGTATCGAGCAGGGTGAACACCTCCCCGCCCGGAATGGTGGCGCTGCCCGATGATTTCACTTCTTCAGCGAGCGCGTCCATGCGCGGCTGGCCCTGCGCCAGGGTGTTGGCGAACCTCTCCTCTTCGGCCAGCGTGACGCGGGAGATGTAGCTCAGGCCCTCCCTGAGTTCGGGAAAGGCGCCGCCCATCATGTCGGCCACCACGCCCGCCGTCTGATGCAGGAACGGCCCCTCGATGCCCAGCATCCTGCCGTGCCGCAAGGCCCGCCTCGCCACGCGCCTCAACACGTAGCCCCGGCCCTCGTTGCTCGGCAGAACGCCGTCTGCCACCAGAAAGCTCACCGCGCGAACGTGGTCCGCAATGACGCGGAACGAGACGTCGTTCGGCGCGTCGCTGCCGGTGTATTCCCTGCCGCAACGCTCCTCGACCGAATGAATGAGCGGCATCAAGAGGTCGGTGTGATAATTGCTGTCCTCTTTTTGCACCACCGCCGCAAGACGCTCCAGACCCATTCCCGTATCGACGGAGGGCTTGGGCAGCGGCTCCATCTTGCCCGAAGCCTCCCGGTTGAACTGCATGAACACGAGGTTCCAGAGTTCCAGATAGCGATCCCCGTCCTCATCCTCGTGTCCGCTTCCCGGCGGCGCGCCGACGATGTGATCGCCCTGATCATAGATGAGCTCCGAACAGGGGCCGCAGGGTCCGGTGTCCCCCATCGCCCAGAAGTTGTCCTTCTCATCCATGCGGACGATGCGCTCCGGCGGGACGCCCACGATCCGCTCCCAAAGCTCCGCCGCCTCGTCATCCTCCCTGAAGACGGTGATCCACATGCGGTCCCCGTCCAGACCCACGCGGTTAATCAGAAACTCCCAGCCGAACTCGATCGCCTTTTCCTTGAAGTACTCGCCGAACGAGAAATTGCCCAGCATCTCGAAGAACGTGTGGTGCCGGGCCGTTCGGCCGACGTTTTCAAGGTCGTTGTGCTTGCCGCTCACCCGCAGGCATTTCTGGGAACTCACCGCACGGTTGTAGTCGCGCTTCTCCAGGCCCGTGAACACGTCCTTGAACTGAACCATGCCGGCGTTGGTGAACAGCAAGGTGGGGTCGTTCATGGGGACCAGCGCGGAACTGCGAACGATCCTGTGCGCCTCGCCGGCGAAGAATCCGAGAAATTGTTGGCGGACCTCATTGCCCTTCATATGCAGATTTCTCCAAATGTCGCTCTTTGATCTGAAAACTCCGGGGGGGAGAACATGCCATCACGCTTCAGATGGCGACGTCTTGCTGATACAGGCCGAAAACCTCGCGCATGGTGTCCGCGATTTCCCCGACCGTGGCCTCGGCCTTCACCGCCCTGAGGATGTAGGGCAGAAGATTGTCATCACCCCTGGCCGCGTGGCTCAAGGCGTCGAGGGCCTCGCTCGTACGGTCGGCATGGCGCCGTATCCTCAGCGAGGCGACGCGCTCTTTTTGCTCTCCCTCGACCTCGGGGCGAATCTGGAGCGTCGAGATGGGCGCCTCTTCCTCCTGTTGATAGCGGTTCACGCCGACGACGACCATCTCCCCCTCATCGACGAGGCGCTGATAAGCAAAGGCGCTCTCCTGGATCTGGCGCTGCACCCATCCCGTTTCGATGGCGTGGAGCATGCCGCCGGTATCGTCGATATGCCGAATGATTTCCTCCGCGCGGGAGGCAATCTCGGACGTCAGCGCCTCGATGGCGTACGCTCCCCCGCACGGGTCCGCCACGTTCGGCACGTTCGATTCCTCGGCGAGTATCTGCTGGGTTCTGAGCGCGAGCCTCGCGGCATCCTCCGTGGGCAGGGAGAGGGCCTCGTCCATCGAATTCGTGTGAAGCGACTGCGTGCCTCCCAGCACGGCGGCCATCGCCTGGAGCGCGACGCGCACGACGTTGTTTTTCGGCTGCTGGGCCGTCAGCGCGCTGCCGGCGGTCTGGGAGTGAAACCGCAGCATGCAGGCCTTCTCCGAACGCGCCCCGAAGCGCTCGCGCATGATCCGCGCCCAGAGCCTGCGCGCGGCGCGGAACTTCGCGATCTCCTCCAGAAAGTGATTGTGGACGTTGAAGAAAAACGAGATGTGCGAGCCGAGTTCATCCACGTTCAGCCCTGAAGCGACCGCGGCCTCCACATAGGTGATGGCGTTCGCGAGCGTGAAGGCGACCTCCTGAACGGCGGTCGAGCCTGCCTCGCGGATGTGGTAGCCGCTGATCGATATGGCGTTCCATTTGGGCACCCTGTCCTTGCAGAACTCCATGGTGTCGGTGATCAGGCGCAGGCTCGCCTCGGGCGGATAAATATAGGTGCCGCGCGCGATGTATTCCTTCAAGATGTCGTTCTGCACAGTCCCCCGGAGCGCTTCGGAGGGAATGCCGTGCTTCTCGGCCACCGCGACGTAGAGGGCCAGCAGGATGGGTGCTGTGGCGTTGATGGTCATCGACGTGGAAATCTTTTCCAGCGGAATGTCTTCGAGCAAGACCTCCATGTCCTCGATGGAGGCGATGGACACCCCCACGCGGCCCACCTCGCCGTATACCATGGGATGATCCGGGTCGTAGCCAATCTGGGTGGGCAGATCGAACGCCACGGAAATCCCCATCTGCCCGTGATCGAGGAGGTAGCGGTAGCGGTGGTTGCTCTCCCGCGCGCTGCCAAAACCGGCGTATTGGCGCATCGTCCAGAGCCGGCCTCGGTACATGTTCTCGTAGATTCCGCGCGTGTAGGGATGCGCTCCCGGCTTCTCGTCGAGGGCTTTGGGGTCGACTTCGCCCGGGCCGAAAAACGCCGGCAGAGCGATACCCGAGAGGGTGGCTGTACCCCCCTCCTCCGCAGGTTCGCTCCAGGCCCTCTGGGCCGTAGCGATGCTCGGCTCGATCATCGCGGGAAACCTCCACAAAAACAGAAAATCGAATGCCGCCCTCGTCTCAAAGAAAAATACCATATTCGCGCGCTATCAGGCCAGCTTGAGCGGATTTCGAGGCCCTTCCCGAGAGCGGGATGCGCCGGGCCGGAACAATACGGGCACTCCGCCTCCGGGAATTTCCGGCGAATTTCAAAATCGCGCGATTCAAGTTACAATTTTCTCATGACTACCTATCGCCTGCCCCTGTTTCCGCTCCAAGTGGTTCTCCTGCCGGGCCAGCGGCTGCCCCTGCATATTTTCGAGGAACGCTACAAAATCATGATCGGCGAGTGCATCGAGGACGAAGCGCCCTTCGGAGTCGTTTTGGTGGGGAAAGGCGGTATCCACAAGATTGGATGCGTGGCCCGCGTGACCGAGGTGCTCGAAAAATTTCCCGACGGCAGGATGAACATTCTGACCCTGGGCGAGCAGCGCTTCGAGGTCTTCCGCATCTATGACAGCCAGCCCTATTTCGAGGGTGAGGTGAGCGATTTTCATGATGAAGAAGGAGAAGACCCCACGGAATTGTGCCGGATGGTGTGGGACGCTCTCGAAAAAAACGAATCGATGCCCCTGAATCTGCCCGAGGAATTGCTGGAAAACCCCTTTCAGCTCTCTTTCGCCGTCGCCGAGGTTCTCAGGCTGCCGCTTCGGGAAAAACAGTCCTTCCTGGGTTCTCGCTCCATCGCATGGCGCCTGAAGCGATTGCTAGCATTGCTCAAAAGGGACAAGCCTTCAAATTTCGCCCTCACCGATTACGACAAGTCCACCCACAGAAACGGGCACTGAAGTCTTTATTGGGGAAAAGCCTGAGCAGGCGTGCGCTCCGGCGCTATCCCTCGAGCACCTGGACGCGTTCGACCGAAAGCGCCTTCCCGGTATCCGGAGATATCTCGACGAGCGCGCCGTTGAGCTGCCCCTCGCCTCCGGCCACCTCGAAGCGGCGGGGAAGCCCGGACAGAAACTTATCCAGAACGATTTCCGTCTTCATGCCGATGATGGAATTGCGAGGCCCCGTCATGCCGACGTCCGTGATGAAGGCCGTGCCTTTGGGCAGCACCCGCTCGTCCGCCGTCTGGATGTGGGTATGCGTTCCGAAAACAGCGCTCACGCGGCCGTCGAGATGCCAGCCCATCGCCACCTTCTCGCTCGTGGCCTCCGCGTGAAAATCCACCATGATCATGTTGGTCTCATCGCCCACCGCCCTCACGAGTTCATCGGCTGCCCGGAAAGGACATTCGATAGGCGGCATGAAGACGCGGCCCATGAGGTTCAGGACGGCGAGGCGCCCTTTTTCGGATTCCAGGACGAAGACGCCCTTGCCCGGCGTCCGGGGAGGGTAGTTCCCGGGCCTGAGCAGGCGGGGTTCGCGCAAGATGAAATCGGCCGTCTCCTTGCGGTTCCAGATGTGATTCCCCGAGGTGATGACGTCAGCACCCGCATCGAGCAACTCGTCGACGTGGGCGTTGTTGATCCCAAAGCCGCCGGCCGCGTTCTCCCCGTTGATGACGCATACGTCCACCCGGTGCTTTTCCCTGAGCGGGCCGAGGTGGTCGCAAGCCATCCGCCGGCCCACTTTTCCCGTGACGTCTCCGACGAACAGCAGCCTCAAGGCAACCTCAACGCGCAGTGGCTACGTGGCGGGTTTCGCGAATGACGGTGACGAGGATTTCGCCCGGATACGTGCGTTCGCTCTCGATTCTCTTCGCGATGTCGCGCGCCAGGAAGGTGGCTTGCGAGTCGGTCACCTCATCGGGCAGGACCGACACGCGAATCTCCCGGCCCGCCTGAATGGCGAAGCACTTCTCCACGCCATTGAACGATTCGGCGATCTTCTCCAGCGCCTCCAGCCGCTTGATGTAGCTTTCCACCATCTCGCGCCTCGCCCCCGGCCGGGCGGCGGACAGGGTATCGGCCGCCTTCACCAGGACGGATTCGATGCAGTTCGCCTCCTCGTCCTCGTGGTGGGAGACGATGGCGTTCAAGACCTCGGGCGGCTCGTTGTAGCGCTTTGCGATGTCGTAGCCTATCTGGACGTGCGAACCCTCGACCTCGTGCGTCGCCGCCTTGCCGATGTCGTGGAACAAGCCGGCGCGCTTCGCCATCGTGGGGTCGATGCGCAACTCATCCGCCAGCATCCCCGCAAGATAGGCCACTTCCTTGGAGTGCATGAGGGCGTTCTGGCTGTAGCTCGTGCGGTACTTGAGGCGCCCCAGCATGTTCACGAGTTCGGGATGCACGTCGCCCACACCCAGTTCCATCACGACTTCCTCGCCCGCCTGGCGTATCTGCGAGTCGATGTCTTTTTTCGTCTTGTTGACGATGTCCTCGATTCTGCCCGGGTGGATTCTCCCGTCCTGGACGAGCGCTTCGAGCGCCTGGCGCGCCGTCTCGCGGCGAACCTTGTCGAAGCCCGAGACGACGACGGCCTCGGGCGTATCGTCGATGATCACGTCCACGCCGGTCGCCATCTCGAGAGCCCGGATGTTCCTGCCCTCGCGGCCGATGATGCGGCCTTTCATCTCATCGGTCGGCAAATCCACCACGCTCACCAGGTTTTCCGCCACATGCTCGGAGGAGAAGCGCTCCACGGCGAGGGCGAGCGCCTGTTTCGCCTCGGCTTCCACGGTACTCCTCGCCCGGCGCTCGAGACGCTGCACTTCGGCGGCGATATCCTGTTTCGCCTCCTCCATAAAACGGTCCTGGAGCTCCTTCTTGGCGTTCTCGACGCTGAGGCCGGAAATTTCCTCGAGTTTTCTGATCTCCTCTTCCTGCAACTGCTTGTAGCGCGCATGTTCGCGCTTCAACTCCTGTTCTTTTCCACCCAATTCGGCCTCGCGACGCTCAACGGCCGCCTCTTTGCCGTCGAGGCTCTCCCGGCGCCTGTCCAGCGTCTCTTCGCGCTGGTTCACCCTTTGCTCAAACTTCTGCAACTCCTCCACGCGGGATTTGTTCTCCCGCTCGATGCGCTCTCTTTCCTGAAGCAATTCCGCCTTGTGCGCCACCTGGGATTCCTGGATCTTCTGCGAGAGCTCCTTGGCCGCGCTCTCGTTGATCTGCTGAACCCGCTCCTCGGCGTCCGCCTCCAGGCGGGCCACCGTCTCTTCATGCCGGCGCTTCATCGCCCGCATGATGAACAACACCACCACGCACACGAGGGCGACTGCAACAACGACCATCTGCCACAAAATCACGTTATCCATATTCATCCGCCTCCTGGGGCATATATTCACGTGGGAGGCATCGCATCGCCCCCCGATCGGTTATCACCCAATCAACACCGACATCCCACTCATCCCGCTTCCAGGACTCACCGACGAGCAACTGGAACGCATAACCGGCGCCCACCAGCAAAGGTCCGGGCTCATGCAGGCCGCCGCGGCGACCCTGAAACGTGCGATCGTAGAATCCCCCGCCGATTCCCAGCCTGCCGCCATACAGATCGAATGCGAGGCCGGGGGCAACGACCACATCGAGTTCATTCACGTCCAGGGGGGGAATATCGCGAACAGGTTCCGGAATTCGAAGCGCGCCCGGCTGAAGCTCCGCCTCGGGATGATTCACCGGACAGAAGTGCAAAACATCTTTCCCCACTCTGGGGAAACAATACGTTC
This sequence comes from bacterium, assembly GCA_022825065.1. GTDB lineage: Bacteria > UBA8248 > UBA8248 > UBA8248 > UBA8248 > Bin107. Next base: position 108,089 of record JAJDYR010000030.1, read on the forward strand.
TTTTCGCATCGCTGCTTTCACTCCAGAGCGACGAGAAGTTCATCTCGCCGCGAACCGCTGCATATATTCCCACCCTGAGCGCGCCCATGAAAACCAGAAAAGAATCCAAGCGCCGTCCCGCCCGCCGGCTCAACACGCCGGCCTCGGCAGGGGGGAGTTGCTCTCTCATCTCCTTCATCTTCAGCCGAACGTCTTGTTTCTCCATGTATGATTCGGCCATGAATACTCTTTCAACGCCATACCCGGGTCCCTCCGGGCAGGAGCGGAAACCTGCCCGCGGACCCGAGGCGCATATCAGTAATGACCCCGCCCTGTGCCGTGTGAAGTTCGCTTTGAACCCAGCTTTCGCCAGGTGGGCGTCCATGTCCACGGCTTTAGGCCGAACTCCCCGAGAGGAATAGCTCACCACCGTGGGGCAGGACTCCCGCTACATTCGTACTGGGTCAAAATGCTTCGCCCCATCACGAACACGGCAGGGTCAAGACAAGAAAGCATTATGACACTAAAACCAGAGGATGAATACAGGGAGAAGCTACTGCGTGGAGAGAAACTTCAATTCAGGCCGATCTTTTCACCATCTCCAACAGGGAATCAGCGCGTTGTGAGAGGGCTTCCTCACTTTTTTCTTTCGCTTCTCTTTCCTCGAACAACTCGTTGGCGATGTTCATCGACGCCAGCAGAACAACCTTGATCGGATCGTTCGACTGCCGTGAGACCTTGCGAATTTCAGAATCAACGTATTCGGCGAGCTCCAAAGTATATTCGGCGTTGGCCGAACTTCTCAGGCTCAAGGTATGACCAAATATCTCCACCATCAGTTTATTCCCCCCGGCCATAAGTTGTCTCCTTATGCCCTAGTACTGCATGCGTGCGGCGAACTACTCGATGTGCGCCAGAATCTTCTCCACGCGTTCCCGGACTTCGGCCTGCTCTTTTTGAAGCTGCGCGTTTTCCGCCTGGCACTTCGCCAAATCGTCGGCCTGGGCGCGTACGGACTCGGAATCGGCGCGGGCCTCTTCCCTCAGCCTCTGGAGCTGCGATTCCAACTCCGCCCGGGAGCGCCTCAGGGCGTTGCGTTCCTCCAATAGATTCGCGAGCGCGGCTTCGAGCGCGTTTAATTTATCAATGACCATTCGGACACTCTTTCCACGGGCGCAAGACAAAAAAATGAGTTCCACAATGCACGGAAATGATTCTAGGGTCGGAAAAAAGCGGTGTCAAGGAAACCATCACGAGCGAAGCCGCGCGCCCAGACGCGCACCCAGGGCCCCCACGATTCCATCGAACGCCTCGTTGACCTGCTCGTCCGTGAGCGTCGCCTCGGGGTGACGGAACACCAGCGAATACGCCAGGCTCTTCTCGCCTGAGGCCTTCAAGGCGGGGTCCTGATAGACGTCGAACAGATTCACCGACTCCAGCCAGTCTCCCCCCGTCTGGCGGATGATCTCCTCGATCTCCCGGTTGGTCCGCGCGGCATCCACCACCACGGCCAGATCGCGCAGCGAGGCCGGGTACCTCGGCAGGGGCGTCAGGCGGCGAGGAGCAGGTTCAATCCCGGCCAAAGCGGCGAGGTTTATTTCGAAAGCGGCCACGCCCGTCTCGATATCCCGTACGCTTAACGCCTCGGGCGCCGCCAAGCCGACGTGGCCGAGCACATCGTCGCCGACGCAAATCCTCGAAACTCCAGATGAATCCCAACCCGGAGCGGCGTCCACCGGCTCGAACAGGAGGTTCTCCAGCCCCAATGATTCGAGGAAGCGCTCGAGCACCCCCTTGAGTTCCGACAAGGCCCCCGGAAGCGAGACGCCGTCTTGAGACGCCGCGTTCCCGACGACGACGCCTGCCGCGCGCTGCACCTGCTCCGGCAAGGCTTCTCCATCCACGGGATGAAACGAGCGTCCCAGCTCGAACAGGCGAATCTCGCTCACTCCCCGGCTCAGGTTGTGCGCCACGTTCGCCAGCAAACCGGCAAGCAGCGTGGTTCTGAGCACGTCCATCTCACCGCTCAGGGGATTACGCAGCGCCACCATCTGCTCGTCAGGCCACCCCATGCTCTTAAGAGCCTCCCTGCTGACGAAGCTATAGTTGAGCGCCTCGCTGAACCCGCCGGCCACCATGGTCCGGCGCGCCTGAAGCTCCAGGGACCGGGCGCGCGTCGGCCTCGCAGCGGGGTTTCCCGAAGCAGGCAGGGTGGCGGGAATGTTCTCGTAGCCCACCCTTCTGCCCACCTCTTCGATAAGGTCGATCTCGCGTTCGATGTCGGGCCGGAAGGTGGGGACCTCGACGCTGAATACGCCGTCTTTCTCATCGCTCACGAGCAGCCCCAGGGATTCGAGGCTCTCCCTCACCCGGGGGGCATCCAGGGATACGCCGAGCAGGCTCGATGCGCGCGCCACCCGAATCGGCACCTGCTTCGGCGCGATGGGCGCGGGATGCGCGTCCACCGCACCCCGGGCGACAGCGCCGCCCGCCGTCCGGCGGATGAGTTCGGCGGCCAGATCCGCCGCGCGAACGGTGCCCGAGGGGTCCACCCCCCGCTCGAAGCGATACGACGCCTCCGTCGACATCCCCAGGCGCCTGCGGGTGCGGCGGATGGTCTGGGGCGTGAAATAAGCGCTTTCTAAAAGAATGTCGCGGGTGTCGTCGCTCACCTCGGAGAAGAGACCCCCCATCACGCCGCCGATGGCGACGGGTTTTTCACCGTCGCATATCATGAGGTCCTCATCGTCCATCGCGCGCTCCTGGCCGTCGAGCGTGGTGAAGGGGCCGTCGCTCCCGGCCCACCTTCTCACGATGATTTTGTGCTCGGCGAGGCGGTGCAAGTCGAACGCGTGGAGGGGCTGGCCGAGTGAGAGCATCACATAGTTCGTCACGTCGACCACGTTGTTGATCGGCCGCATCCCTGCCGCTCTCAAGCGCCGCGCCATCCAACCGGGCGAGGGACCGATCTCGGCCCCCTGGATGATGCGCGCGGCATAGCGCGGACATTTATCCGGATCCCATATCTCCACCCCGCAGACCGAAGCGGCGGATGTATTCTCATCCTCTTCGACGGAGATCCCGGGCGCTCTGAGCGAGGTTCCCAGAAGGGCCGCCGCCTCGCGCGCCACGCCCAGAACGGAGAGGCAATCCGCGCGGTTCGGCGTAATCGAAATGTCGAAAATCACATCGTTAAGGCCCAAAAGCTCCGCAACGTCGCTGCCGACTGCGGGCGCGCCCGAGAGCACCATAATGCCGCTGTGATCCGCGCCCAGGCCGAGTTCGCGCTCCGAGCAGATCATCCCCTCACTCTGTTCCCCGCGAATCCGCGCGACTTCGACCTTCATCCCCCCCGGCATCCGCACCCCGGGCTTTGCCAGGACAACGCGCCGCCCGGTTTCGACGTTGGGCGCGCCGCACACCACGGAGCGCTCCCCCGCTCCATCGGCGACACGGCAGAGTTTGAGTCTGTCCGCGTTGGGATGAGGCTCCACGGACAAGACCTCGGCCACCACCAGCCCGTCGAATGATGCCTCGGGCCGCTCAAGCGCCTCGACCTCCAGGCCCGCGAGCAAAAGCCCGTTCGCCAGGCGTTCGGGCAGTTCGGGGTCTTCCAGGTCCAGATCGATAAAATCGGCGAGCCACTCCAGGCTAATCCGCATCGGGGTTCCTCATCGCGCTTCTAATGCTTCCATTCAAAATTGCCGCAGCATTCTCAAGTCGTTTTCAAAGAAAAGGCGAATATCGCTGATGCCGTAACGCAGCATGGTGATGCGCTCCACGCCCAGACCCCAGGCGAACCCGGTCCATCGCTCGGGGTCGTACCCCACCGCCTCGAAGACCGCCGGGTCCACCATGCCTGCGCCCAAAACCTCCATCCACTCCCCGCCGGCCACGTAATCGCTGGCGATGTCCACCTCGACGCTCGGCTCGGTGAACGGGAAGAAGCTGGGTCTCAGCCGCACGCGGTACTCGGGTCCGAAGATTTCGCGCACGAAGGCTTCCAGGGTTCCTTTCAGATCGGCGAACGTCACGCCCTCATCCACATAGAGGCCCTCGATCTGGTGGAACATGGGCGAATGGGTTACGTCCGCGTCGCAGCGGAACACCTTGCCGGGCGCGATGACCTTCACAGGCGGGGCCTGGCTCTCCATCACCCGGATCTGCACGGGCGAGGTGTGCGTGCGCAAAAGGGCGTCGCCGGCGAGATAAAACGTATCCTGCATGTCGCGCGCGGGGTGGTCCCTGGGGATGTTCAGGGCCTCGAAGTTGTAATAATCGAGTTCCGCCTCGGGGCCTTCGGCCACGGAATAGCCCAGGCGCGTGAGCACCTCGATCAAATCCTCCATCGTCTGCACGAGGGGATGCTCGTGGCCGATGAGCGGCGCGCGGCCGGGAATCGTGAGATCAAGCCGCGAGCGCGACGTGTCGGCGGCATCCCCGGCGGCGAGAAGCTCGCTTGCCCTTTGCTCGATCATCTCGCCCAACGCGCCGCCTTCTTCCCTGCTTCTCAGGCGCGCGCCGAGGGCGCGGTGCGCTTCGATTATCTTATCCCTGTCATCTTCCTTGATGGCCGAAACGCTCGCCTCGATGTAGGTGCGAACAGCGTTGGCCAGCGGACCGACGATGCGCTTCTCCTCGGCGGACAAATCCTTGAGTCCCCGCATCACCTCGTTGAGTTCACCGCCCTTGCGGCCCAGGTAGCGAATGCGCACTCCCTCGGCCGCGCCTGCGTCGCGCGCGGCCCAGGCGTCCGACAACGCGCCGGAGGATTCGCGGATAATGCCGACAAGCAGGTCTTCGCTCATGTTCGTTCCTCAGTCCCCAACCATTCGGGGCCGCATAAAAAAGGCCCCACCCGGCAGGGTGGAGCCTGAAGCACCTTTTCTTGCCCGGCTCTAGGCGGCCTGCGCCTTGGCGATTTCCACGAGTTTGCCGAAAGCCTGGGGGTCCTCAATCGCCAATTCGGCCAGAATCTTGCGGTTCACTTCCACCCCCGCCTGGCCCAGCCCCCAGATGAAGCGGCTGTAATTGAGACCATGCAGACGGGCCGCCGCATTGATGCGAACGTTCCAAAGACGCCTGAACTCGCGCTTGCGCACCCGGCGGTCGCGATAGGCGTAGGCGCGGGCGCGAAACACGGACTCCCGGGCGGAGCGGAACCTCTTCGAGCGCGCGCCCCGATAGCCCTTCGCTTCCTTGAGAAGCCTGCGATGTCGTTCCCTGCCAGCCGGATTTCCTGTCGAACGCGGCATGATTCGGTTACTCCCTCAATCAATGATTTTCTGCCATTCCCTCGGAGGCCGCCTCGAAAACCCATAAATTCTCGCGACCGACCGGGGGAATATACCCGCACGGGCGGATGACCGCAAGCCCGAGGCGCCTGAAAAAGGGCGCGTTACTTCCGGGTGCGCTTGAAGGTACGTCTGAGAATTATAGCCAGGAAAAGGACTGCGCCTGCAGCGTAAGGATATTCACCAATATATGACCCGACCCCGCCGAGGATCGACTTGATAAAGTCATTCAGCTCGCCCACCGGATTGCCCATCTCTTCCCCTCGCCGGCGGAATGACGGCGCCGCCTCACCAGCTCGCCCTGAGCAAAACCATCATCATTTCGGCGAAAAACTACATATAAGGTATCAGCCGCTTGATCATCTTCGCGTCCGTAGGATTCGCGATGGTGCTGTGGCGGAGTTCTCTTTTTCTTTTCGTCGTCTTCTTCGTCAGGATATGACGGTGATGGGAGCGGTTCCGCTTCACCTTGCCCGTAGCCGTTATCTTGAAACGCTTGGCCGCTCCGCGGTTCGTCTTCATCTTAGGCATCTTCTTTCACTTCTCCTTCGGGTTTCCCGTCATCCGCCCCGTCATCCGGGCTGACTTGAATGTCCGCATCCTTGAGCGCCTCCGCGAGAGGAGCCGTCAGTTTTCCATCGTCCATCGAGACGTCTTCCGTCTTCCTGCCCGATTTCCTGCGCGGCGTTGTATCCTTTTTGGGCGGTTTTGTCGATTTCGGCGCGAGAACCATCGTCATGTTACGGCCCTCGAGATTGGGGAACTGCTCCACCGTGCCGATCTCGATGAGCTCGTTCGCCATTCTTTCCAGCAGTTTCCGCCCCAGGTCGGGGTGCGTCACCTCGCGTCCGCGGAACATGATGGTGACCTTCGCCTTGTTCCCGTCGTTCAGGAACCGCTCCGCGTGCCTTCGCTTGATCGCGTAGTCGTGCTCTTCAATCTTGATGCGAAGCTTGACTTCTTTCACCTCCACCACGCGCTGTTTCTTCTTGGCTTCCTGCGCCTTTTTCTGCTGCGTGTATTTGTAGCGGCCCAAGTCCATGATCTTGCACACGGGCGGGTCAGCGTTGGGAGATACCTCGACGAGGTCAAGGTCCCGATCTTCGGCGGCCTCCACCGCCTCCTCCACGGGGAGAACGCCGAGTTGCTGTCCGTCTTCGTCGATGACCCGCACCATCGGGACGCGGATGTCCCGATTGGCTCTGGGGCCTGTGGCTGTCGGGTGAATATCCCGCCCTCTGAAGCGCGACGCCATATCAGACCGCTCCCGAGGTGAGTGATTTGTTCTCGATGTCGCTTCGCATTCTCTCCATAAGTTCCTCCAATGAGATGGACCCCACGTCGCCTTGTTCGCGAAGCCTGAGAGAAACTTCTCCGGTTTCCGCCTCGCGCGCGCCGAGGATGAGCATATACGGTATCTTGTCTCGCTGGGCTTCCCTTATTTTATACCCAATCTTCTCGTTTCGGAAATCCCCCTCCGCCCGGAACCCCGCGGCGAGCAGCTTGCTCTCGACCTCACGGCCGTAGGGGATGTGATCGTCGGTGATCGTCATGATGCGCGCCTGCTCGGGCGCGAGCCATGCGGGAAACGCGCCCGCGTAGTGCTCTATCAGCCCGCCCACGAAACGCTCCATCGAACCCATGACGGTTCTGTGAATCATGATGACCTTGTGGCGCGCGCCGTCCGCGCCGACGTAGTTGAGATCAAAGCGCTTGGGCAGGTTGAAGTCGAACTGGATGGTCGGCCCCTGCCAGCCGCGGCCCAGCGCGTCGCGCATCTTGATGTCGATTTTCGGCCCGTAGAACGCCGCCTCGCCCTCGATGCGCTTATAGGAGATGCCCCGCTTCTCGAGCGCGCGGGTGAGCGCCTCCTCCGCCGCTTCCCAGTCCTCGAGCACGCCGGCGTACTTGCTGAAATCGGAACTATCATGCACCGAGAGTTCGGTCTCGAAATCCTCGTAGCCGAACGTCCTCAGCATGAAGTGCGCCAGATCGATGACGCCCAGCACCTCGTCTTCGGCTTGCTCCGGCGTGCAGAAGATGTGGGCGTCGTCCTGGGTGAAGCCCCGCACCCGGAGCATTCCGTGCAGCGCGCCGCTCCGCTCGTAGCGGTAGACCGTGCCCAGTTCCGCGAGGCGGTAGGGCAGATCGCGGTAGCTGTGGATCTTCTGCTGATAGATGAGTATGTGGCCCGGGCAGTTCATCGGTTTCAGGACGTATTCATCCTCGTCGATGTTCAGGACATACATGTTTTCCCGGTAGAAATCATAATGGCCGGAAGTCTTGAAGAGCACGTCGCGCGTGATGTGGGGAATGGAGACGAGCTGGTAGCCGCGCTTGACGTGCTCATCCTCCCAGAAGCGCTCGATCACCTTTTTGACCGTCGTGCCCCGGGGCTGCCAGTAGATCAGCCCGCCGCCCGCATCTTCATCGACCAGGAAGATGCCGAGTTGCTTGCCGATGACGCGGTGGTCCCTCTTTCTGGCGTCCTCGAGTTTCTGCAGATGATCGGCCAGGTCTTCCTTCGTCGCGAAGGCGGTGCCGTAGATGCGCTGGAGCATCTTGTTCTTCTCATCGCCGCGCCAGTAGGCGCCCGCCACGCTCAGGAGCTTGAAGTTGCGCAGCCAGCCCGTTCCGGGCACGTGCGGCCCCCGGCACAGGTCCACGAAATCGCCCTGGCGGTAGATCGAAAGCGCCTCGTCCTCGGGCAGGTCGTGGATCATCTCTATCTTGTAGCTCTCGCCCCTTTGCCCGAAAAGGGACAGCGCGTCCGCGCGCGAGATGTCCTCACGCTCGATGGCGTATTTCTTCTTGGCGAGTTTTTTCATTCTCGCCTCGATCTTCTTCAAATCCTCGGGCGTGAATGTGACGTCGACGTCGATGTCGTAATAAAACCCGTTTTCGATGGGCGGGCCGATGGTGAGTTGCGCGCCGGGAAAGAGCTCCTGCACCGCCTGGGCCATGAGGTGCGCCGTGCTGTGGCGCAGAATCTCCAGACCCTCCTCGGAATCGAGCAGGATGAAATCCGGTTCGGCGTCGTCGGGAAGGCCGCGATTCAAATCAACGGGCTCGCCGCCAATCTTCAGCGCGATGGCGTCTTTGGGGAAATCTTTACTCTTGGTTTGCTGTGACATAGACAGGCGTTGGCTGACGCCGCAAGCTCCTCTTGTAGTTCCTCGAACTATCCCCACGATGCGGCGGCGATTCGCCTCATCGTCCATTCCATGATGGTAGGCGCGGGCGGTTTTGAACCGCCGACCTCTTGCGTGTCAAGCAAGCGCTCTCCCCCTGAGCTACGCGCCTTCATCCGGCATATCCGGTATAGCGAAATGATAGGAAAGCAGCCCGCGCATTGTCAACGCGCGCTTTCCCCACAACAACGAAAAATAACGCTCCTCATGAAAAAAACCAACCCGCCCTCGCCTGTGCGCGGACATCCCCCGAAGCCGCACAAGACGGATTGCGCAGCCTGAGATTATCGAAACGCTCAACAGCCGGAGAAAAGTTGCGGAAGATGGCTCAACTCGCTTTTTCATAGACCAGCAGCGGACTTTCCTTTCGCGCCACCACGTTCTCGTTGATGATGATTTCCTTGACGCCGACCATGCCCGGCAGCTCGTACATCGTATCGAGCATCAGATCCTCGATGATGGAGCGGAGCCCGCGCGCGCCCGTGTTGAGTTCGAGCGCCTTTCCGGCGATGGCGACGAGGGCGTCCTCCGTGAACTGCAGGGTGACGCTCTCGAACTCCACCAGCTTGCGGTATTGCTTCACGAGCGCGTTTTTCGGTTCGCTCAGGATGCGCACGAGCGCGTCCTGATCCAGATCGTCGAGCGTCGCCACGACCGGCAGGCGGCCCACGAACTCCGGGATCAAACCGTATTTCAGCAGATCCTCGGGCGTCACCTGGGCGAGCAGCGCGCTCAGCGAATCATCCTTCTCGCTCTTGAGACTGGCCTCGAAACCCATTCCCATCTGGCCGACCCGCTTCTTGATGAGGTCGTCGAGACCCACGAACGCCCCGCCCCCGATGAAGAGGATGTTCGCCGTGTCGACGCGCAGGAACTCCTGGTGGGGGTGCTTGCGCCCGCCCTGGGGCGGCACGTTGGCCACCGTTCCCTCGATGATCTTGAGCAGGGCCTGCTGTACCCCCTCGCCGGAGACGTCCCTGGTGATGGAGGGGTTCTCGCTCTTCCGGCTGATCTTGTCGACCTCGTCGATGTAGATGATGCCGCGCTCGGCTTTCCCCACGTCGAAATCGGCGGCCTGCAAGAGCTTGAGAATGATGTTCTCCACGTCCTCGCCCACGTAGCCGGCTTCGGTGAGCGTGGTGGCGTCGACGATGGCGAAGGGCACGTCGAGCAGGCGCGCGAGGGTCTGGGCCATGAGCGTCTTGCCCGAGCCGGTGGGACCGATGAGGAGGATGTTGCTCTTTTGCAGCTCCACGTCGTGTAAGTCGATTTGCGCCTCCACGCGCCGGTAGTGGTTGTATACGGCGACGGATAGCGATTTTTTCGCCTTCTCCTGGCCGACGATGTGCTCATCGAGGATGGCCTTGATCTCGGTGGGCTTCAAGAGGGATTTCGCCTTGCTCTTCTGCTCCTCGTTCCACTCCTCCATCATGATTTCCTGGCACAACTCCACGCACTCGTCGCAGATATACACGTGCGGACCGGCAATGAGCTTCTTCACCTCCTCCTGGCTTTTTCCGCAGAACGAGCAACGAAGAGCGTCTTTTTTGTCTGAGGCTCGCCTCGCCATCGATCATTCCCCCTCGGAGAAGAGCGCTTCCGGAAACAAACCGGCCCCGGTCAGGAGCCGTTGTTCTCCTGGATGTTGCCGTCATCCATCCCGTCGCCCGATATGAGATTCGAGGAATCCGTGCGCGCGACGATCACGTCGTCGAGCAGGCCGTAGTCCTTCGCCTGTTCGGCCGTCATGAAATTATCACGATCGGTGTCTTTTTCAATCCGCTTGATCGGCTGGCCGGAGTGCCGCGAGAGAATCTCGTTGAGTTCCTCGCGCATGCGGAGGATCTCGCGCGCCTGGATGTCGATGTCGCTCGCCTGGCCCTGCACGCCGCCGAGGGGCTGGTGGATCAGGATGCGCGAGTTGGGCAGGGCGTAGCGCTTGCCCTTCGTCCCCGCCGTCAACAGGAGCGCGCCCATGCTCGCCGCCTGGCCGATGCAGATGGTCGACACGTCGGGCTTGATGTACTGCATCGTGTCGTAAATGGCGAGACCCGCCGTGACAGTGCCGCCCGGGCTGTTCACGTACATGGCGATGTCGCGGTCGGGTTCCTCCGCCTCCAGGAATAGCAGCTGGGCCGTCACGAGGTTCGCGATGGTGTCGTCTATCGCCGTGCCCAGAAAGATGATCCTCTCCTTGAGCAGGCGGCTGTAGATGTCGTACGCCCGCTCGCCTCTGTTCGTCTGCTCCACCACCATGGGTACGAGTGCCACTGTTTATCCATCCTCTTTCGAATCGCCGTCCGGGGAGCGCTCCTCCCCCGTCCCCTCATCGGAGTCGCGGGAATGCGCCTCATGCTCGGCGGCATCGTGAACGTCGAATTCCACGTCGGCCTGCTGATAGAGCCAAGCCACCGTCTTGTTGTAGTTGATGTTCGAGACGAGCGAGGCCATCGCCCCGGTCGTCATCATCCGCTCGCGAAGTTTCTCGGGCGTCATGCCGTAGCGCGCGGCCGACATCCGGAGCTGCTCCTCGACCTCCTCGGCGCTCGCCTCGATCTCTTCCGTCTCGCGGATGCGCTCCACGAGGATGAGCTGGCGCACCCGCTCCTCGGCCTGGGGCCTCACCTCCTCGCGCAACTCCTCGATTTTGGCTTCCGAGAGTTGAACGTCGGGGTTCTCCTGACGCAGCCTGCGCTCGTATTCGCGAATCTGCTCATCCGCTTCCCCCCGCACGAGCGTTGGGGGCACCTCGAAAGGATGCGCTTCGAGCAGCGACTTCAGCAACTCGGATATCCCGTTGCCGCGCGCGTTCGAATCCTCCATGGATTCCATCTCTTTCACGACGTCGGCCCTTAAATCCTCCGTGCTGGTATAGCCCCGGCCCAGGGACTTGACGAATTCCTCGTCCAGCTCGGGCGGATGCGCTTCCTTCACTTCCTTGAGATGAAGGTGGAACCGGAGGCTCCTGCCGGCGATGTTCGGCGAGGCGCCCTCTGGAACGTCGATGTCGACATCTTTCTCCTCGCCTTTCTTCATACCGAGGAGCGCGTCGCTCAACTCCTTTTCGCTCTCATCGCCCCCGACCATGAGGGCCTGGTTCTCCCCCCGGGTTCCGGGCACGGCGGCCTCGCCGTCGAACGCCTCGATGTCGAACAGAACGTAATCCCCCGCACGGGCCTCCCTGTCCACGTCCTCGAAGGTGGCGGCCCGCTGCCGGAGGGCCTCGATCTGCTGATCGACCATCTCGTCCGTCACCGTGTGGCGATGGGCCTTGATTTTAAGCCCCTTGTACTCGCCGAGTTCGAAGGGGGGGATGACCTCCACCGTCGCCTTGTACGTCAGTTCCGGGGCGTCATCCTCCATATTGATGTCGGTCACGTTCGGCTCGCCCACCGGACGCATGCCCCTGTCCTCGAGCAGGCTGCGGTAGGAAGTCGATATCACGTGGTTCAGGACCTCCGCCTGCACCTCTTCGCCGTAGTAGCGCTCGAGCACGCGGCGGGGGATTTTCCCCTTCCGGAAACCCTTCATCTTCACGCGCCCCGAGAGCCGCCTGTAGGCGCGTTCTATCTCTTCGGCGACCTCCGCGCGCGGGACGGCGACCTCGAGACGCTTCGTGCAGGCGTCGATGTCGCTCACTGTGCCGGTCATGCCTCACTCTCCAGAATCGAAACGCAACAACATGAAATGATCAGGGCCATTGGTGCGAAGGGGGGGACTCGAACCCCCACGCCCGAAGGCACTGGATCCTAAATCCAGCGCGTCTACCAGTTCCGCCACCCTCGCAGTCCCTTGGCGAACAAGCGCTTATACTTCAAATCCGCATCCGAATCCACCGCCCCACAAGAGTCCCCCGGGCCGGGATTTCGCGTCCCTCAATCTAGTCGCACAGGGGCAGGCCGTCAACGGGGAAAGCACAACGCGGCCATCCTTCCGGGCGGGATTCACAGGGGGGGCAGGAAATCAAGGATTCAGCGGTGAGCGGCGCTCGATGGTCGCTCCGCCTTCGGGAGCCGGCTCCGCGTCGCGCTTCGCGCGGGAGACCTCGTAGTTCAAAGAAGAGGCGAGCCACCTCTCGGCGAAGGCGGGCTCCATGCCCTTCCGCGCGGCGTAGTCGCGCACCTGATCCCTGCCGATCCTGCCCACGCCGAAATACCTCGCCTCGGGATGGGAGAAATACCAGCCGCTCACCGAGGCGGCGGGCCACATGGCGAAGCTCTCCGTGAGCTTCACGCCCGCGCGTCCTTCCGCGTCGACGAGGTCGAAGAGCGTCTGCTTTTCGGTGTGATCCGGACACGCCGGATAGCCCGGCGCGGGCCGGATGCCCTGGTATTTCTCCCTGATGAACGCCTCGTTGCCCAACCCCTCGTCGTGAGCGTATCCCCAGAACTCCTTGCGCACGCGCTCATGGAGGCGCTCGGCGAACGCTTCGGCCAGCCTGTCGGCGAGGGCCTTGATCATGATGGCGCCGTAATCGTCGTTCGCCCGCTCATACGCGCCCGCCGCCTCGTCCACGCCCAAGCCCGCCGTCACGACGAAAGCGCCGATATGATCCGCCAGCCCGCTCTCTTTGGGAGCCACGAAATCCGCGAGGCACATATTCGCGCCGCTCGAGGATTTCCGCATCTGCTGGCGCAGGAAGCGGGCCACGGCGACCACCTCGCTTCTCCCGGAATCCGCATAAATTTCCACGTCGTCGCCGACGGAATTCGCCGGGAACAGGCCCATGACCGCCCTGGCCCTGAGCGAGCGGCGCTCGATGATGCGCTCGAGCATCTCCTGCGCGTCCTGATAGAGGCTGAGCGCGGCCTCGCCCACCACGGGGTCTTTCAATATCGCGGGATAGGAGCCGCTGAGCTCCCAGGTCCGGAAAAACGGCGTCCAGTCGATGCGGTCCCGCAAATCCGCCAGCGGGTAGTCCTCGAAGACCCGCACCCCCTGAACGCCCGGAGCCGGCGGCGCAGAGGCCGCCCAGTCGATTCGCAGGCGGTTCTCGCGCGCTTCCTCCAAGGTGCAGAACTCCGCATGGGCGCGGCGCGCCTCGTGGCGCTCGCGCACGCCCTCGTATTCCTCGCGCCTTGCGGCGAGGAATTCCTCGCGCTGGGAACCACTCATGATATTGCTCATCACGCCCACGCTCCTCGATGCGTCCTCCACGTAGACCGTCGGCCCGCTGTAACTCGGCTCAATCTTGACGGCGGTATGCACCCGCGAGGTCGTCGCCCCTCCGATCAGCAGCGGGATATCGAAGCCCAGGCGCTCCATCTCGCCCGCCACGGTCACCATCTCATCGAGCGAGGGGGTGATGAGGCCGCTCAGCCCGATGACGTCCACCCCCTCCTCGCGAGCGGTCTGTAAAATCTTCGCGCAGGGGGTCATCACACCTAAGTCGATGACCTCGTAGTTGTTGCACTGGAGCACGACGCCCACGATGTTCTTGCCGATGTCGTGCACGTCGCCCTTCACGGTGGCGAGAAGCGCCTTTCCGTTCGAGGTCTCCTCGCCCTCGACCTTTTCCGCCTCGAGGAAGGGGACCAGGTGGGCGACGGCGGTCTTCATCACCCGCGCGCTCTTGACCACCTGGGGCAGGAACATCTTGCCCGAGCCGAATAGTTCGCCCACGACGTTCATGCCGTCCATGAGCGGGCCCTCGATCACCTCGATGGGGCGCGACGCCGCGAGGCGGGCTTCTTCGGTATCCTCCACGATGTACTGCGTTATCCCCTCCACCAGCGCATGGGAGAGGCGCTCGTTCACCGGCCGCTCGCGCCAGGCGAGGTTCTCGGCGCGCGACTTCGCCTTGCCCTTCACCCCCTCGGCCACCTCGAGGAGGCGCTCGGTGGCGTCCGCGCGGCGGTTCAGGAGCACGTCCTCGATTCGCGCGAGGAGGTCCTCGGGGATTTCCTGGTACACCGCGAGCTGGCCCGCGTTCACGATGCCCATGTCCATCCCGTTCCTGATGGCGTGATAGAGAAAGGCCGAGTGCATGGCCTCGCGCACGCCGTTGTTGCCTCTAAAGGAGAAGGAGACGTTGCTCACCCCCCCGCTCACGAGCGCGCCGGGGAGTTCCTGTTTGATGCGCGCGACGGCCTCGAAATAGGCGGCGGCGTATTCGTTGTGCTCCTCGATGCCGGTGGCGACGGCGAAGATGTTGGGGTCGAAGATAACGTCGTTGGGCGAGAAGCCCACCTCGCGCGTGAGAATGTTGTAGGCGCGCTCGCAAATCTCGAACTTGCGCGCGGCGCTCTCCGCCTGGCCCGTCTCATCGAAGGCCATCACCAGGACGGCCGCGCCGTAGCGCTTCACGAGCCGCGCCTGCTCGATGAAGGCCTCCTCGCCTTCTTTCAAACTGATGGAGTTGACGATGGGTTTCCCCTGCAGGCACTTGAGCCCCGCCTCGATGACCTCCCACTTGGAGGAGTCGATCATCACCGGCACGCGGCTGATGTCGGGCTCCGCGGCGATGAGCCTCAGGAAGGTGGCCATCGCCTCTTCGGAGTCGAGCATCCCCTCATCCATGTTCACGTCGATGAGCTGGGCGCCGTTTTCCACCTGCTGGCGGGCGACCTCGAGCGCCTTCTCGTAGTCTCCCTCGCGTATCAGCTTGGCGAAGCGCGCCGAGCCCGCCACGTTGGTGCGCTCGCCCACGTTCACGAACCCCGTCTCGGGGCCGACGTTCAGCGGCTCCAGGCCGCTCAGGCGGCAGCGCGGGGGAATCTCGGGGATCCGGCGCGGGGCGAAGCCCTCTACCGCCTCCCTGATCGCCCGGATGTGCGCGGGCGTGGTGCCGCAGCAGCCGCCCACCAGGTTCAGAAAGCCGCTCCGGGCGAATTCGGCGAGCACCTCGGCCATATATTCGGGGGTGTCGTCGTATTCGCCGAACTCGTTGGGGAGACCCGCGTTGGGGTAGATGCTCACCGGCGCGTCGGCCACGCGGGAGAGCTCGCGTATGTAGGGGCGGAGGTCCTCGGCTCCCAGGGCGCAGTTGAGCCCCACGCAGATGGGCCGGTAGCCCGCGACCGAATTCCAGAACGCCTCGGTCGTCTGGCCCGAAAGGGTGCGCCCGCTCGCGTCGGTGATGGTTCCCGAAATCATGACGGGGACGCGAACGCCCTCGTCCTCGAAATACTGCTCGGCAGCGAACATCACGGCCTTGCAATTCAGCGTATCGAAAACGGTCTCGACCAGGAGCAGGTCGGCGCCGCCCGTGATGAGGCCGCGAATCGAGGTGGTGTAGGCCGCCACCAGCTCTTCGAAACTGATGTTCCGGAAGCCCGGCTCGTTCACCCTCGGCGAGATGGAGGCGGTGCGGTTCGTCGGCCCCAAGACCCCGGCCACGAAGCGCGGCTCCCCCGGGTGCGCGCGCTCGAAGGCGTCCGCCGCCTCGCGGGCCAGACGCGCGGAGGCTTCGTTCATCTCGTAGACCACCTCCTCCATCCGGTAGTCCGCCATGGATATGGCCGTGGAGTTGAATGAGTTCGTCTCGATGATGTCCGCGCCCGCAACGAGGAAATCGTCGTGAATCCGTCTTACGACGTCAGGCTGCGTGATGCTGAGCAGATCGTGGTTGCCCTTCAAGTCACAGGGGTGATCGGCGAAGCGCCCGCCCCTGTATTCGTCCTCGCTCAGTTTCTCCTCCTGGAGCATGGTGCCCATCGCGCCGTCGATGATCACGATGCGCGACGCCAGAAGCTCGTGGAGCGCGTCTATCCGCCTGTCTCTCGTGAGTGCGTCCATAAACCGTCCCGAATCAAACGCTTAAAGATTCAAACCAAAAGGTGGTTATAAGCGATTTTCCGGCGCGAGAAAAGCGAAAAATTTCGATTCCGTGCATGACGCAGTCGTCTTCGCCAAAGAAAAATACGAAGATGATTTATTTTCAGTCCAGGAGATAACCGAACGAGTCATCGATCTGGGGGCTGTTGAAAAAGCCGGAGAGAGGAAATTTGTTTGTGTAGGGGACGCATATATGCGTCCCTGGTTTTTCGCCGTCCGTCATGGGCCGCATGTATGCGGCCCCTACAAAAACCGCCCCTCCCAGATCGCGTCAAACCCTCATTCAGCAGGGGTTTTTCAACAGACCCTCTGCGGTCGGCTCCGACGCCGGAATGACGGCCAAAACCCGAAACCGGGCGGAGGCGCAGGCTCTCGCCTTGAAAACCAACCCCCCCTACCCCCCCTTGTCAGGGGGGCAAGAAAAAGCAAAACCCCCTCAACCCTGCGAAGGCGCATCGCCTTTTTATACCCCCTGTCAAGGGGGGGGTAGGGGGGGTTGCCTTTATCCCCTGAGGAGGGGGACTTTTTCACCAACCCCTTCTCGGTCGGAAATGCCCCTCAAGAGGGGAAAGAGAAACCCAAGCGACAGAGAGTGATTCTGAAAAAAGGATAATGAATTGGCCGCAAAAAGAAGTCGTCAACTCAAATATATTATTCCCTACTTCTCCCTTTGAGTTCAGCGTTCGAGCCCACTTGAAACAAACTACCCCTCGTGGCTCACCTCTTCCTCGATGAAGGCGTAGGCGTTGTGGTCGTGGATGGACTCGAAGTTCTCGACTTCCACCTGGAACCAGCGGATGCGCTTGTCGTTTCGGAGCAGGAGGGCCGCCTCGCGCACCACGTCCTCCACGAAGCGGGGGTTGTCGAAAGCCGTCTCGGTGACGAATTTTTCATCCTCGCGCTTCAGGATCGGATAGAGCGCGCAGCTTCCCGCGCTCTCCGCGATCTCGACCAATTCCTCTATCCAGAACTCGCCGTCGAAGCGCACCTTGATGCGCACGTGGCCCCGCTGGTTGTGCGCGCCGCGCAGGCTGATCTCCTTCGAGCACGGGCACAGCGTGGCGATGCGCACCATGATGCTCAGGACGAAGTCGTCCACCGCACCGGCGGAGGCCTCGAAGCCGCACTCGAGCGCCATCAGCCCCTCCGCGCCCGTCACCGGGGCGGCCTTTTGCATGAAGTAGGGGAAAGTCACCGAAAAGTGCGCCGTCTGGGCGTCAAGGCGTTCGCGAATCGTCTGCAGGAGCGAGGGCACGCTGTCCACGCCGATGGCGTCTGTGTGCTCGTTCAGCACTTCCAGGAACCGGCTCATGTGGGTGCCCTTGAAGTGGTGCGGCAGGTCCACGTACATGTTGACGTTGCCGATGGTGTGCTGGGCGTCCTTCGCCCGGTCCTTCACCACGATGGGGTAGCGGATGTTCTTGACACCCACCTTGTCTATCTTGACGTTTCGCTCATCGGAACTCGCCTGCACGTCGGCGAGGTCGGCCGGCTCCGTCGGGAGGCCTGACATCGAATCTCATCCTTTCCGCTCTGCGTCGCAGAACACTGGTTCAGCGGTTTGTTTTTCTTTCCGCTCTTTACGGCGCCGCCCCAAGCGCCGAAACGAAAATGCGGGGTCCCGGGCCTATTTCTCGGGCCGCTCCCTCCTGATGCGCTCGATTTTGGCCATCTTAACGGAAACGGCCTCGGCCAAGTCGATCCCCCGCGCGTTGGCGTAGTTCATCACGGCGATCATGACATCCGCCGCCTCGTCCGTATAGGCCGCAGGGTCCACCTCGCGGCCCTTCCATTCCTTTTTCTCCAGGTTCGCGAGTTCGCCCGTCTCGCCCGCAAGCTCCAGGGCGAAAAACCGGGGCTCGCGCTCCGGAAAAGCCTCTTCCTGATAGCGCGCGAATTCGGCTTGCAGGATGTTGAGCCCCTCGTAGGAGCGCGGCAGCCTGGGAGCGTCCTCTGCATTCACCGGAATCGTCCCCTCCACACAAGGCCGGGAGCCGGAACACTTCTCGCTGGCGCACCCCTTGGAGCGCGGAGCAGAAGTTTCTCACTCCGTATCGAGGGCGTCAATCAGCGGACGCGAATCTCGATTGACGCAGGATTCGCCAGAATCTACTCTCTCCGAAAAGGCGGTCATCGTTTCTACAGCCAGGCGGGCGCGAAGGCGCCCCGGTAGCAATCAAACGGAGGGAAGCACCCTTGCCCAACATCGATCTGCATCACCACATCTACATCCCGGCGGCGGAAGCGCTCGCCGCCAAAGAGCGCGAAAGGCGCCCCCAGCACGCCGACAGCTTCGAAGGGTTTTTCCCGCCCGTCTCCTCGCGCTACAACGCGAAGATGACGGAGGAGAACTGGGCGGTGCAACTCGCCGACGCCGAGCGCAAGCTGAGCGACATGAAGGCGGACAGGCTCGACATGGCGCTGGCCTCCCCGCCCCCGCCCACGTTTTACTACTGGATTGGCGGAAAGGCGGGCGAGGAGATCATCCAGGTGCAAAACGACGGCGTCGTCGATTTCTGCAACCAGAACGCCGCGCAATTCCGCGGCCTCTGCAACCTGCCCATGCAAAACGGGGGCGAGGCCGCAGCGGCCGAGCTCGAGCGCGCGATGGGCAAGGGCCTGCTCGGCTGCATCATCTCGGACCGCATCGGCACCCACGCGCTGGACGAGCCCCAGTACGAGGAATTCTGGGCGGCGGCGGAACGCCTCGGCGCGCTGGTGTTCATCCACCCCGATTTCGCGGACTTAAAGGCGCTGTTCCCCTACTACATGGCGAACTGCATCGGCAATCCGCTGTCCACCACCATTGCCGCCACAAGGCTCATCCTCTCGGGCCATTTCGAGCGTTACCCGAACCTCCAGCTGCTTCTCGCCCACGCGGGCGGAAACCTGCCCTGGGCGGTCGGGCGCATCCAGCACTGCTGGGAGGTGCGGCCGGAAACCAAGGTGCACACGCCGCACCCGCCCCGGCACTATTTCAAGAACCTCTATTTCGACGTCATCACCTTCAACCCCTCGGCGCTCAAGTGGATGGTCGACGAGGTGGGGGCCGACCGCGTCGTGTGCGGCACGGATTATCCATACGACATGATGCAACAACGCGTCGTGGATTTCGTCGAGGGAGCAGGCCTCACCGAAGAGGCGCAGGAGAAAATCCTGCGCGAAACGCCGGCGCGGCTCATGAAGCTCTAAGGCGCGCGGCGCAAGGGGGTGTTGAAAAAGCCCGTTTTGTCAGGGGATAAAGACAACCCCCCCTACCCCCCCTTGACAGGGGGGCAAAAAAAGAAGTCCCCCTTGTCAGGGGGGCAAGAAAAAGCAAAACCCTCTCGGCCCGGCGGGAGCGCATCGCCTTTTTATACCCCCCTGTCAAGGGGGGGTAGGGGGGGTTGCTCCTTTAGCGAGGACTTTTTCAACGGCCCCGACAAGGGAGGCATCGAAAGCGAGAAGACAGCCGCAGCAGAATAAGGTGATTCGCCGAAACCATTTCGAGCGGAGGAATCGACATGTACATCGCTACGAGTGACCTCATACTTCCCACCACCATCACCGGCTCCCTGCCCCGGCCGGCCTGGTTCCGCCAGAACATCGGGCGCAGGACGTTCCGCCAGGCGATGATCGACGCGGACTTCCGCGAGCAGTACCTCGACAACGTCTCCTGCGTCATCCGGGATCAGGAGCGCGCGGGGCTCGACATCGTGACCGACGGGGACGCGCGCTTCGACACCAACGTGGGCGGGCGCGACTGGGTGGGCTACATCGTCGACAGGCTGAGCGGCTTCACAGGCTATGAAACTTCGAGGAGCCACGCCACCTGGGGCGGGTCCGTGCCCGGGGAGATCATGTTCGAGGTGCTGGAAGCCAGGATGCTCCCCAAGGTCACCTCGAAAGTCGGCGAAGGCCCCCTCGAATACGCCCAGATGTGGCGCTGCGCGCAGGCGATGACGGACAAACCGCTCAAGTTCGGCTCCATCAGCGCTGATTGCGTGGAATCCATCATCTCGAACGAGTTCTATGACGACAGGCGCGAGCTTTGTCTGGATTTATGCGAAATCATGCACGCCGAATTCCATCGCCTCGCGGACGCGGGCTGCCAGATTTTTCAGGTGGAAGAACCCTGGGTGCACCGCTTCGATTTCCACGCCGAGGATTCTGAGATGTCGATGGAGTTCTACGTGGATGCGTTCAACAGGAGCGTGGCGGGCCTCAGGGACAAGCTGGAGCTCTGGTGCCACACCTGCTGGGGCAATCCCGCCCAGCAGCGGTTCTACGAGTCTTCGAAGAGCTACGCGCCCGCGCTCGAATACATGAACGAACTCGACGTGGACGTGCTCACCTTCGAGTGCGCGAGCACGGGCGGGATGGATTTGGGCGAGATCGGAAAGCGCATCACGAAGCCCAAGGTGGCCATCGGCGTCATCAACCACCGGGGACTCCAGGTGGAGCGTCCAGAAGAAGTCGCCGCCCTCATCCGCAAGGCGCTCGAGACGGTTCCCGCCGAGCGGCTCTGCATCTCGACCGACTGCGGCTTCGGGCGCGAGGGCATGAGCCGCCGACACGCGTTCTACAAGATGGTGGCCCTGGCGCGCGGGACGAACATCGTGAAGAAGGAACTCGGCCTGCCCGAGACCTACATACCCGCCACCGACGGCGCCTTCACGCTGAGTGATGAGGATTAGGGGCGGGGACAGTCAGGCGCCCTTCGATACGCTGCTTCGCAGCTACTCAGGGTGAGGGAGTGAATTCGGGTTACGCAGACGCCTCAAAACCCCTCATCCCGAGCAGGCCCGAAGGGCCGTATCGAGAGCCTGCCCTGAGCCTGTCGAAGGGGACGCCGCCGCAAAGCGCTCTCCGGCGTATTTATCCGAGATATGCTATAGTTTCGGAAAGGCGAGAAGGAGGCCGCGATGAAACCGACGCGAGAACAAAAAGAGCGGGAAATCGACGACAACCTCGAATTTTTCCTGGCGGAGTTTCCCCGCCTCAAGCAGCATCACTTCGGTAAATTCGCGCTTCTCAGGAATAAAGAACTGGTCGCAGTTTTCGACACGCCCGCGGACGCGCAAACGGCGGGCGCCCGATTGTTCGAGGACGGACTCTTTTCGATCCAGAAGATCGACGACACCCCCGTCAGTCTGGGGTCTTATTCCCATGCCGTGCATCTGGGGTGAACACGACGGAAACCAGGTATTCGTGGACGTCCATATATTGTTGCTGATAGATTTCGCTCATGGCTTACTTCCTAGATCTATTTAACCCTGAAACTTGGTCGACCTTTCTGAAACATGGTGCCAATGTCAGTGGAGTTGCATATCGACAACGTCGTACAGCGCGCGAGGACATCAAGCCCGGCGATATATTCGTTTGCTATCTGACGGGCGTATCACGTTTGTGCGGCGTTCTGCGAATCACTTCTAATGCGTATGACGATAAGTCGCCAATTTTCGCAGACCCCGATCCCTACGTGATTCGCTTCAAGGTGGAGCCGATCGTGCTTCTCGATCCGGAGCACTCGATGCCGGTCCTAGATGAGGAAATCTGGAATACCCTTTCCATAACCAAAAGCAGAAAAATACAATGTTGGACGAGTCGCTAGGCGTATACTGTGCTGCCCGTAATCTTCGGACTGGGAGGTATGGAGGATGGCCACGAAATCAGAACGCCTTGCGAGATTCGTTGCGTCAACAGATGGGGAGCCGGTTGTCGTCGGTGTAGACGTTCACAAGCGCACCTACTCGGTCGCTATGTTTTGCACCGCTGACGGCCAGATTGAAAGCTGGAACTGCCCGGCGGACGAGGCGGGACTGGTGGAGCAGCTGAGGGGTCTGGGCTGCCGCATCGAGCACGTTGTCTACGAGACGGGACCCACCGGGTTCTCGCTGTGCCGGGCGCTACGCGATGCGGGGTTCAATGCCTCGGTCGCAGCCGCCTCGCGGATCCCCCGCGGCGCGGCCGCCGCTACGAAGACCGACCGGATCGACGCGCAACAACTGGCCATTTACTTCGCCAGGGGGCTGCTGAGACCCGTCGCCGTTCCCTCGCTCGAGGAGGAGGGCTACCGGGCGCTGGTACGGCGGCGCAAGCGGGTGTCCGAGGCCCGGGCCAAGATCAAGCAGAAGATCAAGGGATTCCTGCTGGCGACGGGCATCGAGGAACCGCCGAGCTCGAAGAAATGGGTGAGGACTGTCACGGAAGATCTTACGGCGCTGCCCCTGGCGCCCGGTCATGACGACGCCCTGGCGTCGATGATCCGCGAGTACCACTTCCTCCAGGAAGAGCATCGGGCCTTGAGACGTGAGGTCAGGCGAGCAACGCAGCGTCTACACCCGGAGCGCTACACACGTTTGAGGCAGATAGACGGGGTCGGCGAGGTTCTTGCGACGACCTTCCTGGCCGAGATATTTGCGCCGGAGCGCTTCAACCGAGCGGAGGAGGTGACTTCCTACCTGGGCCTTGCACCCGTCGTCCGCCGCAGCGGCGGCGGCCCAGTCCGCGCCCGGCTCCGGCCAGTCGGGCAGAAACGCCTGCGGTCCATCCTGATCGAAGGAGCCTGGCAATGGACCTGGAGGGACGAAGAGGCGAAAGCGCTCTACAACCGCCATCTCTCCAGGTCGGGAATCGCACAGAAGGCCATATGCGCAGTAGCGCGGAAGCTGGCAATCAAGCTTTGGCGTCTTGCGGTGGAGACATCGCCGGCGTC
Organism: bacterium; assembly: GCA_022825065.1. GTDB lineage: Bacteria > UBA8248 > UBA8248 > UBA8248 > UBA8248 > Bin107. The sequence continues at coordinate 131,026 of JAJDYR010000030.1, forward strand.
AATGGAGGGCGCCGCGGTCGGCCCCTGGTCGAGATAATCGACGACAGAAAAATGGCGGCGTCCTCATCGCCCCACGCGTACCGAATGCGGTACTTGGTGCTTCTGCGACAGGCAGGCACGAATAAGAAAAGGCATACGCGGCACGGGAGGATGGGAGCGAGAACGGAGAACTTCCTGCACTTGCACTCGATCGTTTGACAGTCGTCCACATAAGAAAAGGGGGCCCAAGGTTGGGCAATGATTTTTCGCCGCTCTTTGCGACGCATAGATAATGAAGACGGCGATTTCCTCGTATCCCGCCTGAAACGGCAACAACAAGACGAGAGTCGAATTGATTACCCCCTCACGGACAAGGAGCGGCGACTTCTCCAAAACCTCGAGTTTGACATTCCAAGGGGCGAAGTCCCCACAGGCGACGAGGAGGACGACAACGAGGTAGTGAACATAGTAGATGACCCCGCATCCGAGATAATGGGCTTCATCGCCGAGGCTCCCGAGGGGAAAATTCATACCCGGTCTCATATCGTCCGCGAACGAAACCGTAAACTCGTCCAAAGGAAAAAGGAAAACGTCCTCCGAAAAACTGGTCGGCTGGTTTGCGCAGCGTGCGGATTCGATTTTGCGAAAAAGTATGGTGAAAGAGGCGAGGGTTTCATCGAGTGCCACCACACCAAGCCCCTGAGCGATTTGGAACCCGGCAGTAAGACTCACCTAAAGGACCTGGTTTTGCTGTGTTCGAATTGCCACAGTATGATCCATGCAAAGCGGCCATGGCTGGAGATGAAAGACCTCACACGTTTAATAAACCGGAACGCTTGCAAATGACACGAAACCCCACTGCATGATCACCCCTCGCTTCGCGCTTCCACCACGCCCAGCGCGGCGCGCAGTTCATCCCCGCTGATGGTTTCCTGCTCTAGCAGGCGCGCGGTGAGGGTTTCGAGGTCGCCGCGCCTTTCTCTCAATATATCCGTCGCGCGCGCGTAGGCGCCGTCGAGTATCTTCTCCACCTCCTCGTCCACCTCGCGCTGGGTCGCCTCGCTGATGTCGAGATGCCCGGCGCCGTTCCCCCCGCCCAGGAACAGCGGGCGCGGCGCGCCGCCCATGGCGTGGGGGCCGAAGCGCTCGCTCATGCCGTATTCGGTGACCATCGAGCGCGCCATGTCGGTCGCGCGCTGAAGATCGTTCTGCGCCCCGGTGGAGACTTCCCCGAAAACGACCTCTTCCGCCGCGCGGCCCGCCAGGAGGACGGCGATCCTGTCTTCGAGCTCTTTTTTCGAGAGCAGGTAGCGATCCTCGGTGGGCCGCTGCAGGGTGTAGCCCAGCGCGGCGAGGCCCCTCGGGATGATGGAGACCTTCTGCACCGGGTCCGCCGTGCCGACGAGTTCGGCCACCATGGCGTGGCCGAGTTCGTGATAGGCCACGCGGCGGCGCTCCTCGTTCGTCATGACGCGCGAGCGCTTCTCGAGACCCGCCGCCACGCGCTCGAAGGCTTCCTCGAAATCGGCCATCATCACCGCGTCGCGGTCGTGGCGCGCCGCGAGCAGCGCGGCCTCGTTCGCGAGGTTGGCGAGGTCCGCTCCCGAGAGGCCGGGCGTCATCTCGGCGAGCCGCTCGATATTCACGTCTCCGCCCAGCACGAGCACCTTCGTGTGGACTTCGAGGATGTGGCGCCTGCCGCTCAGGTCCGGCTTGTCGACCAGCACCTGCCTGTCGAAGCGCCCCGGGCGCAGGAGGGCTGGGTCGAGAATCTCGGGGCGGTTCGTCGCCGCCATGATGATGACGCCCTTTCGGGTGTCGAAGCCGTCCATCTCGACCAGGAGCTGGTTCAGCGTCTGCTCGCGCTCGTCGTGACCGCCCGCGAGGTTGCCCACGCCGCGCGCCTTGCCGAGCGCGTCCAACTCGTCCACGAAGACGATGCAGGGAGCCTTCTCCATCGCCTGCTCGAAAAGGTCGCGCACGCGCGCGGCCCCCAGCCCCACGAACATCTCGACGAACTCCGAGCCGCTGATGCTGAAGAAGAATACCCCCGCCTCGCCCGCCACGGCCTTCGCCATGAGCGTCTTCCCGCAGCCGGGCGGCCCCACCAGCAGGACGCCGCGCGGAATCTTGCCGCCCAGGCGGAGGTAGCGGTCGGGATTCTTGAGGTAATCCACGACTTCTGCGAGTTCCGCCTTGGCCTCGTCCACGCCGGCCACGTCTTCGAAGCGCACGCCCACCTCTTTTTCCGCAAAAATCTTCGCCTTGTTCTTGCCGAAGGCCATCACCCCCTGGCCGGGGCCCATGCGGCGCAGCACGAAGGCGTAGATGGCGAAGAGGATCGCCAGCGGCAGCACCCAGCTCGTGAACACCTGCACCAGCCAGGGCGGCTCGAACTGGCCCTGGAAGGTGACGCCCGCGCTCTCGAGCAGCTTGATGAGCTCGGGGTCGGCCACCTTGGCGGTCTCGAAGAACCGCTGCCGGCCATCCGCGTCGCGTCTTTTCAAGACGCCCTGTAAGCGGTCGCCGCGGATGTCGACGCGCTCCACGTCGCCTTCTTTCAGCATGGCGCGGAACTCGCTGTAGGGGATGCGCTGGTAGCGCGCGCCCTGGAAGAAGAGGGTGTGGATGAGCGACATGATGATGAAGATGAAGAGGAAATAACCGATGGAAAACTGCGTTTTCTTGTTCATCGTCCCCTCCTCCGGGGAGGAAAGCGGCTGAGTCAATCATACGGCGGCGGCGCGGCGCGAGACACGGGGCGTCACGGCACGAGCATATCAGATTCGCCCCATTGTTTCTCTACGGAAGATGCGAGCCGGACTCCCCGCTTCTACTTCCTCGAATCGCGCCTGAACCTGACGGCTCTGTAGATGGAGACGACGGCGCCGCCAAGGATAAGGATGAGCCCCAGGGCCGTCGTGGCGACGAGCGCAGTGTGGATAACGCGATCCCAGTACGCGAGACTCGCCCCGGAGTCATGCGAGATGACGTAGAGCATCACGAGTCCGAAGAATGTGAAGATGAATCCGAAAAGGATCATGGCGCTTTCCCTTCATCTCATCAACGGTTCGGTGCAAGAGAGAAAATATCACGTCTTTCCGGTGACGCGAAACAGCCGCGTCAAATCGAATCCCGCCGCACCCCCTCCCCTTGCGCATCTCACCCCGTTCGTCTTTAATGGGGCGGCGTTTATCCACCCTCATATCTGGAGCGATTATGCGAGTATCGGACGAATTCGACAGGCCGCCGGGCCCGCTGTTCGGGCTTTGGAGCGCGTTCTACATCGACAAGTTTCAGTTCGCGAAGCGGATGCTCATGGGCTACCGCAAACAGCGCAAGGAGGCGTTCCGCGACACCCTGAAGCCGGGCGAGCCGATGCCGGCCGTCCGCTTGAAGACCACCGACGACGTCGCGTTCGACCTCTCCGATTTCAAGGGGGAGAAGAACATCGTGGTCGAGTTCGGGGCCATCACGTGACCCCCCTACCGCCGGCAGGTGGCCGGCGTCGAGGATTTACAGGAGAAGTACAAGGACGAGGACGTGGTCTTCTTCGTCGTCTACTCCAAGGAACCCCACGCGGGCGAGACGAGCCACTTCAAGAAATACGCGCAGCACACCACGTATGAGCACAAGAAGCAGTACGCGCAGGAAATGGTGGAGGAATTCGGCATGAAGGTGCCCGTGCTCATCGACGATCTCGACGAGAGCGTGGTGCACGCTTTCGGCCGCATGCCGAACATGACGTTCATCGTGGATAAGGAGGGCAGGATCGCCTACAAGTCCGACTGGATGGAGGCGGCGCGCGTCCAAGAGTTGCTCGACGAGCTGCTCGCCGAACAGAAGGCCGCGGCGGCGACCGCCTAGTCGAAGGATACGCCTCCCAGGCGGGGGGCTTACAGGGTGATACTAGGATATACGGGCGGCCCATGCGGCGGGTCGCCCTTTTCCGTTCGTATCGCGTATGAGCACCGACCGCTTGGAATGGTGAAAGAAGAATGAATCGAATCGGAGAAAAGAATTCGCGGGGGCGGCATTGGACCAGGGACGAAGAAATTCTGGCGCTGGATGTATATTTTGCCACCAGGCAACCAGGAGGTCAGAACTCCCGAGAGGTCGAGGAGTTATGTGAGTTTCTGAACAAACCTTTTAATGCCGTCTGGATAAGGTTCGCGAATTATAATTACCTAAATCCTGAGTATTCCGGTAAAGGTCTTTCAGGCGGCAAAACTCCGAAAATTCAAAAGGTGTGGGATGAGTTTGTCGACGATCGAGACCGCCTTAGAGCCACTGCCAATGCGATACGAGAACATATCGAGGCGGAGCGAAATACAAAGTCGGCTCGATCTCAAGAACAGGAGTGGATGAGCGACGACCCCAAACTTGACGCTATCGAGGGAAACCTTCTCGCCAAATCTCATATCGTCCGCGAGCGAAACCGTAAACTCGTCCAAAAGAAGAAAAAAAGCGTCCTTCAAAAAACTGGTCGGCTGGTTTGCGAGGCGTGCGGGTTCGACTTTGCGGAAAAATATGGAAAAAGAGGCGAGGGCGTCATCGAGTGCCACCACACCAAGCCGTTGCGCGATTTGAAACCCAGAAGCACGACTCGCTTAAGTGATTTGGTTTTGCTGTGTTCGAACTGCCACAGTATGATCCATGCGAAACAGCCGTGGTTGGAGGTGAAAGAAATCGTTCGTTTGATCAAGCTGGCCAAGCGCGGGGGCCGCGCGCGTAAGAACGCCCCCAAGCGTCGCAAAGGATAAAACCCCATGAACACCGAATACGCATGGTTTCTGCCGACGGGCAGATACGGCGACGGACACACCATCAACGCCAGGACGCCCGAGCGTCCCCCGACGGTGGAATATATATCGGAGGTCGCGCGCGCGGCGGAAGCGGCGGGCTTCGTGAACCTGCTCGTGCCGACGGGCACGCATTGCCTGGACGCCTGGATGATCACCCTGGCCGTCGCCCAGCGCACGGAGCGCATCAGGTTCTGCGTGGCCTTCCGCCCCGGACTTAGCAGCCCCGTCCTCACCGCCCAGCAGGCGAACACCTATGACGCCGTGACGGGCGGGCGTCTCACGGTGAACGTGGTGACGGGCTCCACCCCTGTGGATCAGAAGCGCTACGGCGATCACCTGGACCACGCGGAGCGCTACGCGCGGACGGAGGAGTTTCTGGACGTCGTGAAGGCGCTCTGGACGAGCGACGAGCCGGTGAGCTACTCGGGCGAGTACTACCGGATCGAGAACGCCACCCTCTACGCCAGGGCCGTATCGAAGCCCCATCCCACGATATTCCTGGGCGGAAGCTCGGACGCCGGCCGCCGCGTGGGCGCCAAGCACGCCGACGTGCACATGATGTGGGCGGTGGCGCCCGAGCAGGTCGCCGAGGACGCCGCCGACATGCGCCGCCGGGCGGCGGAAATCGGGCGCGACAACCTGCGCTTCGGCCTGAGGCTCCACGTGATGTGCCGCGAGACCAGGAAGGAAGCCCGACGCGCCGCGGAAGCGCTGCTGGAAGACAGCGCGCTCGAGAACACGCGGATGTGGGCCGACCAGCGGAACCGCTCCGAGAGCGAGGGCCAGCGCCGCATGAACGAGTTGTACGAGGGCGGCTCCCCCTGGCTCACGGATACCCTCTGGATGGGCGTGAACAAGGTGCGCTCGGGCGCTGCGGCCATGCTGGTCGGCACGCCCGACATGCTGGCCGCAGCCCTCAGGGAATACGTCGACCTGGGCGTGCGCAACTTCATCCTCTCCGGCTGGCCGCATCTGGAAGAAGCCGAGATTTTCGGGCGTGAGGTCATGCCGCTCTTAGAGGACACGAACCCCGCGCGCCTCGAACCGCAGCCGATCGCCTGAAATTGGGGCGCACCTTCTCCCTTAACGACACAAGGACAAAACATGACCTACCGCGTCTTCGACACCGCTGAAATCGACCACTCACAGATCTACCGCCTCCTCATCGGCTCGGTCGTCCCCCGGCCCATCGCCTGGGTGAGCACGATGAGCGCGGACGGCGTGGCGAATCTCGCCCCCTTCAGCTTCTTCACCATGGTGTCGCACCAGCCGCCGATGGCGTCGATTTCCGTCGGCGAGCGCGAGAACAAGCCCAAGGACACCGCGCGCAACATCCTCGACACCAAGGGCTACGTCATCCACACGGTGGTGAACGGCTGGGAGGAGGCCATGAACGTCTGCGCGGGCAACTACGCCCCCGATGAGAGCGAGTTCGAGGCGGCGGGTCTCGAAATGGTCGCCTCAGACCTCGTGGACGCGCCGCGCATCAAGGACGCCCCCGTGGCGATGGAGTGCCGCTTCGAGCGCATGATTCCCTTCGGAGACGAGTGGGTGACGCACCTCGTCATCGGGGAGGTGCTGCGCTGGCACGTGCGCGAGGATCTGATACTGCGTGATGAGGAGAAGATATACATCGACCCGGCGAAGCTACAGCCCGTGGGCAGGCTGGGCGGCCCCAGGTACTGCCGCACGCAGGACATCTTCGAGATGCAGGCCCCCTACATCATGCCCGACAGGGTGCACCCCAACGACCCCGCGCAGAACGACGTACAGGCGCTCAAAAAAGACGCCTGAGCGCGAAGCGGCGGTGAAGGGGTTGTTGAAAAGCCTCACCTCGCTCGGTCGATTCCCCCCTCATCGGGCTGTTGAAAAAGCCTTTGTCAAAAGAGCAACCCCCCCTACCCCCCCTTGTCAGGGGGGCAAGAAAAAACAAAAGCCCCTCAACCAACGGCGGGCGAACCGGCGGCGGGCGTCGCCTTTTTTTACCCCCCTGACAAGGGGGGGTAGGGGGGGTTGGTTTTCAGGGCGAGAGGAGCGTCCTCCCTACTCCCTGAAAAGGGGACTTTTTCAGCCACCCCGCGAACCGCCCCCTTGCGCGGTGGTTTCGCGCCCTAGTATCATCTCGCCGAAAAATCTATTGGCCCTACCCGATTTTCGGAGGAAACCCGATGAAAAAGGCCCTGATCGCCGCACTCATCCTCGGACTTTGTCTCACCCTGGGCGTCGGGGTCGAGAAAACCCGCGCGATGGACGACGCCGTCTCGAAGCACATGGTCGCCGAAGCCACCCTGACGGCGCACTTCATCGCCGCGGCCCTCAAGGCGGGCATGAGCAAAGCCGATATCAACGCCGTCCTCGCGAAAGTGGCGAAAGAATCGGCGATATCGGAATTCTGGATCAGCGACGAGAAGGGACGCATCGAGTTCACCAACATTCCGGGGACGAGCTTCAAGTTCCCCACCGACGTGAACGCCAAGTCGCAGGCCGCGCCCTTCGCCGCACTCCTGAGCGGGGCGAAGAAGGCCGTCGTCCAGGGCTTTCAGCCGCGCGAGTTCGACGGCAAATCCTTCAAGTACGTGGGCGTGGCCGGCGTGGACAAGCCCCGCATCGTGCAGGTCGGCGTGGCGGGGAAGAAATAGGGCTGTCGATAAAGTGCTCTTTTCAAAGAGTAGGGGGAGCGCCCCTCTCGACTGGAAAAGCAACCCCCCCTACCCCCCCTTGTCAGGGGGGTATAAAAAAGCAATGCCCCCGACGAGGGGGGTAAAAACAAAAAAGGTCCCCCCGACAGGGGGGAGCAATAAAAAGACCCCCCTGACAAGGGCCTGTTGAAAAAGTCCTGGTTTTGTGATCGTATGGATGTATCCCGACTCGCCCGAGATGGGAGTTCCCGAGATGATGGGCCGCAAGAGGCGCGAGCAGATGGACTTGTTCGTGGCCGGTTCGCTGGAGCAGCTGATT
>JAJDYR010000007.1 GCA_022825065.1 bacterium
TTGAACGAGCGGGAGATGATGGAGCCGCAGTTGGATGCGGTTTGCGAACTGACGGGTCGCGCGCCCGCGGTGGTGACGGCGGATAGTGGCTACGCGTATTCGAAGGTGTATGCGGGATTGGAGCGGCGTGGGGTGGACGCGTTGATACCGGCGAAGAAGGAGCCTTCCCAGAGCCGGGTGCCGTTGCAGCTGTTCCGCTACGACGAGCGTCACAAGGTGGTGAAGTGTCCGGGGGGCAAGACGCTGCGTCCCCGGAAGGAGACGGAGCGGGGTCGCTACTATGGTTCGAGGACGCGCGATTGCGCGGGCTGCTCGCTGAGGTCGGATTGTCTGCCCAAGTCGCACACGAGCCGGACGGTGCTGATTCCGCACGCGTATCCGGCGCTGTTGCGCGGGCGCCGTCGCCACGCGCGCCGTGGGGAGGAGGAGGGTCGGCTGTGGCGCCGGCACATGGGTCGCTCCGAAGGCTACCACGGCGAGGCGAAGAGTTGGCACGGACTGGCGCGGGCGGTGCGTCGGGGTCTTGCGAACATGAAGATCCAGGCCTACCTGACGGCGACTGCGGTGAACCTCAAGCGGCTCGCCGCCGCTGTTGCGGCGCGTTTGTTCGCTCTGTGGCGGGCCTGCGCCGCCTTGAGAGGCCGAATGCGCGCCCATCGCGGCCTCACGCGCCGATTGGGCTTGCTCTCCCAAGCCGCGTGAGCCGCCAGACTTCCCGCTTCAAAGCGGGGTTTTTCAACAGACCCTTGAGGGTCGGCCTTTCCTCCTCGGGAAGGCCGACGAAGAGCTGAGGGCGTAAGCCCGAAAGCGATTCGGTGGGGGGTATAATCCGGACTGGCAAAGAAAACGCATTTTACCCCCCCACCGAGTCAGCCTTCGCAAGAAACGCTCGGCCTCTTCGACTCCCCCTCAAGGGGGGAGTGATTCCTCTCTCCTTGGGGCTGTTGAAAAACCCCTTCTCATCTCAAAGGAGCAACCCCCCCTACCCCCCCTTGTCAGGGGGGCAAGAAAAAGCAAAACCCCTCTACCGGCGGCGGGCGTCGCCTTTTCATACCCCCCTGACAAGGGGGGTAGGGGGGGTTGCCTTTATGAAGTTTCCCTTTCAAGGGGGTTGCCATTGCCCTCTGTAGGGCTTTTTCAACGGGCCCAAACATTTCCGGTTTGCCCTATACGCGCACAATAAAGCACAATAGAGAGATCAGAGCGAAAGGAAGTTCCTCAAACTCGTGGTTCGCACAGGTGCGGGACATGCGACGATCGGCCTTGAGCGATACGGGAAGGTTCTCCGTCACGCGGAAATCGGGGTCGCCGGAGCCGGAAAAGGGGAGTCATGGCTGCCGTTGATCTCATCGACGTGACGAAGCGGTTCGGCCGGGTCACCGTCATCACCGAACTGAACCTGCAGATCGAAGAAGGCGAATTCGCGGTGCTGGTCGGTCCCTCGGGCTGCGGAAAGTCCACGACGCTTCGCATGATCGCCGGACTCGAGGAAGTCTCGGCGGGCCGGATCATGATCGCCGGTAAAGACGTCACCCATGCGCCTCCCAAGGCCCGCGACATCACCATGGTGTTCCAGTCCTACGCGCTCTATCCGCATATGGACGTGGCGGGCAACATGTCGTTCTCGCTTCGCCTCGCCAAGTTTCCAAAGGCGGAGATCGCGGCGCGGGTGGCGCGCGCCGCTGAAATGCTCGGCCTGACCGAACTGCTGCACCGCCAGCCGCGGGAGCTTTCGGGCGGACAGCGCCAGCGCGTCGCCATGGGCCGCGCCATCGTGCGCGACGCCTATTGCTTTCTCTTCGACGAACCCCTCTCGAACCTCGACGCCAAGCTTCGCGCCCAGATGCGCACCGAGTTGGCGCTGCTGCACAAGCAACTCGACCGCACCATGATCTACGTGACCCACGACCAGATCGAGGCCATGACCATGGCCGACCGCATCGTGGTCATGGACGAGGGGGTCATCCAGCAGATTGGCACGCCGCCGGAGGTCTACAATCATCCGGTCAACCGGTTCGTCGCCGGCTTCATCGGCTCACCGGCCATGAATATGCTCGACGGAGAGATCAGGCAAGATGGTTCGGAACTCGTAATCGTCGGAGACGGCTTCGAACTGCCGGTTCCCAGGGCCTTCCACGAGAGCCTCGGCGGCGGCGAATCCCGTGAAGTCGTCGCGGGCCTGCGCCCCGAGCATTTCTCCTCGACGGGGGCGAGGTATTCGGGCGGCGCCACGGCCCCGGTGCAGCTCACGGTCGACGTCGCCGAGTATGTCGGCTCCAACCAGTTTCTCGCCGCGCGCATCGGCGAGCAACGGATTTCCGTCTCCGTGGAAGCAGGCCCCGAACACGGGCGGATGGAGTCCGGCACCTATTATTTCGAAACGGAGAGGCTCTACCTGTTCGAGAAGGAGACCGGTCTCGCGCTCAAGCCCACCGCTCGGGCCGGGACGTTTTAATTACTAACCTCATAAGGAGGAAATCATGAAATCGAAATGCAGAAACCTGGGGATGGTCGCGCTTGCGGCGGCCCTGGCCCTGACGTTCAGCGCCTCGACGCTGATGGCCAACCCCTACGAGAAGTACAAGGGCAAGACGCTGGTGGTCAGCTGGCCCTCGAATTCGCACTTCAAGAAGGCCAAGCAACTGGTCGCCGAGTTCACCAAGGAGACGGGCATCAAGGTCGAGATCGACTACTCCCAGTACCTCAAGATGCGGAATCGCCAGCTTCTGGAGATGAGCAAGAAAGACGGCGACTTCGACGTCGTCGCCTGGGTGGTGATGTGGAAGGGCGAGTACGTGGCGAAGGGCCTGCTGACGCCCCTCTCGCAGTTCTTCACCAGCCCCGCGTTCGTCGATCCGAACTACGACATCGAGGACATCGCCGACGCCTACATCCAGAACGGCGGCATCGTCGGCGGCAAGAAGGGCTATCTGCCCGGCAAGTCGGGCGCGCTCTACGGTCTGCCCTTCGGCGCCGAGACCTCGATCCTGGCCTACCGCAAGGACGTGTTCAAGAAGCTGGGCCTCGCCGTGCCGAAGACCTACGCCGACGTCCGCAAGGCGGCGAAGACCATCAAGGAGAAGACGGGCATGGGCGGCCTCACCATGCGCGGCAAGACCGGGCACCAGGTCACGGCCGCCTGGCTGTTCCATGCCGCGCCCATGGGCGCCCGCGTCTTCAACGACAAGTGGGAGCCCGTCTTCAACAGCCCCGCCGGCGTGAAGACCGCGGAGTTCCTGCGCGAGACGGTGAAGTACGGCCCCCGCGGCATTCCCTCCTACAGCTACGGCGAAGCGTCCAAGGCGTTCCTGCACGGCGACGCCGCCATGTACATCGACTCGCTGAAGATCGCCGCCAGGGCGCGCGACCCGAAACAATCGAAGGTCGTCGGCAAGGTCGGCTACGCGCTGCACCCGACCGACGTCCAGTGCGGCTCCGAGACGGGCGGTTTCGCCATGGGCATACCGGCCAACTCGAAGAACAAGGAGGCGGCGTTCCTGTTCATCCAGTGGATGACCTCGAAGAAGGCCGACCGGCGGATCGTCGAGCTCGGCGGCGACCCGATCCGCATTTCCACGCTCACCGATCCGGTGTTCTCCAAGAAGTTCCCGGAATACCCGGTGATCGCGGAACAGCTCAAATGCGCCGATCCGGACTGGCGGCCGCTGATCCCCGAGTGGAACGAGCTGAACATCAAGGTGCTCGGCATCGCGCTGCACCAGGTGCTGACTTCCGACAAGCCCATCAAGCCGATCCTGGACAAGGCGGCGAAGCAGGCGCGCGCCGTCATGAAACGCGAGGGCTACTATCAGTGGCAGTCGATATCTTCCAAGTAGCCGAAACCCCTGAAACCGCCTCCCCCGGCCCTGCCGGGGGAGGCGCTTCACCCGCAGGCAGCCGGTTCCCGGAACGCTCACCATGAGCGACCCGTCCGCTCCGGTCGCAACGGGCATGCGGCGGTGGATCGTCGGCTACCTGTTCGTCGCGCCCGCCGTCCTGCTCATGGGCGCGGGCCTCATCTACCCCGTCGTCCAGGGGCTGTTGCTCAGCATGCAGGACTGGGCGGTCGGCACGCCGATGTCGACGGCGGAGTTCATCGGCGCGGACAACTATCTACGCATGCTCCGCGACGAAAACGTCCAGGAATCCATGTGGGTGACGTTCAAGTTCGGCTTCTTCACGATCACCATCGAGATGACGCTGGGGGTCGCGCTGGCCCTGCTGCTCGAGAAACCGATTCGCGGCGCGTCCATCTTCCGGACGATCTTCATCATGCCGCTCATGATTTCACCCGTGGTGGTCGGATTGGTATGGCGCTACCTGTTCGACGCCCGGGCGGGCTGGATCAACCATTACCTGGAACTCGCCGGCTTCGAGCCGCTGATCTGGCTGGGGGAGCCGCACCTCGCGTTTTTCGCCATCGTGTTCACGGACATCTGGCAATGGACGCCGTTCGTCTTCATCATCGTGATCGCCGGTCTCCAGGCGCTGCCCTCGGAGGTGCTCGAAGCATCGCGCATCGACGGCGCCAATACGTGGCAGCAGATCTTCCTGGTGAAGCTGCCGATGATCCGCTCGATCCTGATCATCGCCCTCCTGCTCCGGCTCATCGACGTATTCAAGGGGCTGGAGGTCATGCTGATCCTGACGGAAGGCGGGCCGGGGCTGGCGACGGAACTGCTGTCGCTGCACGTCTACAAGACCGCCTTCGACGCCCAGCAACTCGGCTATGCGGCGGCCATCTCCGTCCTCCTGCTGCTGATCGTCTTCGCGCTCAGTCTGGCGATCCTGCTGGTCAGCAACCCCATGAAATCCCGCGCCGACGTGTGAGGTGAAGGCGATGCGCATCGAATCGACGAAAGCGAGACTGATATTCCACTACGCCGGGCTGATCGCCTTGTCGATCATCTGCCTGACGCCCATCTACATCATGATCAGCACGTCCTTCAAAAACGAGGTGGTGATCTTCGACGGCAATCCCGTGTGGTTTTTCTTCTTCCCCACGCTTCAGAACTACGCCGACATCATCGGCGACGCGCACTTCGACCGGTATCTGGTGAACTCCGTCATCGTGGGCGTTTCGGCCACTCTCATCACGCTGACGACCGGCGGCATGGCGGCCTACGCGCTGGCCCGCATGCAGTTCCCCGGCCGCCAGTCCATCGCCAACGGGGCGCTCCTGGTCCGCATGATACCGCCGGCGGTGCTGGCGATCCCGGCCTTCGCGGTCTCCATCGTGCTGGGAATCGCGAACCAGCTTTCGGGCCTCGTCTTCTTCTACTCGGCGCTCAACCTGCCCTTCGCCATCTGGCTGCTCTACGGCTTCGTGAAGCAGGTCCCGATCGAACTCGAGGAAGCCGCCATCATCGACGGGGCGACGCCCTGGCAGGTGTTCACCCGCGTCCTCTTCCCGGTGATGAAGGCCGGGTACGCGGTGACCGGCATCTTCGTGTTCCGGATCGCGTGGAACGAGTTCATCCTGGCCCTGCTGCTGACGGACAGGACCACGCGCACGCTGCCGGTCGCCACCAGCCTGTTCCTGACGGACTCGGGCCCCGAATGGGGGCGCATCATGGCGATGGGGACGCTGATCGTCATTCCGCCGCTGGTATTCACCTTCTTCTCCGCGCGGCAGATCATCGCCGGCATGACGGCCGGCGCGGTGAAGGGGTAAACGGAAGGGCTGTTGAAAAAGTCCTCGCGGCTCGGGCGGGGAGGATCGGAATCGAACGCAAAAACGAAAGGCGAGAGCGCTTCATTATCGCCCCCCAAAAAACTCCTGCCCTGCCAACCCGTCAATCAAGAGATCAATCCTGGCCGCGTCCTGAGCGCCATGCGGCGCAGATGCGCGCCGTGCTTCAGGGGCTGTTGAAAAACCCTGTTTCGGGTCGGGTAGACAATTAAGTCCGCCCCTGCGGGGTGTGTGGTTTTGTTCGTCATTCCGGCGGATGCCGGAATCCAGAGCCGACGAGGAAGACAACGCCGCCGAACGGCCGTCAAAACCGACAAGGCAAAAACAAAAAGCCAAAAATCAATTCACTGGATTCCGGCATCCGCCGGAATGACGGCCGGGTCGGGCTCCTTCCTCGGCTCAAAACCAATCCCCTCCCCCCCCCCCTCAACGGGGCTGTTGAAAAAGCCCTTCTCGTCACGGGACAAAGGCAACCCCCCCTACCCCCCCTTGTCAGGGGGGCAAGAAAAAGCAAAGCCCCCTCAGCCCGGCGGGGGCGCATCGCCTTTTTATACCCCCCTGACAAGGGGGGGTAGGGGGGGTTGCCTTTCAACAAATGAGGGGGCAATCGAACCGACCGAGGAGGCGCTGCCCAGTAGGGACAGGCCTCCGTGCCTGTCCTGATTCGAACCATCCTGCAAAAGGACAACCACGGAGGGCAGGACAACCCCAAAGGGTTGTCCCTACTACAACCGCAACACCGATTGACGAGGGGTTTTCGGGCAGCCGGACTTCAGGAGGCGGTCGTCCCGGGTCCTTCGGGTCCACCCGGGCCCGGGCCGCGTTTGAGGACGCCGCTTGCGGCGAAACCTCCGTCCACCGGCAGCGTCACGCCGTTGATGTAGCCCGATTGCGGCAGCGCCAGATAGACGGCCGCGGCCGCCACCTCTTCAGGCGCCCCGTAGCGGTTCGCCGGAAGGCTCCGGAGATAGGCCCGGCGGGTCTCCTGGTCGTGCATTTCCTTCACCAGCGGGGTTTCGACGGGCCCCGGCGCCAGGGTGTTGACCGTCACGCCGGACTGCGCCCACTCGGTCGCCAACACCCGCGTCAACGCCGCGACGCCGCCCTTGGACGCGCCGTAGGCCGCGCGCCCCGTCCCGCCCCGCAGCCCCGCCACCGAGGACATCGACACGATCCGGCCGTATCCCGCCTCGACCATCACGACGCCGGCGGCCTGCATCATCAGGAAACTTCCCGTGAGGTTGACGGAGATGATGCGGTTCCAATCCTCGAGGGTGGTTTCCAGGGCGAGTATCTCCTGCCCTATGCCTGCGAAGTGCATCAGGATTTCCAGCGAGCCGAACCGCTCCGTCACCGCCTCGATGAGCGCTTCGACGTCCGGCGCCTCGGCCACGTCGGTCCTGACGAACAGCGCCTCGGCGCCTTGCGCCTTCAAGTCTTCCGCCGCCGCAGCGCCCGCCTCCTCGTTCAGGTCGGCGATGACGACGGCGGCGCCCACGTCCGCCAGCGCATGCGCGGTGGCGAGTCCGATGCCGCTGGCGCCGCCGGTGACGACCGCCGCCTGTCCTTCAAGGTTGAACATGCTCAACTCCCGTGCGCTACGTGATGACTCCCAGGTCGCGGCCCACCTCGGCGAAGGCCCCGATGGCGCGGTCGAGGTCTCCCGCATCGTGGGCCGCCGACATCTGCGTGCGGATGCGGTCCCCCCCGCGCGGGACGACGGGGAACGAAAACGCGGTGACCAGTACGCCTTTCTCGCGGAGTCCGGCGGCGAAGTTCTGCGCCAGCTTCGGGTCGCGCAGCATCAGGGGGATGATGGGGTGCTCACCCGGCAACAGTTCGAACCCCAGGGCGGTCATTTCGGCGCGGAAGCGCCTCGCGTTGCGCCAGAGCCGCTCCCGCAGTTCCGCCGAGGCTGCGAGAAGGTCCAGCGCCGCCAGGCCGGTCCGGGCGATGACGGGAGCCGGCGTGTTGGAGAAGATGTAGGGACGCGCGCTCTGGCGCAGCCATTCCACGACGACGCGGCGGGCCGAGACGTAGCCGCCGGCAGCGCCTCCCAGCGCCTTGCCGAGGGTCCCCGTCAGGATGTCGACCCGTCCTGCGACGCCGAAGCGCTCCGGCGTCCCCCGTCCGTTTTCGCCGACGAAGCCGACGGCATGGCTGTCGTCGACCATCACGAGGGCGTCGTGTCTTTCCGCCAGGTCGCAGATGGCCGGCAAATCGGCCATGTAGCCGTCCATCGAAAAGACCCCGTCCGTGGCGATCAGGCGGTAGCGCGCGCCTGCCGCCTCCTGCAGCCTGGCTTCCAGGTCCTTCATGTCGTTGTTGGCGTAGCGGAACCGCTTCGCGCGGCAAAGCCGCACGCCGTCGATGATCGAGGCGTGGTTCAGCGCGTCGGATATGATCGCGTCCTCCTCGCCCAGGAGGCTCTCGAACAGCCCCGCGTTGGCGTCGAAACAACTGGGGAAGAGGATCGTGTCCTCGGTTCCCAGGAACGCGCTCAGGCGATCCTCCAACTCCTTGTGGGGAACCTGGGTGCCGCAGATGAACCGCACCGACGACATTCCGAAGCCGTACCGGGAGAGCGCGGCCCTGGCCGCCTCGACGAGGCGTGGGTGGTTGGAGAGGCCCAGGTAGTTGTTGGCGCACAGGTTGATGCAGGCCGCGCCCGTCTCGAGGGTGACCTCGCCCTGCTGCGGCGAGGAGATGACCTGCTCTTGTTTGAACAGGCCGTCGGCCTTGAGCGTCTCTATCCGGCCGGCGAGATCGGCGAGAAACTCACGGGTCATGCGTCGGCCCTCAAGGCGTGAGTGCCGGCCGGGGCGGCGCGAGCGACGCCTCCGGGACGTAGGCGGCCGGCAGAAGCGTGGGAATCCACGCGAAGGGGATCATCATCAGCGCAGGCTTCAACATGGAGTTCACGGAAGTGCCTCCAGGACGCGCTCCGGGTACTGCAGCGGCCAGAACTCCGGCTTTTCCTCGATCCTGATGCCCTTATTATGCCGCATCACGGCGAAGTCCACCAGACGCAGGGGCTGACCAGGCCTGGTGCGACTGTCGCCGGAAAACATTCCGGCACGGATTGGCGCGTAACCCGGGCACGGATGATCCGGATCGAACCCGGCGGGATCAGCAGCCCCGGCGGCGAGGCGTTCGAGATCAGCGCGGCCGCCGCGTTGCCCGCCTGAGCCGCCCGGCATCCTCGAAAATCACCTCGCCATCAGATCATCCCGCCGACGAAACCCTGCCTGCGGGTCCTGGCGACCGGTTCGATATGCGCCTCCCTGCGGCGGCATTCCCGGCAGCGCAGGAGGGGCTCCAAATCTTCCACGCGCATTCCCCGGTGCACTTTTCCCGTCTCGGGCCGGGCCAGGACCTCGGCGGGTTCCAGGGTCTTCTCCCGGCCGCAGGCCTTGCACCTCACGATGAAATACCAGTCTCCCCCGGCGTAATCGCCCAGAAGGAGCGCCATTACTGGAAATCCTCCAGCCGGGGAATGCGGCCGCAGGCGATCTTCGCTCCTGCGTAGCCGCCCGGAGGGGCGCACCCGCCGTAGCCCACGAGGGTGCGCGCATAGCGGCCGTTGATCGAATCGACGGCGGTGTTCAGCCTCGCCAGCCGGCGCCTCTCGTCCGGATTCTCAAAAGGCAGTTCGAGCTGCGCTTCATCCGAGGGGATGAACCTGTCGAACGAGACGGTGATCCGGAACAGGGTGGCACGGTCCCGCGCCCTGGCGAGCGCGGCCCATATCACAGAGAGGGCGTCCAGGCAGGTCAGATCGTCGTTCGCCCTTGCGACGATCGTCGAGGCCGTCCAGGCGGGCGCATTGAAAAAGTCGGCCGAGAGGATGAGCCTCCGGGCGAGGAGCCCCTCCCGGCGCAGGCGCCGGGCCGCCTTCACCACCAGTTGCCTGGCCATCGGCCGGGCGAGTTGCACGCTGCGCTCCCCCGGAGGCAGGACCCGGCTGTGGCCGATCGAGCCGCGCTTCGTCACAGGCGGTTCCACGGCGTAGCCGTGCAGCGCATACCAGAAGCGCGCGCCGTTCACGTTCCCCCACAGGGAGCGCAGCCGTCCGGGGGTGGCGTTCCAGACGTCCTCGACCGTCGCTATCCCGCCCCGCTTCAAGCGAGCGCGCATGCGCCCCCCCACTCCGGGCAGCGCGTCCAGCCCGAGGTTGAGCAGAGGACCCGGCAGATCGCACGGAAACAGCACCGTCAGGCCGTCCGGCTTGTCCAGGTCGGCGGCGATCTTGGCGAGCCACCTGTTGGGCGCGCAGCCGATGGAGCAGGTGATGCGCTCCCCCACGGCCCTCCGTATGCGGCGCTTGATCTTTCCGGCGATCTCTTCGGGACGGTCCCGCTCCCCCAGAACGGCGGCCAGCTCGTCGATCGAGCAGACGACGTCGACCGGCAGCACGGAGAGCACCGCGGCCACGACCCGGTGGTGGATCCGGACGTAGTGGTCCGGGCGCTGCGGCGCGAGCGTTATCCGGGGGCACAGCCTGCGGGCTTCCGCGATCGCGGTCCCGGTCGTGACGCCGAACCGCTTGGCCGCGGCGTTCGCGGCGATCACGCAGCTGTTACGCGCCCCCACAAACGGTATGACGCCGACGGGGCGGCCGTGCAGGCCGGGGTCCGCCTGCTCCTCGCAGGACGCGAAGAACCCGTCGAAATCGATATAGAGCCGCTTCGGTCTGGTTGGTCGTCGCATGGCTCACTCAACGAATAAAAAACGAAAATACCACACGACGAGCGGCCCATACAAGAGAAAAATCGACGGCGCGCGCGAGGTGATCTCTATCAGGAGTCCCCGAGCCGTCTTGCGGCGTTGTCGCTGCCGGTCCGTCAGTTGATGGGCGGCGCCTGACACATTAGGCTTGATCGGGAACCGGCGGGTGATCTTCCGGTTCGAAGAAGGGGACGTAGTCGACGTGGATTACCTCGACTACCATTGATGAGGATAAAACGATGACGATGAAAAATCCGCCGCATCCGGGCGGGATTGTGAGGCGGCAATGCCTCGAGCCGCTCGGATTGTCCGTGACGAAGGCCGCCGGGGGCATCGGCGTCGCGCGCCAGACCTTGTCGGAACTGGTCAACGAGCGCACCGGTGTCTCCGTGGAGATGGCGATCCGCCTCTCCAAGGCGTTCGGCTCGACACCGGAGACCTGGCTCGGCCTGCAGATGGCCTACGATCTCTGGCAGGCGCGCGCCCGTGCCGGGGAAATCAAGGTCGAGAAGCTCGGGGCGGCCTGACTCTTACATCACTGCTCAAGATACTTCACAGTTCAGTCCGGCGGATTGTCGAAGCAGCACCTTCAAACGGCACATGACAAGCGGCCATGCAAGAGAAAAATCGATGGCGTGCGCGAGGTTATTTTTACCGCGTCGCCCCCGATCGCCTTGCTCAACCGCTCACGGTCTCGCGGAGCGGGTTATTTGCGGATGTGATAAGCTGGTTCTCAACATTCGCCCCACTCCGCCGCGTCGTGGAGATAAAAACGCTTGCCTGAAATCGAGTATCTCTGGGATCTGGTAATCGTACTCGGATCGGCGGTCGTGGTCGCAACGGTGCTGCGCCGCGTGGGTGTTCCGTCGATCGCGGGGTTCATCCTCGCGGGCGCCCTTGTCGGACCCACGGCGTTGAGCCTCGTGGACGACACTCATCAGGTCGAGGTGCTGGCCGAGATTGGCGTCGTCCTCCTCCTGTTCGGGATCGGTCTCGAACTCTCGCTCGGCCATTTGCGACGCATTTGGAAAGCCATCCTTTTGGGCGGGAGCATTCAGGTGGCGGCCACGGTCGCATGCACCGCGGCCCTGGCCGTCTGGTACGGACTCGAAACGGGGCCTGCGGTGTTTCTGGGCTGCGTCGTCGCCGTATCCAGCACCGCCGTCGTTCTGCGCGGCCTGTCTGCGCGGGGGGAACTGGACTCGCCGCACGGCCGTCTGGCCGTCGGCATTCTCGTCTTCCAGGACTTGTGCGTGGTCCCCATGCTCCTGGCGGTGCCCATTCTGGCGGGACAACAGAGTTCCACACAAGAAATCGCAGTCGCGGCCATCATCGGTCTCGCCATCCTCTCGGGCGTGCTGTTTGCAGCCAGCCGCGTCGTCCCGTATCTGCTCGAGTTCGTGGCCAAGACGAGGGAGAGGGAACTCTTCGTTCTGACCGTCTTTCTCGGATGCTTCGGGATCGCCTGGAGCCTGTCGCTGGCGGGCATCTCGCTCGCGCTCGGAGCGTTCCTGGCCGGCCTGATCGTCGCCGGAAGCGAGTTCCGTCACCAGGCGATGTCGGATCTGATTCCCGTGCGAGAGGTATTCGCCAGCGTATTTTTCGTTTCCGTGGGCATGCTGCTGGACGTTTCGGACGTAATCGAGCATTTTGCGCCGATTCTCGGGCTTCTCGGCCTCATCCTCGTCGGCAAATTCGCGATCATGCTCGTCATGGGACTGGTTCTGCGATTACCGCTTCGCGTGGCTATCCTCTCGGCGGCCACGTTGTGCCAGATCGGCGAGTTCTCGTTCGTACTCCTGAATGCGGCTTCGGGAACCGGTCTTCTCGGTGACGAGCTATCCCACAATCTCCTGGTGGCGATCATCCTGTCCATGCTGTTCACGCCGATGGTAATCGCATTCGGCCCTCACCTGGCTCTCGGCGCGGACCGCGTCCCCTGGCTGAACCGGATCCTGGGCGCCGAGCCTCCCGGGTTCGATGCCCACGAACCGCACAGCGACCACGTCATCGTCGCCGGATACGGCCGGGCAGGCCGGGAAGTATGCCAGGCCGCTCGCGCTGCGGGGTTCTCTTGTATCGCGGTCGACGTGAACGTCGACAACGTCCGCGTCGCAAAAGCGGCCGGAGACCCGGCCGTCTATGGAGACGTCACGCAGAGAGAAGTGCTGGAGGAGCTTGGCTGCAGGAATGCCCGCCTGGTGGTGGTGACGATAAACGACACGCGAGCCACGGAGCTCGCGGTTCGCACAATTCGCCGGACGGCTCCCGACATTCCCATCATTGCGCGCGCCCTCTACGATATAGACGAGGGTTCACTGAAGGCGGCCGGCGCCACGAGGGTCATCACGGCGGAAGCCACGACGAGCGCCGTGATCGTCAGTACGTGTCTCACGGAACTGGGCTCGCCTGAGACGGGAGCTTAGGCCGGGATACCCCGCGCCTCACTCACCATGACGGGAAATCGGTATTATCCCCGATTCCACCAGCGGAAAACACGCGCCTCCACAAACCCTCGAACCATAAACCCGCTTACAGCGTCTCGGCAGGCGAGATGCAAATCGTCGAAGCTACGCTCCATGAATGGCGAAGCATCATCGACGGCTTGCTGGAGGAGCAGGCGCTTGAAGTGCTTGAAATGCGGGGCGGCCTTGTGCGGCGGCTCATTTTCATCAAGGATGTAACACAACTGTTCTCCCAGCGAGTTAAGGGCTTCATCCATGCCTATCGTTCGACAAAAGCCTGATCTCTCGAAATTCAACCCCGACATCGAGTTGCCCTACCAGCTTCGCCGGGAAGATTTCGTGTTGGTCATGCAGGACGTCTACGATTTCTTTTTCGATGTAAACACGCATTTGTTCAACAAGGGCATCAAACGCCTGGATGAAATGCTGCGACCCGCCGCCATGTCCGGGCTGATCTCCGATATGATTTCGGCGAGCATGGCGCAACACTCCAGAACCCTGGTTGAAAACCGTTATCACAACGGCCACCCGGACCTCATCGTAAACGGCGTATATCCCAATGATTCAGTGAAGGCCGGAGAGGAAGGCGTCGAGGTCAAAAGCACGCGAAAACGAGGCGGAGCCGTCGATACGCACGGCGCGAGGAAACAATGGATGTGCGTCTTCGTTTACCGGGTCGACAACCAGACGGAACCCGCCGTGGATCGCGCCGCCATGAAATTTACGGAAGTCTATCTCGGCTATGTCACCGTGGAAGATTTTCGAAAAAATCAGCGAAGCGAACTGGGAACCAGAACGGCTACTTTGAACAGAGAGGGCATTGGAAAACTCCGGCGCCGTTGGGTGTATCTGGACACCTGAGCGCTTCCAGTTTCGGTATGGCCTGCGCCGCGATTTCCACGTATCGCTCCGAGGATTCGACGCCGATGCTCCGGTAGCCGACGTGATTGGCGGCGGCGAGCGTCGAACCCGAACCCGCGAACGGATCGAGTATCACGCCCTTTTCCAGCGGCAGGGCGGCGCGGACCAGTTGCCGCAAATACGCCTGGGGCTTCAGGGAGGGATGCGGCGCAAGGCGTTTCTCCGATGTCCTCGTCGGATGCGACGAAATGACGTCGCCGAAGGGTTTGTCTTTCGATATCCGGCGGAGTCCGCCGGTTCCCCATTTGCGCAAGTTGTCCTGAACGCGGCCCTCCAGGGGTTTGCGGAACAACAACCACGGTTCGGCCATCGAGCGTGGCATCACCGTGACGTCAGCGAACTCTTCGTGCGCGTTCTTTGGGCGGTCACCGCCTCGCATCGTCATGACGAGCCGGGTGATGACGCCCCGGTTTTCCAGGCCTGCGGCGTCGAGCGCAGAAGCGACGATGTGGGAGACCAGGGGATTGGACGCCATGAAGACATGAGCGCCGGGCGCAATGACCCTCGATGCGCTGCGGCCGAAACGCTCGAAAAATTCATACATGTTTTCGAGATCGGAGGCGCTCAAGGTAGTGAAGCGAGGAAGGGGCGAACGCCGGCAACCATCGAAGGATGGCGGCATTCTCCAGACCCCGCCTTTGCCCTTGAGGAGTTTGCGTTGTTCTTTTTCCGTGTATTCGACCAAGCCGTAGGGCGGGTCCGTCACGATGGCGTGAATGCTGTTCTCGCGGCAATTTTCCAACCACTCGAAGCAGTCCGCCTGATATAGCGCCGCTTGGCCGTGAACGATTACGGGCTTGGCGGCTTCACATATTTTCTCGATGACAGCGGCCATGCTCATCCTGTTTCGCGCATAGGTGGGCGGCGGCTCTGCCCATTACACTTGAACGTGCCGGGCGGTGGAGAATGCAGGGGCAGACAAAAATCGGGGCTATTGCCCGTCTTTACTTTCATCGCATTTTCGTCTCCCGAACATTGATAACACCTTCCCTCCCATTCGGGCAAGCGATGGATCCGAGCCTTGGAGGTTGTGGCGGAAAATTTCCCGGGAGCAAACATTGAGTATCCGTTCTCGTCTCTCTTCCAGCCCGAGCGAGACCTACGGAAAAACCAAACCTAGACGGTCAGGGGCTGTTGCAAAACCCCTCGTCGCTCGGAATTGACCACCGCCGTCATTCCGGCGAAAGCCGGAATCCATTTTCAAGCGGAATGACAATCCTCAGGCTTCTCTTCTCGCTATCATTGGCGGGAAGCAATCAGAAAACAAAAAAGCAAAAACAAATGGCTTCCGGCTTTCGCCGGAATGACGAACAAAACCGCACCGCCTCTTAGGGACAGGTCGCGACCTGTCCCTACAGTCCCCTCCCTGGTCGGCTCCACGCCTCGAATCATGAAATCAGGACTTTTTCAATAATCCCGACAAGGGTGCTGGGGGTACTCCCTTGGCAAAAGCTTTTTCAACAGCCCCGCTCAGGGACGAATCTGCAGGGTGAGGATGGTCTCCACCGGCGCGTCGTAGGTGAGTTCGTTGATGTTCAGGGCCGCGCGCGCGTGCTTTCCGCGCTCCTCGCCGAGCACTTCGACGAGAAGGTCGCTCTCCCCGTTCACCACCCAGGGCGCCTCCTGGAAGCCGGGCGCGCTGTTCACGTAGCCTTCGAGGCGCACGGCCCGCACGATGCGGTCCAGATCGCCCCCCAGGCACGTTTTCGCCATGGCGAAGTGGTTCAGGCCGCACAGGCGCGCGGATTGATAGCCCTCCTCGACGCTGACCCCGCCGCCGAGCTTCCCACGGATGGGGATCTCTCCGTTGTACTGGCCGATGGTGCCGGCGAGGAAGAGCACTTCGCCCACCGCCACGCCGGGGATGTAGTTCGCCACGGCGGGCGGGACTTCCGGAAGCTCGATCCCGAGTTCTTCCAGCCTCTTTTCGATGCTCATTTTTACGCTCCATGCCTGAGGGGGAAAATATCCGGGGAGGCGGGCGCGTTCGACCGCGCCCGCTCCCCCGGGAAACACTTACTCCTCCGGCTCGTCATAGGAGATGAACGTGATGTCCACCGCCTCGTTGCGGCCGGGAATGAGGGCCTGATAGCCGTCCGAGTAATACCATTTCTCCACCGCCTCCTGGTCTGGGAACTTGAGGAGGACGAACATCTGCCTGTCGTGCTCTCCGGTGAGGACTTTTACGAGTTGTCCGCTCGCCGCCACCTCGCCCCCGACGGAGGCGACTATCGCGAGTCCCTGTTCGGCGTAGTTGTTGAATCCCTCTTCGTCCTTGACGGTGATGTGTCCGACCACGTATGCGCCCATGTCCGCTCCTTTCGCAAATGGGGCCGCCTGCCCGGCGGCAAATGAATTAAGGATTTCACGCCGCAGAGGTCGCGGCTTCTTTCATTCCTCCTCGTCAACCGGCCCTCGCCGGTCTTGATGTTGCGACTTCATGAATCCCTCGGGATATCCCAAGGTTTCACAAATGGCCTTCGGGATCAACGCCGCCTGTGCGGCGCGAGAATAAAAACAATCCTCGAATCAAATTTTGTAGGGGTCAGACATATATGTCTGACTGCGTGTCCGCCCTGTCTGTCGTGCGGCCCGACTATGAGTCGCCTTATTCGTTCAACGATTGCATCTGCGGGATGCAGAGATAACCACATAAGAAAACCGGGCGGACACGCAAGTCCGCCCCTACAGGTCAACGTAACCGGAGGGGGAGGGATTGTCTCTCCCCGATCTGTTCCCCTCCCCTTCTTCCGGTACTGGCCGCCGGGTCTCTTTTGGGCTAGTATGAAGCCATACACAATGAGTCGAGCAGACCACCGCCCATGGTTGGTTATTACGCGCAAGAGGGTTTCATACAGTTCCGCCTGTTTGTCTTTTTCGTTTCTGATATCGTGGGGGAAATCCGGTCATGAAAAAACGAGACGTATTCATTAGCCTGGCTGTCCTGATGATGGCCGGCGCGCTCGCCGCGGGTTGCGCGGGCGAGGGAATGATGGACAAGAAAAAGATGGCCATGAAGGACAAGAAGATGACGGGCAAGAAAAAAATGATGAAGGGCGATGAGGCGGCGGTGAAGGCGCGCAGGAAGCTCATGCGCGGCATCGGCGCCGACATGAAGCGGCTTCGAACCGCGATAAAACAAGGCAGCGGCTGGGTGGTCGAGGAGCAGGTGCGCCAGGCCGCGGGCGACATGTACAAGAAGGCGAGCAAGATCAAGGGCGCGTTCAAGAAGAACACCCTGGCGGGCAAGACGACCTCGGTCGCCGCCATCTGGAAGGAGAAGGGGAAGTTCGATATCATCGCGGACGGCCTCGCCGCGAACGCCGCCGCCCTGGCGCAGATCCACTACAAGCGGGGGCCTGCGGCCATCAAGAAAGCGGTGGGCCTCATCGGCAGGCAATGCGGCGCATGCCACAAGGCGTTCCGGAAGAAGAAGAAAAGATAGCGGCGCTCAAGAGAAAGAGAGAAGCCCCGGCGACATCGCCGGGGTTTTCTTTTGTGAAACGGCGATGATTTTCCCGTCCGCAGGGACAGGTCGCGACCTCGGACAGGCCGCAGGGGCCTGTCCCTACGGTGCGGCACCTCCCCGGCCGGTTCGGTCGCCCTCCCGCCTACATGAAAACCAACCCCCCCTACCCCCCCTTGTCAGGGGGGCAAAAAAGGCGACGCGCTCCCTCCGGTTCGAGGAGGGGTTTGCTTCTTCATACCCCCCTGACAAGGGGGGGTAGGGGGGGTTGCCTTTATCCCCTGTCAAGGGGGGAGTGAATTAAAACCGGGAAACAAAAGAAAGCAGGTAATTTCGAAAGGCGTCCAAACCGCAGGTGCAAACCACAGTTCCCCTACCTACCCTCCACCGAGCGACTCGTTCCGCATCCGGCTCCGCACCTCGCCGAGGGGGCCGCTGTCGACCGCGAGGCCGTCGCGGTAGAGGATGACCTCGCGGGACCTGGCCGAGATTTTTGCTCCCGGTACGACGATACCCATCAGATTCATCGGGTCGCTCGCATGGACGATGGTGGGCTTGCCCCGCGCCGGAATCCGCCGCACGGCGCGAAGCGCCTCCACCGCTTCGGGCAGGGCGAACTGCTCGCCCATGAAGCCGGAAACGAAGCGCCCGCCGCGAATCTCGCCCCTGGCCTCCAGGCGCCTGAACTCCCGCACCAGTTCGCGCCAGCGCGGAGCGCCGCTCTCGCGAACGGCCAGCTCGCGGAGCACGACGCCGTAGCGTTTCAGCAACTGCCTCGCATGGGCCTCGCGGCCGGCTTCCGCGTCGAGCGCGTCTTCCGCACTCCCCCAGAGCGACCAGCGCCCCACGGGCATGAAGCGTTTTTTCGCCTCGCGCGATATGGCCCGTCCCCCCGGCAGGGCGCGCAGCCTGCGCTCGCCCTTTTTCTTCTCGTTCGCACCCGCTATCAGGGCTCTCAAGCCCGCCACGCCGTCGCCCGTCACGAGACCGCGCGCGACGAGTTCCCAGAGCGCCTCCTCGGCCTCGGTCCTGAGCCTGCCCGTAGCCGCCGTGATGTCGGCGAGGAAGGAGGCTCCCTTATCCTTCAAAAAATCGAGTATCTCGCACGCCGCGCGGGAGAGGTTCCCCCGCCAGGCATCTTCGGCTTCCTTTGGTTTCAGGAAAAGATCCAGGTCCTCTCTCATCAGGAAGGCCAGGAGCGCCCGCCGCGTGGGCTGCGCCTTCTGGGTTCCTCTGGATCGGCTGCCATTCTCCGAAATATCAAACGGCTCGGGCGGCGCGCCGGGGCGCAGGCGTCCCCAGGCGACCAGGCCCGAGAGGCAAAGCGCTTCCAGGTCGGCGGGGTCGTAGTTCTTGATGCGCGCGGGAAGAATCTGCTCCTCCCAGGCGGGCGCGGGAAGCTCCAGCCCCTGAAGCTGGCGGATCACTTCCAAAACGCCGTCGCGCCCGTGAAGCATGGCGTCCTCGTGCACGTGCTGCCACCTGAGCAGATAGCGGACGAATTCCGCCGCCGTCACGGGTTCTATCTCACGCCTCAGCTTGCCGAGCGTCATGCGGTGGATGCGGGCGAGAAGCACGCGGTCGCACCACTCGACCTCGGCTTCCGGCGAGAGATTGACGAATCGGCCCCTGAGAACCGCTCCCTCTCCCTCCAGGGCGGCCAGGGCGATCTCCACATCCGGCAGCGCGAGGCCGACGCGCGAGGCGAGTTCGCCCGCCGTCACGGGGCCTGACGCCTCGGTCCAGCCTCTCACGATGGCGAGCGCTGCCTCATCCTGCGCGGGCGGTTCGCCGTTATCCCCCTGAAAGGGAATCGTCTCCGGCGTGAGACCAATTCCCGGGATCGCCGCGCGCATGAGCGCCATCCGTTCCGCCGGCACCCAGCCCTCCCGCTCGACGCCGCCCGCTTCCCATGCCGCTTTCGCCACGCGGTTCCTGTCCAAGAGTTCATCCACCCAGGCAGACCACTCGCCCGCCTCTTCCACCGGCAAAATACACAGGGAGAGCAGCGCGTCGTGCAGCTCGTCCGCGTCGCGCGGGGCCGGCCGGGCCTGCCCGCGCACCTCCTCGATGACGTCCGGGTCGAGCCGGGCGCCCTCGGCGTCATCGGGCAGGGCGCGCCGGAGCGGCACCGCGCGCGAGCGGCGCTCTTCGAGCGGGGCGTCGTCGATGAAGGCGTAGGGGTTCGCGTTCAGTATCTCGTGCGACATCGGCGAGGGCGCGGGCGTCTCCACGCCATAGGTTTTAATTTTCCTGCTTTCTATATCACTAATGAGTTTCCTAAGGCTCTCGATGTCCATCGCTTCCGTCAGGCAGTTCTCCACCGTCTCGTTCACCAGGGGGTGGTCGGGCGGCTCGATGGGGCCGTGGTGGTTGTCCTGACACGCGAGCTGGGCCGGGAATACGGCGGCGAGCAAATCTTCCGCCCGCATCCGCTGGATCGCGACCGGCACCTTCTTGCCCCCGCTGTGCCTGGGGAGCGCCAAGGCGCGCGTGGCGTTCCAGCGCCAGCGGTTGGTGAACATGGGCGACTGGAGCGCGGACTGGAGCATGTCCTTTTTGAGAGACGCCAGGCGCGCGAAGCCGAAGATCGACTCCAGCGGGAAGCTGTGCTGCGAGGAGAGCGAGAGCACGATGCCGTCGTCCGTCGCGGCGGCCTGGAGCTCGAAATCGAACGTGAGGCAAAAGCGTTTTCTCAGCGTATGGCCCCACGCGCGGTTGATGCGGCCCCCGAAGGGCGAGTGGATGACGAGCTGCATGCCGCCCGCCTCGTCGAAGAACCGCTCCGCGATTATCTCTTCCTGCGTGGGGACGCGCCCCAGCACGCGGGCGGTCTCGCGCACGTAGTCGAGAATCTGCGATGCGCCCGAGACGCAAAGCCCGCATTCGGCGCGGGTCCAGCGTATCGCCTCGCCGGGCGCGTCGAGACGCCCCGCCAGTTCGGCCCGGAGCGCGGAGACGGCTTCCGAGAGTTCCGCCGTGCGCGAGGGCGCCTCGCCCAGCCAGAAGGGGATGTTCGGCGGAAGCCCCTCGGCGTCTTCCACGCGCACCTTGTCGCGCTCCACGCGCTTCACGCGCCAGGAGTGGTTGCCGAGCAGGAAGATGTCGCCCGCGTTCGACTCGATCGCGAAATCCTCGTTCACCTTGCCCACGAAGGTCTCCGCCGCGCCCTCCACCACGTCGTAATCCGCCGTGTCGGGAATCGCCCCGCCAGACGTGATGGCGCAAAGACGCGCCCCGCGTCTCGGTCTCAAGAGAGCGTTCACGCGGTCCCTGTGCAGATAGGCGGTGCGCCTGCCCCGGCTGGTGGAAATGCCCTCGGATAACATCTCGAGCACGTCCTCGAAAACGTCCCGCTCAAGCGCCCCGTATGGCTGCGCGCGCCTGACGAGCGACCAGAGCGCCTCCTCTCCTATCTCCTCTTGCGCCGCGGCCTCGGCCACCATCTGCTGGGCGAGGATGTCGAGCGGCGCTTCGGGGAAAATGACGCGGTCGAGCGCGCCCCCTCTCACCGAGCGAATCGCGGCGGCGCTCTGCAGGAGTTCGTCCCGCGTCATGGGGAAGACGATTCCCTTAGGAATAGCGCCCTTCCAGTGGCCCGAACGCCCCACGCGCTGGAGCAGCGAGGCGAGCGTTCTCGGAGCGCCCAGGTGGCAGACGAGATCGACGTGGCCGATGTCGATGCCGAGCTCCAAAGACGCCGTGGCGACGATGGCCGAGAGCGCGCCCGATTTCAGCCTTTCTTCTGCGTCCAGCCTGATCTTGCGCGACAGGGAGCCGTGGTGCGCGGCCACGCGGCCCTCGCCGAGTCTCTCCGTGAGCCGGTGGGAGACGCGCTCGGCCAGCCGCCTCGTGTGGACGAACACGATGGTCGTGCGGTGGCTTTCGATGTGGGCGGCGATGCGGTCGAACACCTCGGCCCAGTACTCGTGCGAGGCAATGGGGCCGATATCCTGATCGGCCACCTCGACCGTGAGCGACATCTCGCGCTTGTGGCCCACGTCCACGACAGCGCAATCGGGAGCGCCGTCTTCACCAGTCCTTTCCGCGCCGATGAGCAGGCCCGCGATCTCCTCGATCGGCTTTTGCGTGGCACTGAGCCCGATGCGCTGGAGCCTTGTTCCGCAAAGGGCGTCCAGCCGCTCCAGGGAGAGCGCCAGGTGCGCGCCGCGCTTGTCCCCCGCGACCGCGTGTATCTCGTCCACGATGACGGCGCGCGCGGTTTCCAATACTTTTCGGCTGCGCTCGGCCGTCAGGAGGATGTAGAGCGACTCCGGCGTGGTGATGAGGATGTGGGGGCGTTTTTTGAGCATGAGCCTGCGCTCGCGCGCGGGCGTATCTCCCGAGCGCACCGCCACGCGGATCTCGGGAAACTCCACGCCCTCTTTTTTCGCGAGCGCGCGTATCTCGCTCAAAGGCTCCTGCAGGTTCTTCTGGATGTCGTTGCCGAGCGCCTTGAGCGGAGAGATGTAGACGAGGCGGCACTCGTCATCGAGTTCGCCCGCGAGCGCGTCGCGGATCAGGCCGTCGAGCGACCACAGGAAGGCGGCCAGCGTCTTGCCCGTGCCCGTGGGCGCCGCGATGAGCGTGTCGCGCCCGGTGGCGATCTCCGGCCAGCCCGCATCCTGGGGAGCGCTCGGCTCCGCGAATTTCTCACCGAACCAGCGCGCGATCAAAGGATGAAAGGAGTGTCTGTCCATAGCGGGGGTATTCTACCCCAAACGGGGCGGGATGGAAGGGGGGCGCAAAGACGGGTTGGTACCGGGAAAAATGATTTCCGTAGGGACAGGCCCCCGTGCCTGTCCGGCGTCGTTCACGTCAACGATATTGTAGGGGACGCATACATGCGTCCCTGCTTTTTCACTGCCACGAGACGGGTCGCATATATGCGACCCCTACAATACCTCCCGCGTGGAACAAAGACACCTATACTGCTGGCAATCCAGTCAATGGGATCCGAAAACCCGTAGGGACAGGTCGCGACCTGTCCCTACCACAAAACGGCTTCCCCTCCCCTCACGCACCCACATCCCCAAAAAACTCCCGCACCTCGGCCTCCGCTTTCTCGAAGGATTCGCGCCCGAGCTGGAATATAACCCTAAGCTTGCGCGGGTCGTGCTCCATGAAATCCGTTTCATAGGCGCGCTCGGTGAAAGAGTCGTTGATACGCAGGGTCCGGACGTCGGGGAAGAACAGCCCGCGCAGCGTATCGACGGTGTTCGAACTCGTCCTCGATAGCGTCATGTAGGTCTTGAGCGGTCGTATGCCTGCGATGATCCGCCGCGTCCATTTTCGCGATTCGGGATAACTGCCCGTCCCGACGCTCAGGATGCGGATGTCCTCGGGAGGAATTCCGAGCGGGCCGGTGGCGTCCGCGATGGCGAAAAGGGCCGGGTTGTTCGCCGTGAAACCGCCGTCGAGCGCCGTGCGCTCACTAATTTGGGACGTTGCGATGCGCTTTTGCCGCAGGAACGGATGCGCGGCGCAAGACGCCATGATCGCGTCCGATATTTTCAGGCCCTGACCTGAGAGAAAACAATCGGGGCCACCTCCAGATGGATTGATGGTGCGCTTGAAGACCATGGGGCGGTCGTATTCCTCATGGGTAACGAGGATTCCGACGTCCAGCTTGAAGTCCTCGAAAGTCCTGTCGCCATAGATTCTCTCCGAGTGCCGCTCGAGCGCGTTCGTCTTGTTGCGCGCGAGCAGAGGCCCCAGCACGTCGGGCGCGAGCTCGAAATAGCGATCCGCAATCGTCGGCTCGACCTCATCGCCCAGCGCAATCATCGTGGCGATGATCGAACCCGTGCTGACGCCGTAGGCGAGGTCGAAGGCCTCGTGCAGGGGGCGTCCCAGGGTGCGCTCGATCCCGGCCAGCACGCCCAGGGTGTAGACCCCGAGCGAGCCCCCGCCGTCGAGCGAGAGGATGTAGAAGGGCTTGCTCATCGGGGGTTGACCCGGAGGAACACGAGCAGATTTCGCCCAAAAGGATTTGTAAATTTTTCCGGGGAAGGTCGGTTAGTCATGGGAGTATTCTAGCGCAAACGGGGCGGGGTTGTTCAGTGGGGGCCGCAAATGCGATGAGCCAGACTCCCGCAGGGACAGGTCGCGACCTGTCCCTACAAATGCGGTGGCGACCAAACCGTAGGGGTCAGACATATATGTCTGACTGGGTGTCCGCCCGCAACAGGAAGGTCGCAAAATCCATCCTCGAAAAAATCATAATCAAAAAAACCGGGCGGAGGCGCCGGCCATCGCCTTGAAAACCAACCCCCCCTACCCCCCCTTGTCAGGGGTCAAACGCGAGTGATGAACGAGCGTTTGCATAAGCCATTGACGAGAAACACATCGTCTTGCAAAACCTCCCTCTTCGGTCGGTTTTGACCCCTGACAAGGGGGGGTAGGGGG
>JAJDYR010000001.1 GCA_022825065.1 bacterium
CTTCGACGACAACCTGTTCTGCCTGCGCGAGGGCGACGAGGTGGGCGAGCGCCTGGCGAAAGTCGCCGCGGAGCAGAACATCCTCCTCATGGTCTGCGATCAGTGCGCCGTGCGGCGCAACCTCGCCGAGGGCACGTTCGAGCAGTGCGGTTCGGGCGACGTCAAGGCGAAGGGCCTGGTGGCCGGCGTGAGCGCAGGCTGCTTCCCGCAGCTCTACGCCGCGCTCGCCCCCGCCGCGCCCGACCTCGTCATCACGCTGTAGGCGTTCGGCGGATTCGTCTGTTTCGCGGTCGGTGATTCTTGTGATTCGGTAGGGACGGCCCCGGGGAGGGGTTCGCCCCTACGGGTCTAACGCTCCCGTGTCCTTCCAAACGTACCATTGCGGACGGGCGCCAATTGACTATAATTAGACAATCACAGCGAGGAAAGCCGCCGGGAAAGGCCCAAGAAACGGGGAAAGACGATGACGACGTACGAATACCTGAACCTCCTCGCCTCCTACGGCGGTCTTGGGCTTCTCTACTACGGCATCCGCGTCATGGCGAAGGGCGCCGAGATGCGCGCGGCGGACTCTGATCACAAGCACGCCGAGACGATGACCGAATCCGAGCGCAAGCACAACGAGTTCATGGCCGAATCAGAGCGCAGGCACAACGAGGCGATGGCCGAATCCCGGCGCAGGGATCAGGAGTCGTTGCGCAGGCACGACGAATTCATGGCCGAATCCCGGCGCAGAGAGGAGGAGGGGATCCGCAGGCACGAGGAGTCGATGGCGTCCCTGCGTGAACTCATCGACGGGCAGGCCGAAAGCCGCATGGCCCTGCGCGAACTCATCGAGCGAACGAGGTAGTCAATCCCCCGGTCTACGAAACGCCGCTTGAGCGGACGTGAAACTCAGCAGGATTCGAGCACGCAGTAGGAGTGCAGCCCCGTCCACTCGGCGAGAGCCGGGGCGGATTCGGGTGCGCATCGCATGCAGACGTCCAGCATGGCCCCTGCGCGGATGATTTTGAGTTGGTTTCTCGTCTCGAAGGCTGAGAGGTCGTCGAAGCCCGTCACCCATTTCGCCCCGAAATTCGTTTCGAAATAATCCGAGGTCGCCGTCATCGTATCGTTCCCGGACGTGCGGTTGATGATATGTTCCGAGAAATAATCGAAGGCGACGATGAAGCGGGGAACCTGCGCGCGCAGCCTCGCCAGAAAATCATGGATCAGATCAACCGGCAGATACATGGTGTTCCCCTCCCAGATGAACAGGGTCGGAGCCTCCAAATCGAAACCCGCTTGACCAAGTTCTCCCGGAAGGTCGAGTTCGAGGTAATTGCCGGCAATCGCGGCGCAGGGCGCGACGCCGCGGGCTTCCAGAACCTTGCGCTTGAATTCGAGCACCCCCGGCTGATCGACTTCGCAGAAGCTGACGCCGGGGGTACGAAAAATGTGGGCGCGCATGTCGAAGCCCGCGCCCGGCGTGACGACCTGCTTCACGCCGTCCGCTATCGCGCGTTCCAGGGTCTCGTTCATGATGCGCACCCGGTAGCGCGCCGTCTCGCGCACCGCCGGAAAAGCATGGATGAGATCGCGGAACTTCGCCGTCGCCTCCTCGTCGTTGAACCACGCGGCAAAGGGGTCCTCGAACAGGGGGCGCGCCTCGTCTTTTTCCATCTGCCGAACGCATGAAGGGAAAAACGCCGTGGAGCCGACCTCGTTGATTTCCACGAAATTCAGGACGCCTTGAGCACGCAGTAGGAGTAGAGTTTCAGAAGTTCGGCCGCCGCGTCCATGAACTCCTTGATTTGCGCCACGGACTGCGGCGCGTGGCGCTCGCCGAACTCCATGAGGCTTTCGGATTCGACGGCTTCGAGGCCGTGTTTTTCCTGGAACACGGAAAGATCGTCGAAACCCGTCACCCATTTCACCCCGAAGTTGTTCTCAAACATATCCGTGATTTCGGTGATTCTCTCATCGCCGGTCGTGCGGTTGACGATCTTTTCGGAGTAATAGTCGAAGGCGATGGTCATCTGCGGGATCTGCGCGCGCATCCTGTCGAGGAAATCATGGATCAGCGTGAGCGGCAGGTACATGGTGTTACCTTCCCATATGAACAGGATGGGGGCTTCGAGGTCGAAGCCCGCTTTTTTCAGTTCCCGGGGCAGATCGACTTCCAGGTAGTTGCACTCGATACCGGGGGAGGGCGTGACGCCGCCCGCTTCGAGGACCTTGTTCTTGAACTGAAGGACCGCCGGCTGATCGACGTCGCAGAACCTGACGCCGTCGGTTCGATAGATGTGAGAGCGCATGTCGAAGCCCGCGCCGAGCGAGACGATCTGCTTCATGCCGTCCGCGATGCCGCGCTCGACGATCTCGCTCATGACGCGAACCCGGTAGCGGACCAGTTCCACCGAGGGCGGGAAAACGCGTATCAGTTCCTGGACCTTCTCCTCTATCGCCTCGTTGACGAACAAGGCCGCGTAGGGATCGTCGAACAGCTTGTGTTCCTGGTCTTTTTCCATCGCGCGCATGCAGGAAATGACGAACGCGGTTGCGCCGATTTCGTTGATGTCCATGGAACTCAGGCCGCCCTGAACACGGAGTAGGAGTAGAGTTTCAGCAGGTCGGCCGTGACGTCCATAAACTCCTCGATGGCCGCTGCGGATTCCGGCGCGCGGCGCTCGCCGACTTCCAGGAGGCTTTCGGATTTCACGACTTCGAGGCCGTGCTTTTCCGTCAGAACAGAGAGGTCGTCGAAGCCCGTCACCCATTTCACCCCGAAGTTGCTTTCGAAAAGGTCCGTGAATTCGCTGATTCTCTCATCGCCGGAGGTGCGGTTGATCACCTTTTCGGAGAGATAATCGAAAGCGAGGGTCATGTTGGGAACCTGCGCGCGCAATCGACTCAGGAAATCATGGATCAGGTCGAGCGGCAGGTACATGGTGTTGCCTTCCCATATGAGCAGGATGGGGGCTTCGAGGTCGAAGCCGGCCCGGCCGAGTTCTCCGGGGAGGTCGACTTCCAGGTAGTTGCACTCGATCCCGGCGCAGGGCGTGACGCCGCCCGCTTCGAGGACCTTGTTCTTGAACCGCAGGACCGCAGGCTGGTCGACGTCGCAGAACCTGACGCCTTCGGTCTGATAGATGTGGGCGCGCATGTCGAAGCCCGCGCCCAGCGAGACGATCTGCTTCACGCCGTCCGCGATGCCGCGCTCTATGATCTCGCTCATGGCGCAAACCCGGTAGCGAACCAGCTCCTTCGCGGGCGGGAAAACTTCTATCTGTTCCTGCACCTTCTTCTCGATTTCCTCGTTCACGAACCACGCCGCGTAAGGATCGTGGAACAGCTTGTGTTCCTGCTCCTTCTCCATGGCGCGGATGGAGGATACGAAAAATGCGGTTGCGCCGACTTCGTTGATGATGTCCACAGCCTTGGCTCCATTGGATTGGGTATGCCGCTCCGAACCCCCGGGTAAAGGGGCAGGGTGCGCCTTGAGTCGTCCTCGTACTCCCTCGTCAGACAAGACGGGATAATAGCCGAGTGCGGCGGGAGCGGGCAATGAAAAAATGGCGATTGTATGCTTCCGCAGCACCCCGGAGAATGGCCGGGGCCTTCCTCAGTCCACGACCGCTATCGCGTTGACCTCCACCAGGCACCTGGGGTCGGTGGCGAGGCGCACGACCTGGAGCGTGGTGGAGGCGGGCCGGTGGTCGCCGAAATACTCTCTCCGGATGGCCCCCGCCTCCTCGGCGCCCTCCATCGTCGTCGAGAAGAACTGGAAGAAGACGATGTCGCTGAACGCCCCGCCCACGGCGTCGAGGCTTTTCTTCAGGTTCTCGAGCGCCATGCGCGTCTGGGTGGGCAGATCGTCCGGCAGCGTGTCGAACTCCTCGGGCCGGTGGGGGTGGTGGTGATAGGGGGGCGCGGCCGTAACGCCAGCGAAATAGACGGTCGTCCCGCCGCTCGCCTTGATGGCCATCGAGTAGGGCGTCCAGACGTCGAGCCTGTCGGGCCAGTCCACGGGTTCGATTTGCTTTGTCATGGTCGGTCTCCTTCAAGTATAGAAAAATCGAAAATCAGGCTTGTGCGCAGCAATAAAAACCGGGGCGGGGGATCTGTTCAAGCAGCGTGCTCCCCGGTCTCGGACTCACACTCGGCGAATTGATGATTCTATTTTGAATTCAGGCCTTTCGTCACCTTGCTCCCGGAATCGATTCTCCTTACCCTGCGGATGGTGAAATACACACGGGATGAATATCCCCCTCCGATTGCAGGCTCGAAGGTTCGGTCGGGTTTTTGCGCAGGGCGCGATTTGAAAGGCGGCGGGGAGGGGAGTGCGGCTTGAATATACGGTGTTGACCTTGGCGCAGAGGAGAAATGAAGAAAATGGCGATTGTCGGCGCATTTCATCATGTCCATATGATCAGCAGGGATCCCGACGGGGTAGCCGATTGGTTCGAACGCTTCTTCGGGAGTGAGATAGTGGCCGAGCAGTTTCCGGCCGGAGCGCGCAACCTCGTCCTCCGGGTGGGGGAAGGGACGCTCAGCGTGCGCACCCCCCGGCCCTCGGACGGACTTACGGAAGCGGACGGCCCCCGCCCCAAGGGGTACGGAATCCATCACTTCTGCTTCGTAGTGGATGACCTGCCGGGATTACTGGAGGACTTGCGCGCCAATGGGGTGACGAATATCCAGGAGATGCCCGTCCACGTGAGCGGCAAGTTCGCAGCCTTCATCGAGGGCCCCGAGGAAATGCCCATCGAGCTCATTCAGGCCTGAGCCGGGCGTTCAGGAGCAGACGTTTCCGAAAACCGGCTCGCCCCGAGCCGTTCGCCCGCCCCGCTACTCTGCCGGCAGGCCGGTGATGCGCGAGCTGATCTTGATCCGGTAGATGTGGTTGTTGCCTGCGCCGTGGAGAAAGGAGATCACGTCGCGCAGGTATTTCTCGACCGGGCACTCGCGCATGTAGCCGAGTCCGCCGTGCACCTCGAGCGCGAGCCGGCAGACCTCATACGCGGCTTCCGAGCAGACCACCTTGGTGAGCCACGACATTTTGGGGTCGTACTCCTCGGCGTGGTCCACCGCCCAGGAGGTGCGCCACAAGACGGAGCGCGCCGTCTCGAGCCTCGTGTACATCTCCCCGATCATCTGGGCGACGGACTGATGCTGGCCGATGGGCTTTCCGCCCTGCACCCTTTCTTGTGAATAGCGCACGGCCTCCTCGAAGGCGGCCCGGCCCGCGCCCAGCACGGTCGCCCCGTAGCCGCCCCTTCCGCGCGCGATGCGGCTCGTGCGAAGCGCCTCGGCCTGCCCCTCTTCCTCCCCCAGCCGGTTGGCGGCGGGGACTTCCGCGTTCTCGAAGACGAGCGTGGCGTTGCTGAGAAGCCTCCTGCCCATCTTGTCGTGGACACGGCCAACGCTCAGGCCCGGCGTATTCGCGGGAACGAGGAACGGCGTCATGCCCTTCAGGCCGCCTTTCGTCTTGTCGGTGCGCGTGTAGACGATGTAGAGCCTGGCCGTTCCGCCGTTGCTGATGAAGCTCTTGACGCCGCTGAGCCGATAGACGTCCCCGTCGCGATCTGCGCGCATCTGCACGCCCGCGCCGGGTGCGGGGTAGGGGAGGACGTGATCGGTGCCCGCGTCGGGTTCCGTCATGCACGTCGCCAGGTGATAGCGGTGGTCGGAGACGAACGCCGGGAGGAAGCGCTCTTTTTGCTCCTCGTTCGTCCAGTGCTCGAGGATGGGGGTGAACTTCCAGGTCTGATCGAAGGTGGCGGCCACGCCGAGGTCGCCGGCGCCCAACTCCTCGCCCACGATGGAGAGGGTGAGCATGTCGGCCCCGCCGCCGCGCTCACCGGACAGCGCCAGGGTGCGCAAGCCTAACTTCGAGCCCTCCTCGACGACGTCATACGGGATGCAGTCGAGCGGGTCCGGGTTCTTGTCGTACTCCGCGGCGATGGGGCGCACGTGGCGCTCGACGTAATCGCGCGCGAGTCTCTGGAGCGCTTTTTGTTCGTCGGTCAGGGAAAAGTCCATCGGCCCTCCTCTCTAATATCCGGAAATGAGGCCTTCGCGCACCTTGGGCATGGTGACCGCCAGATCGAGAATCGGCAGCCCGTGGGAGGGCGCGACCACGGCGACGTCGAGTTCTTCGAGCAACGCTTCCAGGCGGTCCGAATAGATGTTCATGTCGGCGAAGCGCGTCCAGAACAGCGCGCGCTCGGCGAACACCCCCAGGACGTCCGCCAGATCGAGCGAGGTGGCCTCTTCGGCGATTTGTCCGCAGTGGCCGTCCCAGTGGTAGTGGCTGTAGGCGAAGCCGTCTCCGGGGAAGAGGGCGCGCGCGCCGGTATCGAACCCCCAGAGCGAGGTTCTCAAGTCGCGGATGACCGGCTCGACCGCGATGAGCCGCCTGTCGCCCAGGTCGATCTCGTCGCCGACCTCCATGTGCTTCATCCTGTGCGCGTGTTCGGGGTAGGAGAGGTGGTAGTCGCTCACGTCGCAGTGGACCGTCATCTCGGGGTAGGCTTCGAGCAGTCTTCCGAGCCCGCCCGCGTGGGGCGTCTCCTGGTGTGAGAGGAACAGATACTTGAGCTCCGAGCCGCGCTCGTCGAGTATCTCGCTCACCTGGCGGGAGACGACCGGGTAATCCCCCTGGTGGCCCGTCTCGACCAGCACCGAGCCTTCGGAGCCTAAGAGGAGGAAGGCCGCGTTGTAGCTGTGATAGATCTTCCCCTTGTGGTGCTGTTCGTGGCAGATGCCGAGCCAGAAGACGCCGGGAGCGATTTCGCGCGGGAGGGGATTGTTTTTCTGGTCCATGATTACCTTTCCATGTTGCGGGGGACGTAGCGCGGCGAGACGACGGAGCGGTCCAGATCGCGCAGAACCTCATCGAGCACCGTGAACTGGCGTTCGACCTGTTCGCGCCCGAGGAGGATGGCTCCGTAACCGGGGGCGATGTTCTCGATGTCGTAGCTGTCGAACACGTCGGCGATGCCCTTTCTCATCGGCC
The DNA here is from genome assembly GCA_022825065.1 of bacterium. Lineage (GTDB taxonomy): Bacteria > UBA8248 > UBA8248 > UBA8248 > UBA8248 > Bin107. Next base: position 7,001 of record JAJDYR010000001.1, read on the forward strand.
CGGTTTCCACGCCCTCGAGCCACCAGTAGCGCGTATTCAAAAGGAACGAGCGCACGAACGCGGAGGTCGTCACCGCCTCTTCCTCCACCGCCCAGGGGCCTTCGGGGTCGTCCCCCCATACGTGGCTGAACATGTCCGAGGAGAAGAGGGTGCGGGTGGCCTCGTCGTAGATCCACATGGTGGTGATGAGGCGGATGGGCGCGTTGATGCCGCGGATGACCCGACTCTCGTTGCCCCCGACGTTGCATTCGAGCTCGTTTCCGAGGACGGTCGTCGGGAAAATCTGGTCCTCCTCGCTCTTGGGGCCGAATTCCTCCACGTCGAAATCGAGCCAGAAGTCCATGTCGGGCCGCCGGGCGAAGCACTCCACGACGTTGAACTCCCTGGCGAGCGCGGCCGCGTTCCCCACGGACATGAACTCGTTGAGACGGAGCGGGTAGATGGAGAGCGGGGTGTCGGGCGTGATGATGGAGCCTATCTGCCCGAAGAGGGAATCCCTGTGCCCGCCATAGCCCGTGTCGAGGAGGATCGCGCCGTCCTCCTCGCAAAGGAGGTAGCAGTTCGACGGAGCGAACCCCCTGGCGCTCAGGGGGTAGGCGCTGATGCGCCCGTCGAGTTCGAAGACGTTGTGGAGGCCATAGGCTTTGCCGCCGCCCAGGTCCGTGACGCCGCTGTAGGACAAGACGCTGCTGTCGGTCATGGATGTATGCCTCCGGTTGTCCTTTAGCGGAAAGCCGCAATTCCTCTCAAGCTCTTCGGGGTCCTTCGCGCTTCGGGATTTTCATGATGTCGCCATTAGACAGGATTTGACGGGTTTTTGCACCCCGATCAGACCATTCGCTACGCGCTTCGCCCTGGCGTCCGTTCCGGCGGCGATGCGCCCCGACGCATGCGGAACGCCCCGCTAAAACGCTGATTTGTGAATTTCATCCAGAAATGGTATCGTGAATCATACCTATCACCCAGAGAAGTGGGGGTTCTTGCCTGCCCCGTTCATACCCACCCCTTGAAGGAGGGAAAACCATGTCGAGCTTCAAACGCATCCTTGTTCTCGTAGCCGTTCTTGTTTTGTGGACCGCTCCGGCTCTCGCAGCCAAGAAGTTCCCCTCGAAGCCGATGGAACTGGTGTGCACCACCTCGCCCGGCTCCAGCGTGGCGGTCTGGTGCCAGCTTCTCGCCCAGGAGTTTCCAAAAGTGCTCGGCGTGCCCATGCGGGTGACCTTCAAGAGCGGCGGCTCGCAGCACGAGCCGGTTCTCTACGTCTCGGGCAAGCCCGCCGACGGGCACATCATCATGCACATCAGCGCGAGCTTCTACGGGTATTTCCACCTGCCGCACTACAGGAGGTCGTACGACGACTTCCAGACGCTGGCCCAGGTGGAGAAGCACGTCTACGGCGTCGCGGTGAAGTGCGACAATCCCTACGGCATCAAGACGTTCGAGGATCTCGTCGCCTACGCCAAGAAGAACCCCGGCAAACTGTCGATGGGCTCGAACAAGAGAGGCTCCACCCACCACCGTCATCAGCTCGCCTTCCTGAAAGCCGCAGGCATCGGGGACAAAGTCAAGACAATCTTCTACCGGGGCGACGGCAACGTGGTGAAGGACGTACTCGGCGGCCATCTGCCCAGCGGGCAGGCCTCGCCGCGCACGTGGCGGCCGCACATCGAGGCGGGAACCATCTGCCCGCTCGTATCGCAGACCCACAAGCGCCTCTCGCACGACCCGATCTGGAAGAACGTCCGGAGCGCGGTGGAAGTCGGCCTCAAATACGACCTCCCGCTCCACTGGCAGGGCCTCATGGTCAAGCGGGGCACGCCTCCGGAAGTCATGAAAATACTGGAAGACGCCGTGTACAAGGTGACCAGCTCGCCCGACTACAAGGACTATCTCGCCAAGGGGACGCACATCGTCCTGGACGTCAAGACGGGCTCGGAGTGGCTCAACAAGGACATGGCGAAGAACCAGGCGGTCGTGAAACAATTCATGATCGACCACAATATCATCAAGAAGTAGCTGGATTTGAGCGGACGGCGGCAGGTTCCGCCGTCATTAAGGCGCGGACATGACGGAACAAAGAGAAGAGAGCGCCGCGTCTCCCTATGAGTTGAAGGTTCCGATGAGGGCGGCGGTGCTGGCCACCACCGCCCTCATCCTGGGGGGACTCGCGTTTCTGTACTACGAAACCTATGCGATGCAGCCTCCCTACGAGCCGGGGTATCCGGGCGACGCCTTTTTCCCCCGCCTGGCCCTGGGTTTCTCGATTATCTGGGCGGTGATCGTCCTGGGACGCGGGTTTTTCCTGCCCCCGGAGGCGCAGGCCGCAGGCGGCGAGGAGCCCTACCTCCGGGGGCATTGGCTGGAGTTCGCCTCCATCGTCGTTTTCGTTTACCTCTACGCGGTACTGCTCGAGCCGATAGGGTTCGAGATCATGACCATCGTGCTCATGATGTGCCTGCTGGTCCCGCGCATGCGGGTGGAATCGGCGCCGCGCGGCGCGCTGTTGCTGGGATTCGCGTTGTCTTTTGTGACGATGATCATCCTGTATCTGGGACTGGTGCCGATGCTGAAGATCCCCTTACCGCTTAAATTCCTGCCGGTCTATATCCTCTAGGGCCGTAATCGATGGAAGGGCCGTGATAGATGGAAGGAACTCTCGGGCACATATTCGCAGCGACCGGCCAACTCGCCTCGCCCGCGATTCTCGCGATCATGCTGGGGGGCGTCGCCATCGGCGTCCTCATGGGCGCCATGCCGGGTTTCGGCAGTTCCCAGGCGCTGGCCCTCCTATTTCCCCTGACCTTCACGATGCCCGTGGAGCACGCGACCATGTTCTTCCTCGCCGTCTATTCGGGGGTCGAATACGGAAGCTCCATTCCGGCCATCCTGATCCGCACGCCGGGGACGGGTGCGTCCGCCGTCACCGTGCTCGACGGCTACACCATGACCCGCAACGGTCTCGCGCGAAAGGCGCTGCGCATCTCCCTCTACTCGGGCGTCATCGGCGGCGTCACGAGCACGCTGATCTTCATCATCGCAGGCACCTCGCTCGGCAACGTCGCCTTGATGTTCGGGCCGGGCGAATTGTTCGCGGTCGGCGTGTTCGGTCTGTCGATCGTGGCGAGCTTCTTCGGAAAAGACGCCGCGCGCGGTTTTCTCGCCACGGGCATCGGGCTGTTGCTGGCCACGGTCGGGAGTTCGGGCTTCGGCGGACTGCGGTTCACCTTCGACCAGGGTTACCTGATGGACGGCATCCCGCTGGTCGTCGTCATCATCGCCTTCCTGGCCGGGCCCGAGGCGTTCAACCTCCTGGTGGAGCACCGGCGCACTATCGAGAGCAAGGAAACCGCCGCCCAGGGCGCCGCCGATGAGCGCAACCGGATTCAGCGGTGGGAAGTCCGCAGGCTCATCCCCACATGGATTCGCGCGAGCCTGATCGGAACGGGTGTCGGCGCGGTTCCTGGAGCGGGCGGCTCCATCGCCGGCATGCTGGCCTACAGCGAGGAGAGGCGGTGGTCGAAGCGCTCGGAGGAGTTCGGCACCGGCATCATCGAGGGCGTCGCCGCGCCCGAGTGTTCGAACAACGCCCTGGTCGCCGGCACGCTCGTGCCCTCGCTCTCGCTCGGCATCCCGGGTTCGGGCGGCGCGGCCATTCTGCTGGGCGTGCTGATCAGCAAGGGCCTGGTTCCCGGGCCGCTGCTCTTCCGGGACAACGGGACGTTCGTGATGACGGTGTTCATCGGCCTTTTCGTGATCAACCTCATGCTCCTTTGCACGGGGCTCGTCGGCACCCGCGCCTTCAGCCTGGTCGCCAAGGTGCCCCGCCGCATCCTGGGGCCGTTCGTCCTGATCCTCATCGTCGTCGGCAGCTACGTGTACGCGAACTACACGGCCCACGTCGTCATGGTGCTCATCCTGGGCGGTCTCGCCTATTTCTTCGAGAAGATCAACATTCCCGTCGTGCCCATCGTGCTCGCGTTCATCATGGGACCGATCATCGAGATCAACCTGAGCCGCGCGCTCACGATCTCGGGCGGGGACATGTGGGCGCTCCTGTCCAGCCCCATCACGGCGACTATTCTCGTGCTCTCCCTCATCACGGCGGTCTACAGCATGGCCGCGATGTTCCGGGCGGCGAGGCTCGGGATCACCGGCGGAGCCGACGCCGAATAGGCGTAATCGCGCCGTTTTTTCCTTGTTCTTCTACTTGTTGTCCCCGTTTGTTCTTTGGGACGAATCCATAATAGTCTTTCACCGTATGTTCAGACCGTAAAATGGAATTTCATACAGTGGCGGGGAAATGATGAGTGTTGCCGATATCCAGGTGGGAGGGGGTTGCCACAGCGATTACTCGACTGTGGAAGAGACGTTCCGGGAGAACTTCGCGAGCCGGAGCGAGTTGGGGGCCGCCGTCTGCGTGTACAGGGACGGCGAGAAGGTCGTGGACCTCTGGGGAGGCCACCGGGATGAAGCCCGCACGCAGCCCTGGACGGAAGACACCATCGTGCTCATGAGTTCCATCGCCAAGAGCATGAGTGCGCTCTCCGTCCACATGCTCGTGGACCGGGGCCTTGTTTCGCTGGACGAGCCCGTGGCGCGGTATTGGCCGGAATTCGCCCAGAAGGGCAAGGAGAACATACTGCTGCGGCACACCATCTCCCACCAGTGCGGCGTCATCTTCTGCGACGCCGCCAGGCCGGGCGACTTTTTCGATTACCCGGCCCAGGTGGCCGCCATCGCAGCCCAGGAGCCCGCCTGGCCCGCGGGTTCCAAGGGCGCGTACAACTCCATCAACTTCGGGTTCATCCACGGCGAAGTCGTCCGCCGGGTGAGCGGCAAGCGGCTCCGCGACTTCATCCGGGAGGAGATTACGGGGCCCCTCGGCGCGGACTACAACGTCGGGCTGAACGAGGAAGAACTCGCGCGGGTCGCGCCCATGCACCCCAATCCGGAAAACAAATTCTGGGAGCAGGGCGCAAAGCCCGGGACGCTTCTGAACAGGGCGTGGGGGAGCCAGCCGGCGGGCGTCGATCTGCTGAATTGCCGTGAGAACCGCGTGGGCGAGAACCTCTCCTCTGGAGGCCACGGGAACGCCCGCGGCATCGCGCGGGTGTACGCGATGCTGGCCAATCACGGCGAAATCGGCGGCGTCCGCCTTCTCCGGCCCGAAACGGTGGAGCAACTCTCCAAACTGCAGTGGGAGGGCACGTGCGGGATGACAGGTTCGACCTGGCGAATGGGCCTCGGATTCATGCACAACTCCCCGCCCAACACGCCGATGGGACCCAACATCAAGGCCTTCGGCCACGCCGGCTCCGGCGGGGCGCTTACGTTCTGCGACCGGGAGCGGAACATGGCGTTCGGCTTCTGCACGAACTTCCAGCCCGAGGGCATGCCCCCCGGAATCCGCGCCCGCTCCCTGGTCGCAGCCGCCTTCGGAAAAGCGCCGGAGTGGAAACCCGAGGCGTCGGTGTAGGCCGGAACACCGTTACCGGCCATGAATGAACTCTTCCGCTGGTTTCTGAGCGAAGCCCGCAATCCCTCCAGCGCGCCTGGCGTAACCTCGCGCATCGGGGTTTTCACGACGCCGCCTTCAGACGGGGTGTGAAGGGCTATGCGCATTGCTCACGGAAAACGCTTTCTCCCCTGTTATCCGATAACCTCGTCCCCCGTGATGGCCGCTTCGCCGTAAACTTCGGGGTTAAAGACATCATACGGCCGCTCTCCGGCGATGAAGCGCTCGATATTCATCACCGTACGCAAGGCCATCTCCTCGCGCGTCTCTCGTCCCGCGCTGCCCATGTGCGGGGTGAGAACGACGTTCGGAAGGTTCTTGAGCCCCGCTATCGGCCCCGGATTGGGCTCGGGCACCTCGGTCTGATAGACGTCCAGCCCGGCGCCCCGAATCCGCTTTTCTCGCAGGGCTTTCTCAAGTGCCGCCTCGTCCAAGATGAGGCCGCGCGAAGTGTTGATCAGGATGGCGCTCGGCTTCATGAGAGAGATGAGGTGTTCATCGATGAGACCCACGGTGTCTTTGGTGAGCGCCGGGGTCAAAGCGATGAAATCCGCTTCTCTGAACAAATCGTCCAGGGTGCGGAATTCGGCGGAACCGAGAGCAAATTCCTCCGCCGGGCTCAGGGGGGTGCGCTTGTTGTAGGTAATGCGCATATCGCAAGCGGCGGCTTTGCGCGCCACCAGTTGACCGATTCGGCCCATCCCGACGATCCCGAGCGTTTTGCCGTAGAGGCGCGTGCCCATGAAAGCCATCGACTGGTTCTGCCGCCAGCGATCTTCCCGGAGGAATGTATCCGCCTCCGGCAATCGCCACGCCGTCGCCATCAAAAGAGCAAAAGTGAATTCCGCGGTTGTTTTCTGGGTCATGCTTTTTTGTCCCGAGACCGGTATGTTGCGGCGCGTCGCCGCGGCAAAATCGATGAACTTCGCCGTTCCGTGCATGACGGAGACAAACTGCAGTTCCTTCGCCGCGTCGAACACTTGTTCGTCGAAGGGGATCTCCCCGATGCCGAACAGGATGTGCTTGTCGCGCACGGCTTCCAGCAGCTCTGATTCCGGAATCATGCGGTCGACGTGTGGATATGTGGTCACCTCACCCAGCGTATCGAGCTTGGCGGCAGCGGCTTCCGGAATCGGTTGAGGCACAAAGATTCTTTTCATGATTTACCCTTCAATTATTTGGGAGCCTGCAAAAAGTTCGAATACAGGAGGCGGGGCGGCCAGGTTCGCCCCCGCGCTAGTCGTCCAGGCGCTTCATCCTGGGGTCGAGCACATCCCGAAGCCAATCCCCCAGGAGATTGACTCCCAATACGGTCAGCGTGAGGACCACGCCGGGAAAGAAGGTGAGCCACCAGGCGGTGTCGAGGAATCCGCGGCCATCGGCGAGCATCCCGCCCCAGGTCGGTGTCGGGGGCGGCACGCCCATGCCCAGGAAGGAAAAAGAGGATTCGATGATGATCATACGGCCAAGATAAATGGTGGCCACGACGATGCAGGAAGAGAATACGTTGGGAAGCAGATAAACGAGCATGACCCGGGGGGTATTGCAGCCGGCGGATCTTGCTCCCGTGACCATGTCGGTGTCTTTCAAGGCGAAGACCTCACCCCGCACCACCCTCGTGTATACGGTCCACGTCCTCAGGGAGATCGCGAGGACGATGTTCTGGAGGCTCGCTCCCAGAATCGCAATGATGGCCAATGCGAGCAGGACGAACGGGATCGCGAGCGCGGTGTCCACAATCCGGCTGATCACGGCGTCGATCTTGCCCCCGTAGTAGCCCGCGATGAGTCCCGTTGATATCCCGATAAAACCGCTTACAAAGACGGCGGCGAAACCCACGGCGAGCGAGACGCGCGAGCCCCAGATGATTCGGCTCAAGATGTCGCGGCCCAGCCTGTCCGTGCCGAGCCAATAGGTGTTGCCCGCATCGTCCACGAAACCCGGGGGCTTCAGATGACGCAACAGGTCCTGCTGCAAGGGGTCATGGGGCGAGAAGAGACCGGGCGCGAGAGCCCAGAGGATTGTCACGATGATGCAGAAAACCCCGAACAGAGCCGGGGGCCGCTTTAACAGGTCCTGCAGCGCCAGTTGTAAATCCGAGGGGCCGCGATCGTCCAGTTCCTGATCGAAACGGGGGGCGCCGCCGGCGTCCATCGGGTTGTCCATCGCCATGTTTCCTGTCTCTCCTGCGCTAACTGTACGTGACGCGCGGATCGAGCCACGCGTAAACGATGTCCACGGCGAGGTTGACGCCCACGAACATTAACGAAAGCAGGGCCACCGCCGCCTGGACGACCGGATAGTCGTTGACATTGATGGATTCCACCACCAGCCAACCCACGCCCGGCCAGGCGAAGATGACCTCGACGACCACCGTCCCGCTCAGCAAACCGCCGAGTTCCAGGCCGATGATGGTGACAATGGGGATTGACGCGTTCTTGAGGGCATGGCGGCCGATGACCAGGGCCTCGGCGATTCCCTTCGAGCGCGCCGTATTCACGAAGTCCTGGGACATCACCTCGAGCAGTGTCGAGCGCGTCATCCGCATGATGCGGGCCGTGGCGTAGAGACCGGCGGCGAGTCCCGGCAGGATGATGCTCTTCGCCTCCCGGTAGCCCGACGTCGGCAGCCACCCGAGAATTTCGGAGAACAGGATAATCAGTATCAGGCCCAGCCAGAAGTTGGGGATGGACTGGCCCGCCATCGACAGGACCGAACTGAAGTAGTCGATCCAGGTCTTGCGGAAAACGGCCGAGAGGATCCCTGTAGGGATAGCGATCACGAGCCCCACGAAAAGGGCGAAAACGGCGAGAATCGCCGTGGCGGGAATGCGCTCGGTGACCAGGCCCATGGCGGGGACGTTGTGGTAGAAGGATATTCCGAAATCGCCCCTCAATACGCCCTTGTTCTGTTGGTGGCCGAACAGGAAGTTGAAATATTGGACGTAGAGCGGTTGATCGAAGCCCCTTTCCTTGTTGAACGCGGCAATTTCTTCCAGGGTGGCTTCATCGGGCATCAGGACATCGGCCGGGTCCCCCGTCATGTGAAGCATCAGGAAAACGATGAGGAGAACCATCCACAGGACAATCAGACTCTGCAGCAGACTGCGGATGATATAGGCGCGCATAAGAAATACCACCCTCGAAAATCAAATGGATTTTACGATTCAAAAAGTTGACCGGATACTGTATCCCGTCAAAAGTATTTTGCGCGTTAGAGAATAGATGATGTACATCTTTTCCGCTGCGGTCAAGACTGCTCCAGGCAACCCTGCCTTCCAGCCTGCCCTTGAAGGGCGCAGCGTTGCACGTCATCTGCGTTCATGCGGCCGCCGATAACGAGGCGGCCGCACGAATCGCCCGCGCCGCCCTTCGCCGCCCCGGGTGATGAAGTTCCGCCGACCCGATACGAACCCGCGGGTTTCGGTGCGCTCCACGCCAGGCGCTTCGAACTGGCCCATGATTCGCGCGGCAACCTCCGGGTAACCTCCCGGCGGGTTCTCCGCCGGAATCCGTATCGGTTCGTGCGCTTGTTTGACGAAATAATCCCCGTCCATGGGGACGGGTGCGTATGCCCATGCTTGATCTTTCCTGGATGATGATGGAAAATACGCTCTATATCCTACATTGTCCTGCTTTCACGCCGCAAGGTTCGGCGTTTCATCTTGCACTTGCACCACCGATTCACATGCAATAGTTCCAGTGCTCCAAGATACGGCGTAAGTGATTTCTTTTGTTATGAGGAAACCATCACACTGTCGCTCAAAGGAGGGAGTTGCTATGCGAAAATGGTTGGTTGCTTTTCTCATCATAGCCCTTGTCGGCTTCGCCGCTCATCGCGCCGAGGCCATGAAGGGTACGCTCAGGCTCGCCGTCCATGGGCAGCCGGCAACTTGGGACCCCGGGAAAACGCCGGGTTTCATGGGCACCATGTTGTGGCCGTGGACCTACGACACCCTTGTTCAGGCGGACCTGAAAACGGGCAAGCTCTACGGCTGGCTGGCCGAGAAGTTCGAGCGCGTCAGCGCCTCGAAATTCAAATTCACCCTGCGCAAGGGCGCGGTATTCGCCGACGGAACGCCGGTCACTTCTGCGGACGTCAAGTTCTCCATCCACCGCGTCTGGGAGGACGAAGGCCTGCAGAGCTCGGTGAAGTCCTATTACAAGGACATCAAAGGGGTGGAGATCATCGACGATCGAAACTTCTACATCCACGCAAAAGGCCCGATGAACGACCTGCCGGCCCTGATGCGGACCTGGGGCCACGTCATCAACCGCAAGGCCGTCAAGGGTCTGACGTACGCCCAAATCGCGACCGGGAGTTACGGCTCGGGCGCCTACGTCCTCAAGGAATGGAAAAAGGGCCAGCGGTTCGTGATGGAAGCGAATCCCCTGTGGTGGGGCAATAAAAAATACCCCAACCGACCCAAGATACTCATCATCCGCATCATCCGGGAACCCACGACCCGCGTGAAGGCCCTGACGACCGGCGAGGTCGACTTCGCCATGAGGGTGGCGCCCCAGTTCATCGAGCAGATCAACGCCAAACCGGGCCTCAAGGTGCTCACCACCCCCAGCATCCGCATCTATTACGTCGGCTACCTGACCATGCACGGCGGGCCCATGGGGAACGTCAAGGTTCGCCAGGCGATAAGCCACGCCATCAACACGCCGCTCATCATCAAGACCCTCTTGCAGAACCGCGCCGACCCCTGGTTCCAGATGATCCACCAGGGGATGGCGGCCGGCTACAACCCCAAGATGAAATCCTGGTACCCCTACGACCTGGCCAAGGCGAAGAAGCTCCTGAAGGAATCGGGCTATGGCAAGGGGTTCAAATTGACCATGATCTCCCCGCGGAACACGATCCCGGCCGATGTGGCCATGTGCGAGGCGGTCGTCAGCATGGTCCAGAAGATCGGTGTTGACGCAGAATGCAAAGCCTCCTCGAAAAGGGTCTGGAGAGGCAGGTTCAAGAAATACGTGAAGGGTTCGTTAAAAGGCAACATGATGTTCATATCCAGTTACGGCAACCAGGGCGGCATACCGGGGAACAGTTTCCGCGGCGTCATGTCCTGCGGCGGAAAATGGAGCCCGCATTGTTACAAGGAATATGAAACGATGATCGACAAGGCTCTGAGGACCGCCGACACCGAGCTTCAGCAGAAGCGGCTCGAGGAAGCCAACTGGTTCATGCACAAAAACGCCACTCACAAGCCCATCGCCAAGAGCCATGACGTGTACGGCGTAAACACGAAGGTTCTTGACTACAAGATGCGCTACGATGAGATGACGCTTCCCTGGAGCTTCGAGATGAAGACTCCTGGCTCATGATGAAGTAAGGGAGGCAGTTCGCAACACGGGATCACGGCGCGGGGGGCGCGAGCCCTCCGCGCCTTTTCTGTGATTTGCCGGCCGCCGCAGGTGGAGTTCGGCGCAGGGCAATCGCTATTCAATGAAAAATGAAAAAGGAGAAACCGTGGCTGAAGATAAAGTGCGTCTGGCGTCGATAGGTCTTGGCGGGTGGGGGGCCATGCTGGCGGGTTCGGTGGAACGCAGCGGAGCGGCCGAGGTTGTCAGTTGTTTCGCGCGGAGCGAGGAAGGGCGCAAGTCGTTCGCGGAAGAGGTCGGTTGCCGTCAGGCGGCGAGTCTGGACGAATTGCTGAGCGATCCCGAGGTGGAAGGGATCCTGCTGGCCACCCCGCACTCTACCCACGTGGATATCATCTGCCAGGCGGCTTCCGCAGGAAAGCACGTGTTTGTCGAGAAACCCCTCACGCTGACCGCCACGGACGGGCGCAAGGCCTACGAGGCGACGCAGAAGGCGGGCGTTACCCTCCAGGTCGGCCATAACCGCCGCAAGCAGGGAGGCAACCGGCGCCTCCGCGAGATGATCGACAACGGCGAGTTGGGCATGGTCCATCAGGTGGAGGGCAACCTCTCTCTGGCAGGAGGGCAGAACCCCCGCCAGGGCTGGCGGAACGACACCGACGAATGCCCGGCCGGCGCCATGACGGCTCTGGGCGTCCACATGGTGGATAACCTGCACTACCTGGCAGGACCCGTGAAGCGGCTTTCCGCGTTCAGCAAAAAGCTCCTTGGAAGGGGAAATCTCAACGATGTAACTTCCATCATTCTCGAATTCGAGAGCGGCCCGCTCGGCTACATCCATACGACCTTCGTCATACCGAAGATCTGCTCGAACGCCGTCTTCGGCACCCAGGCCAACGCCTGGACCGAGGAGGAAGGCTCGAAACTCTACTTCCAGAAGGTGGACCAGCAGGCGCGCGAGGAACTCCCCTGCGAGCCGGGCGACTGCCTGGCCGAACAGATGGCGGAGTTCGCCAAATGCATCCGCGAAGGGGCCAGGCCCGAGGTGAGCGGCCCGGAGGGCATCGAGGTTGTGGCTGTCCTGGAGGCCGTCGTTGAAAGCGCGGGCACGGGTCAGGCGGTCGAAGTCGGCAAGTTTCGGGGTTGAGGCGCATCGACCGGGGATATTTCATCACTGAATCCGGCATGGGTATCGGTTCGCTCCTCTGCACTGCTGAAGCCGCTGTAGTCGCCCGCGTCAACCGCCTGCCCGCCGCCCCTGAGCCCGTGCTCGAGGCTCCAGGCAAGCGGATGGGGAATGGAATTCGTTCTCCGGTGATTTGCCGGCGCGCCCTCGGTCGCCGCGTGAATTCCCGATATCCGGAGGACACTGATTTTTTGAGTACAGGAGAAAATCATGGGTGAAAAGCTGGGAATGATCGGACTGGGAAAGATGGGCCTCCCGCTCTCGCGGCAGATGATGGCGGACGGCCACGAGATCGTCGGCTACGACATCGACCCCGCGCGGATGAAGATGCTGGAGGAGGAAGGCGGGCGCCCCGCCGCTTCGGCGAAGGAAGTGGCCGAGCAAAGCGACATCACGTTCAGCATTCTCTTGAAACCCGAGCACATCGAGGAGAACACGTTCGGCCCGAAAGGCATCGTCGCCGCCGGAAAGAAGGGCCTCATTCACGTCGAAATGAGCACCATGGAGCCCTCCTTTCAGGCCGGCCTGGCTGCGCGGCTCGCCGCCGAGGGGGTCGAGATGCTGGATGCGCCGATATCGGGTTCCCACAACCGGGTCGATACGCGAACCATTTCCTTCATGGTGGGCGGCAAAAAAGAAGTCTTCGAGCGGGTAAAGCCGATTCTCGATCCGCTGGCGGCGGATGCGGCCCACACGGGTCCGAGCGGAACCGGGGCCACCATGAAAGTCGTGACCAACCTTTTCGTCAACTCGTGCACGGCGCTGTTCGCCGAGTTGATCGTGGTGGGCGAGCGCGCGGGGCTCTCGCACGAGATCATGCAGCATTGCCTCTCGAAGGGTTCCGTGCAGGGTTCCATGCTCTCACAGACCGCCCCCAGAATGTTCGAGAGAGATTTCGCCCCGCGCGGGGCTGTGGAGATATTCGTGAAGGACATGGGCCTCGCGATCAAGCTCGCCGAAGAACACGGTGTCGAACTCGCCGTCGTTCCCGCGGCGCGCAAGATGTTCGAGCGGGCCGAGGCCGCCGGCTGGGGAAAGGACGACGCCAGCCGCGTCATCGAGGTATACGAAGGCAAGGATATGCAATAGCCCTTCGGCGGTGAAAGCCGGCGCCCGAGGGCGGTTTCGTCGGCAAGGAGGTTCACGCGGCGCAGACGTGATGGTTTTGTAGGGACAGGCACGGAGGCCTGTCCCTACAGCGAACTTTTTCAACAGCCCCCCAGTGGGCGGTTCCGTCGGGTATTTGCGTTCCCGGAAAACCGGCTGTTTCCATATCAACATACCTGCGTTCCCCAATTGTTTTGCCGGATGAATTCGTAATAGTCTTGAGCGGCATATTCAGACCGTAAAATGGAATTTCATACACTGGCGGGGAAATGATGAGTATTGCCGATATCCAGGTGGAAGGGGGTTGCCACAGCGATTTTTCATCCGTGGAAAAGGCGTTCCGGGAGAACTTCGCGAGCCGGAGCGAGTTGGGGGCCGCCGTCTGCGTCTACAGGGACGGCGAGAAAGTCGTGGACCTCTGGGGAGGCCACCGCGACGAAGCCCGCACACAGCGGTGGACCGAAGACACCATCGTACTCATGAGTTCCATCGCCAAGAGTATGAGCGCGCTCTCCGTCCACATGCTCGTGGACCGGGGCCTGGTTTCGCTGGAGGAGCCCGTGGCGCGGTATTGGCCGGAATTCGCCCAGAGCGGCAAGGAGGACATACTGCTGCGGCACACCATCTCCCATCAATGCGGCGTCATCTTCTGCGATGCCGCCAGGCCCGGCGACTTTTTCGATTACCCGGCCCAGGTGGCCGCCATCGCCGCGCAGGAACCCGCCTGGCCCGCGGGTTCCAAGGGCGCATACAATTCCATCAACTTCGGGTTCATCCACGGCGAGGTCGTCCGCCGGGTGAGCGGCAAGCGGATCCGCGACTTCATCCGCGAGGAGATTACGGGTCCGCTCGGCGCGGACTACAACGTCGGGTTGAACGAGGAAGAACTCGCGCGCGTCGCGCCCGTGCACCGCAATCCCGAAAACAAATTCTGGGAGATGGGAGAAAAGCCCGGCACGCTGCTCCACAGGGCGTGGGGGAGCCGGCCGGTGGGCGTCGATCTGGTGAACTGCCGCGAGAATCGCGTGGGCGAGAACCCCTCCTCGGGCGGCCACGGGAACGCCCGCGCCATCGCCCGCGTGTACGCGATGCTGGCGGGTGGCGGCGAAATCGGCGGCGTCCGCCTGCTCCGGCCCGAAACGGTGGAGCAGCTCTCCAAGGTTCAGTGGGAGGGGGTCTGCGCGATGACCGGCGCGCCCCGGCGGATGGGCCTGGGCTTCATGCACAACTGCCCGCCCAACTCACCGATGGGACCCAACATGAAGGCCTTCGGCCACGGCGGCTCCGGCGGGGCGTTCACGTTCTGCGACCGCGAGCGGAACATGGCCTTCGGCTACTGCACCAACTTCCAGCCCGAGGGGAATCCCCCCGGAATCCGCGCCCGCTCCCTGGTCGCGGCCGCCTTCGGTAAAGCGCCGGACTGGAAACCCGAGGCGCCGGCGGAGAACTAACCTGCCGTCTACCGGAACCCGGGGTGCGACCCCTTCGAAGGTGTGGTTTTGTTCGTCATTCCGGCGTATGCCGGAATCTAGTGACTTTGTTTTTGTTCTTTTGCCATCATTCCACGCGAATGAGTGAGAAAATGGAGTGCCGCTATTGATCCTTCTCATCGGTTCTGGATTCCGGCATGCGCCGGAATGACGGTGAGTAATCTTGAAGGTCGGCAATTCCTCCCCCCAAAGCGAACACTTATAAACTGCCCACATCCGAAGCCGAGTTTTTCAATACTCCTTGAGGAGCCGCGCCTTAAATCACCCCGTCTTCCCTGAGCCGGTCGATCTCCTCTTTCGAGAGGCCGAGGAGATCGCCCAGAATCTCCTCGTTGTGCTGGCCGCTCAGGGGAGCGGGGGCTTCGTAGCCGCCGGGGGTTTTGCTGAATTTGAGCGGAAAGGCGGCCGCCTTGACGCCGCTCAAGGGGCCCAGCGTGGGGTGGGGGAGGTCTTCTATCATGTTCCGCTCTTTCAGGTGCGGCCAGGCGAGGATGTCCCGGATGGTGTGGACGGGCCCGCAGATGACGTCGAAACGGCGCAGTGCGGAGAGCGCCTCCTCCACGGTGTGCCTTTCCGTCCACTCGGTGATGACGGCGTCCACCTCGTCGTTGTGCGTGATGCGGCCGCTTAAATCAGAGTAGCGTGAGTCGCCCACCAGTTCCCCGCGACCCACGGCGCGCAGGATGTTGTTCCAGTGCTCATCGGTGCCCGAGCCGACCACCAGCCAGCCGTCGCTGGCCGGGTACGCGTTGAAAGGGGAGAGGCGCATGATGCGGTTTCCCAGCCGCTCGGGCAGCCTCAGCGCCTCGTAGCAGTCCATCGGCTCATCGAAAACGAGCGACAGGAGACAGTCCACCATGGAGACGTCCAGCCACTGGCCTTCGCCCGTGCGCTCGCGGTGCAGAAGCGCGGTGGTGATGGCCCCGTAGGCGAACGTGCCCCCGATGCTGTCCGCGATGGCGGAACCCGCCTTGGTGGGGGGACCGTCGGGGAAGCCGGTGAGGTTCATGAGGCCCGAGACCGCCTGGGTGACGGCGTCGTAGCCCTTGAGCCGCGCGTCGGGGCCGCTCTGCCCGTAGCCGGTGATGGAGCAATAGACGAGCCGGGGGTTGCGCTTCTCAAGCGTCTCGTAGTCGATCTTGAGCCTTTTCGTTACGCCCACCGAGAAATTCTCGACGAGCACGTCTGCCTCGTCCACCAGGCGGTAGAAAAGCTCCAGACCGCGCGGCTCCTTGAGATTGAGCGTCAGGGATTTCTTGTCCCGGGTCCGCTTCAGGTAGGCGATTCCCAGATCTTCCTCGGTTTGCTTGTGGAAGGACACGCCCTCGGGGCCGGCGTAGGGAGGCCCCATGGCCACCACGTCGCCCGTGGCCGGGTGGTTCACCTTGATGACTTCCGCCCCCAGGCCCGCGAGCAGGAGCGTCGTCCAGGGTCCCGAGTAGAACTGGGTCAAGTCCAGCACCCGGTATCCTTCGAGCGGTTTCGGCATAATCAGTTCCTCGGTCGCTAAAGACCCTCAAGGTTATCTCACTCCCCTCTTGAGGGGGTATGGCTGTAGTGTTGCCGACGCCTTTGATCTTCACTCCCCCCCTTGAGGGGCCTGTTGAAAAAGTCTCTGAGAGGGTAATGGCAACTCTCTGAAAGAGAAACCCCATAAAGGCAACCCCCCCTACCCCCCCTTGTCAGGGGGGCAAGAAAAAGCAAAACCCCCTCAGCCCGGCGAGAGCGCATCGCCCTTTTATACCCCCCTGACAAGGGAGGCTTTTCTTTCACCCTCTCGTCGGGAGGGTGTTCTTTTTTACCCCCCCTGACAAGGGGGGGTAGGGGGGGGTGCCTTTCCTTTCTAACGGGGTTTTTCAACAGACCCCTCAAGGGGGGAGTGATTGTAAAGCACACGATAAGGAGGGGAGAGATCCGGGCGGGAGGACACGCAGGTCCTTCCCTACGCAAAACGCAATGGCATAGTAGGGGTCAAACATATATGTCTGACTATGTGTCCGCCCCGCCGTTCGTCGCCGCTTTCTCTTTCACGCGGCGCGCCTCGTCCATCGGGCACAGGGTGATGCAGGTCGCGCACATGTGCGGCGCGTTCTCGGTGAAGGCCATCATGCGTCCGGCGAGCTGGAGTTCGGGATAGCCGTAGCGCTTCCTGAAGACATCGACGGCCTTCTCCGGCGAGACTTTTTGGGGGTACATCACCATGCACTTGTAGTGATCCACCGCGCCGTCTCCCGGCAGCGCGCCCGCCGGGCAGGGCTTGATGCACTTGTAGCCGCACTCCACGCAGAAATCGGGCACCACGCCGTATTGCCTGGGCGGGTCGGGTTCGAGCGCGGCCGTCGTGACGACCGCTCCGAGTCTCAGGCGCGAGCCGTATTCGGCGGTGATGAGATTGTTGTTCACGCCGATCTCGCCCATCCCTGCGTTCACCGCGGCGAGCCTGAGATCGAAAGAGCCCTGCATGAAGACTTCCGGTTCCGCGCCTTCGCTCAGGATGCGGAGCGAGGGGATGTCCCGTCCGGCAGGTGTGGGGAGCGCCATGTGTCCTTGATCCTCCAACCAGAGCGCCAGGCGGTATGAGAGCTTGTTGATCCAGGCCTCGTGACCGTAATAGCCGAATTCGAGATAACCCACCGAGGGCCGGGGCGTGGCGTTGCCGAAGGGCATCCGCCGCGCGAAGACGACGACGCTCCCCGCGTCCTTCACCAGGTCTTCGGGCTTGCAGCCGGGGAGCGCTTTCCCGTAGCCCTCGCACGAGGAAATGTTGACGAGGTCCGCGCCGAATTCACGGGCCTGCGCCTTGACGTCGGCCGAGGAAATCCCGGTCAGGGAGCCGTTTTCCATCCTAGGGATTCTCCAGCAGCCCTGGGTCGATGACCTTGAGCGCGTCTTCGTCTGACCAGGATTCGCGGTGAAAGGGTGTATCCGCGAAACCGCGGCCCTGGTCCATCGGGCAGAGCGCGATGCAGGTGCTGCAGGGATGCGGCGGGCTGTCGGTGTAGGAGAGGCCCTTGGCCGCCATGATCATGGGCTTGCCCCGGAAGAGTCTTTTGAAATGGGTGAGGGCTTTTTCCGGCGCGACCAGGTCCGGCCGGATGACCATGCAGCGGTAGTGATCGACCGTGCCGTCACCCGGGAGCGCGCCTGCCGGGCAGGCCTCCACGCAGCGAAAGCCGCACTCACGGCAGAACTCGGGGACCGCGCCGAACTGGTTGGGCGGGTCGGGCTCGAGCTTCGCCTCGGTGAACACGGCGCCCAGGCGGACGCGGGAGCCGTACTCCTGCGTGATGAGGCAGTTGTTGGCTCCGATATGCCCGAGACCGGCCTTGACCGCCGCGAGCCTCAAGTCGAAGGAGCCCCGGAGGAAGACCCTGGGCTCGGCGCCTTCCTCTTCCACGCGAAAGCTCGTGATGTCGCGCCCGCACGGGGTGGCGCCCGAGAGCCAGCCCATATCTTCGAGATGAAGCGAGAGGCGGTAGCAGGCTTCGTTCAGGAAATTCTCGGGGATGTATTCGCCGAATTCCATCGCGCCGATGCTGGGATAGGGCGTGGCTGCGGCGAAGGGGATGCGCTTGGCGACGACGACGACGCTGTTCGCCATGGGGAAGAGGTCCCTGGGGCGGCAGCCCGGCTGCGCTTCCGCGAAATCCTCCGCCGACGCGACCCCCGCGAGGTCTGCGCCCATCTCCCGGCTCAGGCGCTTCACGTCCCGGGCGTCCAGGGATTTTCGGGCGTCGGTTTTGCTCATGTCGGAAACCTCGGGTTTCCAGCGCCTGAACCTGTGCGGCGGCGTGAAACGGCTCGTCCTCTCGTGAAATCCATTTTCGCCGAAAATCATGGTTCGAGAGTATGAAACGAATCTATCACAGCGCCGCGATGAGGCAAAATCGCGTCGTTTGGGCCGCTTGATGACCATCCGGTGAGTGATGATGAAGCGGCTTCGGTTCGAGGGTATCCTTGCCGCTGATTCGGGACGTGGGGATATCGGGGCTGAAGCGTCGACGGCGAAACGAGAGGGCCTCATCCTCCATTCCGCCCGGGAGGAGCATGGGCATTTTCGGATGCGCGGGTTCCGCGCCCCGGTGGCGTCGTCCGAACGCCTGGCCGCTCGCCCGGAAATCTCATCGGCCGCAGTTTCCCCCCTTTCTTCCATCGGGATGAACCGGCCTTTCCCGCCCGGTCCATTCTCTCGCATGGGCCGGGAGCGTCCCGCATTTTCGGTGGCGGGTTTTGGAGGCGGTGGGGCGAGATCGAAAAGCCGTCCGGCGGCCCCCGGTTTCCAGGTGGCGGAGCGAATGCTGATCGCTGAAACAGGGGAGCCGATCGGCCATGCGCAGGACCTGGATAATGCAAAAATAATATCCGAAAATATCGGTAAAATTAGATAAATTAACGGGGTTTTTCGATAAATTAACGATAAATTTCGAGGGGAAATGCGCGCAAATGCGGGCGGATGCGCATGCGAAAATCAATCGTGACGGCCAGATTCCGCCGCCGCCGCACCCAGGCGCAGGGGGATTCTGCCATGTCCCCCGCCTCACGCGGCGACGGGAAATGCGCGGATTTGCGGGGAGGTGCGGGGAGGTGCGGGGATAACGGGCGGAAAATTCGTGAATCGGCGGTTTTATCGTAGAATCGGGGGCGGTTCTCTCCCGGGGGAGCGCCATGAACGTATCCGGACGCCGGCTGCTGCGGATTGCGGGGCGAGTCGCGCCCCGGGATGGGGAATAGCTTTAACCAGTTGAATTTTATATGGTTATTGGCTTACTCGATGACGACGTGCTCGCGGACGGGCTCGCCCAGATGCGCCATTCCCGTCTCGGTGACGAGGACGGTGTATTCCGCGTGCACGCCGCCCTCCCCGAATTTGCCCGAGGGCAATTCCACAGAGAGCACCGCGCCTGAGGGCAGGGAAATGTCTGAATTTTCAGGCAAAAACGGATCGTCGAGCTTCACGGGTTCGCTCAGCGTATAGGGCAGCTCGCGCGCCTCGATTCCTATCGTGTGCCCGCAGAAAGCGCCGTTGTAGCGCGGCAGGCCCGATTTTTTCGCCGCCGCCACCGCCGCGCGAAAAATCTCGGATGGCTTCACCCCCGCCCTGATCACGCCGAAAGCGGCTTCTAATCCCGCCTGGATGGCGCTCCACTGCGCCTTGCGCTCCACGCTCGGCTCGCCGAATGAACCGCAACAGCCCACATCCGCGCAGTAGTGGTTCAGCCGCATGCCGGCATCGAAGAAAAAGCCGTCTCCAGGCTCGAATTTTTTATCTGAGGGCGGAAAAATCGAGGCCGAACGCCTGCCGCCGGCGAGATGGAACCAACTCCATTTACCGCCTCCCGCGGCCACGGTGCGATAATAGTGACTCGCCACTTCGCGCTCGGTTCGTCCTGCGGCCATCTCCCGGTGGAACGCGACGACGGCCTGTTCGTTCAAAAGCGCCGCGGCACGCATGCGCTCGAGTTCTTCCGGCGTTTTTTGGAGACGAATCAAGCGAAACAGATTCGAGGCATCCAGGAAAGACATATCTGGTAATGCCGTTTCCACAGCACTGCGCGTGCCCGGGCGGATTCCCTCGCTATCGAGCGCCACCCTCCCGCTCGACAGGCCTCGCTCCCGCAAAAGCCTGAGCAGGGCATTGGTAATATTCCCCTCGCGCGGAGCGTCTTCGGCAATGAGGGAAATATAATTTCTCTCCTCTTCGGTCGCCCCTGTCTCGCCGGGCATCATATCGAGCGCCGAGCGGGGACCATAACCCCTTACGTCCTCAATCCACGAGCCCGTCGCCGCGTAGTATGTCTCGTCCTGCCGGGAGAGAATCAACCCGGGCGGGGAGGCCTGCTCCCGAAAAAACAGCGCGAAGGTCTCCGTCGTGGCATCGCCGTAGGTGTATTGCGCCCAGCCCTGAAAACCCGAGAGATACAAGACGTTGTGCCGTGTCGTCGCTATCAGCGCGTCGAGATCGAACCTCTCCATGAAATCGAGCGCGCGTTCTTTATGAAAAAGCATAAACATCCTCTAAAAAGAATATTGAACTATGATTGGAGAACAGGTTTCCTGTAATCCTTGATTTGTCGGATTAGCGGAATCGCGCCGCAAACCAGGCCCGTTACCATCATGGTGACGCTGAAGAAAATAACGAACAGGATGAATGTGACAAAGCAGACAAACAAGAGAATCCGCTCGTATTTGTAGAGCCTACTCAGAAGCCAGCCCTGTGTTCCCGCAGAGAAAGCGATGAATCCCAGAAGCGTAATGGATGCGGATAGCGCAACGCGCAACGGACTCGCGAACGTAAGCAGCGCCGGATCGAACATGAACAAAAACGGCACGATGAAACCCACGATGGCGAAGCGGAGAGACATCATGGACGTCTTGAAATAGGGGGCTCCGGCCAGCTTGGCCCCAACGAGCGAGGCTATCGCCACGGGTGGCGTAATGGCGGAGAGGATCGCGAAGTAGAAGATGAACATATGGGCCGCGACCCGGTCTCCTTTTGCGGCCACGAACTCCTTGACCCATTCCGCTCCATAAATATGCGTGAGTTCAGGCCCCACGAGCTTGATAAGCACGGGTCCGCCCAGGATAGCGAGCAATACATAGGCCGCCGTCGTCGGCATGCCCATTCCCAAAATCGCACAGCAAACCGCCGTGAGAAGCAACGCAACGAAAAAGCCGTCGAGGCCGATGTAATACGCGCACCCCCCACCCGCTGCGGCGCCGAATACGCAAATATCCTGGGCGAGGGCCTCGATCATGAAGGCGAATTTGTTTCCCACGCCCGTGATGGTCAAAACCTGCACGACCACTTCGATGGTGGCCAGCGTCACGGCGAATTCGGCCCCTTGTCTGCCACCTACTCTTAAGGCATCGCGAATTCTGAATATCCAGTCAGAAGCGCTCTGCGCGGCCCGTACATCCGGGCCCGCCTCCCCCGCCTTGTTCGCTCGATACAAATAGGTAAACGGATTACAAGATACGGCCAACACCTGTTTCACGCTCGGCGTTGAACCATTATTCTCGGACTCTTGCGGGCCGAATGAAAAAATGACTTTCTGCACGATGACAGCCAACCCGAAAAAGATGAGGCCATCATAGATGAACCCGAAGGGAACGAACCATTCGCCGAAATTCGCGATTGCGGGAACAAGCGTGTATATCCCTTTCTGCACATAATAGGCGCCCACCCAAATCATGACGAATAGCCAAGGTATGGTCGTGGAGGGTTGCGTTCGATTGCCCTTGGAAACGGACCATGCGCTAAGCAGGGCCAGCACGAGAGCGATTCCTGCAACGCCGGAAGACCAGCCAAAAGCAAACCAGAAACCAAACAAAGTGAGCGGAAATATGGCCAGCCAGTTACGCTCTATCTCACGCCCAAATTGACCCACCCAGGAAAACATTCGAGCGGAAACGCTCACCAGAATAAATCCCGTAATGGATAAGGACAGGGCGGCTTTTATTACTGCACCCCAAGTCGGTTTCCCGAAAATTCCCAACGGCAAACCAAAACCCAGCTCGAAACCCGTGAGAAGCGCGTACAAGAAAAACGCGAAAACCCAAAATGTAACCGGTACAAAAACGAATACATCATCCGCGATTGTCTTATCACCCCGCCTCAGTGTACCCAAAAATTCCGTTACATTCCGGTAAAACCAGATGCCCACCATAATGAAAACGGACATGACGCCCGCAAACACGGGTGTTCGACCCTCAAAGAGGAAATAGACCAAAAACGCCAGGGGCACGAGATAAAACCACCCGTTCTTCAGTTCCTCCTTCCAACTCGGAATCTCGGAAGCCGGCAACGGCTTGATATTCAGCGCCCCGGCTGCAAAGTGGATATTGATCCCCACAATGGTGAAATACAAGATTGCAGGTATGGTGGCGTATACGATGATATGGAAATACGGCACCTCGATAAGTTCGCTCATGATGAAGGCGCCCGCCCCCATGACCGGCGGCATGATCTGTCCGCCGCTGCTGGCGGCCGCCTCCGCAGCTCCGGCGATGTGCGGGCTCAGGCCTATCCGCTTCATCAACGGAATCGTGAACGTGCCGGTGGTAACGACATTGCCGGATGCGCTGCCCGATACCGTACCCATAAGCGCGCTTGAACCTACTGCGGCGAGGCCGGCGCCCGCACGCATTTTTCCAAACAGCCCCAAGGCGAAGTTCACGAAAAAGCGGCCAGCGCCCGATTCATGCAGAAATGCTCCGAGAATAAGAAACATGATGATAAACGTAGCCGATATGACGACCAAAAAGCCCAATACGCCACCAATGAAATCCGTCGAGAGTTTCGCCTGCAGCTCTATCCACGTGTGACCACCATGACCAAAAGGAGCCGCGAAGAGATTGCCCCAGATCCCATAAGTAAAGGCAATAACCGCCAATGTCGGGAGGGGAGGGCCGAAACAACGCCTGGTCAATTCGAGTGCGACGACAAGCATGACGAAGCCGACGCGCGCATCTCCAATCGTCGGGGCGCCTGGGCGATCAACCATCTCTTCATGGTAGTAAAATAAGTACAAACATGCGGTTGCCACGAAAAAAAGCATGCCTGCGTTCAGGCCGATCGTGAATCCAGCCGGAAAAGGATGAGCAGGATATTCTTCGAATATTTCTTTGATGCGTCTTTTCGCCCAGAAAAGAGGAAAAACGAGTATGAATACAGGCCAGAGATATAGAACGCTTCTCACTTCATCACTTTGACCGGCCCACAATCCTACCCGCCAACCAATCAGAATAAGCGCTCCAAAAAATATCAAAAGAAAAACACCTGCTTTTTTCACGCCCTCGGCAGGCCTGAAAAAGATTGCGAATAATGTCCACATCGTGGGAATTGCAGAGCACGCAATTAACAACCACCAGGAGGTGGGTTCATGGGTGCTTTCAGGCAAAGAACCCCAATACCAGAAAAGTATCGGCGCAGGAACAAAACCCAGAACCCAGAGCAAAAGCGCAAGCCATGATTTTTCGACAACCATCATGGCTATCCATATGGCGAACGGGAGCGCATAGACCCACCAAACGCTTGCGTCGGACCAGCCTTCTCCCATCTCATAAACGAAGTAATAGTAGAGGACAGCCGGGAATAAAGACAAGATATATAAAACGGGAAGAAAGTTCAGTTTGCGAATTTTATCCCCATATATCTGCGGCATCGCTCCGGCGCCGCCGATTAGCAGAATGCTATAAGCCAACAACATATGCATGTTGGGATGCATCTCACCCGGCAATGGCCGCAGATAAACTGCGGAAATATGATACAACCCCGAAAGCACACACAGCCATGAAGTGATAAAAACCAGAGCCCTTACAAGAGGAGCTGACTGGGTGGGATCTGATTCAGTAGCCATAGGTCTAGTTCTTTCCTTTCCCCACGTTCGTGGTTGTATCTTGGCAAACAACTCTTGAGATAATGGATGATTCCATTCTAGCGATAGCTTTGCTATTTTGCCAGTGATTCAGAAATCTATCAGCGATTGCAACCACCCTATTGACCAAAGTATATGGTTTTGCTTTAGTATAGTCACTTCGATTTAAAATACAGGGTTGGTATTTTAATTATGGGTTTCGACTTAGCAAACCGAACTAAGGTTGAAACTCAAATGTTTCATTTCTATACCTCGAAAAGGAGATACGAATGAGGAAATCCACACTTCGGCTTATTACGCTGGCGGCAGGCCTTGCCTTGGTTATCGGCACTGCCCCGACGGCGAACGCGGCCAAAATACTGATGGGAACATCGCAGCCCGGCGGCGCCACCTTCGAGATAGGGACCGCGATGGGCAAAGTCATCACGGACAATTCGGGCGGAAAGATTCAAGTGGAAACATCCGTCACCGGCGGTTCCACCGCGAATGTCCGAATCCTCCAGAAAAAGGACAAGAACAAGGCCTTGCGCATAGGTATGGCCACCGCACCTGCTGTCTCTTGGGGACAAACAGGTAGAAAGCCCTTTAAGAAACCTCAAGACGTCCTGGCGCTAGGAGCTCTTTATCCACTTACGACCGTCTACACCACCTTTAAGACCACCGGGATCAAAAAATGGTCCGATCTCACCGGTAAAAGGTTCGTTGTTGGCGGTCGCGGGGGCTCCATTTACATCGTGACGCAGCTTGCACTCAAACACAGCGGCGTAAAAGCGAAAAAAGAATTCTTCAACAACAACCAGAATTCTGCCGCCATCAAAGACCAAAGGGTGGACGCGGGCTTTTTCTTCCTGAACGCGAATGTTCCCGCACCCGTATATATGGATCTTGCTCGCACGCTCTCGGGCAAACTCCATTTCTTCGGCCCTGATGAGGCTACCATCAAAAAATTGGCCGTGAACGAAGCAGGTATCGTACGCGATGTCGTGGCTGCCGGCTCCATCCCTGGTTACAACAAAGACGTCGTAAGCTGGGGACAGATGTGGACTTTGATGACCAACAGTCACATGACCAATGCCAACGCATACGGGCTCGTCAAGGCTCTCTACGACAATCATAAGCAAATCACCAAATACCACCCGACCGGGAAATACGTCACCAAAAAGACTGGCCTTCGCGGGATGAAGAAACTTAAGATACATCCGGGCGCCGCTCGCTACTGGAAAGAGTCAGGCATGATGTAAATATCAACAAGTCTCGAAAAACCCCCTGCTTCGGCGGGGGGTTTTTTGTTGTCTAATCATGCTCATCATAAGCCTTGGAAATGTTATGATGCCCGAATCTTACCTACTGCCAGATAATTCATTCCAGGGGGAAGGAAATGAACACACCCGGTTTTGAAACCTTTCGTCTCGTAAAACCCGATGAAGCCGAAAGCGAGGTTTCGCAAATTTATGATGAGATATGTCGATTAAAAGACCCGCGCTGGCTGGGGCCTTTGTTCGGTTTTTTCGCTCATGTGCCGGGTCTCTTGCGGGGATTCTGGGAACTGCAAAAACGTCTCGAAGTGCTGAATGGTCACATTTCACGCGAGTTGACGAATCGGATCGCAATGGTTTGCGCGGTCGCCTCAGACTGTCCCCGCTGCGTGAATTTCCACAAAACCGACCTGATTCACCGCATGGAACTCGATGAGCATGAAGTCGAAAAACTCCATGACTTTGAAAATGCAGATTTGCCCGAGTCAGAAAAAGCAGTATTCCGCGTGGCCAGAAAACTTACGCTCAACGAGCAACTAACTGACGAAGAGTTTCAGGCGTTGCGTGAGCACGGCTTTGACGAGCCGGCAATCGTGGAGATCGTCTCGGTCGCTCTATTGGAGGGTGGTTTCGCCCGTCACGCGAGCGTTTTGGCCCGTTTTGAAGACGGGATGGACTGGCCGGCGCAACATACCCCGTCCGCCGAATACCGAAGTGTTATCGACCGCTAAAAGTTTACGGACTTCTTGGTGCTAGCCGAAAAAAAGAGTTTATTTTTTGCTACGAACCTGTGTCAGAAGACTTTTTGGGAGTTGTGTATTTTCAGCCGCTTTGCTTGCGCGAAGATTCTTAGTCTGAGTCAAGGGGGATTGGAGCGGCGCTTTCTTTGTAATGTCGTACTTGGGTGATTCGGCGGGGTAGTTGTAAAGGGTAACCAGGCACGCATCGGTTTTGCCGAGCGTTCCTTCGGCAAACGCGCTGGACACGCTCACAAGAAAGAAAACAACCAACCCCAGAACTTTCAGACAGCCCACAAGATAATCCCCAAGAATAGATTCATTAGAATACATACCGGACGAGCATACCATGAATGTCGATGAAATGGTTCTTCAGCTTGACCCGTTAATTTGTCATGTTGAAAAACAAACTCGACCACTATAAAGTTAGGCAAGTATTCAAAAACTGCAACTTTACAAATATGGCGGGTGATGCTAGGCATTCATTCGCTTATTTATTTGGAGTCTTCACACTTTTACTTGGAAGCTTTATCCCGTGCCAGAATCCAAGAATTTGCTGAAAATGCTGAAAATCGACAAATCCTTTCCGGGCGTTCATGCGCTCAAAGAGGTCGATTTCGATCTAGCAGAAGGCGAAGTCCACATCCTGCTGGGTGAGAACGGGGCTGGAAAATCCACGCTCATCAAAATTTTGGCAGGCATGTATCACGCAGACTCAGGCCAAATTGAGATTAGCGAAACACCCACCGTTATCCCCGATGCCAGAACCGGTCGTGATTTGGGAATCAGCGTCATCTACCAGGAACTGAACTTGGTGCCCGATCTGAGCGTGGCCAAAAACATCTTCCTGGGTCGTGAACCGGTCTTGCCCGGCGTCATGAAGCGTGTGGACTGGGCCAAAGTCGAGCAGGAATCCCGCGCAATCATGGAGCGCCTGGACGTGAAAATCGACGTCAACGCGCCGGTCCGCTCTCTAAGCGTCGCGGATCAGCAAATGGTGGAGATCGCCCGGGCTCTTGTGTTCGACTGTAAAATATTGGTGATGGATGAACCCACGTCTTCTTTGAGCGGCCACGAAATTGAAGAACTCTTCAAGGCTGTCAACCGGTTGCGAGAACACGGTGTCGGCATCATTTACATCTCCCACCGCCTTGAAGAAGTCCACGAGATCGGAGACCGCGTCACTGTCCTGCGCGACGGGGAATATATGGGCACGTGGGAAGTCAAAGAGGTGGAACTCGATTTCCTGATCACGCAGATGGTGGGGCGCACACTTGATGAGAAATTCCCCTGGACGCCCCGTGAACATGGAGAAGTGGCTTTGCGGGTGCGTGGACTCACCCGAAGCGGCGTATTCGAAGACATTAATTTTGACCTCCATTATGGCGAAATCGTCGGCCTCTCGGGTCTCGTCGGCGCGGGAAGAACCGAAGTGGCTCGGGCCGTGATGGGCGCGGATCCTGTTGATGGCGGCACCGTCGAGATGACCAACGCGACAAAAGAGAAAGAGGAGATACAAAAACTCCCCCACTATCCACTTTGGATGGCGCTCGTCGATGTGGTTGTCTTCATGCTGGCTTTGCCTTTGTTCACCGTCATCTTCCAGGGGATTTACGATCCTTTCACGCTCAACATGAACTCGCCACCACCACTTTTCAGTGGGAATTGGTTTTATGAATGGATTCTTGGCGGGCCGTTATACAACATACCGAACGGCCCAACCCCCTATCTCGTCGCCGCCGGATTGGCCCTCATAAGGCAATTGGGACTTTGGTTTCTCGAGCGGCAATATCGCTGGCGCACTCTGGTCGTTGACTTCGTAAGTTGGTATGCCCTGGCGATATGCGCGATGGTCTTCACGAGTCTTTTCACTCAGAATTTCGTTCTGGAATGGGTCATGATCTGGGGCGGCGTCGCCATGATTGTGATTCGATTCCTGACAATCCTCACCCATGAGCGCAAGTGGACCCCAACACTGGCCATACGACGCGGGCTGGGGCTTTTACCCGAGGACAGGAAAACCCAAGGCCTCACCCAGGTCCTATCGGTTGCCTTTAACACAACAAGCGCGAATCTCCGCCGCCTGATCAAACGGTGGCTGCTGAATCTGAGCATAGAGAAAGATTTCGTCGATGAGCACATCGACCAGCTAAAAATCATGACGCCGAACCAGGAGACGCAAATACGCTTTCTCTCGGGCGGCAATCAGCAAAAAGTCGTTCTCGCAAAATGGCTCTTCAGACGCGCTAACGTGCTCATATTCGATGAGCCGACTCGCGGAATAGACGTAGGCGCCAAATTCGAAGTCCACTCGCAGATGCTTCAACTCGCCAAAGACGGCGCAGCGGTAATGATGATTTCGAGTGAACTGCCCGAGATTCTTGGAATGAGCGACCGCATTCTGGTGATGCGTGAAGGACGGCTCACCGCAGATATCGACAGAAACGAAGCTACGCAGGAAGGAATTTTGCGCTACGCAATGACGGCGGATTAATCCGCGTTCGGAGGTAGATTGAATGAGCGCTGCAGTCTCGGCGGAAAATGAAAAGCTCATATTGGGTTATCCGGTAAAGGATATTCCATGGGAGCGGGTGCTCCTCATTTCCGCGTTCGTAGTCTTGATGATCTTCTACACTTTTGCGACCGAAAACTTCCTCACCCTCGAAAACTTCGTGAACGTCGTGCGCCGAGACGCATGGCTCTTCTTTTTGGCTTATGCCCAGACATTGGTCATCGTGTCGGCGGGATTCGACCTCTCGCAAGGCTCCATCATGAGCGTAGTGAGCGTGATGGCCTGGAGTGCGATGCTGCATTTCGGGTTTTTCATCGGCCTCATCGCCGGCCTTGGTATCGGCCTGCTGTGCGGCGTTGTCAATGGGTTTTTCGTCGGCGTCGTCAGGGTGCAGCCATTCATCGCGACATTGGGGATGCTCTTTATCGGCAGCGGCACGGCCCAGCTTTGGACCGGCGGCCTTCAGATGGGAGGCGCACGCGAGGGCGCAACACTGCCGAAGCACGTGGAAGAAGCATACGTCTTTCTGGCGAAAGGGAATCTCGGGCCCATTCCCTTTACATTCATCTGGATACTCATCGCGCTGGGCGCCATGTGGTATCTGCTCAAATACACCCGCTTCGGCACTTACGTGTACGCCCTGGGCGGAAACGAGCAAACGGCGATTTCCGCGGGCATCAACTTTCCGGGCATGAAGATCGCCATTTTCGGAATCGGCGGCCTTCTGTGCGGTTTCGCTGGGCTTCTTCTTTCAGCGAACGTCAGCGCTGCGGGCGAACCCAGGTTGGGCGGCGGTGATCAACTGCTCCAATCGATCGGAGCGACCATCATCGGCGGCACGCATATTTTCGGCGGGCGAGGCGGCGTGTTGGGCACGACATTGGGTGTTTTCCTGATCATATTCCTTGTGAACGGACTGAACATCATGGGAATCGACACCTACCGGCAACAAATCATTGTCGGTTTGGTGATTCTCGCTTCCATCTGGGTCAGCACCCTGCGTGAGCAAAAAAACTAAGGGAGATTCAACATCATGGCGAATGTAGCGGAGGCTCCGGTCAGACCTTCTGCCTCCTTCATGGCCAAGTTCAATTACGAGAAATATGGTTTGCTCGTCGTGTTCATCCTGATGATGATCGTATTTTACGTTCTCCAGTTGATGGGCTACGTGAACAACTTTATCGAAGCCCATAACCTGACGAACCAACTCAGAAACGCATCTCTCCTGTTCTTCATCGTCGCCGGACAGAGCATGGTGCTCCTCGTTTCGGGCATCGATTTGAGTCAAGGTTCCCTGCTTAGTCTCTCGAGCGTCGTGATGGCGCAGGGCATACTGGACTTCGGTCTTGCCGTGGGTGTGTTGATGGGCATCGGAATGGCGACGATTTTCGGATTCATCAACGGCTACCTTGTGGGCCGTGTGAAAATACAGCCTTTTATCGTCACCTTGAGCATGCTTTTCATATGCGCCGGCATCGCGTTGGTGTTTACGGGCGGACGCACTATTCATCAATTTACGAGTGAGCAAAAAGATATTCTGCAAACCATCGGCCTCACGGATTTCTTCCACATCCCCGGCACGCTGTTCATCGCCATTTTCTTTTTCATCATTCTCTATCTGCTGACGAAACGAACGGTGCTCGGCCGGGCAATCTATTTAACCGGCGGGAACGAAGAGGCCGCGCGCCTCTCGGGCATAGACACCGGCAAGGTGAAACTCATTTGCTATCTGATCAGCGGCATCTGCGTGGGCATCACTTCGTTCCTTTACCTGGCGAGACTTCCGGCCACGAACGGCCTCGCGGGGTTTCAGCTTGAATTCCAATCCCTGGCGGCCACCGTAGTGGGAGGCACGACGTTCCACGGCGGCGAGGGCGGCGTGACGCAAGCCGCGATCGGTACGCTGTTCCTGACTTTTTTGCTCAATGGTCTCATTCTCCTGGGTGTGGGCACATTCGCCCGTGAGGTGGTGGTAGGCGTATTGCTGATTACGGCTGTGGTTTTGAGTTCCCGCAAGCGACGGGAATAGGAAATATGTTCATTCGGCAGTCATTTTTCCCTTTCGCGGAGGAGAGCACTTCCGTCCGTGAAACCCATTCTGCGACGAGGAGATTCAAGATGAAAAAAATGCTCCGCACTTTCATGATTCTCGCTTCCGTCGTCACGTTCATGTTCGTGTCGATGGCGGCAACTCCGGACGCCGATGCCCGGGTGAAAGCGAAGAAGAAATACAAGATCGCCGTCGTCGTGCCGAACGGCGTCGACCCCTATTTCTTCTCGAAATGGTACGGAAGCGTACAGGCGGCCAAAGAAGCCGGCGTGACCGTGACGATGTTTGACGCGGGTGGCTATGAGTTCCTGCCCAAGCAGGTGGCCCACGTGGAAGACATCATCGCTGCGAAATACGACGGGATGATCATCTGCCCCATCAGCACGAAGGGTATGGTGGACGCGGTTCATAAGGCAATGGACAAGGGCGTCAAGGTCGTCGTGGACAACATCGACCTCGACAGCAATCGAGTCAAGAACCGCGTCATGAAAAACAGCTACGAACTGGGCGTTCTCATCGCCTCCACCCTGGCGCATGGCATCAATTACGAGGGCAAAGTCATGATGCTGCCCGGACCCAGCGGCATCGAGATGGTGACCTCCATGGCCAAAGGCTTCGAGGAATACATGAGCCACTACCCGAAAATCAAAATCGTGGCCAAGGAATTCACCAAGTCCAACGTGCAGCATGCATTCCAGACGGCGGAGGACCTGCTAAAGAAACACCCCGACGTGAAAGGCATCTACCCCTGGGCGACGCTCATCGCCCGCGGCACGGTGGACGCCGTGAAAGCCGCCGGTTACAAGCCCGGCCAGATCAAGATCGTGACGCACAACCTCGTCGTCGGCATCGAGAAAGACATTCGCGACGGCTGGGTGCACGCGGCCGTCCTGGCCGAGCAGATCGCCATGGCGAGCGAGGCTGTCTATAACGTGATCGATCTCATCGAAGGGCGCACGCCTCCCGGCACGCCCTACCGTGGCGGCACGCTCAGCTACATCCAGAACTACATGGCTTTCCAGCACAACCTCGACATCCTGGATCGAAGCGGCATCGAGGCGCCCAAAAATTGGATGATCAAGCGCCAGAAACGCGCGGCGAACATCGTGGGCGGAAAACGCCGTTAAGTATCATCCTGCCACTGAACAACAAAAGCCCCGCCGGTTACCCCGGCGGGGCTTTTTCATGCCGACTTGTCTCGCCTACAACCCTTTCACGTATATGCTGAGTCCCATCCGGCCCGTCGACCCGCCGGGTTGCGGATCGGAAATCTCATCCGTCTGCACCTCTCCTGCACCATCCACGGCCCGCACCGTCGCCGGATAAAACCCGTTTTCCTCGAAACGCATGGGAAACGCCCAGATGCTCCAGGCGAGAGGCCCCAAGGGCTTTTTGAGCAAGGCGGGCGCCCATGAACGCAAACGTTCGCCTTGCCCGTAAGTTACTTCCACCTTTCGGATTCCCCTGTCTCCCGCGAAAGCCGAACCCACGAGCCAGACTTCAGACGCTCTTACCTCAACGCGCCTCCTGGGGGCTTCGAAACGGCTGAGCGTCTCGACAATCGCCTCATCCGACCACCCTCGCTGTTGCCAATATCCGCCATGTCCCCTGGTCGTAACCTCAATGGATTCAATCCACTTCACATTCTTGAGGCCGTAGGTCCCCGGCACGAGGAGCCTGAGCGGAGCGCCGTGGTCCCGAGGAAGATATTCCCCGTTCATCCTGGTGCAGAGAAGCGTTCTCGAATCCAGGGCCTGCTCCAGGGATATGGAATCATGATACCCGTCCGCCGCGCGAAAAATGACCCGGGCGGAGACCGAGCGGCGCACGCTTTCCGAAACGCCCGCCCGCTCGATGAGGGTTCCGAGCGGCACCCCTTCCCACAGGGCATTCCCAATCTGCCCGCCGCCCACGGGGTTCCCGATGCAGGTCATCGTCGCCCAGGTTCGCTCCTGCCCGAGCGCGCGCAACTCCTCATAAGTAGCGGAAAAAGGCTCTGTTACCTCACCCGTTATTTTCAGCCGCCATTTCCCGCGGGAGAGCCTGGGCGCCGAATGGCCGATGCTCTGCACGTAGAATGTATCGTTCGCGGTGACTTCGGGAACGACGCGCGCGGCGAAATCGAGAATCCCCTCACCGGGTTCGGGCGTCTCGACGGGGCGGCTGTTCAGCCAATCGAACAGGCGGCCCGTCATGGAGGCCTGCGCATCGCGCGGGATTCCGACCACGGCGAGGGGCGCGATTCGCCCCGCAATCCGCAATAGCTGGCGTCTGGATACGTTCATGGCGCTCCTCCGGAAGAAAACCGCCCCCGATTCTACGATAAAACCGCCGATCCGTGAAATTTCCGCCCCTCACCTCCGCATCTTCCCGCAAATCCGCGCATTTTCCGTCGCCGGGCGAGTCGGGGGACATGGCAGAATTCCCCTGCGCCCGGATTCCGCGGCGTCATTCCTCAAGAAAATCATTCCCGGACATACCCCGTCAATTTATCGAAAAACCCCGTTAATTTATCTAATTTTATCGAAATTTACGGAAATTCCATGTCTTTGAGCGAAGCGCCCGGCTTCGCCATCATACGCGTTCACGCCCCGGGGAGCGCGACGGAAAATGCGGGCAAATGCGCACTGTCTCGAACGGGATGCAGGGAATTTCGTCCGGACGCCGGGAGGGAGCGGTGGGCAAATGCGGGGAAATGCCCCCCCGGCGAGGGATGAAGACCCGGCCGGAGGCGCGGAACCGAACCCGGCCGATGCGAGGTTGTTGAAAAAGCCTGATGCGGGATCAGCGGCAAGGAGGTTCACGCGGCGCAGACGTGATGGTTTTGTAGCAGGACAACCTAAAAGGGTTGTCCTGCCCTCCGCGCCTGTCCTGCTCTTCGTGGTTGTCCTTCGTCAGGACAGGCACGGGGGCCACGGACGGGCGCAGGGACCCGTCCGCTACGGCGAACAATATCAAGGGTCGGACAGGATTTTTTCAACAGCCCCGAAAAGGGGCTTTTTCAGCAGTCCCTTATGCGGCTTCGACATTCCTCGCCGCTCTGGATGAAGCGTTATTCCCCGTCCTGGAAGGCGTAGCGCAGGGAAACCCATACGCCGTGCCCGGTGAGGCGCGCGCGCGTTTCGCCGATGAGGATCGAGAGGTCGCGGTCCGGGCGCAGGACGCGGATGTTCCCCTGGGCGGTCTCCACGTCGCCCGAATCCATGTAGCGCCAGGCGACGTCGAGGGTGAGCCGCTCGGTGAGCGGTTTGGCGACGCCCGCCGAGGCGGTCCAGGCGAAGTTGAGGCTTCGCCCGCCCGGCACGGTGGTCGTCTGCGAGAGGCCCGGAAAGCGCATGAGCGTCCGGTCGATGCGCAAATACGACAGGCCCCCGCCCAGTCCGATGAACGGGCGCAGGCCGCCGATTGGCGGGAGGTCCAGCCAGGCCGTCAGGATGGCCGAGGTCGTCGAGAGGTCGGCGGTGACGGACTGGCTGCCCGGCGTCCGGCGGTAGTTGGCGTCGCCCTCGAAGGCGAGCTTGGGGCGATACGAGACGGCGGCCTCGAGGCGCAGGTCGGGAGCGACGGCGCGGCCCAGGCCGAGCGAGAAGCCAGCCCCGGCGCCGAAGTCGCCCACCGTCTGCGTCGGTTTCCCGTCAATCCCGGTTGCGGCGCCGTAGAGGGCGGCGACGTCATCGCGCGTGGGGTCGGCGTCGCGAAAGCGCGTCTCCCGCGTCCAGTCGACGCCCAGGGCGGCGCGGACGTAGAACCCCTCCGCGCAGGCGAAGACGGGGGAAAGCAGGAGCGCCGCCAGGAAGAGCGGGAGAATCGTCCGCCGCCACGGCGCGGCGGCAGGGATGCGGTTCGGCATGGGAGTTCCCCTCGGGCGCGAAGGGTTTGCGCGCGGCCCTCGGGGAGCCGCCGTCCTGAGGAAACCTATTACGGACTCCGCCGCCCGTCAATGTGGGAGTAGGGTGCGCTCCCTCGATACGGCCCGGCTCTCCCTTCGGTCGGACAGGGCCTACTCGGGATGGGGAGGAGTAATTTCGAAGAGGGGCAATCATTCCTCCTTAGGGGCTGTTGAAAAAGCCCTCCTTAACATGGGATAAAGGCAACCCCCCCTACCCCCCCTTGTCAGGGGGGTATGAAAAGGCGGCACCCGCCGCCGGTAGAGGGGCTTTTGTTTTTTTTGCCCCCCTGACAAGGGGGGTAGGGGGGGTTGCCCGAAGCGGCGAGAAGCAAGAGAAACACTACCTCTCCCCGGTTGGCTGCATACGCCGAATCACGAAATCAGGACTTTTTCAACAACCCCGTATGCGGCTCCTGCGTTCCTCATTACACCGTAGGGGGTGTTCGTGAACGCCCCTGCTTGCCCGCCGCGCGCGGATGGGCGATAGTCGGCGTGCGTCATCGACGTGCTGCACATCGTTGCACGCGGTGAAGCATACGAGGAATAGGAGAACGTCATGTCGAACGGGGGCGCCGAGGCGCTCTTGAGCGATGAGGAACTCTACGATCGCGCCGATGCGGAGGGAGGCGAGTCCTTTCCCGCCGAGGTCTTGGACCGCCTTCTGGCCGGTCAGAATCCCATTCGCGTTTACCGGGTTCATCGCGGCATGACGCAGGGCGCCCTGGCCGCCGCAGCCGGTATCCACCCGGTCTACCTCTCCCAAATCGAGACGGGCAAGCGTACAGGCTCGGCGAGAACGCTGGCCGCCATCGCCGAAGCCTTGGGCGTCACCGTGGATGATCTGATCTAAGCGGGTTATGTATCCTGTAGGGGTCGTTCGCGAACGACCCCTACAATTCCACCTGCTCCTACGACGGCCTATCGCCAGTCCATGGTTTGCCACCAATCCGCGGGAAAGCGATCTTTCCCCAATCGTAATCGAGGTTTGCATCCATGATCTTTAGAATCACCGGAACGATTTTTGCCATTATGCAGCCGCCATCCTTAATTTGAATCCATCCCCATCCATTTTTGCCACAAGTTACGCCTCCGTGGAAAACTTGGTTGCGCAATTGGTATAGACGCTCGAAAACTATGTTGAATACCTTGTCTACCTCATTATTATTCGTCAATTTGTTATCCAAAGCGTTCAATGCCGAGTTGTTTTCTCGATCAAATTGCGCACTCCAGTTGTCATCTTGTTTGTCTCGCACGTAGTTCCAGAACGGTTTATATACATGACGGTTTGTCAAAAAATTCCGGATTGGTTTTCGCTCTAAATCTTTATCATCCAAATCTAGGAAACTTTCTCCTATATCGTTCTGCTTATCGTATTTTCTGATCTTTCTTAAAAAACTTTTGAACTTCGCTGTTTCAACCTCATTCGCATCAGTTCCTTCAACGCCGTAGGCTGCGTTGAACGCAATCCACAGACAAATGAATTTCTCTTCGTCGTACTTGGTAGCTTCACTCTTCCTTAGCCAACTAAGTGCCCTATCGATTCGGTGTTTATTGTCCTTGTTGTGTTCGCTTTGGGGTATCTCGTCGCTTGCTCGGGTCATCGCATGAGTCCTTTTATTGTTTGATATCGTCGGTTTACAAAAAGCGACCTCCCCGACTACTCCGGCTTCCATTGCTGGAGGCTGGAGAGGACCCCTTGGGTCCTTGTCATCGGGGAGGAACCTTTGGACCGTTTCGCGGCAATATACGTTATCCGTTCTGTGGATTCCATAGTCCGGGCGCAGTTGCGCGCTATATCCCTTTTTGCGTCGCAGGGGTCGTTCGCGAACGACCCCCTACACCCGGACAGTAGTTTCACTCACCGAACTTGCCCCATACATGCGGATGCGCGATATTCCACGCTTTGGATAAGAGGCCGGGCCGCCCATGCGGCGGGTCATTTCAGGAAAGGGAGAAGAAACGCGATGACGTATTTCTACAAGACGGACGAGATGGCGAAGAACCTGGCGGGCGCGGCCTACAGCTCGGCGGCGGGGGCGTGGGTGACGGGCGAGCGGCTCATCTTCGGCAAGATGCGCATGCCGGCCGGCACGCACTCGGAAGCGCACGCCCACGCGAACGAGCAGTTCGGCTATTGCCTGGCCGGAAGCAGCCGCCTGAACATAGAAGGCGACGTTCACGTATTAACGCCCGGCGACATCGCCTACCGGCCCGCGAACGCCGTGCACGCGGCCGAGATACTGGGCGATACGGACTACGAGTTCATCGTGGCGAAAGACACGGCAACGACGATAGAGGGCACGCCCACCGAGATGAAGCAGACGGCGGATCACGTTCCCTACTTCTACGACACCGAGGCGATGGAAAAGGGCCTGGCGGGCGAGGCCTACAGCCCCACCGAGGGCGTCTGGGTGACGGGCGAGCGAATCATCTTCGGCAAGATGCGCATTCCCGCAGGAGCCAGGGCCGAGCCGCATTCACACCCCAACGAGCAGTTCGCCATCGTCCTGTCTGGCGCTTGCCGCGCGACCATCGGCGGCGAGACGGCGACGGTCACCGCGGGCGACATCGTCCACATGCCGGCGGACGTCGTCCACTCGGTCAAAATCGTCGGCGATGAGGACTACGTCTTCGTGACGGCCAAGGACACCTCCTGGGGCATTCAGGGGATTAAGGCGTAGGGGGTAAGAATAAGCGGTTTTGCGTCTTATAGGTGTTTGGTGTTCATTAGCGAAGTTTTTCAACTATCGCAGCGCCGCAAGTCATCAATCGGACGTATTCCATTTGCCCATGAAATCGGATTCTGCTCGCTTTGTTTCTCAACTTGATTAGTTCGGCTCTGTGTATGCCTCGGTGTGCCGCAATGGGCCGAAACCTGACGGATTCATTCTGAGGGACAATCTCTTCCGCCGCGCTTGCGCCCGCTCGAAGTTGTCCGATGACTTCGCTGGCGTCTACCCCGCCGCTTTTCAACTCCAGCGGTGCGACCCAGCCTGATTCGTCATTCCCTTCTTCGGCGATGAACAGGAAGTCGCAGCGTGTTTCATTCTGTCCGAGCGGGGAGCCGGGTTTATCGAAATCAATAATCAGGCGTGGATTTGGTGAACCTTGCAAAGCAAGGCTACAGCCACCCCTGCGGCATCTGCTTGAGATACATTGTTTGGAAATATTTTCTCGAACCTCATCCACCAGACCCATTATCCGTTCGCGCCACCTCGACTGGATATTTCGGCCCAGTTGTTGTGGAGCGCAACGGCGACCTCATCGAAGCCGGACGGGAAAAGGCCCGAATCATCATCGAGCGGGATTTCCTTGACGACCGACCCCCTGGGGCGGTTCTTGGGCTGGAACAGCCACGCCCCGACTTCCTCGGGCCGCAGGGCGACGTCCCCGCCTGCAATCCCTTTTCTCTCAGCCTTTGACAGACCGGATAGGCGTACGATGTTGGCGAGTTCTTCGAGCACCCACTCGCTGTGCGTCGTGATGATCACCCGAACGCCCGCCCGCACGAGCGCCGCAAGCTGCCGGGTGAACTCGACCTGCATCGCCGGATGCAGGTGCGATTCCGGCTCCTCGATGATCAGCACGTTGCCAGGCTGCACCACGTGTCTGAGATACAGCACCACCGGCGCGAGTTCCGAGACCATGGATGAAGCGTTTAATATGGGTAGCTCGTCTTTCCACCCTTCTGGTTGGTACGTGAAGCGCGGGTAACCGGTTTCGGTTCTCTGGATATGAACCGTCCCGTCGAGAAGGGCTTTTTCGATCAGACCGCCAAGGTCCTTCGTCCGGCGTGGCCAGTGGCTTTGTTGTGTTTGACCGCCGAGGTTGATCAGTTGTTCCAGAAAATCCGCCAGAACACCTGAAAACATGGGAGTCGGGGGAGTCTGGCGCAGGCCCGCCATGGGAGCGTTGTGGATCAAGGCGCTGGTGACCGCCATGTGCGAGTGCATGATTCCCGTTCGGTCTGCGGGAAGATAAAACGCTGGCATATCCAGAGGAGCTATGAGAGAAGGAAAAATGCTGCCGGTCAAATGTCCTATGAAAGTATTGGCCGCTCTCAGTTCACTTTCCGATCTGGTCCCCTTTTTCGGGCGAACCAAATCGATAAGGTCGCCAGATATATATGCCAAATTGAGTTGGTCAGGTATCTTTTCGGGGATCGTCGTTTTTAGCAAGGTTTTACGAGCGCCGATAGTCAGCTTTTGCATAAAAAGATTTGCGTCTTCCAATACACGCCTTTTCAATGTGACTTGAGAGCCTCCATGACTGCTCTTGCGGATCAATCCTTTCGTCCCGTCAACGCCGAAGAATCTGCAGATTCCTTTACCGAGAAGGTCACCTCGCGTGTCGAACCGCGTAAAAGCGGAACGGATTAAGTCTTCGGCGGGACCTGACAATAGAGTGTTCTCTTCGTAAGGTGGTTCTCTCATGTTTTTAAATGTGCCTTCTAACCATTCAGAGAGAGATTCCCAATCTTTTTGGGACAGTTGCTGGTCCCAAATCATTCTGCCGACAAAAGTATCTGGAACGTAATTGAATCGCGCGCCACCGCTGAAATGCTCATGCAGCGTATAGATTAAAATCGCCAGATAGGATTTGCCGGTGTTGCTCGGTCCCACGAACACGGTGAAGGGACGCAGGTCGATTTTGGCTTCGGCGATAGGCCCGAAATTCTTTACTTCGAGTTCGAGTGGATACTGGGGGTTGAGGTCGGTCATATCCTCACTTCTCCGACTCGGTGGTGAAACACAACTTCTATCGCGGCGTCCACAGCCTACGATACCCGTATCCTGGATTCAACACGAGACATTTTCGTGCATGCTCGCAATCTACGCCACGACACGCTCCACCTCGATCTCATCGGCGCGCTTCATCGCTTGGGCGAAGTCGTAGTCCGTCTGGAGGCGGTACCATACATCCGCCCCTCCGCCGAAGGCCTTATCCAGGCGAATCGCCATCTCGGGCGAGATGCCCGAACGGCAGTTGACGAGGCTCGAGAGCTGCTTGCGGCTCACGCCGAGCTTTCGCGCGGCTTCTGTCACGCTCAAGCCCAGCGGCTCCAGGCAGTCATGACGAACGGAAAGGCCCGGATGGGGCGGGTTCTTCATGGGCATGTTCGGTCCTCCTTTAGTGATAATCGATTAAATCCACATCAGTGACGTGTTCGCCCTCGTAGCGAAACACGATTCTCAAATTTCGGGAGACATTCACCGCCCAGAATCCGGAGAGTTCTCCTCTCAACGGGTGCAAACGTTAGCCCGGCAAGTTCATGTGCGCGGGTATTGTTGCTCGGTCAAGACGAGCGAGAATCCGCTCGATCTTGTTGACATGCTCTGGCGGAACCCGCCGCCGATTTCCCCTCTCGTATAGAAGCTGAAGCCCTTTGTGTCGAAAGTGGATAATCATGCACGGAATGTAACCTATAACCACTCAGGTGTCAATTTTATTTTGATTTAATGAGGATTTTCTTTCCGTCAACGTAATGGACTGGATCTTGGGGCCTTTTCGTTTTCTACGGCCCAAGCCTTTCCACGCGCCACTCCCCGCTCTCTTCCAGCGTATAGCGCACACGGTCGTGGAGGCGGCTGTCGCGGTGCTGCCAGAACTCGACGGAGTGCGGCTTCAGGACGTAGCCGCCCCAATGCGGAGGACGCGGAACGTCGCGGCCTGCATATTCTTCTTCCAGGGCGCGTTCTTGCTCTTCGAGACAGGCGCGGGAGGGGACAACGCGGCTTTGAGGCGAGGCCCACGCGCCTATCTGGCTGGCGCGCGGGCGGGTGGCGAAATAGGCGTCAGAGATGTGCTCGGGGAGTTTTTCCACGACGCCCTCCGCGCGCACCTGCCGGGCGGGGGGCTTCCAGTGGAAAACGAGGGCGGCCCTCGCGTCGCGCGCAAGCTGCTCGGCCTTGTCGCTTTCGTAATTCGTGAAGAAAGGAAAGTCCGCTTCCGCGTAGCCCAGGTCCGTGAGGTCCTTATACAGCACGATTCGGGCGGCGGGCGAGCCGTCTGCTCCCACCGTGGCGAGCGTCATCGCGTCCTCGCGGGGGATGCCCGCGCTTTTCGCCTGCGCGTACCAGCGGCGGAACTGCTCCACCGGCTCTGCGGCGACGCTCGCGACGTCGAGGGCTTCCGCCGCCATCTGTTCGATTAAATTCTCATCCATTTCATTCATCGCTCATTGCTCAGTCAGGCGGCGGATTCAGGGGTGTTGAAGAAGTCTTTGTCAAGGAAGTAACCCCCCAACCTCCCTTGTCGGGACCGTTGAAAAAGCCCCTTGAAAGGGAAATCCCATCAAGGCAACCCCCCCTACCCCCCCTTGTCAGGGGTCAAAACCGACCGAAGAGGGAGGTTTTGCAAGACGATGTGTTTCTCGTCAATGGCTCATGCAAACGCTCGTTCATCACTCGCGTTTGACCCTTGTCAAGGGGGGTAGGGGG
>JAJDYR010000011.1 GCA_022825065.1 bacterium
ATGAAAAAGAAAAAGGCAACACCTCCCGTCTGGCTGAGGGGTTTTGCTCTTTCTTGCCCCCCTGTCAAGGGGGGGTAGGGGGGGTTGCCTTTATCCCCTGTCAAGGGGGGGTAGGGGGGGTTCGACTTTCCACCCCGATCACCGGACCCTCATTCATCACGCGCGTCAAACGCTCATTCCTCAATCGCGCTCTGCCCCTCGCCTCACCGCTCGCTTCGAAAACCACCCCCGCATTTGCCCGCAGTTGGCGTCATGGGGAGAGCGGGGGCGCGTGGCAGGATCCCCGTGCGATAGCATGGACCGCCTTTTTTCCGAAACCGCGTGAATTTCCGTAAATTTCGATAAAATTAGATAAATAAAGATAAATAAATAAAATCTATGTGGCTGATATATATTGGGTTAGGCCGATATGGCGCCGACGGGGCGGGTAAGGGCCGAAAAGCCGTCTCCGGTTTTTTTCACGAAAACGTTCACCCGCCAGCGCGCGTCGTCGGGCTCGGGGTAGTCCGTCCGGTAGTGCGCGCCCCGGCTCTCCGTCCGCATGAGGGCGCTCTCCACCACCGCCCCCGCGCTCAGGCACATGTTCTCGGCCTCGACGGCCTCCACGAGCCGGGCGGGTTCGCTCCCCCCGCACGCGGCCAGCCCGCGCTCGGCGTCCGCGAGTTCCGCCCGCGCCTCCTCCAGCAGGCCGCCCCCGCGCACGATGCCGGCGTTCTCCCAGCAGACGCGCTTGATCTCGCGGGCGAGCTCCACCCCGCGGCCAGGCCTCCCCGCCCGCGCCGCCAGCGCGTCCGCATGGCGCCGCGCGAGCGCAGGGTCCGCCGCCCCATCCGCGCCGCGCGCGTATTCGCTCGCCGCCTTCGCCGCGCGCCAGCCCAGCGCGTGGGCCTCGGTGAAGGCGTTGTTCGAGAGGCGGTTCGCCCCGTGCGCGCCCGCGCTCGCCTCCCCCGCCGCGTAGAGGCCCGGCATGGCCGTCGCGCCCCGGCCGTCTATCGGCACCCCGCCCATGAAGAAGTGGGCCTTGGGCGTGACGAAAATCTCGCTGCTGTGGGGCGAGACGCCCCTTCTCGCGAAGAGCTTGAGGTTGTCGGGGGCGAAGCGCTCCAGGTCCTCCATCGGGATGCCCGAGAGATCCATCTGCACGGCGCCGTCCACCCCGCCGCCCCGCATGAGTTCGAGATAGACCGCCCGCGCCATCAGGTCGCGCGTGGCCCCGCCGCCGCCGGGCACGTCGCGCAGGACGTCGGCACCGTCGCGGTTCAGGAAGCGCGCGCCGAGCGGGAACAGCGTGGGCGCCACGACCATGTTGCTCTCGGGCCGCTTGATGACGGCCGGGTAGAACTGGACGAACTCCATGTCCGAGAGCGCCAGGCCCGCTCTCAGCGCCATGCCGAAGGCGTCTCCCGTGATGCCGCCCGCGTTCGTGTTCTCCGCGTATATCTGCCCCGCGCCGCCCGTGGCCAGGATGGTGGCCCCGGCGTGGACGGCGTAAATCGCGCCGCTCCTGGTGTGAAAGCCGACCACCCCCCGGCAGACGCCGTCCGCCACGAGCAGGTCGACCGCCATGACGTGTTCGAGAATGCGCGCGCCGTCGGCGTCGAGCTTTTTGCGCAGCGGCCGCGCCACCTCCACCCCCCAGTTCCTGGCTGGATAAAGGCCGCGGTCGCGCCTGTGGCCGCCCTGGGGGTGCAGGTCGAACGAGCCGTCCCCGCGCGTGAGGAAGGGAACCCCCCAGTCGTAGAGGTCGCGAATCCGCGCGGCGGAATCCGCGCACATGGCGTCGGCGACGTCGGGGTGATTGAGGTGATCGCCGCCTGCGAGGGTGTCTTCCAGGAACAGGGCCGCGCTGTCGTCGGGCGCGAAATTGGCCGAATGCCCCGCCCGCGCCATAACGATGTTGCCCGAACTGCCGGGGGACTGCTTGCAGACCAGGAGCGCGTCCGCGCCGCTCTCCATGGCGGCGATAGTGGCCGTCATCGCGGCGGGGCCGCCGCCCAGGATCGCTACGTCGCAGGAGAGGTTTTCCATGGGTCCGCCCGGGATTCGAGAGGGTTTCCGTGATGTGAAACCGGAGGGCGTATTACCGGCCGGCTTCTTCGATAGCCT
Organism: bacterium; assembly: GCA_022825065.1. Classification (GTDB taxonomy): domain Bacteria; phylum UBA8248; class UBA8248; order UBA8248; family UBA8248; genus Bin107. The sequence goes on from JAJDYR010000011.1 coordinate 2,107, forward strand.
CGAGCACGCGCTCGGGGGTGACGGGCAGGGTGCGGATGCGCGCGCCGCCCGTCGCGTGGTAGACGGCGTTGCAGATCGCCGCCGTGATCGGGTTGATCGCCACCTCGGCCAGCCCCTTCGCGCCGTAGGGGCCGTAGGGGTCCATCGACTCGAAGAAATCGTGCTCAATCGGCGGGGCGTCCATCGAGGTGGCGATGAGGTAGTCGTGAAAATTCCTGCCGCGCAGGCGCCCCTCCAGCGGCGCGAGACCCTCCATCATCGCGTAGCTCATGCCCTGCACCACGCCGCCCTCGACCTGGCCCTCCGCGCCCAGCCTGTTGATGACCCGGCCCGGGTCGTGGCCGCAGCAGACCTGCAGGACGGTGACGACGCCCGTCTCCATGTCCACTTCCACCTCGGCGCCGTGGGTGCTGAAGGAATACGTGGTCGAGGGGTTTCCGAATTTCTCCTTGTCCAGCACGTCGCCCCCGGCCAGCCACTTGCCCTCGCCCTCGATGACGCCGCCCGCGCGCCCCACGACCTCGCCCACCGCCATCTTCCGCTCCGGCAGGGCCTTCGCGCGGACTTCCCCCTCGGCGATTTCGAGTTCATCCGCCGGGATTTCCATGGCCTCCGCCGCCGCGTCCAGAAGGTTCCTGCGCGCGTCCTCGGCGGCGAGCTTCACGGCGTTTCCGCCGATCAGGGTGATGCGGCTCGCGAACGCCCCCATCCCGAAGGGCATGTAGCCCGTATCGGTGGGCGGCACCTTGAACCGCTCGACCGGAATCCCCATGACCTCGGAGGCGATGTAGGCCATGACGCTCGTGGCCCCCTGGCCCAGGTCCGACTCGCCCGACCAGATCTCGACCTTGCCCTCCTCATCCACGCGGACCACGCCGCTCGAGGGGTCGGTGTCGTCCGGGCCAAGCTCCACGGAAAACCCCTTGTTTCCCGAAACGTGGATGCAGCTGGCGAGGCCCACGCCGCGGCCTTTCCCGCCCCGGGCGCGCCTGGCCTTCCAGTCCATCTTATCCACCACGTACCTCGTGGCGTCGGCCACGGCGCAACTGGCTATCTTCCAGCCGTGGAGCGAGACGTCGCCTTTTTCGGTGTAGTTTTTGAGGCGAAGGTCGGCCGGGTCCAGACCCAGGCCGTCGGCCACGTTGTCGAGGTGGCTCTCCCAGGCGTAGGTGGCCTGCACGTTGCCGAACCCGCGCATCTGGCCCGAGGGGATGACGTTCGTGTAGACGAGCCTGCCCTGAATCTCGGCGGCGGGCGTTTTATAAAGATTGTCCGTCCGGAGGGCGATGGAACTCATGATGGCGGGCGAGAGCGAGCTGTAGGCGCCGTTTTCCGCCACGATCCGGACGCGCTTGCCCGCGAGCGCCCCGTCGCGTTTCCAGGCGGATTCCAGCGAGATGTGCACCGGCATCCTCGGGCGCATGGCGATGAGGTCTTCTTCCAGGCTCATCATGAATTTGACGGGCTTTTCCGCCGCCCGGCTCAGCATCGCCGCCATGAGGGCCGCCTTCACGTCCAGCTTGCCGCCGAAGGCGCCGCCCGGCTTGGTCTGCGTCACGCGGAAATCATCGGCGGACATGCCCATCACCGGCGCCAGCATGAAGGTGCGGATCAGGAACACCGACTGCAGGCAGCCCCAGACGGAGATTTTTCCGTCCGGGTGCCACTGCGCCGCGCAGCCGGTGGGCTCGATATAGGCCTGGTGGGCGAGATGGGTGTGGAATTCATCGGCGAACGTAGCGTCCGCCTCATCGAACGCCTCGTCTATCGCGCCGCGCCTGATGTGGAACTCGTTCGCGACGTTGCCGGCGACGGAATCGTGGACGAGAGGCGCTCCGGGCTCCAGCGCTGCGAACGGGTCCGCCACCGTGGGCAATACCTCGTATTCCACGCGGATGAGCGAGAGCGCCTCGCGGGCCGTCGCCTCGTCCACGGCCGCCACGGCGGCGACTTCGTCCCCCACGTAGCGGACCTTCTCGCGGCAGAACGCGGCCTCATCCTTGTGATTGATGCCGAACGGGGCGTCCGGCGTGTTGTTTTTCGACAGGACGACGGCGACGCCCGGCAGGCGCTCCGCGGCCGAGGTGTCGACGCGCAATATCCTCGCATGGGGATGCGGGCTCCTGAGCGCCATGCCGGTGAGCGCGTCCGGAAGCTCCAGATCGTCGATGAAAACCGTGGCGCCCGAGACTTTCTCGGCCGCATCGATGATGGGGTGGGGCCGGCCGACGACGCGCTCGCTCATGAGCCGCCTCCTTCACTGATCTGCCGGGCGGCGGCCGAGACCGCCTCGAAAATCTTTTTATACCCCGTGCAGCGGCAAAGATTCCCCGCGAGGCCGCGCTGGATGTCCTCGCGCGAGGGCGCAGCGTTCTCATCCAGGAGCGCCTTCGCCGACACGACGATTCCCGGCGTGCAGAACCCGCACTGCACGCCTCCTTTTTCGATGAGCTGCTCCTGAACCGGGTGGAGGTCGTCTTCGGTTCCGATACCGCGCACGGTGGTGATTTCGGCGCCGTCCGCCTGCGCGGCGAACACGAGGCAGGCGTTCACCGCCACGCCGTCGAGCAAAACGGCGCACGCGCCGCAATCGCCCCCCTCGCAACTGAGCTTCACCTCGACGTAGCCGACCCGTCTGAGCGCCCGCAGGAGCGTCTCGTCCCCCCGCACGGCGAGGGATTCGTCATTTCCGTTCACGCTAAATTTTATTTCGTATGTACTCATTTTTTCTCAATTAAAAATGCCGAATTTTCATTACACAGCCGCGATTTGCGGCATTCCCAGCGCTTTTTTCAGCAGGCGGCGGACCAGTACGCCGCACATTTTCCTGCGGTACGCAGCACTCGCCCGCACGTCGTCAATGGGCCGGGCGCCATCCGCTGCGGCGGCTGCAGCCGCCTCGATTTCCGCCTCACCGATCTCCTTGCCCCGCAGATGCGCCTCGGCCGCTCGCGCGCGATACGGCACCGCCGCCACCGCGCCCATGCCAATGGCGGCCTCCGCGCAAACGCTCTCTTCCATCCGGAGAATGACCGCCACGCCCACGACGGCGATGGCCATCGCGCGCCTGAGCTGAAGTTTGTAGTACGCGCAACGATCCGCCGTTCCCAGCGGGTCGATGACGACGGCCGTCATGAGCTCTTCCGGCCGCGCGGCCGTTTTCCGGTAATCGAGAAAGAATTCCGAAAGCGGAAGAGTTCGTTCTCCCTCCGCCGAGGCCAATTCAACGACGGCGTCTTGCGCCAGCAGGGGCGGGGCCAGATCGGCTGCGGGCGAGGCGTCCATGAGGTTTCCCGCCACGCTCGCGCGGTTTCTCACCAGGGGACCCGCGAATTCGAGGGCGCTCTCGTACAGAGGCGAGGCGGCATCGCGTATCAGCCCCGAATCCAGCAAATCCGTGACCGTCGCAAGCGCTCCGATTCTGATCTTCCCGTCCGCCTCCTCGATGAAGCGAAGCTCGTCCAGGCGGCTGATGTCCACCGCGCGCGCTATTTTCTTGCGCCCGAAGAGAACGTCCGGCACGAGGTTCGTGCCGCCCGCCACGAAAGCAGCGCCGTCCCCCGCAGCCGCCAGTGCCTCATCCACCGATGTCGCGCGTAAAAATTCCATGTCCTGCCCTATTCTGAAAATTCCGCTTCGTCAAAGCCCGCGCCCACCCGGCGCTCTCCGCAAGATTTCACGAATCATGGCCTGATGTCGGATTCAATCTGCATCCCGGTCGCCAGGGCGTTGAAACTGTTGTAGTGGTCCACCACGCCGAGAATCTCGAGGATTCGCCCCGGGTCCCAGCCCAGATTCACCAGATACGAATGAAAATACCGTATGAAATACCCCGACCCGTTCGTGGCGCTGACGCCGAAACCCACGGCCGCCTTGGCCCCTTTTTCGAGAACGCCTCCATCGAGCATGAGCTTGTGCTTGTTCCACGTCGATTCGAAATAATGCCGGTTCCGCGCCAGACAGCGCCAGTAACGCGGCACGCCGTCTCTACCCAGGCGCGCCGATTCCACCTCCGCCACCTCGCTCATCAGTTCACGGACGACCGGGTCGACTTCCTCTTCTTCCGCATCCGGCAGAAGGGGCGGCGTATCCTCATCCTCCAACAAAAGTCCGAAAGCGACCTTGTTCATCCCCGAGACGTGATCCGTCAGCCCGATCAACTCCGTGATGCCCACCTCATCGACCCCCATCCGCATGACCGCGGCGATGTGGGAGTCGATTCAGTAGTCGCACGCGTTGACGATGGAAACCGCCGAGGCGACCATCTCCTTGACCAGAGGCGGCACGTCCCCGCGCTGCATCGTGGCGCGCGAGCGCTCCCAACTCGCCTTCATGTATTCGGGGTGACGGGTCATGGAGCGCCAGATGTTCGAGAGCGAGTCGACCCCGAATACGCGCTTCTCGCGCGTCTTGACGCGTTCGACGAGATCGCGCGCCGCCTCGGGCACCTCGTCATCGGCCAACTGGCGGATCGTCGCCATGAAACCCTCATACCACCAGGCTCAGGAACACCACCTCATCCTCGGCGGCGTCCCCGAACCCGGCCGGAAGACTATCTCGGATACCTGAACTTCGCGTTCGCAACACTCTTCGGACCCACCGTCTTGCGCTTTCCGTCCTGCACCTGGAACAAAACGATGGCGCTGGCCGCGTTCATGTTGCGCTTGTCGAACTTCACGGGGCCGAAGAAAGTTTTCAAGTCGGTGTTGGCAATCGCGTCGCGAACCTTTTTCTTATCGAGTGTGCCTGCCGCCTCGATTGCCTTCTGGGCGACGATACCCGCAGTCGTCGACGCCGCGGCGACGTAGTCCGGCTCCTGTTTGAACTTGGCGCGCCAGATTTTCCCGAAGTCCCGCGCCGAGCCGATGAACTCGCCCTTGTAATCGAGCGCCTCACCCCACCAGGCGGCGGTCAGGATGTTGTTGGCCGTGCCTTTGAGCGATTCCGTGAACTGCGCGTATACCGGACCCACCATGGTGAACAGGATTTTGGGCTTCACTCCCAACTCGTTCGCCTGCTTGGTAGCGAGGAGGGTGTCGGGAAGATAGCCGGCCACCATGAGCACGTCGGGATTCTTACCCTTCACGATCGTGAGCCAGGTGGACATGTCCTTCGAATCCTTGGGGAACTCGGCGTAGTAGACGTCCGTGAAGCCTTGCTTTTTCGCCGCCGACCTGATCGTCTTCGTAATGGCGCGCGGGAAGAAGTCGTTGCGCGTCACGAAAGCGATGGTCTTCGGCATCGGCTTTTGCTCTTTCAAGAGCGTCAGGAAGTTGTTCGGCAAATACGAATTCGGCGCCAGAAGTCCGAAGAGGTATTTGTAGCCCTGGTCGAATATCGGCTCGGAACTCGCTACGGGCGCGATGAGAGGAACCTGATAGCGCTCCGTGATCGCGGCGACGGACTTCGTCGCTCCACTTCCGAACGGACCAAGCAGGAGGTCCACCTTTTCCTTGGTGATGAGCCGCTCGGCGAGCTTCGTGGCCGTCGGCGTCTTGCTCTCGTAGTCGTAGTAGACGATCTTCACCTTCATCTTCTTGCCGCCTACGTTGATGCCGCCCGCCTTGTTGACGCGCTCGCGCCAGATTTCATAGCCCGCCTGCTGCTTTTTCCCCTCGGTGGCGAGCGGACCCGTAAGCGGCAAGGCGGCGCCGAACTTGATCTCCGCCGCCTGGGCGCCGTCCGGACCCTGTAGGCCCGTCACACCGAATGTGACAAACAAGACTGCTGCGATGAGAAACAACAAATTCCGCCTTCTCATGATTCGCCTCCTCAATGGTTGAGTGCTGCCTCTTCCGTTCTCGATTTGCACACGACTCGCGTAAATGTTGGTTTCAGACAGAGTATATGAAAACGCGCTACATGCCCAGATACGCTTTTTTCACTTGGGGGTTCGCCAGCAGTTCATCCGACGTACCGGAAATCGTCACGCGCCCGGTTTCAAAAACATACGCCCGGCTCGCGAGTTCGAACGCGGTGAGCACGTCCTGTTCCACCAGGACGATGGCGACGCCCTCCTCGTTGATCTGCCGGACGAATCCGCACAACTCCTCCACCAGCCTGGGCGCAAGCCCCAGGGAGAGTTCATCGATCAGGAGCAGCCTGGGACGCGCCATCAGCCCCCGGGCGATCGCGCACATCTGCTGCTCGCCGCCGGACATGCTCCCCGCAAGCTGGGATTTACGTTCCGCCAGCCGCGGGAAGAACCCGTACACCCTATCCAGATCCGCCGCCAATTCGTGATCGGCCATCTTCCGGGCATAAGCGCCCATCAAGAGATTCTCCTCCACGCTCATGGCGGCGAAGAGCCTGCGGCCCTCAGGCACGTGGGAAATCCCCTTGGCGACGATGCCCTCCGGCGCCATTCCTTCAAGGGACTCGCCTCCGAGCATAATTTCGCCTGCTCGATGGGGCAGTACCCCCGAGAGCATTCGCAGGAACGTGGACTTGCCGACGCCGTTGCTGCCGACGATGGCGACGATCTCGCCTTCGTTCACGCGCAGATCAATGCCCCACAGAACCTGAACGTCGTCATACCCACCCGCCAGGCCGCTTACCTCCAGGAGACTCGCTCCGCCTTGAGATGCACCCGTCGCCACCGCTAGGACTCCTCGTCCAGTTTTTTCATCATCGCCACGTATTTCTCGCCCAGATAGGCCTTGATGACCTGCTCGTCACTCGTCACCTCGCGCGGCAAACCTTCCGCTATCTTCTCCCCGTGGTGCAAGACGATGACGCGATCCGAGAGGTCCGTGATCACCTTCATCAAGTGCTCGATCACCAGGATGGTCACGCCCTGCTCTCTCACCTTGTGGATGAGGGAGATAGCGTTTTCGATTTCCATCGTGTTGAGGCCCGCATTCACCTCATCGAGCAGCAACACCTCCGGCTCGGTGGCCAGGGACTTGGCGAATTCCAGGCGCTTTCTCTCGGCGAGCGTGAGCTGGGAGGCGAGTTGCGCCGACTTATCGCTTAACCCCACGAACGCCAGCATTTCATCGGCGAGTTCCTGGGCGCGCTTCACTTCCTTTTTCGACTTCTGGGAGCCGAACAGCGCGCCCATCACCACGTTCTCGCGCACCGCGAGACCCGCGAAGGGCTGGACGATCTGAAACGTCCGTGCGACTCCCTTACGTGTGATGGTGTGGGGTTTCATGGTTTCGATGCGCTCGCCGCGAAAGAGAATTTCGCCTTCGTTCGCCGGGTCAAGGCCCGTGATGCAATTCAGAAGCGTCGTCTTCCCCGCGCCGTTGGGGCCGATGACACCCAGTATCTCTCCTTTTTGCACGGTGAAATCCACCGCTGAGACGGCGGTGAGTCCCCCGAAGCGCTTCGTGACGCCCCTGCCTTCTAAAAGTGTTTCGCTCACACCTTGAACCTCTGTATGTTGCTCTTGAGAATCACCCCCAAAGACCCCCACCCGCGGCTTTTCACCTCCTGGGAGACTGCCATCAGCCCACGCGGAAGGAACAAGACGACCAGCACGATGATGATTCCCAGGAACGCGCTGTGGAATTCCGTGAAGGCTCCCCAGAGGTAGTCCGACAGGTATTCCATCATCAACGCGCCCACGAGCGGACCCATCACCGTCCCCACCCCGCCGAGCATCGACATCACGATCGCCTTGATGGAGAACAAGACGTCGAAGACGTCGATGGGTTCCAGAAACGCGGCGCGGTAGGCGTATACGCCGCCGCCCATCGCTGGAAAAATGGAGGAGAGCACGAAGGCGATGATCTTGTATTTCGTCGTATCCACGCCCGTCATGGCCGCAGCGTCCTCGTTCTCGCGGATGGCGACGAGGCCGTAGCCCAGGCGGTGCCGCGTGACGAAGTACTGCGTCAGGACGGCGAGCACGGCCACCCCGAGCATGGAGAAGTAGAAAAAGCGCGTGAAGTAATCCGGCCCGCCCGTAATCTGGGGCAGGTTGATGCCGTCTCCCCCGCCGGTGATGCGCAGGTTATCCGCCACTTCGCGGAAGAATTCCGCCACGCCGAACGTGGCGATGGCGAAGTAGTGGCCCCTCAGCCTCAATATGGGAACGCCCAGGGCGAGCGCCACGAGCGCGCCCAGACAGGCGCCGATGCCCAGCGTGATGAAAAAATTGAACCCGGCGTTCATCAGGATGGCCGTCGTGTACGCACCCAGCCCGAAAAAGGCGGCCGGCGCGAAGGAGGGATAGCCCGTCAGGCCGCCGATGAAATTCCAGCTCGTCGCCAGGATGGCCACCATCAGGATGTCCATCCACTTCCTGATCTCGTCGTTTTCCACGAAAGAGGGCAAGAGGATGAGGGCGAGCAAGCCAGCTCCCATGCCCAGCCATTGAATGTGGGACCAGGGCCTGAACATGCTATTCGAACCCCTTTCTGCCCAGCAGGCCCGACGGCTTGATGAAGAGCACGAGAATCAGGAGCACGTAGCCGATGGCGTTCTGCAGGCCGGGGCCCAGGTACAGGGCGCCGAAATTCTCGGCGAGGCCCAGGATCAGGCCCCCCGCCAGCGCTCCCGTGATGTTCCCCAATCCCCCGATGGTGCAGATGATGAAGGATTTCGAGAGGAACTCCACGTCGCTCACCGGCGAGATGGCGAAACCCACGCTCACCAGAGAACCCGACGTGGCGGCGGCGGCTGCGCCGATTCCATACGTGATGGCGTAGATTCTGCCGATGTCGACACCCATCAACTGGGCGGAATCCAAATCCATCCGTGTCGCCCGTATAGCCCGGCCCGTGCGCGTGCGTCCCATAAACCAGAAGAGAATGCTCGTCAACAGGACGCCCAGCACGAATATGGAAATCCGGACGAAGGGGATGGATAGCCCCATGAAGGGGATGGAAAAACCCGCGTAAGAGGGCTGAACCGACCTGAAATCACCGGTGAAGAAATATATCGCGAGCCTCACGATGAGCAACTGAAGACCGAAGGTAAGGATCAGGGACATGAACATGGGCGCGCGCACGATCTTGTTGATCAGTCCGCGCTGCACCGCGTAGCCCGCAAAGAACATGGAGACGGCGGAGAGCGGGAGGGACAAGAACGGGTCCACGCCGTAGAGCTTGAACATCCAGAACGTGACGTAGCCGCCCAGCATCAGGAACGTGCCGTGCAGGATGTTGAGGATGTTCATCACGCCCCAGACGAGCGAGAACCCGACCGCGATGCAGGCGTAGATGCCTCCCAGGAGAATGCTGTTAATCAGAATCTGGCCATAAACCATATAAGCCACCCGCGGGTTTTATCGCTCGGCGTCAGGTGATGATCTCCCATTCGCTGGAATACCGATCGAGCTGCGCCTCGCTGTATGGGTCCACATGATGCTCGCGTTCGGGAATATCGACGTGTTTTTCCTCTCCGCACAAGGCGGTGGTGAAATAGCGCTGTCCCGTGTCGTTGATGTTCGTGACGATGTTGGCCAGTTCGGGGTGCCTGCGGGCCAGCTTGACGGCGGCCGCCACGTTGCACCCCGAGGAGATGCCGCAGAAAATCCCCTCCTCGCGCGCGAGGCGCTGCGCCATTTCGACCGACTCATCCGTCGTCGTCGTTACGATGCCGGTGAGCAGCGACAAGTCAAGCGCCCTGGGCACGAAGCCGTCGCCGATGCCCTCGATGCCGTGCGGCCCCCAGCCCCGCTCGCTCAGAAGTGGACATTCCTGAGGCTCCACGGCGTAGAGCTTCACGTCGGGGTTGTCCTCGCGCAGGAATTTCCCCACGCCGCTCACCCAGCCGCCCGTTCCCTGCGACGCTACGACGGCGTCGACGCGCCCGTCTAGCTGCTCGAAAATCTCGGGTCCTGTCGTGAGGTAGTGCGCCTCGTTGTTGTCGAGGTTGTCGAACTGGGCGGGAACCCAGTATCGCTCGGGGGATGCCGCGCGGATTTCGTCGAGTTTTTCGAGCGCCAGGTCGACGTCGCTCTCCCCGCCCGGCGTGAACACCAAATCGGCCCCGTAGGCGCGCATGAGCTTTTTGCGCTCATCGCTCATCCCCTCGGGCATGACGACGATGCAGGAATAACCCTTCACCGCGGATACGAACGCGCAGGCGATGCCTGCGTTGCCGGTGGAGCATTCGAGCACCGTCATGCCGGCCCTCAGGCTGCCGCGCTCCTCCGCCTTCAGGATCATGTTGTAGTAGATGCGATCCTTGAGGCTCCCCGATGGCGAATACCACTCCAGCTTCGCGTAGACCTCGGGCTCCACATCCGCCGCCACCTTGTTCAGGCGAACCAGGGGCGTGCCCCCGATGGCGTCGAAAATGTTTTCTGAATAGCGTCTGTAGGAATCCCAGGCTCTTTTTTGAATGCCCATTTCTTACACCCTGAAAAAAGGGGAACACCTCACTCGATGATCTCCCATGAAGTTCTGAATTTCTGGAGCATCATCTCCCTGTCCCCTTCGACGACGTCCAGCAGCGCCGCCTCCATGCCCGATTCGTCATGACAAAGCGGGGTGGAGAAATAGCGCTGCCCCGAGTCCCCGAATATGGTGACGATTCGACCGACTTCGGGATAGGAACGCGCGAACTTTACCGCCGCCGCCAGGTTGCAGCCCGAGGAGATGCCGCAGAAAAGGCCCTCTTCGCGCGAGGCGCGCCTCGCCATGCGGAGCGATTCTTCGGTCGAAGCGGTGATGATGCCGTCGATGATGGACAGATCCAGAATGTTCGGGATCAAGCCGTCGCCGATACCCGCGATGCCGTGCCCGCAGCATACCCCCTCGCTGATCAGGGGCGATTCCGTGGGCTCCACGCCGTAGATCTTGAGCCTGGGGTTTTTCTCCCTCAAAAACCGCCCCACGCCCGTGAGCCAGCCGCCCGTGCCGACTGCCGCGATGAGCGCATCCACGCGGCCGTCCAACTGCTCCCAGATTTCAGGGCCCGAAGTGGTGTAGTGCGTGTCCACGTTGTCCATGTTCTCGAATTCGGCGGGAACCCAGTATTTGTCGGGATCACTCGCCGCCATTTCCTTCATGCGCGCGAGCGCGACGTCCACGTCGCTCTCCCCGCCCGGCGTCGTGATGAGTTCGGCCCCGAACGCGTGAATCATCTTCTTGCGCTCGGGGCTCATCAGTTCCGGCATGACGATGATGCACGCGTATCCCTTGACCGCGGCCGCCGCCGCGCAGGCGATGCCCGCATTGCCGGATGAGCATTCCAGAATCACCTTGCCGGGCGTAAGCTCCCCCCGCGCCTCAGCGCGTGAGATCATCTGCTCATAGATGCGATCCTTGAGGCTCCCCGTGGGGGAAAACCATTCGATTTTGGCGAAAATCTCAGGTCCCAGCCCCCGCGTGATGCGTCCGAGCCTCACCAGCGGGGTATGGCCCACGGCGTCGAAGATCGTCTCCGAAGCCGATGCCATGTTGTCCCAAGTTCTCGATACTACTTGCATTCTGCTGCTCCCGTGAGGCGGCGCGTTATTTCTTGCCCTACCCCACTCTCAGACGAGGGATGATTTCCTTCGCCACGATTTCCACCTGCTCCATCTCGTATTTGTAGGGAACGAAAATGAGCCGGTCAACACCCGTGTCGATGTGGGCCTGTAGCTGCGCCACGCACTCATCGACGTTCCCCATGACGGCGCTCTCGGCCGTGGACTCGCTCCAGGAGGCGTAGTCCCACTCTGTGTGGAGCCATTCGTTCATCGGCTCTTCAATCTGCTCCCGCGAGTCACCCACCATGATCGGAAGCTGGTTCGTGCTCTCCAGCTCACCGGAGTTCCGCCCGGCCTCTTCTGCGAAGCGGCACACCTTCTCCCAGGATTTCGTAAAGCTCTCGGGCGTATAGAAGTAGGTGAGCCAGCCGTCGCCCTTTTCGCCTGCGCGCTTGAGCACGCGGTCGACATATCCCCCGATGAGGATGCTCGGCCTCGGGCTTTGCACCGGCTTGGGGAACATGACGGAGTTTCTGAGATTATAGGGGCCGTATTCGGCGCGCACCATGTCTTCCGTCCACAGCCTCGTGATGATCTCGATGTTCTGGTCCATGATGTTACCGCGCTTTTCGAAAGGAACGCCCACCGCGTCGAACTCGCGCTTGTACCAGCCCGAAGCCATGCCGACGATGAGGCGGCCGTTCGATATCTGGTCGATGCTCGAAAGCTGCTTCGCCACAACGAGCGGGTTCCTGAGCGGCAAGACGAGCACGCCCGTGCCGAGCTTGATTCTGTTCGTCCGCGCGGCCACCGCCGTAAGGAGCGTCAGCGACTCGATGATGGGAAAGTGCGGCTCCACGCCCAGCAGAATGTGGTCCCACACCCACAGGGACTCGAAGCCCAACTCCTCCATGGCGACGCCGTATTCGATGAGCGCCTCGGCATCGGGGAGTTCGGGATACGCGGTGAAATTCCGCATGGCGATTCCGTACTTCACGTCTTGTCCTGACATGTCGATTCCCTCGGTCTTATTCCGCTCCGCACCAGTCCAGGATGGAGAGCGCCAGCGTTTTCGTCGCGTCGATCACGTCTTCCACCGCCACCCATTCGTTGTTCGCGTGCATCTGGGTGGTGGGACCGGGGCCGAAGATCACCGTCGGGATGCCGGCGAAACCGTTCAGAAAGCGCGTGTCGGCCGCTCCCTGACGCCCGGATATCTCAGGGGTATTGCCCGACACTTCCTGGTAGGCGTTCGCCACCGTCTTGACGATCGGGTGTTCGGCGTCGACCGCGGCCGATTCGGCATAATACCCCACGAAACGCACCTCAGGCGGATGATCCTTCATCCAGGGGTCTTCCTTTGCCGCCTGCGCCACCTGATCGACCAGGCTCTGCTTCGCCGCGTCGTGGTCCTCGCCGGGCACGGTGGCGAGACTCCCCTTTAACACGCAGGTGTCCGGGAAGGCGCTCGGGAAACTCCCGGCCTCCATCGAGCCGACCATGCAGGGGATTGCGTCGATGATTTTCGGATAGAGCGGATGGGAGACCGTCTCCAGGCGTTTTTTCTCGAGATCGGCCACCGCTTGGACGATCTTGTAGCCCAGGTCGATGGCGTTCACGCCCTGATACCTCCGCTGGATGCCCGCCGCCTTTCCCCGCACAAGTATCTCGAACCATATTCTTCCGATGCAACCCGGCTGGATGGCGTTACCGCTCGTCTCGCAGCATACGCCTGCATCCGCCGTGTAGCCGCGCAAAATGGTGTCGAGCGTGCCGTGGCCGCTCAACTCCTCATCCACGACGAAATCGAGAATCACGTCGCCTTTGGGCCTCAGCCCCGCCGCCATGAAGCATTTCGCCGCCATGATGATAGCCGCCACCCCGCTCTTCATGTCCGAGGCGCCGCGCCCGTAGAGGCGGCCGTCCTCGATGTCCGCAGAGAGCGGCCCGTGCTCCCAGGCGTCGGGCGGACCGTTGGGGACGGTGTCTGTGTGGCCGTTCATCAGGAGCGATTTGCCTCCACCTGAACCCTTGAGCACGGCGACCACGTTCGGCCTGCCCTCATACCCCCTCGTGACGGGCACGTACTCGGGGTGTTTTTTAAGCTCCTCCCAGTCCGACTCCCAGACGTCCACTTCCAGACTCATCTCGCGGAGGTAGTCCGCGATGTAGCCTTGAATCTCCCCCTCATCGCCCGTCACGCTCGGTATCTGCACGAGTCTGGTGAGCAGGGCGACGATCTCGTCGCGGTGGGCGTCGACCTGGGCCAGAATTTTTTCTCTTTGCTCGGTGCTCATGGTTACTCCATGTGGTTAAGCGGTGTAGACCTTGTCCGGATCCAGATGGCGGAGCGCGGCCAACTCCTCTTCCGTAGGCGGCTCCGTGGTCCCCACCGAAGAGTCGATGATGAGTTCGAAGCCCGTGTTCTCCTGCGCCTGCTCGGGCGTGACGCCCGGGTGCAAGGCCTCGACGCGCATCCGGCCCGTCTCCTCATCGAACCCCAGAATCGCGAGATCCGTCACCACGCGGTACATGCCGCCGGCTATCAGGCCCGAATCGCGCCTCGAGGTTCCGCCCCTGACGTAGCCGGGGCTGGTGATGAAATCCACGTTCTCCACGAAGCGGCGCTTTTCCTGCGGCATCGCGACGATCATCCTGGTGAGGCTCGATATGTCGTTCCCCCCGCCCGTGCCGGGCAGCCGCACGGATGGATCGTCCGCGCTCCCGATGAAGGAGCTGTTCAGGTTGCCGTACTGATCGATCTGGGCGCCCCCCATGAAGCCCACGTCCACGTAGCCGCGCTGCAGCAGGAGCAGCACCTCGGTGATGCTCACCAGCATGTTCGCCTTGCGCGTGCAGCGCTGCTCGTTCGTCGTGGGCGGAAGCTGGCCGGGCACGACGTGCGGGCCGATGGTGCCGCCCTCGAAGAGAATCGTCACGCCCGGCGCATGGAGGCGCTGGGCCAGCGTGGCGGCCAGAAGCGGAATCCCCACGCCGGCGAAAACGACCTGGCCGTCCTCGAGCGCGCGGGCGCTCATGACGCACAAAAGCTCCGACGCCGTGAAGTCTTTCGTCTCAATCGTCATAAATGCTCCTCCCCCTGCGGGCCGCATCCAAGAGCTTATCCAGACCGATGAGATTCAGGTATTCCGTCCAGTTCTCGGGCGCGTAGTAGTATTCGTCCAGATACGCCTTCACGCCCTCCATCGGCTCTTTTCTTGTGAGTTCGGCGTAATAGTCCATGTGCGGGAACAGAGGCTCATAGACGCCGAAGCATTCATGCGGCGCGCATCCGTAGGGCGCCTCCACCACGGCGTCGACGGTGAAGAAGGGTATTTTCGTGTGATCGGGCCTTCTGCGGATCTGATCGTTCGAGATGATGCGCTCGGTCGTGATGATGACCCGGTTCGCCGCCATCGCCATGTCGATGTCCATGAACGTCAGGCCGTCGAGTTGCGCGTTGCCGTAGGGGTCGCAACGCTGCACGTGGATCAGGGCGACGTCGGGGTTCAGGGCCGGGACGAGGAGGATTTTCTCGCCTGTGAACGGACAAGTCATCTCTTCGAGGTTGTCGAGCTGCGCCGCCACGTCTGAGCCCATCATCGAGCGCATCGGCATGAACGGAACGCCCATGGCGCCCGCCCGGTAGCGCAGGCCGATGGACATGTGGCTCCACTCCTCGAAACGCGCCAGCCTGTTCTCGGTGAAATGGCGCATGACGCGCGAGACGCCCCAGACGATTCCCTGGCTGAACCAGCTCGTGAGAATGTGGTTCCCGATTCCCGAGGCGAAGATGAGGTCGCCCTCGGTGGAAACGATGCTGCGCGAGAAGGAGAGGTTCTTCTTCCTCGCGCGAATGAGCGCCCACACCATGGCGAAAGGGGTTCTCGAAGCCGTGGAGCCGCCCAGGCTGACGTGCTCACCGTCGCTCACGAAACCGCACGCTTCCTCGAGCGTCATCACCTTGTTTCTCAGGCTACGATCCCGAGACTGGGTCTGTTCCCGGAGCGAAAGATAGTCTTGCGTCACGTTTTTCTCCATCCGGCCTCAGGCAAGGGTTCCCCTTGCCCGCAACACGCTGAAACTCTTGTATCGACAGTCGAAAAATAGAAGTCCCCAGCCATAGATTAAACGCAAGGCACCGGATTCGCAATGGGGAAAAGAAAAATCGAATCTATTGAATTATTTAATGGATATTCCCTATAATTCTATCGCGCATCGGGAGATCGTTTATCTGTTCTTATCCGGTTTCCAGAAGATATCCGGCGAAACAACTCTGCCCGTCATAACGGGGCAGCATAAAAATCCATAATGGAATGACCGGCACCTCGGCGAACGGTTTCATGGGGTTTTCATGTTGAATCTAAGGCAGCTCGAATACTTCTACTACGTGGCGAAACACGGCGGCTTCACCCGCGCGGCGAGGCAACTGCCCTTCTCCATCCAGCAGCCCGCCCTCAGCATCCGGGTGAAGGCGCTCGAAGCGGACCTCAAGGTGAAGCTCTACCGGATCGTCGGCCGCAAGTTTCAATTAACGCCGAGCGGCGAATACCTCTTCGACGCCATCAAGCCTTTTTTCGAGTCCCTCGATACGGTCGAGCGCCTCCTGCGCGGGGAGACGCACGGGCGGCTCGTCGTGGCCGAAGCCGCCCCCATGCTGATACTGAAGGGCCACCGGGCCGCGCTCCTCAGGTTTCGCGAACGCTACCCGAACGTGCAGATTTCCGTCCTGGAGCGGAACTGGACGAACCTGCTCGAACACGTCTCCGAAGGCGCGGTCGATTTCGCCTTCGGCTCGGCGCCCGAGGCGCGGGGGAATTTCTCCTTCGAAGAGTGGACGGAAACCGACTATCTCCTCTTTTGTCCCGAAGGGCACGCCGCCCTGAAGGAGGAGAAAATCGCTCTCGAGAGCATCGCGGCGCATCCGCTCATCCTGCTCGAACGCGGTACGGCGGACCGCCAGCACATCGGGCACACCTTCGAGAAGCAGGGGTTGTCCGTCAACGTCGTCTTCGAGACGTCCTCCTACACCCTGATCAACGAAGCCGTGCTGAACGGGGCGGGCATCGCGGTCGTCAACGCGCTCTGGCCCCGGCCCGAGACCGCAAATGGGTGGCGAACCATCAACATATCCCACCTGTTCGGGAAAAAGCGCATCGGCCTGTTCCGGCGGAACGACGTCTACCTCCCCCCTTACGCGGGCGATTATCTCGCCATGCTGCGAGAGACCCTGATGACGTAACCAAAGCGGCCCGCTCCTGCGCTTTTGACGCTTTACGCCCCATTTGCCATCATACGCGCATGAACGCTCACGACCTGAAAACCTGGCTTGCACGCCTCGATGAGCGGGGATCACTCAAGCGCGTATCGCGCAGCGTATCGCTCCGCCATGAACTCGCCGCGCTCTCCCAAAAAGAGGATGGGCGAAACGCCATCCTTTTCGAGCGGACCGACGGCGCGCCGATGTCCGTCGCCGCCAACATCGCCTGCAAGAGAGAATGGTACGCGGACGCCATGGGAGTCGCGCCCGGGGAGTTGCTCCGCGAGGTGCAGCGCAGACAGGAAATCAAGATAAAGCCGAACGCGGTTTCCAATGCGCCGTTTTTACGCAACGTCATCACGAAAGATATCGACGTCCGGAAAATTCTCCCCCTGCCCACCTACCATGAACTGGACGGCGGCCCCTACATTTCCGCCGGCGTCTTTATTGCGAAGGACCCCGATTCCAGGGCGGGCAACGTATCGATTCACAGGATGCACGCCCTGGAACCCGACCTCTTCGGCCTGCTCGTCCTGCCACGTCACCTGAAGGGCATGATACGGCGCGCTGGGGAGCGCGGAGAAGCCCTCAAGGCGGCCGTCTGCGTGGGACTCGACCCCCTGCTCCTGATGGCGAGCCAGCTCGTCCTCGCACCGGGAGAGGATGAACTGGAAGCGGCGGGCGGGCTTCAGGACCGCGCCGTGGACGTCGCCCCCGCCCCCTGGTCGGGCATTCCCGTGCCCGCGGGAGCAGAAATCGTAATCGAAGGGGAAATTCCGCCGGATATGCGCAGGCGCGAGGGGCCCTTCGGCGAGTTTCCGCGCTATTACAGCCCGGCGGCGGAGCGCGAGGTTTTCCGGGTGAAATCCATCGCCATGCGCGAGCAGCCCGTTTTCTATTCAATCGTGGCGGCAGGCTACGACCACCTGCTGATGGGTGCGGTGCCGAGAGAGGCGGGCCTCCTCAGAGACTTGCAAAAAGCCGTCCCCGCCGTCACCGACGTCGTGCTCCCCCTCTCCGGCTCAGGCCGTTTTCACTGTGTCGTCCAGATACGAAAGACCAATGAGGGCGAAGCGAAAAGCGCGCTCATGGCGGCGCTCGCCGCGCACTACGACGTCAAGCACGCCATCTGCGTGGATCACGACATCGACATCCACAACCCGGCGCAGGTCGATTGGGCGCTGGCGACGCGCTTTCAGGCGGACAAGGATTTGTTCGTCGTCCCGGGCGCGTGGGGCAGCCGCCTCGACCCATCGGCCGAGAACGGCGTCACGGCGAAGATGGGCCTGGACGCCACGGCCCCGCTCGGCGGGCTGGAAGGCCATTTCCGCTCTCTCAGGATTCCGGGCGCCGAAGACGCGGAATTCTAGGCAGTTCTACGAAATTTCTCTGAAGGGTCCGACTTATTCCAGATTCAGGTGCGGAAGGACTTCCTCCGTGAACCGCTCCAACTGGCCCATCTGATCCCGGTGGGTGAAACGCAGGGAGATGTGTTCCGCTCCCGCGTCGATGAAGGCGTTGATGCGCTCTATCAAGTCTTCCGCGGGGCCGTACGTGCCCCATTTCTCGATGGAATCGCCCCAGAAGGGAGTGTAGTAGTAATCGAGCAGGAACGCCTCGCCGTTTTTCATGGCCGATTCCTTGTCGTCGTCGATGCAAGTGGTCATGTACCACGCGGGCGTACCCGGGTCGCGTCCGTTCTCACAGGCTAAGCGGACGATTTTCCCCCAGGTATCGCGAAACTCTTCGGGCGTCACGCGGTTGGGGAACCATCCGTCTCCAAACTTCGCCACCCTCTGCCACGCGGTATCCACTGTGGCTGAGGCGATCCACATGGGCACGGTTTTCTGGATGGGCCTGTGCGCCAAGGTGACGTTTTCCACCTGGTAATACCTGCCCTGATAAGTCACGTTCTCTTCCGTCCAGAGTCTGCGCATGAGCGTCATGTGCTCCTGCATGTAGAACATGCGCTTTCTGAACGGAACGCCCAGGGTCTCGAACTCATGCACGCACTCCTGGGGCTTCGGAGGACCGATACCGACGCCGAGAACCACGCGGCCTCCCGATATGACGTCGAGCGTCGCCACCTGGTAGGCGAGAAATACGGGGTCTCTCAGGCAGGGCAGAAAAACGGCGGTGCCGAGCTTTACGCGTTCGGTTCTCACGGCCACGGCGGAGAGCACGCTGAGCGCCTCGAGTCTCGGCTTGGCGAGCACCGAATCGCCCACGAACACCGAATCGTAGCCGAGTTCCTCCGCACGTACGGCCAGGTCGATGATGGGACCTACTTCCGGTACGCCCTTGTTCCAGAGCAACACCCCGCGCGTGGGGAGAAGCACGCCGAGTTTTACTTTTCTATCCGCCACTTCAAGGCCTAAAGGTGAATACCCGCGCTCGCGAGAATCCCGCGCACGCGCTCTCGCTGCTCGTCCGGAATATGCAGCCGTTCCGCAAAGTCGCGCCCGGCGGGCTTGGTGGCGTCGATGCCCACTTTCGTGAGGGTATGATCCTCGGGGTCGGAAGTCGGGTCCAAAATGGCGCCCATCGCACCATGGATGAAGTTGATGTCCTTATCCGCCCGTGTCCTCGTGATGACCGCCCAGGCGACGTCGGAGAGATTAAAGATGTCCACGTCCTCGTCCACCACGACCACGCACTTGCAATAGAACTCGGTTCCCAGCGCCGCCATGATGGCCTGCTGGGGCTGGCCCTCGGCCGTCTTTTTCATCTGGACGATCGCCAAGAGCGCGCCCGCCGTATTCGAGGGCACATGCACGGCGGTGACGCCCGGCAGGTTGCGCCTGAGCGTGTTGAGGATCTCCGCCTCACGGCTTACGCAGGAGATGAGGATGTGATCCGCCGACATGCCCGAGGCCACGCTGTGGAGCATGGCGTCGCCGCGCATCTGCACGCGCTTGACGACGAACACGTTCTGCGTGCTGCGGTAGGACGCATAGCCGGTGAACTCGCCGAAGGGCCCCTCCTCCTCGCGGACATCGTTCAGAATCTCTCCTTCGAGCACGATCTCCGCCCCTTCCGGGGCTTCCAGGCCCGCCGTCCCACACCTGGCGACGCGATACGGCTCGCCGAACAAGGCGCCGATGATCTCGTATTTCCGCACTCCCGGCGGGTAGTGATAGGCCATCGAACCCATGTAGTGGACCGGGTGAATGCCGATGACGACCGCCGCGGGCAGAGGCTCGCCGGCGTCTTCGGCCTTTTTGTGGAAGTGGAACATGCGCCGCCTCGAATGCAGGGAGACGCCCAACCTGTTCTTGCCCTTGAGCTGCAAACGGTGGAAACCCGTCGTGTCCACACCCGTCTCGGGGTCTCGCGCCACGATCTGCCCCGCCGTGATGTAGGGGGCCGCATCCACGGGGAAATGGAACGGGATGGGCAGTTTGTTCAGGTCCACCTCGTCTTCTTCGATGACGACTTCGCGCCAGGGAGCGTCCTCCACCACCTCCACGGGTAGGTAGTTCTGGCAGCGGTCCTTGTAGGCCGTCGGCAGATCGCCCGGCTCCACGTCGAGACACGCCGCGAGGAGGTTGCGGTTGCCCGCGATGTTGGTGACGACCGAACCCTCGAAACCCTCCACGCGCTCGAAGATGATGACGGGGTATCTGCCCGCGCGCTCGAACTCGAATACCGTGGGCGTGATGTCCTCCCTGCCGACGGGTTCTGCGATGCGCACGAGTTCTTCGGGGTGGTTTCGCTCCACCATCTCCAGGAAGCCGCGCAGGCTTTGATCCACCATATCGCGCGCCCTATCTGGCCCAGGAGCCGCGATCCGTATAGGGATTCTCGAGGGGCGGCAGGGGGGGAGCGCCGTCGCGGGGCGGCTCCTCGTCCCAGAATTCAATGGCGATGACGCGCGCGGGCGCGCCCTCGGTGTCCTTGAGCTTCACCGCGCCCGTCACCAGCAGGACGCGCTCTTTCCGGATGGCGCCCATGTTCGTGCACCACTCGATGAGGCATATCCCGCGCTCCAGGAACTTGATGTGGTTGGGGCTCCAGTTCGGCGCCGGCCACTTGCGCTCCTCCGGGGGATAAAGCGGCGAGTCGCACGTCATGAAATCCTGGACGAGCGCCTTGATGCCCCTCTCGATGAGCCAGTCGGCCGCGTCGGTCGAGAGATAGACCATGTGCTCCCAGAAATCGCGCGAGCCCCACATGCGGTCGGTCCACTCCGTGCTGACGATGGCGATGTCGCCGGGGCGCACCTCCACGCCCGTGGCCTCCAGGTCCTCGGCCGTCACGGACTCCGAGTTGCCCTTACCCGGCACCTTGAGCACGCAGGCGTCGCCGCAAACGTGATCGAGCGGCAACTCGTCGTTCTTCAACCCGTCGTGGAAGAAGTGGTAAGGCGCGTCGTAGTGCGTGTAGCTCTGCGTGGTGGTGGTGAAACCGAAGTTGCAGATGTGGTCCACGTCCAGCGTCGCGATGGGGGTGATGGTCGTGCCCGGAGCCGGCTTGTCGTAAATCTCATCGCGCGGGAACTGAACGTAGGTGTCCTCCGGGTCGACGGTGAGCGAGAGATCGACAAAGCGGTACGGCATGGTATTCCCCCTGTTGGAGCAAACGGATTTTGAAATAGAAGGCTCCCGCCGCCCATGAAATACGGACGGCGGGAGTCAAACCTTGGTACATGAAACGATATCTAAACTCGTTACCGGCCTGCACAGGCGGCGGAGCACTTCCCGCCGCTTGAACCATCAACTAATTCCAGCCCTTCTCCTTGCAGTAGCGGGCCGCGCCGTCGTGGAACGGAATGCCCATCTGCGCTTCCTTGCAGCCCGTCTTGGCCGGGTCGAAGTTCCTGAGGCCCTTGTGTCCCGCCCGCAGGTCCTTCACGTTGTCGAGGAGGGCTTTCACGATATTGTACGCATCCTTGTTGCTCAGGGCGGTGGAGCCGAGGACTGCGGTAGTGAAGCCGAACGTGTTCTTGGGCTTGTCCTGCCCCGGGAACGTCTTGGCCGGCATGGTGGCTTTCAGGAAGCCTATCCCTAAGAGCTTGTTGCGGAACTCATCGGCGATGCCCAAGAACTTCAGTTTCTTCTGGATCGCGATCGAGGTGAGCGCCGGGTGGCCCGCGTTCACGGTGTGGCTCAGCATATCGGCCTGGCCGTCCTTCATGCGGCTCTTGATGGCGCCGAAGCCGGTGTGCGTCACCGAACCGCCCATCTTCTTGATGCCCTCATAGGTGACGCCGTGCGCTCCGAGCATGGCGCGCGTGGCCCACTGGCCCAGCCCGCCGCGCGGAACCGTCACGTAGTTCACCGGCACTTTTTTGAGATCGAGGATGCCGTTCACCTTGGGGTTCGTGGTGACGATGCCCAGGAAGTACTGATCCAGGCCGCCCACAAGCCCGCGCAGGTTCTTGTAGGGCTTCTTGTAGGCCACCTTGCCCTGATAAGCCCAGGCCGCCGCCACGCTGAAGGTGAGCCCCATGCTGAACTTGCCGGTACCGACGAGCTTGGGGTTCCCTACGCCGCCGCCTTTGGAGAGGGCATCGATCTGAACGCCCACTTTCGCGTTGTTCACGATGTTCGCCATGGTGGCCGAATACACGTGCCAGCCGCTGCCTTTTTTCCAGCTTCCCATCGTGAGGCGAGCCGCTTCGGCCTGAACGGCCACGAATGCGCCGATGGCCACCGCGAGAACAAAAACCATTTTCCAGGATGTGCGCTTCATGTCGAAAACTCCTCTGTTGGAAATACCACGAATATACTTCCGCCTATCATGCGTTTTTCGCTAAGCCATCGGACCCGCCGAATCCACGGCGAGGGCGCTTTTCTTCGCTCGTGCCAGATGGCGCCAGAAAACAATGACCAGCAAAACGGAGCCGATGACGTCCGTCAACTTCTCGGGAACGATCAGCCCCAGGCAACAAATAAAGAATATCCCCCTCTCCCAACCTGCCAGGGGGAGCGATACGTGCCCGGTGATCGCCGCCGCCAGAGCCGCCACACCGATAATGCAGGTGATCGTTACCCAGAGCGTCTCACCGAGCGGACCGATGAACAGCATGGAGGGATTATATACGAACGCGAAGGGAATAAGAAATCCCGCCAAAGAAAGCTGAAACGCCTTCCAGCCCGTGGCGGTCAAATCCGATTCGGCTACGCCCGATGCGACGTAGGCCGAGAGCGCCACCGGCGGCGTCAGCATCGAGAGAATGGCGAAATAGTAGATGAACATGTGCGCCGCCAGAACGGGGAGGCCGAGCTTGAAGAGCGCCGGACCCAGAAGCGTGCCCGCCATGATGTAGGCGGCGGCGGTCGGCATGCCCATGCCCATGATGACGCAGCCGATAAGCGTCAGACCAAGCGCGGGCAGGATCATTCCACCCGAGATGTTGACGATGAGGCCCGAGAACTTGAGACCGATCCCCGTATCGTCCACCACGCCGACCACGACGCCCGCGATGGCGCAGGGAACCGCGACGGGGACCGTCATGCGCCCGGCCTTCTCGAGCGCTTCGATTATCTTCTCGAACCCCATGCGGGTCCCCCTGCGCACCCAACTGAGCACCACCACGCCGATGGCCGCCGAGGTGGCCGACCACATCAAAGTGAAACCGGCGATCATGTAGCCCAGGAGCAGGATGATCGGAAAGAGCAGAAGACCGCGTTCCAGGAGGATGCTCCTGAGTTCCGGCATCTCCTCTTTGCTCAGACCCTTCAAGTTCAGCTTCTTCGCCTCCAAATCCACCATGCAGAACAGCGAGACGTAGTAGATGATGGCCGGAATGGCCGCCGCGCCCGCCACCCTCAGGTAAGGGGTGCCCGTCATGTCAGCCAGGATGAAGGCCCCCGCCCCCATGATGGGCGGCATGAGCTGCCCGCCCGTGGAAGCCACCGCCTCCACCGCGCCCGCATAATGGGGGGCGAAGCCAAGGCGCTTCATCAGCGGGATGGTGAAGATGCCGGTTCCCACGACGTTCGCCGTAGCGCTCCCGCTGATGGTTCCCATGAGGCTGCTGCTCACGATCGCCGCCTTGGCCGGACCGCCCCGGAACGAGCCGGTGAGCCGGATAGCCAGGTCGATGAACATGCGCCCGCCGCCCGAGACTTCGAGCGCCGCCGAGAAGAGCACGAAATAAAACACCACCTCCACGCTCACGCCCAGCGGAACGCCCAGCAGGCCCTCGACGCCCAGAATCTGGAACTCGATGAACTCGGTCAACAGGATGAAGCGATGCCCGAGTGCGCCCGGGATCAGGTGGCCGAGAAAATTATAGGCCAGCGCCACAACGGCCACCGAGGTGACGCCCCAGCCGAGATAACGACGCGAGGCCTCGACGGTCAGGAGGATATAGGCCAAGCCTAAGTAGATATAGCGCGTGGGCACCTCATCCACGTCGCGGATGCGCTCGTTCAGGAAGTTCCATTCCCACAGATAAAGCAGCGCGATGACCATGGCGATGACGGTCAGAACGTAATCGACGGGGCCGACGCGGCCTTCCTTGCGGAACGGTTTGGTGAGAAAGACGATGCCCAGCGCGAAGCTCAGGTGGAGCGGCCTGGAGGTGAAGACGTGAAGCATCCCGAAAAAGGCCCAGTACAACTGGATGACCGACCAGACGATGGCCAGCAGCGCGACCGGATTCAGGAATCGCTTCATGGACATTCCGTCCTCTTCATGAGGCGTTTTCGCGGCCAAACGCGTCAGAAAGCGTCTCACATGAAAATTACAAGCATATTACGAGCGCATCGAAACTTATTCCCGCTTATCCGGCAGTATCATTCCCTGCCTTGTGGCGCCTGACTCACTCCGCCCAAGGGCGCGTGGTGGTCGTCGTGAGGAGTTCGCACCCATCATCCGTCACGAGAACCATCTGCTCGATGTTCGTGCCCCCCACCTCGGGCAGCACGAACTGCGGCTCCACGCAGAGCACCATGTTGCGCTCGAGAACCATCTCGTTGTCGGGCCGGATGATGGGCGCCTCCACGGTCTCGAGCCCGATGCCGTGCCCCGCCATCGGGAAGAGATACTGCCCCGCCCCGTCCGCGTTCTCGTCCAGGAACCGGCTCGCCGACGCGTGAACCTCAGAAGCCTTCACGCCCGCGCGAACCGCGCCCATCGACGCCTCCGAGGTCGCGACGGTCAACTCCAGCATCTCCTCCACGTTTTTCTCGAGCTTCTTGCCGGGAACCACGGCGGTGCGGTTGACGTCGAACCCGTAGCCTTCCACCGCGCCCACGTAGTCGAAGCGGATCAGGTCGCCCGCCTCCAGTTTCCTCTGCGTAGCCTGCGGCCAGCGCGAACCCCAGCTCGCCCACGGGCCGCTGTGGACGCGGACGTAGCGCACGAAATCCGCCCCCGCGCGCATTCCCGCCGCATGGCCCTCAGCGCACAAGTCGCTTTCGCTCACGCCGGGGCGGATTGCCTCGAAAATGGCGGTGTAGCCCGCCTCGACGATCTCCGCCGCGCGCTTCAAGTAGGCGACCTCGGTCTCGCTCTTCCTCGCGCGGAGCTGCTCCACCAGGGCATTCGCGTTCGAGAATTGCGCCTCGGGGAGTGCCGTGGTCAAGTCGATATACATCGTGGCCGGCATGATGTCCTCACCGGCGATTCCCACCCGCGCGTTCCCGGCTCCCAGGCGCCCCAGTTGATTCACCAGCCCTGCGGAAATGTTCGCCTCCACCTGGACTTTTTCGACGTGCACCATCTCGCGGCGGTAATTCCTGTGATCCACGAAGAGCAGCGGCTCTTCTTCGAGCGGCAAGACGAGCACCCCGTGGCCCATGCCGCGAACAGTCTCGCTGAACGCGCCTGGCGGAAACGGCGGGAAATGGTTCGTGAGATAGGTCAGGCTCCCCATGCGGTCATAAAAAGAGCGCCCGATGACGAGCAGAACATCCAGCCCCGCCTCGCGCATGAGGCCGCGCGCATTCGCTATCCTCTCCCTGATCTCTTCTTTGGAAGCGCCCGTTCCGTTCTCAAGGACCATCTACTTGAACCTCGGCAAGAGTTCGGAGACGAAATTCTCGAGTTGCTCTTCCTGGCTGCCGCCCGCGAAGCGAACGACGAAGACGCGCGCTCCCTCGGCCGCGTATTCTCTTAATTGCTCCTCCACGCTATCGCCATCTCCGGCGATGACGAGCAGTTGCTTCCGCACCTCATCGAAGGTCTTGTGATAGTACTTGGAGAGAAATTCCCCGCACTGCGCTTCGGCCTTCGCGCCGTCGGGGTTGATGTTCATCGTGACGTAGAGGCACTGTGGAATTTTTTCGACTTCTTCGGTGCGGCCAAACTCGCCGGAATACGAGAGAATCTTCTCCCAGCACTGCCGGTAGAGATCCGCCGTGATCGAGTTCGTTATCCAGCCGTCGGCGAAGCGCGCCACGCGCCTGAGGCCTGAATCCACCAGGTTGCTCGACAGCCAGACCGGGGGGCCGCCGGGGGTTTTGGGCCTCGGTTCGAGCGCCACCCCCTCGAAGGTGAAATACTTCCCCGCGTAACTCGCATTGGACTCGCGCATGAGGAGCCTGAGTATCTCCACTGTCTCGGAGAACCGGCGCGCGCGTTCGTTGATGGGAACGCCGATGGTCTCGAACTCGAACTTGAGGTCGGTGCGGCCCACGCCCAGGCCTGGCAGAACACGCCCGGGGAACATGCAGTCGAGCGTGCTCATCGACTGGGCGAGCATCACCGGATGCCGGAGCGCCGCGAGCATCACCGCCGTGCCGACCTGAACGCGTTCGGTCGAGGCGAGAACCGCCGCCCAGGTCGTGAAGCTCTCCATGCGCGGTTTCGCCAGCACACTGTCGCCGAGCCACACGGAGTCGAGGCCCAGGTTCTCGGCCTTTTTCGCTAAAGAAAAAATGGGGTCCGTATCCGGCGCCTCGCCCGCCGCCGCCACGACAACGCCGCGCGTGGGCAGCAGGTAGCCGAAATGAAAATTTCCCGTTTCATTCATGTATTCGAATCCCTACTCTTCATAAGAAAAATAATGCCCTCATAAATCAGGACGAACAATATGTCAGATTGGATACATTAGTAACACTTTTGGTGTTCCCTCGCAAAAACGAGGACCTACGGGACGCAAATCGCCGGGGCTTCCCCTCACCCGGCGAGGGTCGCGCGGACACCCTCATATGACACATCGGCGACCGAACCCCTGACCTCATGGCCGCCACATTCACCAGAATGCGAATTTGACCGGAGCCGGATTGGGGGACGGGAGAAGAGCACTGAACCAGCACATGGCGCAGGAAAACCCGGTTCCTCATCAAAGGAATTTTGATTTGGGGTGGCCTGATGTTAAGATATTTCTATCCAAGCTACCAAATGGAAAATGTCAGTTGTCGTGGAAAGTTGTCACGCGCCTATGGAACACCCACTGATTCCGGCGCACTCAACCCACGGGGCGCCCGGATTCCTCAATAGAACCGCTGGTTAAAACAGGCGGATCGGAAAGGAGGCAATACCATGCAACGCTTCCTCATGTCTCATCTTTTGCTCGGTTTGCTGACGTTGCTTCTCATAAGCCCGGCTTTCGCCCAGCAAAGGATCACCTGGTGGGAACACAGCAACCCGCCGCATAACAACTACTCGAAGGATCTGGTGGCGGAGTGGAACAAGAAGAACCCCAAAACTCCCGTACAGTATGATTTTTTCGCGATGACCCCTTATTTCCAGAAACTCACGGCCGCGCTCTCCACACGCTCGGCGGCCGACATGTTCACGCTCATCGACTTCCTGCTGCCCGGCTTCACCGCAAAGAAAGTCCTCGCGCCCATTCGTCCCGAGTGGCTGGGCTACAAGGACTTAGAGGACATGAAGAAGGCCTACATACCGGGGGCGCTGGACGGCTACATCCATGAGGGGAAGCTATACGCCATTCCTCCCATCGCTTCCGGCTTCAGCCTCTTCATCAACAGGAAGCACTTCAAGGAGGCGGGCCTGGACCCGGACAAGGATTACCCGCGCACCTGGGAAGACGTCGGCCGCATAGGCAAAAAACTGGTGAAAATGAGGGGCAGCAGGATGGTGCGCGAGGGTTTCGATTTCGCCATGCACTCCTCCACCTGGACGATGTGGTATTTCAACACGACGATTCGGCAATACGGGGGAGAAGTTCTCGACGCGTCGGGGAAAAAATGCACAGCCAACAGCGAAGCGGGTGTGAAGGCCATGAACGTCCGGGCCAGGATCGCGCACCACTACAAGGCTTCGGACCCCACCGTCAGTTTCGGCACCAACGCCCTTCCGGCCGACGATATACCCAAGGGGCGCGTTTCCATGTTCATCACCCACGCGGGAAGCGTGGCGCAGTTCGGCCCCAAGATGATGAAGGACTTGAAAGTGGTGCCCTTCCCGCAGGTAGACCCCAAAAATCCAGTGACGCCGATTTACGGCTTCGCCCTCGCGGTGAATCCCCATATTTCCGAGGCGAAACAGAAGATAGTACACAGCGTGTTAAAACACGTCGTCAATGACTCCAAAACGTGGTACGAGAGGACGTCCTATCCCCATCCCGACAAGAATTTCCTGAATCTTCCCGGGATGGAGGAGGCGCGCACAAAACGCTACCTGGGCGTGTTCGTGAAGGACATCTCGAACGGACGATTTCTGCAGCGCTCCGACAAGATACTCGAACTCAACCAGGCCATTCACCGGGCGATGGAGCGCGTGGTACTGAAGAAGGAAGACTCCAAGAAGTCGCTCGACACGGCGTGTAAGGAAATAGACGCGGCGCTGGCCAAGAAGTAGGCGGAGAGCCGATGGATCGTGAGATCGGAGTCGGCCGGACTTCACCTTCGATGGTCCGAAGATCCGCTTCCCTGCTGTGGCGGTGGGGGGCTGGCGGGGGGAAATCCTCCCTCCACAGCCACCTCCGCTGGGCGGGGTTCTTCTTCGTTCTGCCTGCGCTCATTCATCTCGTGATCTTCAAGTTCTACCCCATGCTTCAGGCTTTCCGGCTGAGTTTTTTCCGCTACGACCTCATGAGCCCGCCCGTTTTCACGGGGCTTGAGAACTATAAACTCCTCTGGGAGAACCCGCTCTTTCACCAGTCCTTCTGGGTATCGGTCAAGTACATGTTCGGGGTCTCCATCCCGGAGTGGTTCTTCGCGCTGGGTCTGGCCCTCCTTCTGAACCGGCGGATGCCGGGGAGGGCGGTCATTCGCCTGGCGTACTTCTTCCCCATTGCGATGTCGCAGATCGTCGTGGCCATGGTGTGGAAGTTCATGTACCACCCCTTCGGCCTGGTGAACACGATTCTGGAGACTTTCGGAATCGGCCGCATCAATTGGCTCTCGATGGAGGAATCCGCGCTGCCCGCCCTCATCGCCATCGGCATCTGGCGGGGCATCCCGCTTTTCGGCGTGATTTACCTGGCGGGCCTCCAGGCCATCCCGAAGGAATACCACGAGGCGGCCGTCATCGACGGCGCAGGCGTGTTCCAGCGCTTCTTTTACGTGACGATCCCCCTGCTTCTTCCCACGATAATGTTCGTCATGGTCTTGTCTCTCCTCTCGGCCGTAAAGGTGTTCCTGAATCCTCTGGTCATGACCGAAGGCGGCCCCAACGGGACGACCCGGGTGCTTCCCTACTTCATTTACGAGACGGGTTTCGCCTTCTTCCGTATGGGGGAGGCCGCCGCGGCTTCGATGGTGCTGTTCGTCTTTCTTTTCGGCCTGACCCTGATTCAGTTGCGGCTATTGCGCAGGGGAGGTGTGGAATGAGCCGGAAGACGATGCTTCGCTTGGGAGGTGCGCTCATATCCGTGCTCACAGTGGGAGGAGTCATAGTAATGCTCCTTCCCTACTTCTGGATGGTCTCCTCCTCCATCAAGACGGGAATCGAGGTCTTCGATCTCCCCATCAAATGGATACCGGACGAGATCCAGTGGGTGAACTACCCCAATGCCCTGACCAAAGGGGCGTTCGGGGTCTATTTCTACAACAGCTTCGTCGTGGCTTTCGCGGTCATGGCGGGGAATCTCGTTTTCTGCACCCTGGCGGGCTACGGCCTGGCCAAGTTCCGCTTTCCCCACCGGGAGTTGTGCTTCCGCCTGATTCTGAGCACGCTGATGCTCCCGCTGGAAATCGTGCTGGTGCCCACTTTCCTCGTGGTGCGGGAATTGGGCCTCGTCAACACCTATGGCGGTCTGATTGCCCCGTTGGCGGTGGACGCTTTCGGCGTCTTCCTCATGCGCCAGTCCATCCGGGACATTCCGGATTCCCTCATCGAGGCGGCGCGGATGGACGGGTGCAGCGAGTTCGGCATCTTCTGGCGCATCATTCTTCCCAATTGCAAGCCCGCCCTGGGCGCGCTGGCGCTACTCGCCTTCCGTGACAACTGGGACCAGTTCCTCTGGCCGTTCATCGTGGCGACGACCGACGACTTGAAGACCTTCCCGCTCGGCCTCGCCCAGATGGAGGGCATCGATTCGGCCGCCTACCATGAAATCATGGCGCTGGCTGTCCTGGGGATGATCCCGGCGGCGTTCATCTTCCTGTTCTTCCAGCGCGCCTTCGTCCGAGGGATTACGCTCACGGGGCTTAAGGAGTGAGGGGCATGAAAGCGCCTTTTCTAAACTTGTTTGCAGCCCTCAAGCCCTTGAAGACCCGCCTTCCGGCCTCATGGAGGGGGGAAGGTTCCACGCGAGTGTCCATCGTGCTTCTCGCAGATAGGGGAAACTGAGATGGGGGAAGTGTTGCTCGAAGACCTCACCAAGGATTTCGGCGAGGTGGTAGCGGTCAAGGAAGTGAACCTCATGATCCACGACGGGGAGTTCGTGGTGCTGCTGGGGCCTTCGGGGTGCGGCAAGACCACGACCTTGCGGATGATCGCGGGTCTCGAGGAGATCACGAGCGGGCGCATCCTCCTGGATGAGCGCGTGCTGAACGACGTGCACCCGCGCGACCGCGACATCGCCATGGTGTTCCAGAACTATGCGCTCTACCCCCACATGAGCGTCTACAAAAACATGGCCTTCGGCCTCAAGATGCGCAAGGTCGCCAAGGACGAGATCGACCGCAAGGTGAAGAGCGCCGCCGGCATCCTGGGCATCGAAACCCTGCTCGGGCGCTACCCGGGCAAGCTCTCCGGCGGCCAGCGCCAGCGGGTCGCTCTCGGGCGCGCCATCGTCCGCGACCCGCGCGTCTTCCTGTTCGACGAGCCGCTCTCGAACTTAGACGCCAAGCTGCGGGTCCAGACCCGGGTGGAACTCCTCAAGCTCCACCAGCACCTCGCCGCCACCTCGATCTACGTCACCCACGATCAGGTCGAGGCCATGACCATGGGGGACAGAATCGTCGTCATGCACGAGGGGGTCATCCAGCAGGTCGGCCCTCCGATGGAGGTATACCAGAACCCGGCGAACCAGTTCGTGGCGGGCTTCATCGGGAGCCCTTCGATGAACTTCCTGCCCGCCACGGTGCGCTTTGAGGCGGGGCGGACGTTCCTCGAAGGCGCCGGCTTCCGGATTCCCCTGCCGGCGGAGCGCGCGAGCGGACTCCAGGGGCGCGAGGGCGGGGAGGTCGTATTCGGCATCCGGCCCGAAGACATGCGCTTGGGCTCCGAGGGCGAGATAGAGGGGGCGGTCGAGATCATCGAGCCGGTGGGCTCGGACATCTTCCTCGACCTGAACGTGGGGGGCGCCTCCCTCACCGCGCGGGTGGAGTCCAGCGTCCGGATGAGCCAGGGCGAGCACGTCCGCCTCCACGCCGACCCAGCGCGCGTCCACGCCTTCGACCCGGAGACGGGCGAGACGCTTGTCTGAGGCGCCGCGCCGACATACTGCAATGGTTCATGCCGCCAGGAAGCCCGGGCGGTAATCACCAAATCGTCATTGTCTATTGATGTAACAGGCATGAAAACGGACGTCGAGAAATCTGCCTGACGGCCAAATCTCTCTAAAGCGTTGATTTAGTTAGTGGAACTGAGGGAGATCGAACCCCTGACTGTCAGTCTTGAGACGTAGCATTTTATGCTTGAAGCACAAGTCTTTGAAAACAATTCAAAGGACAATAAAAACAACTAAATAGAAGCGAATTGAAGGTATTTTGTTTGATGCCTGTGGGTCTTTGTATATCCTGAAATGTCCATGTAACAGCCATAAAAACGTCCATTCGATTTTCTGCTTTTCCATTCACTTTCATTCAATTTCAGGGGAGGTTTCTGCCTAAGTTTCGGTTTCCCTCCTCTTATTCGTTCCGACAATGTAAGTCTGGTGCATCATGGTAATCTCACACCAGATATGAGAGTAACTCCGATTCACAGCATCGACGGTTTAGAAGTCCGCCCCTTCTTCTTGACTTTGCTCACCATCCATCGGTCTGCGCGTTACGGCAAGATCTCTCGCCCATGCTCCATAATTTATCGTCGTCAACTGTCTTTTGTCCAAATTACGTCCGACAGCTTCTTGCTCGCTAAGCATGTCTACTATGTTCATGGTGTCTGAAGCTGGGATATCTTTCTCAGAACAGAAAGGTAGTGCCACAAAACCCTTCATCTGGTGGAAGACCATAATAAATAACCACCCTCCCGTACTTGTGGGAAAGGGACCACCAACAGTGCCTCCAAGAGAATCATTCGGATCATTGCTTCCTTCGTCTACAGTACCTCCAATCGCAGAACTACTATTGAATCGTCGTGACACCCAACCGACCAAGGAACCGAGTGGAATATTAGCTTCCTGCGGATTCATTACGAGTTTATCAATTGGCTCTGTACCTCCACACGACAGGAAAACCGCTTTGTCATCGCACATAGGAACAATCCAGAATGGAAGATCCGCTGCACGACACAAAAACACTACTGATCTATTGAGTTTTCGATAGTCGTTACAATCAAATCGCATTGTTCCAATAAACCCGCCCTGGAGTATCTTCTTTTCAGGGTTCATTATCTGCTCTCTGACAGGTTGAAGCCCAATATTCTCAGCAAACTTGTACCCATGCGTACCCATCAAAGAAAATACCATCAGATAAGCAGACTTGATCATGCTGACGAATTCGTAATCATCTCGTTGCGGAATCCTGAAGGATATCCCTTCGTTTACATCCAAGCATTCTTTTGCTGGTAGTGGATCCAAGTTAATAGTTCCATTACGAAACAGATGCTTACGAGCCGGAAATGGCGCGTTCGAATCACGAGGAAGGTACCGATGTACTCTCTTGTGGCCAAAAAGATCAACTAAGATGGGAGCTCCTCGACCTTCTCTCCATTCACTTCTGGCTTTCGCGGACAAGTATGCGTGCTGGTCTATTAGGCTTGCCTTGTTGTTACATGACTTACATGTCAAACAAATCGGAACCCCGCCTAAGGATTTCGGCGGTGAATGTTCCAATGTCACTTCCGTACCAGCCACAACGTCCGACCTATCAAACGCGGAAAGACATATGGGGCACCTATTGTTTCCGGCATCAAACAATCGTTGACGCAAACGCCGGTCTCTTCCGCGTCTATGACTGCTTTTTGACATCGCTAAACACGCTCCTAGACGACTAAAACTTACTCTGAGCATCAAGATTTGATTGCCGGGTGTAGCAATCCAATTAGCTTAATCCAGCGAAAGGATTTCCCCTGAAATTAAATCAATGGATTACAGGGGCTGTCAATTGTGAATATTTCACAGTTTTGAAGAAACCCGACGGGCAATGGCTAAACTTTCACCTTCTAACGATGACGCAACGTCCACTAAAACGTCCATCTCGAATTTCGCCTGAAAGCAAAAATCTCTCTAACGCGTTGATTTAGTTGGTGGAGCTGAGGGGGATCGAACCCCTGACCTCATGACTGCCAGTCATGCGCTCTCCCAGCTGAGCTACAGCCCCATACAGGTGGAATTTCCTAACCCCCGAGGGGTGCGAAGGAATGTAGCGGAAACCGCGCTTCCGCGTCAACGCGGGAAGGAGCGGGACAAAACTTCTTTAACTTCCCGGATCCGGCTCCCCTGCGAACGCGCGCACCTGATCGGAAAGCTCCGTGAAATCGGCGCCGCCCGTCGTGTCCTCGGCGAGGATTTCCACCTCCCCGGGCCCGCTCGCGCCGAGGCCGAGTTCGACCGCGCGCCTGATCTGCCGGTGCGACCAGACGGGATAATCTCGCAGGAGTTCGGAGCCCATGGCGCGCACAACGGACGCCCCTACGACGTCCACGGCTATACGATCGTCGCCTGCGATTATCACGTTCGGCTCGCGCTCCTCGCCGGTATAGGGGCCGCCCGATATCCAGCACTTCGTCCCGTCGAGCACGATCAGGGAGGGTGAGTACAACAGGTTCGTCTCCATGATCATCTCCGCCATCTGGGATACGAAATGCGCGCGAACGCGGTCCCTCGGGTGCACGAACCCGTATACGTTCTTGAGCGATAGGCTGAAGCGCGGCCCCCCGCCGTGGCTCTTCATGGTCGGCAGGTTGACGACGTGCTGGCCGGGCGTCATCAGGCGCTCGATGCAGTGCACCCATCCGCCCCAGCGAATCGCCCTGGGGATTCGGGCTTTCACCCAGGGCTCCTCGTCGAAGCGCAGGAGGCCCACGCCCGTTCGCTCCTGAAAATCGTTCATCCCCCAGCGCTCGAAATTCCCGCGCGCGGGCAGGGAGAGGAGGCCGCCCATCTCGCCCACGGCCAGATCCTCACAACCCGCTTCTTTCAGGAGGGCGACGACGGTCTCGAGCGTATCGGGATGCGTCGAGGCCGGGAACGGGTCGGCGGAGTTGAAGTTGGGTTTTAAGAGCGCGGGCTTAGGCGAGTCGATGATGCGCCGTATGCCGCCCAGTTTTTCCACCGCGAGGCGTATGGCCTCATCGCGCGTCTCCCCGCGCACCATGGCCACGAGGCTCCTGCCCTCTTTCTTGAGCCTTGGGCCGCGAAGGGGCGGGACTTCCGCTTCGGGGTATTCCTGCTTCGTCTCCTGCAGCGCGCGGTAGGCCGCCGATTCATCGAAATCGAGGACTTTCCTGAAATTCTCGGCGCGTGTCGCCACCGGCGTATCGAGTGGAACGATCATTCTCACATCCTCCCGAAGAGGGTGATTCTTCTTATCCCGTAAAAATCCATTCTACCGCGAAGGCCGGTTTTGCGAAACCACCAGGGCCTCTCTCACTCCCCCCTTGAGGGGATTGTTGAAAAAGTCATCCTTGTCAGGGGATAAAGGCACCCCCCCCTACCCCCCCTTGTCAGGGGGGTATAAAAAAGCAACCCCCGCAAAAAAGAATCAACTCCCCCCTTGAGGGTCTGGCTTCCCGAGGGGAAAGCCAGACGCAGAAGCCGAGCGTTTTTTGCGAAGGCTGATGCGGTGGGGGGTAAAATGCGTTTTATTGTCAGTCCGACTTATACCCCCCACCGAATCGCTTGCGGGCTTCGCCCTTTGCTCTTCGACTCCCCCTCAAGGGGGGAGTGAACTTCAAAAGCATGCGTCCAACCAAAATCGCTCCACAGGTCTTTTTCAACAACCCCTGAAGGGATTTATGGCGAAACCATTCTCTATGATTGTGATTTCACTCCTCCGGCGAAGCCGCGGCGAAAGCAGAGAGACAGGAGATATTCGCCGCATGAAATTGTCTTTCGCCCTTATCCTGTAATAGACTCTGGCCCCATCAGCGCAAGGCAGGACAAGCGAGTCCCAAAGACGCATCGCCTCCCGAAGCCTCCCAAAGCGCCTCGACGACGATCTGGCACCTGAAGAAAGGTTTTTCATGCTTTTTTTCATTCAGTTCCTGGCGATGGGCTTGGGCGTTGGCCTGCTGGGCACGCTGGTCGGCGCGGGCGGCGGCTTCATCCTCACGCCCCTGCTCCTGCTGATCTTCACCGACCAGCCGTCCGAGGTCATCGCCGCCACCTCGCTCAGCGTGGTGTGCCTGAACGCCCTTTCGGGCTCGGTCGCCTACTACCGCCAGAAGCGGATCGACATCAAGACGAGCGTCTCATTCGCCCTGGCGGGTTCGATCGGGGCGATCATCGGCGTCTTCGCCACGAGCGAGGTCGCGCGCGGGCCGTTCGACTTCCTGCTGGGTCTGGCCCTGCTCATCCTGTGCATCTCCATCATCAACCCTCCGCCTCCCTTCGAGGCGACGCGCGAGAACCCCGGCGGCATCGGCGCGCTCGCGCACCGGCGCATCGTGGACAGCCAGGGCAAAGTCTATGAATACGCCTTCCGCTTCCGGCTCGGGGCCTTCCTGAGCTCCATCGTGGGTTTTCTGGCGACATTTCTGGGCATCGGGGGCGGCCCCATGCACGTGCCGCTGATGATACGGATTCTCCGGATTCCGCCTCACATCGCCACCGCCACCTCGCAGTGCGAACTTCTCTTCACCACCGCACTCGCCGTGGCGTTTCATTTCATCCTCGGCAACCTCCACGCGATGCAGAGCGTGATTCTTCCCCTCGCGATGGGGATCATCGTGGGCGCGCAGGCGGGCGCCGCGATATCGCACCGTGTGAAATCCCTCACGCTCACGCGCATCCTGGCGGTGCTGATGACGCTCGTCTCCCTGCAGCTTCTCTACAAGGGGGCCAGCGGATGGCTGTGGTGATTCGCGCCTCGCGCTGGCGAATCGGCGCGGCGTGTGTGAGAATGCGGCCTCTGGTGAAAGACCACGAGTACAATTCCATTCATTCCATTCAACAAGGCGCCCGCCCGGAGCGGCGGACGAGGACGAGAAGGAGAGTCTGAACATGTCGGACAGAGTAACCGTCGTAGAGGTGAAAGACAGAACCCTTTGGGTGGGGCTTAACCGCCCCAAAACGCTGAACGCAATGAATTTCCAGATGATCAACGAAGTCATCGAGGCCTTCACCCGGCTCGATGAGGACCCCGATATCGGCGTGGGCGTCATGTACGGCCTGAACGGGAACTTCTCCTCGGGCGGCGACATGGACATGATGCTGGGGCTCAACTACCAGACCGGCCACATCTGGAACAACAAGATGCGGCGGCTGTGCATGACCCTCAGGAACTCGGGCAAGCCCACCATCGCTATGGTGCGCGGCTGGTGCATCGGCGGCGGCAACGAGTGGCAGCTCTACTGTGACCTTTGCATCGCGAGCGATAACGCGACGTTCGGGCAATCGGGCGCGCGAGTGGGCGCGCTGCCCGTGGTGGGCGCCACGCAGTACCTCCCGCTTCTGATGGGCGACCGCAGGGCGCGCGAGATGCTGTTCATGGCGAAGCGCTACCCCGCGCAGGAGGCCAAGGAAGTCGGCCTCATCAACGAAGTCGTGCCCGACGATGAACTGGAGAAGACGACCGAGGAGTGGTGCGCCACCATCAACTCCCACGCCCCGGCCACGCTGCGCTACATGAAGACGAACCTGAACTTCCTGGGCGACCTCCACTACCCCTCCTGGATGCACGGCAGCGAACTGCTGAACGCCGTGTGGAACAACGAGCAATCCGTCGAGGGCATGAACGCGTTCAAGGAGAAAAGGCCACCCGACTTCAGCCGCTTCCCGAGGTAGGGGGAACAACGCATCACACCGACAGCCGATCCCGTAGGGACAGGTCACGACCTCGGACAGGCACGGGGGCCTGTCCCTGCGAGACTGTGCGGCTTTGTTCGTCATTCCGGCGAATGCCGGAATCCAGAGCCGATGAGAGAACCCGGGGTTAAGGGAATCCCGCTACCCGCACCGAATCGCCGCATTCCCGCTTTTCTTCCATTCCCGTCCGCCTGGATTCCGTCGAACCCTCCCGCCTTGGTCGGCTCCGACACCGGAATGACGGCGGTGGTCAATTCCGAGCGAGGAGGGCTTTTTCAAGAGAGCACCCCCCCCTACCCCCCTTGTCAGGGGGGCAAGAAAAAACAAAGCCCCTCAACCGGCGGCGGGCGTCGCCTTTTTTACCCCCCTGACAAGGGGGGTAGGGGGGTGCCTTTATGGGGTTTCCCTTTCAAGGGGTTACCATTCCCCTCTCAGGGACTTTTTCAACACTCCCCGTAGGGACAGGTCGCGACTTCGGACAGGCACGGAGGCCTGTCCCTACAGTGCCCCTGCGCGCGGCTGTTGGATGAGATCTTGTCGTAGGGGCGGACCTGCGTGTCCGCCCGTTTTTCATGCGCCTGTCTCTGCGCATTCTCTCTCTCGTCCGCTCGGGATTACTCGCCGGAATGACGTCTGGGGGCGGAAAATGGATTCCGGCATGCGCCGGAGTGACGAATCAAGGGAAGTCGGCGGACACGCAGGTCCGCCCCTACAAAAACCGTCATCCCGCCCGCTCCGGGCGCATCTCCTCGCTGCCCCCTGGCTACTCTTGTCAGGGGGTAAAAGCTACGCCCCCGACGGGGGTTGTTCAACAGTCCCTCTCCGAACGGGTTTGTCCCGCATGGAGGGGTAGTGCCGGCGTAATGAAAAAGTGGTTGCTGCGGAAAGAACAGAGACGCGAATCGCCCCTAGCGCGCGTAGCCCCTGCGTTTGTAGACGCCGGGAGAACCGGGCTCCTGTTGGTAGTAGCTCCTCACGCGCGCCGTCCATTCGGAGGCGTTCATGTGCTTCCACTCGGGCGTCTCGCGCACGGATTCGTCTTCCATCTCGTAGAGGACGATCATGAGCCTCGGCCCTTCCACGGTGTTGTAGCGGCGCATGCGCCTCACGCCCGGGACTTTTTCGCAAAGGGGTCCGCGATCACAGGAATACCAGCCGTTGAAATCGCCGAGATTCTCTTCGGGCACGTTAATTCTGCCGAACTGAATAACGGGGCCGAGGCCCGCCGCGTCCACCGAGGGAAAATCGGGCTGCCGGGCCGGCAAGCCGGGATAAACCTGCGCGCATACGAGACGAATGTGGGTTGTCGGTGCGACGGGGAAGCGCATGTCGTCGGAGTCCATGAGCGAGGCGAATTCCTCGCCATAGAACACGTGAACGTTCTCCGCCTCCAGGAGGTTCAGGTAGCGCGGCGCGCCGTCGATGACCTCATAGCTCGCGCCTCCGTTCACGCCCGAGGCTTCGAGCATTC
Source organism: bacterium (assembly GCA_022825065.1). Classification (GTDB taxonomy): domain Bacteria; phylum UBA8248; class UBA8248; order UBA8248; family UBA8248; genus Bin107. The sequence goes on from JAJDYR010000011.1 coordinate 40,646, forward strand.
GCGTAAGGCGAACCTCATCGAGCCATGCACGCGCCTCAACTTCCTCGCCCTCTGCGAAGTCGAACATCTCGGCGAGCAAACCCATGCCATGTGTGCGTACCAAAACAGTCTTGCCTCATTGGCGACGGGAAATAGAATAGGGAGAGTCTACACTATTTCTTCTGGAGAGCCACCCGTATCGTCCCCCCGTACTGCGCGGCCACGAGATGATGGGGGCGATACCCTTCCTTGATGATTTCAACCGTGAACGTATCCGCGTAATGATCCTTGATCTTTTTCCAGGGGATGATGACCGGCGATTTGCCTATCTTCTCCTTGCCGAGCTTCACCGTGGCGCCCGGAGGATCGGTGATCACCTCCACGCCGCGCGGCACCATGTCGCCGCATCCGCTCAAAACGAGAAAGGCGGCGAAAAACGCCAATCCCATGCCGAGGGTCTTGCGCATTCTTTGTTTCTCCTTCATTGCTGTGTCCATCAAATATCGTATATGCGAAGCGGGCGTACTGGAAGGCCCCCACCCTGACTCTCAGGAGATTATGAACCCATCTCTTGACAAAATCCACCACCAAACACACTCTCGGCGAGAAATCTGGAAGAGGAGGAATTCCGCTTGCGCCGGCACCGATACTATTTCGACCTCATACTCACAGGTCTGGACAAATACAACCTCGCCGACTGCATCGTGGACGAATACCTGCCCCTCACCGCGCAAATGCCCATCTGGGATATCGCGGAAAAAATCCGCGAGGGACATTTCCATTTCGAGCACGAAAGCGCGGATCCGCTGGAGGAATTCCCGAAAAACCTGAAGGCCTTCAGCGCCTATCTCCACCAGGTGGTCAAGGGTTTTCACGCTATAGAAGAGGCGGGGGAGAATGACGTCCGTCTCGTCGAGGCCCGGAAAATCCTCGCGCTCAGAGGCGAGGTCGTCACGCTTCCGCTACGGCTTCCGCCCACGCTTCTGCTCAACGACCTGGACCCCGACGCGGAGGACCTCGACCACATCGAGGCGCACTGGAGGGGCTACCCGCGCTGGTTCCAGGACGGCATGCGGAGAAAGCATCCCTACCTGAGGCGCCTTTAGAGGGCGCACGCAGAATGAATCAGGGACTGATTTTCAGGAAGTTCGGATCGCTCTCATCCCCATAAGTTTCGAGCGGCTCGCTCACCTCGTCCGCATCGTCCTCCACGCGCGAGACTTCCTCTACTGCAGGCGTGTGCCCGCTTTCTTCCCGCTCGCTCACCTCGCCCGCTTCGAGTTCCTCCGGGGGGTTTTCTGCGGAGAAGAGTTGCGCACCGTCTTCTTCCTCGCCCGCCTCACGCGCCTGAAGCGCGCGCGGGGTTCTCTCCAGAGGCGATATCTGTTCGAGTTCGCTTTCGCTTTCCGATGCTCCCGAGACGGCGCCCAGGTCCCTGAACTTTCTCGCCGACACCAGCACGCGCGTCTCATACGAGCCCACCGCCTTGTTGTACGCCTCGACCGCCCTGTCCAGCCCCCGGCCCATGGCCTCGAAGTGCTTCGTGAACGTCTTGATGCGCCCGTAAAGCTCCCCCCCGAGCGCGCTAATCGCCTGGGCGCTCTCGGCCACCTTCTCCTGCCGCCAGCCGTAGGCCACGGCGCGCAAAAGGGCGATGAGCGTCGTGGGCGTCGCCAGGATCACCTGGCGGCTCACGCCCTCCTCTATCAGGCCGGGGTCCTGTTCGAGCGCCGCGCTGAAGAAGCTCTCTCCGGGCAGGAACATCGCCACGAACTCGGGCGTGGACTCGCACTGGTCCCAATACGCCTTCGAACTCAGGCGGTTCATGTGGCCGCGAATCTGGCGCGCGTGCTCTCCCAAAAAGGCGCGGCGCGCTTCCTCGTCCTCCGCTTCGAGCGAGTTGAGGTAGGCGTCGAGCGGGGCCTTGGCGTCGACCACCACGTTCTTCCCGCCGGGCAGCTTCACGATGAGGTCGGGGCGCAGGCGCGCCTCCTCGCCCTCGAGCGTCTGCTGCTCCACGAAGTCGCAATGCGCCACCATGCCGGCCATCTCCACCACGCGCCTGAGCTGCATCTCCCCCCAGCGGCCGCGCACGTTGGGCGCGCGCAGGGCCTTCACGAGATTCCCCGTCTCCGATTGAAGCTCCTTCTGGCTGCTCGCGAGGGATTTGACCTGCTCGGTGAGCGAGCCGTATGCCTCCCGCCTGGCCCGTTCGAGGTCCTCGACCTGAGCGCCCACCTTGTCGAGCGACTCCCGGATGGGAGTGACGAGGGTTTCCACCGCCTTCTGGCGCGCTTCGAGGTCGCCCCTGGCCTCGCTCTGGAATTTCTCGAGCGTCGACTTGGCCAGATCGAGAAAGGAAGCGTTGTTGCTCTTTAAGGCGTCGGCGCTCAGCGCGCCGAAGCTCTCGCGCATCTCCTCGGTCGCGCGGCGAAGCAGGTCGATCTTCTCCTCAGCCGATTTCCGCTCGTGCGCCAGATCGGACTCGAGGCGCGCCACGTCCGACCTCAAGCCCATGTTCTTTTCAAGCTCCGCGGCGTGCGCCGCCTGCGCGTCCGCCTTTTCCATCTCGGCGTTGCGCAGCATCGTGGACAAGGCGGAAACCCGCGTCCTCACGACGAACCAGAAACACAAGACGAGAGCGGCGGCTCCCAAGGCGACGTGCCAGATTTCCATGCGGGGGATTCTCCCTGGAGCGGTAATTTCTCGTGGCGGGCGATGTTCGGAAATTCTGCCCGGTAGTATATCAGGGTTCGCGGAAAAATGCGCACCGGGCGGAAGCGCGGCGCATCCAGGCTGCAACGGGGTGGTGAAAACGCCCTGATTATCAGGGGATGAAGGCAACCCCCCTAGCCCCCCTTGACAGGGGGGTAAAAAAAACCAATACACCGGCGAGGAGGGAACAAGAAAAAAAGATGGCCTCCCCCCGATAGGGGGGAACAACAAAAAGACCCGCCTTGTCAGGGGGGTAAGGGGTGTGCCCTTTGGAAAAGGCTTTTTCAACAATCCCTCGGCGAAGCGCGCGGCTTTTCCGGACTACACGGAGCCAAGGTTCCATTGCTCCCCGCCTCCGGGAAATCATTCTTCCTCGAGGCGCACGGCGGCGTCGATCAGGATGCGGTAGATCTGCTTGAGGACATCGGGCGGGCACGGACCCTCGTTGCCGTCCAGCACCCTGGCGAGCACCTCGCCCTCGCGCGCTTCGTCCTTGACGGCGATGCCGCGCGCGCTCTTGTATTCACCGACTTCGAGACAAATTTTGAGCCGATCGTTGATGAAGCGGACGATCTCCGCATCGCACGCATCAATCCGCTCCCTGAAACCGGACAACCCATCCGCCATGCCGCGCTCCATTTTTAAGAACGTAATCGAAACGGAAACGGCATTATACCACGATTCGCGGTGGTTTCATTCCCGCGGACCCGAATCTTGCGAAACACCCCCGGAAAGCCTTTCCCGATGCGCAAAGCGCTTGCGAGCGGCGCGTTTTTCATTGCCGCAGGCAGCGTGAATTTGGTATCTTGCCCCCATGCGACGCACGAATTTTTTCGCTATCGATGTACATTCTCTCCCGAAAAAGGAGTCCTTCACATGCTTCGTCATTTTCATCTGCTCCTCGTCATCGTTTTCGTTCTCACTCTGGGATTCGCCGGGAGCGCCTCGGCGCAGAGTTTCTCCGACGTCGTCGTGTTCGGCGACAGCCTGAGCGATTCGGGCAACGCGGCCCTGGCGAACGGGTTGCCCGCGGGCAACAGCTTCACTACGAACCCCGACCCCGTCTGGGCCGAGGTCGTCGCGGGGGCCTTCGGCGCGTCGGGGAACAACTCGCTCGCGGGCGGGCCGAACTACGCCTTCGCAGGCGCCTGCGTGAACCCGGCCACGCCCTGTACGCAAGACATCGTGCCGACGGTGACGGAGCAGATCGACTCGCACCTCTCCGCACGAGGCGGAAGCGCCGACCCGAACGCGCTCTACGCCGTCTGGGGCGGCGCGAACGACGTCGCCGACTCCGCGCTGAACGACACCCCCAACGCGCTGGGCCACGTTCTGGCGGCCGCGGACGCCGCCGTCGCGCAAGTCCAACGTCTGCGCGAAGCCGGCGCGCGTATCGTCGTCGTGTCCAACGTACCCGACATCTCCCTGGCACCCTACGCCGTCAACCAGGGCCCGCTCGCCCAGGGCGCGCTGGGCGCGCTGGCCGGCGAATACAACAGGAAACTCGACGCCGGCATCCGCGAGGGTGAAGACGGCGTCGTCCCCGTCAACCTCCACGCCCTGATCCGTGAAATCGCCGCAAACCCCGGTACGTACGGCTTCACCAGCGTCACCGGAACGGCCTGCGGGGCGCCGAACGCGGACAGCGCGGTCTCCATCCTGTGCGGACCCGAGGGTTCCCCCTCTCCCGTGACCTATGCGCCCGGCGCCAATCAAACGCACCTGTTCGCGGACCGCAGCCACCCGAGCGGCGCGGGGCACGCGATGATGGCGGCTCTGGCCACCTCCGCGCTCGCGGCCCCGCTGCAGGTTTCGCTCGCGGGCGAGGCGGGCGCGGAGGCCGCGGAGGCTCACCACGGCGTCATTTCGGCGGAGCGGGCCGCGGATTTCGCGCTGCCCGTCGGGAGCTGGCGCGGCTATGCGCGGGGCGGGTTCGGCGCGGGCGAGCCGGGCGCTTTCGCGCGTCTCGGGGAAATCGATTCCGGCATGACCGTCATTACCCTGGGCGCGGGCCACCGCGCAGGGCCGAACCTCTCATGGGGCGCTGCGCTGAGCGTCGCCAGCCACGAGAACGAACTCACGGGCGCGAACCTGGATAGCGACGTGGCGCTCGGCTCGCTGCACGGCGCATGGCGCAGCGGCGGGCTCCAGGTGAGCATCGCCCTGAGCCTCGGCCAGACGTCGGTGGACGTAGAGCGTACGGTCACCCTCGGAGCGTTGACGCGCGTCGAGCGCGGCTCCACCGAAGCCGCCCAGTTCGGGGGCGAATTCGAGCTGGCATGTACAATGGGAGCTTCCGGGACTCTCCGGCATGGGCCGTTTTTCGGTCTCTCGCTGCTCAATCAGGAGGTCAAGGGCTACCGGGAGAGCGGGAATTCCTCGACCGCGATGAATTTTTCGGACTTCTCGCGCAACTCGCTCATCGCGCGCGGCGGCTACCGCTTCGGCTGGAGCGTCGGTGGATTTCTCCCCTATGCCCGCATCGCCTATGAACGCGAACTCGAGGACGAGCCCATCCGCGTCTCGGCGGGTTCGAACACCATGCCCGGGCGCTTCACGCTTCCCGGCTTCGAGCCTGCGGCCAGCGCCGTGAGCGCAGACTTAGGGCTGAGCACGAAACTCGGCGAGCGCATGAGCGGCCACCTGGGCTACTCCGGACGCTTCGGCGAAGACTCGCGCCGCAGCCACCGTCTCTCGCTGGCTTTGCGGATGGTGTTTTGAGGGCGAAGAAAATCAGGGAGCGCCGCCGAGGCAGGGAGAGACTTCGCGGATGAAGCGCTCGGCCACGGCGCGCCAGGTGTAAGCGGCTGCGCGCTCTATTCCGCGCCGGCCCAGTTCATCGCGCAACTCCTTGTTCTTCAGCAGGTTGATGAGCGCATCGGCAAGGGCGACCTCATCCCCCGGCGGCAGCAGGACGCCCGCGTCAGCCACGATCTCGGGCGCCGCCGCCACTTCGAGCGCCACCACGGGCAGTCCCGCCGCCATGGCTTCGAGATATGCGATGCCGAAACCCTCCTGAAGCGACGGCAGGCAGAAAACGTCCGCCGCAGCGTATTCCCGGCGCACGGCCTCATCGCCGGGCACCTCGCCCAGGAGCGTCACGGCGTTCTCGAGGCCCAGCCTGCCCACCTGTTTTTCAAGGCGCTTCAAAGACGGCCCGCCACCCACGACGCGCAGCTTCGCACCGGGCGCGGCCTCAAGCACCCTCGGCATGGCCCCGATGAGGCTTTTGGTGTTCTTCCGGGGGTATTGACGCGCCACGGAGAGGATGGTGCGGCCAGTGGGACGCTTCGTCTCGCGGACATGCTCCCAATGGGCCGGATGGATCCCGTTGCCCACGACGCCGACTTTCTCCGCCGGCAGTCCATACGCCTCGCAGGCCACGCCCCGGCTGTATTCGCTGGTGACGATGACCCTGTCGGCGCGATGCGCGTTGGCGCGTTCGAGATGGGAGAGCGCGCGCAGGTACTGGCGCGGCGCGCCGCGTTCGAACCGCATCTCATCGGCCGAGATTCCGTGCAGATAGACGATGAAGGGGGTTTCCATGCTCAGATCGAAGCCGTCGATGTCGAAACCCACGATGAGGTCGAAGCCGTCGGGCGATACCCGATCTTTGAGCTCCAGGTTATACAGCAGCCTCTGGAGCAGGAGGCTCGATGCGCGCTCGTCCGGGCCGATGATCTCCACCGCGTGCCCGTTCGCTTCCAGCCCGCCCGCCAGGCCCGTGATGGCCGCCGCCGTGCCCGAGCCCTTCGCAACTTCGAGGGTCCAGGAGTTCAAAAAAGCGATCCGCAAGCCGTTCCTCTCCCGATAAACAAAAGAGGGCGCAACCCCGCGCCCTCTTCCATACGATTTCGTGAGGGGGATGCGCCCCTTACAACGCCTGGTCCGACTTGGCCGCGAAGACGAAATCGCTCTCCGTCAAGCCGTCTATCTTGTGCGTCCACACGGTGACCTTCACCTTCCCCCACGCCAGATAGATGTCGGGATGATGCCCCTGCTCCTCGGCCATCTCGCCCACCCGGTTCGTGAAATCGAGCGCCGACCGGAAATCGGGGAAGCCGTATTCCTTCTCCAGATGGTGCCCGTCCACCACCCGCCAATCGCCGCCCAGCTGCTCCTGCAGGGCGGAGAGGGCCTCTCCCTCAAGCGGGGGCACGCCGCCTTTGCAAGGCACGCATTCCTTGGCCGCAAGCTCGCTGCTCATCGGTTTCCTGCTCCTCTATAGGGATGAAGATACAACCTGTCGATACGTCTTGAAAAAGGACGGCTCATCATCGCGTCTTTCCCAAAAAGCCGCAAGGCCGCGTCACGCGCTCCTGAGCGCGGGCTGCGCCCCGCAGAGGTTTCGCCGGTTACGAGAGCGCCGGAAACAGAGCCGGGCCTCCCGCCAACCCCTTGCGCAAATGCGGGAAGTTGCGGGCAAATGCGCGGGAGCCGGAAAACTTTTTTTGCCGCTGAATCTGAGTGCGCGACGCTCAGATTTATATGATAACTCTTTGTATTAAAATCAGTTAAATAATAAGAAATTTCCCGAAATTTATCGAAAAACCCCGTGAATTTATCGAATTTTATCGAAAATATCATTATTTTTATTATCGCCGTTATCCTCGAACCCATGAACATGATTTCTCTCCTCAAAACGATTTCCGCCCTTTCCCGATGACGGCGCGCGGGCGGCGATTGCCGCTTTCCTTCGCCGCGCGCACGATACCCGAGTCCGTGGTTTCAGGGAGTACGGCAATTGCGGGAAAATGCGGGGGAAATTTCGGCCAATGTGGGTTTGTTGAAAAAGCCTCCCTCCTCAGGGGATAAAGGCAACCCCCCCTACCCCCCCTTGACAGGGGGGTATAAAAAGGCGATGCGTCCCCGCCGGGCTGAGGGGGTTTGCTTTTTCTTGCCCCCCTGACAAGGGGGGGTAGGGGGGGTTGGTTTTATGGGATTTCCCATTCAAGGACTTTTTCAACAGACCCTCAAGGGAGTGAATTTTTACCATCGACAGAGGGCAGAGATTTCCGTAGGGGCGGACCTGCGTGTCCGCCCGCCAGGTTCGTCAATCGACCACCATCCCCCTTGCTTCTCCCCGCACATCGGGCGGAGCGACGGGCGACTCTCCTGCTACGCCGCCCTCGTCAACCTCCTGAACGCCGCCGGCGCGGCGCTTGAACCCAGGGCGTTCCGCGTCCCCGAACCCGGCCCGTAATGCCCCGCCTGCGGTGATGCTCCGCCGATCTCCCTTTGGGTGCGCCGCATCCGAAGCCCTTCGTTCAGGCGGATGGAACCCGGCGAGTCAAAAGGATAGTCATGCGAAAATGAAGACGCCATACCGCTGGTTCATCGAAACGGTGTTGGTTCGGGAGGCATCCCGCGCGGCCCCGCTGAATCACCGGGGCGTACCGGTTCCCTCCCGCCCGGCGGGTCGAACCGGCCGCCGAAGAACGCATCCGGCCGGTCGGCGTTGACGGCGGATTGAAATGCCGATTGAAAAAATGAGGCGCTCGATTATAATTGAACGCCTTGGAATCATCTTGAATGCGACACAGCCACGTGGAATGCGGCACAGCCACGCCATTCATCTCTCGCTCTGAACACGGTGCTCGCCGCGCCGACCGCCGGGAGGGACACGCCATGAAAAAAGCCGTCCTGTTTTGCGCGCTCACCGTTTTTTCCCTAACGGTAAACACGGCATCGGCCGAAGAGTGCTACCTCGAACTGCGGGGAGGGGTAGGCGCGTGGAAGGGACCGTGCAAGGACGGCGAGGCGTACGGAACCGGCTTTGCAACCTTTCCCAATGGCACCTACGCGGGCGAGGCGAAGGACGGCCGCGCGCACGGGCCGGGAAAATGGCGCATGGAGGACGGCCTGTATCTCGAGGGCGAATTCCGAAACGGCGACGTTCACGGCCGACATGCGGGGAAAGACGCCCAGGGAAATCCCATCGTGGGCGAACTCCAAATGGGTCAGGACGGAAAGCGTCAGCTTATATTTCTCAGAGATGACCGGCAGGCCGACGAGAAGAAGCCTTCGCAAGAAGCCGCATCAGGTGAGTCCCGGCCCGAAGACGCGGGCGAGGCGAAAGCCGCGGCCGGGGAAGCCGCAGCTTCGGGCGCGGCCGGTGGCGGCGAACCCGAGAGGCAGGTCGAATCCGCCGCCCCCGGTTCTTCGGACTCCCCGGTCGCGGCGACGAGCCCTCCCGGCGACGCGGCCGCTACCGCCCCCGCCCCCGCGGCGCCCGCCGCCCGTGAGTGCAGGCTGGAAGCCGACGGCAAGTTCTTCGACTGGTCGGGGCCGTGCAAGGACGGCAAGGCGCACGGAAACGGACGGGCGACGCTCTCCGGCGGAATGACCTACACCGGTTCGGCGGAAGACGGAAAACTGGAAGGCTACGGAACCGTTACGTCCGCGAGCGGACGAATGCTGTACCAGGGCGGCTACAGGGACGGGGCTCCGCACGGCAGGGGGACCTTCCTGGACGATGACGACAGGTATTACGTGTCGGATTTCGACGATGGCCATGAGGTCGGCGAGAGGATACCCGCGCAAGACTTCGCCTCCGGCGAGTCTCCACCCGAAAATGCGGGCGATACGGACACCCTGGCCGGGGGAGACGCCCTTGCGGGTCTGGATGAGGACGGGGACCAGGAGGACGAGGACGGTTACGAGGCGGCCGTGAATGCTCTGGACGGCGGCGGCGGCGTGGTTCGCGCGGCGATGCCGGATGATGATTACGACGCCAAGCTGACGGAACTGGACAGGAGCGAGGCGCTCGAAATCGAAGCCCGTTTCCGCGAGAAGCAACTGGAGGCCGAGCGCCGGTCGGAAACCATCAAGGCCGGAATCCGCAAGGAGGAGGCGAAGGCCAAAGAAGCGGAGAAGCTGCGCCGCGACAGGGCGCACGCGGAAACTCTCAAGGCGTCGGGAATTTTCGAGGACGACTCGGCCTCGGGGCGTGAACAGGAGAGACGGGTGCGTACGCGGAGACGGCGTTCCGGCACGGCCCTGTTCGGCGGCAGCGGCGGCGCGCAAGGGTCGTTGGAGGATCTGTCTCGAAGGTTGCGCCGGCAGAGGGAAAATTTGGCGCGACAGCGCAGGATCGAACAACAAAAGCGCCAGCGGCTTGAGCGGCAGCGCAGGATTGAACGGCAGAGGCGGGAGCGACTTGCGCGTCAGCGCAGGGCCGAACAGCAAAGGCGTGAGCAGCTCGAGCGGCAGCGAAGGGAACAACAAAAGGAAAGGGAACGACGGGAAAGGCTGGCGCGCCTGGCGCGCGAGCGCGACCGGAAAATCGCCAGTTTACGGAAAGCGCTCAACCGGGCGTTGGCCAGGTGCAACAGGCTGAAACACGGAAGGAGCGGGTGCAGAAACGGCCAAATACGCTTCTATAACGGAGAGATCCGGAATGCGAGACGGAACTACGAAATTTTGTCCAGGTGAGTCGCGCCCCGGATACGGAAAACCACGATGGGGATTTCTTTTTGAGAGGGAATAACCGGAAATGAATCGTCATTTGGCATGGTTTGTCCTTTTTTGCGCGGTGTTGGCGCTATCGTGCCCTACGGCGGCGCGGGCGGATTACGGCGCGGGGCAGGCCGCTTGGAAGGCGGGGCGCTACGCCGGGGCGATGAAGGAGTGGCGGCGGGCGGCGAGGAAGGGCGACGGGCGCGCGATGGCGGCGCTGGGCCGCGCGTTCGCGAAGGGGCTGGGCGTCCCGCAGGACTTCATCGAGGCGCACAAGTGGCTGAACCTCGCGGCGGCGCGGGGAGACGCGAAGGCCCTGGCGGAGCGCGACGCGCTGGAGAAGCGGATGACGGTCGAGGAACAGGCCGAAGCGCGCAAGCTGCTCCGGGCGTGGCGGACCGCCGGGAGGCGGAGGAGCACGGCGATAGTCCCCCGCCGGAGGACGCCGGGCACGCCACGGCCACCGCGCCGGGTGGCGCGAAAAGTATCCCCCGGGAGCGCGGCTCTGCGCGCCGTGGCGGCGGGGAATATCTCCGCTCTTGAGAAGGCGCTGGCGGCGGGGGCCGACCCGAACGCGAGAGGCGGTAAGCGCGGCTGGACGCCGCTCATGTACGCGGCAGACAAGGGCTACACGCTGCTGGTTCCCCCGCTCCTGAAAGCGGGCGCGAAACCGGACCTCCGGGCGGCGGACGGCGCGACGGCGCTTTTCATTGCCGCCCTGCATGGGCAGACGGAGATCATCGAATTGCTGATGAAGTGGGGGGCGGACCCCTCGATTAGGGGGGCGAAGGGCAGGACGGCGTTGGGCGTGGCTTTGGCAAAGGGCAATCCCGCCGTCCTCTCATTGCTGGCGTTTCGTGATTGCCCGGAATGTCCGGAGATGGCGCCGGTTCCCGCCGGTTCGTTCATCATGGGCTCCCCGACGCACGAGGCAGAGAGAGACAACGATGAAGGCCCCCGCCGTCGCGTAGCGATCCCGAAACCCTTCGCCGTTGGCAAGTATGAAGTGACGTTTGCCGAATGGGACGCCTGCGCCGCGGCCGGCGGCTGCGGCGGCCGCCGCCCGGGAGATGAGGGTTGGGGGCGCGGACGCCGGCCCGTCATCAACGTGAGTTGGGATGACGCGAAGGCGTACGTGGCGTGGCTCTCCCGGAAGACGGGCAAGATTTATCGACTTCTGAGCGAGGCGGAGTGGGAATACGCGGCGCGGGCGGGCACGACGACGCCCTTTCATTTCGGTTCGACGATATCGGCCTCCCAGGCGAACTACAACGGAAACTACACGTATGGAGGGGGCTCGAAAGGGGTGTATCGTGGGAAGACGATGCCCGTCGGGTCATTTCCGGCGAACAGATTCGGCTTGCACGACGCGCACGGCAACGTGTGGGAGTGGGTGGAGGATTGCTGGAAGGGGAATTATCGAGAAGCGCTAACGGATGCGAGCGCTAGGTTAAACAGGCATTGCGCGAAGCACGTGTTGCGCGGCGGTTCCTGGTTCCACAGGCCAGAAAACCTCCGCTCCGCGTACCGCAGCATGATCGGGATCGAATTCCGGAGCAGCTACACCGGGTTTCGCGTAGCCCGGACGCTCGCCCCCTGAATCCTTATCTATTATCTGAGGAGCGAACCAGGAAATGAAACGTAGCGCAAAGTGGCTATTGTTAATTTTTACGCTGCTTGTCCTCTCGTGCGCCACGGTTGCGCGGGCGGATTACGGCGCGGGGCAGGCCGCGTGGAAGGCGGGGCGCTACGCCGAGGCGATGAAGGAGTGGCGGCGGGCGGCGCGCGCGGGCGACAGGCGCGCGATGGCGGCGCTGGGCCGCGCCTTCGTGAGGGGCGTGGGCGTCCCGCAGGACTTCATCGAGGCGCACAAGTGGCTGAACCTCGCGGCGGCGCGGGGCGATGAAAAAGCGGCGGCGGAGCGCGACGCGCTGGCGAAGGAGATGACGGTCGAGGAACGCGCCGAGGCGCGCAAGCTGCTCCGGGCGTGGCGGACCGCAGGCAGCCGGAGGAGCACGGCGATAGTCCCCCGCCGGAGGACGCCGAGTACACCTCGGCCACCGCGCCGGATGGCGCGAAAAGGTTCCCCCGGGAACGCGGCCCTGCGCGCCGTGGCTGCGGGGAATATCTCCGCCCTCGATAAGGCGCTGGCGGCGGGGGCCGACGCGAACGCGAGAGGCGGCAAGCGCGGCTGGACGCCGCTCATGTACGCGGCGGACAAGGGCTACACGCTGCTGGTTCCCCCGCTCCTCAAGGCGGGCGCGAAACCCAACCTCCGCGCTGCGGACGGGGCGACGGCGCTGTTCATCGCCGCCCTGCGCGGTCAGACGGAGATCATCGAATTGCTGATGAAGTGGGGGGCGGACCCCTCGATTAGGGGGGCGAAGGGCAGGACGGCGGTAGAGGTGGCGCGGATGAGATACGGCGCAGTGGAGGCGGCGAAAAAGAAGGGCGCAACTCCTCCCCTCCTCGCCTTGCTGGAAGGCAAGACATGGGCGCAAGCCAAAGCGCAGGAAGACGATAAGGCGTTCGCTAAGGCGCGGTCGGCAGGGACGGTAGCGGCGTATACCAAATACTTGTCCTCACGCCCGCAAGGCCGTCACGCGGAAGAGGCGCTTCGTCTAAAGGCGCAAATCGAAGAGCAGTACCGTCGCTTGAGAGCACAAAACGAAGAGCAAGACCGTCACTCGAGAGCGCAAAACGAAGAGCGGGACCGTCGCTTGAGAGCGCAAAACGAAGAGTGGGACCGTCGCTTGAGAGCGCGAAGCGAAGAACTGAGAAAACGCGGATGGAAGGTATTTCGCGATTGCCTGGAATGCCCGGAGATCGTGGTGGTGTCTGCGGGTTCATTCATGATGGGTTCCCCGTCGAGTGAAGAAGGCTGGAGTAGCGATGAAAGCCCGCGTCATCTCGTTACGATTGCCAAGCCCTTCGCTGTGGGGAAATACGAAGTGACGTTTGCCGAATGGGACGCCTGCGTGGCGGATGGCGGCTGTGGGGGATATTGGCCCGGAGATGAGGGCTGGGGTCGCGGACGCCGTCCTGTCATCAACGTGAGTTGGGATGACGCTAAGGAATATGTGCGCTGGTTGAGTCGGAAGACGGGTATGCCGTATCGACTGTTGAGTGAGACGGAGTGGGAATATTCGGCTCGGGCAGGAACGACGACCCGTTACAGTTGGGGAGACGAGGTCGGCCACAACTGGGCTAATTGCATTGGGTGCGGCGGCAGCTGGGGCAGCAAGCAAACAGCTCTCGTGGGTTCGTTTTTGCCGAACCGTTTCGGTCTGCATGACGTGCATGGCAACGTGTGGGAGTGGGTGGAGGATTGCTGGAACGGTAGCTATGCGAGCGCGCCTTCGGACGGGAGCGCGTGGACGGACGAGGATTGCAAATACCGCGTTCTGCGTGGCGGTTCCTATGACAGCTTAACCAGCAACATCCGTTCTGCGAGCCGCATCAGTGGCGGGCGATATGACCGGAGCAAGTACAACGGGTTTCGCGTAACCCGGACGCTCGCCCCCTGAATCCTTATATCTTCTCGAAGGAGCAAAACCGGAAATGAATCGTTCTTTGGCATGTCGGGCCCCTCTTTGCGCGCTGCTTATCCTCTCGTGCGCCACGGCGGCCTGGGCGGATTACGGCGCGGGGCAGGCCGCGTGGGAGGCGGGGCGCTACGCCGAGGCGATGAAGGAGTGGCGGAGGGCGGCGAGGAAGGGCGACAGGCGGGCGATGACGGCGCTGGGCCGCGCTTTCGCGAAGGGGCTGGGCGTCCCGCAGGACTTCATCGAGGCGCACAAGTGGCTGAACCTCGCGGCGGCGCGGGGAGACGAAAAAGCGGCGGCGGAGCGCGACGCGCTGGCGAAGGAGATGACGGTCGAGGAACGCGCCGAAGCGCGCAAGCTCCTCCGGGCGTGGCGGACCACCGGCAAGCGGAGAAGCACGGCGATAGTCCCCCGCCGGAGGACGCCGGGCACGCCACGGCCGCCGCGCCGGATGGCGCGCAAAGTATCCCCCGGGAACGCGGCTCTGCGCGCTGTGGCTGCGGGGGATATCTCCGCTCTCGAGAAAGCGCTGGCGGCGGGGGCCGACGCGAACGCGAGAGGCGGCAAGCGCGGCTGGACGCCGCTCATGTACGCGGCGGACAAGGGCTACACGCTGCTGGTTCCCCCGCTCCTCAAGGCGGGCGCGAAACCGAACCTCCGCGCGGCGGACGGCGCGACGGCGCTGTTCATCGCCGCCCTGCACGGGCGTTCGGAACTCGTGGAGATTCTCATGAAGGCCGGCGCCGACCCCGCCATCAAGGGGCCGAAGGGCAAGACGGCGGAGGGTTTGATGGCCATGAGGGTGGCCCGCACCAAATACGGCGGCGCCAGGGGATTGCACAAGGCCCTGCGCGCCAACGAGCGCCCCGCCGTCATCGAGGCGCTCCTGGACCAGGGCGCGGACATCAGAGGCAGGGATGTGGTTTTGGACAGTACATATCCGAGTGGCAAACGAGATCCGAATATCAAATACTTCTATACACCGCTGCACATCGCCGCGAGATATAACAAGCATCCCGGAGTTGTCGCCTTGCTACTCAAACGCGGCGCAGATATTAACGAACAGGTCGAAGGTCAATACAAGCGGAAGCCCAGGACGAGTGAAAATACGATCGCGCAGGAATTGGCGGCGCTGTGGAACGAAAACCCCGAGGTCGCCATGTTCTTCATCGAGCGCGCAGGCGGTGTGAACGCTAGGGGCTCTTACGATACCACGCCACTACACTTTGCGACGAGCAACAAAAACCCCGAGCTCGCCAAGTTGCTGCTGGATCGCGGAGCAGACGTGAACGCCAGGAGCGAAGAAGGCTGGACGCCTCTTCACTGGGCGGCGTCCAACAAAAATCCCGAACTCGCCAAGCTACTGCTGGACCGCGGAGCCAATGTGAATGCCAGGAACAAACATGGTCGCACACCTCTGTACCTTGCGTCGTTTCACAAAAATTCCGGGGTTGTCAAAGTGATAGAAAACCGGGCGCGACGGAATAATAGATTGCACAAGGCCTTGCACGCCAACGAACGCCCCGCCGTCATCAAGGCGCTTCTTGACCAAGGCGCCGACGTGAACGGCCGTGACGCTGACGGCAGGATGCCCCTGCACTGGGCCGCGCTCGACAAAAACCCCGAGGTCGCCAAACTGCTGCTGGGCCGCGGCGCGGACGTGAACGCCAGGGGGGACAAACGTGGCGACACGCCACTGTTCTTTGCGGCGGGCAATGAAAACCCCGAGGTCGCCAAGCTGCTGCTGGACCGCGGAGCCGACGTGAACGCCAAGGACAAAGGGGGTAACACACCTCTTCACGAAGCGGCGAAGTGGAGCAAAAATCCCGAGGTCACCAAGCTACTGCTGGACCGCGGAGCCAACATAAAGGCCGTGAACGACAAGGGCAAAACTCCAGCGATGATAATCGAATCGACCAGTCCGCAGGTTGACGACAACATCGGCAATGAAGATTAACCCTGCCCGGTTCATGGGGCGGCGGGCCGCGAGGCGATCATCGCCGGGCTGGTCCACCCCGTCCTCGCCCCGGCGGTCGCCACCTCGTCGTAGCCCTTGCTTCTCAGTCGCCGCACCAACATATCTAGACATTGTCCTCGACGTACAGGATTCCGGTCCCTGTCGCTTACCGGCGAAACGCCGCTCCGCCCGGAACCGGCGATCACCCGGGCTAGTGGTCCGTGGCGCGGGGCATTCCTGAGGGGTGCTCGACATCCGCCTCGGCGGTGAGAAGGTATCCGTAGAGTTCCAGCATCAGTCCTCCTCGATTCTCCTCCAGCCACCGCCGGACCGAAGGGGTCATCGTCAGCGTCCGGCAGTGCTCGTCCGCGAGCGCGGTGACTGTAGCCGCGCGGGTACTGAAGGCGCCGCGCGGATCGACCGCATCGCCCGGGCCGCACTGGCGGACCCGCACGCCCGCCGCATCGTAGACCGAGGCCCGCCCCATCAACAGCAACTGCAGGCCGCCGGACGGCGCGCCCATCGTGACGAGCGCCTCACCGGCCGCGTATTCGCGAACTTCCAGCCGGTCTCTGAGCTCGTGGGCCATGTCCTCGAAGGTGATGCGCCTGTCCAGGCGGCTCTCCATATCCCCGGCGAAGCTGTCCAGCACGGTGTCGCCGGCGCTTCCCTGCTCGCTGAGCTCCGCCCTCCGCGCGGCGATGACGATGTCCTCGCACCGCTCCAGGGCGCGGTCCGCGTCCGGCTCGAACGACAGGCCGGCGTAAACGTCCGGAGGAAGGTTTCGTTCCAGCCCATCCCTGCAATTCGCGGGAGCCGCGCTGAGGACCACCCTCGTTCCGGCGTCATGCGCGGCCCGGACGAACCCGCACAGGGAGTTGACGGCCGAGAAGTCCATACCGGAAACCGCGCTGAAATCGAGCAGGGTGCACGCCTTTGGCGAGTCGTCGCCCAGCGCCTCCATGAGTTGATCGCTCAGCGACCAGGCGCTGCCGAAGAAGATGTAGCCGCGCAGCCGGTAAGCGCTTACGCGATCGCCCTCCGCGAGGAGGATGGCCCGGTCGGCGATGGAGCGGCTCCGGTTGCTCTGGCGTTCGCGGGCGGAGAATTCCGCTTCGATCAAGTCCACGCGGCTGAGACGGAACGCGAAGGAGGCCGTGGTGATCGCGATCCCGATGCCCACCCCCGCGGGAAAGCCGGCGATGCTTATGGTGGCGAAGATCACCACGACGATTGCGAAGTCCGTCCACGGCAGCCGCCTGCAGCTTTGAACGAGCTGTTCGTCCAGCAAGGTGAGGGCGAGGTAGAGCAGCATCCCTCCCAGAAGCGGCACCGGGAACAGCTTCAGGATATCGGCGCCCATCATCAGGGTCGAGCCCACCACCAGGGCGACGACGATTCCCGCGAACCGCGTATCGGCCCCGAGCCTGCGGGCGAGTGCGGAGTACGAAAAAACCAGGTGTCCGGCCGGGCCGCCTCCCAGGCCGGCGAGAAGGCTGGCCCAGCCCGTCGCCTTGAACTCCCGGTCCCACTCGATCTTCTGCTTCGTGGCCAGAACCAGCTCGATGCTGCTCAGCTGGATGGCCGCACCGAGCAGGGTGACGAGGATCAGGGCCGACATGTCGGGAATCCGCGTGACCACCACGCCCCAGTCCACGTGCGCCAGATCCCCGGGCTGGAACGGGGGCCAGAAACCGCCCCCCGCCATTCCCGCGAACAGCAGGCCCGCGGCCGTGGCCTCCTCGCCGGAGATGTCGAGGAGCAGCAGCATTGCGTGAAACAGCGCCGCGCAAAGCACGAAGCTCACCGGCGTGACCAGCGCCAACAGATGGCTCCAGCGTTTCGCGACCAGAAACAACCCGCAGCCATAGGCCACGCCCGGAGCCCAGTTCCACAGCAGGGCGGGCTCCAGGAGCGAAGCCGCCACCCGCCAGTCCGCCCTCAGCCCCATCATCGACAGGGAGGCGATGGCGCATCCTCCCCCGACGCCGGCGATCACCCCGCATATCACGGGATAGGGGACGAACCGGAGCAGGTTCGCGATCCGCAAATGCCCGATCAACAGGCAGCACGCAGCCGTAGCCAGCGCGCTGACGATCACGACCGCAGCCATGGTCATGAACAGCGCGTCGCCTTCGAGCGTCATCGCGGCGCCCATCGCGCCCAGCATTATCGGGGGAGGCACCGAATGGTTCGCGATCCCGCCCCGGTAGTCGCTGGCAAGGGCCGTCACAAGGCAGACGGCGAGCGTACTGAACACCAGCATGCCGATGCCCTGGGAGAGATATGGAGCAAGCGGACCCGAGAAGATGAAAGCCGCCATCGAGATTTCGAAGACAATCAGGAGCAAGCCGACGATGCTCCCGCCCAGCAGCGCAGGGAGCGCCTTTGCCGAGAGCGCGTCGGCGCGAATCTCCGACAACACGGTCATGACCGGGGGCCTGGTCTCGCGTCAACGGCGGAAGGCGCGCGGCGCTCCGGATCCGTATCGCTTCGGGGCGCTTCCAGGCACTCGACCAGATCGACCTCGCCCTTGCCTTTCAACGCCACCGGACCGCAAGCCCGTCCGCGGCAGCGGTCCTCAATTTGCATCCAAACCGCGGCGGTCATCACCACGCGGCCCGGATCCGCATACTCGGCGATACGGGCGGCGCACTCCACCGTTTCTCCCCACAGGTCGTAAGGAAACCGCAGGCCGCCCATGACGCCGGCGACCACGGGGCCGGAATGTATTCCAATCCGGGCCTGCAGGTGCGGTGCGGTTTCGGCCGTCCCGGCCGCCATCGCCAGGCCGCATCGCGCCGCTTGCAGGAGCGGATCGGCCACCGGATGCGGCAGTCCCGCGGTGGCGATAAAGGCGCTGCCGGCCGTCCTCGCCTTCTCCAGCCCGTGTTCGAGCGCGATTGTCTCGAGCCGTTCGAATTGGCCCTGCAGTTCCCCGACCGCCGCCTCCGGCGGGTGCCGGTCGCAATACCCGGCGAAGCCGGCCACGTCGCAGCACAGGACGGCGACGTCCTCGAAGCGCCGGGGCTTTACCCCGCCCGTCTCCTCGAACTCCTGCACCGCCCCGGCGGGCAAAATGGCGCGCAACAATCCACCGGAGCTTTCCTTTTCGCTCTCCGGCCTCTTCAGGTACGCGGTTTCCCGGTCCCTCAGCCTCTTTTTCTCCAGACAGGCCTCCACCCGGGCCCGCAGCAGGGTCGGGTTGAAAGGCTTGGGCAAATAGTCTTCGGCGCCAAGCTCGATGCAGCGAACGATGCTGTCGATCTCGTCCAGGGCGGAGATCATGATGACCGGAATGTCGCGCAGCTTCGGGTTCGCCTTGACCGCCTCCAGCACCTCGTAGCCGTCCATCTCCGGCATCATGATGTCGAGGAGGACCAGATCGAAGGAGCGCGCATCCAGCAGTTCCAGGGCCTTGCGTCCATCCTCGGCCGTCGCCACCTCGTCGTAGCCCTGCCGCTTCAGACGCCGGGTCAACGTGTAGCGGTTGTCCTCGTTGTCGTCGACGACGAGAATGGCGAGTGCATCGTCGTTCATGTGGCATCTCCTTTCGCCAGCTGCGCTTCGATCTTTCCCAGCAGGCGGTCGAATTCGACCGGCTTGGTGTCGTAGTCGTCGCAGCCCGCGGCGAGGGCGCTCTCGCGGTCGTTTTCCATGGCGTGCGCCGAAAGGGCGATGATCGGGATGTGCCGCGTCTCCGGCGCGGCCTTGAGTTGTCGGGTCGCCTCCCAGCCGTCCAGTACCGGCAGGCTCAAATCCATCAGGATCAGGGACGGCGCATCGGTCCTGGCCATCTCGATCCCCTTCGCGCCGTCAGCCGCGACGACCACCTCGTAGCCCTTGCGCTTCAATCGCCGCACCAGCATGTAGACATTGTCCTCGTTGTCCTCGACGTACAGGATTCTGGTCTCCATCGCTTACCGGCCTCCTGCCGTGGACGCCGGCCGATCCGGGATTTCTTCGCAGACCGGATCCAATACCGCCGGCAAGCTTGCGGCAAACGTGCTGCCGACTCCCGGTTCACTGGTGAGCTTGATGTCTCCGCCCATCATGCGGCACAGCCGCCGGCTGATCGCGAGTCCGAGACCCGTGCCGCCATACTCCCGGGTGGTCGAACTGTCCGCCTGAGAGAACTCCTCGAACACCTTGATCTGCTGCTCCGGCGTCATCCCGATGCCGGTATCGGCTACCTCGAACCGAATCCAGTCCCGGTCTTCGGCCGTGTGTCGCTCGACGCTCAGGCTGACCTCGCCCTCCCTGGTGAACTTGCAGGCGTTGCTCAGCAGGTTGAGAACGACCTGCCGCACCCGCGTCGCATCGGAGCGCATGACGCCCACGTTGTCCGGGCAATGAACCGTCAACCGGTTGGAGTTCCTGTCGGCAAGCGGTTGTGAGGTGGCCGCCAGTTCCGCGGTCAGCCCACCGACGTCGATGTCCTCGCAGTGGAACTCGATTCGGCCCGCTTCGACCTTGGAAAGATCGAGGATTCCGTTGATCAGGTTCAAGAGGTGCCGGCCCGCGTTCGTGACCCGCCCCAGGGGCTCGATGTAGTCGTCCTGGCGGTCGTCCCTGGCGTCCTCCTCCAGCATCTCGGTGATGCCGATGACGGCGTTCAAGGGCGTGCGCAACTCGTGGCTCATGTTGGCGAGGAACCGGCTCTTGGCCCGGGTGGCTTCCATCGCCTGATCGCGCGCGACCGTCAGATGGTCGACCATCTCGGCGAGTTCGGCTTCTCGTTTCTTGATCTCGGTGATGTTGGTGTAGACGCCGACGATACCTGCTTCCTGGGACAGCATCTCCTCCACCTGGACATATATGCCGCTGCTGAAGCGGAATTCGACGGTGCTCAGCAGATTGTCCCGCCACCAGGCAAGGAACTCCTCGGTGGTTCCCTCCCTGTCCGGAAACATGCCGTGCTCGAACGCCGCCGCGAGGATGGTCTCGCGGTCGGCGCCGGGTACGACCAGCCTGGCCACTTCTTCACCGACGGCGTCGATGAAGTACTGCCGATAGTTGCTGTTGCACAGGACGAGGCGGTCCTCGTCATCGAAGACGACGAAGCCCTCGGAGATTGCCTCGAGCGCCTCCCCGAGTTGGGCCCGCGCTTCCAACGCTTCGTCGCGGGTCGCGCCGAGTTCTTCGACGAGCTCGCTGAGCTGCCGCTCGCGCCGCTTCAATTCGGTGATGTCCAGATAGGTCAGCATGCGGTCGCCGCTCGGCAGCGCGATGCATTGATACTGAAGAACCTTGCCGTTGGCGAGGGTCAACTCGCGGGGCACGATGGCCCCCAACCGGACCGCCGCGACGCGATCGCGAACATAGTCTTCCCATTGCTCGTCGGGAACGTCGTAAATCCCGGTTTGCCGGTTGTAGCTGATCAATTCCGCCATGGTGGGGCGGCCTGCAATGAAGTCGTCGGCGAAGCCCCACATGTCGCGAAAGGCGCGGTTGGCTATTCGCGCCCTGAGGTCGGGTCCCATGAAGCAGACCCCGTACTCGATGTTGTCGAGCACGGCGTTGAGCTCTTCCTCGCGCTGCTTGACTTCGGTGATGTCCAGGTAGGTCAGCATGCGGTCGCCGCTCGGCAGCGCGATACATTGATACTGAATGACTTTGCCGTTGGCGAGGGTCCACTCGAAGGACGGTATGGGGCCCGCCCGAACCGCCGCGACGCGGTCGCGAACATAGTCCTCCCATTGCTCGTCGGGAATGTCGTATATCCCGGTGTGCCGGTTGTAACTGATCATTTCCGCCAGGGTGGGGCGGCTGTCGAAGAAGTCGTCGGGGAAGCTCCACATGTCGCGAAAGGCGCGGTTGGCTATTCGCACCCTGAGGTCGGGCCCCATGAAGCAGACCCCGTACTCGATGGTGTCGAGCACGGCGTTGAGCTCTTCCTCGCGCCGTTTGACCTCGGTGATGTCCGTATGGACCATGAGCACGTTGCCGTCGTGCGTGCGCGTTTCGACGATTTGCAGCCGGACCCCGCTGGACAGGCGAAGTTCGCCGGGGATCGCGGAATGCGCCTGCGGTTCGCGTTGCCGGCTCAGATAGCCGTCGAGATCGGAGGCGGCATCGGGGAACATGCCGCGCTCGATTCCGGCCCGCAGGATCTCCTCCAGCGAGGCGCCCGGCCGGATCAGCTTGCCGATATCCTCCCCGCAGGCATCGGTGAAGTAGCGCCTGTAAGTCTCGTTGCAGAGAATCAGCCGATTGTCGGCATCGAACAACACGAAACCTTCGGAAACGGCGTTGACCGCATCGAAAAATTGTCTCCGGGCCTGCTCCGGGTTACCGCTTCGTCGGCTGCCCAGGAGCGAATATCCCACGAACAGCGCCACCGGAACGCACGCCGTGACCGCCACCCACCGCTCCGGGTGGAAGACCGCGAGCAGGGCGAAGCCTGAGAGCCCGACGCGCGCCATGATGTCGAGGAACGGATTCGATGCGAACCGGGCCTGCAGGCTGAAGGTCAGGCCGGCAGCGGCCGCGAGCACGAGCCCGGTGGCCGCGAGTTGCGCGAGCCCCGGCTCCGGCGCGATCTCCGGCCGAAGGAACACCGCCGCCATCAGCACGAAAAGGCTTCCACAGAGTCCTATCCGGCGCATGAGAGTGCCCGGGAATGACGCACGCGCGACTTCGACGTGACCACCGCCACGAAAGGCGTGGGCGGGGCGAGCTTCCCCAACACCACGGGACGATTGGGGCGAGTTTCGACGGCAGGGGCGCTCATCCACGCTACTCCGCTGGTTTCGACGGTCGGGACAACGGACCAGTCCGCTCCACTGTCGGTGCAACACCAACCGGGGCGGTCAGGCGAGGCGCCGGTCCACCTTCCGGGCGACGCGCAAATCCCGTTTCACGTCCCACGCGCCCCGCTCGCGCATATACTTCGCGAGGCCGGGGTGCAGCCCGTAGAAGAACGGCAACATCGACGAACTCGCCGCCAGGTCTATTTTTTTCCGGGCATTGAAGGGCAAGCCCATGGGGAAAGGAAACTCTTGATGCCTGATGAGCCAAAACATAGAAGACGATCAAAACGGCAACAGAATACAACAGACCGAAATGTTCAATCCTCTTCCCAGCCGAGCGTGTCGCAACACCCCTCACTAAGCCTCACGGAATCAATAGAATGTTCAGAGTATAGCGTGCGGTATACAGTGGAACAACCGATAGTTGCCGGGAAATTTCGTTCGGCGCACATCGGCCCGGGGCTGCCCGAGGCCGTTTTCCGCCTCGTATTTTTGCTCCGGGCTCCGGCGCCCTCCACCCCGCGGGGGTTTGGCGCGCCCCGTACGTGGCAATCCGGGTCAAACGCCCGTTTTCAGACAGGAGGGGATTTCCATCGGCTGTGGAATCCTTGTATTTCATTGAAATTACGCAGGGTAGGCGATTCTCCCCGTCTTTTCCGAAAAACCTCCTTCGCAACATGCAATCAAGGCGAAAGCCGAAAAATTGCAGCTTCTGCGCATGCAGGGGAGGCGGTGTCGCCGTCTACCGGCGCCACAACCGCTCAGCCGGCTGGACAGACCGGTCACAAGGCCATCGGTTTCAGTCCCCGGCATCGGTGAACACTTCATGGTAAATCGTTTCGATTCGCGCCGCCTCGTCATCGGTCAGCGCGGCGAATTCCTTCTCCCTGCCTCGGCGGGAAAGGCTGCCGCCGTTGCGGCGCAGGAACCGGAACAGAAGGTCGGACAGCCTTTCCGGCATATCGACCACCAGGTTCAGTTCCCTGCGAAATTCATCGTAGCGCTTCAGGAAGGAGACTTCTCCCGGCAGGTCGTGCTCGACGGTCCGTTGCACGCATCCATACAGGAACTCGGTTTGCGGCGTCGCGTCGAAGAACCGGTAGAAATCGTCCGTATCGTTCAAGACTCGGACGTTGCCGCCCTCCGTCGGTTCCCAGTCCACGGCCGGCAGCAGACGCTGCGAATAGTCTTCGAGCGCGAGGCGGTAGTCGTCGACCCGCTCCAGGATGGCCGCCGATACGGGGAAGACGACGCCGGGCGGGTTGAAGCCGCGCCGGGCCAGGACATGGTGGACCAGATAGCGGTGCAGCCGTCCGTTTCCGTCCTCGAAAGGGTGGATGTAGACGAAGCCGAACGCGAGGACCGACGCCGCCACGACCGGGTCGAGCCGTTGCGCGGTCCCCCGGCCGAAATCGGTCATGCCCTCCACGAGCCGGGCCAGGCGATCCGGCCGGGCGCTGATGTGGACCGGTATCGGCATCCCCGATTCACGGTCCCGTTCACCGACGAAACCGCCCTCGGCCCGCAGACCGAGGCGGACGAACCGGGCGTCGCCGATCACGATGCTTTGCAAGCGCAGCAGTTCGTCGAGATCGAGCGCCTGCCGGCCGGCCTGGCCGATGGCGCGGCCCCACCGCTGGATGCGATCCTGGGGCGGATGCTCGCCCTCGATGGCGAAGCTGGACCTGGAGTCTTTCAGCAACAGGAAGGCCGCCGTGCGCGCCAGCAGATCGCGCGGGACCGCCGCGACGGCATCCGTCGCGCGCGCGCCCAGGTCCATGGCGATGAAACGCTCCAGCGCCTCGGTGCGGAACACCAGCGGACAGAATTCCGGCGTGCCGGGCAGGTTGTTCTTCATCCGGTGGCGCGTCGAGGTTTCCGCCTGGACCGCATATTGCAGGTCCGGATCGACGACATGCGCATAGGCGCCGCGGTCGGCGTTCGGCAAATCGAGCCGCGCCCCGCTCAGCCATTCATAGAGGAACCAGATACGCCTGGCGTAGGCGCCCGTCGGCTTGTTCTTGACGATGTTTTCGATGGGCGCGGGGCCGCTCGCAGCGAACAGGCGCTTGAGGACGGAGAGATGAAGCCCCTCGTGCTTCAGCGCGAAGGTGAGATGGCCTTCGAGGCTCGCATCCGGCGCATAGCGGGGCGAGTAGATGCGCCAGCCGCCATCCTCGATACGCCTGTGCCGCTCACCCGCGGCGCTCAGCAGGCGCGGGAGCGGCACGCGCAGCCCGTAGGCCCCAATGAGCGCGGCGTATCCGGCCGGTGTGGCTCTCTCCGGTAGCCGCCGTTCCTGAAAAACGGTAACGGGGCCTGAAAAACGTTTCTTTTCAGTGGCATTCATCCCAAAATTGTTCCTCGTCCGTGAAAAACGATATTTTTCTATGAATATCAATAACACAAGCGGGATGAAATGAAAAACAATCATTTTCCTGGGCCCGAATCATACGGAGGTGTTCTGCTTGTATCGTCGCACTCCGGAAGACCCTGTCACGCCTCGGCGACGGATCCGGGGTTCCTGTCGTCCGAGAGGTTTACCGATATGGTTTTGACAAGCGGTCGAGAAAGGGGGTTGTTGAAAAAGCTCTCGCTTCGCTTGGGATTCACCTTCGCTTTTGTTCGTCATTCCGGCGAAAGCCGGAATCCATTTTCGCCTTTGTCTTTGGCCCTTCGCCCGGCCATTCTCTCTCCCGACCGGGGAAGATACGGACACCGCCATATATATCCGCCTCATCCGTTTCGGATTCGGGCGTGGCGCTCCCTCCCGTGAGTCGGAATCAAATACGAAAACGAAAGCAAAAATCATAAAATGGATTCCGGCTTTCGCCGGAATGAAGGTGGTTTTCCCACATGGAGGGGCTTTTTCAACAACCTCTTGAGGGCTAGTCGACCGCGTCCTCGCCGCGGGCGTGGGCCAGCTCGCGCGCGCTCGGGTTGACCGACGGGCGGAAGGGGACCTCGCAGACCTGTGCGCGGTCGGGTCGGCCCGGTTCGCCGGCGTACTCGTCCGGCAGCCAGACCAGCAACTCGGTCCCGACCGCCGACTTGCCGATCGGCACGTAACCCAGGGCGATGTTGCACCCAAGCTCCGGAGCGTGCCAGGGCGAAGTCAGGTAGCCGATCGGGTCGCCTCCGCCGGCGTCCGAGACCAGCCAGAAGTCGGGCGCGTAGTCGTCGATCGGCTTGCCGCCCAGCTTCATCCCCACCATCACCATCGAGAACGGCGGACGCCCCGCTTCGATCTCGGCGCGCATCCGCTCAAGCGCCGCCCGGCCGATGTAGTCGCCCCGCTTTTTGCGCGGCACCTGGTAGGCCAGGTTGCACTGGAAAGGCGCCGTCTCGTGGTCGATGTCCTGCCCCCAGGAGAGGATGCCGGCCTGGATGCGGCGCTGGTGGCCGGGGGCGGTGACCATGAGCCGGTGCGGCTCGCCTGCGTCGAGCACCGCGCGCCAGAGCTTCTCGGCGTGCAGGGTGGCGTCGCGCAGGTAGACCTCATAACCCTTCTCTCCCGAAAAGCCGGATTGGGTGACGACCACCGGGCAGCCTGCGACCTCGGCTTCGAGGATTCCGTAGTAGGGGATGTCCCGGACGCCTTCGCCCACCAGATCGACCATCAGCGCGAGCGACTTCGGCCCCTGGATCTGCAGCGGGCAGACGTCGATCTCGTTGATCTCCACGTCCATCCGCTTCCCGACGTTGACGCCCTGCAGCCAGTAGAGCAGGTCGGAGTCCGCCAGCGAGAACCAGAATTCCTCCCCGGCCAAGCGCAGCAGGACCGGGTCGTTCAGAATCCCGCCCTTCTCGTTGCAGAGGATGACGTACTTCGCCTGCATCGGCCGGATGCGGGTCGCGTCGCGCGTGATGACGTAGTCGACGAACCGCTCCGCGTCCGGCCCCTTCACTTGAATCTGCCGCTCGACCGCGACGTTCCAGACCGTCACGTGGTTCGTCAGCGCCTCGTGCTCGACGGCCGCGCCGCCGTCTTCGGGCCTGACGTAGCCGCGCGGATGATAGACGCGGTTGTAGACCGTGGCCCGCCAGCAGCCCGCCTCGTGGGACAGGTGCCAGTAGGGCGACTTCCGCACCCGCGTGGAGATGAGCATCTCCACGGGCGTCCGGCCGCTCTGGCGCAGGTTGACGGGAACGATCCGGTCGGACTGGTCGACGCTTTGCGGCTGGCCGTTCATGGCTCCTCCTGCTCCGCCGCGCTTCACGGCTTCCCGGCGCGGCAACCGCTCACTCCCCGGGGTTGTTGAAAAAACTGTCCTTGCTCGGAATTCACCACTCAGCGGCATTTCAGCGTCATTGCCGCTCCTGTTGTAGGGGTCGCATATATGCGACCCGATTTTTTCCGCCACCCGACATGGGCCGCATATATGCGGCCCCTACAAAAACCGCCCCTCCCCGGTCGCGTGAAACCGTCGCTCATCAGGGCTTTTTCAATATCCCCCTCAAGGGGGGAGTGATTTTTCTCTCTCGCCGGTCGGTTACATACGACAAATCCAGAGTTCCAGGCTTTTTCAACAGCCCTCCCCGCTCGCGTTTGCCCCCTGAGTAACGCGGCGCCCCGATATCGACGACCCCGCGCGGTTCGAACTTGCCGCCCTTGCCAAGGTGCTCCCGGCCCCCGCGAAACTTGTAAACAGCGTGAATTATATGCCATATATGCCATGATTCAAGGCTGATATTTCGGTCGGGGCGTGATGTGGACGCCGACCCCGCTCACGGGGGCGAGACCGGAAACCGTCGCGACCGGGGCCTGTCGCCTCGCGAGCCGTGACCGCCATGCGCACCTGGGGGATCCATCCTGAAAGACGCCGTCACCAACCCAGCCGAAAACGCTTCGCCGACGCCCGCGCGGGCGACGATCGCCGTGATCGGCGCCGGCATCGTCGGGAATTGCCTGGTGGGGCACCTGGCGGAGCTGGGCTGGGAGGACCTGGTGCTGATCGAAAAAGGGCCGCTGCCCAACCCCGGCGGCTCGACCGGCCACGCGTCGAACTTCATCTTCCCCACCGATCACGACCGCGAAATCACGCTGCTGACGCTGGAGAGCCAGCGCCAGTACGCCGCGCTCGGCGTCAACACCACGTGCGGCGGCATCGAAGTGGCGCGCACGGAAGAGCGCATGGAAGAGCTGCGCCGGCGGATGACCTCGGCGCTGTGCCGGGGCATCGAGGCCGAGCTGCTCGATCCCGCAGGCGTGGTCGCAAAAGTGCCGTTCGTGAACGGCGACGTGATCCTGGGCGGCTTCTACACGCCGAGCGTATCGGTGGTCGACCCCGTCCGGGCGGGCGCCATCATGCGCGAGCGGGCGCAGGCCAGAGGAGCGCTGACCGTGCTGGAGGGCACCGAGGTCACGGGGCTCGAGGTGTCGCGCCCGCCGTTCGGCCGTCCGCGGGTCCGGGCCGTGGCGACGACGCGCGGCGAGATAGAAGTGGAGCAGGTGGTGATCGCGTGCGGCGTCTGGAGCCCGCGGGTCGCCGCGCTCGCCGGAGCGACCATCCCGCTCACCCCGGCGGTGCACCAGATGGCCGACATGGGCTCGATCGACCTGCTCCGAAGGACGGGAAACGAGATCGACTATCCCATCGTCCGCGACATGGACACCTTCATGTACGAGCGGCAGAGCCACGAGGCGATGGAGATCGGCTCCTACGCCCACCGCCCCATCCTGGTGCGTCCCGACGACATCCCTTCCAATGCGGAGGCGGAGCGGACGCCCACCGAGCTGCCCTTCACCGGCGACGACTTCGCTCCGCAGCTCGAACACGCCCGGGCGATCATGGGCGAGTTGCTCGCCGGCTCCGAGATGCAGTATTCGGTGAACGGACTGCTCTCCCTGACGCCGGATGCGCGGCAGGTGCTGGGCGAGACCGCCGAGGTGGAAAAGCTCTGGTCTGCGGCCGCCGTCTGGATCAAGGAGGGCCCCGGCACGGCGCGCCTGATCGCCGAGTGGATCACCCACGGCTATCCGCGCCTGTGCGACCCGCACGGCTCGGACATCACGCGGTTCTACCCGCACGAGCGGACCGAGCGGCACATCCGGCAGCGCTGCCGCGAACACTTCAACAAGACGTACGGCATCGTGCACCCGCGCGAGCAGTGGGAGTCCGAGCGCGGCATGCACCGGGCGCCGTTCCACGACCGCACCGCGGAACTGGGCGCCGAATTCTTCGAAGCGCACGGCTGGGAGCGGCCCCAGTGGTACGCGTCGAACGAGGATTTGGTCGAGCGCTACGGCGTTCCGGACCGCCCGCACGAATGGGACCGCCGCTGGTGGTCGCCGATCATCAACGCGGAGCATCTCCACATGCGGGAGAAAGCCGGGATCGTGGATTTGAGCGCCTTCCAGATCTTCGACGTCTCGGGGCCCGGCGTCGTGCCCTACCTGGAGCGGCTGGCGGTCAACCCCTGCGACCGTCCGGTGGGTTCTTCGATCTACACCCCGCTGCTGACGACCGACGGCGGGATCCGCGCCGACCTCACCATACAGAGGCTGGCGGACGACCGCTTCCGGGTCGTGACCGGCGTCTTCGACGGCGCGCGCGACGAGGTCTGGTTCCGCCGCCATCTACCCGGGGACGGCTCGGTCCAGTTCGAGAACCTCTCCTCAGCGCTCTGCACCATCGGGGTATGGGGGCCGGACGCCCGCGCGCTGCTCGCAGGGATTACCGACGCCCCGCTGACGCAGGAGGCGTTTCCCTACGGGACGGCGCAGGAGGTGATTATCGACGGCGTTCCGACGACGATGCTGCGCATTTCCTACGTGGGCGAGAGCGGATGGGAGATCTACGCGCGGGCGTCGCACGGCGCGCGCCTGTGGGACGCGATTCGGGAGGCGGGCCGCGCTTTCGACGCCCGGCCCGTCGGCATCGGCGTCTACGGCGCCACGGGACGCCTGGAAAAGGGATACGCGCTCATGGGCGCCGATCTCACTGCCGAATACTCGCCGGTGGAGGCGGGCCTGGCGCGGCCCCGCGTGAAGTCCGCGGATTTCATCGGGAAAGAAGCCTACCTGCAGGCGCGCGCAGATGGTCCGGCGGCGAAGCTGTGTACGCTGACGGTCGACGACCACGCCGGCGAATCAGGCGCGCCCCGGTTCCCCGCCGGCAGCAGCGAACCGATCCTGACGCTCGGGGGGGAGCGCCTCGTCGACGCCAAGGGAAGAGAGTCCTTCGTCACCTCGGCCGGCTCGGGACCCTCCCTCGGCCAATACCTCCTGCTGGCCTATCTGCCGGTCGAACACGCGGCGGTCGATAACAAGCTGCAGGTGCAATACATGAACGAGCGCCTCCCGGTGAGCGTGGCTCCGCGCTCGGCGATGTTCGACCCCGAGAACGCCCGCATGAAAGCATAGCCGGACGAGGCGCCGGACGGCCCGGCCAACCGACGGGAGAGAAGAGAACCATCCCTTGCGGGGGTTGTTGAAAAAGCCGGAGAGAGAAAATTAGCTTGTGTGTAGGGGTCGCATATATGCGACCCTGATTTTTCCCACCCATTACAAGGGCCGCATATATGCGGCCCCTACAAAAACCGTCCCCTCCCGGGTCGTGTCAAACCCTCGTCTTGTATGGCCACCCTATCGACCTCATCCTGAGTAGGCGCGCAAGCGCCGTATCGAAGGATGGGAGACGCAAACGCTCCCTCCGTGGGGTTGTTGAAAAAGCCCCTGAGAAGGTAATGGCCCCCCTGAAAGGGAAACCCCATAAAGGCAACCCCCCCTACCCCCCCTTGTCAGGGGGGTATAAAAAGGCAACGCCCACCGCCGGTAGAAGGACTTTTTTTCTTGTCCCCCTGACAAGGGGGGGTGGGGGGGTTGGTTTTCGTACGAACCTCCCTCCCCGTTTGGTTCCATACGCCGCATCACGAAATCAGGCCTGTTTCAACGTCCCCTGCGAAACCACCCCTCCCACCGCATTGTCGAAAACCACCACCGGATCGAAATCCGCGATATCCACCTCAGGCAACGAAACGCCGGCGTAAGCTCCCGCCGTGTGGAACTTCTCGAGCAGTTCCGCATCGCTCAGCGGCCTCTCCGGCATCCCGCGGGCCATACCGCAAAAGCCGGTGGCGGAGCGGCCGTCGCTCAGGGTCAGCGTGAGGCGGGTGCTTTCGGGGTATTTCGCGCGCATGGCGTCGGTGGAGAGATCAGGCGCGCGCTTCACGCTCACCCGCGCCATGAGGGAGGACATCTGCGGGCTGACGGCGGCGCCGGGCGCCAGGTCTTCGAAGCGCACCCGGCCGTGGATCGCGGCGCAGGCCAGGGCGTAAGGCAGGCTGAACTGCATCTCCTGCGGCGTGGCCGGATTCGGGAAGACGAGGCTCTCATGGACGAGCTTCGGCACCTCGGCGTGAACCCCTGCGACCTCGTTCACGCTCGCGCCGAGTTCCGCCATGAGTTCGTTCATCTGCTCGATGGCCGCGAGCGCCGCCGAACATACCGGAGAGGTCTTGAACAGAAGGCCCGGCTCGCACAGGCGCCAGCGCCGGCCGATGGTGTCGAGCTCGGCCTCTACGGCCTCACCCCGGTTCAACAGCTTCAGGAAACCCCGGCTATCCTCGAACGCGTCTTCAGGCCCCGTAAGCCCGGCCCCGGCCGCCCGGGCGAGCGTAACGGCCCGGCGCGCGGTCTCCCCGACGAGCAGCGGCTTGGCGTCCGTGCCCAATACGGCCTTCCCGCCGCCTGTGGCGGCCGCGGCCAGGCCGATAGCGCTCGTCATCGCGTCCTCATCGAGACCGAGCAGACATCCTGCGGCAGCGGTCGCGCCCGTGAGGCCGAAAGTCACCGTACTCCACCAGCCGTCGAAATAGTGATCGTGCGTGCAAACCTCGGCGAGGGTGTACGCCACTTCCGAACCCGCGACGAAGGCGCGGCGAAGCGCGTCGGCGCCGGAGCCTGTTTCCTGCGCGAGGGCCATGGCGGCGGGCAGCACCACCGCCGAGCCGTGCATGATGCCCGTGTAGGAGGTATCGTCGAAATCCCAGACGTGCGCCGCCGTTCCGTTCACGAGCGCGGCGGCTTCGGCGCCCGCGCGCCCGCCCGTCGTCAGCGTCGCCCTCCCCTCCCCGCGCGCCGTAGCCTGAGCCAGGGCGCGCACCGATGGATGGGCGCCCCCTGCGAGCATGACGCCCAGGGTGTCGAGCATGGCCCTGTCCGCAGCCGTCCTGACCTCGGGATCGGCCCGCTCCAGATCGCAGGCGAACGCCGCGAATCGTCTGGCGATTGACGGTGTTTTCATGTGGCGATGCCGTTCCGGGGCGAGGGGAAACGAGGCCGTAACGGAGATGACCGCTACGGGTTCCGGGAAGGATAAACCATTCGGGAAATTTCGGGAACCAAAAAACGGCAAGCGGTATCAGAATCGCCTGCATCCTGTGGACGGCCATGCAGGATATATATCCACTCCCGCGGGGCGTTTACCCGACCGGGAGGACAATCCCGCATTATCTCCTGCAAGGGGTTGTTGAAAAAGTCCTTGCCCGACTTTCGGGATCGTTCGCCACAGGGACAGGTCGCGACCTGTCCCTACAAAGGCAACCCCCCTACCCCCCTTGTCAGGGGGGCAAGAAAGAACAAAACCCCGGCGAGGAGGGAGCAAGAAAAAAAGAAGGCTCCCCCCGACAGGGGGGAACAACAAAAAGACCCCCCTGACAAGGGGGGGTAGGGGGGGTTGCTTTTGTCCCCTGACAAGAGGGGTTGGGGAGTTGATCGCGGCCACGCAGGGAGCGTTCGCTCCCTTGATAAAGGCCTTTTCAACAGGCCCTCCTCAGTCGAGCCCTCTCCTCCCCTTCACCCACAGCGCCGCGCGGCGCAATCTTTGGAACCACGGGTAGAACGCGCGGACGCGCGCGGGACTCGAGGCGAACCATTTGGAGAGCCCCCCGAACCAGCCGGCTCCGCTCGTCATCGCTTCGAGCGCCGTCATCGCCTCGGCGCCCTGGTAGCTCCGGCCTCCTGTGACGAGAACCATCCCCTCATCGACCTCACAACCCTGTGCGCGCATCTCACTGATTAGATCGGGCGCACGGTTCGCATCGATGAGCGTCAGGGGCCGTCCCTCCGGCGTCTCGAACCCGGATTTCCGCGCATAGAAGCTGCAGAACGGGCACTCGCCGTCATAGAGCAGAAAGTCGTCCTGCATGGATTCTTCAGCAGACTCGTTACGGTCGACTTCGGGTGAAGTCATGGTCGCCTCCTCCGTTTCCACGTCCGCATTCTCCGCCAAAACAGGATGGACACTCAATCACATGTTTTGGATATGCCTGAAGTTCACCGCGGTATCCTGATCTTTCGCCAAGGCCGCAAGGTAAAGGTCGAGGTCCACGGTAAGCAAAGGCGTCTCAACAGTGGCGACTTCCAGGAGTGCGGCGTCGGTCAGACCGAGGCGCCTGAACTCCCTGTTTTGTGAGGCGACTTCGCTGATGACTTGTATTTCCCTGCTATCTTCAATGGTGAACCGTAGTTGATCGAAAAAGCGGGAACGCTCGGGCTCTCCGTGTTGAGCAAGCAGGTTGGATGTTTCAGTAAGTGTATTCGGGGTGACGAATGCCTGCTCGACACGGTCGAGCAGGTTGCGGAGGATCCGGTAATCTTCGACTACGAATTGCTGCAAGCGACTATGCTTGGTTATGAACTCCTCTCCCACTCGGCCCACTACGAGCAACACGAGAAGATTCGCGTCGATGAAAAACCCGGCCGGGGGCATGCAATTATTCAGAAACGGCAGGCAGAACGCGATCCGTTACTGATGTCACGTGACCGTTTTGCTTGTTAATACTTACGACTTTATAGGAGCGCGCTTCGTGCTCTTTGCCGAACACGGTGGTCAACGTGCCTCGCTGAGACAGTGGACGGTAAAAACCGATGGTTATCTTCCATTCGCTTGACCCCAAGTCGAGATCAACTTCTTCAAGTCCGACACCCGTGATCGCCTCATCACCGAAGAGATCGGTAATGTATTCCTTCGCCGTTTGCACGGCTTCCCTGACTTCCATTGGAGTCTCCTTTTCGCTCTTTCGTTCTCGGGTCCTCCAAGGATAGGCATAATACGGCACTGAGGCAGGGACAAGCAAACCACCTGTTTTCGGGGTTGTTGAAAAAGCCTGCAATGCCGGCAATGGGATACCGCCTTGCCGAAGGGATTGTAGGGGCCGCATATATGCGGCCCGAGTTCCGCCGTCGAAAAACAGGGACGCATACTATGCGTCCCCTACAAAACCACCCCCTCCACGGTCGCGTCGAATCCTCGTTAATCGGGGCTTTTTCAACAACCTCTTTTCCTAGTGGATCGTCCCCCCCTACCACCCCACAGCGTAGGACTCGCGCCTCGGGTCGGCTCCTGCGAGCAGGAAACCCGTCCCGGGGTCTTTCACGATGGCGCAGACGCTGCCGGGCGGCCAACTGAAATCGGGCCACGAACCCATCTTGTAGCCCATCCCGGTGAGCGCGCCACCTGCGTCATTCAAGAGCCGCGCCTCCGCCCGCGCGCTCGCGGGTTCGTAGGCATGGGGCCAGAAGGAGTTGGGGAAATTGGCGGTGGCCGCCCTCGGCGCTTCGATCGCCATCTGCGGCGGCATTTCGAACAGGACGTGGTTCAGGAACACCTGCAGCATGGCCTGGGGCTGGACGTCGCCGCCCGGGGTGCCCAGCGTCATGTAGAACGCGCCGTCCTTGAGGGTGAGGGCGGGGTTCGGCGTAAGCCGGGGCCGCTTCCAGGGCGCCAGGCAGCTCGGGTGCGCCGGGTCGAGCCAGCTCTGGGAGCCGCGCCCCGAGACGGTCGCACCCACGCCGGGGACGAATGGCATGGAGTTCGCGGGGTCCGAAGGCGTGCAGGAGAAGGCGTTTCCCTCCGAATCCACCGCGGTGCAATAAGATGTGTCGTGCTGGTATTCGGCCCCTGAAACTTGCGGAACGCGGTGCGCGCCGTCATAGCGCCACGGATGAGCGCCCCCCTGTTGCGCCCAGGGGTCTCCGGGTTCGGGCATGTCGGGAAACGCCTTGGTCATATCGACGCGCGCCGCCTGCTTCGCGGCGTATTCCTTGGAGAGAAGGCCGTCTATCGGCACATCCACGAATTCGGGGTCGCCGATAAAGGCCTCCCTGTCCGCAAACGCAAGGTTGAGCGCGCTCATGAGGGCGTGGAGGTAGTCTGCGGAATTGTGGCCCAGGGCCTTGAGGTCGAAGTTGGCGAGGATGTTCATCGCCTCGAGCAGCGTCGGCCCCTGGCACCACGGGCCGCAGGCGTAGACCTCATGCCCCAGGTATTCCGTAACCACCGGTTCTTCTTCCAGGACATGGAAATCCGCCAGATCGTCCAACGTCATCAGGCCGCCCTCTCGCTGGATGAAGTCGATCATCAGGCGGGCCGTCTCGCCGGTGTAGACCTCATCGCGCGCCGCGCGCACGCCCCCGCCGCGACCGCCGCCCGCTCTTTGCTCCGCGCGCACCATGCGCAGCATCGTCTCGGCCAGATCGGGGATCCTCACCCGCCCGCCCACGGGGATGAGCTCGCCGCCGGGGAAATAGACGGGCCGCGTCGATTCCCAGCGGTAATAATCTTGTTCGGCTGATTTGATGTGGTCGTACATGAAGTGGTGCATGGCGAAGCCGTCTTCGGCCAGGGAGATGGCGTCCTGAGCGACCTCCGCAAAGGTCATCGTGCCGTAGCGCGCAAGCGCCGTGAGCCAGGCGTCTATCGCCGCGGGCGTGACGGCGCGGCGAACGCCCGGGGGAATCTCGCCGCCGCAGTTTTTCTCGAACCACTCGATGGAGGCCGCCTTGGGCCAGCGGCCCAGGCCGCTGATGGTGAGGACGCGGCGCTCTTTCGCCAGGTAGATGATCGTGGGCGCGACGCCCAGGAACGACACCATGTCGGAGTGGAGGACGCTCAGGCAGATACCGGCGGCGACGCCTGCGTCTATTGCGTTGCCTCCCTTCTCCAAGATTCTCAGGCCCGCCTGGCTCGCGTAGTGATGGCCGGAGGCGACCATCGCCTCGCGCGCGGAAACCTGCGGCCTGTGGGAGATGTATTCGCGTCCCTCGGGGGTGGTGTGGCGAAACGCCATGGGGGTCCTCCTCACATAAGAGGCAAGAGTCCCCGCCATCTTGCCAGATGTGTTCCGGGAAGCGCAAAGAGAGTCAAGTTTGATTGGGACCAACTTCGAATACGGGGTTAAGAATTGCCCAAAATGTGGTGGGTAAAATCACTCCCCCCTTGAGGGGCCTGTTGAAAAGCCTTTGTAAAAGGAGCAACCCCCCCTACCCCCCCTTGTCAGGGGGGTAAGAAAAAGCAAAACCCCCTCGACCCGGAGGGGGCGCGTCGCCTTTTTATACCCCCCTGACAAGGGGGGGTAGGGGGGGTTGCCTTTCAAAGCGAGAGCTTACGCCGTGGCTTGCTCCACGAACCGCATATCCACGGCCTGCTCGTAGGAGACGCCCGTCTCTATCAGCCCGCCGCTCAGGCACGCGTCGCGCAGCCAATCGAAGCTCGCTTGCGCGAGATATGGATTCCGGTTCCAGA
Organism: bacterium; assembly: GCA_022825065.1. Lineage (GTDB taxonomy): Bacteria > UBA8248 > UBA8248 > UBA8248 > UBA8248 > Bin107. The sequence continues at coordinate 76,581 of JAJDYR010000011.1, forward strand.
GGCCGATGCTCTTGTAGCGCGCGATGGCCTGAGCCAGAAGATCGAAATCCATATCCTCGAACCAGGGCTTCACGAGGGAGGCGACGGCCTCCGCGTCGTTCTCCGCGAGCCAGCGCTCGGCCTTTGCCATGGCGCGCGTCATGCCGAGGGCGGATTCGGGATTCTCCCGCAGGAACGAGCCCGGCGCGTAGAACGCCGTGTAGGTCGTGAGTCCCCGCTCCGCCGCCTGATACCATACGTGGCCCGCGCCTTCCCGGATCAACTCCTCGGCGAATGGTTGAAACACCTGGATGACGTCGGCATCGCCCGCGCGCAGAGCGTCCGCGTTCTCGCCCATCGTCCGGTCCGGGATTCTCTTCAGGGTTTGCGGATCCAGCCCCGCCAGGCGCAGGTCGTGCTGCAGGCACATCCAGGGGGTGGGCACCTCGCTCACCGTGGCGACTTTGGGACCCGCCAGATCGCTCATCCGAAATCCTGCGTTCGGCTCGCGACCGATCAGGAAAAACGGGTCGCGGCAGACGACCTCGCAGAACACCTTGAGGCCGCAGTCGGGGTTTTTGTCGTACGCCACCAGGACGCGCATGGGGCCGCCCCAGCTCACCTGCGCCTCGCCGGACATGAGCAATTCCGCGTTCCGGGCGGGGTCGGGCGACGTCTCGATGCGAACGTCGGCGCCCGCCTCCTCATAGGCCCCCAGCGAGAAAGCGGCATAAAACGGCGTGTAGAAAACGGCCCTGAAATTCTCCAGCAGCGTGATGCTCACTTGAACCTCCTCAAAGAATCGGCGCGAGAGTTTTTGACATCAGTTCGCGCTCGTCGATTTCGAACACCCCGGCCAGCCAGTCGGCGAGTACCTCCTGGCCGATGGTGGGGTTGTCGTGCTGGCAGTGATCCGCGCCCGTCTCCTCCTCGTCGACGAGCCTGAGCGTAACGTCCACGCCCGTGTCTTTCGCGGCGTCATACACCCTGCGCGCCTGCGCCACGCCGAGCACGTCGTAGCCCCCGTGGACGATGAGATAGGGGCACTTCATGCGTCCGATGTGGCCCTCCAGCGTGTAGGGCGTTAGCTTCTCGACGGCTTCTTTCATGCTCGCGGCGCCAAAGACCCACTTGATGGAATCGGCGAGGCGGTGACTCTCGTCCGCATCGCGCCATGTGTCATAAAGGCTCCACCCGGCGGTGTGGGAGAGCGCGGCGGCGAGCCTGTGCTCGTAGCAGGCCGCCCGGGCGGCGAAATGGCCGCCGATCCCCCCGCCGCAGACGGCGACGCGCGAGGCGTCCACGTCTCCCCTCGTCTCCAGGTAGTCGATGCAGCGGCCCACGGGAACCTCGTAGTCGTGGCGGCTGGTGATGCCCCCTCTCCTCAGCGTCCCGCCCTGGCCGGGGCCGTCGATCATCAAGACCGATATGCCGCGCTGCAGGAACCCCCGCCCCGCCATAAACCACATCTCGTCCTTATACGCGTCCAGGCCGCCGAAGCTGATGACGGCGGGCTGCCTTTCGACGCGGAAGGGCGCGGGCACGAAATAGGCGTCCAGGTGCGCGCCGTTCTCGTAGGGGACCTGCACCACCTCGCCCGGAGGGGTCAAGTGGCTCAAAAACGCCTTCGAGCACGCCTCCACCTTCTCGAAAGTCTCGAGCCTGCGCGGGTCGTCGGACGCAAGCCAGAACTCAGCACTCCGGTAGTAATCCGCCGCGCGCAGCCAGCAGTTTCGCGCCGTCTGGACCCTTCCCGCGGCAGCGGCCTCATCGCCGCGCGCGCGGTTGCTGTCGCCCACGCGGGTCCATTCGACGTGCCAGCTCTCGTTGTCGCCGGGCGTCATGCGGCTCGCCGCCTGGAAGCACTCGCTGATGGAGCCGCCGCCCTCCTGGGTCTCGCCCAGGGCGCGCCTGAACTGGTAGGACATCCACGGATGCTCGGGCCAGTGGTGCCAGCCGTAGGGTTCGTAGTGCGGCCCCCGGGATTCGTCGATCCGGTCGATCGCCTTTTCTTCCATGAGAAAACCCTCCCCTGCGGTATGCCTGGAATGGTGGAGCGTCCGCCCGGTCGGCGGATGAGAGACGACCCCCGCGCGAGCGGAAGTGAAATCAGATGGTGAGCAATACTCCAGACGCCCTTGCACGAATCAAGCAGCCCCTGAAGCTGTCCAATCCCCTACGCGGAAGCGGCGCCTCCGGCCACGGGGGCGGGCGCGGGCTCTCCTCAAGCCATCACCTCTCAAAATCGGTGTCAGGCTCTTTGCTATCGGCTCCCACTCTTCGAGCCATCGGACGCAAGAGAAAGAAATCCGTCCTTCAACGAAACCCACACATCAGGACTCTCCCCAAGTATCCTGAGTCTTTGCAGCCGGAGGAAACGGCTGCGGCAATCATCCATGAGAACCTTAGTTCTCACCACCTACATCTTCCGTCTGCGTGTCTTCTTCTCTGTTGCCTGTTCCTTCCGATGGTCGTTTCCCCAGTTGAACTGAAAGACGGAAAGTCCAAGTCCCTTCCTCATCCCTCTGGCTCCCTACCAGTGTATTGCCCACCAGTTCCGGTGAGATGTTGTGCCTCTTTCCCCATTGCGATCTACAACTTATATTTATCTTTCCTCCTGTAATTCTCCATGACCCGGAGCAACTAGAATTTGTCCATGCGGAAGCGAGAAAACCCGTCAACTTACCGGATGGAAAAAAGGTGTACGATTGCCGATGACCGCGAGAATTTAGACCACTGAATGTTTTCCCGGAAATTCGCGAGTTCATCGAGGCGTCTAGCCGCAAACGTACTTCTTTGCAGAACTTTCCTTCCGAACGCCTACACCATGCGCCCAGGTACTTTCTATATCCCTGCGGCGTATTTGACGATTTCGCCTGTTGAAACGCCTTGGAATCGCGTTTTGCACGCTCCGTTTCCTGCAGCATATTGAGGATTTTCGTATATCTTTTTGACTTCGCAAGTTCCATTACATTGATCCCTCTCGGTCCGCGAATCGAGAGGTCGGCCCCCGCCTCTAACAACAACCCGACAATCTCGGGATGTCTCCCACGTACCGCGATGAACAAGGCTGTCGCTCCGTTCAGGGCGCGTATATTCGGCCCCGCGCCTGCTTCCAGCAGCATCGGCACCATCACTACATAGCCTTTTTCCGCCGCATGCATGAGCCCCGTCCAACCACGCCCGTCCCGGTCGCGCACATTGACATTCACCAATCTCGCAGACAACATCTTCTCTAGACCTATAATGTCTCCCTTCGTCACGAGCGCTGCTACTTTCGACAGTTTCCGGGACATCACACGTTGCGCTTCGGCCTTGGATGAACCTGCCGGTACGCCCGTTTTTAGCTTCCGAGCCAGTTTTGGAGGAACTCTCAACCGCTTTCTCGAGGACCCCCACTCGCGCGCGCGTTTCTGCGCCAAAGCGAGTTGTTCGGATGTCATCTTCCCCCTCAGCGCATCGCGTTCTCTCAGGGCGACGGCATCTCCCCGGCTCGACGCCAGATTGAACCACATGTGCGCTTCCACATAATCCTGCACCACTCCCAAACCTTTCTTGTGCACCTGACCCAATTGCCGCATCGAGAGGGTGTCCCCTTTCTCCGCTGCCCTCCGCCATTGCTCGATTCCCTCCGCATAACGTCCAGCATCCCAGGCGGTCTTTCCCAACCAATAATCCGCCCGGGCATCCGCAACGCTAGACAACATCAGCGCAACGCAAAGAACCATTTGCCATGTCAGTTTGCGATACATCTGGTTCCCTCCCCTCTGCGATAACACCATGGGTCAGAATGTCCTCCAATTTTCGACACATTTACCATTCTTACGACATATCTATTCTCTTCTTGCTTCATCTCGCCTTCTTGCCGCTTCCGTTTTTTCGCTCCACGTAAACCAGGCGCAGGTTTCGTGCTCCTTGCCATGTCTTCGACTTGAGACCGACGACATCCCCCTACGCGGAAGCGGCGCCTCCGGCCACGGGGGCGGGCGCGGGTTCTCCCTCTTCGGCGAGGCGTCTTCTCTGCAGGATGAATACCGCGCCCAGCATGATCGCGCCCGCCAGGTGGTTCAGGTAGCCCGGCCAGAACAGAAGCCCCGCCGCCAGGAACAAAAACCCGCGCATCGGGGCCGAGAAGGGGAAATACATGAACCCGACCATGGCGGCGGCCAGGGCCTGGAAGCCGAGAAGCCCCGCGGCGAAAGTCTCGAGCGAAAGCCAGGGCTGCCGGATCAGCAGAATCGGTGTGAAGGCGAACATCAGGGGCACGATATACATGCCCTTCGCCGTACGGAAAGACGCCCAGGCGGCCTTCGCCGGGTTGGCGTCCGCTATGCCCGCCGCCGTATAGGCGGGCACGCATACAGGAGGCGTGAAGCAACTGTCCAGGCTGTACCAGAACACGATGAGATGCGCGCCGAGGAGCGAGAGCTTGAACGGCTCTCCGAGTTCCAGCAGCGCGGGCACGGCCATGACGGACAGGACGATGTAGGCCGCGCTCGTCGGAAGCCCCATGCCCAGCACGAACGAGGCCACGCCCACCAGGAGTATGCCCAGGAACAGGCTGTCGTTCGCCATGTTCGTGACCAGGGAGGAGAACTTGAGGCCGAGACCCGTCTGGAACAGCGCCCCCATGATGATGCCCACCGCTCCAACCGCCGCGCAGATGGGCAGCGACTGAATGGCGCCCTTCTCGAGCGCCAGGACGATGTTCCAAAGGCCGCGGCCTATTTCACCTGCCACTTCCGTGAGGCTCGTCCCCTCCCTTCTGGCCTTTTCCAGCAAGACGAGGGCGCCCTTGAGCCCCGCCAGGAACACGACGGAGAGGATGCCCGCGAGACCCGCCAGGGGGACGGTTCTGCCCGTCATGAGGATCCCCAGGATCACGAGCGGAGGCAGGAGGTAGAACCAACCGTCCTTCATGATGGGTCCCAGAGGGGGTATCAACTCTCTGGGCATGCCGACCAGGCCCCCTTTTCTCGCTTCCAGATGCACGGTCGCGTAGACGGAGAAGAAATACAGAATGGCCGGCAGGACCGATACCTTCACGATCTCCCAATACGATATGCCCGTAAACTCCACGATCAGGAACGCCGACGCCCCCATGACGGGCGGCATGATCTGCCCGCCCGTGGAGGCCGCCGTCTCGATGGCCGCCGCCGTCTCGGGCTTGAAGCCGGTGCGCTTCATCATCGGGATGGTGAACGAACCCGTGGTGACCACGTTCGCGTTCGCGCTGCCCATGATGGTGCCCGTCATGGCGCTGGCGAAAACAGCCGCCTTCGCCGGCCCGCCGCGCAGCCTGCCGGCGATCGACACGGAGAGCTTCACGTAGAAATCCGCAGCCCCCATGCGGTCGAGAAACGCGCCGAAGAGGATGAACAGGAAGATGTAGACCGAAAAAACGCTTAAAGGAGCCGTCCACAGACCGTCGTAGGTAAAATACTGGTGATCGACGATGTGCATATAGGGGGCCCCTTTGTGCGCCAGATACCCTGGGAAATAGGGGCCGAAATACGAGTAGACGATAAACATGAACGATATAAACGGCAACGCCAGGTTGATGGTCCTTCGCGCGGCCTCCCACGTGAGTATCAGTACCGCCGTGCCCAGGAACAAATCCATGGGTTCGAGCGGGTCGACGTAATACAGGCGATCCAGAAAATAATCGGTATAGAGTATCGGATAGGCGATGGAGGTGACCGCCAGGAGGCAGATGGCGGCCGTCACGACGGCGCGCCACCAGCCTCCTGCGGGTTTTCGGTAGACGATGAATATCAGGGTCATCCCGAACAGATACGAGAGCGCCCTCTGGTACAGCGGCTCATACCCTCCCGTGTAGGCTATCTGAATATGATAGACGGACATCCCGACCGCTATCGCCAGGACGAGCCAATCCAGAGGAGTCCTTCCTTTGTTATCGTTCACGCTCTCGCCTCTTCCCCGGGATGGTTACATCATCCCCCCGATTTCCTTGTAGAAACGCTTGGCGCCCTCATGCAGGGGTATCCCGACGTTCTTGCCCGCCTTCTTGGGGTCCCACCCCTTGTAGATCTTGTGGACGCCGCCGAGGAACTTCTGCTCGTCTTTCGCTATCTTGAGGATCGAATAGACCACGTCGGCGCTCATCTTGGTCGTGGTGAACAGGACGCCCGAAAGCCCCATCGAGTCCTTGGGATTGGGATTGCCCTTATAGATGCCGCCGGGGATCTGGCAGGGCGTAAAGCCGTGGCCCGCCAGCAGCTTCTTCACGTCATCCGCCATGTCCAGGAACACGAGGTTCCGGCCCAGGGCCGCCTGGATGCCGGCGCCGTTGGGGTCGCCCGAATTGTGGAAGTAGAAATCGATCTGGCGCGCCCGGATCGCGCGCGACATGCCGCCCGCGCCCGGGAAGGTGAGTTTGTAGCCGCGCTTGGTGAGCTCCTTGTAGCTCGTCCCGTAATGCTTGACGATCATGCTCGCGATGTACTCCGTGCTGGTTCCCTTCTTGGCCGGGGCCAGCTTCATCGGCTTTTTCGACTTGATGATGTCGCCCCAGGTCTTGATGCCGGCGTCATAGAGCTCCTTGGCGGCGTACTGGTGGTAGCACGAATCCCAGAAAGCGGCCATCCCCCGGAGGTTCTTGTACGCCTTCTTGTAGGGCGTCTTTCCAGCCATCGCGGCGCCGGCGAAGTTCGAGAACGAGTAGCCGAAGTCGGCGCCTCCGCCTCCCACGCGCGCCGGGTTCGCGCGCCCGCCGCCGGGCGCCACGTTGAGGATGATCTTTTTCTGTTTCCTGTTGACGATTTCGCTGAGGCCCGCGCCCAGCCTGCCCATGGTGCCGCCCAGGCTGCCGACCGCGAGGTCGTATTTCGCGGGCGCGGCGTAGGCGTCGCCCACCGCCAGGAACGGCAGGGTGAGGGCGAGAATTCCGAACATCATGACGATTCTCTTCATTTTTCCTCTCCTTGAAGAAGTGACGTAAAACTCCGATGAAGCGGTTCGAAGACTCCTGCTCATCAAGAAGCGCCCCGGCGAGAACGAACCCTCTCGCCACGTTCTCAACGAGCGCTCTTTTCTGTATGCTTGGGCGTGAATCTTACAGACGGGAGCGTTTCGCTGTCAATGAAACTTGGGCGTCGAGCGAGCGTTTCCGTCTCGAATTCGGAACGACCCGAAAAACCGTTTTCTTCGACAAGGAGCCGCAACATGCCGTTTTACCGTTGGGACGAAATGAAGCGAAAAAACCTGGCGAGGCCGTCCGATTCAGAGGGCAGCATCATCATCGGCGAACACGTAACGCTCAACCGCTCGGTGAGCCAACCCGGCAAGCTGGCCCGCCCGCACACGCACGACTGCGAACAGCTCATCAACGTCGTCGAGGGAACCGCCTGGTTCCGCGTGGGGGACGAGGCGAAGACCGTCACGGCGGGCGACATCATCCACATCCCCGAGGGGACCGAGCACGAGTTCAAGAACGACGGAGACGGCGAGTTCATCTACCTCTCGTTCAAGAACAAATCAGAGGGCTGGCCCCCGCCGACGGCGACGATGGACTAGTTTCTCGCTTTTAACCCTGCGTGCAGCTCTTCGGGGTCAAACCCGACCGAGGAGCGATGAGACTTCACGGTTCCTTGAGGGGGTAGTTGAAAAAGCTATCCTCAAGGGGATACTGCCTGCGGCGCATTCGCCGCACTTGCCCGTAATACCCTCCTCATCCCGAGTAGGCGCGCTTGCGCGCCGTATCGAGGGAGCGCCCCTTCGATACGCGGCTTCGCCGCTACTCAGGGTGAGGGGTGTCGGGGAACAGCGGAGCCTGCCCCGAGCGAAGTCGAGGGGGCGGCTATTCAGGGTGAGGCAGACATCGGGGCGCGCAAGACGAGGGTTTGACGCGACCGGTGAGGTCAGTTCCGGCAGAGAAAGGAGGAACTGCTTCAAACGGGCACGCTTCCAGGATCGACTTTTTCAACATCGGGATGGATCAGGTTCTCGCCTTAAGACCCGCTTCGAGTTCTTCGGCGTCGATGGGCAGCTTCACGGCTTCCTTCCGCTTGGCGGATAAATCGCACGCCATGCAGAGCATGAGGTTCCGGTGTCCCTCCGCGCCCGTTGCGTGGGGCATCTCGACACCCGTGTAGAGGTGCGATAGCCAGGCGATGGACTCATCGCGCATCGGCCCCCAGAACTGCCCCTTGGACATATCCCCCGCCGGATAGCTCTCGAGCAGGTGGACGTGGCGCTCCTCCCCACGGTGGGAGGCCAGCGGGTTTTCGGACGCCATGATGAAATCGGCGTGGGTGTCGTCGATGGTGAGCGCGCCCTCGGTCCCCACCACGCTGATGGTGACGCCGTAGGTCGAGGCGGGCCAGATGGTGGGCATCCCCCAGTTGCACTCCATGCTCCAGATGGTCCCGTCGTCGAAGGTGAAGATGCTGAAGGTGGCGTCCTGCGTGCCGATGCCCGTCATCACGCGCGATATGGAGCGCGAGACGACCTCCACGGGTTGTTTCTCCGGCCCCATCACGAACAGCATGACGTCGAGCGCATGGGTGCCGGATATCACCATCGGCGTGAGCATGGAGCGGTCCTCGTTCTTCGACAGCCGCGTGATGCCGACCTGGCGGTTCAGCAGCGCGCGCGTCGTGGCGGAGGTGACCTCGCCCAGAATTCCCGACTGCACGTGCTCGCGCGCCGTGAGCCAGCGCCTCCTGAAGCGCTGTGTGTAGCCTACGAGCAACTCAACGCCGGCCGTCTCCGCCGCCTCCACGATCCTGGCCGATTCCGCCACGCTCGTCGCCAGCGGCTTTTCCACCAGAATCCTGTGGCCCTGCCCTATCGCCTCCCAGAGCGGCTTCGCGTGCCATTCCTCGTCCGTGGCGATGATGACGGCGTTGACCTCGGGGCGCTTGATGAGTTCGGCGAAATCGGTCGTGAAGAAATCGGCATCGAACTCCCCGGCCATGGCCCTGCCCTTTTTCTCGTCGATGTCGCAGCAGCCCAGCCACTCCGTGCCCGGGTACTCCCTGGCGCAGCGCGCGCGAATGCGCCCCACGCGGCCGCAGCCGACCACGGCCAGACCAATCGGATTTTTCCCGCCTCCCGAAACCGCCATCATCCTCTCCCGTATAATCATCAAGACGCATGAAAAAACGCCGGAGTCTCATCCGACGCCGTTTGGATTCCCTTTCATACCAGCTTCGGGGAGCGGGCGCATCTTTTGTCGCCATGACGCAGATTGAATTTCGAATGAATGGGGTTATTGAAAAAGTCCCCCTCCTCAGGGGATAAAAGCAACCCCCCCTACCCCCCCTTGTCAGGGGGGCAAGAAAAAGCAAAACCCTTCAGCCCGGCGAAGGCGCATCGCCTTTTTATACCCCCCTGACAAGGGGGGTAGGGGGGGGTTGCTTTCAAAGAGGGGGGTCGGGGGTTCACGCGAAAGCGGCCTTCTCGCTAAAGACAATGTCCCCCGACTAGGGGTTTTTCAACAAGCCCGCAAGCAGCGCAAATTCACCTATTCCAAATCCTCGGGCTCAACCGGAAGCGACACCGCCCGTCCGGTCTTGGCCGAATGATCCATCGCGAGGCACAGCATGAGGTTCTCGTGCGCCTCGCGCGCGGTGGTGTGCGGCGTGGGGAGGCCCAGGTAGATTCTGTCGAACCACGAGCGCGTCTCTTCGCGCATGGGGCCCCAGAGCTGATCGAAAACGAGATCGCCCGGCGGGTAGCTGGTCAAAAAACTCACGTTGCGCTCCTGCTTCAGGCGCGCGGATTCGTGCGGCTCCTCGGTGGCGAAGACGATGTCGCGATGCGTGTCGTCTATGGTGAGCACGCCCCCCGTCCCCACGATCCCCAGCTCAAGCGAATAGACCTCCGCCGGCCAGACGCGCGGCAGCGCCCAGCTCACGTTCATGCTCCATATCGTCCCGTCCTCATAGGTGACGATGGCGAACGTGGAATCTTTCGTCAGATAGGGCGCCATCGCCTTGTCCACAGAGCGCGCATACACCTCGGCGGGGCGGTGACCCTCCAGGAGCCAGGAACACAGATCCACGCTGTGGGTGCCGGAGATGACCATGGGGGTGAATTTCGTCGGGAACTCGGTTTTGGTGGAATTCGCCACCGGGTTCATGCGGTTCAAAAAGGCGCGGCCGGTGACGGAGGAGACGTCGCCCAACTCGCCCGAGCGAACCTTCTCCTTCGCCACCAGAAAGCGGCGGCGGAAACGCTGCGTGTAGCCCAGGACGGCGTCTATGTTTGCCTCGTCGACCGCGCGCGCCAGCCGCTCGGATACATCGGCGTCCACCGCCAGGGGTTTTTCGATCAGCATCCGGTGGCCGCGCTCCACCCCGATGAGGATGGGCTCGAGCCGCTCGTTGGCGTAGGTGGCCAGAACCGTGGCGTTCACCTCATCGCGCTTCAGGAGTTCGCGGTAGTCCGCCGTGAAAAAATCAGCGGACACGTCTTCGGCCAGTTTCCGGCCTACTTTCTCGTCGATATCGCACAGCCCGATCCATTCGACTGCGGCGTTTTGCCGAGCGAACTCAGCACGGATGCGCCCGATCTTCCCGCATCCCACCACGGCCAGGCCGATGGGCTTTCTCGTCTCGTTCGTTGCGTTCATAGATGTCACCTTGCTCAGGGCGTCGATTCAAAACGGGCGCATCTTCCCACCCGTGCCCGGCCAGACGCAAGCTGCGGCCCGCTTCAGGCCGAAACGCGGTAGATACTCTTTTGCAGGTTTCCGGACAAGACGGCGACTACTTCGGGGACGAGGGGCTGTAGCTCCTGCAGCCGATTCCGGTGAGCGATCATGATGATGACGGGAAGCGCCAGCCCGACGAGGTTCTGCTGGTATTCGATGCCCTGATCGACCGTGAGGAAGGCGTCGAATCCATGTTCGGCTGACATTCGCAGCAAATCGCCGTTTTTAGCACCCGCCCAGCCCATCTGCTGTACGGTGCGCACTTCAAATGAATCGGAGAACGAAGAACCGAGCCGCCTGGGAACCGACTCGTCAAGCAGCAGTTTCATCGGCGCCGCTAGTGAGCATCCCCTTCGCGCGTTCGAGCGCTTCGAGCGCCTGCTCTCGCGACACCGTCGGGAAGTCTTCCAGAAAATCGTCGAGCCTGTCGCCCGCTTCGAGATGCTCCATCAGGGTGCGCACGGGAACCCTGGTGCCCGAGAAAACCGGCGTCCCGCCGAGGATATCCGGGTTTCTCTCGATTAGCGTATCGGACATCGCACACTCCTTGAACACCGCGCAAGAGTGAGAACCAAAAGGCGCTGACAATTTTTATTCTTCACCAAACCTCCTCCCTGCACAACTGCCGCCAAAGAAAGACATCTAACGCGAGCAGCAGCTTGAAGGCCGTCGCGGTTCCAAAAATCCGCGTTTCATCGGAGAATGGGCCATTCTCTCGAAACCCGAATCCCGAAAGGAGCGAAGCCGTGTCCCGCGTACCCATGCTCGAATCAGGCGCCGACGACCCCGTCGTGAACCACCTCTTCGACCACGCGAGCGTCCTGCTGAACCGAATCCCCAACGCCTGGCGCGTGATGGCGAACCAGCCGTTCATCACGAAATTCATGCTGCCGCTCACCTCATCGCTCCTGCGCCAGGGGCTGGGCTCGGCCCTCGACACGAGGACGAAGGAGCTCGCCATCATCAACACCAGCCGCCTCAACAACTGCGCCTACTGACTGGCGCACAACACGCCGGTTGGTCAATCGGTGGGCATCACGGAGACGGATATCGCCGCCATCAGCGAGGGCGACTACAGCCCTTTCACCGAGAAAGAACGCGCCGTCCTGCTCTGGGCGGAACACGTGACTCTCAACACGGCCAGGGAGCGGGACGACGTTTTCGAGGAGGTGAAAAAACATTTCAGCGACACGGAAATCGTGGAACTCACCATGGTCATCACCTACTTCAACATGAGGAACAAGTTCAACGACGCGCTGGGGATTCCCATCGAGGCGCAAGATGAGATCGACAGGAACAAGATTCGACAAAAAAATCCCGACGACCTGAAGGCGTATCTCGAAGCCCTGCTCGCCGACTGGCCCGATGAATTCCCCGAGGCGGGAAGCTGAGGCCGATCTTCGCAAATGGTGATAGAACACGTAATCTGTTACAAGATGGAGAATTACCTGAGGCGGCTATAAGGGCGGACTATGAAACTTCATTATTATCCCGAAACCGATAGCCTCTATATCGAGTTCAGAACCGAACCGGGGACAGAGACACGCGAAGTTTCCGACGGACTCAATGTGGACATCGCCGCCGATGGTGGCGTGGTCGGCTTCGACATTGACCACGCGTCGCGGCGGATCGACTTATCCACACTGGAAACCGAAGCACTGCCTCTTCACTCCATAAAAGCCGTCTGATATATGGCGCGGAAATCGAACACCCTCAAAATCACTGGTCCATGAAAAAGCCTTCCGGACCCGGTGAATTCCCCGAGGCGGGAAGCGGCGCATGACGAAAACGCTCATCCGAGGCGCGACGATTCTCTCGATGGACCCCGACGTCGGGGAGATCGAGGGCGGCGACGTCCTGATCGAGAACGGGCTGATTTCCGCGGTGGGTGAAAACCTCCCGGAAGCGGACGCGGAAACCATCGACGCCGGCGGCATGATCCTCCTGCCCGGCCTCGTCAACGCCCACATGCACACCTGGCAGACCGCGCTTCGAGGCCTGGGCGGAGACTGGGGCGGTCGCAGCTATTTCGAGATCGCGCACGAAACCCTCGCCCCGCGCTACCGCCCCGAGGACGTCTACATCGCGACGCTGGTGGGCGCATGGGCGCAGATCGAATCGGGAACCACGACGCTGTTCGACTGGTGCCACAACAACCCCACCCCCGAACACACCGACGCCGGCATCGACGCGCTGTTCGACGCCGGCATCCGCGCCCTTTTCGGGCACGGAACGCCCAAGCCGAAGCCCAAAGAGGGCGAGCCCCACTATTCGCTAATCCCGCATCCGGCGAGCGAGATCAAGCGGCTGCGGACGGGACGCCTGGCTTCCGATGACGGCCTCATCACGCTGGCGATGGCCATTCTGGGCGCCGACTATTCCCCCCTCGAAGTGGCGCTTCACGACATGCGCCTGGCGCGGGAATACGGGCTTTTATCGAGCGCCCACATCTGGGGCGACGCGAGCAGAAAGGTGAAGGGCGGCTATCAAACGCTGGCCGAAGAGGGCGTTCTCGGCCCCGATCACAACCTCGTGCACTGCAACTACGTGGACGATGTGGAGTTAAAGATCATCATCGACTCGGGCGCCTCCATCACGGCCACCCCTTCGGCCGAGATGCAGACGAACCGGGGCGAGGCCGTCTGCGGGCGCGTGAGCGCGTTGGGCGGCAGGCCGTCTCTCGGCGTGGATCTCGAGACCTACGTCAGCGGGAACATGCTCCACGCGATGCGCCACGCGCTTCAGGTACAGCGGATCTTCGACAACCGCCGCCTGGATGAGAACACCTACCGCGCTCCCGCGCTTTCTTTCTCGGCGCGCGACGCGCTCTCGTGGGCCACCATCAACAACGCGCACGCGATGGGCATGGCGGAGAGAATCGGCTCGGTCACGCCCGACAAGCAGGCCGACCTCATCCTCATCCGAAAAGACGGCCTCGCCATGACGCCCGCAGGAGACGCAGCCCGCGCCGTCGTCTTCTATGCCGAGCGCTCGGACGTGGATACCGTCTTCATCGCCGGCGAGAAGGTGAAGGCGGGCGGTGAGCTGCTCGTCGAACCGGGTAAAATCGCCAGGGCGAAGGAGCGGCTCGCCGAATCCGCGCGCTGGATCACGGGAGGAGATTGAAGCGGAGATGGACGTCATTCCCGACCGCGGAAGAAGGATTGCGCAGGGACGGACCTCCGCGTGGTCCTGAACAAGAAGGTGCGGTCCGCGAACAGGCAGAACGTCGGGAGACAGACGCGGAGGCCGACCCTACGCAATGTTCACAACAGGATGGCCAAGAGCCGCTCTTCAAAGGCGGGTGGTAGGTGTCCCAGTGTCAACACCCCGAACTATCCTCATTTGAGTCATTCAAGAGTGGAATAAAAATCACCCGCTCTTACACTTCTGCCGAACCGCTTGATTGGCCAGAGTTTGTAGTTTCGCCCATTCCTGACCTAACTTCGTTATTTGACTGATGTCTGGTAACCCTCGACTCTGAATCTGGCCATAAAGCGATTTGCCACTCGTCATCATTCTTGAAATCTGTGTTTTGAGCTTCTTTTCCTCTCCACTCTGACCGAGTGTATTGTGCAGAATTGAGACTGATTTAGAGAACTCATCAAAAGCTTTTTGGGCTGTTTTTGCATCGGAGTTTTCGAGCGCGATGAGAGCTTGGAAGAAGTGAATGCCGACACGAGCATAAGAGGTTGCTATTTTCTTGCCTGTGATTTCCTCTTGTATGGATTTTTTTTCAGAGCAACATGGATCACATATCAACCAAGCGGACGTTATCCCAGGTGAAATCAGCATTCCGAACATCATTAAGATTGAAGACAGGACAATAATATGTTGGTGTAGTTTCATTTGTTCTTATCCTCCGGTGAAGTTGAGATTGATATTGACCTCCCTTGAAACATTGATTTAAAGTATATTACATTAAATCATAGTGAATGCAATTAAATCTTTCATTGCTCTCTAAATCGCATTTTTCCATGCAGACTTTAACGGAACTTGTGAGGAACAACTCGCCCGACAAATCTAGTCAGAGATGTGGGTTAAGTGAGGGTTATTGACGATATGGAACAACCGTGAATCAGTCGATTCTGCCCGTCCGAAAACAAGCGCAACGGCCTGTATGTGCAGAAATTTCAGTCAGGACTTTCTATGAGATTTTAGAAGAGGTTAGAGAATCAGAGGGCGTGAAACCCCTTATCGTCGATGCTCAACCATCACCCCCCGTTATTCCGGGCGCCGCGTCTGCGTCCATCGCCACTGCGTCCGCTGCGCCAGCGGGTGATGTGGATGACCAGAACGACGAGGGCGTCTTCCTGCACTTCATAAATCACACGGAATTCGCCGACGATGAGCCGCCTGAGCCCCCGCTCCTCTCCCTTGAGCGCACTGCCAAGCAAAGGGTTATCCGCCAGCCGATCGATAGCCTCGACAATTCGCGTGCGATCCGCCTGTTCGAGGCGTTTCAAGTCACTGACAGCGCTGCGTTTAATTTGTATCGAGAAATTCACGCCTTACCTGATCCCAGTCGAGCACCGGATCGTTCGGGTCGCGCAGCCGATCCACGGCTACCGAAAGATCGTCGAATTCTTCTAGATAACGCTCGATCGCCTGACGGATGATTTCTGCCCGGCTCCGCTTGAGCCGGTTCGCCGCCTCATCCAGCGCATCGACCACCTCATTGGGCAAACGTGCGGTGATTTGAGTCATGATGCTCCCACCTCAATGTGATGTCAAATACATTACATGCTGGCGGCTTTTGAGTCAACAATAAAATATGATCACTCTATCATCCTACCAGCCCACCACTTCAATATCCATCATCCCCGTAATCGCCCGGCGTGGGGGTGGCGCCTGTCTGGGCGTTTTCGATGACGTGGTCGCGTCCGCCGAGGCGCTCGATGAGCGCCGCCTGATCGCGCTTGGCGCGCGCATCCACCTCTTCGGGGTCGAGAATATCGCGCAGGGCTCCTTCGAGTTCACGGATTGCCGCCTCACTCCCCGGCTTTCCGGCGAGGTCGTCCTGCTCCTCGGGGTCCGCTTCCAGATCGTACAACTCGGGCGGATAGTCCACGTAGTGGATGTATTTCTTCCTGCCCTTGCGGATGAGGTAGGCCGCCGTCTCCGCACCCGAGGCGTGGTATTCGCTGAATACGACCCGTTCGGCGTCATAGGGCGCGCGGGCGACCCCGTAGAGCGAGCGGCCCTCGCGGCTCTTGTCCTCATCATCGGGCGCAACGCCCACCGATTCGAGGATGGTGGGATACAAATCGAGCAGGGATACGGGCGTATCCACCACCGCGCCCGCTTCTATATCCGGCCCGGCCATCATGAGCGGTACGGCGGCCGATTCCTGGTACATCGTGCCCTTGCCCCAGGTGCCCCGCGCGCCCAGGTTCTCGCCGTGATCGCTCGCGAAGACGACGCGGGTGGAATCCGCGAGGCCCGCGCGCTCAAGGCTCTCCAGCACGCGGCCCACCAGGTCGTCCAGGAACGTGCAGAGCCCGAAGTAAGAGGCGATGGCGACGCGCCTCTTTTCATCGTCGAAAAAGCTGTCCGAAGGCACGTATCTGCGGTACGCCTCTATCCACGGATGCGGCGGGCGGCCGTCGAGCGCGTGGGCTTTCGGCATGGGCACGGCGTCTGCCGGGTACATGTCGAAATACTTCTTCGGCGCCATGAGGGGGAAATGGGGCGAGACGAAGGAGACGAACGTCATCCAGGGTTTCCCGGGGCCGCCATGTTTTTCCGCCTCGTTCTCCAGCCACGCGCAGGCGTTCCCGGCGATGTCCAGGTCGTAGTTCGTATAGCTCGTCTCGCCGGGGCCTATCTCGCGCGCGAGCTTGTCCGCCTTCTGGACGATCAACTCATCGCGGATGGAAGCCACCGGGCCGCCCACCCCGCCGCGCGCGTGCATGGGAATGATTTGCTCGTCGAAGCCGGTGGGGTCGGACGGGTTTTTGAAGTGCAGCTTGCCGATAGAGGTAACGCGGTGACCCTCGGCCTGCAGACGATGCCCCCAGCCCTTCGGCTCGCCCGTATAGGGGCTCGCGTTGTCCCAACAGCCGATCTCGTGCACGTAGCGGCCCGTGGCGAAGCTCGCCCGGGCGGGAATGCAGATCGGAGAATTCGTATAGGCGCCCGTAAACCGCGCGCCCGAGGCCGCCAGGCGGTCGATGTTCGGCGTCTTCACTATCGGGTGGCCGTAGCAGCCGAGCGTCTTGACGCTGAGTTCATCCGCCATGATGACGAGCAGATTCATCGGTTTCATCGCAAGGTCTCTCTCATTGCTTGGTGAATAAGTCAGATATAAGCGGTGTTCGCCTTACATATGCGGCCACACCGGGTCCGTCCGGTTGCTCAAGGGCCCCGAGGGGTGTTCTTCGAGATAATCGTAGATGTTGCCGAGCCCTCCTTTTCTGAGCATGGTGAGGCGCTCGCCCAGGTGATCCATGCTGCTGAGTTCGGTCTCGTACACCTCGAACACCTTGTCCTGCACCTCTTCGCGACTGAGGCCATCGTTCCTGAGAACCCTCACCTTATCTATAAGCTCATGGAGCTTCTCGCGCTGGCGGGGTATCTCGTCCTTCCGGCAAGGCCTGCCGTGCCCGGGCACGTACCAGTCCACGTCCAGGGCTTCGAGCACGCCCAGCGACTGGAACCAGCCCCACACGTCGGCGGAATGACAGGCCACGTTGAAGGCGGGCGTGAGGTTGTCCGCCGTGAAGGCGACGCGGTCCTCCACCGCGTGGACGACCGTCTGCCCGCGCGTGTGGCCGGGGGATTCGATGAGGATGAACGTCCTGCCGCCCAGGCGAATCGTCATACGCCCCTTGTAGGTGATCTCGGGGGGCCTGAGTTCGAAGCCCTCCAGCATGGCCTCGTTCTCGGGGTCGTACTTGAGCATGCGCTCCTTGCCCTCTTCGGGCGTGGCGATGGAGGTGTAGAAATCCGCATAGGTGATCTCGCTCGAAATGATCCGCTCGGGCTCGAGGAACCAGTTCGCCGCGATGTGGTCCTGGTGGTGCTCCGTGTTGACGAGATAGCGAAGCGGGCCCCTCTCGGCGATGAAATCGCGCCATGCGATGGCTTCCGAGGGTCGCATGGGGCCGTCTACCGCGATGACGCCGTCATCCGTCACCACCATGCCCACCGTGGGGTAGCAATCATAAAAAAAGACGTTTTCGCTTACCTGCTCCAATGGCTCATCCTCCAGAATCACATTCGACAAGATAATCCCGCTTAATCGCTCAAGCCCGCCTCGCGCTCGAACCACTCGCGTATGACGCCCTGATCCAGATCGCCCAATCCCATATCCATCGCGCCCTGGTACGCCTTCCCGACCGCGTCGATCACCGGTGAGGGTGCGCCGTTCGAGCGGGCGAACTCGCGGATCAGCCCCAGGTCCTTGTGCATGAGGGAGAGCGCGAACTTGACGGGTTCGTATTCCTTGTTCCTCAGGCCCCGGCCGCGCGTGTTCATCACGCGAAAGACGGTGCTCGAATAGAGGTATTCCATCATCTGGTCCGGGTCCAGGCCCGATTTCAACCCAAGGGTGAAGCCCTCCGCCAGGGCGCACAGCTGGGCCGAGACGAGATGGTTCGTGATGAGCTTCATCCGGAGTCCCGATCCGTTGGGGCCGAAATAATCGAGCAGCTCGCACGCGCAATCGAGCACCGCGCGGTGCGCGTCCAGAACCTCCTTATCGCCCCCCACCATGAAGCCGATTTTCGCATCGCGCGCGATCATGGCGTTTCCGCTGATGGGGGCGTCCAGAAAATGAAAGCCGCGGGCTGAGGCCTCTTCGGCGACGGCGATGCTCTCCTCGGGCAGGATGGTGGAGAAATCGAAACACACCGCGCCTTCCTTTGCGGTGAGCAGCGCGCCCTTCTCGCCCAGATAGGCGTCGCGCACGTGCTCTCCCCTGGGCACCGAACTGCACACGTAGTCCGCCTCACGGGCCGCATCGGCGGGAGAACCGAAAACGGGGATGCCGGCCTCTCTCGCCGCCTCCTGCACCGCCGGATTCGGGTCGTAGCCCACGACCTCGAAGCCCGCTCTTTTCATATTCGCGGCGACGGCCCCGCCCATGTTGCCGAGTCCCAGGAATGCGATTTTCTTAGCCAAGCTACCTCCTCCTTAAGGGGCTGCCTGAAAAGTCCCATGGAGCGACTTTGATTGAGCGTACGCTTTTGAAGTTCACTTCCCCCTTGAGGGGGCCGTTGAAAAAGTCCTTCTCATCTCAAAGGAGCAACCCCCCCTACCCCCCCTTGTCAGGGGGGCAAGAAAAAGCAAAACCCCTCGGCCCGGTGGGGGCGCATCACCTTTTTATCCTCATGACAAGGGGAGCAAGAAAAAACAAACAAAAACCCCTCTACCGGCGGCGGGCGTCGCCTTTTTATACCCCCCTGACAAGGGGGGGGGTAGGGGGGGGGTGCCTTTATCCCCTGACGAGGACTTTTTCAACAACCCCCTCAAGCGCCATATCGCCGTATTGCTTCTTCGGTGAATTCCACCCCGTGCCCGGGGACGCGCGGAACCTCCATGCAGCCGTTCACCACGGGGAATTCCCGCGTGAGCGTCTCGGGAGGCAGCATCTCCACGTACTCCACCATAAAGCCGCTCGGCGTCGCGGCGAGGAGGCTTAACGATACCTCCTGGAGCAAATGCGCGCACAACGAGAGATTATAAGCCTCCGCCAGATGAGCGATTTTACGAAACTCAGTCACACCCCCGCAGCGGCCCACGTCGGGCTGGAGAAACGCCGCCGCCCTTCTCTCGCAGATCTCGCGAAAGCCCCAGCGCATGTATGCGTTTTCGCCCGCGGCGACGGGCACGGGACTCCTCTCGGCCACGTCCGCCAGATCGTCCACCGTATCGGCGAGCACGGGCTCCTCGAACCAGCGCACGTCGTATTCGGCGAGCATCGCGGCCACCTCGAGCGCTTCGCGGGGGTTGTATTTCTGGTTGGCGTCCGCGAACAGGATGACCGACTCGCCCGCCTCACTTCTCAAAAGACGGATTCGCTCCTCATCCCGGTCGGTTCCCAATTTCAGCTTATACGCGCCGATTCCCTTCTCCATGAAGCCCATGCACTCATCGACCATCTCCGCGTCGGTGAACGTGAGCCAGCCCCCGCTGCCGTACACGGGAACAGTATTCCTGAATCCGCCCAGTATCCTGTAAAGCGGCAATCCCGCCGCCCTTGCGAGGGCGTCCCAGCAGGCGGTGTCTATCGCCGAGAGCGCCTGAACGCCCAGCCCGCCGCGCATCCGGGGTTTATTCGGCCCCCACAAACGCGCCCAGAGCGCCTCGGGCGCCAGGGCGTCCTGCCCCATGGCCTGCGGCGCCAGCTCTTTTTCGATGTAGGGAACGAGCGTCGTCGAGGTCTCCCCGCCCAGGCCCATCACGAAGCCGCAGCCCGTCGGGCCGTTTTCGGTATGGAGAAATACCACCAGATAATCGAGTTCCGACTTCGTGCTGTTCGCGCTCCCAATCGTGCGGGCGAGGGGCACCTTGAGCGATTTCGCCTCTACGCCTGATATCCTGAGTTCAGCCACCCGTCACACTCCGAAAAATCCCGCGCTTCGATACGGCAAAACAAAGGCTGCGGAGGCCCGATACACGCCCCCGCAGCCTTGAGATACGAACCGGAAAAACCTAGTTCATCTTCATGCTGGCCAGCGCCTTCTCGAGCGGGCCTCTCTCGATGCCCTCGCCACCGGCGAAATCGGGCAGACGGCGAATCTTGCCGCGGCCCTTCTGCACCTTGGCGGTCGCGTTCAGCGCGTTGATGATGCGCGGCGTGATCTTATAGAGCGGCCGCACCACGTTGATGGAGCGCCTGGCGATGGAATAGTCCACCTTGCGGCCCTTCGAGATCAGCCACTTGTGATAGACCTTGGCGAACTTGTCGGGGTCTTTTTTCCAGAGGTTCGCGGACTTGAGATACGCCCGCAAATACTTCACCACGCCTTCGGGGTTGCTCTTGAGCGTCCGGGGATTCGCGAGTTCGATGAAGATCATCGCCGGCGGATTGTCGTATTTGCAGTAATCCACGATGGGCCTGCCCCATTTCTTGTCCGTGAGACGGAAAGACGTGGGCGCGCCGATGACCATCGCCTGAACCACCTTGGCCCGGAAGGCCGAGAGACGCTCCGCCGTGGTCGTGTTCATGATCTTGACGTCTTTGGGCTTCATGCCGAAGGCCGGCAGAATGCCGTTGTCAAAGACGAAGTGGGTGGACGTCCCCTTCTTCTCGGCCATGGTCTTGCCCTTGAGGTCGGCCACCGTCTTGATGGGAGAATCGGGATGCACCCAGATCGAAATGGACTTGCACCAGGAGGAACTCGCGGAGACCATCACCAGCCCCGCCTTTTTCGCCACCCCGTCCACGTAGGGCCGCGTGGCGCCGTGGCCCACGTCGAGACTGCGCGAGAGCAGCGCCTCGATGACGAGCTTGCCTTGCGGGAACACCTTCACGCTCCAATTGCCCTTGCCGAACTCCTCGTCAAAATAGCCCATCCCCATGGCGACCGCCGTGAAGGAGCCGAACGTCTGGCGGTGCATGCCGATGCGGAACTTGGCCGCCTCGGCGTCGGTCGTCACGAAACCGACCGGCACGAGGCTCAGCGCGAGGATCAGACTTAAAAACCCGAACCACTTTCTCATCTTGTTTCTCCTCTCGGAAAATGAAAATGGACAGTTTGCCTCACAAAATAGTGGACGCTTTTCTTGAACTGGATGGACAGAGTATGCCACAAGCGCCATTTCGTTGCATCCGGCGCAATGCGCCCTGCCGAGGGTTGTTGGAATAGTCCACACAGGTCCGGAACTGTCCACTGCCGTCATTCCGGCGAAAGCCGAAACCGGGCGGAGGCGCAGGCTCTCTCCTTGAAAACCAACCCCCCCTACCCCCCCTTGACAGGGGGGCAAGAAAAACCAAAACCCCTAAGCCCGGCGAGGGCGCATCGCCTTTTTTTACCCCCCTGTCAAGGGGGGGTAGGGGGGGTTGCCTTTATCCCTTGAGGATGAGGGCTTTTTCAACAACCCCCGACAGGGAGTCAGAAAACCGATGCCCCCGACGGGGGTTTTCAAGAGACAAGGAGCGGACACCCATCTCAAAGCCGCATCAGATCCTCGCCGGCGACGATCTCGCCGTCGAAATAAGGGGCTATCGCCTCGCGCACCTTCTCATTCGGCGCCAGGGGCGGGACGACGTGCGAGAACACCAGTTTCCCGGCGCCTGCCTCGGCGGCCGTTCTCCCGACTTCTTCCGCCGTGGCGTGGTGGGCCGCCACAATCTTCGCCGTGGCCCGGAAACTCCCGTAATTCTCGTTGATCAGTTCCGGCAGGCAGGGGTGCATCACCAATACGTCCGCCCCCCGCGCGAGAGGAACCAGCTTGTCCGTGGGGCTGCCGTCGCTCGCGATGACGATCTTTCTCCCCTCCGCCTCGAACGCGTAGGAGACGATGTCGTCCACGTTGCCGTGATGCGTGCCCTTGTCCACGCGGACCCCGATGCCGTCCACCTCGAGCGCATCGCCGGGCGCAAGGACGGTCACCTCGATGTCGCTTCCCGCCCTGGGCTTCCCCTCCTCCGCCCTCAGATCGATGTCGTACTCGTAATAGCGGAGCATCCGCTCGACGATTTCCTTGACGGGCGGCGGCCCGTAGACCTGGAGCGGCGTCGATGCGCCCATGATCCACCGCGAGATGAAGAACTCGCCGAAACCCGTGTAGTGATCGGAGTGGAAATGCGTGAAGAACAGGTGGTCCACCTTGCTGACCTGAAAGCCCGACTTCATGATCTGGGTGGCGGCGTGCCGGGCGGCGTCGACGAGATAGAGCTTACCGCCCTTGACGAGCGCGTTGCACGGGCCGCTTTTTTCAGGAGTAGGCGGCGGCGCGCCCACGCCCAGGAGTATGAGTTCCAAAACGGGTTTCCTCCCCTTCACCAGAGTGTGTGAGCGTCTTGCCCGAACGGATTCCTGGGGGTATTCTTGCGCGAACATCCTCATTCACGTCAACCGGAAAGAGAGACAACCATGAAGCGCCTGTCCGAACATCTATATGCAGAGACCGACTACGATTGGGCGAACGTGGGCGCCGCCGTTACCGATAACGGCGTCGTCCTCCTGGACTGCCCGGTGCGGCCGAGCGATTCGCGCAAATGGCAGGAAGAGGTCTCGGCCTTAAGCCCCCGGGGCGTGCGCTACCTCATCGCCACCGACTACCACGGCGACCACACCACGGGCTCCTCGTTCATCGAGGGAGACGTGGCGCTCATCGCCCCCCAGTACGTGTATGACGAAATATCGAAGGGCGACAACGCATTCTCCAAGGAAATCTTCGTGAATACGCTGCGGGACCTGGGCTTCACCGAGGAGGCGGACGAGATCACGAACGCCGCCGTGCCGCTGCCCCAGTTCTGCTTCGAGGACAGCCTCACGCTGCACCTGCCGCCGCTCACGTTTGAGATTCACCGCAAGGGCGGCCATTCGCCTGCGTGCACCTCCGTCCTCGTGCCCGAGGAGGGCGTGCTCTTCTCAGGCGACGTCGTCATCAACGGCCCCTCGGCCGGGATGCGCGACGCCTTCGTGCAGGAATGGATAGACGCGCTCGCCTGGGTGGAGGGTCTGGACATCGAGACCATCGTCCCCGGCCACGGCGATATATGCGGGAAGGAAGTGGCCACAAAACTCAAAAATACCCTGAGCGGGATGATGGAGATCATGGTCGAGGTCGTCGCCGCCGGCAAAGAAAAAGCCGAAGCCGTCCAGGACCCGAAATTCCTCACCTATTTCCACGCCGACGAAACGCGCGGCGAATACTGGCTACAGCAGAGAAAAGACACCTTCCGCGATGGTCTCGAACGGCTTTATGACGAGGTCGTCGCGCAGCGCTAGAAACCGGCTCCATCATTATCCGACAAGGAGGCGTAAATGAGAGTAGAAGAGAAGAGAATCGGCCGCATCTTCCGCGTCACGCTCGAGGCCGGAGACAATTTCTATACGAACCTGTGCGATCTCGTGAAGGAGAAGAACATCCGCGCGGGTTCGGTTTTCCTCATCGGCGCCCTCGCTGAGACGGACATGATATCGGGCTTCAAGAGCATGGACGGCTACGACGTCGACCGCCTGCACTTCGAAGGCTGGCGCGAACTCGTGGCGCTCGGCAACATCACCTGGCCGGACGAACCGCCCCTGGCGCTCGGCGACGTGACCTGGGACGAGCCCCAGCCCTACGTCCACGTGCACATGGCCATCAGCGGCGGGCCGGGCGAACCCGAGAAAGTCCTGGCGGGCCACCTGAGCGACGGCGTCATCAAAGGCGGGATGGTCGTCGAAATCTACGAACACCTCGACGCCTAGATGCGTCCCTGATCCGCCACAGTGCGGGGCTGCGGGAAAAGCTCCCTTTTTCGGGGGTAGAGGGGATGCCCCTCTTGACGGGAAAACCAACCCCCCCTGCCCCCCCTTGTCAGGGGGGTATAAAAAGGCGATGCGCCCCCGCTGGACTGAGGGGGTTTTGCTTTTTCTTGCCCCCCTGACAAGGGGGGGTAGGGGGGGTTGCATTTATATGGGGTTTCCCTTTCAGAGGGTTGCCATTCCCCTCTCAGGGGTTTTCAACAGCCACAACCATCGACGTTTGAAACAGTTTTGCAAGGAAAGAGACAATGAACGAATCCTCACTCGATAACCTCCCCTTCGCGCCCAGCGAAGACCCCTTCGTCGTGGAGCACGGCGGCTTCTACCGCCGGTGGTTCTCCATGATCGAGGACATCGAGGAACTCAAAAGCGCCGTCGCGTCTCTTAAGGGCACGACCGACGATCTTTGGGTTCCCGTATGGCGCGAGATAGGCGCGCGCTATGAAGAACTGGCGGAGGAGTCCGCCGCAAGCGGCGATACGAGCGCCGCGCGGGAGAAATTCCTGCTCGCCAAAACCTACTACAGCCTCGCGCGTTTTCCCCGGCCCCTCACACCGCTCAAGGAACAGGCGAACCGCGACTGTATCCGCGCGTATCTGAAATCATGCGAATTCCTCGACCCGCCGCTCGAAGTCGTCGGCGTAGAGTGCGGGAGCGAGCGCATCACCTCCCATTTCCGCGCACCGAAAGAAGCGAGCGCGGCAAACCCCGTCCCCGCCGTCCTCGTCATGTGCGGCGGGGACATGTTCAAGGAAGACCGCGGCTGGGCGGGCGAGATGGCCCTGGAACACGGCCTCGCCACCCTGGTGATGGACGGCCCCGGCACGGGGGAGAACCCCTTTCCATACGAACCCGAATCCGTCTCGGCGTGGAAGGCGGCGGTCGACTACCTCGCCGCCCGGCCCGAGGTGGACTCTGAGCGCATCGGCGCATTCGGCATCAGCCGGGGCGGGCATTCGGTGATGCTGCTCGCGGGCTCCTATCCCGAAAAGGTGCGCGCCGCCGTGGCGAGCGCGGGCCACCACTTCGGCTACCGCATGACCGAGGCCGAGATGGCGAACTACGTCGCCAACAGCAAAAGGCGCGCGGCTTATATCTTCGGCGCGCCCGGCGACGGCCCCTCGTTTCCGCCCACCACCGTCGAGAAAGAAGAGGCGCTCTTCAAGCGCTGGTCGCTGAGCGAACTCGGCCTCGTGGAGAAAATCGTCTGCCCCGTCCTGATGATCAACGGAAAACACGATCACCTGGCTCCTATCGGAAACATCTACTACATGCTCGAACACGGCCCCGTGACCGGCAGGGAGGCGCGGGTCTACCCGGATGACGGCCACTGCGCCTTCAAGCACTTCGCCGAATGGGCGCCCGAGTCCTTTCGGTGGTTGCGGGAGAGGTTGGGGTGAGGGCGTCGTGGATATCCAGCGTTGTCTGATCTTTGTTCGGATCGCAGATTCAATGCCTATCGAGCTTTGCAGAAATGACTCTCCCCTTACGAGCGTGGTATACTAGCGAAAGTATTACAGAAGTAATTCCAAGCCGTCTTTTTCACCGCTGAGAGACAAGGAGTAGGTCCATGTCAAAGGTGGCTGATTCCATCGAAGTTTTCCAGGACTTGTTCCTGACTTGTCCCGACGAGAGCTGTTCACGTCTTCGCGAAGCGCTCCTAGAACATACTCAGGCGCCCTGGCGGCATGTTGAAGAACTTGAAAAGAAAATCCAGCAAGACGGTCATGACGTTATGGCGTTCGAACGTGAGTCCGGGGACAGTCTTCCCCCTTCTCGTTTGGTGCTCTGGGAAGAAGCAGGTGGGTATAAAGTAACGAATATCGTGCCGCTGGAGAACGGTGAACTCGGGGTAACCGATTATAATGATGCCCTCAACGACTTCAAAGACCGAATCGTAACGCCCGCTTCAATGGATTCTAAGTTCAGTGTAAAAATTACTCCTCGCGAACAATCCATTGCCGATTGGACATCAAAAGAAGCAACTGATGCCCTTCACCGCTTTTCCGGGGGGGCGAACAAATTCACCGGGTCGGGCCATCCTTCGGACAGAAAACGGTGGCTTGAGTTCCTGATGTCCGCCTACAAGTCCAAAACCAAGCTCGACCCGGAATTGCTGGAACGATGGCTGGTGGAAGTGGAGGAATGGCCGCCAGACGTCGCCTCCAGACTCGCCATTCAATATGAATTCGGACTGGACCTATTGAACGAATATGATTGTTCCTGCTGACGATGCCGGTTCCACCGCCAAAAGATACTCCTGTCCTTTGTCTGGACACATGCGCGATTTTGGACATCATGCGCGATCCTACACGGGAAACGATTCGCATACATGAACACGAAGCATCCCTGACTCTGCTCCGAGCGGCTGAATCGGACAAGAAGCTGATCGTCCTTGTTGCCGACCATGTGCGCGAAGAGTTCGGGGGAAATGCAGACAATGTCCAGGCGGAAGCCAAGCGCGCGATTGTGAAATTTCAGAATCGGCTCGACGAGCTCAACGCTCTGACAGGATTGTATGGCTCGTCGCGCCAAATCGATGCAAGCCACTGGGAAGATCATGAACTTCGATGCCGTGAGGTGGCGGATCGTTGGCTGAAAGTCGGTGACTCGATATCTCATTCCGATCAGATTCTTTCGCGTGCATCTTCCCGGTCCATTCAGGCGCGCTCACCGGCTCGTAAGGGGAAAGATTCCATAAAAGACTGTGTAATCCTGGAAACCTATCTAGATCGAGTTCGTAAACTCCGAGAAGACGGTCTAACGGCTCCGATTGTGTTCGTATCATCCAATACCAGAGACTACGCGGAACTTTCCGAGGGGGAAGCTGAAGTCCGGAACGATATCAAGGACGAATTCGAATCACTGGAATTAGAATACGCTCCCAACATGGCAGCCGCCAAGCATTTCTTGAAATTTTAGTCCGTTACTTTAGGAATATATCGAAAACGGACGTGAAAGTATCGGATTTTATCTAAAACTCCTGCGGGTCCGTGTCGGGTTCTCCGGCGGCCTCCCCTGAATTCGAACTTTCCCGCGTCAATCGAGTGCCATCCGTCAGGACAGGCGCAGGGGCCTGTCCCTACAAGCCGCAATCCTCGCCTCTCGAAATATGCCCGCAATTCCCCGCATTTGCCGTACGACTCGGAATCCGGCGCTGCGGTATCGTGCGCGCGGCACAGAAAGCCGGGCTCTCCCTTTGGGCCGGGTCCGGTCCCGCACCGGATGGAGTCGATACGAAAGGACGGGAGGTTTTCCATGGAACTGAATGAGGGGTCGAGAGCGAAGGCGGCGATCTTTTCCTCGCCGGGCGGAATCGAACCGCGCCGGGAGGGGAGCCGTTCCCTCGAAACAAGGACAACGGGAAAATGGAAATAATGATATTTTCGATAAAATTGGATAAATTCACGGGGTTTTTCGATAAATTCCTGAAAAATTTTTTCCTCGTAACTTATTGTTACAAAAGGATTTCATATCTTAATCTTAGTGTAATGGACTCAAATATAGCGATAAAAAAAGTTTTTCGCTTCCCCCGCATTTGCCCGCAACTGCCCGCATTTCCTCTCGCACCGCATAGCCGCATCGCCTCGAAACGATGTATAATCCCGCCACCGCACCGGCCGCCTGGTGCCGATCGTCATTTCATTCATTCCCAAAACCAGGAGACCGTCATGGAGCGCAGGCAAGCGAGTGATTTCGACCAGGAACTGCTGGACCTCTTCGACGAGTACGTGCACGGCATCATCGGGCGCAGGGAGTTTCTCGACAAGGCGGCCAAGTTCGCCGTGGGCGGCCTCACCGCCGCCGCCCTGCTCGACATGCTCTCGCCGGACTACGCGCTGGCGAAACAGGTCGATGAGAACGACGCGCGCATCAAGGGGAAAACGATTGAGTATTCCTCGCCCAAGGGGCACGGCAAGATCAAGGGCTATCTCGTGCGGCCCGCGGGCGGGGGCAGGCGCGGCGGCGTGGTCGTCGTGCACGAGAACAGGGGGCTGAACCCCTATATCGCGGACGTCGCCCGGCGCGTGGCCGTCGCCGGCTTCACCGCGCTCGCGCCCGACGGCCTCACGCCGCTTGGCGGATACCCCGGCAACGACCCGGACGGCAAGGTCATGCAACGAAAGCTGGACAAGGCGAAGCTGCTGCAGGATTTCTTCGCCGCCTTCGATCACCTGAAGGCCGACGCGAGCGCGAACGGAAAAGTGGGCGTCGTGGGCTTTTGCTACGGGGGCGGCGTCTCGAACGCCATGGCCGTCCACAAGCCGGACCTCGCCGCCTCGGTTCCCTTCTACGGCCGCCAGCCAAAGACCGAAGCCGAGGTCGCCGGAATCAAGGCGCCCCTGCTACTCCACTTCGGCGAATTCGACAAGCGCATCAACAAGGGCTGGCCCGCCTATGAAGCCGCGCTCAAGAAACACGGCAAGGAATACACCGCGCACTTCTATCCCAAGGCCAACCACGGCTTTCACAACGACACGACGCCGCGCTACGACAAGGCCGCGGCCGAACTCGCCTGGAAGCGCACGATAGACTTCTTCCGGGCGAAGCTGGGATGATCAATTTCGACCGTGAAAGAACTCGTAGGGGCGGTTCGCGAACCGCCCCTACGGTATGGTCGTACTCACGACGAAATGCCCGAGAACACCCGGCACTTAACCGACGAGATACAAGATCACCTCAGGCGACCCGTCCTTTATACGGAGCAAGATCAATTTCATCTTCGCGCTTGCGCGTCTGGGTGATATCGTAACTGTTCTGCATCCGCATCAGCGTGTCCATCGAGACGCCGAACGCCTTCTCGACTCTGAGCGCCATCAAAGGCGAGAGATCCGCGCGCTCGTTAAGCAGCGCGGACAGCGCGGGACGCGTGACTCCCAAAACCCGCGCCGCTTCGGTCACCGACAACCCAAGCGGTTCGATGATCTCGCTCTTCACGAACCCGCCCGGATGAGCCGGGTTCTTCATTCGTATGCCACCCGTCGCACTCATAATCGCCTCCTAGTGATAATCCTCAAAGTTCAACTCGACGATTTCCATCTCTGTTTGATCGATCCGGAAAGTGAGCCGCCAGTTTCTTGTAACCGACAGACTCCAAACACCTTTACGGTCGCCGACAAGCTGATGCGCCCTCCAAGCCGGAACGGTTCGTAGTTCTTCCTCCCGAGCCATGTCTTGCAGGAAAGAAATGATACGCCGCAACTTCGGCACGACCGCAGGTTGGAGACCAGCCGTATTATCATCCTCTATGAATCGGCGAAGTCCTTTGTGAACCACGCTGCGAATCTTCATAGCGCAAAATACCCAAATCATTTGTTGAGCGTCAAGCAACACATTACGATACCCTGAAAACACCAATTGTCTTGGCTGAAACCAATTTCCAAAACAGTTATCAAGCCGTGATGAGTCGATTCCTTTTTTCGGAACTGGCCCCTTCCCCCTGCCCCGATCATCTGACATAATGGACGGCCATGAGGACCCTGTTCGGGCGGACATCGCTTCCGCCCGCCGTTTTCAACGAGACAGGGATTCCAAACCTCATGCGCGGCCTGCCGGGAAAATTTCTTGACTTCAACAAATCACTCTCCAGGCGTTTTGATGGAATGCTTCCCGAAGTATTCCGTGTGGACGGGCAGGCGCATTTCCGGGAAGAATTCGCGCCGCCCCACATCCCCGAGGGTGCGCTGATCTTCGAAGTGGGCGGAGGGAAACATCCCCTCCACTCCAAAGAGGAGAAGGCGAGGCGGGACCTCCGGATCATCGGCCTCGATATCGACGAAGGAGAACTGATGCGCGCGCCATGTGGGACCTACGATGTAACCATCCGCGCCGACATCACCGCATATCGGGGACGCGAAGACGCAGACGTGGTGATTTGCCAGGCGCTGCTCGAGCACGTCACCGACACGAATTCCGCTTTCGCAGGCCTGGCGAGTATATTGAAAAAGGACGGCGTCGCCCTCCTGTTCACGCCGTCGGAAACCTCACTCTACGCGCGGGTGAACCTCATCTTGCCTGAGAAACTCAAGCGAATTCTGCTGAGGCTTCTCTATCCCGAACTCGCGGACAAGTCCGGCTTTCCGTGCCGCTACCATCGCTGCACGTTGTCCGAATTCGAAGAAATGGCGCGCGGGCAAGGCTTCGCCGTGCTTCAGAGAAGAGCCTATTATTACAGTGCGTATTTCAGCTTCTTTGCGCCCCTTCACGTTCTCTGGCGGTTGTGGCTTTGGGTTTTCTATCTCATCTCGCGCGAGCGGGCGGCCGAGACCTTCAGCCTGGCTCTGCGCAAAACGTGAGGATGGAAACCAGGGCGCGCCCGGTTCATTCATTTCACCTGAGCGGACATCATGTGCGGCGTTGCGGGTTTTCTCTTCACGCATAAGGAAACTGAGGACCCCAGGGGCGTCGTTTCGAGGATGGCGGAGAGACTGCGCCACCGGGGGCCGGACGACGGGGGAAGTTGGGTCGACGAAGCGGCGGGCGTCGCTCTGGGGCACAGGAGGCTCGCTGTCATCGATCTGAGCGCAGACGGCCGCCAGCCGATGATCTCACACGACGGGCGGTACGTCCTCTCCTGCAACGGGGAAATCTATAATTTCATCGAACTGCGCGATGAGTTGACGCGCGAGGGAGTGCGCTTCCAGGGACGCTCGGACACCGAGGTTCTCCTCGTCGCGGTGGAGACCTGGGGGCTGGAGGAGGCCGTGCGGCGGTTCGTCGGCATGTTCGCCTTCGCCCTTTGGGATCGTACGGAGAAAACGCTGCATCTCGCGCGTGATCGCATGGGTGAAAAACCCATCTACTACGGCTGGTGCGGGAAATCCTTTCTGTTCGGTTCGGAACTCAAAGCCCTCCGCGCGCATCCTGATTGGGAAGGTGAAATCTCCGCCGACGCGCTGGCCGCGTACATGAAACTGGGCTGCGTATCCGCTCCACACTCCATCTACCGGGGAATCCATAAACTGCCGCCCGCCACCATCTTGAGCCTGCGCGCCTCGGACGGGCCAGAGCTTCTGCCCGAACCGCGCGTGTACTGGTCCGCACAAGATGTCGTGAGGCGCGCATCCACAGAGAGAGAAGCACTCGCCGACGATGAGGCGCTTGACCAACTGGATGAGGTACTGAAACGCTCCGTGCGCCAGATGCTGCGCTCAGACGCGCCACTGGGCGCATTTCTCTCGGGCGGGGTCGATTCCTCCACCGTGGCGGCACTGATGAAGGAGGAGGGCGGAGCTCTCGTTCGGACGTTTTCCATCGGCTTTCACGAGAAAGGCTATGACGAGGCCCTCCATGCGCGCGAGATGGCCCGCCATCTCGAAACCGAGCACACCCGATTTTACGCCGGTCCGAGAGAAGCGCTCGAAGTCATTCCGCGCCTGCCCCGGCTCTATGACGAGCCGTTTGCGGATCCGTCCCAGATTCCCACGCACCTGTTGTGCGCACTCACGAGGGAGCACGTGACGGTCGCTCTCTCGGGTGACGGGGGTGATGAACTCTTTGGCGGCTACAACCGTTATTTCTGGGCGCCCGGTGTCTGGAGGTGGAGCAATCGCCTGCCGGAGCGGCTGAGAACGCGAATCACAAAGACCCTGACTTCGCGGCACCCCACACTGGCGCGATTTTATGAAAAAATATCTCCTCTGCTGCCCAGGCGATACAGAGTCGAGATGGCTGGAGAGAAACTCCTCAAGCTGGCGGATATCTTCGGTGCAGCGAGTCTTGATGAGGTGTACGAGCGCCTGAGAGCGCACAGCGATGCTTCGGTTTGCCTACCGGGGAGTCAAAACGTGGGGAAGAACTTCGCTACGGAAACCGTTCCAAGAGATATTCATCCCGCCGAAACGATGATGTTCCGCGACATGGTGGAATATCTGCCCGATGATATCCTTGTGAAGGTGGACAGGGCGGGCATGGGAGCGAGTCTCGAGGTGAGAGCACCCTACCTGGATCACCGGGTCGTGGAGTTCGTCTGGAGTCTCCCGTTGCGGCAGAAGCTGCGCGATGGCGGGGGAAAATGGATTTTAAAGCGCTTATTGTCCCGCTACGCTCCCGATTCGTTGATTCAAAGGCCTAAAATGGGGTTCGCCGTCCCTATCGGCGAGTGGCTGAGAGGGCCTCTCAAGGATTGGGCGGAAGATTTGTTGAGTGAATCGCGCCTTAGCCCGGATATTTCACCGACAAATGGCATGGGGCCTCTGATTGTCGGATAATGTGAGTTGTCTCAATAACTTACACCCGTCCGACAGAGAGGCCCCATGGACACGCATTGTACACCGGAACAGCTTCACTTTCACCCC
>JAJDYR010000008.1 GCA_022825065.1 bacterium
AGAGGTGCCTCGTGATCGCGGCCGTCAGCGTCGTCTTCCCATGGTCCACGTGCCCTATCGTCCCTACGTTCACGTGCGGCTTCGTGCGCTCAAACTTCGCCTTCGCCATGGCTTCCCTTCTCCTTCTGTTGAAAATTCAAAAATAATATCTTCCGGGGGAGAGGAACCATTTCCCCTCTTTCTCGTCATTCCCGAAAAACGCGCCTTTATACCCGCTCGGGCGAAACCTTGTCCATCGCCAAAGCGAATCTCCGCGAACCCGAGGGATTCCAAGGCGTTTCATGCGAATTGCAGGATAATGCACGAACCTCGAAATTTCAATGAATTCCGCCTGCCCTGGAGCCCACGACCGGACTTGAACCGGTGACCTCTTCCTTACCAAGGAAGTGCTCTGCCGACTGAGCTACGTGGGCCGGCTGCGTCACGGGCGTGCGAATATCCTGTATTTCAGCCAGGGCAACCTCAGCAAACGATGCGCCCGGAGGTTCGTTCCGGGCGGATAATACAGCTTATTCCGGCCAGAGCAACCCCCAAAACCGAAATCCGGTTCATGAAATCCATATCAAGAAAAGGCGAAAGCCTCGAATCATCCTGGAGCGGGAAACGGGGCTCGAACCCGCGACCCTCAGCTTGGAAGGCTGATGCTCTACCATCTGAGCTATTCCCGCCTCTGAATCCAAAGCGCGCGTCCTAGTCGTTTCAACGATTCATCTGCTGGTGGGGAGGGGAGGATTCGAACCTCCGAAGGCTGAGCCGTCAGATTTACAGTCTGATCCCTTTGGCCACTCGGGAACCTCCCCCGAAAACCGCCTTTCATCAAAAACAACCATAAAGGCTATCAAAAAAACCTCGCGGAAACCATCGATTCCCCGAAGCCGTCACATCCACCGAAGCCCGTATGGAAAAACCGCAGACATTCTCCCCCGGATTTTCTCCGGCGAGGTCCGGGAGGCGCGTCCCGCCGTGGAGCTGGCGAGAGGACTCGAACCTCCGACCTGCTGATTACAAATCAGCTGCTCTACCAGCTGAGCTACGCCAGCCAACAAAGGCGGGTTAAATTAGGCCCGCAGGCGCGCCTTGTCAACCCCCTTTATCCACTTTGAGGGAGCGAAAAGCAAGGAACGGGTGCGGATTCGGAGTTCGGTTCAGGGGAAATCAAGGCGCGCGCGAGGAAGAGTCCTACGCCTGAGCCGCGTCCTCACCCATCCTGCGAGTCCCGCGCACACCGTGGAGCAGGATCGCCGCGGCGACGGAGGCGTTCAGAGAAGACACCACGCCCTCCTCCATGGGGATTCGTACCCGCACATCGCAGTTCTTTAACACGAGCGGCCGCACGCCCCTGCCCTCCGCCCCGACCACCAGACAACAGGGCCGGGGCAGTTCATCGACGCCCAGGGT
Organism: bacterium; assembly: GCA_022825065.1. Lineage (GTDB taxonomy): Bacteria > UBA8248 > UBA8248 > UBA8248 > UBA8248 > Bin107. Next base: position 1,399 of record JAJDYR010000008.1, read on the forward strand.
TCTGTCCCCGTGAGCATCCGCCGCCAGCGCCCAGTAGCCCGCCTCCTTGAGCGCCGAGACGGCCCGGGCCAGATTCGTCACGCGCGCGAGCGGCACGACCTCCAGCGCGCCCGCGGCCGCCTTCGCCACGACGGGCGTGAGACCCACGGCGTTATCCTTAGGCCAGACGACGCCCCCCGCCCCCAGGGCCGCAGCGCTTCTCAAGATGGCGCCGAAATTCCTCGGGTCCTGCACGCCGTCGAGCAGTAAAACGGGCGGAGCCTCCGCGGGCTGGGCTTCGATGAGGTCATCGAGCGAGAGTAGCGGCGTGGGATGCACCTCCGCCACCAGGTTTTGATGCTGCGCCGTGGCGGCCTTTTTCGTGAGTTGTCCGGGATCGAGCGTCTCGACGGGGACTCCGCGCTCCTCGGCGAGCCTTATTGCTTCGGCCACCCTGCGGTTCCGGCGGCCACCTGCGATGAAGAGCCGCCTCACCCGCTCCGGCCCGCGAGAGAGAGCCGCCAATACGCTGTGCGCTCCGCAGACGTATTCGGGTTTGCGTCTCAATCGCTAAGCTCTTCAGTGAAGGACTTTTGAAAAACCCCGATTAACGAGGATTTGACGCGACCGTGAAGGCGGTTTTTGTAGGGGACGCATAGTATGCGTCCCTGCTTTTTCAACGTCGGAACTCGGGCCGCATATATACGGCCCCTACAATCCCTTCGGCAAGGCGGTATCCCATTGCCGACATTACAGGTTTTTTCAACAGGCCCAGTGAGACGGGAAGACGTGGCGCGCGTGTACCCCCGGGCCTCGCTCGCCCGTGGCGTCACGGCGCTCTTCTCTTCCAGAGGGTTCCGCCGGGGCCGTCTTCGAGGACGATGCCGGCCTCCGCGAGTTCTTCCCGGATCCGGTCGGCCTCCGAAAAGTCCCTGCCGGCCCGCGCCTGCGCGCGGCGCTCGAGCAACGCTTCTATCTCATCATCGCGCAAGGCGCCGTTTTGGCCCTCGTCCCCCTCTGCGGGCGCGGCGCTCGCGGCGCTTCGGAACCACTCCTCGGGAGAGTGGGTGAACAGGCCCAGAACCCCGCCCACCTCATCGAACACGCCCCGCGCGAGGGCGGCCGCGGATTCAGGCAGCGCGCCCGCCTCGTTGATGAAGCCGTTGATGCGGCGCGCGAAGTCGAAGAGATACCCCAGGGAGCGCGCGGTGTTGAAATCATCGTCCATGGCTTCTGTGAACTGCGCGCGGAAGGCGGCAACCGCCTCCTCCACACGCTCACGCCAGCCCTCCGTATCCTCCCCGCCGCTTCGGTCGAGCCTCAACCGCACGTTGTAGAGCCTGTCCAGCCCCTTTCGCGCCTCGCCCACCACCTGATCCGAATAATCCACCGGATGCCTGTAGTGCGTTCCCAGCAGGAAATAGCGGACCACCTCGGCGGGATGGTCCTCGAGAATCGCCTTGATGGTGAAGAAGTTGCCCTTCGATTTGCTCATCTTCTCGTGGTTGATCTGCACGAAGCCGTTGTGCACCCAGTAGCGCACCCACTCATGCCCGAAGCAGCCCTCGCTCTGCGCTATCTCGTTCTCATGGTGGGGGAACACCAGATCCTCCCCCCCGCCGTGGATGTCGAAGCGCTCGCCCAGGTAGCGGCTCGACATGACGGAGCATTCGATGTGCCAGCCGGGACGGCCGGGCCCCCAGGGACTCTCCCATTCGGGCTCGCCGGGCTTCGCCGCCTTCCACAGGGCGAAATCGAGCGGGTTGCGCTTGCCCTCGCCCGGTTCGATGCGGTAGCCGGCTTCGAGTTCCTCGGTGTTGCGTCCCGAAAGCTTGCCGTAGCCGGGAAATTTTTCGATGTCGTAGTAGACGTTCCCCTCAACCTCGTAGGCGATTCCCTTCTCGATAAGTTTTTCGATCATCTCGATCATGCCCTCGATGTTCTCCGTGGCGCGCGGGGCGGCGTCCGCCCGCCGAACGCCGAGCGCATCCATGTCGACGTAGTATTCGCCGATGAATTTTTCGGTCAGCTCGCCGATGGGAATCTTGAGACGCCGGGCGCGGGCGATGATCTTGTCGTCCACGTCGGTGAAGTTGCACACGAAGAGAACATCGTAGCCGCGGTATTCGAAATAGCGGTGAATCACGTCGAAGACGATGGCGGCGCGCGCGTGCCCGAGATGGCAGTGGTCATACACCGTCACCCCGCACACGTACATCTTCACGCGCCCTTCTTCCAGAGGCTCGAAGGGTTCTTTTTTTCTCGTCAACGTGTTGTATAGCTGAACACCCAAATGACTCTCTCCAGAACCCGCATGATAGAAGGGGTAAAAAAATGTGTTCCGGGCCGCGTCCGGGCAGAAATTTGTCATGCCCCGCCGATGGGCGTCAAGGAGACTCCACGCTTATCGTGCAAACCGCATGCGCCGCGACGCCCTCCTCGCGTCCCACGAAGCCGAGCCCCTCGCCCGTCGTCGCCTTGATCCCCACCCGATCAGGCGGAATCCCCAGAATGGAGGAGACGACCTCGCGCATTTCAGGGATATGGGGAGCGAGTTTCGGCCTTTGCGCCACGACCACGGAATCCACGTTGTTCGGCTTCATGCCCCGCTCGGCGAGAAGCGCCACCACGCGCGCGAGCAGTTCCCGGCTGTCCGCGCCGCGATAGGCCTCGTCCGTATCGGGAAAGTGAGAGCCGATGTCGCCGAGGGCCGCCGCGCCCAGCAAGGCGTCGATGAGCGCGTGGATGAGCGCATCGGCGTCGGAGTGTCCCGCGAGGCCCCGCTCAAAGGGAATTTCCACGCCGCCGAGCACGAGCTTTCGATCCGCCTCGAAGCGGTGGACGTCGTAGCCTACCCCGACTCGAATCATGTGGACGCCTCCGCTTCGGCTTGTCGTTCAAGTTCCATCAGGCGCGCCGCGCGCTCCATGTCGCCGGGCGTCGTCACCTTGATGTTCTCGGCGCTTCCTTCCACGAGCTTCACCCGAACGCCGACCGCTTCCAGCAGAGCCGCCTCGTCGGTTGCCTCGAAATCATTTGCGTCCGCCCAATCCATCGCGCGGGCGAGCAATTCGCGCCGCGCCGCCTGGGGCGTCTGGGCGAGCCAGAGGCCCTCGCGCGGGCGCGTCGCCTCGATGAATCCCTCGGCGTCGCCCGTCTTCACCGTATCCACCACGGGCAGGGCCGCGATGGCGGCGCCCGTCTCCGCCGCGCCGAGCAGGCACCTCTCTATGAGACCGCGCGTCACCAAAGGCCGCGCCCCGTCGTGCACAACGACCCAGGAGACACCCTCCCCGAGAGCGGCGAGCCCGTTTCGCACCGAATCCTGACGGCGCGCGCCGCCTTCGATGACATCGACGGCCACGTCCATTCCACCGGGCACCTCGGGCGGGTCCGAGCCGGGGGGAACCGCCACGACGATACGGCCCACGAGGCCCGCCCGCGCGATTCGCAAAAGACAGTGATGGAAAAGAGGCTTTCCTGCAAGACTTCTGAACTGTTTGGCCACCACGCCGGGAAGGCGCAGGCCCTTGCCTGCGGCGGGAACGATAGCCGCCGTCTCATCGGGAAACGGCAATGCGGGAGAAGAGCGTTCGCGCTCAGGCGCCGGTTTGCGATAGTTCGGCTTCATCTCGTATTTTCGTAAAAATCATCCGCCCGGCGGTGGTCTGCAAGACGCTCGTCACGGAAACGGGAATTTGCTCGCCGATGCGATGCTTCGCATGATCCACCACCACCATGGTTCCATCGTCGAGATAGCCGACGCCCTGGTTATGCTCCTTGCCCTCCTTGATGACGAAGACGCTCATGTCCTCGCCGGGCAGTACGACCGGCTTCACCGAGTTCGCCAGTTCGTTGATGTTGAGAACCCGCACTCCCTGGAGCTCGGCCACCTTGTTGAGGTTGAAGTCGTTGGTCATCACCTTGCCGCATATCTCCTTGCCGAGGAGAACGAGCTTGGTGTCCACTTCCTTCACGCGGGGGAAATCCGTCTCCAGGATGTGGATGTCGAGATCCTGATTCTGCTGAATCCGCTGGAGGACGTCGAGGCCGCGGCGTCCCCGGTTGCGCTTCAGGGAATCCGAGGAATCGGCGATCTGCTGCAATTCCTTGAGCACGAACTGGGGCACCACCATGGGTCCTTCGACGAAGCCCGCCTCGCAGATGTCGGCGATGCGTCCGTCGATGATGACGCTGGTGTCGAGAATCTTGGCGTGATGGTACTTCTTGGCGGCTGGATCTTTACCCTTCGCAGCAGGAGGCGATGAATACCGGCCCCCCGCCGCCGACCCGAGAACGACGCCCAGAGCGCTGAGCAGCAAGCCCGTAGAGGCGGCAAAGAGGGGACGGACGTTTTGAGGAAACGCCTCGCCGACGAGAGCGGAAAGCAGCAGGGCGGCCAGAAGGCCGAAGAGCAGGCCGGCTGCTCCACCGCCCAGGGTGCCGATTTTCAGCTTGCCGAGTTCTCTCGCGAGCGCCAGAAGGAGAACGCCCGCCAGAGCGCCTCCGGCCAGGCCGGCCATTCGGTTCTGGGCGACCAGGGCTTCGGCGAGCGCCGCGCCCAGGACGCCGCAAAGAATGACAAAGAGCGCGCCAAGAATCAGGCCCAGGCGGCTCGGTCCCTCCTTTTTCTCCGCCGGCACCGTCTGCACCGGCATCTTTTTCGTGGGTTCTTTCATATATCTTTCTCCCGCGATATCTCATCAGAATAAACGGCACAAAACAGCAATCGCATACTAAAACAACCTTGTTTCGTCATGATTTCAGTCGGGACCCGTATCGCCTTCAAAGGTAAAACGCCCGGTTCAGGGCATTTCATCTCCAGCGTCGGGCAAAGGGCGGAAGCGGGTCAGGCGCATCGTCCTCGTAAATAAAGAGACCAAGAATTACTACTCCCCGTCCAGAATGAAATCCCCACTCTTTCCGCCCGTTTTTCTCACCAGCCGGATTTCAGAAAGAACCATCCCCTTGTCCACCGCCTTGCACATATCGTAGACGGTCAGGCCGGCCACGCTCACCGCCGTCAGGGCCTCCATCTCCACGCCCGTTCTATCCTGCGCGCGTACGGCCGCCGAGATGCGAAGCAGGCCGAGCGGCTCATCAGCCGTGAAGTCTATTTCCACGCTCGATATGCGCAGCGGATGACACATCGGGATGAGGTTCGCGCACTGCTTGGCCGCCATGACGCCCGCGATGCGCGCCGTACCCAGCACGTCGCCCTTGGGCAGGCCTCCGGCGAGGATAAGGCTCAAGGTTTCGGGCGCCATTTCCAGGCGGCCGCGCGCGACGGCCTCGCGGCGGGTAACTTCCTTATCCCCGACGTCCACCATCCGGGCGCGGCCCTGCTCGTCGATGTGAGAGAGTTCCTGGGGCACGGAGAACACCTCCCGTGGAAAGCGATGAAGCGGGAGAGTCCGCTTTTGGGGCGGATTAGATGGGATCATCATACAACAGGATCACAAAACATCAAAGGGAAAAGAAAAACAAGGGGTTTTGGAGGGGGTGCAGGGACAGGCCGCGACCTGTCCCCGCAAAAGCAACGTGGTCTACAGCTTCGCCAGCGTGAGGCCTTTTTGTTTCTGGTATTTGCCCTTCTTGTCGGCGTAGGAGGTCTCGCACACCTCGTCGCTCTCGAAGAACAGCACCTGCGCGATGCCCTCGTTCGCGTATATCTTGGCGGGCAGGGGCGTGGTGTTCGACACCTCGAGGGTGACGAAGCCCTCCCACTCGGGTTCGAAGGGCGTGACGTTGACGATGATGCCGCAGCGCGCGTAGGTGCTCTTGCCGACGCAGACGGTGAGCACGCTCCTGGGGATGCGGAAGTACTCCACCGTCTTGGCGAGGGCGAAGGAATTGGGCGGGATGATGCAGGTGTCGTCCTTGACGTGGACGAGCGAGCGCTCGTCGAAATTCTTGGGATCCACGATGGTCGAGTTCACGTTCGTGAAGATCATGAACTCATCGGCGATGCGGATGTCGTAGCCGTAGGAGGAGACGCCGTAGGAGATGGCGCCCTCGCGCACCTGCTTGTCCTCGAAAGGCTCGATCATGCCGTGCTCGCGCGCCATTTTCGATATCCACTTGTCCGATTTGATCGACATCCCGTGCACTCCGCCTGCCCGGACGCATGTTGAAACCCCGGATTCCACCCGAAACCGAAAACCCGAAAACGAACGATGCGCGATTTTTCGGGGGTGAAAATCCCGGGCATATAATATCTGGGGGCGAGAGGAGACCAACTCCCCCCACCCCCAGACGACCGCCCCTGTCCGCCCGAAACGGGGGCGATCCGACAAGCGCCTCTCCTGAGTCGAAACACGAGAGAAGCGCCTGGGACTCGCTTGAAAACCATGTTTCGAGGGAAATTATATAAACACAACATATAGTGCCGGGTCAATGATTTTTTTGCACTAAACCACAATTTGTTGTGGATAGGCCGTGAAAGTCCTGGGGATATTCAGGGGAGAAACTGTGGATAAAATGTGGATAGCGCGCGACCCTACTTGAACCGCTCCGCATGAACCTTGACTTTCGCTCCCTCGCGCAAGCGCTTGAGCAGCGCCTCGTACCTCTCTCTTCTCTTGAGTTCCGAATAAACGAGCTTTACGTCTTCCCTGACGTCATCAAATTTCGCATCCTCAGCCCCCACGCGCTCGAGCACCCGTATTACCTGCCAGCCGACGGAGGTTCGAACCGGGTTGCTCGGCTGGCCGATGGGCAGTTTGAACGCCACGTCTTCGAGCGCCTTTTCCAACGCGCCCCGCTCGGCCGTGCCCATCATGCCGCCCGAATCACGCGTGCCCTCGAAGATGGAGCGTTGCCTCGCCACCTGCGCGAAAGGCGTCCCCTTTCTGAGTTCGGCGACGGCGTCCCACGCCTCCTGTTCGGTTTTGAGCACGATGTGGGCGAGGGTGACCGCCTCCCTGCGGCGGAACCGCTCCTTGTTGGCGAGAAAGAAATCGCGCAACTGCTGCTCTGACGCGCCCACCGCCTCCGCGTCCTGTTTCAGAAACTCCTCGATGACGAGCCTGCGCTTCAAGCGCTCGACCCGCTTTTGAATCTGGGGAGATTCATCAATTTTTTGGCGAACCGCTTCCTGATACAGGAGTTCCCCCTGGACCAGGCCATCGAGGAAGCGTTCCTTGTTCTTGCGGATGCGGATTCGCACGGCGGGAGCCAATTGTCTCATCCTCTGCTCGATCTCTCCCAGGGTGATTTTCTTCTCGTTCACCTCGATGACAACCTGGCCCATATCTTTCGTGGAAGGGCCGGTTTTCCCGCTCGCCCCCTCAGCCTCAAGGCCGCCGAGCAAGAAGATCGCCGCGATCAGCGCACCCATTTTTTTCATGGTCACCACTTTCCCCTCGCCTTTGAACCTCGAAAACAATCCAGAAAATCAACCCTTAATATACCGGCAAACGGCGCCGAGCGAAAATTGTTTTCCCGCGGCCGGACGTCCTCAAACAAAGTAGACGACCATGAGCGCCAGATAGCACACGTATCCCGTAAGAAACATGAGTCCCGCCCTGCGTCCCATGCCGCGCTTCCATAAGGCGAGAAGCAAGAACATCAGCATGAGCAGGAGCATGAACGGGAAATCCAGAACGAACGATTGCCGCTCGATGCCCAGGGGCGTAATGAGCGACGCCCCGCCGAGAACCCACGTGATGTTCAGGACGTTCGCGCCCAGCACGTTGCCGACGGCCATGTCTCCATGCCCCTGCCAGGATGCGGAAACCGCCGTGATCAATTCGGGAAGAGACGTGCCGATAGCCACCAGCGTAAGGGCGATGACCAGTTCGGAAATGCCCATGGCCCGGGCCAGATGCACCGCGTTCTGCACGAGCAGCACGCTGCCGAAAACCACCAGGATCGAACCGGCGATGAACCGCAGCCCGACATGATGTATCTCCCGGTCGGTCACCGTGGTCCCGAAATCGAAATCCGACCACGTGGCCCGCTTCATGGTGAACCACAGATATACGGGCACGAAGACGACCAAGACCACGCCTTCGATGCGTGCGATGTTTCCGTCCCAGCCCAGGGTGAGGAGCAATACGCCCATCATCAGCATGAAGAGGCCTTTCGGCAAAACGTCCGCCCGGGCGAGGGACACGGGCTCGATCAGGAACGCCACCGCCAGAATGAGCCCGATGTTGCAGATGGTGGAGCCGACCGCGTTTCCCACGGACGTGGCCGGATGCTCCAGCCAGGCCGCAATGACGGAGACGCTGAATTCGGGCGCCGTCGTCGCCAGACTCACCAGAGTGGCGCCGATGATTACCTTGGGAATTCCCGTGATTTCGGCGACGCCCACCGCGCCGTCGGTAAACCAGTCGGCGCCTTTCGTGACGATGAGCAGGCCCGCGGCGAAGAAAATGAGATTCGCCCAGATGGGAAAACTCGCGAAATATGCTTCCATGCCCAAGAAGCGTCCTTTATATGGCTATATGGCGGAGGCTCCGAATCGCCGGAGAGCGTTCACTTGCCCTGGAACCTGGGTTCTCGCTTCTCCAGAAAGGCGGTGATTCCCTCCTGAAAATCCTGACTGGCGACCGTCTCGGCCTGCGCGCCCGCTTCCGCTCGAAGCGCCGCCGCCGCGTCCAGGCCCCCTGAGGCGCGAATCAGCTTCTTCGCCGCCCGAAGCGCAATCGAGGGGCCGCCGGCTAGCCTTCGACCCAGGGCGGCCGCTTCTTCGATGAGCGCGTCATCGGGATGAACCGAGCGGACGAGACCGATGGCGAGCGCCGCCTCCGCATCGATGACGTCGCCCGTCAGAATCAACTCCAGGGCTTTCGCGCTGCCCACGACGCGGGGCAGGAAAAACGTTCCCCCGCAATCGGGGACGAGTCCGACCCTGGAGTACACCTGCCCGAACGAAGCGCCTGCGCCCGCGAGGCGGATGTCGCAGGCCAATGCGATATCACATCCCGCGCCCACGGCGAAACCGTGGACGGCCGCTATCGTCGGGCAGCGCACCTCGTGGAGTTTCGCCACTGATTTCTGGTAGTCCGGCCAGAGGAACTCCTCCATCCGCTCGCCAGCCCGGATGCGCGCCTCGATCTCCTTCAGGTCCCCGCCCGCGCAGAAAGCGCGCCCCGCCCCGCTCAGGACCATCGCGCGGACGTCGGGCTCATTGCATCTTTCGCAAACCTCGTACAAGTCTTTCGCCATCTGGAGGTCGAGCGCGTTGAGCGCCTCGGGGCGATTGAGCCGAGCGAGGGCCAAGCCGCTCTCTTCCTCGAGATCGAAATCGATGGTCTCCCACGCCATGTCCTGTTCTCCCGTAATCACCATTGCCAATTGATCTGGAAAAAGTTTTTATTTTTTTTTACAATATGGCATATCTTCCGAAGTTGGAAGGAAGAGAGTTGGTCCAAGCCGGGAAGCATGCCGGATATAGTCGTGGTTGGTATGCCCATCGCCCACCTGATTCCCGTGCAGCTGCGAGCGCGGGAACTAGATTGAGGGATGCAAAGTGGAATCGCCGGATGCCGTCATCAAGATATATGATCGCTGGGGGAAATTCTACGACCTGGTCTTCAAGCACGTGTTCAGTGAAGGCAGAAACGTCGGCGTCGACCTGCTCGACCTGAAGCCTGGCGAGAAACTGCTCGAAGTAGGCGTGGGCACCGGGCTTTCCCTGCCGCTCTACCCGCCGACCTCGGAGATTATCGCCATCGACATTTCTTCCAAAATGCTCGAGAAGGCGAAAGAGAAAATCGAGAAGATGGGCCTCAATAACGTCGAACTCGCCGTGATGGACGCGCAGAACATGGCGTATGAGGACAACACCTTCGACTGCGTCACCGCCTGTTACGTGGTGAGCGCCGCCCCCGACCCGCACAAGGTCGTTTCGGAGATCTGCCGCGTGTGCAAGCCGGGCGGACGCGTCGTCTTCATCAACCATTTCAAGAGCCAAAAACTTCTGCTGGCCAAGTTCGAAGAACTCATCAACGGGGTCTGCAAGAAATTCGGATGGGAGACCACCCTGGACCTGGAACCCCTGCTCGAGACGAACAACCTGACCCTCGAACGTCAGGAGCGCGTGAACATCTTCGACTACTGGCGCGCGGTACTCTGCATCAATTCCGACAAGTAACCTCTTTGGTTACGCCCCGGACACCGCGATTCGCGGCGCACCCGCCCGCGAACCTCTCCTGAGATGAACCCCGAATCGAACGCCTACGGCGTGCTTCTTGCCTCGGTAGCCTCGGCAGCATGGGCGGTGTTCGTCTATTTCATCAAGCGCGCGCTCATGAACGCGCCCGTCCTCAAGGTCACCGCCGCCGTCACGAGCGTGAACGCCGCTCTCGTGACGCTCATCGCCATCGGCTTCATCTCGAAAAACGATTTTCAGGGCGTCACGACAGCCACTCTTGCGTTCGCCTTCCTGGCGGGTTTTTTCCACATCGGCATATCGCGCTCGTTCTATTACCGCGCCATCCACCGCATCGGGCCGAACCGCTCCATCCCCATCGCGTTGACGTACCCCGCCATAACGGCCGTGGGGGCTGCGTTCACCCTCGGGGAGACGCCGACGATCTCCATCTTCACCGGCCTCGCGATCCTCCTCATCGGCATCACGCTCATCGTTCAGGCCGAACCATCCCGGGAGGCGCAAGCCGAAACCCACGGCGCGAGGTGGAAGCTGTTCGGCTGGATTTCCGCCGGCGTCACCTCGCTGCTCTGGGGCGTGGCCGCCATCTTCTTCAAAAAAGCGTCCCTGAATCTCCACCCGCTCGCCACCGCCGCGATAGCGCTGTGGGTGGGGGCCGCCACGGCCATGCTTCTCATGGCGCTCGACAGGGGAGAGGAATCGCGCGGCCCCATCCCCGCCTCGGCCTGGAGGTGGATTTTCGCCGCAGCCGTCTGCCAGACGGTCGCCGTTCCGTTCTATAACTTCGCGTTCGTCCACACGCTGGCCGTGCGCGTGACGGCCATCATCTCCGCCCAGCCGCTCATCGTCCTGATGCTGGGCTGGCTCTTCCTGCGCGAGATAGAGAACATCACGCCCCGGCTCGTCCTCGGCGCGCTGCTGACCATGGCAGGCACCATCGTCGTCATCACGTAAGGCCGGCGGAGAGTTCCCCTCGCCTCATGAGGGTGCTACCCTTGGGCGTCTCATCATTCAGGGAATTTTTCGAAACTCTATTTCAACAAGGAGACCGACATGGGCGAAGTCATTCACGTCACCAAGGCCCGCATCGTCAAGGAGCCCGGCCGGGGGATGAAAACGGGCTATCTCGACGCCTTCCCGGACGAGCCGATCCCCTACGGCATCCACGGGGGCATCAAGAACTTCTACAAGGCGGAACCCGAGGAGGAGCGTCCGGCCACGCTGGATCACCTGGCCGCCGCCGTCGCCGGCTGACTGACGGGCAACATGGGAGGCGCGCTGGATGCGCGCGGGATAAAGAGCAGCCCCGACAACCTCGTGGCGGAAGTGGAAGGCATCATCGAGAACGTGGACGGCATCGCCCTGGTCACCAAGATCAAGGTCAATTACAAGTGCCGCATCCCCAGGGGAAAGCGAGAAGACGCCGAGCGCGCCCTCGCCGTGCACGAGAAGGGCTGCCCGGCCAGCCAGAGCGTGCAGCGGGGGATTCAGGTGGAGTACACGGCGGAGTTCGAGGAGGTGGACGAGTAGAAAGTTCACAGGGCAACGGTTTCGCAGGGGCGGCCCCATGTGTCCGCCCGCATCGAGGATGAAAGTCGTAGGGACAGGCCCCCGTGCCCGTCCTTGCCGTAAACATCATAAAGTAGGACAACCACGGAGGGTTGTCCCTACGACTCAATTTCCGTTCGCCCCGTAGGGGCAACCCCTCCTCGGGGCTGCCCCTCAGTTCGCGAACCGCCCCTACCATCGCGTTGCGCTTTCATTTTCCGTCGAAAAGGCAGACACAAGTACGCGCAGGCACTCTCCAAAAGGCAGGGTGTTTCTTATAATTTGAGATGAAAGCGGCGATTGCTGGTTGAAGAACCGGCTAGTCCGCAGACTTGCGTTGCGAGGTCATGAAACCCTCGAACGTCCCCTCCAGTTTCGCCATGCGCTCGCGGAGTTCGGCGATGTCCCTGTGAAGCCAGGTGTGGGAGCCGACGATCGTGATGACGACCACGATGAACCCTATCCAGATATTGCTTTCCATTGTTCCATTCCCCCATTCCGAAGCAGGGACTTTCTCTTCCGCCGTCTGAAAGCGGCATTTCGCAACCATTATATCCCACATACCGGACATGGCTGCCAACTTGCGTTCATCGAGCCCGAGGGGCTTGTTGAAAAATTCCTCCTCGCTCGGAATCGGCCACCGCCGGAATGAGGATCAAAACCACATTCGCCTGTAGGGGCGGTTCGCGAACCGCCCCTACAATTTCCTCTCGCCCCTCACCCCGAGTAGCGGCGAAGCCGCGTATCGAGGGGCGCGCCCGAAAAGGGAGCGATTGCCGGCCAAGATAGGGGATGTTTCCATCCTTCGATACGGCCCTGCGGGCCTACTCAGGATGAGGTTGGCGGGGATTTCCTCAGTGCTCGCTCGGAATTCACCCCTCACACGAACAAAATCCCGTAGCGATACCTCCGGTCGATCCACCACGCCGTGCAGAGAGAGAACCCCGCCAGGAGCGCGAGCCCGCCCGCCTGCGCCCAGGTGCCGACGAGCAGTGCGCCGACCAGGAACATCAGCGCGAAAACGAAGACGCTCAAACAAATCCACAGACCGGCAAGAGCCGATACGGGGGCTGCGCGCCTGTCCTCCCCGCGCACCCGGCCCCATGCGCCCGGTGGATGCACTTGCGCCCAGAAATTCCGCAAAACCTCCGGGCGCGCGGGCCCCGTGATGAACGTGACTGTCAGCATCACCAGGAAGCCGACGCCCACCTCCGCGGCCAGCAATACGGGGAAAGCGGGCGGCTCCCCCTCCCAGTGGAGATAGAGGGCGGTCGCGCCCGCGGCCAGCATCCCTGAAATTTCCGTCCAGGCGTTCGCGCGCCACCACAGCCAGCGCAGGATCACCGGAAGCCCCAGGCCCGCACCGAGCGAGATGTGGAACTTCCACGCCACCTCGATGCTTTTGATTTGCCCCGCCACGGCGAAGGCGCCGAGCGCCATGATCAGAATGCCCAGCCGGCTGACGAAGACAACCTCCCGCGCGCTTGCTCCTTTCCGGATGAAGCGCGCATACACGTCGTTCACCAGATAGCTCATCCCCCAGTTCAGGTGCGTGTCCACCGTGCTCATGAACGCGCCCAGGAGACCCACCAGCACGAGGCCGAGGACCCCCGCGGGCAGAAGCTTCTCCATCAGGAGGGGATAGGCCGCCTCGCGGTCGGCGAGAATCTTCGCCTCCATCGTGCCTGGCAGCGCGTCCATGCCCTTGGGCACGAGGACCAGGCTCACCAGGCCGATGAGTATCCACGGCCAGGGCCTCAGGACGTAGTTCCCGACCGTGAAGAGGAAAGCGCCCGCCTGGGCGTCCCTCGGCGTGCGCGCCGAGCACAGCCTCTGGCCGATGTAGCCGCCGCCGTCGGCGTTGTTGTGCGCCCACCAGACCACGAACAGGTAGATGAGGATCACCTGCGCCCCCGCCCATCCGGCGCCCTCGGGCGGGAGGAAGGAGATGATGTTCGCCGCCCCCTCCGCGCCGTAAATCTCGCCCAGCTTCGCGCTCAGGCCCGACAGTCCGCCCACGGCTTCGACGGCGTACCAGGCGAACAGGCAGCTTCCGGCCATCGCGATGACGAACTGGAAGAGATCCGTGAGCATGACGCCGCGGATACCGCCCGCGCTTGCGTAAAGCGCAATCATCAAGACGAGCAGGGCGACCGTAAGGCTTTCGTTCACGCTTCCCATCGTGAGGACGGCGGGCCAGTTCGCCTCGATGGCCGTCCACAGGTTCGGCGGCAGAATCTCCTCCCACCGCAGGAAGGGCTCGGCGATTTTCGCCATGGCGCGGAACACCCAGCCCAGGACGATGATGTTCACGATGAGGGAGGAATAGACGGCCTTGAAGCCGCGCAGGAACGCGCCGGGGCCGCTCCCGTAGCGCAACTCGATGAGCTCGGCGTCGGTCACCACGCCCGCGCGCCGCCACAGGGGGGCGAAGAAGACCGCGACGCCCACGTTGCCGATGACCCATGCCCACCAGAACCAGTTCCCCGAAATCCCGCGCTTGGCGACGATGCCGGCCACGACGAGGGGGGTGTCGGAGGCGAAGGTGGTCGCCACCATCGAGGTGCCTATCCACCACCAGGGCAGGCTGCGCCCGGCCACGAAATATGAGGCCAGGCTCTTGGACGCTGCTCGTGAGGTGAGAACACCGACGATCAAGGCGAACGCGATATAGGCGAGGATGAGCGACCAGTCCAGAGTCGAGAGCATGCGCACGTCTCTACGAATGGGCGGGCTTCGGGCGCATCCTACAGGGAAAGACAAGAAGATGCGAGACGACGGGCCTTGCTTATCCGCTCGGAGCAAGCCCTCCCTCCCCGGGATTGCCAAAAACCCCCGCGAGGGGGAGGGGCCGACGGCGCGTTCGCCGCCCTTGCGCGCATTGCCCATTGCAGGATGTGTGTAGGTGGCGGCCCCTACAAGAGCATTCCCCATGAGAGTCGGATGCGTGATGAGAGATTGCAGGGACGGGGCACGACCTGTCCCTGCGGAAAAATCTCGAAGGTCGGGATTCACTCCCAACCGTCGACGCAGAAACGTCCCGCAGCGCGTGCGGGGCGCTTCACCCAAAAGAAAAACCTCCTCCCGTCTCCGGGAGGAGGCTCTCGCAGGGGATAGATGCGAGACGGATGATTGCGTGGCGGAGGAGCGCCGACCCTATCGGCGCTCCTCGCGCCGGCCGACCGGGGCGTGCCGCCAAAGAACGCTCCGACCGGCATTTCGTGTATCCAGGGCAAGCGCCGCCCGTCCAACCGGGTCGACGGGCGACGGTTTAGCGGGCGACGAAGTTCCGGTGCACCCAGTGGTCGTTCCCGCGCCGGACTTCCATGTAGAACGACCCGCTCGCCTTGCGCGTCTCCAGGTTCAAGCCTCCCGGCATCACTCTAGTGGCTGGCTTCGCGGCGCGCGCCGCGTCGATAAACATGCCGACCTCGGCGAGCGTCGGCTGATTGCGCTTTTGCGCGCCTTTTTCGGCAACCGCCTCCGTCGCCGCCGCCTTGAGCTGCCGCTGCCACAGCCTGCGGAACAGGCCGGCGCTCTCGAACTCATCGCCACTGTTGATCCTGCCGTTCACCGCGAAGACATAGCCCACGGCATCCGGATGCTCTGCCGACAGCCCACTCAAGGCTTTTTCATAGTTCGCCACGGCGGACGCGAGGCGTTTGTTCTCCAATGACAACTGGAGGCTCGAACGCGAGCGTTCGTCGGCGACGCGCGCCCCCATGGCCCGGGCCAACGCCCTCTGCGTCGCCCCGACCGAGTGCCATACATCCCCCTGATAATCTGAGCCCATGCGCCGCCGCGGCCCCTGCGATATTCTCAAACCAGGCCATCTCTCCCTTAACCTTTCGAGTCGACCGGCTCCGGGAGCGCTCTCGAGCCCCATGCTTTTCATCATCGCAATCTTGCCGGCCCTCGAAGGCATGCGGTATGCGGAGGTCGAAAACGCCATCATATTCTCCAGGCCGCGCCTGGCCCACCGGCCCTGCTCCACGCAAAAGGCGCCGATGGGGATGTAGCCCGACTTCGGGGGGACGATCAGGCTGGTGAGCAGGACGCGGTCCTGCTTGCCGCCCTTCACGATGTCGCCCGCCTGGATGAAGACCTCGCGGTCGCCCAGGTTGCGGACCTTGAGGCGTCTTACGCTGCCGGTTTCGACGACCTTGACGATGCCCCGCCTCATCGCCTCGCCCAGGGTGATCGGCGCGGGGCCGCCTGTTCGGCCTTCGCGGTGAATCAGATAGATGGAGAGATTGTTCTGCGTGTAGGGGCCGCTCAGGCGGTAGTCCTTCCCCGCAGCGGCGGCGGACGCAGGCGGGGGCAGCCCGATTGCGACGGCGCAGGCGAGGAAAACGGCGGCGCCGTACGCCCGGAACGGTCTCGATGCAGCCCATGCCCGGCGAGCCGGACGCCTTTTCGACAGTCTGGTGTACATGGTGTGTTCCTCCCTGTTCGCTCACGTCCAGGCGGCGCCAATCTCCTGCGTATCGCTCAACAAGCGGTGTTGCCGTTCATTCTCGTACGGCAGCCGCTTCGCGTATTTCTTCATTTCAGCCTATCAAAAGTTATGACGGGGCCGGGTTCCACTCATGGAAATTCGGTTTTCGGCGGGGGAGCGGGCACAAACGAAACCATTCCCTCTTCATTAGGAAAATCAATTGTAGGGGCCGCATACGGGATTGTTGAAAAAACCCTCCTCGCTCGGAATTGACCACTGCGATCAAAACCGCATGCGCCTTGTAGGGACAGGTCGCGACCTGTCCCTACGGTGGAATCCCGACCGAGGAGGAGGATTGCCGGAAAAGCCCCCTTGTCAGGGGGTAGAAGGGACACCCCTCTCGACTGGAAAAGCACCCCCCCCTACCCCCCCTTGTCAGGGGGGTAAAAGAAACAAAAGCCCCGCTCCTCGGGAGGCCTTCTTTATTCGCCCGCTTGTCAGGAGGGTAAGAAAAGGCAGCGCCCGCCGCAGGTGGAGGGTTTTGCTTTTTCTTGCCCCCCTGACAAGGGGGGGGTAGGGGGGGTTGCCTTTATCCCCTGTCAAAGGGGGAGTTGATTCGATATTCTTGTCGGTGAAGAGCGATCTTCGGAGGAGCCGCATACCGGCTTTTTCAACAATCCTCCATGAGGGGAGTATTTTTCTATCGCAACCCTCGACGCAAAAACGCCCCGCAGCGCGTGCGGGGCGTTTCATGTGTGGAGAATCTGTATCCCGTCTTTCCGTCTAGCTCTGGCTCCCGTTCGTCTTGAGGCGGCCGAGCACCTCCAGCACGTGGTCCGGCGTGATGGGGATGCGCGTGATGCGCGCGCCAATCGCCTGGCCCGCCGCGCAGGCCACCGCCGCGGCGCCCGCCGTGCAGGGCGGTTCGCCGATGCCCTTCGCGCCGAAGGGACCGAGGCCTTCGCCGGATTCCAGGATCACGTTGTCCCACTCGGGCGTGTCCACCGAGGTGGGGATGAGGTAGCCGTGGAACTCGTTGTTCAGGAGCGCGCCCTTTTGCGTGAGGACCTCTTCGGTCAGGGCGTGGCCGACGCCCATCATGGTCCCGCCCTCGAGTTGTCCTTCCACGTTTTGATGGTTGATGGACTGGCCCACGTCGTGGCCCGACCAGTAGTTGAGCACGCGGAGTTCGCCCGTATCGACGTTCACCTCGACTTCCGCCGCGTGAACCCCGAACACGTAATCCATCCAGCCGCCCGCGTCGCCGTATTGCTCGTTGCCCTCGTACTCGTGGACGCCGAGTTGCTTCTTGCCAACGGCGTGGAGGTCGATGCCCATCTTCCTGCACTGGGCCACGGCTTCCCCGAAGGAGACGCCCCGTTCCTCGGCGGCCTTCACGTATACGCGCCCGCTCCGAATGTCCAGATCCTCGGGGTTCGCCTCAAGAAGCTCCGCAGCGCCTTTCAGTATCCTGTTCTTGAGTTCACTGGCTGCACCGTAGCACGCGCCGCCCGAGATCATCGTCTGGCGCGATCCTGCAGTGACCCCCACCAGCGGGGTCACATGGGAGTCCGACATCGTTACCGTCACGTCTTCGAGGTCTATCCCCAAGGCTTCCGCAGCCAACTGGCGGTTCGTCTGGGTCTGGCCTGCGCCCAGGTCCGATGCGCCCGAACGCACGTTCACGCTGCCGTCCGCATCGATGCCGACATAGACTTCGCCCTCGTTCCTCGGCCTTCCGTATCCGCCGACGTTGGCGATGACGCCGACCCCCACGCGCCAGGGACCGTGGTCCTTCTCGGGCACGCGGCCGGGCTGACGGCCGATGAGCTTTTTCGTCTCCTCGGCCAGCTCGGGCAGCATCACGCGCGAGGGAACGGGTTGTTTCTGCATGAGGGTCTCGCCCTTCGCTATGAAGTTCTTCTCGCGGAACTCGAGCGGGTCCATTCCCAGCCGCGCGGCTAGCTCGTCCATCTGCGCCTCGTAGGCGAAGCATACCTGGTTCGCGCCCACGCCGCGCATCGACTCCGTGAAGGGGTTGTTCGTCCGGACGGCGCGCGCGCGGCCCCGCGCGTTGGGAATCTCGTAGGGGCCGCCGCTCACCACGAGCGCGCCCAGGAGCAGGCCCTTGCTGTTGGCCGTGTAGCCGCCCGCGTCGCCGATGATGTCGATTTCTATGGCGGTGAGCTTTCCCTCCTTCGTCGCGCCCGTCTTGTACTTCATCAGGAAGGGGTGTTTCTTGCTGCCGGTGTTCATGGTCTCCTCGCGCGAGTAGGCCATGCGCACGGGCCTTCCGGTGCGGATCGACAGGAGCGCCATGAAGGCGCCGAGCAACGGGTGCTCCTTGCCCCCGAACGCCCCGCCCAGCATCGGGCAGTCATACCGCACGCGGCTGAGGGGGAGGCCCAGCGTCCGCGCCACGTTCTGGTAGTTCTCGATCAACTGCGTGGGCACGCGGATGTTCACCACCCCGCGCTCGTCCACCCAGGCCACGCCGCCTTCGGGCTCGATGAAGGCGTGATCCAGGCAGGCGGAAAAATAGGTCTTCTCCACGACGACGTCCGCCTCGGCGAAGCCCGCCTCCACGTCTCCCTTGTCCGTCTTCCAGTCGCAGACCACCTCGCCCTCTTCGAGCGAGGCGAAGTCGTACGCCCCGGGCAGCGGCTCGTAGGCGACGCGCACGAGCGAGGCCGCCTCTTCGGCCAGATCCCGCGTGTCGGCGGCCACGAGCGCGACCGCGTCGCCGATGTCGACCACGACGTCTTCGGCCAGCACCGGGTAATCGGGGTAGCGGCCCGCGTTCAGGCCGGGAATGTCCTTCGCCGTCAGGACGCAGTGCACGCCCGGCAGGGCGAGCGCTTCCGTCGCGTCAATCTCCTTGATCCTCGCCGGCGTCATCGTGGCGCGGACGGCTTTCCCGTATATCTCGCCCGGCATGTGGAAGTCATCGCCGTAGACCGTATCGCCGACCGCTTTCGCGAGTGCGTCTTCTTTCGTCGGCGACGCGCCGACGTGCGTCATCTGAGCCATCGTATCCTCCTGAAAATCATCGGGAACTATCCGCGCAGGGCCGCCACGTCCACCACCTGACCCGTCGTCGCGCTCTGCACCACTGCCTCGAGCACGGCGACGACCTCGAGCCCCTCGGGCCCGCCGGTCTCGGGCGTCGCTTCGCCCCGGATGCACTTGCAGAACTCATCCATCTCATCCGCCAGGGCGTCTCCGCCCACGACCTCGACCTCGGTGCGGGCTTCCTCGCCCACCTTGGCCACGTAGAGCTTTCCGCCCTCTTCCTCGCTGTAGGCCCTCATCTTCGTGCCGAAGGCCGCCGTGTCGCAGATCTTGGGAACCACGAAAGAGCTGCCGATGTGGCCGAGCGGGCCGCTCTCGTATTCGATGATGATGCTCGTCGCATCGTCGAGGTTCGTCTTGCCGAGCAGCTTCTTGCTGAACGCGGCCACCCGCTTCGCGGGTCCGGCCAGGTACTGCAGGTTGTCGATCATGTGGACGCCCAGGCCCGTCATGGAGCCTGCGGGGCATTCGGCGGGGTCGTTGCGCCAGCCCGGCCTGGATTCGAAACCCATGGGCAGCGAGAGGTTCGCCTCCACCTGGTGCACCATGCCGAGTTCGCCTGCGTCGATCATCCGCCTCATCTCGCGGTTCGCGCCGAAGCGGCGGCGGTGGTGGCCGACTTGTAAGGTGACGTTCGCGGCGGAGGCCGCTTCGACCGACTTTCTGGCCTCATCGACCGTCAGGGTGAGCGGTTTCTCGACGAACACGTGCTTTCCGGCAGATGCGGCCTGGGAGATCATGTCCAGGTGCGTGGAATGGGGCGTCGCGACGATGACGCCTTCCACCTCGGGGTCGTTCAATAAATCGTCCAGGCTGCCCGCCGTCCGGCAACCGTGTTTTTCCTCGAACGCCTTGCGGGCGTCTTCGCTGCGCGCGAAACCCGTCACCACCTCGCCGGAACCGCTGCGGTTCACGGCGTCCACCAGAACGCCGCCCCACCAGCCCAGCCCGATAGAGGCGAGGCGCACCTTGTCCGTAGCCATTTTCGACTCCTTAATCACTGAATGGATGAATTTTCAACATCGAATATACGCCGAGTGATTTCACTTGGGCCGCACCATAACCCAAAGGCGCACGCTTGAAAACCGCGCGGAGAGAAACCGGGCCAATAAAAAACCTCCTCCCGTCTCCGGGAGGAGGCTCTCGCATGGGGTAGTTGCGAGATGTATGATTGCGTGGCGGAGGAGCGCCGACCCAATCAGCTACTCCTCTCGCCGGCTAACCGGGGCGTGCCGCCTATGAACGCCCCAATCAGCTTGCTCATATAATATGCAAGAGCCGTGCCATTTTACTGGAAATAGAATATGCCTTATTTATCAACAGGATAGAAATGCATACGATCGGTCAAATTGACATTTTGTCACGATATGCCCGACGAAAACGACAAATCGTCATGGCGGAGTGGTGCCCAAACGGCGGAAACGGGGCGTTGAAAAAGCCCGATGCGCGAGGTTTGCCGGAATGACGAACAAAACCACACCGCCTCATCCTGAGTAGCGGCGAAGCCGCGTATCGAAGGTCAAACGCGATTGATGAATGAGCGTTTGCTCCCGCCCGGCGCGAGCCCCTCGCCCTTCGATACGCCGCCTCCGGCGGCTACTCAGGGTGAGGAAAGAGGCGTTGGCGGTTTGCGGGGGCAGGTCAGGCTTTTTCAACACACCCGAATCCCCCGCTTTCAGTTTGAAGCGGGCGATTTTCCGGGGAAGGCGTCGAACGCCTCGGCGACGGCGGCTTTCATCTCATCTCCCTGGGAGAGCGCCGTCGTCGCGGAGGCTTCTGATTTCCATAAATCCTCTTGAGAACTCAAGTCCAACAGGCGTATTTCCACCCTGGCGACGCAAACCTCGACGTCCTCGCAGGTGCGCCCGCCTCCGGCCAAGACCACCGCCTGCGCGCCCGAACGCTTGAGAGCCGCCAGATGACCCTCCGCGATTTCGCCTCCTGCGTTCCGCAAATCGTCGGCCTTGATTTTTTCGAGTTCCTTCGGCCAGCGAAGGACGAGATACCCCTTGGCGGTGACGGCGTCGCGAATCAAAAAGGCGCCCTCTATCATCTCGATTTTCTTCACATCGGGCGCCTCGAGCCCCGCCTGCGCGTAGACGTGCCGGAAAAGTCCCGTCCAGTCGCTCGGATAGCGAAAAGGAGCGACGACGACCCGCTCGAGCGCCCGTATCCTCCCCGGCTTGGCGACGACCCGTATCGTCGACACCTCATAGGCGCAGGCCGGAATCATCACCAGCACGAATATGATCAGGGAAGATCGAAGCCGCGATGCGAAGGCGTTTCGTTTCACGATCCGAGGCTCCAAGCGACGTGCTCCACCAGGCCGAGGAGCAGCGCATACGCATCCAGGCTTTCGCGCCAGATGGAGACGCCGTATAAGGCCGCCATACTCCACCCGCCCGCCGAGACGAGCGCCGCGCCGCCGGTGAAGACGAGCCCGAAAAAGAAGATGAAGGCCCAGGAGAAAATCCGCCCGCCCCGCGCGATGTCGGGCTGCGACGCGCCCAGCGCGCGCAGCGTCATGAGCACGTGCAGGCACAGCGTAAGGCCTGAGAGAAACGCCGCCGCCCAGCGAATCTCCTCGTATCCGAAAGCCCAGTCGAGCAGCGCTCCCAGAATCAACACCACTATCGTCGGGAGCGGGAAAAAATAAGGCGCCAGCGTGATGATCGGGTTCGTGCCGCTCAGGCCAACCTTCCCGCTTCCCCGGCCTACCTCGAACGAACGCACCTTCTCCCCCGTGAGGAGGGCGAAGGCCATGTGCGTGAACTCGTGCACGAAGGCGTAGAGAAACTCAGGCGGCGCCAGGCGATGCCAGACGGCGTATGCGCAGGCGCCGGCGATGAAGGCCCAGCCCTCGGCCGCAGGCATGTATGAGCTCCCGCTCCTCAAGAGAAAAGCGGCCGGGAGATTCTTGCCGAACGCGAGCGCCGCCCCCCAGCAGGCGGGCAGCAAGGCGACGGCGACCATCCAGGCCAGGGGCCTCAAGAGAAACGATTTCATGGACTCACCCGTCTCGGTCCTCGGGCGGCGAGGCGGACACGACGCAAGCATGGCCCATAACCCGTTCCCCGACAAGGCGGGCGGTCGCAAATCCTGTCCCGGCTGCAAGTTGACCGTTAGTTCGGAATGCCATATACTTAACCATATGGTTAATCATTAAGTCGTTTCATGACGAAGCTGATACAGGAGCATTCCATGAACGGAGCAAGAATCATATCCGGCGTGTCGGGCCAGATAATCCAAGCGGGAGACTTCCCGCCGAAGAGGCTATCCGCCGCAGTTTCAACAGCAGACGAGATGTCCTCCCTGAATTCGGGCATGAGGGCGTGATGATGGATACCAGGAAGCTGATCCTGGGAACCTCCGCCTATACGATCTGCACGTTCTCTCTCGCCGTGGTCTGGCATGTCCTCCTTTTCAAGGAGAGATACGAGTCGTTCGGCTACTTCGAGGGAGAGCCGAACTTTCTGCTCGGTCTGCTGACCATCGTGCTCCAGGGCGTTCTGCTCTGCGCCCTGTTCCCGATGCTGAAGGCCGGGGGAAGCAGTTTTGGGCGAGGACTCAGGTTCGCCCTCATCACCGGCGCCTTCTTCTGGACTTCCCACGTGCTCGCCTTCGTCGCCAAGCAGGAGGTGCCGGGCGCGGCGACGTTCCTCTGGATGGAAACGGCCTATCTGCTGCTCCAATTCGGCGTGTTCGGCCTTTGCATCGGCTTCATCCACCGCGAAGAGAAACTCATCTGACAGGTAGGCATCGGCATCCAGGAGACATAAAGCGAACCATATCGTGAATCACGAAATCATTACACGCACTACTCAAAAAAGGGAGTTCCCATGAACGGAGCGCAGATGATCGCCTTCACTTTCGAGATGAGCGACGGCCTCGTGAAACGGGCCCTGAAAGACCTCACGGATGCGGACCTCATGAAACGGCCCAGTGATCAGGACAACCCCATCGGCTGGCTGATGTGGCACAAGACGAGGGTCGAGGATTGCGCCTTCGCGGCCGTCGCCGGTGAGGAGCAGGTCTGGATCGCAGAGAAATGGCACGAGAAATTCGATATGGCGCCCGAGCCGAAACAGATCGGCTTCGGAGATTCGCTCGAGCAGGTGATGAACCTCAAATGCACGAAACAAGACGTCATCGGCTACGCCAACGCCACTCGGGCGAGAACGACCGCGCTTCTCGATGGACTCTCGGCGGAGGACCTCGAAAATGAAATGACCGACATCGGCGGCAATGCCATCAAAACCGGAGAATACCTGGGGAGGGTGGCCTCCGACTATCACCAGCACTGCGGGCAGATCTGCTACCTCCGGGGATACATCACCGGGTTCGGCTGGGCGTTTTAGAGATCAACCCGCCGAGGAGGGAGGGATTGGAGCCGACTGGGAAGGAAGGGAGTAGACCAGAATGACGGGCGAAACGAATGCGGGAATCACTCCCCCCTTGAGGGAATTGTTGAAAAAGTCCCTTTTTCAAGGGGTAGAGGGGACACCCCTCTCGCCTGAAAGGCAACCCCCCCTACCCCCCTTGTCAGGGGGGCAAGAAAAAACAAAAGCCCCCTACCGGCGGCGGGCGTCGCCTTTTTATACCCCCCTGACAAGGGGGGGTAGGGGGGGTTGCTTTTGTCCCCCGACGAGAGGGGCTTTTTCCACCCCCAAAGCAGGAGGGTATGCCGACCCATGAACGCAGGAGCCGATCTCGACGCGACTTTCTCCGCGCTCTCGGACCCCACGAGGCGGGCGATACTCTCGCGTCTCTCCCGGGGGGAAGCGACCGTCACCGGCCTCGCCGCCCCTTTCGATATTTCCCTGCCGGCGGTCTCGAAACACCTGCGCGTCCTCGAGCGCGCCGGTTTGATTCACAGGGAAAAAAGAGGCCGCGTCCATCGCCTGAGACTCGAAACCGAACCGATGCGCAAGGCGTCCGAATGGCTCGATTTCCACCAGCGATTCTGGGAGGAGGGATTCGATGCCCTCGCCCGCTATCTCGATGAAACTACAGACACGGAGACTTCAAAATGATCGAAACGAAAACGACGCTGCTCATCAAGCGAACCTTCCAGGCGCCGAGGGAGAAAGTCTTCGCCGCGTGGACGCAAGCCGAGACGTTAAAGAAATGGTGGAGAACGGAGGGACACACCGTGCCCTCGGTGGAGATGGATGTAAGCGTCGGCGGGAGATACCGCGTCGAGATGCGGACGGATGAGGGCGAGTCGTTCTACTTAAACGGCGCGTTCGTCGAGATACGTCCGCCCGAGCGGCTCGTATTCACCTTCCGGTGGGAACGGGGGGAGTGGGATTATCCCGAAACCCTCGTGAGCGTGGATTTTCTTGATAATGGCGACGCGACCGAAGTGACCCTCACGCACGAGGGATTCCCGGACGAGAACATGCGCGACGAGCACCACGGGGGCTGGGTCGAGTGCCTCGATAATCTCGGCGCGTATCTGGGAGGGGGATAACCTCTCATCAAGTCCGGTTCGTTTCAGGAGAACCGGGCGGCTCACGAACCGCCCCTACGGAACCCCCGAATCGAATTGATGGACTCTCGGGAATCACTCCCCTTGAAAAAGCCTTTGTAAAAGGAGCAACCCCCCCTACCCCCCCTTGACAGGGGGGCAAAAAAAGAAAACCCCACTGACAAGCGGGCAAGAAAAAACAAAAGCCCCTCTACCGATGGCGGGCGTCGCCTTTTCATACCCCCCTGTCAAGGGGGGGTAGGGGGGGTTGGTTTTCAAGGCGAGAGACGAGCGGGGGCCTCGGACAGGCACAGGGGCCTGTCCGCTACGGATGAGAGAGGTTTTGTCCGTCATTCCCCTGCATGCGCCGCAAGGACGGCAATCGCGATCAGAGGCGCAAATCTCGCCCAATGGCGGCCCGCGCGCCGTTTTGCTATACTCCCGGAAACTAAAGACAATCCGCATGGAAGAGGTTTTTTCGATCCTGGGTCAGGAGATATGCCGGGGGCGGCTCGATTCCCCGCATTTCCTGCAGCATGGAGGAAAACGTCATGCCTCGTCGTTCGCTGTTTCTCCTGTTCGTCGTCGCGCTGGTCTGTCTGCCGCTCCAAAGCGCGCATTCGGCCAATTATCCAAGCTATCCCGTGCAGTTCATCATCTCTTTCCCGCCGGGAGGACCGGGAGACACCACGATCCGCATCATCCACCCCGCGCTCCAGAAGAATTTCGGGGGCGCGATCCAACTCGTCAACAAGCCCGGCGCCGGCGGCGCCATCGCCTACACCTACGTCAAGAAGGCCAAGCCGGACGGCTACACCATCCTCTCCACCATGTCCGCGCCCTTGACCGTGGGAACGGCGCTGCGCACCCTGCCCTTCGCGCTGGATGACTACGAGTACATCGGCGCGTACGCCTTCGGCGCGACGGGGATTGTCTCCAAGCCCGACAAGCGCTGGAAGGACCTCGACGGCCTGCTCGCCTACATCAAGAAAAACCCCGGAAAGCTGAACTACGGCACGAGCGGGGCGCCGACCGCGCCGTATCTCACCATGGCGGCGGTTCTCGCCATACGGGACCTGAAAGCCACCCCCGTGCACTACAAGGGTTCCGGCCCCGCGCGCAACGCCGCCCTGGGCGGCCACGTGGACTTCTCCGCGGGCGGATTCGGCGCGATGCAGGCGCTCCTGCGGGCGGGCAAGCTGGTGGGCCTGGCCATCACGGACAACGCGCGGGATCCCAAGTTCCCCGACATCCCGACCTTGAAGGAAAAGGGACTCGGGCGCGCGAGCATCGGGCTGTGGGCCGGCCTGTGGGCGCCGAAGGGAACGCCCAAGGCCGTTCTCGACAAGCTCTCCGCAGCCCTCAAGAAAACCGCAGGCGACCCGGCGGTGGTGAAAAAACTGAACAAGGCGGGCTTCCGGGTGGAATTCGTGGACGGTGCGGGAGCGAAGAGGCTCGCTCGGCAGGACCACGAGACTTCCAGGGAGATCATGAAGGCCGTCGGCATCAAGAAAAAATAGCGGGGGCGACGTGCGCAAATTCGCCCCTCCCGCGGCGCTGCTCGCCGTCTCGATGCTCATGGGCTGGTTCGCCCACCGGTTAGGTCTTGGGAGCATCACCCGGCCCGGACCGGGATTTTTCCCTTTCTGGATATGCTTTGGCCTGGCGGCCACCTCGCTCTACCTGATGACGCGGCGCCTCCGCACAAGCCCCGAAGATGAGGCATCCTCCGAATCCGAAGCCGTATTCACGCTCGGCAGGTTCCGGCGGGTCCTCTCCGTCATGGCGGGGACGGCGCTCTTCGGCCTCCTGCTCGAATTTTCGGGATTCCTCGCCACGACGTTCATCTTCATGGCGTTCTGCTGGCTCGTCATCGACCGCCAGCCCGTCCTGCGGGGTCTCCTGATCTCGGCGGCAGCTTCGGCGGCGGCTTTCGCCCTCTTCGTCAAGCTGTTGAACGTGCACTTCCCCCGCGGTCTGCTGGGGTTTTGATGGGCGATCTTTTCGCAAATCTCTATTTCGGCTTCTCGGTGAGCCTCGCCCCGTACAACCTCCTCGCCTGCTTCATGGGCGTTTTCGTGGGGACGGCCATCGGGGTGCTGCCGGGCCTGGGCCCGGTCGCCACCATGTCCCTCCTGCTCCCGATCACCATCAAGATGGAGCCGACGGCCGCCATCATCATCATGGCGGGGGTGTTCTACGGGGCGATGTACGGCGGCTCCACCACGTCGATTCTGCTCAACCTGCCCGGCGAGGCGTCCTCGGTCGTGACCACCCTGGACGGCTACCAGATGGCGCGGCAAGGCAGAGCCGGACCCGCGCTCGCCATCTGCGCCTGGGGTTCGTTCATCGCGGGAACATTGGGCGTTCTGGGCATCACGCTCATGGCGCCCGCCCTCGCCGAGATGGCCGTGAAGATCGGCCCGCCCGAACTCGTCGCGCTCCTGTGCCTGAGCTTCCTGCTGGTGGTCCAGTTCAGCGGCGGCTCGCGCCCGCGCGCAGCGGCTTCGGCCCTGCTCGGGTTCCTCCTCTCCACCATAGGCCTGGACCCGGTGGAATCCACGCCGCGCTATGATTTCGGCACCTTCACCCTGATGGACGGGGTGGGCTTCGCACCCCTGGTGATCGGCCTGTTCGGCATCTCGGAGGTACTGATCAACCTGGAGAAATCAGAGAAGATGGAAGTGTTCAAAGGCCGCATCAAGGGGCTGTGGCCCACGCGCCAGGACTGGCGCGACTCCGCACCTGCCATCGGGCGGGGGAGCGTCGTCGGTTTTTTCATGGGGATCCTGCCCGGCATGGGCACCATCGTGCCCCCGTTCCTCTCCTACTCTTTGGAGCGGCGCATCTCGAAGCGCCCCGAGAAGTTCGGCACGGGCGTGATAGAGGGCGTGGCCGGGCCCGAGGCGGCCAACAACTCCGCCACGGCGGGCAGCATGATTCCCCTCCTCACGCTGGGCATCGCCCCGAGTGCTGCGGTGGCCGTTCTCACGGCGGCCTTTTTGACCCACGGCGTGCAGCCGGGGCCGCTGCTGATCACCGAGCACCCCGCCATCTTCTGGGGGGTGGTGACGAGCATGTACACCGGAAACGCCCTGCTCCTGCTGCTCAACCTGCCGCTGGTGGGCATGTGGGCGCGCCTGCTCACCGTGCCCTACCGTTACCTCTGGCCCCTGATACTCCTGTTCTGCGGCATCGGCGCCTACAGCGTGAGCAACAACCCGGCCGACGTCATGCTCATGGCGGTCTTCGGCCTCCTGGGCTACATGATGCGCAAGCTGAACTATCCGGGCGCGCCGCTGGTGCTCGCGTTCGTCCTGGGCAGGCTTTTTGAGGAAAAGGTGCGGCAGTCGCTCGTCATCTCGCGGGGGAGTTACGAAACCTTCATCGCGCACCCCCTCGCCCTGCTCGCGTGGATCGCCTCTGCTATCCTGCTCCTTTATCCGTTTTTCCTGCGCGGCAAGCGCACCACGCATTTCCCGGCGGAGGAGGAAGAATGAAGATCACCCTGCTCGGCACGGGCGGCCCCCGGCCGGACCCGGCGCGCCAGGGGTCCTCTCTCGTCGTCCACTTGGGAGAGGAGCGGCTGCTCTTCGACTGCGGCAGAGGCGCGGTCACCCAACTCGTTCGCGCGGGCGTGCCCCTCGCGCAGGTGAATCCCGTCTTCATCACGCATCATCACTACGACCACATCAGCGATCTGGGCGACGTGATCCTGAGCACCTGGCTCCAGGGCCGTCCGGGCGCCTTGCGCGTATATGGACCGGCGGGAACGGCGGAGATCGTCTCGGCCTTGATCGACCGGGTCTACGCGAAGGACATCCGCTTCCGGGCCGAGGGAGAGCCCGCCGTGGGGGGATGGAAGCCTGTGGAAGTGCGCGAGACCGGCGCGGGCCTGGTCTGTGAGGGCGGGGGCTGGAAGGTGTATGCGGAGTTCGTCGAGCACGGCCAGGGCCTGGGAATCCCCGATTTCGACTGGACGACGCTGGGCTATCGGCTGGAGGCGGAGGGAAAGACCCTCGCCATCAGCGGCGATACGGTCCCCTGCGCGGGGCTTTCGCGTCTGGCGCGGGGGGCGGACGCCCTCGTGCTGTGCTGTTATCTGGCCCAGGCGGAAGTCAAAGACGCGCACACAGAGCGCCTCACCCGCTATCTGTTCCCCTCATCAGAACAGGCGGGAAAAATCGCCGCGAGCGCGGGCGTCAAGAAACTCGTCCTCACCCATTTCCGCGAAAAACCGGAGCGCCTCATGCGCGACATCGAAGAGGACGTCCGGCGGGATTTCGATGGTGAAGTCATCCTGGGGCGTGACCTGCTGGAGATTGAGGTGTGAGGGGGGTTGTTGAAAACCCCGTTTCGGGAGCGGGCGTATTACCGGCTCACGCAGCGGCGGAGAGTAAGCCCAATCGACGCGAAAGGCTGCGATGTTGGCGCAGACGGCGTTTCCAGGCGGTGCAGGCTCTCGCCTTGAAAACCAACCCCCCCTACCCCCCTTGTCAGGGGGGTATGAAAAGGCGGCGCCCGCCGCCGATAGAGGGGCTTTTGTTTTTTCTTGCCCCCCTGACAAGGGGGGGTAGGGGGGGGTTGCCTTTATCCCCTGAACAAAAAGGGCTTTATCAACAGTCCCTTGAGGGGGATGTTAACGCTGAAGACCCCCCCGGCTTCGGTGGCGCCGACCCCGTGCATGCCCCTC
>JAJDYR010000043.1 GCA_022825065.1 bacterium
CCTGAACATCTTCCGTGCAAATCTTCATGCCGACATGATTACCACATGTCGGATCGCGTTACCAGTCGCAAGGGAGGATTCTATCCGATGGAAGCGATGCTCCCGGCTCCGTGCCCATCACGGCTCGGATAAACGTTTACCCGCCGTGAGCAAGGCGCTCACGCACGGCTACACGCTGCCCTTTCTCCTGTGCCTGCTCGTCCTGAAGCTCATCGCCACCGCGGTTTCCTACGGAACGGGTTCTCTGGGCGGCATTTTCGCGCCGACGCTGTTCATGGGCGCGATGGCGGGCGGCGCCGTGGCGTTACTCGCCGAGTTCGCCTTTCCCGGTTTCGTGGCGCACCCGGGCGGATACGCCCTCGTGGGCATGGGCGCGGCCTTCGCGGCCGTCATCCGCGCGCCGATGACGTCGGTGCTCATCATCTTCGAGCTTACGCAGGACTACAACATCATTCTCGCGCTCATGGTGGCCAACGCCATATCCCTGGCCCTGGCGCGCTACTGGCACCCCGAACCCATTTACAGCGCGCTCTCCTCGCAGGACGGCGTCGCGCTGCCCGACCATGAGACGGAGCATCTCCTGCACGAGATCCACGTTTCGGACGCCATGGTCAGCGACGTCATCACCCTGCCCGAGGAGATCACGATACAAGAGGCGATAGAGAGAACGAGGGGGAGCGCCATCTCCGGATATCCCGTCCTGAACGCGGTCGGGAAACTCTCCGGCATGGCGAGCAACTACGACTTCAGCCAGGCGCAGGCCGCGGGAATTCTGCAAAAGCCCCTGGGCGAGATAGCGAAGAAAAAATACATCATGCACGCGCATCCGGACCAGTCGCTCGATTCCGTGATGGCCAAACTCGGCGACAGGCGCATCTCGCGCCTGCCCGTGGTGAGCCGCGAGGACCCGACCGAACTTCTGGGGATCATCACCGCCGAGGACGTGATCCACGCCTTCGGCAAGGTGTGGCGCGGGCAGGAACACCACCGCCACGAGGCCGACTAGAGCAGTCGCCCCGAATGCTTTGCAGGGGGCGCAAGGGATTTCATATCATGAAGCGTAGGGCATCCATGCAGTTCGCGCTGAGAGGTCGCACTTCGGAGAAGGGAGCGTCCGGCCCCGGAATGCCGGAACCACGAACATGAACGAGCATCGTCTAACCACCCTGCCTTCCAGCGGCCAGCCGACCTGGCTCAAGAAGATTTTCCAGGCGGGTCTCCGGCTCGCCTTCGGCGGCGTCGACGTCCAGGGCATGCGCAACGTGCCGCCCGGCGGGCCGCTGATCGTGGCCTCGAACCACCGCAGCTATCTCGACCCCGTGATCCTCGCCTCCTTCCTGCCGAGGCGGGTTTTTCACATGGCCAAGCGGGAGTTGTTCCGCAACCCCCTGTTCGCCAGGCTCATCACCTATTACGGCGCCTTTCCCGTGGACAGGGAGGGGACAGCGCGCGCCAGCACCTTCCGGATGGCGCTCAGGCTCCTGAGCCTGGACGGCGCGGTGGTGATTTTTCCCGAGGGAGGCATCGTGAATTCGACGGCCGAGGTGGAAGTGAAAGAGGGCGTCGCCACCCTCGCCGCCATGAGCCGCGCCCCCGTTCTCCCGGTCTATATCGCGGGTTCGAATACGCTGATCAGCCCGCGGGGAATCCTCGACCCCTGGCTCGTCATCCGCGTGGGCGAGGTCATCCCCCCGGAGCCGGGAAAGGGCCGGGAATACCGCAGGGAATTCGCCCGGAGCATCGCCGACGGGATATTGAAACTGGAGGCGGATTATCTGGCCTCGCGGCAGGCGAAGAAATAAACGGGGCAAGGCGGGCAGCAAGCGATTAAAATATCAGACCGCGGGTCTTTGTTTCGTTGCAATCCCGCTGTCGGCGAATCCTGACCGGCAGGGGTCTGTTGAAAAGCCCTTTCGGGGTCGGCGGCATGGAGGTTCACGCGGCGCAGGCGCGATGTTTTTGTAGGGACAGGCCTCCGTGCCTGTCCTAACGAAGGACAACCACGGGGGGCAGGACAGGCACGGCGGCCTGTCCCTACGGTGAAGAATTCGATGATCGGGATTCCCTCCTTCCCCAAGGAGACTTTCAGCAACCCCGATAGGGGCCAGTTGAAAAAGTCATCCCCGGTCGGAATTGACCACCGCCGTCATTCCGGCGAAAGCCGGAATCCATTTTGACTTTTTATTGGGCAGGACGGCCACGACCTTGTTGTTGCGCGGCATCCAGATGCGGAATTCAGAGAATTCGCCTTTCGATTTTATATTTGATTCTGTTCCTACCCGCCCAGGCGTAAAGGTATCCGAGCGAGGAAGCGAAAAGGCAAAGGCGAAAATGGATTCCGGCTTTCGCCGGAATGACGGCCAAGACCCGATACCGGGCGGAAGCGCAGGCTCAACTTCCTCTTCGATGGGGTTTTTCAACAGACCCGCACGGGGCCGTGGGCTCCCGCCCACGAGCCCCGGACGAATCACCTAGAAGCTATACACGAAACCCAACTGCAGGCGCGTCGCGTCGCCCTCCTCGCCGCCGTTCGTCTCGCGCCATCCCTGGATGATCTCCGCACCAATCCTCGTCTTGGGCGCAGGCGACCACCAGATGGTGGCGTGCAGCGTCTGGAGCGACTGGCTGAGGGCCGGATACGCCGCCTTGGCGGCATCCTCGAAATCATTCTCCACCCAGCCGTAATACAGGCCCGAACTCACGGAGCCGCTCCAGTTGTGCGTGAGG
>JAJDYR010000019.1 GCA_022825065.1 bacterium
CCTCACGCACAACTGGAGCGGCTCCGTGAGTTCGGGCCTGTATTACGGCTGGGTGGAGAATGATTTCGAGGATGCCGCCAAGGCGGCGTATCCGGCCCTCAGCCAGTCGCTCCAGACGCTGCACGCCACCATCTGGTGGTCACCTGCGCCCAAGACAAGGATTGGTGCGGAGATCATCCAGGGATGGCGCGAGACGAACGGCGGTGAGGAGGGCGACGCGACGCGCCTGCAGGTGGGGCTGCAATACAGCTTCTAGGATTTCATTACGGGACTACAGGGTCCGCCGGTCAACCGGGAGAGCGCTTCATTCGGCGTGTGGGCGCCACTCGACGAAGTTCGCCTCCCGGTTGCGGACTTCCTCCGGTTTCCGCATCGCCTTCCATCATGGCGAAAAACAGCCTCTCATCTCGTCAGCAAGGCTGGCAACGTTCTCTCGTTCGTTCATCTTGCGCGGACCAGGACGATTTGAGCGCCGGCTCGACCTTTTTTCGCTACTTCGACCGGCTTCAGACCGGGTTCGTATCCAGGGAGCGGATCGCGGGGGCCTTGGCGTCGCCGCCGGCCTTGCTCTCAAGCGGCCACTGAAAATCTTTGTGGAGTCCCGTCATTCCGACGTTTGCCGGTATGACGGGACAAAACCAATGCCGGAAAATGGATAGCTTTATTCGGAATCGGCCATCTGTGGCGAGCCTGCAGACGCGCCCCTTGCCCCACTCATTCACGATCGGTCAGTCCGCGCAGCAGGGCCGAGCGTGAGAGCACGCCGACCATCGCGCCTGTCTCGTCCACCACGCGCAGCGGGGATTCGTTCTCCATGGACACGGGCAGCGCGTCCTGCAGAACGGCGTCGCGCGAGATGGCCGGCCCG
Organism: bacterium; assembly: GCA_022825065.1. Lineage (GTDB taxonomy): Bacteria > UBA8248 > UBA8248 > UBA8248 > UBA8248 > Bin107. The sequence goes on from JAJDYR010000019.1 coordinate 869, forward strand.
GTCGCCGCCGCGTCGGGCGGCCACATGACGTCGCCCGTCTTCAGGATGCGCCCGCGCTTCACTTCGCGCACGAACTCACGCACATAGTCGGTGGCCGGACGGAGCAGAATCTCGTTGGGCTTGCCTGTCTGGTCGATCACGCCGTCTTTCAGGATGGCGACATGATCGCCCAGATGGAGCGCCTCGTCGAGATCGTGGGTGATGAACACGATGGTCTTCTTGAGGTCGCGCTGGAGCGCGATGAGATGTTCCTGCATCTGCTTGCGTATCAACGGGTCCAGGGCGCTGAAGGGCTCGTCCATGAGCAGAATCTCGGGGTCCGTGCACAGGGCGCGCGCCAGGCCCACGCGCTGCTGCATGCCGCCGGAGAGCTGGGCCGGATAGGCGTTCTCGTAACCGCTGAGCTCCACGTCCTCTATCCACGCCATCGCGCGCCTGCGCCGCTCGGCGTGTTCGGTGCCCTGGACTTCCAGGCCGTAGCCGACATTCTCCAGGACCGTCATGTGCGGGAAGAGCGCGAAGCGCTGAAAGACCATGCTCACGGCGCTTCGGCGGAACGCGAGCAACTCCTCGGGCGAGAGTTCGAGCACGTCCCGCCCGTCGACGAGAATCCGGCCCGCCGTCGGGTCGATCAGCCGGTTGATGTGGCGGATCAGGGTCGACTTTCCCGAGCCCGAAAGGCCCATGACCACGAATGTTTCGCCCCGCTCGACGGAGAGGCTCACGTCCTTTAAGCCCAGCGTGCAGCCGGTCTCGACCAGCACGTCGTTCTTCTCGACTCCCGAGCGGGCCAATTCGAGCGCGTCTTCCAGTGGGCGTCCCGCACCGAATATCTTGTAGACGTTTCGTATATCGATGAGCGCCATCGGCTCAGCCCCTCCCGTCCGTGCGGATGAAACGCCCGCCGTAAGCCTGGGTGACGCGGTCCATGACGATGGCGAGCAACACGATGGCCACGCCGGCCTCGAGCGCGCGCCCGACGTTGAGCTGCTGGAGGCCGATGAGCACCTCGGTGCCGAGGCCGCGGGTTCCGATCATCGAGGCGATCACCACCATCGCGAGCGCCATCATCGTGGTCTGGTTGACTCCCTGCATGATGTTGGGCAGCGCCATGGGTATCTGCACCCGCATGAGCTTCTGCCTCCTGCTCGCGCCCATGGCGTCGGATGCTTCGACGATGTCCTCATCCACCAGGCGGATGCCCAGGTCGGTCAGGCGGATCACCGGCGGAATGGCGTAGATCACCGTGGCGAAAACGGCGGGCACCGCGCCGAGGCCGAAGAGCATGATCGCCGGAATGAGATAGACGAAGCTCGGCATCGTCTGCATCAGGTCGAGCGCGGGCAGCACCATGTCGCGCATCCGGTCGTTTCTCGATATCGCGATGCCGATCGGAACGCCCAGGCCGATGCAGATCAGGGTGGATACCAGCATCACCGAGAGGGTCATCATCGACAAATCCCACAGCCTGGGATCGGTGAGGCCGATGAAGAACATACAGGCGGCCACCAGCGCGGTCAGGCCCCATTTGCGCCCGCTGGAGAAGAAAGTGAGCGCGCCCACGCCCAGGAATACGACGACCCAGGGGAGGTCGCGCAGGAAGCGTTCGAGGCCGACCAGCAGAACGAGAATGGCGTCCGAGGCGGTCTCGAAGATGACCCCGTACTCGGAAACCAGCCATTCGACGAAATCGTTTGTCCACTTGTTGAGCGGCAGGTTGAGGCCCTTGGGCCATTCGACCGCCCAGTCGGGGAACAGTCCGCGGAAAAACTTCATCATCGGCGGACCTCCCCGGGACCAGGCGCTGCTTCACGAGAAAAAAACATCGCGCGGACGCGACTCAAGCCGATTTGAGCGCCGCCTCGACCTTTTTCGCCACGTCGGCCGGAACCCACTTCTTCCAGACCTTGTTGGTCTTCAGGAAATGGATCGCGGTGGCCTTGGCGTCGCCGCCGGCTTTGCTCTCGAGATAGGCCAGCATCTTCGAGACTTCTTTGGACGGAAGCGTGTACTTCTCGATGAAGGCGACTATCTCCGGATGCTTGGCCGCGAACTTCGTGGTGACCGACTTCGGCAGTTCCGCCGTTCGGTAGGCAGTCGCCTTCTTGGGATTTCCCAGGGCCTCCATTCCGCCTTTCTTGAGCGCGTCCATGTGTTTCATCACCATGCTCCAGTCGGCCTCGTTCCATTTGGGTTCTTCGAGCTGTACGAGGTCGAGCTGTCCCAGGAGCGGCGTCGGCGCCCAGTAATAGGCGAGCACCGGCTTTTTCTTGAGATACGCGCCCTTGATGGCCGCCGCGAGCGCGCCCCCCGAGCCCGGCCGGAAGTTGGTGAAGTGTTTTTCCAGCCCGTAGGCGCGCAGCTTCACCGTATTGATGACCTCGCACGACCAGCCGGGGATGCAGTTCACGAACCGGCCCTTGGAGGGTTCTTCGGGGTCCTTGAAGAGATGCTTGTATTTGGGCAGGTCGAAGACCGATTTAAGTCCCGGGTTCGCCTTCTGGACGAAGCGCGGGATGAACCAGCCCTGCACGCTGTCGGGCGTGTTGACCCCCACCTGCTTGACCTTGCCGCTCTTCATGGCGGGGTCGTACTGCGCCTTCACGTTGTCGTACCAGAGTTCCATGATTATGTCGTTCTTACCCTCGTAGTGGGCCGTCATGATCGGCAGCGTGCCGCCGTAGATGAGCCGCACCCGGCAGCCGTAGCCGTGCTCCAGGATGAAGGCGGTTACCTGATCGTGGAAGTTGGCGCTGTCCCAGTTCAGGTCGCCGATGCGGACGCTGCAGGCGGCGTCCGCCCTGGTGGGCAGGGTTGCGAGCGCCATAGTTCCTATGGCGACAGTCAAAGCGAAGATAAGAAGAACTCTGGATTTCATGGTTGGCCCCCTGTTCTCGTTGTGTGTGTCGGTCGATTTGGAATAAGTGTCGGTGTTTCCCCGCAAGGCCACATTGGGCTTGCATGAAGATTGATTGTGTAGCGGCCTCGCTCCGCCGTGTCCTGTTCCGAGCATTTTGAAAGGATAATACAGGGTGTCGGGAAATCGCAATCCGCCCGCCTCCGTTCCAAAGCAACATGGTCTACTCCTTGTTCGTGCTCCGGAGAATAATGTGAACGACCGACAAAGGTTTCATCGTCACGTGAATGCGGGGTACCAGCGAGGTCCGGAGGGGAACTGCCGTGACGTTTCGAAATCCATCCGGCGCCAAAAAACAAAAACCGATACGGATGTGAACCTGTTTCCTGGAGAACCCCCTGCAGCGCGGCAAGCCATATCACTTGCCTCTGGTGTGAAGTTTCCGGGAGGGCGCGTCCATACCATCGGAAACGTGTCGGCTATCGTTTTTTCATACGGGTTACAACGCCGGACAACGGGCGAAACCCGCCGACATCAATCCAGCGGGATACGAATGACGACGCCGCCCATCACGTCGCCGACCTTGGCATCGGCGTGGGGAGAGTCCTTGTGGCTGTTGTGGCAATTCACGCAGGCTTCGGCCACGGCATAGTCGGGGTAGACGGCGGTGAAGTAGCGTCGGCCGCCGAGTTTCTCCTCACCGTAGTAATTCTTTCCCGGATTATTTGCGACATATTCGAGGCCTTTCCTCTCCATATTCGTTCCCGGGCCGTTTTTCTTGTTGATCGGATGCAACGAAAGCAGCGAATACGAGAAGTCCTCGGTCTTGTCGGTAACCAATTCCGCGCCGAAACGGAACATCTGCGCCGGTAGAGGCAATGCCGAATCGTCTTCGAAATGCTCCGATGCGGTGATGATCTTCTTGTCTCTCGTAAGACGCTGGACCACCTTGCGCGTATACACCGCCCGATCCGAGGACACGACGAGATACAGCATATCGGCCACCCGGCGGTGCGGTATCCCCTCGGCCGCAACACCCGCCGCCATTAGAATCGCCGCGCCGAGTACAAGCCCGGCCAGCTTGCGTGTGCCTGGACGCATGGGATTCTCATCCTCCCTGTTTGTTTTCTCGGATTTTGAACGATTCGGGACAGCTGGTCAACGTCCTTTATTCCCCTCAGCTGCCGCTGCGCGCCGCTTCGCCCATTCGATGCTTTTGACATGAACCGCGGGCTTCCCCCTGAAGTTTCGGGCCACCAGCCCCGTGTCTGCAAGCGAGTCGAGCGCAAAACCCAGGCCATGGCAATCCAGACATACGGACCGGATCATCTTCTCGTTCGGTCGCAGATTGTCATTCTGGTTGTGATTGGTCATGATCTTCCCGCGACGTTCGATCTTGACCAGATGACAGGTCGCACAGCTGACGCCACCGCCCGGCGGCGCCTCACCGGCAAGTTCGGCTTGCCACAACCCGTAGTGGGTGCTTTCAAAATAAGCCCTGGTGTGGGTGTCATCGTGGCAGGATGCGCAGGCCTGGACCGCGGCCCGCTTGATGTCCACCGCATGGGGCCGGTGACACGTTCCGCAATTGAGCGTTCCGTTTGCAGCGTCGGCCCGCATCGGCAGACGCGACTCGGCGACGGTCATACGAGTCGGAGGGACCGGGTCCGCGAGCCAGGCCGCGATTCCCTCCGGCAGGATGCCGCCGAGACCCAGCACTTCGAGCCGGCGGCCCGGGTCTCGGGGAGGCGCGATCAACGGGTGTCCGCGCATGCCGTGCCTTCCCCGTGAGAACGTTCGGGCTTCCATCTTGTGGCAACCTTCGCAAACCCTCATGCGCGGCGCGTCGACCCAGCGGGCCTCTACTTCGGCGCGAGGAGCGCCTTGCGCGGCATCGGGCGCGTGGCAACCGGCGCAGTTCACCCCCCCTGCCGCGTGACCGGAGGTGGCCCATTGGTTCAGCACCGCCTGTTCGGCGAGCGCGCTCTCGGGAGCTATGGCGTCTCTCCTTCTGAGCGCCGCCTTCTCTGGCAGTTGCCGGGTTCGGTAACGCGCACTCAAACTGTGCACCGGTAAGGGCGCAACCCGGGGTTGGGTGGCGCGCCTGACCAGGAAATCCTCATATAGGGCGCGATTGTCATGGTAATTATGACAGCCCCCCGACGCACATGTGTTAAAGGTCAGCCCCGCGTGGCTCGAGCGAACCTTCCGCACGTCCTGATCGCCCTCTGAATGACAAGCCGCGCAGAAATCCATCGCGACGGTGACGGCCCCTGCTCGCGTGATCTCGGGACGGTGCTCTATATGGCAGGCTGTACAGCGACGCGCATCGAGTCTTTCCCGGTATGCGGCCATTCTCGGACCGCGAAACTTCTTGCGCGAATGGCTGTCACCAGCGGCCTTCAGTTCTTCTTCGTGGCAGTTCCGGCAAGTCTGGTTGAGCGCCCTTTCCGCCGCAGCCGCATCAGCGAAAACCGGAGCGGCGTGGCAGGTCTCGCAGGTCGTCATTATCTGGTGGTGGCCATCGGTGCTCTTGCCAATCACCAGCATTCCGCGATCACCACCCAAAAACATCCACACCGCCGTGATGGCTACGGCGAGGAGGGTTCCGGTTGTGCATAGAATCCAGAAAATCGCCTTCCGTGACACGCGCAGTTCTCTCAGTACATATAGACGATGAGGATGTGGATGATCAGCAGAGCAGGCAGTGGATATAGCGCGATGACGTGGAGTTTCATCAGAAAGTAGAGCGGTTTCGGGGAAACCCCGATTCTCCGGAGTTGAGACGCTCCGTTGATCGAAATTCCGGCCAACGCGCCGAACATCAGCATGACCAGATAGGAGAGCATGAGCGCCGCGTTCAAATTTTCGCCCATGCGAAAGCCGGTATGGACGAACAGGACGAGCGCACAGCAAATGCCGATCACGACATGGGTGAACCGCCACCATTTGGAGCCGCCCATTCGCGCCGCAGGCCGCCATTTCCTGAGCGTCGCCGTCATGAATCCCGCCCCGCTCAATCCGAGAAGCGCATATCCGCTCCACTGTTGCCACAGACCGTCGAACCACAGAAGCTCAAAGAAGGTGGGGCCGAACCGGTCCGGTACGGGGACGCGGGGAGACAGCAGCGTCGCCGCCGTGGCCAGAGCGCCCATAACGGAGAGGGCCAGCAGCAGTTTTCGGAAACGTGTCGACCGGGCTCGTAGAGCGAGAATGATCGTTCGATCAACATCGGCGATCGCGCCTGCCACCTCGCGGCCGATCAGGTCCATTTTGCGAAGCTGCTCGAGCCGGGGGTGGCATCGCTCGAGCCACTTGCCGGGAAAGACGTCCGGGAGAATATCGCAGGCATCCAGCAAAGAAATCAGGGCGATGTCCCGGGGGTCGGGGATATCCCCGGAAATCAGCACGTTCTCGATACGCAGACTGAGCTCGTTCCGGGCCTTGCCGTCAACCATCACGTAGCGTTGGGAGCGGGAGGTCCACGGGAATTTCTTCTCCTGGTGTTTCAGAATTCCGCGCTCGACAAGGCCGTCAAGCGCCGACTCCTGTATGGTGAGCGCTTCGTCTTCGGATAAATCCCTGATCCACCTCCGCGTATCCACGGCCTGCCTGCGGTACGCAATTTTTGCCAGGATGCGGTCGAGCATGGAATCGCCGGTCGGCGTGTGGTCGCTGACCACGAGCATTTGCAGGTCGGTGTCGATCCTGTCGGCGAATGCCAGGTCCATCAGCGCGGCGCCTGCCATAGCGCATTCGTATCGGTCATCCTGCATCGGAACCAACTCGCCGTTTTCATCGGACGTCAGCAGGAGAAGCTCCTCAACAAAAGTCATCATGACGCTGGTCTGGTTCCAGGATTAACCAAGCATCCGTGATCGACTGCAATGATCAGCATCCTCGCAAACATTGACATTTTTTGTCCTGAACCGAAGCCCATACAAAATTGCAACGAATCCATTTTTCAGATGTCCATACAACATCTCATCATAGCCCCGGAAAAAGACGAAAACAATTAGAACGACGCGCTGGAAATGCGTTGACGGGCATCTTGCCGGGAAAGTTGGGGTCGTAGAAAGACGGAAACCATTTTTGAATACTCCTCGCACCGCAACGAGTAATGGTCGAGTCGATTGTTCAGGCGGTGATTGCCGGAAAATGAGGAAATCATCCGTAGGAGACACCGGTGCATTTCTAACGGCCGTAAAACCCTTCGTAGTTTATAGAAACCCTCGCAGATATTTGCTTTTCTCGTATCTCGTTCAGGATTTGCCTTGTTCAAATGTAACCGAATCCAAAGCGGACTAAAGAAAACTCCCGTGTATTCCATGACGTCCCTGTCACTAGACGATGCAGTACTGCAACATCAAGCTGGGGTGAGGCGACACAGTTTTCCGCTCAGGAGATTGTCCATGGCTCAGGTTCATTTTTACGCCGCAAGCGCTTGCGCCACGCTGATCGCCCTCTCGAAGGCCGCGCCTGATTGCAATACTATTAAGGCACGCGGGAAACTCCAGGGACGAGCGGTTCTCTGTGAAGAAACCCCCACATGGAAAACCTTCTGCCGAAAGAGATGAATCCCAATATCCTGCATCTACAGAAACTTGCGCTGCAGGCGTTCTGCTGTCATAAATCAGCAAGTGCAGTCTTGCCACGGATTCTTTGCAAGGTTGAGGGTTTCGTCATGCTCTACGTGACCTGAGCGACTATAACGAAAGGAGGAGTTCGCCATGCTAACGGGTTCGATGTGCAGGCTGACGCGGCGCCGCTTCATGGCGGGGATGGGCATGGCGGCTGCGGTCTCTCTTTTGCCGAGCGACGGATTCGCGAGAGAGGAGCCCAGGCTCAACTTCTATAATTGGGACTCCTATGTCGGCAAGACAACCCTTTCGGACTTCAAGGCCCGGACCGGCGTATCGGTGCAAATGGACATTTATTCCGACAATGAGGAGTTGTTTGCAAAACTGAAAGCGGGCAATTCCGGTTACGACGTGATCGCGCCTTCGAACGATTTCGTGGAGCGGATGGTCGCGGCCGACATGCTCACGCCCCTCGACCACGAAGCCATCCCCAATATGGTGAATATCGAGAAAACCTTCCGGGACGTCGCATTCGATCCCGGTCGCCTACATTCCATCCCCTACATGTGGGGCACGATGGGGATCGGCTACCGCAAGTCACGTTGCGACGGGACTCCCGACAGTTGGCGCTGGCTGTTCGATTCGGGGCGCTACGGGGGGCGTTGCGCGCTTTTGAGCGAGGCGAGCAGCGTACTGGGAGCGGCCTTCAAGTACATGGGCCATCCACTCAACACGAGCGACCCGAAGGTCGTGAAGGCGGCCGAGAAGATGATAATTGCGCAAAAGCCGCAAATCAAGCTGTTCGCGCCGGACAACGGTCAGGAACTGCTGCTTTCCGGTGAGGTGGACATCGCGATGGAATGGAACGGGGACATCCTTCAGGCGATGGAGAAAGACGACGATATATCCTATGTCGTGCCTCGTGAGGGTTCGATCCTGTGGGAGGATGCGCTTGCGATACCCCGCGGCGCGCCGCATCCCGAAAACGCGCACGCATTTTTGAACTTCATCTTGGGGGCCGAGGCCGGGGCGGCAATTGCGGCCACGATCCGGTATGCGACGCCAAACGCAGCCGCGAAGGCGCTGCTGCCGGCGAGCTACCTGGAGAATCCGGCAATATACCCGGACGATATGATGTTTTCGAGGTGCGAGCCCGCGCTCTACCTCGGAGAGGAGGTGGCGCGGCTATACGAGGCGACGTGGTCCCGGATACAGGCCGCCTGACAGCGGGCCGGCGAATGTCCGTCTTTACTCGCGGGGCTGCCGGAATGTCCTGAATACAATCACTGAGTGTCCGGGAAAAGGTGAAAGATAGCAATATCTCCCTAAGCTTTATCGATTGCGAACACACAGGGGGTCGACCATGATGTACAGAGTTTTGCTCATCGCCTTATTCCTCGCCGTCCTCGGCGGGGTGGCCCTCACCGCGACCGAATGTGCGGAAACCGCTTCCAAGGTCCGCATCGGCGTCGACGCTGGCTATCCACCCTTCAGCCGCATTGACGATAAGGGCCGTCTCAAGGGTTTCGACGTCGATATCGCCCTGGCGCTGTGCGCGAGGATGAAAGCCGTGTGCGAGTTTGTTCGCCACGACTGGGAGTACCTGATCCCCGGATTGCGGACCGGGAAGTTCGACGCCATCGTGTCGAGCATGTCGATCACGGAGAAGCGCCGCCGGCTGGTGGCGTTCACCGAGAGATACTACTCCAACGTCGTTCGCTTCGTGGCGCGCAAGGGCGGGGGTTTCGATCCTTCCGCCCCGGCGGGACGGACAATTGGCGCCTCGCGCGCGACGATCGCTTCTGACTGGTTGGAAGAGAACCTCGCCGGTATCGCGGACATCCGTCTGTTCTCCACTCAGGAGGCGCTCCTCTCGGCGCTCGCAGGCGGCCGGGTGGACGCCGTGTTCGGCGACGGCCTGGGTTTCTGGAACTGGCTCCAGAGCCCGTAGGGCGAGCGCTTCGAGTTCGTGGGTGAAGGGTATCGCCTCGACGAGGGAATCGGAATCGCCGTCCGCAAAGAAGACGAGACGCTGCGCCGCCGCCTGAATCGCGCACTCGAGGGGATTCTCTCAGACGGCGCCTATGAGAGGATCAACGCGCTGTATTTCCCGTTCAGCATCTACTAGTGGCTATCTGGAGAGAAGCGCTGTTGTCCCAAAGCCGGGTCGTGTATATTATCCCCTTGGAACGACATGCCTCTTCTCCCGGGATTCCCTGCTTCACGGTGATTGGCAATTACGCGCTTGATCGCAGGGGCCATTCCCCATTGCAATACACCCCGGGAGGGAGGTACAGGCCCGGAGGGGGTTTGGTGAGTCCTTTCCCAATGAAGAGTGAACTGCCTTGGGGGCTCTCTCCGGGCCACTTCGGAAAGGCGTCATGGACGGACCACGAGATTGCCAGGACATCGAGACGAGGCGTCCGGCGATTTCCGAGGCGTGCAGCGCGACGACCAGCCACCGCCGGCGCAGAACGGCGTCGATATAGCGGTCCAGTCGCACGGGAGTTATTCCTTTCTTCTCACGGGCCGGGCGTGAACCGTCTGTTCGGGGGGCGCCATATCACCGGGCCGCTTACCACTT
>JAJDYR010000027.1 GCA_022825065.1 bacterium
GAGCCCAACCGAAAAAGGACATCTGGCTACGACCCTTGCGCAGAAACTGGAAGCAAGTCCTCAACCGGTAAAATCATCCCCCATCCCGGCCCGAACTACTGCTTCAAGGCGCCACCATCACGGCTTGGATAAACGCTTACACGAATGAAGACCAGCACGGACCCCCAAGGATGCGCTGAAATTATAACGAATCCGCTTTCGCTTTGATTACAGGCAACGGCCAGCAGATTCCATGCAAGATAGAAATAAAGACATATCCAAAATAATTTCAATGGGTTACCGAGATTTTACAGACGATGAAAGCAATACTGCATTTTGAATGGCGGAGGGAGAGGGATTCGAACCCCCGGAGCTTTCGCTCAGTGGTTTTCAAGACCACCGCCTTCGGCCGCTCGGCCATCCCTCCGCGAGAGAGGCGCTCCCATTATTCTAGCACGGCCCGGAGGGGTTTTTTAATCGGCCCCGTGGGGGGCGGGTGAGTCCCTCCTCGGTCGCCCCGAACCCTCATTCTGAGCAGGCGCTCCCTCGACTTCGCACGGGGGAGGCTCCGCCGTTGCCCGATACTCCTCACACTGAGTAGCGGCCCTTCGACGAGCTCAGGGCATGCTCCACCGTCCCCACCACCTTCCTCACCCTGAGTAGCGGCGAAGCCGCGTATCGAAGGGCCTGTCCTGAGCCTGTCGAGGGGGCGCTCCCTCGATACGGCCCTTCGGGCCTGCTCGGGATGAGGTTCTTTTGCGTCTCCCGTCCCGGTGGTCTTCTCTCGACTGGAAAACCAACCCCCCCTACCCCCCCTTGTCAGGGGGGCAAGAAAAAGCAAAACCCCCTCAGCCCGGCGGGAGCGATTCGCCTTTTTATACCCCCCTGACAAGGGGGGTAGGGGGGTTGCCTTTATCCCCCGACAAGAGGGGCCGGGGGGTTCGCGGCGGGGCGCATTTCCCCGCATTTGCGGCTGGACGCTCATCGCTCCCGCCCGGTAAACGGGCGAAATTCTCTGCGTCCCTCTCGAAGCGACCCGCATTTGCCCGCAATTGCCGTCCTCGCGGATATGGGGGAGTCCGGTATGATGGAGAAGCCGACCGCTTCATTCAGAGATGCGGAATTTCCGTAAATTTCGATAAAATTAGATAAATTTACGGGGTTTTTCGGTAAATTTACGAGGTCTTTCCGGGAATTGTTTTCTTTGGAAATGACGCCGCGGAATCCGGGCGCAGGGGAATCCTGCCACGGCCCGCGACGCCCGCCATGACGGCAAATGCGGGGAAATGCGATGCCGGGCGTTGCGGATTTTCAGGGCGCGGAGGGCCGTGCGATGGGCCGCGCCGGGGTCAATCGCGATTGAAGAGTGAGCGATTGCCGCGTTCGGGACGTGCGATGGGCCGCGCGGGGAAACCCCGCGTTCGGGCTTTGCGCTTCCGGAGGAATCGACCGGAGCCGCCCGAGCCAACAAGGCGGAGGATCGGCCGAAACTCGGGTGCGCATCCGCGCGACCGGATGGCGCTCCCGTCTCCGGGGCGGGTGGGCCCGTTTGTGGGGCCCTTGGCCCCCGCGCGGCGTATCCGGCCCGCCGCCGCCTCGTCCACGAGAGCGAGGCGGCTCGGCGTCCCCCGCCGGATTCGCCTGTCGTCTCTCCAAACACCCGTCGAGGCTGATCAAACGGCTTGCATGGTATCAGCGAAGGCGGCGGCGTTGGGTAAAGATTCTGTAAAGGTTTCCGCTCCGGGCGCACTTCGGGAATTGCCGGGCGGGAGCGGCGGGGGTGAGGCTGAAAGTGTACCTAGTTGATTTTTATGGCGTTATGTAGGTTTCAGGCGGATATGGAGGCGGTTCCGCCCATGTAGGGACGCAAGGCCTCGGGAATCGCCACGGAGCCGTCCGCGCGCTGGAAGTTCTCCAGAATCGCCACCAGCGTTCGGCCCACGGCGAGGCCTGAGCCGTTCAGCGTGTGGAGGAATTCGGGTTTGGCGCCCGCCCCGGGGCGGTAGCGGATGCCCGCGCGCCGGGCCTGGAAATCCTCGAAATTGCTGCACGAGGAGATCTCGCGGTAGGTGTTCTGCGACGGCACCCAGACCTCGATGTCGTACGTCTTGGCGGCGGAGAAGCCCAAATCGCCCGCGCACAGCGTGACGACGCGGTAGTGGAGTCCCAGGCGCTTCAGGACTTCTTCCGCGTCTGCGGTGAGGGTTTCCAGTTCCTCGTAGCTCGTCTCGGGGCGGCTGAACTTGACGAGTTCCACCTTGTTGAACTGGTGCTGGCGGATGAGGCCGCGCGTGTCCTGGCCGTAAGAGCCGGCCTCGCTCCTGAAACAGGGGGTATAAGCCGTGTACTTGAGGGGCAAATCCTCGCCGCTCAGGATTTCCTCCCTGTGGATGTTCGTGACGGGCACCTCGGCGGTGGGGATAAGGTAATACTTTCCGTCATTTACGCGGAAGAGGTCTTCCTCGAACTTGGGCAGCTGGCCCGTGCCCGTCATGGCCTCGGGGTTCACCATGAAGGGGGGGAGCCACTCGGTGTAGCCGTGCTCGTTCGTGTGCAGGTCGAGCATGAAGTTGATGAGCGCGCGCTCCAAACGCGCGCCCGCCCCCCGGTAGAGCGCGAACCGCGCGCCGGCTATCTTGGCGGCGCGCTTCATGTCGAGTATTTCCAGTGCTTCGCCCAGCTCGTCGTGTGCTTTGGGTTCGAAGTCGAAAGCGGGTTTCTCGCCCCAGGCCCGCACGAGGGCGTTGTCCTCGGCACTCCTGCCTTCGGGGGTGGTCTCATGCGGCGCGTTGGGCAGTTCCAGGAGGATATCGTTTTGTTTTTGCACGAGTTCGGCCAGCTCTCCCTCCATGGATTTGGCCTCGGCCGTCAGGCGCTGGTTCTCGGCCAGAAACGCCTCGACCTCCTCCTCGGACACCTTGTTCCTTTTCAGTTCGCCGATTTTCCTGCTGCGCTTTCTCACGTCGGCCACCCGGCTTTCGACCTGGTGGGTCAAGTCCCGCCTCCGGGCGTCGATTTCGAGCAAGCCCGGGAGGTCCCAATCGCCGCCCCTTCGCGCGAGGGCGCGCGCCACCGCTTCGGGGTCGTTTCTGATGAGGCGAATGTCGAACAATTTGCTGCTCCTCCATGATGAAGCGCCGTGCGGTTTCTGCACCGGCTAGTGAACATAGAACGGGAGGTTTCGCGCGTCAACGGAAACATCCCCTGGAGGTGAAATAACCGCGCTGGATTTTGGCTTCGCAAATGGGTATTCTCGGTGAATCAGAAGCGTTTTCCGGCAACGACAGGGGATCGGAGACGAGCATGTTCGGCATCATGCGGTTGATAGTGCGCTCGGGAGGCGCCGTGGCCGTCTGTCTGGGGATCGTGGCCCTGGCGTTCTACGGCATCGCGCAGACGAGCGTGATGATAGTGGATGAGCCCGCCCGCGCCTTCAAGGTGCTGGGCGTCTTTTTCGCTCTCTCCGTCGTGTTTTGCCTGATGCTGAAATGGGTTTTGCGCCAGGCGATCGCGCAGGCCCTCCGGCCGCTCGGCGCGGCGAAAGAGGCGACCTCGCGCCTCGTCTCCATCGGCGAGGAAGGCGGCAAGAAAGCGTTTCGCTCGCTCGGCAGCAAAACGCGCACGGCGGGAAGCGCCGTCACGTGGGCGGTGGGCGGTGCGGCCCGAACCCTGTGGCGCGTGCGCTATGTCTGGCCTTCCTCCTGGCGGGGACGCCGCCGGGATGATGCGCAAAAGCCTGCGGATGTCATCCCCCTCAAGAGGAATCAGGAGGGCTCCTGACCTTTTGGACTGAGAGAGGCGATTCTTCGGTCTTTTCGGCTAATCTTCCATTTGCTCGAATATCAGATAATGGCTTTGCGCCATGTTCAGGTTCCTGTAAACCGCCTGGGCCGCCGTGTTGTGCGCGTCCACGTATAGCTGGAGCCCGCAGGCGCCGGCTTGATCGGCGAGATTCTTGACGTGATGGTGCAAGGCCCTGTAAATGCCCTGTTTTCTCTCGGACGGAACGACGTACACGTTCTGAATCCACCAGTACTGGCCGTTGTTCCAGTCGCTCCACTCCAGGGTGACCCGGATTTGCCCCAGAATCTCGTCGCCCCGGTGCGCGAGGTAGTATTGTCCCACCGATGGATCGGCGAGGGATTTTTCCACGCCCCGGCGGACTTTCCCGGGCTCCAGGCGCAGGTTTTCACTCTCCAGGGCCATCTCGATGTTGAACCGGACGATTTTCTCCGTGTCCTCGATAGTGGCCGGACGTATCTCGAAATTCATTGTTACTCCAGGCAGGGAAAGAATTGTTCTCGATGATTCTTGCGTAGAGACCCTATCGAATTCCGTCAAACAGGTAAAACCCGCCATCGTTGAGTAAGCATGATTTCTCCCGGCTGCCGAGTCATGGCGTTCGTGCGAAAAAAGCCTGTTGAAGGAAATCGTGCTTGGCAATCACAATAGAAACGGGTTTGACGGTGAACCGGAGTCTCTTGCGTTTTGTTCCGAGCTTGTCAGAATAGGTGTTTGTTCCAGGAAGAAGACAGGGTTTGCGGGCGGGCCGCAGGAGCAGGATGTATGACATGCGCTTGAAATTCATGGTGTTAATCGTTTCCGTGTTCCTTCTCGCGCTCCCGACCGTTTTCCAGAGGATATCAAAAGGCTTCTTCCCCGCCACCGAGGCTGCCGAGAAAAAAGAGATTCCCGGAAAATGGAAGCGCTGGCGGGATTTCGTGAACGATCACTTCCGCTATCCGTTGCCTCCCATGGGCGAGGCGCCGAAATCATACAGAGGCGCCGAACGCTCTCTTTCGCCGGAGCGTTGCGGGAGCTGTCATCCCGAGCAGTACAAACAGTGGAGAACCACGCTTCACGCCAGGGCGATGAGTCCGGGCGTATACGGACAGCTCGTCGATATGTGGAAGGCGAATCCCGGGGGAGCGCAAAGCTGCAACGAGTGCCACGCGCCCTTGGCGGAGCAGCAAAAGCGCGCGAGGTTTGGCGCGGGCCCTCCGGCGAACTGGCGGAAAAACCCGTCCCACGACCGAGAACTGGAGATGCACGGGCTGGCCTGCGCCTCATGCCATGTGCGCAACTGGCGCGTGCATGGGCCCCGGAAGAAAGAGACCCCCGAAGGTGTGGACGATACGACAGGCAATGGCCCGCATGGTGGTGTGGAGCGCACGCTTTTCTTCAGCCGCTCTGAATTTTGCACGGGTTGTCACCAGCACACGGTTCCCGGACCGAACGGGAAATCGATTCAGAATACCTACAACGAATGGAAAAACTCGCTTTGGGGGGAGGAGGGCGTCGCCTGCCAGAGTTGCCATATGCCCGACCGGGCGCATCTGTGGCGGGGCATACATGACAAGGATATGACCCAGAGCGCCGTGCAAGTCGACGTTTCGCTGGGAGCGGAAGCGCGGTGGGAAATCGTGACGGCCGAAATCAAGCTCACGAACTCGGGCGCCGGCCATTATTTTCCCACCTACATCACGCCCTCGGTGGACGTCATCTCCGAACTTGAGGACAAGAACGGGCGAACCATTCCGGGTTCAAGGCAAATCAACGTGATAGAGCGGAAACTCTCGTCCGATTTCAGCCGTGAAATCCATGACACGCGGATTCCCCCTCAAGAATCCATCACGTTCCGGTACAGGAGGGGGCGAAGCGAAGGAGCCGCCAGGCTCAGGGTGCGGGTTCACGTGCGGCCCGATGCGTTCTATTACGATTTCTTCATCGAATTTCTCAAAAATCCCACTATCTCTAACCTGTCACGTAAGCTCATCATGCAAGCCCGAGACATGGCGGCGTCATCGGACTTTGACATTTATGATGAGAAATTCGAATTGAAAAACTAGGAAATCGATCCGGCGGCGCTTTTCTCCTGAATCGCGCGAACGACGTCCTCCGGCGCAATCGGCAACGTGTTGAGGTTCGGGTTTGCCGGGTCCCCGATGGCGTCCGCTATCGCGTTCGCTATCGCGGGCGCTGCCGGAATGAGCGGCATCTCTCCCGCTCCCTTGGCCCCGTAGGGGCCTTCCACGTCGGGCGATTCCACGATCACGCTTGCAATTTCCGAGACGTCCAGACTCGTGGGGTTGAGTTGGCTCTCGAAATCCGCGTGGGCGATGAGGCCCTCTTCGTGGTGGATCTGCTCGGCGAGCGCCCAGCCCAGCCCCTGTGCGATGCCGCCCTCTATCTGTCCGTTCAGGGTGAGGGGGTTCATGGCGAAGCCCACATCCTGCGCGCTGGTGATTCTCACCACCCTGGTTTCTCCCGTCTCGGTGTCGACTTTTACCTCGGCGATTTGGGTGGCGAATTCGGGCCCGGGTCTCGAGGGTTCCGGGTGGCCGCGCACGTTGTCCGTCCGGTGGGGGGGATTCTCCCCGCGGTAGGAGCCGCGCCCGGTCACGGGGCCGTCGCCTTTCCATACGGCCGAATGCGCTACATCGGCGAACGCGATGGCGCGCGATGGCGCAGCGCGGACGAATATGTTTCCCTCGCCTATCTCCAAGTCTTCCGGGGAGGATTCGAGCATGCGCGCCGCCTGGCGAAGCATTTGCTCGCGGGCGTCTTCCGCCGCCATGCGCACGGCGTGCGCCATGTTGAACGTGGTCCGGCTGCCCGCAGAGATGGCGTCGAAGGGCGTGGTTTCGGTGTCGGCGATGCGGACGCTCACCTTTTGGACCTCGGCTCCAAGAACCTCCGCCGCCACCTGCGCCATCACGGTAGCCGCGCCCGTACCGAGATCGGCGCATCCCGCCAGCACGGCCAGGCCCCCGTCCTCGTTCACCTTCACCACGGCGCCCGACGCTCCCCCGCCCGTGGGATAGCGTGCGCAGCCGATGCCCATCCCCCGCCTGATGTTGCCATTCTGGTTTTTCTTTTTCTGCTTTCCCCAGCCCGCCTTCTTGCCCGCGCGCTCGAGCGTTTCCCTGATGCTTACGCTCTGCAGAATCGTGCCTGCGGGGTCCTCGTCGTTTTCATCCATCCCGTTGAGGATTCGAAAGGCGAGCGGGTCCATTTCCAGTTCCGAGGCGATGCGGTCGGTATGGCGCTCGCAGGCGAAAGCGACCTGCGCCACGCCCAATCCGCGGTAGGAGCCGCTGGGCGGAAGGTTTGTATACACGAGCAGACCATCGACCCTGACGTTTGGAATCTTGTATGGCCCCGCGCTGGTGTAGCAGGATTTGCCCAGCACCATCGGTCCCGTCATGCAGTAGGCGCCGTTGTTCGAGGTGATTTGTACGTGGCGCGCGATGATTTTTCCCTCCCGTGTCACGCCGGTGCGATAGCGCATGCGGTAAGCGTGCCTCGGGTTTCCGGTGATGGTTTCCTCCTCGCGATTGAGCGTCAGTTGAACGGGCCGGTTCGACTTTCTGCTCAAAAGAACGGCCAGGGCTTCCAACAGATGTTGGGATTTGCCGCCGAACGCGCCGCCTACGTGGGTGCTCACGACGCGCAGTTTGTTCATGGGGAGTTCGAGAATTTCCGAGGCGATGGCGCGCACCACGAAAGCCCCCTGGGTGGGCGAGTAGACTATCGTGCTGTCCTCGGGTCCGGGCTCTGCGAGCATGGCGCGGGGCTCGAGATAGTTCTGGTGAACGCGGGGCGTTTCGTATTCGTCCTCGAATACGAAATCCGCGCGCGCGAGCGCGGCTTCGATGGGATCGCCCGAGCGAATGAGAATATCGGCGGCCACGTTCCCGTAGCGCACGATGCCCGGATATGATGCGTAATCATCCAGCGTGTCATGCAGTAGTGGCGCGTCGTCCTTCATGGCGTCATCCGTCGTGAAAACGGCGGGGAGCACCTTGTAACCGACATGAATTTTCTCGATTGCTGTTTGCGCGGCTTCGGGGGTTTCGGCGGCCACGGCCGCTACGCGTTCGCCGACGTAAAGCACCTTGTCGATGGCGAGCAGCGGTTCATCGCGCACGAGCCTGCCGTGGCGGATCCCGGAAAAATCATCCGCCGTGACGACGGCGTGTACGCCGGGAACCTTCAAGGCGTCTGTGGTGTCGATTTTCTTGATCTCGGCGTGTGGGTGCGGACTCAGGAGCAATTTTGCGGTGAGGCAGCCGGGCCTTCTCAAATCATCGCCGAAGTCGGCGAGTCCGGAGACCTTCTCTGCGGAGTCGAGTCTCGGTATGGATTTGCCCAGAACCTGATATTCAGACATTTGCGCCCTCATCATGACGTTCAAGACATTATCGTTTCTTGACGAGTCCTCGATTACCAAATTGGCATATTTGAGTTTATCTTACTTCCAGCTTTTCCAAAAAGCCGCGTATCCGCCGGGCGTTCTCGCCGATATCCCCGATGCCGACGCGGGATTTCGAGCGGATGTCGAGGCGCGTCGTTCCGCTGCTCGACGTGATCCGTATGACGATATCGTCGATGAAGCCGTACCAGAAAGTCGTGTCATAGGCCTCGATGCGTCCTTCGGTCGGTCTTGATGACACCACATGCCAGCCCATGGCGCGTGCGGCGTTCTGGGCGCGCTTGAAAACTTCTTCTTTTGAAGTCTGGAAAATAAGTGGTTTGATATCCGGATACGCTTTTTTCTGGAGCCGCGCGATGCGCGCCCCCTCGTAGGCGGGCGGGTTCTTCGCTCCTTTTCTGAGCGGGAGAACGGCTTGAAAGGCGGGCGGGTTTCGGGTGTCCGTCGTGATGTCGTGAATCTTGGGCACCCGTCTCGCGATCTGCATGTGCGCGTGAAGAAAGCCAGCGACGATAAATCCCAACGCGACGCCGAGGGCGGCACAGAGGGTTTTTCGTCTTGACGCGTCGCGCAAAGCGAACAATCCTCCCGCCATGGAGACGGCCACGGAGAGCAGCGCGATAACGGATGCCGCCTTGAAAATCTGGAACCCCGTGCTGAAATGCCAAAGCCCCCAGCGATGGCCCAGCCCCGACGCAACGGCGGCCAGCGCGCAGACGCCCGATATGAACAGGCCCAGATACGAGATGGATGAGAGGGCGCGTGATTTACTGGCCACGGATCTTCTTTTTCAACCTCTCGATGGCGGCCTGCAACTCCCCGGGTCCTTCGGGATTCTGCTCCACGTGCCCGAAGGCGTAGTTGATCGTGTTGGCGAAGTTTCTGTAGACAGCGGCGGCGATGATGTCCACGACGTTCTCCTCGCTGAAGCCGGCGGCCCTCAGACTTTCGATGTCCGTTTTTTCCATCGAGTGAGGCGTGTGAGTGATCTTCTCCGCATAGGCGAGCATGGCGCGGTCCGCTTGGTCGAGGATTCCCGCGCGCTTCGGGTCGTCCAGCACCTCGGCTACTTCGGCGATGGAGGCGTCATCGCATTCGTCACGGAACAACTGCCCGTGGTTCATCGCTCAGCCGTATCACCCCCCGTGAGCCGCCACGTAGAAAGCGAGCAACTCCGCCCGCCTCGTGCCGAGGCTCGAGCCGCCATGAACGGCGCGGCGGAGCGTTTCTCGCCCGGCCAGAATATCGGGCCTCCTGCCCATCTCGAGATACATCCTGGGAATGGGTTTTCTCGCCTTGCGCAGACCTTCGATGATTTCTTTTGTGGCCCCCTCCGCGGCATCCGGAGAAATGGGTTGAATCCAGCTCATGTCGTCCTCCTTTGATAATCGTGGAAGAGGTTCTCAAGCACAGGAGAATTGCGCAAGAGAGACGCTCAAAATCTTTGCATGTTTCCTCATATAGATGAAGGGGTTCCTAAAGACGGATTGCCGTTGCTTATCATGATACTCGTGCTTCATTATCAACGTCGTAGTTTCGTTCTTGATTGATCGGGGGACGCCATGAAATTCGACCTGTCGCTGATCGTCATCACCGACCGGGAGATATTGTCCCGGGCTTCCGGATGTAAGCTGAGAGACGCGGTTCGGGCAGTCGCGACGAACGGGGCCGGCATGATCCAGCTTCGAGAGAAAAACTTGAGCGGCGTGGAGATGATTCGCCTGGCGGATGAAATGCGAGAGGCTCTGGAGGGAACCGGCTGCGCTTTTACGGTGAACGATCGGGTGGACGTCGCCATGGCCTGTGGCGCGGACGGGGTGCATCTGGGACAGGAGGATTTTCCGCTTCCGAGGGCCAGGGAGATGGCGGGAGATACGTTGCTTTATGGCGTGACGGCCGGAAAATCCGAATGGGCGTCGCGGGCCGCTGCCGAGGGCGCGGATTATATCGGTGTAGGTCCCATCTACGCGACGGGGAGCAAGGCCGATGCGAGAGCGCCGATCGGGCCGGAAGGATTCCGCCGGATTATCGAGCATGCCCCCGGCTTGCCCGCCGTCGCCATCGGGGGAATCGGCATCGAGAACGTGGAGCCCGTCATCGAAGCCGGCGCCTCCGGCGTCGCCGTTATCGGCGCGGTGATGGGGGCGTCCGACCCGGGAGCAGCGACCAGGGAGTTGCGCAACCGCATCGAGAGGGCGAGAGGGTGAACGGCGAATCAGCGAGAGGGATTGGCGAATTCGCCTTGATAGAGCGCCTGAGGAACAAACTCGGCTCGGTCGGAAACAGCGCGGACGTCATTGTCGGCAACGGGGATGATGCGGCCGTCATCAGGGCGGGGGATGGAAAATGCTGGGTCGTGACGTGCGATGCGCAGGTGAGCGGCGTGCATTTCCCGTCCACGGGGGATTTTTCCGGTTTCGCCGTGGGTTACAAGTCGCTGGCGGTGAACGTGAGCGATGTGGCGGCCATGGGGGGCAAGCCTCGCTTCGCGCTCATCTCGCTGGGTATACCCGAAGAGACGTCAGTTTCGTTCTTGGATGACGTGTATGGCGGGGTTCGCTCGCTCTCGGAGCAATACGATATTTTGGTTCTGGGGGGAAACGTCACGCGAACGAGTGGTCCCTTCTTCGTCGATGTGTTCCTTGTCGGCGAGGTGATGGAGGAGAAGGTGCTTCGCCGAAGCGGCGCCCGTGCGGGGGACCGGATTCTGTCGACGGGATATTTGGGAGATGCCGCAGCGGGGCTTCACTTGTCCTCCACATCGCACATTCAAATCCGCAAAGACGTGCATGCCTCGCTCACCCGCGCGCAACTGGAACCGCAGCCCCGGGTTGCGGAGGCTGTGGTTATCGCGGAATCGGGGCTGGCGACCTCCATGATGGACATCAGCGATGGTCTGGCGGGTGATATCCGTCACCTGTGCGAGGCGAGCGGGGTGGGCGCGCTCCTCTGGGAATCCGAACTGCCCGTCTCCGGTACGCTGTCCGAAGCCGCGTCGCTCGCCGCGAAAAAGCCTCTCGAATGGGTGCTGCACGGTGGAGAGGACTACGAACTTCTCGTCACGACGCCCGCTGAATCCGTAAGAGCGCTTCAGGAAATCGTCCGGCGGGCGGGCGGGGCGCCGCTTACGCCCATCGGAGAAATCCTGCCGGCCTCACAGGGGATTTCTCTCAAACGCGCAGACGGGATTTCCGCGCTGAAAAATCTCGCCTGGGAGCATTTTTCCGCCTGAAAGTTTTCGTCATGACTGGGTGGCGCACTGCATGAGCCAAGCGCTCCTGTTTTGAGAGTTGATCCCCCGTGAGAGCGGGACCCTGGAATTTGCCCTTCACGTCGGCCACGTCCGGGAGAATTTGCAAAGACGTTTTTTGTTATTATCCCGATGCCGGGAAGAGCGCGTAGAATTTCATCAGGATTCCTTGACAGACTGCACCGCGCCTTTGCAAAGTTCATTCTTTCGCAAAAATCTTCTTGGCTTTTACTCAGGATGGGGATGATGAACGCACAGGGACCATTGAAGGGAATTCGCGTGTTGGACTTGTCCCGGATTCTCGCGGGGCCCTTCTGTACCACGATGCTCTCCGATCTGGGTGCGGAAATCATCAAGCTCGAATCTCCCGGAAACGGCGATGAAACCCGCACCTGGGGTCCTCCGTTCGAGAAGGGAGAGAGCGCCTATTTTTTGGGTGTGAACCGCGGCAAGAAGAGTATCGTGGTCGACCTCAAAAATAGCGAAGGCCTCGAGATCGCCCGCGCCATTGCGAAAAAGGCGGACGTGGTTGTCGAGAATTTTCGACCGGGCGTCGTGGATCGTCTGGGCGTCGGGTATGAGGCGCTGTCCGCCTTGAACCCTCGTCTGATATACGTTTCCGTCTCCGGCTTCGGGCAGACGGGCCCGTATCGGGAACGCTCGGGTTTTGACATCGTCGGCCAGGCGATGAGCGGCATCATGAGCGCAACGGGCGAACCGGACGGCGGACCTTGCAAGGCCGGGGTTCCGCTCAGCGACCTCACGGCGGGGATGTGGGCGGCTTACAGCGTAAGCAGCGCATTGTTCGTCAGGGAGAAGACGGGCAGGGGGCAATACATCGATTTGTCCCTTCTCGACAGCAGCGTGTCGCTGCTCACCAACCTGAGCGGTTGCTATTTCATGGATGGCAGCATGAGCGAGCGGTGGGGTTCGGCCCATTTTCAAATCGTCCCCTATCAGGCGCTCAAGGCCAAGGATAAGGAAATCATCATCGGTGTGACGAGCGATCGGTTCTGGGGTTATTTCTGTGACATCATCGAAGCCCCCGAACTGACGAATGACCCGAGGTTCGTCGACATCCCCAGCCGCGCGAAAAATCGCGAGCAGCTCATCCCCATATTGGAACGGTATCTCTCAAGGCGAAACGGGAATGAATGGCTGAAATTACTGGAGGAAAAAGGGATTCCATGCGGCCCGGTTTATGATGTCGGCGAAGCGCTCGAGGATGAGCAGGTTCGCCACAGAGAGATGGTGGTGGAAACGGAACATTCGCTTCTGGGTAAAGTGAACACTACCGGTGTTCCCCCGAAATTTTCCGAGCATCCGGGCAAGGTGCAAGGGCCGGCCCCTTTGCACGGGGAACATACACGCGAAGTGCTGTCCGAAATTCTAGGGTGGAATGATGAAAGAATAGAAGAGTTGGTTCGAGGCAATGTGGTCTCAGATCCTAAGCCCAGATCGGAGATTGGAATTCCCTTGGAAGATTGAGGACTCTTGATGAGCGCCTCATTTTGAAGACAGCCTTTCTATCAACCCCCCGAGCAGCGCGCCTCTCGGGGCGATCGAATCGAGTTCCAGGTATTCCTCATCCGTGTGCAGATTCCCCCCAACAGGCCCCAGACCATCGAGAACGGCGACCCCGAGCGGGGAGAGATAATTCCCGTCGGACCCTCCGCCGCTGGGTGCGTGCATGAATTCGACGCCCGCATCCTCGGCGATTTCCTCCGCGATGGAGACGAGTCTTTTCGTTCCGGCGTTGAACTCCATGACGGGCCTCCCGCCCAGTTCCTGGAATTCCGAGTGCGTTCCTTCGATGTGGGGGCTGGAGGTAATGCGGCGCAACTCGTCCGTCATGGTATCGAAAATCGCTTGTCGTTCCGCGCGCATCTCGACGTGGCAGGAAGCCTCGTCCGCCACGATGTGCGGCCGGCGTCCGCCCGAGAGGCCGGTGATGTTGACGGTCCCTCCCGCGCGCTCGAGATTCTGAATGGCCACCATTTGGTGGGCGAGCTCGTGGACGGCGCTTCTGCCTTTTTCAGGGTCGACGCCCGCGTGGGCCGAGACGCCGCTGACGCGCAATCTTCCGAAGCAACTCCCTTTCCTCGAAGAGACGATAGAGCCGTTCGCACGGCCGGACTCAATGATCAACGCGGCAGCGGCGTCTTTGCCGACTCGCTCTATCACTTCCCTCGAAGAGGGGTTCCCGCGTTCTTCATCGGTGTCGTATAAGACACTGATTTTCCCGAACTCCTCGAATCCTTCTGCGAGCAGCGCCTCCATCACGAATTGGCATGTCACAAGGCATCCCTTCATGTCGGCCACCCCGGGACCATAGGCGATATCTTCTTTTACGGTGAACGGTCTTTGCGCGGTGGTGCCTTCTGGAAAAACGGTGTCGCAATGTCCGATCAGGAATATGTGGGGGCCGTCTTTTCTCCCGCCGTGAAACGTCGCCAGAAGGTGATCCCCCGTTTCATGCGTGCCGGGAATCATCACTACGTCAGCTCCCATGGCGCGATATTTTTCTGCGAAATGGGAGGAGACGGCGTTCGTTCCCTTGCCGGGAAACGTCGGGGAATCGATGCTCACCACGTGGGCGATTTGTTCGATGATTTCCTCTTGTCTGGCTTCAAGCGCATTTCTGATGGTGGCCGCGCCGATCATTTGTGTACTCTCCTGCTATAAAAATTTCCCGCCACGGAATCCCCCGTGAGCAGGTAATCGTAAATGCCGTCGGGTACGGCCTCGAATATCGTTTGCGCTTCCTGGAGGGCTTCTTGGGAAGTGCAATGGCTCAGGTAGAGTATCCGCTTTGCGCCTTCGGGAAACCGACTCGGGTAGCTCTCCGGATGACTCGCCAATTTCGCCAGATGATGTGCGCCGATAACCTCCCCGGCCGCCAAGCCCGCGATGTCGTGAACTTTTTCCATGCGATGGACGATTCGCTCATCCGCTCTTTGCCCGATGGCGGCGAGTCCCAGCACGAGTACGCAATGCGTCGCTCCTTCGGGAATGACCGGCTCACCCGGTCCCGGGGCCTTGATGAGCCGTTTCCTCGCGCCATCCGTTTTTACGACCATCACGCCGTGGAAGCCCGAGGCGCGCAGGGCCTCCACCTGGCTCGCCTCGAGGCCGCGAAACATGTTCTGGGGCAGTTTTTTCTCCACCCAGACGACGGCGCCGCGCCCCGACCAATCCTGAGCGACGGATTGCAGTTCAGCGCGTCCCTCCTCGCTCAACAGCACCGGCGGCGCGTCTTCGCCGCCCAGGGCGTGGAGGTTCGTCGTGCTGGTGATGATGACGGGAAACGGCTCATCCAGCATCTCCTGGATGAGGCGCTTCATGAGCGTGGCCTTGCCGCCGGCGCCCATGACGCAGACCATGTCTCCGGGGGCGATGTCCATCAACGGGCGCAGCTTTTGCGAAGAAAATGGTTCCATGGGCATCTTCAAGCCGCGGCGCGGTAGATTCTCTCGATGTCCTCGAGCGTGAGTTCTTTGGGATTGCAGTTTAAAAGACGTTCGAGCTTGAAAGCGGCTTCGGCCAGCTCCGGGATGGCGTGTGCGGGCACGTCCACTTCGCCGAGCCGGGTAGGCACCCCGCAATCGCGGCAAAGTTTCTCGACCGCGCCGACGGAAAGCCCGGCGGCTTCAGCCGTGGACATGCCATCCGTGGATTCGCCCAGGATTCGGGCGATGCGGGCGAACTTATCCGGCGCCGCCGCGTGGTTTTCCTTCATGACGTGGGAGAACATCAGAGAATTGCTGACCCCGTGGGGAATGTGGAACCGCGAGCCGAGCGGATACGCCAGGGCATGGATGGCGCCGGCCCCGGCTCCTGCGAGCGCGACGCCGCCATAGTATGAACCCAGGGCCATGTCGGTTCTGGCCTCGATGTCGCTTCCGTCGTCACATACGCGCCTCAAGGAGCGGGCGATGAGTTTCATGCCCTCCAGGCTGTACATCTCGCTCAGTGGCGTGGCGTTTCTGGCCACGTAGGTTTCCAGGCAATGCGTGAAGGCGTCCACACCGGCGGCGGAGGTGACTTTCGGCGGGGCGGAAAGCGTGAGTTTAGGATCCACGATGGCGGCGAACGGGATGACGTGCGTGCTCACGATGGCCAGTTTCACCTGTTCTTCCGGCACCGAGAAGATGGCGTTGGGTGTGGCTTCGGCGCCGGTTCCGCTCGTTGTGGGCACCAGGATGGTGGAGAGGCCCGGTTTCGGCACGAGTTCTATGCCCAGATAATCCCTGGGCGCGCCGTCGTTTCCCAGCAGAACGCCGATGGATTTCGCCATGTCCATCGAACTGCCGCCCCCGACCCCGACGACGAGATCGAAAGTGTTGTTTTTGAATTCATTATATGCATTTTCGAGATCGCCGATGGCGGGCTCGGGCGGGCACTCATCGTAAATCGTGACTTGCACGCCGGCCTCTTCGAGAGGAGCGAGCGCCATGTCCGCTACGCCTGCGCCCCGCACACCCTTGTCCGTGAAGAAAAGCGCGTTGCGGGCGCCTAAAAACGCCGCTTCATCCTTGATTTTCGCTATGGTTCCAAGGCCGAACCAGGTTCGTTTCGGGTGGCGTATGCTGTACATGAGGCGAACTCCTTGCGCGTAAGCTCAATTATCGGAAAGTCATTTGTTCAGGATGCTTCCAACCCCGAGAGACGGCATTATCCCCATGCGCAGGGTCGGATGCAACGGATTCGGGAAGAATTTCGTGAATCAAGGCTTCCAGCGGCGGTTCATCAGAAGCCGCCATGCGTTCCGGTAGGCGATGAGCTTTCTCGCGGGCGGGCTGATGTTTCCAAGCACGTTTTCACGGAAGAAGAGCATCCTTCTCGCATAGGTCGCCGGATTGGCGGGAGAGGAGTCGTTCCCGGCGGTGAAATGTCCCACCCGCGCTTCGAGCAATGCCCTCCATTCGCGAGAGAAGGCTCCGCCCGGGTCATAGAGGTGGTTTCTCCGTGGAACAGTTGCATCGGAGGCAGGGGGATCCTGGGTGAGGGTGAAGAGGAGGCCCGCGTGCCTCAGGCTCAGCGCCCGCAGGAGGCCGTGCCCATAGCCGGGTAAAGCGTTCAAATTCAATATCCTGCCGGCTTGCGCCCAGATGATTCTCGCCTCGGGCGCCGCCCTCAACAGCCGTTCGATCAGTTCCAGGCCGCCGTCATCGGGCGGCATGTCGAGCACAAGGAAGCTGCGCGTTTGCGTCGCCAGACGGATGATTGCTCCCAAAGCCTCTCCAGCACGAGTCATTTGCGCCTTGTCGGAGGAGGCGGGACGCCACGTGATCTTCCCGATCCCGAATGCGCCGCCCTCGAGTTGTCGTTTCATGCCGGATAAATGGGCCCCGCTGTCTTCCATCCAGTCTTTCGGGGTGGCCGAGGTGGTGAGCGGTATCAAGCGGCCGGGGTATTGCGCTACGGCTTTTTTGACGGCCTCCTCACTCGTCGCGGTGACCGAGCCCAACGCGACGCCAGCGCGGTTCATGCCCTCGATGAGTCGCCCTGCGCTCTTCCACCTGTCGAGCGAGATTTCGAGATCAACTAAGGGATAGGGGTCGGATGCGAGATGCCTCCTCAGCGTGCGTTCATACAGCTCGACCCGCGCATCGCGGTTTTGCTTCGCCTTCGATTTCAGTGCGTTAGGCGGTGTCGCGGCGTCGGCGACTCCCGTCGTCGAGAACGCCCCGATGAGGAGCGAGAACGAGAAGACGATGAGGCGAATCGCCCGTCTTCGCGCCCGGACGGCTCCGCCGCGGCCCGTGAAAGCCACTTTCGTCTACTCGTTCACGATGGCGACGGCGCGGATGTGCGTCCCCGTGGCGCCTTGCCAGTGAAGCGGCAGGACGCTCGCCGTGAACCCGTGGGCCGCGGGGATGGCGTCCAGGTTGCAGAGGTTCTCGATGTGCCAGTATTCATGCGTCTGGAAGAGGCGGTGGCACGGCCAGGGGTCGCGCCGCTCCAGCATCTCCTTGATGGGCAAATCGAAGCCCGGCGCGTCGATGCCCATGACGCTAACGCCCTGGTCGATGAGCCACTCCGCGCTCTCGCCCACCATGCCGGGATGATCCGTCAGGTAGCGCGGCTCGTCGTTGTAGGCGGCCGCCCCCGTCCAGAGGAAGACGATCTCACCGCCCCGGATCGTGTAGTCCTCCTTCGCGAGAGCATCTTGTAAATCACTGATTTCAATCGGCTCGCCCGGTTTCTTTCCCCGCATGTCGAGCCGCAGGCCCGGCCCGTAGCATTTGTCCAGCGGGATGTCCTCGGACCACGAATCGTTCCTGCCGCCGTGGCTTCTCGCGTCGATGTGGGTGCCGCAATGCTCGCTGAAGATGCACACGCTGTGGGCGAAGAGTTCTGGAAATCCCATCTTGTCGGTGCCGATGCGCGTGGCGGACTCGAAGGTCGTCTCTATCATCTGGATGACGGGCTGCGGCGTGCCCGGGTAGCGCTCCATCCACATGTGGACGGGCATGGACAGGTCGATAATTTCAGGCATTTGCTCGCATCTCCTCTCGTTTCGTCGCATTTCCCGGTTTCATGCGGGCGGCGGATGCGCCTAATATACATCATCGCGCCCGGGGAAAAACCCCCGGGCCCGCCCCCCGTTTCCCGCCGGTTTCATTTCCGGAAAAACATCGTCAATTTACCGGAAAACCCCGTAAATTTATCTAATTTTATCGAAATTTACGGAAATAAAACCCGAGCGATGGGGGGCCGTTCAAAAAGCCCCGAAAAGGAGAGGTTGACCTGACTGATCCGGGAAGGCGTGCTGAACTCGTTTTTGCTCGTCATTCCGGCTTTCGCCGGAATGACGTCACTCCCGGAATTGCAGGGTAATTCTACTACCCCCACAAGGGGGGAGCGAATTGAGATTACTCAACGAGGAGTGACGGCAGCCTGCGCTGTCTAATCATTCAGCCAAGCCTACTTAAGCCGCGCCGCTTTCAGCCGCTCATAAACCTCCGTGCCCTTGAGCGCTGCGTTCTCTTTCGCATAGTCCCAAGGCGTCTTGCCGGATTTGTTTCTCGCCTTGAGATTCGCACCCGCATCGAGCAGCGCCGCCACGACCGCCGGCGCCTTGCTCTCCCGAGCCGCCGCGTGCAGGGGCGTTTGCTTGAATTTATCCCGAATGTTCACCCTGGCGCCCGCCTTCACCAGCGCCGCCACGATCGCCGGCGTTTCACCGAACGCCGCGACCGCGTGCAGGGGCGTCGTTCTCTTATACAGATTCCGCGCGTTGGGGTCCGCCCCCGCCTTCACCAGCGCCCCGATGACCGCCGGATTCTTGCCGTAAGCCGCCGCGTTATGCAGGGGGGTGTCTCCGCTGAATACGCTCCGCGAGACCGGGTTTTCCCCGGCCTTGATGCACCGGGCGATATCCGCTCCATCAGCGGCCATGAAGAACTTCTGCGTATTCCAATCGTCGCACGAAACCCCCGCCGCCGTGGCGGACGCCGCGCCCGTCACCACCGCGAGCCACAGGCAGAGCATCATCAGGAGTGGCTTCATCTCCCCTGTCTCCTTCACTTCACGAAATCAAGCCGCCACGTTTCGAGGGTGGCGTCTTTAAGTTTGCCTGTCATTCCGGCATCCAAGCGGATGAGGAGCGAACTGTCAATCCCGGTCAGCAAGGGAGGGTGCAGGTGATTACCGAAAGGTGTCGACCGATGCGAGAAGGCGTTATTTGACTTTTGCCTTTGATCGTCATTCCGGCGCATGCCGGAATCCAGAGCCGACAAGGATGCCGACATCACAGGACGACCCATATAAACGATAAAATGAAAAGACGAAACCAGAGGCAAAGTCCCTGGATTCCGGCATGCGCCGGAATGACGGACAAAACCGCACCGCCTCATCCTGAGTAGCGGCGAAGCCGCGTATCGAAGGCCAAACGCGATTGATGAATGAGTGTTTGCTCTCGGCCAGCGCAAGCCCCTCGCCCTTCGATACGCCGCCCTTCGACAAGCTCAGGACAGGCTCTTCGGCGGCTACTCAGGGTGAGGAAAGGGGGGTAGGGGGGGTGCTTTTATCCCCTGACAAGGGCCGGCTTTTTCAACAACCCCTTGAGGGTCGAGCTTTCCCCTCGGGAAGCTCGACGATGAAGCCGAGCGTTTTGTGCGAAGGCTGAATCGGTGGGGGGAGTTTTCGTAGGGGCGGACCCCTGTGTCCGCCCGGAACGTAAAGAGGGAGCCGGACAGGCACGGGGGCCTGTCCCTACGGGACTCTACAAGTGAATGATGTCGTAGTCAGAGATATATGTCCGCCATTTCTGTGGTCGTCCATAGCTCTACCGGACCGCGCGCACTTCGAGCCTGATCCCCTCGCGCTCCTGGAGCTGGGCGATGACGTCGAAGAGGTTCCTGGCCTGTGGATTGCCATCCGGCCCGAACATGCGCATGAGGCTCTTCGGCGATTTTCCGGTGAGTGCGCCCAGGGTCTCGAAGCCGACCGTCGCGTTGATGAAATCGCGCAGGGCCGCCTTGGCCGTTTCCACCTCGCCCGAGAGGAGGCATTCGACGCCTTCTCTGAACAACTCCTCCCGGAAGGCCGGGTCGCGCACGACCCTTGCCTGAATCGTTTCCCTGAAATCCCGCGTGAGTGGCATGGTTAGTTCTCCTCGTGTATGCGGTATCTGTATTCCCGCCAAAGACTGCGGGCCGATTCGATGTCGACTTGCTGGCGGCTTTTGGTTCCTCCTCCCAGGAGAATGATGAGGGTATCCCCATCTTTTCCGAAATAGATCCGGTAGCCGGGGCCGAAGTTGATTCTGTATTCGAACACGCCGCCGCCTACGCCCTTGGTGTTCGAGAGGTTTCCCTGCGCCATCCGAACAGTCGCCATTGCGACCTTGGCAGCAGCCTGGGTATTCAGCCGATTGAACCATCTGGCGTATGGACTGCGGCCAACGGCGTCGATGTACTCCCTTACCTCGATCATTTGATAAAGGTAACTTATAAGTTACTATATGTCAATCCCTGAAGATGTGTTGCCGACCACGAAAGATATGGGGAGGCGTTTCTGATCTACGGCTTTGCTCGTCGTTCCGGCATTTCCTCCTTCCTCAGTCGGAAATGATGCCGGAATGACGGGGGGACTCCCGTGTCGGTGGCGCATCGGCGCGATGATTACAGTTGCAATGATGGATGGTAGAATACACGATCAGAAAGATGCCGGATACGCGCGATGCGTTTGGCTTGTTCCAGCTTGCGGAATTTGAGGAGCAGCCCATGGTGAGAGAACAGAACCCGCCCCCGAGCAGATCCGGAAAAGGCCCGGTCGTGAAGCCTCCGCCTCCCCCGCCACCACCGCCGAAGAAGAGGTAGGACGACCGTTTCGCGGATTGGGCGGCCGGTATTCAGGGGGAGCGATTGGGCCGGGCGTGTATTTTCGGGATATTGATTCGAGTGCCGTAGGGGCGGACCTGAGTGTCCGCCCGCTCTTGTTTGGTTGCCATGTGCCAGACCCGCGTTGTCATGGACAACGCTGGGAATGCTAAACTTTCGAAAAACGCAAAGGGTGGGCGTAGGCTTCGGGCGAGAGATGATCCAACGCCGTGATTCTGGCAGTCGCACCGATATAGGCGAGCGAATAAAGCGCGTTCCCGCTGCCCGTTCCGCTCCGCGATTGTGGATGAAACAAAAACACAAACCCAAAAGGAAAATCCATGAAAAGAATCTTATGGGTCATCATCGCGATTGCTGTTCTGATCTGCCTTTCCGAAGTGTCTAGCATAGGGGTAAAGGCGACCCAAGCACAAGAAAAACCAAAACCACAAATCATCGAGCGATGGGAATGCTATGACGAGTCACAATACCGACAATGGGAATTCAGCCAAAAGCTATCAAGATCACCATATTCGACACTACCTAGAGAAGAAAAAGGTCCCGTGCTAGCCAGACTCAAGCGATTAAAGTCTGGAAACTTCGAGTACGGAGAAATCGAAGTGTCTGGAAGCACACAAATCACAATGTTTACCATCCAAGGAATCAATCGACGATGGGACTTTGGAAAAGACTATAAATTCGCATTCGTCATTAGCCCAAATAAATCGGGTTCATATTACGATTTCAGAGGTAGCGAAGGAAAAAGAGTTAAACCAAGTCAATTTTTCATCTGTGAATAACGATGAGCAAGAACCACGCCCGCCTTTCCTGGAGAGTATGGCGAAAACCGTAGCGCGACCTCTCTTAGTTCAGGGTGGGAATATCTTCACTCCCCCCTTGAAGGGGAGTCGAGCAGGCCGAGCCTTGGCGAAGGCCGATTCGGTGGGGGAACATGCCACAGAAAAATCTCCCCCCACCGGTTCGCTTGTGGGCTTGCGCCCTTAGCTCACCGACTCCCCCTCAAGGGGGAAGTGGAAAAATCTACCCATCCAATCCGCAACCTTGGAGTGAGAAAATCTTGTTCGCTTAAAGAGCGCGTGATAGGAAGGTGGCGGGAAAGTGAATAGAAATTTG
Organism: bacterium; assembly: GCA_022825065.1. Taxonomy (GTDB): domain Bacteria; phylum UBA8248; class UBA8248; order UBA8248; family UBA8248; genus Bin107. The sequence goes on from JAJDYR010000027.1 coordinate 21,908, forward strand.
GTGCTGGATCGGAACTAATATAGAGAAAATCTAAATGTCACTTTACAAGCGACTCACGAAAACCGGAACTTTATCCGAGCCGGAAGGTGTCCCCGATCCCCGCTTTGCGCTGCCTTCGAGCGTCAACTGGATGAGTGCTCTTGCCCTGCTCGTTGACGAGGAGAGTATTGATGCGACTAATGCTAGGAAATTCTACTCTAGGGTTTCGCGGAGAAATATGGAGGAAAAAGAAGCGAACACCATATTTGAGCAATTACTTTTCTCACTTCACCAATGTTCAGCACTTCACGCCCTTCGAGCAATATCTTGCAAGACTGATGTTGCGCGCGTTGCTAATGTCACTTGGTACTACGGTGTCTATGAAGCAGCTTCTGCAATGGTCACGGCGCAAGCTGGTTCACTTCAGGATAGCCACACAAAAACTGCTAATATATGGGGCCTCCAGATTGCCGACCGCGACCTCATCATGCCGCCGTTCGATGCTCGGATCGGTACATTGGTCAAAAAGGCTGCTAAAAGTGAACTTGACCAACTATTGACTGTACCGAGGTTTAATCTTATAGGTAGACGACCTAGCACTCCGGATGAGGCGCGAGGTGCGTGTCACTCTTATCTGTCTGGGAGCGTTGCTTGGTGGTACGAAAGGACTAAAGAGGATGTTCGGAAAACGCCAGATTTTCGCAACCTTGGAGCTTTGGATTTTCGGACAAATGCTGCGCGGCAACTACTCAACAATGTTCTTTCTAGACGCAGCATGGGATTTCTGCATCAAGCGATTCGCTATCGGGGTAAGGCAAATTACCGCGACGCGCTTTTTCTCGGATATGGCAAGTCAGTTGAAACGACCCTCGCCGGTTATATTGACGACCTGTCGAAAGTTCTCGACGCGTTTGTAACTTGCGCTGGTGTATTTTGCTCCCAACGCCTTAGTAATAGTGTGTGGGATGAATTCATTGATGATGTTGAACAGAATAGCGCGTTCTCTATTTCGCCACGGACGCTTTGGGAGTAATGCCAGTATCTAAAGCATTTAATCGCAATCAGCAGATTCTCACTTTTTTGCTTAAGTTCCCCCCTACCTCTTCCACTTCACGAAATCCAGCCACCAGGTCTCCCGCACCGCGTTCCCCAGGTTCGGCCGCATGGCGGCGCTTCTCGGCGTGCCGTAGGCGGCTTCCTCCCAGGCGTCCGTGGTCGGGATGGTCGGGTCTTCCATGTCGTAAATCGCGATGATGCGGCGCGCGCCCGTGCGCGTCTCCTGAATCTCCGCCTCCGCCGTCGCGCCGCCCGTGGCGGCGGTTTCGAGCTGATACACGCGGCCCCGCGTCATGCCTTCTACCGCATACAAGCGCTCCAGGTGCTCCTCGCGGTACCAGGCGAGCATCTCCTCTTTCATCTCCTCGCTGTCCGGGTTGGGACTCACCATGTAGAGCCAGGGCGAGTCGTAGCGGTGCGGCTCGCCGATGGTGGCTTGCAGGCTGTAGACGGCGCGCTCGGCATTGTTGATGAAGGCCATGCACTGGCGCGTCCAGGGGGAGGGGTTGTCCCTCGATTCGCGGTAGTAATCGCTCTCGAAAGCCGCAAGCGTGTCCCCCTCGAAGGTGCAAAGGATGTTGTGATTGGCGCCAGGGTCCACCGCGTTGTAGCGGTAGCCGACGCGGAAGCCGGGGCCGTCCATCCGGTCGGTCGAGTGCTCGCAGTTGTGCCACTTCCTGAATTCTTCGGTGTTCTCGGAAGCGACGTTCAGCCAGATGGCGACGAGCGCCTGTGTCGGGTTCATTCCGAAAGTCTCCTTATTCGATGCCCGCGAGGCGTTTCGCGTAGTCGATGGCGGGGGCGACCTCGTGTTCGCGCCAGATGGTCATCTTCTCCGCCTCGATGCTGCCCTCGGCGTGAATCGCCAGCACGGCCTGATAACCCGCGAAGTCGGACGCCGTGATCTCGGCGATCAGGTTCATGAGCCTGAGGCGCTCTTCGGTCGATGCGGCGGGCGAGGCGCCCAGGTATTTGTCGATGAGTTCACTCAGCCTGGGGTCGTCCATGTCCTCCGCACTCGGCCCGGTGACGAGCAGCCCTCCCGCGATGTCCTGCACCCACGCGAGCGCCTGGTGGTAGCCGGTGGCGAAGTGGAGCTTCGCGATGTTGATGATCTCCGCGTTCGGCACGGCGACGCCGTCCATGACCTTGCACTCCCTGGCGGCCTCGCGGGTCATGCCCCGGCAGATCTGCGCGTAGGAGATGAGCTTGGCGAGCTTGTCGCGCACGTGGCCCGCGCGCAGGATGCCGTTGTACTCCGCCATCAGGTGCGACGCGCCCACGAAGAGATCGACCAGCGGCAGCTTGTAGCTCACGGCGGTGAAGCGGTGGAACTCGACGAACGTCTTGGCGAGCGGCCCGGCCATCTCCACCTCGCCGTTTAAGAACACGCGCTCCCAGGGGACCTTCACGTCGTCGAAGACGGTGAGCGTCTCCATCATCTTGTGCTTGCTCGAAATCGGGTTCTCGAAATCCGTTCCCTTCCGGCCGCCGTAGCCGCTCGCCAGCATGGTGAGGCCTGCCGCGTTGGCCGGCACGGCGCAGGCCACAGCATACGCCTCATCGCCTGAGCGCATGTTCCGCGTGGGCAGCACGATAATCTCGTGCGCGTTCGTGGAAACCGAAGTGTGCACCTTCGCCCCGCGCAGGGTGATCCCCTCCTCATCCTCGGCGGCGACGCGGACGTAGTAATCGGGATGCGCCTGATCGGCGGGGCCTTTCCCCCTGTCGCCCTTCACGTCCGTCTGGGCGACGGCGACGGCGAGGTCGTTATCCCGGCAGTGCTCGTGGAATTTCCGGACGCGCTCCAGATAGCTCGTCCCCATGTTCTTGTCCATGTAGGAGGCGAGCAGGCGCAGGGCGAAGAGCGCGTCGGTCCCGATCTCCTTGATGAGCACGACGAGGGTGCCGCCAAGGGCCGTGGCGCGCTCGATCAATGCGCTGCGCTTTAAGAGGTCGTCCGCGTTCTCCGGGATGTGGTAGTAGCGCGAATAGGGGCCGCCTGCGCCTTCGACGAGAGCGAGTTCCTTGTCATTCTCGTCTTTGGCCATCTCGTAGTCGATGGCGGCGTGATCGACCGCGATCCCGATGACGGGGTGGGCGGCCACGTCCTCCACCCGCTCGCCCCGGTAGTAGACGACGCGGCCGTCATTCAGGCTTCGTTTGTATTCACTCGGACTCATGAGCGGCATGGTGGTTTCCTCCAGGCGCAAAGCCGCGCTCTCGGGTGCGGCGATATATGATTTTAGAGAGGGTATCTTCTTTCGCGATTCCGTGAAACGCCGCCACGCCGGTATCAGGCGGAAAGAGGGCCGCCCTCGCTTGTTTCACGCGGACGGCCCGGTCGGTTCCGCCTTTACGCCAGTTCGCTCAGCTTGCCTTCCTTGTCGTAGGCCTGAAGCTGCGGGAAGCCGCCGATGACCTCGTCGTCGATGACGATCTGGGGCACCGACTTGCCGCCGGTTCGCGCCATCATGGCGTCCCATTCGGGCGTGCCGCCGAAGACGAGGTGCTCGGTCCATTCGAGACCGCGCTTTTTCAGTAAATTCTTCGCGGCCAGGCAGAAGGTGCAGGGGTCGGTGGTGTAGACTTCGATGTTTGCCGCCATTTCTCTCTCCATGAAGACGGTATGGATGGGTGTAGCCGACTCGTCCATAAAATAGCAAAACCCCGCGCAATCGTCATCCATACGGGGTTGTTGAGAAAGCTCTGTTTCGAGACTGGGCGGACACGCAGGTCCGCCCCTACGCGAAACGCGATGGTTTTGTAGGGGTCAGACATATATGTCTGACTATGTGTCCTCCCTCTCGCACTGTTAAAAAGCCCTTGTCAAAGGAGCAACCCCCCCTACCCCCCCTTGTCAGGGGGGTATAAAAAGGCGATACGTCCTCGCCGGGCTGAGGGGGTTTTGGTTTTTCTTGCCCCCCTGTCAAGGGGGGGTAGGGGGGGTTGCTTTTTTATGCCGAGGGAGGCGTGCGGGGCCTCATCCGCCTGCGGAAATCGTTGACACGAAAGAGAAAAGAATATATATCTTCTCACCCTGTTGTTTAGGGAACATATTTTTGCAATCATTCTTTGCTAAACAACCGGTTCGACCGCCCGACTCCCTCACAGCCTGCGGAATCGTGCGGCCGGACCCCCAGAATGGGAGCGTTTTCCCGTTCCACAGCGGAGCGAACCGGACAGATGGGTGATGAGGTGGAACACGAGGAAAAATCGAACAGGACAGGCATGAGCCGCTCCGTCGAGAGTATGCTGCGCGTGGGCGCGCGCATCCGGGGCCTGCGCCTCTCCCACGGCCTGACGCAGGAGGAACTCGCCCATCGCTCGAACCTGACCAAGGGGTTCATCTCCCAGTTGGAGCGCGATCTCACCTCGCCCTCGCTCGAGAGCCTGCTGGAGATTCTCGAAGCGCTCGACACCGACATCGTCCGCTTCTTTCAGGGCCACGAGGAGGGGCGAATCGCGTTCGGCCCGGAGGATTCGCGCCACGCGGCGACTTACGCGGAAGTGAGCGCCTTCGAGCTCATGGTGCCCGGAACGGCGAACCGCAACATGGAGCCCGCCCTCGTGACGATGGAGGCGGGCGAGTCGATTTACGAAGACGCCCACGCGGGCGAGGAGTTCGGCTACGTCCTGGAGGGCAAGGTTCAGATCACCTACGGGGAGAGGCGCGCCAAGGCGAAAAGGGGAGAGTGGTTCTATTTCGCCTCGGAAAGAAACCACCGGGTGGCGAACCCCTACAAGAAGCGCGCGAAGCTCCTTTGGGTTTCCACGCCGCCGAGCTTTTGATTTCAGGAGGAGTGAGGTTGGTTCGTCGATTCGTCTTTGGAGGAAGCCCGAGTTGAACTCCCTGGGCCGCCACCTGCTGGCGGAATTTCATGACTGCGAAACCGGTGCCCTGAACGATCCCGTGCGGATCGAGCGGTTGATGAACGAAGCCGCGCGCCTGAGCGGGGCCACCGTCGTCCAGAGCGTGTTCCACGCCTTCAGCCCCCACGGGGTGAGCGGGGTGGTCGTTGTGGAGGAAAGCCACCTGGCCGTGCACACATGGCCCGAGCACGGCTACGCGGCGGTGGACTATTTCTCCTGCGGCGATGTCGACTGCGCCGCTGCGGTGCGCTATCTCGCGGAACACCTCGCGCCCGCCCGCGTGGAGACGAGAGAGGTCCCGCGCGGCGTCATCGAAGAACGCGAGGCGTCGCTAGACGCGCCGTTCGCATCGAACGGAGAGGGAGAGGCCTCCCTCTCATTCAATAACGGAGAGGGGCGCGAGTGATGATCGTCGCGACGCCGACCAGGTATTTCCTGGCCCACGGGAGCGCCGAGGGCGTGACGGAGCTCAACGCCTTCGACGCGGCGCTCCTTCGCGCGGGCGTGGGCGACACGAACCTCGTGCGGGTGAGCAGCATCCTGCCGCCCGGATGCGAGGAGATGGAGCCTCTCCCGCTGCCGCCGGGCGCGCTCGTGCCGGTTGCCTACGCGTCCGTGACTTCCTCGGTACCCGGCGAGGTGATCACCGCGGCGGTGGCGGTCGCCATCCCCGAAGACGAAGCCCGCCCCGGCCTCATCATGGAGCATCACGGCCGCGCCCCCCGCGCGCGGGTGGAAGAGGAGGCCCGGCGCATGGCGGAAGCGGGCATGGCGCATCGCGGAACGATGGTCCGGGAGATCCGGAGCGCCGCCGCCGAGCACGTCGTGATGAATACCGGCGCCGCCTTCGCGGGAGTCATCCTTTGGAACTGACGCGCGCCCCCTTCATGCCCGAAAGCCCTCCGCCCAAGCCGGCGACCTGGTTCACCGAATTTCACGGCCCCGGCACCGGCCTCACGATGAAGGTGCTGCGCACGCTCTATTCGGAGCGGAGCGCGTTTCAGGAGATCACCCTGGTCGAGACCGAGGATTTCGGTCGCGTCCTCCTGCTCGACGGGATCATCCAGACCACCGAGCGAGACGAGTTCGTCTACCACGAGATGCTGGTCCACGTGCCCCTGTGCGCGCACCCGGAGCCCGGGAACGTCCTCATCGTCGGCGGCGGGGACGGCGGCTGCGTCCGCGAGGCGCTCAGGCACGAGACGGTGGAGCGCGTCACGCTGGTCGAGATCGACGGGATGGTAGTGGAGTGTTGCCGCGAGTTCCTGCCGTCCATCGCGGGAGGCCTGGACGACCCCCGCGTGGAGGTGCGGATCGAGGATGGTGTGAAGTTCATCAAGGGCAAAGAAGCAGCCTTCGACGTCATCCTGGTCGACTCCACGGACCCCGTCGCCATGGCGAACCCGCTCACGCAGGTCTCCTTTTTCCGCGCGGCGAAGCGCGCTCTCAAGCCCGGCGGCCTCTACGCCGCTCAGACGCAAGGCCCCGTGTTCGAGGGCCACAGGATGCGGCGCATCACGAGGCGCATCCGGCGGGTGTTCCCGGGCGCGGCGACGTATCTCGCGAACGTGCCGACCTATCCGGGGGGGATATGGTCGTTCGCGCTGGCGCCCAAATCGAGGAGAACGGACGTCCGCGCGAAACCGAGGCCGATGCCGCAGGCTGAGAAGACCCATTACTACTCCTTGGAAGTCCATGAGGCCGCCTTCACGCATCCCCCCTACGTGGCGGAGATTCTGGACTGATGGGCGGGGAGGCCCGCCCGCGTTTTCTCTGCGCTGAAGCCCCTTTCGAATCTGCGCGCGTCGTTCTCCTGGGGTGCCCCTTCGATGAGACGGCGAGCTTCCGCCGGGGCGCGCTTTTTGGGCCTGACGCCATCCGCGAAGCGTCGGATTGCCTCGAAACCTACAGCCCGCATCTGGACAAGGATCTGGAAGACGCCGCCCTGTGCGATCTGGGCGACGTTGATTTTGCGTCCGGCGATACCGAGTCTGTCCTTGCGTCCATTCAAGCTGAGGCGGTGAAGATATTTCAGGCGGGCAAGCGCCCCATCTGCCTGGGCGGTGAGCATCTGGTGAGCCTGCCCGCCGTCGAGGCGGCGCTCGGCGTCTACCCCGGCCTTGCCGTGTTCCAGTGGGACGCCCACGCGGACTTGCGCGATGACTATCTCGGCGAGCGTCTCTCGCACGCCTGCGCCATGCGGCGTATCCTGGAATTGGAGGGCGTCGGGCCGCTCCGTCAGTTCGGCGTCCGCTCGGGTACGCGCGAGGAATTCGAATGGATGCGGGCGAAAGATACGCTCCGTCCCCTGAGCCCGGAAGCCGTATCGGCAGCGCTCAAGGAGACGGTCGATAGCGCCATTTACCTCACCCTCGACGTGGACGTCGTGAACCCCGGCGAGATGCCCGGAACCGGCAGCCCGGAACCGGGCGGCCCCGGCTTCGATGCGCTCATCGACTGCATATCGGTCTTGAGCGATTCGGGCGCGCGCATCGTCGGCGCCGACGTGGTGGAACTCGCGCCTGAGTTGGACCCCACAGGCGCCAGCGCGGTCGCCGCCGCGAAGCTGGTGCGCGAACTCGCGCTCGTGCTGGGGGCGTGAAGGGGCAAATTTTTCCTGTTGACGAAGACCCGGAACAGTGGCATAGTTTTTTCACTACTCCCCCAGTGGCTTCGACCGCTGGGTGCGGGGCCTCTCACGAGGCCCTGCTTTTTTTAGGTAAGACATGCCGACTTCTCCCGCCGGATTCAAAAGAGAGCGCTGCGGAAGAATCAGCTCCCGTCCCCGATTCCGGGCACCAACATCACCAAGCCGTTCAACTGGTGAATTCGGTTGACTGCTATTGCGGGAACGCCCGCTCTGAGCGCTGTCGCCGCCGCGAAGCTGGTCCGCGAACTCGCGCTCGTGATGGGGGCGTGAGGCATGGACAAAAAAGAACGCATCGGCTTCTGGGCGCTGGCGCTCCTGTGGCTGCCGGCCGGGATGGTCGCGACCGTCATCGTGCGTTTCGGGGCCGAGCCGGCCATTTGGGCGCAGATGCCGATGGCGATGGTGTCGCTTATCCCGGTCGCGCCCTGCGGCCTTCCGCTGGCGCTGGGGTGCCGGCGGCTGTGGCGGCTGGGCTACCGCCGCGACGCCTGGGCGGCAGGAGTCTTGCTCGGCGTTTTCACTCTGGCAACGACGCTGGTGGGTGGACTGCTCGGCCCGATAGCCATCGCCCTCTTCGCGGTGGTCTTGAGCCTGCCGGTCTGGGCGGCGGCTTGGTGGCTTGCGCGGCGAAGCTGAGATCTATGCAAGGAGGAATCGCGGCGTGATCAGGGTCGTGAGCTGGAACATCGGCAGGCGCATGGAGCCGTGGCGCGAACTCGCGGAAATGGCGGGTCGGGGCGAGGCGGATGTTGCGCTCCTCCAGGAAGCCGGAAGCCCGCCCGGAGAACTCGTGCATCTGCTCCCGAATGAAGATGGGGTGTTCTGGAACCGTCATCTGTATGACCGCTGGTGCCTGGTCGTCGGGTTGAGCGAGCGGGTCCGGGTCGAGCCGTTCCGGCAGGTTCCGCCGACCAGCTATCTCGGGGAACATGACATCGGCGTGAGCGGCATCGGGACCATCGCCGCCGCGAGGGTAGTCCCGCTAGAGAACGAAGAAGAGGCTTTCGTGGCCATATCCATGTACGCGCGCTGGATGAAGCCCCACCCCTCAACCGGAAGTCCGTGGAGGATAGGCGCTTCCGACGTTTCTGCGCACCGGATACTCTCGGATATCTCGGCCTTCATCGGTCACGTTGCCCCGTCCAGACACCGCATCCTGGCCGCGGGCGACCTCAACATGTTCTACGGCGCGACGGGTCATGAACTCTCGCTGCCGGAGCGCGAGCGCACGGTCTGGGCGCGGATGACCGCGCTCGGGCTGGAGTTTCTCGGGCCGCAGGCGCCGGACGGACGGCAGTCGGCGACGCCCCAGCCCGACGTGCCGGCCGACACGAAGAATGTCCCGACATTCCACATTATCGGGCAATCTCCGGCGGATGCCGACCGCCAGCTCGACTACGCCTTCGCCTCGCGCGGCTTCCACGAGGGGGTGAATGTTCGCGCGCTCAACAGGGCCGATGAGTGGGGTTCCAGCGACCATTGCCGACTGCTGATCGAGGTCGCCGCGGGATGAGATGTCCGACCGGCCTGTAGCGCGCGGCGCCAGGCCGGCGTGTGAACAGGCGCTGGTGATGGGCGGGTGAGGCGGACGGGGAAGCCGTCGACGTGGACCCGATCGACTGCCACTGACGGGAAGGAGGATGAGCGATGAGCGAGAGTGAACGTGTCGGCCCGATGCTGAACCCGCCGCATCTGGGTGAACTGATACGAGAGAGCATGGAAGAAGTCGGCTGGAGCGTCACCGAGACATCTGCTCGTCTGGGCTGTGAGCGTGGGACGCTCTCGCGCCTGCTGAACGGAAAGGCGGGGGTGTCCGCCAACATGGCGCTCGCGCTGGAGGGCATCGGTTGGGGTAGAGCCGACCACTGGATGCGCATGCAGGCGAGCTACGAGCTGGCGCAGGTCCGCAGGGAGCGTGCCCGGGAGAAAGAGTTGGCTGATGTGATGTGAGTATGAGTCGGCGTTGCAGAGGCGATGAAGAGCGTGAGGCTTCTTTTCTCTGTTTGACGGATGCACCGGATAGCGGCATCTTTTCTACATTGTAGTATTCTAGTGTCCCGTAAATATCATCATCTTCCGTTCCCGTAAGTTCATACAAAATCATTCATGTACGTTCCCGTAACGCTGATCGATATAATCCTCAACCTCCTTCTTGGTGGATTCATCATCTCTCCCGACCACGGAGAGAATGTAAGATATCCTTTGCGCTCTTTTTTCTGCTGGGGTCATCGTTCGCTGCGCCGCTGCCTTTATACGTGTGATAAGTTCATCATTTTCGGCTACTGGGTTCATTGTCTCCTCTTTTCTCGAATGCGGGGTCTCTCACGAGGAACCTACTTTTTTTGAATTGCCGAAAACTATTTACGTCGATGGATTCAAGCCCGCTAACTGGTGAATTTCCCTAGCCCCCCTCAGCCTCCACCGCTGCGGCCATCTCGGCCATCGAGAAGAAGATGAAGGCGGTCGTCGGCATATTTTCCACTTTCTCCGTCGCCCCCCAGCTTCCGCCCTCGGAGAGCCTCTGCCGGTCGATCCAGGCGTTGGCGAGGCCGAAACGGTTCGCGGGCGCGTGGTCGTGGCGCAGGCTCTGCGCGGTGTGCAGGACGTCGGATTTATCCAGCCCGAAGTCCGATTTCAGGTGCGCGAGTAGATACTCGAAGTTGGCGTCCGAAGGCTTGTAGGAGCCGATGTCCTCGGCGGTGTAGACCGCGTCGAACGCGACGCCGAGTTTCCTGTTCGAGGCGGCGAAGCCCTCGCGGTGGACGTTCGAGAGGATCACGAGCCTGTAGCGGCGTTTCAGGACGCGAAGCGCGTCCGCGGTATCTGCGAATGCGGGCCACAGCGGCACCGATGCGCCGAACGCTTGGTCGAGCGCGCCGCTCGTCTCGAGGCCCAGGCTCTCCGCCATGCTCCGGTGGACTTTCGTGAGGAGGTCGGGATAGCGAAGCCCGGGCGAGGCGTGCTCGTGATGGGCCTCCCACTTGGCGAAGGCTGCGAGTGCGGACTCGCGCGTCACGCCTGAGTTGCCGCCACCCATGATGAGCGGCTGCAGCGCGTCCCAGATGCCGGTCTCCCAGTCGATGAGGGTGCCGTAGCAGTCGAACGTGAGTACGCGGTAATCGGTCAGTCGGGCCATGGTCCGGTTTCCTGTGCGGGGGGATACGGTTTCCTTTTTTCGGCCAGGTTTAAGCTTGTTCGATTCGAGTTTCCGGGTCACGCACGGGGACTGTCAAGAGCGCCCCCGCCTGCCTTATTTCAAAGAATCTCGTTTGCATGGCGAGGTAAAATGTTTGTATAGTAAGTATCTCTTTGTGATTAACGAGATTGTATACAGTATACTTTATTGGCGGCGGTTTTGCTCCGGGAGCCCCGGGCGGCGAAACCCGCTGATAATGAAAGTATTTTCAGAGCCGATTCATCATCTTGCGCTTGGAGACGCCCATGGCTGAAGAAAAACCCCGCCAATTCGTTGGCAGCGTGGAATTCAAAAAAGGTCTCGAGGGGGCCATCACGAACGAGAGCGCCATCAGCTACGTGGATGGAGCGAACGGCAAGCTCATCTACCGCGGATACAGCATCGACGACCTCTGCGCCGGAGGCGGTGGATACGAGGAAACGGCCTATCTGCTGCTGAACGGGAAACTCCCCACCCGGGCGGAACTCGACGTCTTCAACGCGGATCTGGCCTTGCGCCGGCCCATCCCCCAGCCGGTGAAAGACCTGATCGTGCAGATCGCCGGCACGTGCCACCCCATGAGCACGCTGCGCACCGCCGTCTCCATGCTCGGCTGCCTGAACCCGAAGGAATTCGAGGTGACGGTGGAGAACAATTTCGACATCGCCCTCACGCTCACGGCGCAGTTCCCCACCCTCGTGGCGGCCATCCAGCGGGCGCGAAGGGGCGAGTTCCTCATCGAGCCCGACCCCTCGAAAGGGTTGTCCGAGGATTTCCTCCGCATGATGACGGGCGAGACGCCCGACGCCCGCACCGTGGAGGTGATGGACATGGCCCTCATCATCCACGCCGAACACGGCATGAACGCCTCCACCTTCTCCTCGATGGTCACGAACAGCTCCTTGACGGATTTCTACAGCTCCATCGTCGCAGGCATCGGCTCGCTCAAGGGGCCGCTGCACGGCGGTGCGAACGAGGCCACGCTGCGCACGTTCCAGGAGATCGGAGACCCCGCCACGACCGAAGACTGGTTCGCCGAGGCGAAGAAGAACAAGGTGAAGGTGATGGGTTTCGGCCACCGCGTCTACAAGGCCTACGACCCGAGGGCGCGCCTGTTCGACCCCATCGCCAGGGAGTTCTCAGAGCGCGCCGGCACGAGCCATCTTTACGAGATCGCGAAAAAGCTCGAAGCCCTCGTGGTGGCGGACTTAGGGGGCAAGGGCATCTTCCCCAACGTCGATTTCTTCTCGGGCGTCATCTACGACGCCATGGGCATCGACACGGATATGTTCACGCCCATCTTCGCCGTGCCGCGCATCGCCGGTTGGTCGGCGCGCATCCTGGAGTACCTGCCCGACAACCGTCTCTTCAGGCCCCGCGCGGTCTATATCGGCGACCTGGAATCGCAGTACACGCCGATTGCCGAGCGCGGCTAGATTTAATAAGCAATCCGAAAAGCGGCCTCTCGAACGGGGGCCGCTTTTTTTATATGGGCTTCTTTGCTGAGACCGGTTTTTTCCGACGGGCTTCTTGAGAAACCTCATATCGAGGAGGCATCCCTTTGGCGTTTGAAGACGGCTTCGTGGTCGAGACGAAAGGGTTTACGGACGTTCTGGACGTCACTCCGCAGGTGGAGCGCGCTGTTTCGGCGAGCGGGGTGCAGAGCGGGATCGTCCTGGCCTTCACGCCCGGCTCGACGGCGGGCCTCACGACGATAGAGTACGAGCCGGGGGCGGTTTCGGATTTGAAGGACGCTGTCGCCCGCATCGCGCCCGAGGGCATCGCGTATGCGCACGACGCGCGCTGGGGGGACGGGAACGGCTTCTCCCACGTCCGCGCCGCCCTGCTGGGGCCGAGCCTCTCTCTTCCCGTCCGGGGGGGCGCGCTCGTCACCGGAACGTGGCAGCAGGTCGTCCTGGTCGATTTCGACAACCGCCCGAGGAGCAGGCGGGTGGAGGTGCAGGTGCTGGGGGTCAATCGCGACTGATGAAGGAGCGATTGCATGCGGATCAGAAATCCAACGATTTGCAAAGCCTTCCTGCTCGGGGTTTGTTGAAAAAGTCACACTTGTCAGGGGACAAAGGCAACCCCCCCTACCCCCCCTTGTCAGGGGGGCAAGAAAAAGCAAAACCCCCTCGGCCCGGAGGGGGCGCATCGCCTTTTTATACCCCCCTGACAAGGGGGGGTAGGGGGGGTTGCTTTTCCAGTCGAGAGGGCATCCTTCGATACGGCGCTTGCGCGCCTACTCAGGATGAGGTGAATAGGGCTTTTTCAACATCCCCCTCAAGGGGGGAGTGATTTCATCATTTCCTTAATTGATTAAGCAACCAGCACCTGACGCGCACCCGTCGGCGAAGCAACCGGAAATCGTAATTCTTCATCTAAAGCAACGAAGCATGAAAGCCTAATCGTCGCCTTCGGCGAATTCCTCGAACGTGTAGAACAGGCCGTCGAGCACGCGCGCGGCCTGCTCGTCCACGCCCGGCTTGTCGAGGGGCAGGTCGATGGCGTAGCGGAACACGCCGTCGTGGTAGTGCTCCACCTTGTGTTCTTCCTCCTCGCCCGCTTCCTCCATGCCGTCGTAGATGAAATCGTCTATCGGGTCCTTGCTGTCGAGGATGGCGAGTTCGATGTCCTCGTTCATGTAGCGGTCTTTGGTGGCGAAGCTGATGCGGAGCTTGCCCTCGGCCTCGTTTTTCGCGAACTCGAACCAGCAGACCTCGTTCATGACGAGCCGGATGGAGCGGCCCGAAGGGTCGGGTTCGGGCGTGAAGCGGTCGTCTGCCGCGTAGCGTTTGATCATGCCTGTGATGATGTCTGCCAAAACAGGAACCTCCCTGCGCGTGGTTTTTCGAGAGTGTGACAATGCGGTCTTGCTTCTTTCGGGGGGAAATATAGCTTGGAGTCTTCGTTTCGCCAAGCGGCGCCGGGTGTCGGGAAACGAGAGGTCGGCCTTACCCCTGCGGGAACATCCCTTTGAGAGATCACAATGCCCGTCATTCCGGCATCAGTCCCGACTGGTAAAGGAGGGATTGACCGGAATCCATTTTGACTTTTTACCGGGCGGGGCGGCCACGACCTTGTTGTTGCGCGGCGTCGGGATGCGGAATCCAGAGAATTCACCGTTCGTTTTTGTGTTCGATTCCGATGCTACTGCCCCAGGGGTAAAGACATCCGAACGAGGAGACGAAAAGGCAAAGGCAAAAATGGATTCCGGCTTTCGCCGGAATGACGAACAAAACCGCGCAGTAGGGACAGGTCGCGACCTGTCCCTACGGACCCTTCTCACCGGTTGGTTCTGTTCGCCGAATTACGGAATCAGGACTTTTTCAACTGCCCCGATATGGGAGGGAATAACTCCGCTTGCAGAAAAACGAAGGGGGTGAGCGGCGCGCTTTTCAGCCGACACCGCTCACCCCCGGTAATGCCTGGCCCTGTAAACCTATTTCTTCATCGTCATGGCCTTGATGAGCTGCGTGTAGCCGTCGAAGTTCGGCTTTCTGGTTTTTTCATAATCCGCGCCGCTCACGAACACGACGTTCTCGCCGATGCTGCGCATGAAGCGCTTGAAGGACTTGTTCTTCGTGAGCTTCTCGAAAGCGTCACGGAGCTTCTTCAGCCTGTCGGCGGGCGTCTTGGAGGGCGCCATGAAGATGCGGTCCATCGTGAAGCCCACGCCCTTATAGCCGAGTTCCGTCGTGGTTGGGACCTCTTTGAAGTCCTTGTCCTTCGAGAGGCGCATATCGCCCGTGAGCGCGAGCACGGTGACCTTGCCCGCCTTCTTGTGGGGGCGAAGCTGGGTCGGGAAGGCGATGCCCACGTCGTCCTGTCCCGAGAGGACGGCGCGCAATGCGGGGCCGCCGCCTTTATGCGGGATGAAGTTCACCTTGATGCCCGCCGCGCGGACGAACTGCATGGAGGGCACGTGGCCCGCGCCCCAGACGCCGCTGTGGCCCCAGTTGACCTTGCCGGGGTTTTTCTTGGCGTAGGCGACGAATTCCTTCATGTTCTTCCACGGCCTGTTCGAGAGCGAGAAGAACACCGGCTGCCCGTGGTTGATCTTGGCGACGGCAGAGAAATCGCGCAGCGTGTTGAAGGGCACCTTGCGGGTCTGCGGCACGAGTTGGTCGAAGCCGTTGTGGGTGAAGAGCAGGGTGTAGCCGTCCGGCTTGGCCTTGGCGACGAAGCCGGTGCCCTTCATGCCCGCGCCGCCGGGCACGAGCTTCACGACCATGGGCTGGCCGAGGATGTCGGCGATGATGCTGGTGATGCCGCGCGCGTGGAGGTCGTGGCTGCCGCCCGCGCCCACGGGCAGGACGAGCGTGATGGGCCTGTCCGGATAGGCCGCGGTGCTCGCGGAGGGGGCTCCCAGCGCGACGACGAGGGCCAGCGCGGCCAGGATGACGAAGAAGCGTTTTTTCATGATGATCTCCCTTGATGAATGTGCCCTCAAGAGGCGGCGGACCCCCTGGTTCGCCGCCACATCGGGGCAAGAATGAGATATGCGATCCAGACCAGCGCCGCTATGAGAAAGGCGGACGCTATCGGACGTTGCAGGAACAGGTACGAGAACGGCGCCCCTTTCGCGTAGAGCATCGACTGGCTCAAACGATACTCTATCGGTTCGGCCAGCACAAAGGCGATGATCAGGGGCGCCAGGTCGAACTTGAACTTCCTTAAAATATAGGCGCAAACGCCGATGATGACCATCAGGATGACGTCGGTGTTCGCCCCGGTGGAGAGCGTGCCCACGAAGGCGAGCGCCACGATGACGGGGATGAGATACGCCTTTTTGAACTGAATGGCGCGGGCGAAGGGTTTCAAGAGGACGTAGCCCAGGAAGAAGAACAGCACGTTCGCCAGCACCATCGTGAGGATGAGGGCGTACATGAGCGCGCCCTGCTCCTGGAATATCTGGGGGCCGGGCCGCATGCCGTGCGCCACGAACGCGCCCAGCAGGATGGCCGTCACGTTGTCTCCGGGGATGCCCAGCGTCAGCAGGGGGACGAGCGTGGGGCCGTTCACGGCGTTGTTCGCCGCCTCGGGCGCCGCGACCCCGTCGAGTTCGCCCTTGCCGAAATTCTCAGGATTCTTGGAGGCGCGCTTCGCCGCGCTGTAGCCGATGAAGGCGGCCACCACCTGTCCCACGCCCGGCACCATGCCGATGCCCGTCCCGATGGCGGTCGAACGCAGGATGGAGCGGATCGACGCCTTGAACTCGCGCCAGCGCAGGCGCTCTCCCGCCTTGGCGAGGTCCACGTGTTCGCTGATGAAGCGCACGGTGCGCGTTTCGACCGCCTCGAGCACCTCGGGCATCGCGAAGATGCCGATGGCCAGCGGGATGAGGGGGATGCCGCCGCTCAGGGCTTCGAGGCCGAACGTCATGCGCGTGGCGCCGGTGGTGGCGTCGGTGCCGATGAAGCCCAGCCCCATGCCGATGCAGGCGGCGATGGCGCCCTTGAGCCCTGAATCGCTCGATACGCTCGCGATGAGCACGAGCGAGAAGATGATGACGGCGAACACCTCGGGCGGGCCGATCAAGAGCGTGATGATGGCGATGGGGCCGATGAGCGCCAGTGTGAAGATGTCGGACAGCGTATCGGCGATGGTGGAGGAGAACAGCGCCATCTCGAGCGCCTTTCGCCCCTCGCCCTTGCGCGTGAGCGCGGGGCCGTCGAACGTGGTGGCGATGGACGCGCCCGTTCCCGGTATGCCGACCAGGATCGCCGGGATGCTGCCCCCGTAGATGCCGCCCTTGTAGATGCCGATCAGGAACGGGATGCCGAGCATGGGTTCGAGCTTGAAGGAAATCGGAAGCAGGACCGACATGGCGAGAATGGTGGTGAGGCCCGGCATCGCGCCCACGAACATGCCGATAGTCAGCCCCGCGCAGATGTAGAGATAGGTGTCCACCCGCATCAGCAGGGCGAAGGCTTGAAGGAAGGCGTCGAGCAAGGCCGGTTCTCCCTATTTCCCGAGAAAAATGCCGGAGAGGAACTTCATGATCGCGTCCTCGACGGCGGCGATGGCTTCGTAATCGCTCCTCGGCAGCGAGATGAGCAGCAGCCTCTCGAATATGAAGCGCACGACGATGGGCATGAGAACGGCCACGGGCGCGACGACCCAGATTTGCCGGATGCCCAGATACCAGATGACCGCCCCCGCCATCAAAAGCGTCGAGAGGCCGTAGCCCAGCGCCGACACGAGAAGAGAATAGGCGGCGATGATGACGATCATCGCCACCCCGCGCCGGAAGCGCGCCGCCTCGCCCGGGTTTGCGGCGGACTGGATTTGGCGCGCCCTTCGCCAGGCGTCCAGCAGGTAGAACGCGCACAGGGCGGCCAGCACGGCGAAGGCGAGCCTCGGGAAGAAGACGGGCGTGAGGCGGAGGAAATCCTGCGCCGAGGTGATGCCGCCCGTCGCGATCAGGTAGGGCATGAAGAC
This sequence comes from bacterium, assembly GCA_022825065.1. GTDB lineage: Bacteria > UBA8248 > UBA8248 > UBA8248 > UBA8248 > Bin107. The sequence goes on from JAJDYR010000027.1 coordinate 39,085, forward strand.
GGCGAACCCCACGGAGAGGAGCATCATCGCCGCCGCCAGGTAGATCTCCAGGCGCAGCATCGTGGGGCTTGGGGCGTTTGTAGATTCGTTGTCCGCAGACATGGGCCGTCCTATTTCACAGGGTCTATTGTTCCTGCCGACCCGGAAGCGTTCCTCATCGCCCGATGATATGGTGCCGTTCGATGGATTTGCGTATTATTCATCAATCGGCTGGCCGGAGCAAACTTTCATTCCCTCCTTCTGGAGGAGCGCCGCCGCCCCAGCGGTGTGCGGATTCAAGGAGAGCAAGTCTTATGAAAATCATCAATTCCATGAGCGTGGACAAGGACAACGCCTATGAGCCTCCCTACTCCATCATGTGGGGGGTGAACGACGAGACGACCGACACCAGGGTCATGACCATGCAGCGGACCATCATCCCTCCCGGCGGGAAGAACAAGATGCACACCCACACGTGCGACGCGGTGTTCTATGTGAACAAGGGGCCGATCTACGTCTATTGCGGCGACCCGGAAAACCCCGAAAAAATCCTCGTCGAGGCGGGGCATTTCTGCTACGCGCCCGCGGGCGAGCCGCACGGGCAGGAGAACCCGAGCGAGACAGAACCCGCAGAGCTCATCGCCACCTACGGGAACTGCTCCCACCAGGACAAGGCGGGCACGACCTTCGTGCAGTAGCGTCTCACCAACCTTATGGATGGAGTCATGTAATGGATCGAGGAATCTGGGCGTCCTGGTACGACCTGCCCGAGGATAAGAAAGAAGACTACTGCGCGTGGCTGCACGGGCGTCACCTGCCGACCATGCTGCAGCGGGCGGGGTTCCTGTGGGCGGCGCATTACAAGGTGGCCGGCGAAGGAGCGCAGATGGAGCAGGTGAAGAACACGGCGCTCACCTACACGGCGCCCGGTGAGCTTCCCGGCGGAACGGGGTACGTGCTGCTCTTCGGGTCGGTCTCTCCGCATGTGTTTTTCGACCCCACGCTCGCCGACGTCGCGAAGGAATACGACGATGAGACGAGGGCGATGCTCGGCATTCGAGAGGGGTATCGCGAGTGCATCTTCAGCGAAGAAGCCCGCGTCGACGGCCCCGACGTCGCCGCGAGAGGCCCCGGCATCACGCCCGGCCCCGCGATCCAGATGGGGCAGTTCATCTCCCGGGACGCGGAGGCCGAGCACGACCTCGGCGCGTGGTACGCGCAGTACCGCCTGAAATTCATGGAGGGGATGCCCGGCTGCATCGGCGCGCGGAAGCTGCTCTCCGCCGCAGGCTGGGCCAAGCATTCGATCATGTACGAGTTCACCTCGCTCGAGGCGCGGGAGGAGGGCTTCCAGAAGCACGAGAGCCTCTCGCTCGATGAGAGCGGCTGGTCGGGCCGGGTGGTGAGGTCGCTCGTCCACGCGCCCGGCAGCCCGAGCGTGGGCCGCCGCCTGTGGCCGCCGGTGAACCGAGCCTTATAACCCGTATCGGGAGGAATGATTCATGGCGCAACTACCGATTCTGAGCGATGAAGAAGCAGGCCCCGAAGCCGCCGTGGTGTTCGACGCGAGCCGCAAGATGTTCGGCCGCGTGGCGAACGCCATCCGCGTGAGTTCGGCCAGCCCGAGGATGCTCCAGCCGCTGTTCGGCTTTCTGATCTCGCTGTGCCGGGCGGAGATCACCGACGTGCTCGACGCGAAGACGAAGGCGCTCCTGATCCTCAAGACCTCGATGGAAAACGGGTGTAAGTACTGAACGGCCCACAACGTCACGTTCGGTCGAGCGTGCGGGCTTTCGGATGAGCAGATTGACGCCGTGAGGGACGACGCGTATCAGGAATCGGACCTGTTCAACGACGCCGAGAAGGCGGCCATCGCCTGGGCGTATCACCTCACGAAATACACCTTCGCGCAGAACCCCGAAGCGCTCGAGAACATGAAGAAACACTACGATCACGCCCAGCTCGTCGAGGCGACGCTCGTATCGGGTTATTTCAACATGTGGAACCGCTTCACCGACGCGCTCGAGACCGACCTCGAAGGTCATGACCAGATGACGCTGTTCACCAAATCCGCCGTGATCGACAAACAGGACCTGGCCGATTTCATGAACGAGTGCTGGTGGGCGAAAGAGGACGCAGGCGAAGAGGAGAAAGAAGCGCTCCCGGCGTCCACCGGTTCTGAGGGGTGATTTTCCAGGGGTTCACGGGAAGTGCGGGGCCGCTCAGCAATCAGACGCCCAGGAAGCGGGATTTGATCTCCTCGTTCGCGGCGAGTTCTTCCGGCGTGGAGGAATGGACCACGCGGCCCCTGTTGAGCACGTGCACGTAATCGCAAGATGCGAGCGCGAACTTCATGTTCTGCTCGACCAGCAGGATGGCGAGCTTGCTCTCTTTCAGTTTCGAGAGCGTCTCTCCCATCGCGCGAACCAGCAGGGGCGCGAGCCCTTCGGTGGGTTCATCCAGCAGGAGCATCTTCGGGTTCGTCATCAGCGAGCGGGCGAAGGCCAGCATCTGCTGCTCCCCGCCGCTCAGTTGATTGCCCATGTTGCGCAGGCGCTCCTTGAGGCGCGGAAAGAGGGCCAGCACCCGGTCCATGTCCCAGGGCTCTTCGCCGCCATCGTCGGAGCCTTCCTTTTCCCCGAGCAGGAGGTTTTCCATCACGGTGAGCGAGGGGAATATCCGCCGTCCCTGTGGCACGAGGGCCACGCCCAGTTTTACGATCTCGTGCGGTTGTAAGGCCGTGATATCGGCGCCGTCGAACGTGACTTTCCCCGTGCGCGGCTTCGTGAATCCGATGATGGAGCGGATGAGCGTGGTCTTGCCCATGCCGTTTCGGCCCAGCACGGCCATCACCTGCCCCTCGGCGATTTCCAGGGAGAGCCCCTGGAGGACGTAGCTGTCTCCGTAATAGGTGTGGATGTCCTCCACCTTCAGCATCGGGCCGTTGTCAGTCATGGCCTAAGTATATCTCCTGAACGGTCTGGTTCGCGCGGACCTCTTCCTTGGGGCCGTCGGCGATGACTTCCCCCTCGTGCATGACCATCAGCTTGTCCACCAACTCGAAGGCGACGTCCATGTCGTGCTCGATGATGAGCATCGTTATCTCCGCGTCGAGTTCCTTGAGCAGGGAGACCACCTCCGCGGATTCGGCGGGCGAGAGCCCGGCCGTGGGTTCGTCCAGAAGCAGCACCTTCGGGTTCTCGACCAGCGCGAGGGCGATTTCGATCTGCCGCTGGTAGCCGTGGGAGAGGTCTTTCACGATGAGGTTTTGCATGTCCCACAGGTTGAGTCGCCGCATCATCTCCTCGGCCTTGTCGTAAATATGCCGGTGGCTCTTGATAGTGCGGAGCATCGAGAACTTGGAGCGCTCCAGGGCCTGCGCCGCCAGCAGGACGTTGTCCAGCACGGTTAGATTCGGGAACAGGTTCGTGATCTGGAAGGTCCGCGCCATACCGAGATGGGTGCGCCGGTGGGTCGGCAGCCGCGTGATGTCTTCTCCGTAGAGATAAACCCTTCCGTGCGTCGGGTCGAGTTCCCCCGCTATCATGTTGAAAAACGTGGTCTTCCCTGCGCCGTTCGGGCCGATGATGCCCCGGCGTTCGCCGTTCTCCACGGCGAGGTCGACGTTGTTGACCGCGACGAGGCCGCCGAAGTGCTTGGCGAGTCCTTCCGCCTTCAGGCACGCGGCGGACCCGTTCGATCCCTGATGTGCTTCCTGCTCCAAGGCCAACCTCCTGAGATTCGCACAGCCTACAGCAGCGGGGATGCGGGGCCACCACGCGCGGTAGCGGGAAAATCCCCCTCCGCGCGCGGCGGCACTTGTTCAGGTACGCTAACCGGCCCCTAGTTCCCGCAATTCTTGCACGGGGGATAATCCCTGCTGTAGGGCGGCTTCTTCATGAACGCATCCGGCTTGTAATTCCAGAACTGGCTCACGTTCGGGATGATCGCCAGAACCTTGTTCCTCTTCTTGCCGGTTTCATCCTTCATCGTCATGCGGACGTAGACGTTCATCTTGAACGTCCCGTGGCCGTCGGACGCCCTCGGCCCCGCCGGCATGCCGGTGGCCACCTTCAGGTTCCTGAGTGCGGCGAAGAACTTGTCCTTGTCCTCCACGTTGCCCTTCACTTCCTCTATCGCCTTGTAGATGGACACCAATCCGCCGTAATACCCCTCGGCGTAGTAGCCGGGGTCTTTCTTGGCGTGTTTCACGAACGACTTGACGAAGTCCTGGTTGTCCTTGGTCTGGATGTCGGCGCTGTAGATCAGGGCCGAAATCCAGCCGAGCACTTCATCGCCCTGCGCGTCGAGGACGAATTCGTCCGTGTTCGTCCCGTTGCCGAGGATCACGTACTTGTTCGCCAGGCCCGCCTCTTTCAACTGTTTCGGCAGCCGCAGGGCCTGCGCCCCCGCCAGCGTGATGAACAGAGCGTCGGCGTCTTTTTTCAGCTTGCCGATGTAGGGGCCGTAATCCACCGTGTTGATGGGCATGTACATCTTCTGGATCACCTTGCCGCCCATGTCCTCGAACACCTGCTGGAAGCCGCCCGTCGACTCGTAGCCGAACGCGTAGTCGGGCCCGATGGTGATCACCTTCTTGATGTTCGGCATCGAAGTCCGCACCCAGTGGGCGAACGCGTGCATGGGCTGGCTGCAGGAGAAATAGGTGACCGCGTATTTCTTGCGCTTCCGCTTGGAAATGTCGTCGGGGCACGACCAGATGAGGATCGGGGTCTTGTAGCGGTCGGCCAGCGGCGCAATCGCGTAGCCGGTCGAGCCGAAAAGGCCGCCCATCACGATGTGCACCTTGTCCCGCGTGAGGAGCTTCCGCACCCGGGTGACGGCCAGGGCCACCTTGCTCTCGTTGTCCTCGATGAAGAATTTCACGTCGCGGCCGGCCACCTTGTCCCCGAACTTCTCGCGGAACACCTTGAGGGCGTTCATCTGGTCCGAGCCGTGCTTGGCGAGAACGCCCTTCTTGGAGGTGAGCAGCCCGATTTTGATGGGTCCCTTCGCCGCGAGCGCAGGACCTGCGGCGAGGAGCGCGGCGAGCGCAAATGCGAGGGGAACGACGAGAAAAACGATGCGTTTTCGAATCATGGGAATTCCTCCTCTTATAGACGATGACGGCCCTGGAGTGGGCCGATCATCCGTTGTCCGTTTCGCCGACCTTCGTTCTCAGTTGCTTGATGAAGCCCATGATGCCCTCGGGCGCGAAGAGAACCACCACGATGTAGATGCAGCCCACGACGGTCAGCGAGCGTTCGGTGAACATGTTCACGGAGTTGTCGAGAATGACGAATATGGTGGAGCCCAGGAGGGGGCCGGCCAGCGTGCCCGGTCCTCCCAGCGAGACCATCAGCAGGGCGTTGAACGAGGTCACCAGTTCGACGTCGGTCGGAGCGACGTAGCTGTTGTAGTAGACCCAGAGAAAACCGGCGAGGCCGCTGAAAAGGCCCGAGATCATGTAGATGATGAACTTGTGGAGCCATACGTTGTAGCCCAGGGCGCGCATGCGCGATTCACTCTCGCGGATCCCCACCATCGTCTTCCCGAAACACGAGTGAACGAGAACGGAGAAGAACAGGAAGACGCCCGCGGCCACGATGAGGGTGAAATAGTAGTAGGTGATCGTGTCTTCCATGAATAAGGGGCGGTCTATGCCCGCGATGCCGTTTTCGCCGCCGGTCATCGAGTCCCAGCGATAGGCGAGTCCCCAGATGAGCATGGCCAGGGCGAACGTGATCATCAGGAAATACACGTCCGACGCCCGCAGCGCGACGAGCGCGCAGATGGCCGTTACCACCGCCGCGGCGATGATCGCGACGACGAACGCCTCACCGAACGAAGCGCCGTAGGTCGCCGACATGATGGCCGTCGCGTAGGCGCCCGTGCCGAAATAGGCCGCGTGGCCCAGAGAGGCCATGCCGGTGTATCCGAGCATCAGGTCGAGGCTCAGGGCGAGGATCCCCCAGATCAGGCACTGGTTCAGGACGAGAACGGAGAACTCATCCACGAACAGCGGTGATGCGACTGCAAAAGCCAGGACTGCGGCAATCGCGATCACTCGGCCGCGGGTGGCCAGAAGTTCTCCCCTCACATCGCTCTCCCGAACAGCCCGGAGGGACGAATGGCGAGAATGACGGCCATCGGCAGGAACAGGGTGAAATACGCGAATTCGGGAAAGAAGGTTTTGCCCAGATTGTCGATGATGCCGACGAGCAGGCTGGCGACGACCGCGCCTTTCAGGCTGCCCATGCCGCCCACGATGATGGCGACGAAGGCGAAGGGCAGGATCTCGAAGTCAAGCCCCGCCTGGATGCCGAGCCACGGAGCCGCCAGAACGCCGCTCATCCCGGCCAGGAACGAGCCGAGTCCGAAGACGAGGCTGAACACGACGGGCACGTTCACCCCCATCCCGCCCGCCATCTCCACGTCGTCGACGGCGGCTCTCACCGAGGAGCCGATTTTGGTCCTGCTCTCGAAGAACCACAGCGCCGCCGCCGTTACCGCGGCGAATACGATGAGGAACAACCTGTACATCGGGAAGGAGAACCCCCCGATCCGTCCCGTGCTGGCCAGGAACTTCGGCGCATCCATGCTGACCGGGTCAGGCCCCCAGATGACGAGAATCGCGTCCTGAAGAACGAGAACGAAGCCCATGGTGATGAGCACCTGGCCCAGGTCGTTTCCCTGAAGACGGCGCAGGAAGACGCGCTCGATCACGATGCCCATGACGGCGATCGCGATTCCGCCGATCAGGATGGCGAGGAAAAAATTTCCCGTCTGCTTGAGGGTCGTGAGTCCGAAGTACGCGCCCACGAGGAAATAGGTCCCGTGCGTGACGTTGATGACCTTCATGACGCCGAATATCAGGGAGAGGCCCATGGCCAGCAGGAAGACGATGGCGCCGTAGGAGACGCCGTTGAATATCTGGGTGAGCCAGAAGGTCATACGCATGTCCCCAGCGAAAGGGGTTCGGCGCGATGGAAGGAGGGACTGCGCCGGCAGTCAAGAATGCTGTATCTCTCCTTCCAGGGAAGAGGATGATATATATGGTATGAAAAGTATGCCCCGAACTATATCATAATCGTGTTAAAATGCAATGGTATGACCTTCAATACCATTTGTGAAAAATCAGGAATCCCGCGTGGGTCCGAGCGCATCGGGATGCGGGTCATCGGATAAAAGTGATTTTTTGACGGGAGATTTTTTCATTCCCGGGAGACAGGATCGGTTCCCAGGAGGGACACACCATGAGCGAAACTGATATTTGCCGGCTGGAGCTTCACGAGCTTTCAGAACGAATCGGGGATGGTGAACTCTCTCCCGTGGAAGTGGTCGAGGCGTTTCTGCGCCGCATCGATTCGCTGAATCCCACCATCCTGGGCTTTCTCGAAGTGACGGCGGACGCCGCGCGGGCCGAGGCGAAGCGCGCGCAGGAGGAGATCGCCGCCGGCCGCAGGCTGGGTCCCCTGCACGGGGTTCCCTACGGGGTCAAGGACATCGTCGACACGGCGGGCGTGCGGACGACGCGCGGGTCGAGTTTCTTCCGCGACAACGTGCCCGAGGAGGACGCGGAATGCGTCGCCCGCTTGAAGCGCGCCGGCGCGATTCTGCTCGGTAAATGCCATACCCAGGAGTTCGCCTCGGGGCCGCTGAGCAAAAACGCCCACTTCGGCACGGCGCGCAACCCGTGGGACACCGGGCGCATGACGGGAGGCTCGAGCACGGGGTCGGGCGCCTCGGTCGCAGCGGGCCTTTGCCCGGCCGCCATCGGGACGGACACGGGCAGCTCCATCCGCGGGCCTTCGGCGCTTTGCGGGCTCGTGGGGCTCAAGCCCACCCACGGGCGGGTGAGCCTGCGCGGCGTGTGCCCCAACTGCCTGAGCTACGACCACGTGGGGCCGATAGCCCGCTCCGCACAGGACGCCGCTCTCTTCTTGCAGGGGATGGCGGGCTACGACGCGCAAGACCCCTACAGCCGCGACGTGCCGGTTCCCGATTTCTCCGCCCGGCTCGTGGAGGGCGCGGCGGGCTTGAGGGTGGGCCTTTGCCCCGGTCTTTCGGGCGATTTCGAGGCGGACGCGGAGGTCGTGCAGGCTTTCGATCGGGCCGTCGACGCCTTCCGGGAGTCGGGGGCGAGTGTCGAAACGCTGCCCTTCGACGACGCGGAGCGCCTGATGGCCGTCAGCCGCGTCATCATCCAGTGTGAGTTCGCCGAGTTCCACAGGCCGCTCTATGAGCAGGACCCCGACGGCTACGGCCCCTCGACGCGCGAGCGGGTGGAGGCGAGTCTCGCGGGCGCCGACCTGGACGAATACATCCGCGCGGGGCGCGAGCGGGAAGTGCTGCGGCGCAAGGTGCTCGATCTGTTCGAGGGGGTGGACGTCATCCTGACGCTCGCCCTGCCGTGCGTCGCCCCGCGGCTCGACGACTTGATGGCCCATATCAACGGCGAGGAGGTGGATTACTCCCTGGGTTTGACGATGCCGTACCTCACCCACCAGAACCTGACGGGATTCCCGGCGGCGGTGGTGCCCACCGGGTTTTCGGAGAAAGAGGGCATGCCCATGTCGCTTCAGGTGATAGGCCGCCCCTGGGAGGAGGCGGAGGTGCTGCGCGCGGTCCACGCCTACGAGACGGCGACGCCCGAACTGCGGAGCCGGCGTCCCGAGCTGTAAGGGGTTGTTGAAGAAGTCCTTGTCGGGGGATAAAGGCAACCCCCCCTACCCCCCCTTGTCAGGGGGGTAAAAAAAGAAAGCCCCCCTCCTCAGGGCGCAAGAAAAAGCAAAAGCCTCTCTACCGGCGTCGGGCGTTGCCTTTTCATACCCCCCTGACAAGGGGGGGTAGGGGGGGTTGGTTTTCAAGCCGAGAGCCCGGGCCGCGCGCATGATTCGCTGATACAGGCGGCCCGGTACTGCCCAAGCAGAAGGAACCAGGTATGCAGATGAAAGCAGCCGTTTATCACGGACCGCGGGACATCCGGGTGGAGCAGGTGGAGCGGCCAAGCGCCGGCGAACATGACGTGTTGGTGCGCGTCAGGGCGTGCGGCATTTGCGGGTCCGACCTGCACATGTACCGCCTCGGCATGTTCGAGGTGCTGGGGCGGCGGATTGACGAGCGCCGCCGCATCATGGGTCATGAACTGAGCGGTGAAATCGTCGAGGTGGGGGAGAAGGTGAGCGGTTTCCGGGTCGGGGACCGCGTCACCGGGCTGGGCCACGGCGGCTTCGCGGAGTACGTGCCGGTTCGCGTAAGCGAGCGCAGCCCGCACATCCTGCCGGAGTCCGTCAGCTTCGAGGAGGGCGCGACGCTCGAACCGCTGGCCACCTCGCTGCACGGCGTGTCCCTGGGACGGCCCGCCGCCGGTGAGACGGTGGTCGTGCTGGGCGCAGGCATCATCGGCTTGGGCTGCATCCAGGCCATCCGGGCGAGCGCCGACTGCCGCGTCATCGCCGTCGACGCTTCGGAACGCCGCCTGAGCATGGCCGAACGTCTCGGCGCCGACGCCGTCGTCAACCTGAGCGAAACCGACCCGGTGGAAGCCGTGATCGAACTCACGGGCGGCGCCAGGCCGGTGGAGCGTTTCGGCGTACGAGGCGGCAACGCCGATCTGGTGATCGACTGCGCCGGCGCGCCGTCTTCGCCGAACCAGGGCCTGCTCATGCTGAAACAGGATTACGGCCGTCTGGTGCTGGTCGCCCTGTTCGAGCATTCTGCGGATCTGGATTTCAACCAGGTGGTGCGCAAACACGTCGCCATCCATGGGTCCTGGACCTGGACCGGGGACGACTACCGCCGCGCCGTCGAGCTGGTCGAAAGCGGGGTGGTCCGGCGCGGGCCGCTGATTTCCCATGTTTTCGGACTGGATGAAGCTCCCGAGGCGTTCGCGGTTCAGGACAAGCCGGACGCGGCCATCAAGGTGATGCTGAAACCCTGATATCTGCAGCAATTCGTTTCGCTTGCGTAGTCGGCGTCCCGCGCTCCTGGGGTTCGGCTGCCTAGTTTTCGTCTTTCCCCTTGCCGAGCAGTTCGTCTACCAACTCTTTGCGCTTATAGAGCAGCATCGCGGCGATGATGACGGTGAGGACCATCAGGGGGACGTCTCCCTTGCCGACGAAGATGGCGACGCCCGGCATCAGGAGGATGGCGATGAGTTCCGCGTGGTCGCGCCTGCCGGTCAGCGCGGAGATGAGCAGGGCGACGGTGGCGCAGATCACCAGGGTGAGCGGCGATACGCCGAGCAGCGCGCCCGACGTGGTCGCCGTTCCGCGGCCGCCCCAAAACCCGTGAAACACGGGCAGTATCTCGCCGAGCACCACGCAGACGCAGGCCAGGGCGGCGATCCACGGGGAGTCGCTCATGTACCACGCGAAGCCCAGCGCCAGTTGCGCCTTCAGGAGGTCGGCGATGAAGACGAGCGCGCCCACGCCGTCACCCAGGACCATCCAGGCGTTCGCGAAGTCGAGGTTCCCGCTTCCGTATATGCGCAAATCGATCCCGCGCGCCTTGCCGGCGAACCAGGCCGCGGAAACCGAGCCGATGTCGTAAGTGATACACCCCACGATGATGACAGGGACGAGAATTTCCAAGAAAACCTCCGGGCAAGAAAAATCACGGCTCCCTATTCTGCAGCATTCTCGCGCGCATGAAAAGCGGTGCGCGCCCAGTCGGAGCGTGAGACAAGAGCGATGGGTGAGCGGATCGGTTATACCGGACCGGGCAAGACGGGGCCGGGCTTACCGGAGGTTCTGCTGGAAGACGGCCGCGAGGCCTGCGGCTTCGACGTGGACGAGGGCAAGGCCGGGGAGCAGGGAGGTCGTGTTTTTTGCGGGGGCGTATCAAGCCTCTTCCCGGGTTTCGCCGAATCCGCCGCGGGCGGGGAGGTTTCGAAAATTACTCCCCCCTTGTCGGGGTGTTGAAAAAGCCCGTTTTGGAGCGAGTGGTATTGGGGGTTACGCGGCGGCACCCCTTCCTGCCGCGCAGACGGCCACAAAACCTCATCCTGAGTAGGCGCGCTTGCGCGCCGTATCGAAGGATGAAGGCGTTTCCCGTCGTGCGGAGCAATCGCTTCCGCATTGGTCGCGATTGTCCTTCGATACGCCGCCTTCGGCGGCTACTCAGGATGAGGAAGGTGGGGGCGGAGCTTGTCCCGAGCGAAGTCGAGGGGCCGCTACTCAGGATGAGGGAGATGTGATGACTTTTTCAACAGTCCCGATGCGGGAGGGTTTGGCGGAATCCATTTTCGCCTTCACCTGCTGCTTCGACCATCGAGGATGGGCGCGTTCTCCGGGTAGATGACGGCGCGTCCGGCGGGTCCGGCTATTTGTTCAGAATCTCTTTCTTTCGGCGCTGGAGGAAGACGCTGCGGATCAGGGCGTAGTAGTCCAGGGCGAGGGGGTCTTTCCTGAGCATTTCGATGGGTTCGATGAGACGCTCGCGGGTGTCCACGCCCTCCAGGAGCCTCACCCCGAAAAGAAAGTCCGCCAGGTAGCGGGGGTGACCGAAGAAGATTTTCTCCGCGTCTTTACCGGCGGCGCCCGCGTAGTTGAGCGGATTGATAACGGCGTCTCCCACCTTGCCGAGGCCGTCGCGGACCGTCGATGGCCCCAGAATGGGCAGCACGAGGTAGACACTTTCCTCTACCCCCCACACGCCGAGAGTCTGGCCGAAATCCTCGTCGTGATATGGCACTCCGATACCCGTCGCCACGTCGAACAATCCCCCCACGCCCAGAGTGGTGTTGATCAAAAACCGGCTCAGGGTCATGCCGGCGCGGTCTCCTTCCCCCTGGAGGACGTCGTTCGCCAATACGAAGGGAGCGTTCAGGTTGCGCATGAAGTTGCGGAACGAATCGCGGATGGGTTTTGGAAAAATGGCCCGGTATATCTTCGCGAGCGGAAGGAATATGACGGCGTCGAGCGCCTCGTTGAAATCGAAGACGGCGCGGTTGAAGTCCTCGAACGGGTCTATGGATTCAGTCGCTTGTTCCTCTTCGCCAGGATCGTGGTTCGAACTCCAGGCGATAGAAGCCGGAGCGATCAAAAGCGCGAGGCTCAAGGCCAGGGCGAGCAGGACGCGCGGCCGCTCATATCGCTGTCTGGTTCCTCTCGTCGGGCGGGACAATGGAATTGGCTCCGTTTTCAAGTCGTATCGCAACGCTGGAACATCGTGCACCCGGGGTTATCTAAAAAAAACAGCGCGGAAAACATCATAGCTTGATAACCGGATGGAGACCAGAGAATTTTCAGGCGGTTTCGCTCTCTACGCCAGAGAACCTCCGCAGGAGGAGCCGGCCCCCGCCGTGCAGCCGAAGCAATGATCGCCCAGCAGAATTTCCCGGCCCAGCAGTTCGGCGGGTGCGACGTCCCAGAGTTTCAGGGGCGTCCCGTTACCGAGGGACATGTCGAGCATCTGGTTGAAGTCGCAATCATACAGGACGCCGTCCCATCCCACGCTGATGAGGTTCCGGCACATCAGGTCGGGCAGCGTCCCGGGGTTGTAGGCTTCGCGCAGGGTGGTCATATAGGAATCCAGCTTGCCGCGCACCTTCAGATAGCTGGCGAAGCGGGTGATGGGCATGTTGGTGATGGTGTAGAGATGGTGAAAGCGGATGCCGTAGCGCTTGAGGAGCTCGCGCTTGTAGTCCGCCTCGAGCGTTTCCTGGGGCGGCGGGAGATTATCGTCCACGGGGTTGTAGACGAGGTTCAAGGCCAGGTCTCCCGGAGGGCCGAACCCCGCCTCGTTCAAATCCCGGAGCGCGCGGATGGATTTTTCAAAAACGCCGTCTCCGCGCTGGGTGTTCACGTTTTCCTCGAGATAACAGGGCAGCGAGCAGATGAGCTCCACGCGGTTCTCGCGGTAGAAGTCGATCAGGTCCTCCTGGCCCGGCTCGTAGACGACCGTGAGGTTGCAGCGGACCATCACGTGACGGCCCTTGCGGCGGGCACTGGTGACGATGCGCCGGAAATGGGCGTTGAGTTCGGGCGCGCCTCCCGTGATGTCGACGTTGGGGATCTGCGTGTCCTCGAGCCATTCGATGATGCGGCTCGCCGTCTCCCCGGTCATGATCTCCTTGCGATGCGGGCCCGCGCCCACGTGGCAGTGCGCGCATGTCTGGTTGCAGTATTTGCCCACGTTGACCTGCAGCGTGGAGAGTTCGGTGCGATCCAGGTGAGGAGCGTCCTCCCGGATGCGGTCCTGGAATTTTAATGCCCCGTTCGAGGACAGGGGCAGGGAAATGTGTGCGGGCATCGTTTCTCCCGAGGAAATGGAATCGCCGGGCGGCGGATTCGGCTCAGGCGGTTCGCACCAGTTTTCTGCGAAGCGATTTCATGCGTCTTCTCACGCGCTTGAGCTGAACGCCGTCTTTCGCCTCGATATGCTGATCCCGCATGCTCTTGAGAGTCTTGATCTGTTGCTTGACGGCGCTCCTGTCGATTTTGGAGGTGCGCTTCGCCTCGACCAGCGGAATGTCGTTTATCTCCTTGAGCGCCCGGATCAAGTGGGTTTTGTCCATCCCGTGGACGCCCGAGATCCTGCCGCCGTAGGCCAGGGCGGCTTCCTTGAGCTTGGGCACGTTCATCTTGTCAATCTCTTTGGCCGTCAGAACGGGGCCCGCCTGTTCAGGCGCCTCGTCTTGTTCCGGCGCTTCAGCTTCGTTTTTTTCTTCTTCCGCCATTTTCCTCTCCAGTGAAGAACGATTTCACCCAGATGCGCAACGATGCGCTTTCATGGGGGATGCTCCCGCAGAAACGGGCTGACCGCCAAACCTAGCAAAACGGGGTTCGATGATCAACGGCTTCGCGCGATAGCGGCCCGCCGGGGAACAGAACGGGGAAGCCTTGCCGCCCCCGGGCGGGGGGAGCCGCCTCCCGGACCGGGGCGGGATAAATGTTCCGCCGATGCGCCGATAGTTCTTTTCGACTTGCCCGGCGGTGGCCGCAATGATAGAAGTTGATTATACGTTATCTTGCAGCGCGGGTTTCCACTGGACTGGAGAGGCGTGGCCGTGGCGGACAAACTACTCGAAGTAAAAGACATGGTGAAACACTTCCCGGTGCGCGGGGGCGTATTCTCCCGGGTTCGCAACTATGTGCGCGCCGTGGACGGGATAAGCTTCGATCTGGAGCCGAGGGAAACGCTCGGGCTCGTCGGAGAGAGCGGATGCGGAAAATCCACGACCGGCCGGGCCGTCCTGCGCCTCATCGAGCCGACCTCGGGCGAGGTGAACTTCCAGGGCACCGACGTCTGCTCCCTGAACAGGGAGTCGATGCGCAGGCTGAGACGCGAGATGCAGATCATCTTCCAGGACCCGTATGCCTCCCTGAACCCGCGCATGACGGTGGGCAGCATCGTCGGCGAGCCGCTGACCATCCACGGCATCGCCAAGGGAAAGGAAAAAGAAGAGCGAGTCGCCTCGCTTCTCCACCGGGTGGGTTTGAGGCCCGAGCATATTCGCCGCTATCCGCACGAGTTCTCGGGCGGACAGCGCCAGCGCATCGGAATCGCCCGCGCCCTGGCGCTCAACCCCAAGCTCATCATCGCGGACGAGCCCGTCAGCGCGCTCGACGTGTCGATTCAGGCGCAGGTGATCAACCTGCTCGAAGACCTGCAGAAAGAGTACGGCATCGCGTTCGTGCTCATCGCGCACGATCTGGCGGTCGTCCAGCACGTGAGCGATCGAATCGCCGTCATGTATCTGGGCAAGATCGTGGAGATGGCCTCGGCCGACAAGGTGGTGATGGAGCCGAAGCACCCCTATACCGAGGCCCTGCTCTCCGCCGTGCCGATCCCGGATCCGACGCTCAAGAAAAAGCGCATGATCCTGACCGGCGACGTGCCCAGTCCCGTGAACCCTCCCTCGGGGTGCCGGTTCCATACGAGATGCCCCTACAAGGAAGACAGGTGCGTCACGGAGGAGCCGATGATGCGCGAGATCAGCACGGGTCATTTCGCGGCGTGCCATTTCTCGGAAAAACTCTATGGCGTGGGGCCGAAAACGAACGGGGCGCCCGCGGGCTAGACGGTTCTATGCGTTGCCCCGCGATATGAGGGCGTATCGCTTTTCTTCGAGCGGGGCGTATCGCCCGGCTGGGGCATCGGCCGACGTGTGATGGATGAGAATTCCAAAAAATCAATTTCCCCCATTCTGCTGTTTGCGCTCATCACGGCTCTGTTCGCAGCGGGTGCGACCTATTTCGCCCATCGAGCCGTCCGGGGCGTGCTCCAGAGCCGACACGCCGAGCGCGACGCGAGGCGCCTCCAGGACCTGAAAACCAGGATGCGGGGCCGCGTCGATTCTCTGCTCGGGAAGATTCAGGGAGCCGAACTTCTGATGGCGGCGGTTCCGGGCGTCGCGAACAGGGAGGGGAAAGCGCTTTCGTTCCTCCTGGGTGGGGAATCGAGAGAATCCTTCGCCGCCTCGGTGCTGCTCGACGAACGGGGCGGAATACTGGACTCGCGCAGGGTGGGGAACATGCCGCCGCCCGGACCCGAGGAGAAGGGCCTCTGGTCGGGAGCGAGGCGTTCGCTTCTCTCCTTATGGAAGCGGGAAGGGAAGTCGGAACCGCCGAGGCGCAAGTTCGACGTTCAATCGAGCACGCTGGAAGGTGCGCCGGCGGTGCTGGTGCTGGCGCCCTCGTCGTCGACCAAGGGTTTTTGGGGCGTCATCGTTTCCGCGGAATCCCTGCTGCCTTTGCGCGAGGGCGATCTGGCTCCGGGCGAGAGCGTTTTTCTCCTGGCGGAACCCGAGCAGAAGGTTCTCTTCGCCAGTCGCGGGGGGGCGTTCCTCTCCGAGAGCGTCGACGGGAGCTTCAAAAGGGAACTCGCTCCGGTCCTCGACCTCCCGGTTTGCTGCGAACCCGCCGCATTCAACGCCGCGAACGAGGACAAACGCTCGATGGCGCAGTCCATATTCCACCTCGGGGTGAGGCGGGTGCGCCTCGTCCACCTGGCGGAGCGGTCGGGCGCGGACTCGGGCTCGGCGCTGACGATACTGGCAGGCGTGATGCTGGCGGGGTGGCTCGCGTCGCTCGCCTTGTTTTCTTTTCTGAAGCCCCGGGAGGGGAGCGAAACCACCGTTCCCCGGACGAGAGGAGCCGGCGCGGACGAGGAAGCATCCGGTCGTCGGCTCGGTTCGGACCAACTCGCGACTATCTGCCGGGTGAGCGAATCGGTGGCGGCGGGCGCGCACTTCCGCGAGGTCATCCTCACCGTCGCGCAGGAGGCCTGCCGCTTTTTCTCGACCGACAGGTATTACGCCGCGTTGTACGACGAGGCGACGGAGCGGTTTCTCGAGATTTGCTTCTCGCGCCTGGGCCAGGCCTACCGGCGCGCCATCACTTCTCCCGATTCCGGCCTGCCGGAGAGAATCGCCCTGAGAGAAAAAGAGATCGTCGAGGTGCTCTATACCGATGAATGGCACGGCGCGCCCGAGGTGCTCAAGGCCGAAAAGGTGGGCGGAGTCGTGGTTTTTCCGCTGGTCGCGATGGGAAAAGTGGTGGGACTGGCTTCTATTTATTTCGACTCCCCCCGGGAGATGCCGGATGACGAAGTCGACTATTGCGCCGCTCTCTTTCACCAGGCCGCCGTGGCCATATCGCGGACCTTGGCCGCCGCTCCGGGAACGCGCTCTGCGGATTCGCCCGAAGAGGCAGGCGAAGATGAGGGGTAGCGGGAAAAGATGAGTGCGGCGAGGCTGTGGCCGGAAGATTTCGAGGCGCTCTACGCGGGCTTTGCGAGTCCACCGGCGCGGTTCGACTGCGGAAAGAAGTGCGCGCCCTTCAACGAGGGGGTTCCTTTCTGCTGCGATTCGGGCTGGGTGGTTCCCGTCGCCTGTCGCGAGGAATGGAAGTTTCTCGAGCCGCGCACGCGGCTCTGGCACGAGTTCAGGCCGCGCACGCCCCCCGAACTCGCGATGGTCGAGGAAGTCGACGCGGAGCAAAGCGTCTTCATCGAATGCCGAGGCGCCTTGCATTGCGAGCGGGAAAACCGCTCCGTCTCGTGCCGCACGTTTCCCTATGAACCCTACTTCGACGGCGACGAGAATCTCCTGGGACTGGTCTACAAACGGGTGCTGGAGGGCAAATGCTACCTCGTGGATCGCCACCGCGTGGCGACGAAGAAGTACGTGGGTGAGTTCCTGCGCTTTTTCGACCGGCTGTTCGAGCTGCTGCCCGCCGAGCGCGAACTCTACATCGCGCAAAGCAGGCGTTACCGCCGGACGATGAGCCGAAGAAAAAGGCCCCTCGTGGTCCTGACGCCAAACGGCCCCTACCAGGCCGCCTGCCGGGGCGGAAAGCTCCTCCGCCGGTGGAACAGGCCCGACCCTCCCGAGAGCGCGTACCGGCCCGGGGAGTGAGCACCGTCATTCCGGCGAAAGCCGGAATCCATTTTCGCCTTTGCCTTTTCACCTCCTCGTTCGGAGGTCTTTACGCCTTGGCGGGGCGGGCCGTTCACGAACGGCCCCTACAAAAACTCTCGTGTTGAAAACCAACCCCCCCTACCCCCCCTTGACAGGGGGGCAAAAAAAGCAAAACCCCCTCAGTCCGGCGGAGCGCACCGCCTTTTCATATCCCCCTGTCAAGGGGTCTGTTGAAAAAGTCCCCCCCGAGGAACTCCATCGAAAACCTCCTCGCGGGGTGGGAATCCCGATCATCGAATTGTTCACCGTAGGGACAGGCCTCCGTGCCTGTCCTGACGAAGGGCAACCACGGGGGGTTGTCCCTGCAAAAAACGCAACATCTATTTCATCGGTCGCGATTGCCGCCGCCGGCTCAGCCCGTCATCTCCTCGGCCATGTCGGCGATGGCGCGGCCTATCATCAGCGAGGCCGTCGCGCCCGGCGAGGGGGCGTTGCACACGTGGACGGCGCCCTCGGTCCGGATGATGGAAAAATCATCCAGCAGGCCGCCCTCGCGGTCCACCGCCTGCGCGCGGACGCCCGCGCCGGCGGGAGCGAGGTCCGATTCGCGGATCTCGGGCATGAGCTTTTGCAGCGCGCGCGTGAAGGCGGACTTGCTGACCGAGCGGACCATCTCGCCGAGTCCCGTCTTCCAGTATTTGAGGGCCAGCCTCAGGAAGCCGGGATAAGTCAGGGTTTCGAGCAGATCGTAGGGGTCGACCCTCGTTTTCGTGTACCCCTCTCTCATGTAGGCCAAAACGGCGTTCGGCCCCGCCTCGACGCTCCCGTCGACGCGGCGGGTGAAGTGAACCCCCAGGAAAGGGAACGCCGGGTCGGGCACCGGGTAGATCAGGCTCTTCACGAGCGAGCGGCTCCCGGGCGTGAGTTCGTAATACTCGCCCCGGAAGGGCACGATCTTCATCGGCGGCGCCCCGCCCGCGAGTTTGGCGATCCTGTCGGCGTAGAGCCCCGCGCAGTTGACGATGAGCTTTCCCCCGAAATCCCCCGCCGTCGTTTCGACGCGCTTTTCTCTTCCCGAGACGGCGATGCCGGTGACTTCGGCGGACGTCCGGATGCTCTGCCCCGCCCCGGTGACGATGCGGGCGTAGGCGCGCACGACGGCGCCGTAGTCGATGATGCCCGTGGAGGGCACCCGCAGGGCTTTGACGCCCCGGGCGTGGGGTTCGACTTCTCTGAGTTCTTCGGGTCCCAGAACCGCGATGTTCTCGATGCCGTTCGCCTCGCCGCGGCGGCGCAGTTCCTCGAGCCGGGGGATTTCCGCCTCCTCCGTGGCGACGACCACCTTGCCGCAGATCTCGTGGGCTATCCCGTGCTCCTGCGCGAAGCGCACCATGGCGGCCGCGCCCTCCACGCAGGTCCTGGCCTTGAGCGAGCCGGGGCGGTAGTAGAGTCCCGCATGGATCACGCCGCTGTTGTGGAGCGACTGGTGGCGGCCGACGCCGGTTTCTTTCTCGAGGACGAGGACGCGTTTATCGGGGTGGCGGCGGGTGATCTCCATGGCGGTGGAAAGGCCGAGAATGCCGCCTCCGATGACGATGACGTCCCACGTTGTCTGGTTCATCCCCCAACCTCGAAAATAACAGCAATCAGAAAAAACGAGAGATTTTTCAGGCGATGAGAATACCCCAAAGCGGTGGAAATAGCTTGCTGATATTTAGTTTCCTGTTGACATCGGGTTTTTCGCTCATTATCCTTGAATTGGGCAATCATACCGAGAACAAAGAAACGGCAAGAGCCGGTTTTTAGAGGTTTTCCCTGGAATTCGTCATCCACGAGGAGGATGTGTGGATGTCGATTATAAAGAGGAAACGCTCATAAGGAATGCTCGGCAAGTCTATTTTTCCCCTCACTTCACTCAAGGAGAATATGCGATGAAAAGGACAATGAAATTCATACTCGCTTCCGTCGTGGCGATTTCACTGGCGGGAGCGGCGGTCCCTGCGAGCGCCGCGAAATTTCTCGTGGTCGGCGGCGGCTCCACCACGGGCGTGTACTACCAGGTTGCTCTCAACGTCTGCAAGCTGGTGAACAAGACGTTGAAAAGCAAGGGTTATAACTGCATCGGCCGCCCCGCGCTGGGTTCGGTGTTCAACATCAACGCCATCAAGCGCGGCCTCCTGAACTTCGGCGTCGCCCAGTCCGACAGGAACTTTCAGGCGTACAACGGCACGGCCGACTGGAAGGGCAAAGCCTTCAAGGGTCTCAGGAGCGTTTTCAGCGTTCACCCCGAAACCGTCATGCTCGTCGCTCGCGCGGATTCGGGCATCATGAAGGTATCGGACATCAAGGGGCGCCGGGTGAACATCGGCAACCCCGGCTCCGGCCAGCGCGGGAACGCGACGGACATCCTGAAAATCTACGGCATCGGCATGAAGGACATCAAGGCCGAAGGCCTGCAGCAGGGCGGGGCGAGCCGCGCGCTGGTGGACAAGAAGATCGACGCGTTCTTCTACACCGTCGGCAACCCCTGGGGCGGCGGTCTCGAGATCTCCAACAGCACGGCGATCCGCATGATCCCCATCAACGCCAAGGGCATCATGGATCTGGTGTCCGGCAAGCCCTACTACGTGATGACGAACATCCCGGGCGGCATCTACAAGGGCGTCGACAAGGACGTGCCGACCTACGCGGTGAAGGCCACCTTCGTGACAGGCGCGAATCAGCCCAACGACGTGGTCTACAACGTCGTGAAGACCATCTTCGATAATCTCGACCAGTTCCGCGCCACGCACGCGGCGTTCAAGTACCTGACGAAGAAAGACATGCTCGGAGGCCTCTCGGCTCCCTTCCATCCGGGCGCCACGCGTTACTACAAGGAAAAAGGCTTGATGAAGTAGTGTCATTCCGGACGAACGTCTACCACACGGGCCGGGGGCCGCGCGCCCCCGGCTTCGTGTGGGGATTCGAGTTTCATTCTTTCATGAAGTGGGGTAAACGTTTGAGGGGCGAATAAATGAGCGAGCCGGGTGATTCCGCTGACGTTTTGGGCGCAGGGATCGACGAAGAATCGAAGCGGGCGGCGGAGGAAATCGCCGCAGAAGCGGAATCCGGCGGGCGGCAGCCCAAGAACCTCACGGCCTGGCTGGTCTCCGTCCTCGCGATCTCCTGGTCCTGCTTTCAGCTCTACATCGCCTACACCCCCCTGAACTCCATCATCGCCAGAAGCATCCACCTCACCTTCGCCATCACGATGGTCTACCTGGCCTTCCCGGGGACGAAAAAGCCCGGCGAGACCTGGATTCAGCGCATGTCGCTGCAGCTTTTCCCCTACTTCATGCGGTCCCAGCGCTCCACGCGGGAGGTCATCCCCTGGTACGACTACGCGCTCGCGATCATGGCGGGCATGGGCGCGTTCTACATGGCCTGGGACTACGCGAACATCATCCAGCGCTCGGGCCTCCCCATCCAGCGCGACGTCATCGTGGGGGCGATCCTCGTCGTTCTTCTTCTGGAAGCCGCGCGGCGCGCGCTCGGGCCCGCGCTGCCGATCCTCGCCATCCTGTTCCTGCTCTATTGCTTCGTGGGTCCCTACATGCCCTCGTTCATCGCGCATCCGGGCGTTCCGCTCGAATTCGTCGTGGACCACATGTATCTGAGCGACAGCGGCATCTGGGGCGTGCCCATCGGGGTGTCGACGAGCTTCGTGTTCCTCTTCGTGCTGTTCGGCTCGCTGCTTGACAAGGCGGGGGCGGCGAACTACTTCGTGCAGGTGGCCTTCGCGGCCCTGGGCCGCTTCCGGGGCGGGCCCGCCAAGGCGGCCGTGGTCGCCTCGGGCATGACGGGGCTCGTCTCGGGCTCATCCATCGCGAACGTGGCGACGACGGGAACCTTTACGATCCCGCTGATGAAAAAAGTGGGCCTGCCGCCCTACAAGGCGGGCGCCGTGGAAGTGGGCGCGAGCACGAACGGACAGCTCATGCCGCCGGTCATGGGCGCCGCCGCGTTCATCATGGCGGAATTCCTGGGATTAGCGTATCTCGACGTGGTGCGCGCCGCCATACTGCCGGCCCTGCTGTCTTACATCGCCCTGTTCTACGTCGTTCACCTGGAAGCGCTCAAACTGAACCTGAGGCCGCTGAGGGAGGATGAACTGCCCTCGTTCTGGCACACGCTCATCAGCGGCATCCACTACGTCGTTCCCATCCTGGCGCTCATCTACACGCTCGTCATCCTGCGCATGTCGGCCGTGGCTTCGGCGTTCAACGCGATCCTGCTGACGATGGCGATCATCGTCGTCCAGCGTCCCATGCAGAACACCATCGCCGTCCTGGGCGACATGAAGCGCGAGAAGGGCGTCACCCACCTGCGGGAGTTGTTCGGCGAGGCGCATTTCAAGGAACTCGAAGAGCGCTTGTGGGACGGGGTGCTCGCCGGTTTCGGCCAGAGCTTCGGCGACGTCTGGCAGGGGTTGATGGCCGGGGCCAAGAACATGATGGGCATCGGCGTCGCGACCGCGGCGGCGGGCATCATCGTGGGCACCGTCACGCTTACCGGTCTCAGCGGACGCTTCATCGAACTCATCGAAATCGTCTCCCTGGGCAACGTGGTGCTCATGCTCCTGCTCACCGCGATTTGCTCCCTCGTCCTGGGGATGGGCCTGCCCACGACGGCGAACTACATCGTCATGGCGACGCTCACCGCGCCCGTCATCGTGAGCCTGGGCGGCAAGGCGGGCCTCGTGGTGCCGCTGCTCGCGGCCCATCTGTTCGTCTTTTATTTCGGCATCCTGGCCGACGATACGCCGCCCGTGGGCCTCGCCGCGTTCGCCGCCTCGGCGATAGCCAAGTCCGACCCCATCCAGACGGGCGTGCAGGGCTTCGTCTACGACCTGCGGACCGCCGTGCTGCCGTTCGTCTTCATCTACAATCTCGAGCTCCTGATGATGCAGGGCGTCGGCCCCAAGGGCGAGATCATCTGGATCAACGATATTCTCAAAATCGCCTGGGTGTGCTTCGTCTCTCTGGCGGCGATGTTCGCCTTCGCGTCCGCGCTTCAGGGCTATTTCGCCGATAACTGCAACTGGGGCGAGCGGGCGATCCTGATGGTGGTGTGCGTCTCGGCGTTCAGGCCCTCGCTCATCACGGATTTCACCGGCGGCCCGCGGCCCGTGGTGCAGCTCATCGCGGTGGCGATTTTCGCCGCCTTGTACTGGTATCAGCACAACAGGCGAAAAGGGCAAACGCCTCAGCCGGCGCCCGCCTGACCCGCGCGGGCCGCCCGGCCCGGCTTTATACTCCTGTTTCTCCCCCCAGGTTCCGGTGCGAGAATGGGTTGTGATAGGCTTGCGGCCCATCGGGGCGTGGCGCAGCCTGGTAGCGCGCCTGCTTTGGGAGCAGGAAGTCGGAGGTTCAAATCCTCTCGCCCCGACCAGAGAAAAAGATCATCGCCGTACTCCTTTCGCGTCGAAGGAGAATCGCGTCCCCGGAACAGTGAAATTCACCCCCTCCCGCACTGCGCAAACGCGCTCGATTCTGCTACCTTACGGGCGGATGAATCTCCCTTGTTCTCGAATCGTTTGATTTCTTCACAGGAGCGCGTTCGTGCAGAATCACTCTCTACCCCTGTCCCGTTTCAAGGTCCTGGATCTCACCCGCGCGCGGGCCGGCCCCACGGCGGTTCGCCAGTTCGCGGACTGGGGGGCGGACGTCATCAAGATAGAGGCGCCCCCCGGGAGCGGCTTTTCGGACAACATGGCCCAGCCCCGGAGCGGGTATGAGGCGCAGAACCTGCACCGCAACAAGAGGGGCATGACCCTCAACCTGCGCGAGGAAAAGGGGCGCGAGATATTCTTCCGCATGGTGAAAGACGCCGACGTGGTGATCGAGAACTACCGGCCCGACGTGAAGCACCGCCTGGGCGTGGATTACGAGGCCTGTCGCGCCGTGAACCCGCGCATCGTCTACGGGAGCATCTCGGGCTTCGGGCAGGAGGGGCCCTACAGCAAGCGGCCGGGGCTGGACATGACGGCCCAGGGGCTGAGCGGCCTCATGTCCGTCACCGGCAAGCCGGGGGGCGGCCCCATGCGTGTGGGCATTCCGCTCGCCGATCTGTCTGCGGGCTTCATGCTCGCGCAGGGGATTATGATCGCCCTGCTCGAGCGCGAAGTCTCGGGTGAGGGGCAATGGGTGCACACCTCGCTTCTCGAAGCCCAGATTCAGATGATGGATTTCCAGGCCGCGAGATACCTGCTTGTCGAGGACGTGCCCACCCAGCAGGGGAACAACCACCCCACCTTTTTGCCGGCGGGCGTTTTCGAGACGGCGGACGGGCGGATCATCATCCAGTCCGGTCCCCAGCATCTCTGGGAGCGCCTCGTGAACGCGCTGGAAATGCCCGAGCTGCTCGAGAATCCCGATTACGGGAGCGTGCCGAAGCGCTTCGAGAACAAAGAGGCCCTGCACGAGACCATCAACAACCGGACGCGGGCGAAGCCGGGTGCGGAGTGGATCGAAATACTGAACGAGGCGGGAATCCCCTGCGGGCCCATCTACACGGTGGACCAGACGTTCGCCGACCCCCAGGTCAAGGGGCTGAACATGTCGCCCGAGGTGGAGCATCCCGAGATGGGGCCGATAAAGATCGTGGGCCAGGCGGTCAAGCTCACGCGAACGCCGCAGAAGATGCGCAACTCGACGCCCGAGGTGGGCGAGCATACCGAAGAGATTTTGAAGAATCTGGGCTACGATGCGGACGCGATAAGCCAATTGCGCGATGAGGGCATCGTCTGAACACTATCCTGCCCCGTTGGGGCGCAGCGTATGGAGCATGGAATGCAGTTATCGACGGAGAAGATGGCTTTCGAGGTGGACGGCGGCATCGGCTGGATGATCTTCAACAACCCCGAGCGGAGAAACGCGCTCTCGCTCGAAATGTGGGGGGCCATCGCCGAGATACTCGAGAATTACGAAGCGGACGAAGCGGTCCGCGTCGTGGTGATGAAGGGCGCGGGGGACAAGGCGTTCGTATCGGGCGCGGACATCTCGCAGTTCGCGAAGAACAGGAGCAACGCCGAGCAGGCCGCCGAGTACACCCGGATATCCGAAGAAGCCAAGCAGATCATGGTGAGCATGAAAAAGCCCCTCATCGCCATGATCCGGGGCTACTGCCTGGGCGGCGGGCTGGGGATCGCGCTGAATGCCGACATCCGGATCGCGGCGGACGATTCGCAGTTCGGCATCCCCGCCGGGCGCCTGGGCATCGCCTACGGCTTCGACAACCTGAAGCAGCTCGTCGACCTCGTGGGACCCGCCAAGGCGAAGGAGATCCTCTTCACGGCCAGGCGCATCCCGGCGGCGAAGGCGCTCGAAATCGGGCTGGTGAACGAAGTGGTGCCCGTGGACGAGTTGGAGGACTTCGTGGTGGGCATGGCCTCCACCATCGCGAACAACGCGCCGCTCTCGGTCAAGGCGTCCAAGCTCACCATCGGCGAGGTGGTGAAAGACGGGGCGGAGCGCGATTTCGACATGATCGCCCGCCTCTCGAAAGAATGCTTCGACAGCGCCGATTACAAAGAGGGCCGCACCGCGTTCATGGAGAAGAGAAAGCCCGTCTTCACGGGCAGGTAGAGCGCCGGACCGGGAGCATCCGATGAATGAGGAGACATTCGCCGAGGTCATCTCCCCCGCCGGCATCCCCAGGATACCGGATGAGGCCCTGAATCCCAGACCGGAGACGCTGGAAGGCGCGACTCTCGGGATTTTGGAGAACAACAAGGAGTTCTCCAACTGGGTGCTGGACAGGGTGCGCGACCGGTTTCGGGCCTCGGTCGGCGTCAAGGAAGTCGTCCAGCGCAAAAAGCACCACCTCGCCCAGGCGGCATCCCCTGAAATTCTCGAGGAGTTGAGCGCGCGCTGCGACGCCGTTCTGGTCGGCGTGGGGCACTGAGGCTCCTCCACGTCGTGGAGTGTCCGCGACGCGGTCCGGCTCGAGCGGATGGGAAGCCCCGCCTGCGTCATCGTGAGCCGGGGCTTCAGCCACAGCGGACGCGCGATAGCGCGCAGGCAGGGCTACGGCGGCCTGCCCGTCATCGAGATGGATCATCCCCTCGCCGCACCGGAAAGGGAAGCGCTTCACCCCAAGGCGGACGCTATCGTGAATGAGGTCGTCCATGCGCTCACGGGCGATGCCGAGAAACTCCGGGCCGAGTACGCGGAGAAGAAGTTCCGGGGCCCCGGGAACCTTTGCCCGAAATAGGGGAGGCGGAGCTTGGCCGGTAACGTCGAAAACCCCTCTCTGGAGGCCGGCAGGCGGGTATTGCCGGTCGCGGGCTCGCTCGATGAGGTGAACGCGTACTTCTACGAGCGCGGCTGGACGGACGGGCTGCCCGTCGTCCCGCCCACGCGCGAGCGCGTGGAGGCTCTGCTCACCGACTGGCCGGGGGAGCCGGATGAGGAAATCGCGGAGGTTCCTCCCCTGATGGGGGTGGCGACGGTCCGCGCGGTCGCGGTGAACGCCGTGATGGCCGGCTGCCTGCCCGAATACCTGCCCGTCGTCGTCGCGGCCGTCTCCGCCGTCACCAGGCCGCGCTATGGCCTGAGCCACCGCCAGACGACGACCCACCCCGCCACCGCGCTCATCATCGTGAACGGCCCCATCGCGAAACGACTCAAGATCAACTCCGGCTCCGGCCTATTCGGCCCCGGCTGGCGGGCGAACGCGACGATAGGCCGCGCGCTCAGGCTTTGCCTCATCAACCTGGGCGGCGCCGTTCCCGGCGAGGTGGACCGCGCCCAGCACGCGCACCCGGGGAAATACACCTACTGCATCGCCGAGAACGAGGACGCGAACCCCTGGGAGCCCTATCACGTCGAGCGCGGCTTTCAGCCTGAGGAGAGCACGGTGACGCTCACCTGCGGCGAGGCGCCGCACTGCATCACGGACAACTACAACACCGAGCCCCACGCGCTGCTCTTCGGCTACGCGGATTCGATGGCGACGCTGGGCGGGAACAACCTCTCCTCCCAGGGAGAACCCGCCCTCGTCATGGCGCCCGAGCACGCCGCCTACGTCGCGCGGGCGGGCTGGAGCAAGGCGGACGTGAAGCGCTATCTCTTCGAGAAGGCGAGGAAGCCCTGGAAGCACGTGGGCGTCCGGGGAAAATCGAAAGGCCCCGCCTTTCCCGTCTGGGTGGACAGGACGGACCCCGAAGCCTCCGTGCCCATCCTCACCCACGCGGACGCCCTCATCCTCATCGTCGGCGGCGGCGAGGGCCAGAAATCCATGTGGATTCCCACCCCCGGCGCGCAGACGCTCAGCGTCACCGAGAAGATCCGGGAGTAGGAAAAGTCGCGACCTATCCCTACAGGAGGCGGTGCGGTTTTGTTCGTCATTCCGGCTTTCGCCGGAATGACGACAAAATTTCCATCTTCGGACCTTTTCAACAGCCCCGACAAGGGGGGGGTGGGGGATTAAGCAGCGGCGCAGGCTCTCGCCTTGAAAACCAACCCCCCCTACCCCCCCTTAACAGGGGGGTATGGAAAGGCAACACCCGCCGCTGGTTGAGGGGCTTTTTTCTTGCTCCATTGTCAGTGGGGTTTTCTTTTTTTTGCCCCCCTGTTAAGGGGGGGTAGGGGGGGTTGGTTTTTCAGTCGAGCCGGGGCGTCTCCTCCGCCCCCGGAAAAGGGGCTTTTTCAACAACCCCTGCCCGGTGGCCATTGACCCCCCACCGGCGCAGTTGCGGAGTTAGGCCCCTTGCCTTGACGTATCCTATGGGATACGATTGGATTCCTGCAGCAAAGGCAGTCCCTGGTGGTCCTGCTGGCCGGAGGAGATAAAAGCACTCAGGCTCGGGATATCTTTAGAGCGCGGAATCTGGCGCTAGAGTTATAGGAGTTCGTGATGGCGAAGACGAAAACCAGGCCGTGGGATGCGGCGGATCATCTCGAAACAAAAGAGGATATCGCGCACTACCTCGAAGCGGCTTTCGAGGACGGCGACCCGGCGCTCATCGCGGCGGCATTGGGCGACGCCGCGAGGGCCAGGGGGATGACGAAGGTCGCCGCCGAGACCGGCCTGGGCAGGGAGAGCCTCTACAAGGCGCTCTCGCCCGAAGGAAACCCCGGGTTCGCCACCGTTCTCAAGGTCATGCGCGCCCTGGGCCTTCGGCTTCGCCCATCTGCTTGAAAGCCCGGCAACGATGCCTGATGTCCTCATGAAGCTCCGCCGGTGTGCTTCTCGCTCATCTTTCCCTGCTTTTTCTGAAAACTCCCCCGTCCAACTCCTGAGATTCGGAAAAAAAGTTGTGAGAACGGCCCCATCGTGGTATTTTTGGCTTACGTAGCGCCATACGAACACATCCAGGGACGTTTCTTTATTTTCTTGATGCCCGCGAGGGCCCATGAGGGAGACAATCACGATGAAAAAACACTTGCTCACCGTACTTTGCGCGTTTGCCGCCGTGGCGGTAATCGCAAGCGCCGCGTTCGCCGCCAGCCCGACGCTCGAGACGGTGAAGAAACGCGGCCATCTCATCTGCGGCGTCAACACCGGCCTCACGGGCTTCTCGGCTCCCGACGACAAGGGCGTCTGGAGAGGGTTCGACGTCGATTACTGCCGCGGCATCAGCGCCGCCATTTTCGGGGATCCCGACAAGGTGACCTACAAGCCTCTGACGGGCAAGACGCGCTTCCCGGCGCTTCAATCGGGCGAGATCGACGTCCTCTCGCGCAACACGACCTGGACTTTCAAGCGCGACGTGAACCTGGGCTTCGAGTTCGTGGGCGTGCTGTACTATGACGGACAGGGCTTCATCACCCGCAAGTCCCTGAACGTCAAGAGCGCCAAGGAGCTCGGCGGCGCTTCGGTCTGCATCCAGACGGGCACCACGACCGAACTCAACCTGGCCGACTTCTTCCGCAGCAACAACATGAAGTTCAAATCGGTCGTCGTCGAGGACGCGGCCGAGGCGCGCCAGAACTACGCCGCCAACCGCTGCGACGCCTACACGACGGACCGCTCCGGCCTCGCCGCCCAGCGTTCCGTGCTCAAGAACCCGGCCGACCACGTGATCCTGCCCGAAATCATCTCGAAAGAGCCCCTCGGCCCCGTCGTTCGCCACGGCGACAACGTGTGGGGCGACATCGCCCGCTGGGTGCGCAACGCGCTCATCGTGGCCGAGGAACTCGGCATCACTTCCAAGAACGTCGACGCCATGAAGAAATCGAGTAACCCCGAGATCAAGCGCATGCTCGGCCAGGAGGGCGACTTCGGCAGCATGCTCGGCCTCCCGAAAGACTGGGCCTACAACGTCATCAAGGGCGTGGGCAACTACTCGGAGATCTACGAGCGCCACATCGGCCCCAAGACGGCCATCGGCCTCGCGCGCGGCTACAACCAGCTCTGGACGAAGGGCGGCATTCTCTACTCGCCTCCG